>CAWBSQ010000002.1:0-584804 GCA_963791555.1 uncultured Simkaniaceae bacterium
TTCAAACGATGGTATCGCGATGCGTTGAGGGAACCGTCACCCACGGAAGCTGTTTGCAGGGCTATCGTCTCTTCGCTAGGAAGAAACGAAGATAAGGCATGAGATAGCAAAGCTGGAGGAACTTTTGGAAGTTGATTCTTTTCACGACTTTCTAAAGAAACAGCCTTCTTTAGTTTTTCTTGCATGATGTTAATTTCTGTTTGGACTCGTCCTTTAAGAGTTGGTTGCTTTGACATCTCGGTTTGAGAGAAATCGGAAATGCCGTGGGCTGTAAAAATTGCGAGAATCTCGACACGATCCCTTTGATGCAACCCTTGAAAGAGCGCTTTCTGTTGGTCTTGATTGTTCTCTATTGCTTGAGAAAAGTTATGTAAGCGATCAATCCTCGATCTCGTTAAAGAACCATAATCTACTGTTAAATAACCCATTTTTCTGTCCTCATTTTTAATAATAAATTAAATCTAACTAATTATAGTAAATTTTAAAATTAAATAATACTTAATTATTGAATTCTGATTTTTAGTAGTACTAACAATGTAATACTGAGGGATTAAAACAAAATCTATACCAGCAGAGGGCTTTCAGTGCCTTAGGCTGTAGATTAATCGCATAAGCACTAACAAAACCTTCATGAAATCTTGACACAATCTAATATAACATCCCAACTTGGCAGTGAGGCCAATTGCTTAAGAAATCTACATTTGTACGTTTGAGCACGAACCACTATAGATGATGTGTTTAAAGAGAAGTATTATGATAGGCGCTATAGAATCCCTAATAGATGATCCTTCTTTACAATGGTGGTGAGTCTTGTTTGATCTATTTTTACGCTATGCTTTCTAGCCAATCTAGTCACTTCATAAGCTAAAAGCCGCTTACCTTGTTGAATCGCCCCGGCTGTTGCAGCTATGTTAATATTGTCTATAGCTACGCGTGATTTAAATCCGCATAATCCAACAAATGCTTTAAAATATGATTTAAAAAAATTCTTTCCTCCCTTGTCGAAAAAATGGCTAACTAAGGCATGAATTTTCTGAAATGCGCCTTCTATAGATTTGGCATACCATCTTGGGTAATTAGGAGGAGCAGGTTTATAAGGTTTAGTTACAATCGACATATTATTTAATCTATTTAGCGATTTAAGTTAAATTTTAACACAATCAAATGCATTTTACAATAGCCAGCTTTTATTAATTTATTTAATATCTGAAGATGCTTGTAATTTTATTGTTTGTCATCTTTAACACATTTATTATAAAAGTGTTATGCTATTAAAAACCACTAATCACATTATGTGGCTGAAATTTAACGATTTCGTATAGCGTATAGTTGGAAGGATCCTCCTATGAGGACAAATAGGATGAGTTAGACTTAAACAATTCAAGCATATTTATATTATTTATAAACAATTGCTTACTGTAAATCAACAGCAAATAATAAACGCTTATATTGTCAAGACGTCCTATTTATAGAATTTTTTATTTCTTAATGGATGTTATATCACAAATTAAACACAGGTGGCTTGTAATCATAGTTTTAGTTTATCAATAACACAAGCAATCAATTTTTTGAAGATGTATAGGGTCGTTGCAATTAGTCTTAAATAATCTTGGCTAGAGAACGTATTTTATTTACAATCAGAATGTTGCGTTTTATACAACAAAAGCATTAAACCAAATTCTTTATTTTGCAATATTGACTGTTTAATCAAATTTTTATAAAATAGATTATAGCACTATTAATAAATGCAAAGATTATCATGAGCAAACCAGTCGATCCTAGTACTGATTCTACGAGATATAAAATTGAGCGTGTTCCCATCCAACGAGAAATAGTCAACATCAATGGTGTTGATTATTACGTTACGTATGAAAAAAAACCACCAGGTGCTACGAAATGGCAGCGTCAGCCACTGCCAGGCGCTACAGCTGATATTGAAGCTAGATTAAATAATGTTTATAATAAATCAACTAAACCGCTGCAGGCCATTTTTCAAAATCTGAAAGCAAAAGAATCTATTAGTATTTACTTTGAAGGGAAAAAATTCAATCAACTCGATATTGAAACAGGCAACAAAAAACCAACTACTTATAAAAAAGCCGATAAAATATTTAAAAAAGAGCAGGCATTGTTGAAGTCATTCGATGCATTAGTTCAATCCTATACATCATCTTCTAAGTCTTCTAAAGGGAAAACAAAACATCCAACAGGGTCGAGCCACACAACAAAATCAGACTCAGAAAAATCAACAAGCAAAGAAAAGGTGAGGCCTTTTGCTTCAGAAATATCTGATACTGAAGAGGAGGAGGAGGCTGCAGACAAGGTAGAGAAATTAGAGGTAGAGGAACTTTCTAAAGAAGAAGAGGAACCATCAACTAAATTTCATAAAGATACAGGTAGTTACGGATCAATCTCATCAAAAGACGAGGTAGAGGAATCTTCAGACGAAGAGAGGGCCATAGCTAACATTCGTAAAGAGCACAGATCAACCTCACCGATCTCAGATAGCGGTGGTAGGAAGATTAAGAAGGATAAAGAATCAGAAAAAGACACGGAGCCACTAAGCCCTCATACCCATAAAACAGATCCCTCCCCATCACCCCTCCCTATTTCCAAATGGAAACGAGAAAGACCTCCTCCTCTAACATTACCAGTCCGAGAAGATGAAGATACCTTTATATCTTCTTCGAGCGCCTCTGCATCTCCTGCATTGTCAGACAAAGCAAAAAAGAAGAAGACGCCACCATCAATTACTACTACCTCTAAATCCCCCCCTTCCCAAGAAAAAGAATCCTTCCCACTTTCACCCCTAACAACGCCTAAGGTTGTACCAAAATCACCCTCCTCTCCACCATCTCTTCCTACACCTCCTCCTACACCTCTTTCTGGTAGTCCCTCATTCTCTTCATCCCCATTAAAAAAGAAGGCTGCTAAAGCAGAACTCACCGCTAAAAAAACTCAGCCGGGTCAAGATCAATTAGATACATTTTTTTCAGCTATTGGAAACGGCGGCGATTTTATTAAAGCTGTAAAAAGCCTTAAGGGTCATAGCTCCACTCGAAAATTCCAACTACGAAAGAGTGACCGAGATAGAAGGGCTTATGGAGCATTATGTCTTGCTATACAAATAGCAGCAAATAGAGCTGCTACATACTTAGGAACTGCTGAAAAGGGAATCAAGACTGACTTTAAAGATGGAACAATAGACGGTGCCATTAGATATGTAAAAACGTACTACAAAAAAGGTAAAGATGGTGAAATCCAAAAGCTATTCAAGAAACCTGCAGACAAGGTAGCTATCCAAAAGCATGCCTCTGAATTCTTACAGATTTTAAATGAACGTGCAGCTGCCAAGAAGAAGGGTACAGCTAAGTAAGGATCGTCCAATTACTGTATCACAACTGAGATCCCCACCGACAAAGAGTTTACGCAAAAAGTTTATAAGTCTCGGACAGAAATTAAAAGGAAAATGATAAGGATATACGAACGTTCTGGATGCTTTATGGGGAGGCAGTCTTTGGTCCCCCAGTTATTTCGCCGGCGCCTGCAGAGGAGCTCCTCTTGCTATCCTTCGATAGTAAATTGAGCAACAAGAATCTCCTCAGGGTTGAGAAGCACGATTCATCCTAGTCCTAAAGGACTGGGTGTTCTCGTATCCAAAGATAAAATTGGAATTTGTAATTCTTATGCGGCTTTATGATCCGTAACTTCAGGTTGTAAAAGCTGTTGAATCTCTTCTTTTAATGCTAAGTTTTCAGCCCTCTCTTTTTCGGAAAAATATTCATAAGCTTTAGGAATTGTTACTTGTTTTGGGACGATTATTCCACCAACATCTTCAATAACACAGCGCAAATGCACTAATCCCTTAGCACCCCCACCTTTACCCGGCGATGCGCTCATGATAGCAAATTTCTTTCCTTTAAAAGCCTGATGTGACGATTTGCCATCTTCACTTCTGGAAGCCCAATCTAATGCATTTTTAAGAACCGCTGAAATAGAGTTATTATATTCTGGAGATGCGATAATTATTGTGCTATTACTAATCATTAACTCACGGAATAGCTTAGCATTTTTTGGCATTCCTTGTTCCATCTCAAGATCAGCATCATAAAAAGGCATAGGATAGTCTTTTAAGTCGATGACGGTAACTGTCGCGCCCATTTGTCGAGCCAATGCTGCTGCTTCATTTACAAGCTTTTTATTATATGAGTCTGCTCGGGTGCTACCTGCAAAGGCCAAAACTGTCATCTCAGCAAAAAGCGATATGCTAGAAAAAGCAACGATGAAAAAAACAAAATTTAGAATTTTTCTCATAAATCAACCTTTTGTTAAAGACAGGAAAAAGTCAATTTAACAAGAAAATGTATTCCCCTCGAGAAAATTTACTGGAATAGATTCATTAAAGAGTCGGACTCCGAGCTACCCGCCGGTCGCGCTTTGTAAGGCGCTTCTCTTCTCGTCCCCGCGTGAGTCAAACCAACGACAATTGGATTATCGATCATTTATACAGCTACTAAGCCATGCATTAATCTATACGGAAATAAGAGATTACTTTTTTCTTCGATGAGAAGGCGGAAATCCAGTTCTTTAAGACCGGGGTTCCGCGCTATCATTGGGTGAAAAACAACCCACCTAAATAGACTTGTCAGAACATTTGTCAGACAACTACATCAAAGAATTATTTTAATAAATAAATTTATACTTAATCCTCTGATGTCGTATTAAGATTTATTACCATTTATTAATTTCAAGCCTTCCATATATTTTTCAGCTTGTTTTAAAAATGCGATTTATTGTAAAATTTATATAATTATGAAATAAAATAAATGGTTTTTATATGAGTTTCTTATCAAAAATTAATCCATCGACGATGCTAACGGGAATTGGGTTTATGGCATTGTCTGAACGTCTGAGAAATCAGAGCGGACCTATAGCGCGAACAGCACGCGCTGCATCACTCGCCCTGTCCGCAGGTCTTGTAATTTACAGCATAAGACAAGCTTATTATAATTCTTTCAGAACAACGCTGAATCTAAGCAACAATCGACTTACAACCCCCCCAAATCTAAGCTATACTCCTGCGCTTACGACGCTTGATCTAGCAGACAATCGACTTACAACTCCTCCAGATCTAAGACATACTCCTGCGCTCACAACGCTTCGTCTAGGAAGCAATCAACTTACAGCTTCTCCGAACTTAAGCCACACTCCTTTGCTCACAGAGCTTCGTCTAGGAAACAATCAACTTACAACTCCTCCGGACCTAAGCCATACTCCTATGCTTACAACGCTTGGTCTAGGACGCAATCAACTTACAGTTTCTCCGAACTTAAGCCATACTCCTGCACTCATAGTCCTTTATCTAGGAGGCAATCAACTTACAGCTTCTCCGAACTTAAGCCACACTCCTTTGCTCACAGAGCTTCATCTAGAAAATAATCAACTTACAACTCCTCCGGACCTAAGCCACACTCCTTTGCTTACAGAGCTTCATCTAGGAGGCAATCAACTTACAGTTTCTCCGGACCTAAGCCATACTCCTGGACTCACAACGCTTGATCTAGGAGACAATCAACTTACAGCTTCTCCGAACTTAAGCCATACTCCTGGACTCACAACGCTTGATCTAAGAGACAATCAACTTACAGCTTCTCCGAACTTAAGCCATACTCCTGCGCTCACAGAGCTTCATCTAGAAGGCAATCGCCTTACAACTCCTCCGGACCTAAGCCATACTCCTGGACTCACAAGGCTTGCTCTAGGACGCAATCAACTTACAGCTTCTCCGGACGTGAGCCATACTCCTGGACTCACAAGCCTTGAGCTAGAACGCAATCAACTTACAGCTCTACATGACTCTATTTTACATTTACCACGAGACGGTGATGTTAATGCGGACGAGAATCGTTTCTCTGCTGCGTATGTTGCTGCATTCCAGCAACGCCTTGAAGCTCATCGATTACAGCATCCAGGTCAAGGGCCTAACGTGCATATGTCTATTTCAGATGACGTTGTACCGGAAGAGGCAGAGACACAGACCCTAGAGGAAAGGCTGCGTGAATGGTCTAATGAATTCGAGGAGATGTATCCAACCGCGCTTGGGGAGTTTCGCCCACCGATTACCGATACAAATGCTCAAACTTATTTTGAACCATTGCTTACTCTTAGCGACGACGAAAAAAGTATCCTGAATCAATATTTAAGAAGGCTTCGTAACACAAACGATTATCGACATGGAACCCCTGCTTCGAAAAGAAATGTCGTACTTCGTGTGGAGAGAATGCTTCGGCTTGCTTGTGAAAATCCAGAATTTAAACAAAAAATGCTAGCGCTCATCAGTGAGGGACTTACGACTTGCGGAGATCGGGTGCTTATCATGTTCAATGATATCGAAATTCAATGGCATATTCATCAAACTCGATCTGAACCCGAGCTTCGGGAGCTTTTAGTTCGAGTAGAGCGCTATGAACAATTACGTGAACATGCAAAAAAAATTGCGCAGGAAAGAGGATTGGGTGATGAGATCGAAACAATCTTGCATTATCATATTGCATTAACTGGAGCGCTCGATCTTCCCATCTCTACTAATGGCATGCTCTATCAGGCGATGTCAGGAGTGAACCAGACTATGCTTAAAACAGCACGCGATAAAATCGCTGCTCTTAGTGATAAGGATCTATTATCTCGATCAGAACATTGGAGTGTTTATTTGGCTAAGAAACATGCTGATGCTGTTTCGGCAATCAATCAAAAATTTACTAACCTGCTAGATGCTGTTGAAGAATATTACGGTCTAGAAAACCCATCTGAAAAACAATCTTTCTTAGAAACCCATACTGACTTGGCACAGTTCCTAAAAAGTGCAAAAGATATTACCGACTACCTCAGTGCATGTAATTCCATCAGCCGCCAAAGAACGGCTGCAATCACAGCGTTAGGTTCAGAACCTACAGACACACTATTTCCATCATTTACAGACGGGAAAGAGCGCAAAATCCGCTATAACGATTAATACTATAGAAAGTGATACCTCACGCCTAATGGATTGTTGGGCGTTTTTGCAGGGCTCCGGGCTACCCGCCGGTTCGCCTCGAGTAAGAGGTTTCACTTCGAGTCGCAAGCGCTTTATAGATTGAATTCTTAAGCTTGAATACCCTTAAAAGATCTTACAAGGGAGTCGGACTCCGGGCTACCCGCCGGTTCGCCTCGAGTACAAGGCTTCACTTCGGATAATAGTGTCTTGCAAAGGTTAAGAATGCTTGAATTCTCAAAGTTCTGATACCCTCTAAGTTCTAAGAAAAAAGAGTCGGACTCCGGGCTACCCACCGGTTCGCCTCGAGTACAAGGCTTCACTTCGAGTCGCAAGCGCTTTATAGATTGAATTCTTGAAGTTTGAATACCCTTAAAAGATCTTACAAAAAAGTCGGACTCCGGGCTACCCGCCGGTTCGCGCCACGTAGGGCGCTTCACTTCTCGTCCGCACGCAACACAAACTGTTGTGTTGCTCTACCGATTTTTTTCGAAGAAAAAAATAGCGGTAGTCGGACTCCGGGCTACCCGCCGGTTCGCGCCACGCAGGGCGCTTCACTTCTCGTCCGCACGCAACACAAAGTGTTGTGTTGCTCTACCGTTTTTTTTCGGAGAAAAAAATAGCGGTAGTCGGACTCCGGGCTACCCGCCGGTTCGCGCCACGCAGGGCGCTTCACTTCTCGTCCGCACGCAACACAAAGTGTTGTGTTGCTCTACCGTTTTTTTTCGGAGAAAAAAATAGCGGTAGTCGGACTCGAACCAACGACAAACGGATTATGATTCCGCTGCTCTAACCAGCTGAGCTATACCGCCCTGAAAAAGAAAAATAGCGGGGGAAGGATTCGAACCTCCGGCCTTTGGGTTATGAGCCCAACGAGCTAACCACTGCTCCACCCCGCGTCAGACAGATTGCCTAAAAGAAGGGTCGACTATATCAAGTGACTGATTTAGTCACAAGAACTTCCGTAGTTTTTTTTGCAGCACCCATCGAGTTCTGGACTAGCTCACGGGCCGCTTTTCCTAGAGCCTGGCGAAATGGGGTGTTTTGGTAGAGCTGAAGGATCGTTTCGCCCACCTTTTCCGCTGGGATGGAAATGCCTCCACGTGCCTTGATAAGGGCATCGGCATAAGCTTGTTGTTTGTCGGCAAAGGGGCCAAAGATGACCGGCACGCCGCACGCCGCAGGCTCAAAGAGATTATGCCCGCCAATCCCTGGCACGAAGCAGCCTGCCACGATGCCGACATCAGCGAGTTGAAAACAGTCCATGAGCTTGCCCATGGTATCGATGAGAACGATGGGTGCACTATGAGGACTTTTTTCAGAGAAACTGGAAAATTGGAGATTTTTGCTCTGAAGGATCTCTTTAACTCGCGTAAAGCGCTCGGGATGGCGCGGGACAAGTAAAATTTTCAAACGAGGAATTTGTTCTAGGAGAGGTGCTAGCGCATCGAGCAAAGCTGTCTCTTCCCCTTCATGGGTCGATCCAAGAACAACGACAAAATCCCCTTCTGTCAAGCCCAGCTGGCTTTGAAGCTCTTTTTTCTCAGGCAATGAAAGCTCTTTTATGGCCAAATCAAACTTCAGATTGCCTGTGACAAAAATCTTATGCGGAGAAACACCGAGTTTTTCAAAGGCGTTGCGATACTCTTCTGTTTGCACGCAAAGAACGGTCAAAGAGGCAAAAAGCGGTTCTGTGAACCAAGGGATCAAAGCAAAACGTTTTGCAGAGCGTTCGGAAATCTTGCCATTGATCAGCGCAACAATGCCGCCCGCACGCTTGACTTCATCGATGAGATTGTACCAAAACTCCCCTTCTACCAAGATCAGGGCAGATGGTTTAAGGTGTTTGACGATTCTACGGACATTCCAGGAAAAATCGAGCGGTAAAAAAAAGTACCCTTCGACACCAGGAATCACTCTTTTAGCCTCGGCTTGACCCGTCTCTGTGACTGTCGAGATAACGATGCGTAAATCGGGCTGTTTGCTGCGAAGCTCTTTGACAAGCGCAGCCGCGGCTTTCGTCTCACCCATAGATACAGCATGGATCCACACAAGACGACCGGTCTTCTTCGTATCGATTTGAGGAAGGGTGAGGCCAAGCCGCGCTTTTAGCGAAAACTTATATTTGCTTTTGAAAAGCTTAGGCAGCCAAAAGAGGCTTAAGCCCAGGATTGCGAAATTATAAAGTACTTTAAGCATCGGCGACAACGAGGTTGAGCAATTTTCCAGGCACCCAAATCACTTTATCCACACGTCCAGTGATGTGTTTGACGATCTGTGGTTGCTCGCGCACAAAGGCCAGTATCTCGTGCTGGTCCTTATCTTTAGGCAGCATCCATTTTCCTCGCATCTTGCCGTTGACCTGCACGACGATCAAGGTCATATTATCATAGAGAAACGCAGGATCTGCTTGAGGAAAAGGCTCGTGCGCTAATGTCGTCTGTCCGCCGAGATGCTCCCATGCCTCTTCGGCGATATGGGGTGCGAAGGACGCAAGGGCAACGGTCAACATCTTCAATGCCTGGCGTGGGTAGGCTGGCAAAGGCTGGAAGGCGTTCATGAATTCCATCATCTTAGCTATCGCTGTATTGAATTGCATAGCCTCGATATCGCGTTCAACGCCCTGGACAAGCCTATGGGCCAATTTCATCCCTTCTAGCTCCTCTTCTTCGATGACCTTGTCAGAGAAGATGAGATCGTAAAATCGGTTTAAAAAGCGCTTACAGCCCGTGACCGCTTCAGTGTTCCAGATTTTCTCTTTTTCAAAAGGCCCCATGAACATCTCATATAGGCGTAGCGCATCGCCGCCAAAGTCTTCGATCATCTCATCAGGCGTTACGCCGTTGAGTTTTGACTTTGACATTTTGTCGACCTGCATTTGCAGTTCGATATCCGTTCCCATTTGGAAAAATTGCCCATTTTTCTCGATCACTTCTTCTGGCGAAACATAGCCGCCCTGGGGAAGCCGATAAGAGTTTGCATGGACAAGCCCTTGATTGCGCAAAGTCTGGAACGGCTCTAAGGTCGTCACGTAGCCGCAATCATAAAGGACTTTGTGCCAGAATCGAGCATAGAGAAGATGCAAGACAGCATGTTCGACGCCGCCAACATAGAGATCGACTGGCAACCAATATTGCTCTGCTTCAGGACTCCAGGCTGCTTGAGTATTATGTGGATCGGCAAAACGGAGATAATACCAGCAAGAACCGGCCCACTGAGGCATCGTATTGGTCTCCCGTTTGACTTTTTTGCCCGTGACGGGGTCGACGACTTCTACCCACTCTTTGACCTTTGCCAATGGGCTTTGCCCATCACCTGAAGGCTTATAATCTGTGATAGACGGTGGAAGCAGCGGCAGTTCATCGATATCAAGGACGCGTTTTGTTCCATCTTCGAAATGAAGAATAGGGAATGGCTCCCCCCAATAACGCTGCCTAGAAAAGAGCCAATCGCGCAGGCGATAGTTGACGGTCTCTTCTCCATATCCCTTTTCTGCCAGCCACAAGGTAATCGCTTTTTTGGCATCGGGTACATCGAGCCCATTGATGAACTGGCTGTTGATGATTTTTCCACCCAAAGTCCAACAACGTCTTCCCGCCATGATCTCAGAGAAAATTTCCTCCTGGGTTACCCCTTCTGGGATAGCCTCAGGATGATTAGCGAGGTCTGGTTCGATGACGACCGAGATGGGCAGATCGAATTCTTTAGCAAATTCAAAGTCGCGCTCATCATGGGCTGGTACGGCCATGATCGCGCCTGTTCCATAACCCATCAGCACATAATCGGCGATCCAAATGGGAATCTCTTCGCCGTTTACGGGATTCTTAGCGTAAGCTCCTGTGAAAACACCCGATTTTTCCTTGGCCAAGTCGGTGCGCTCTAAATCGCTCTTTGCGGAAGCTTCTTTTTGATACTGTTTTACGCGCTGTTCATGCTCTTTGGTCACAATCCTATCGATCAAGGGATGCTCGGGCGACAGGACGAGAAATGTTGCACCAAACAAAGTGTCAGGACAGGTTGTGAAGATGGTGATCGTCTCTGCAGTGTTTGTCTCCGTAAAATGGACTTTAGCGCCAACGCTACGTCCAATCCAATGAATTTGCAGCTTTTTTAGCGATTCTGGCCAGTCGATGAGATCCAGGTCTTGGATCAATCGGTCCGCATAGGCCGTGATGCGCAAAATCCACTGTCGAAGAGGCCTTCTTTCGATAGGATATCCCCCTTCCTTAGCTTTGCCATTGTCCACTTCTTCATTCGCAAGCACAGTTCCAAGAGCTGGGCAAAAGTTGACAAGCGCTGTCGCTTCGTAAGCTAATCCTTTCTCATAGAGTTTGGTAAAGATCCATTGGGTCCATTTATAATAATTGGCATCGCTGGTAGCCACTTCGCGATCCCAATCATAACTAAACCCTAAGGACTTTAGCTGCCTTCGATAGGTATCGATGTTTGTCTGCGTTGTAACAGCGGGATGGGTGCCTGTGCGGATTGCATACTGTTCTGCTGGAAGCCCAAAACTATCCCAACCCATGGGGTGAAGAACATTGAACCCTTTATGCCTCTTGTAGCGCGCAATGATATCGGTCGCAGTATAACCAGTGACATGCCCTACATGAAGCCCAGCTCCAGAAGGATAGGGAAACATATCGAGCACATAATACTTGGGCTTATTCAAGTCGATCGTGGCCTTAAAGGTCTTACGATCCTCCCAATATTTTTGCCATTTCGCTTCGATGCGTCGGTGATCGTATTTTGGTTTTTCCATAGGCCATTCTTGAAGTTTAAAGGGTGTTGCTCAAATGGTGTCGTGCGCTCTACAAAGGACCGAATCGTAGAATTTCGCAACTGTTTCTAACCATATACATCGCTACTCAAACTCAGGGTGGTAGCTGTGCTAAAATTCCAATTTTTGAATCACGATGTGTATAAATGAAGTAATTTTGCTGTAGATGAAGATTTATAGCAATATTAGACGTCTTCCGTAACTACAGAGCAAAAGTCAATTTTTATTTACACGCACATGCTCCGAGCGTGTATCCTCAGAAAATAAGCCAAAAATCAATACCAACCGCTGCTGTTGCCATGGTAAGCAGCATTTGCCTAGATCACTATAATACCAAGATTATTCCTCTTTTATTCAAAGTAGTAAAAATTTTATTACAATTTCTTCTGCTTTGTCGATTTTGAGATGAATGATTGCAGTAAAATTTCCTCTCTATTATGCTCCTTGTCGGGGGCTATTCACATGTTAGATTTACAAACACAACGTAAGACCAAGATTGCGCTATCCGACTACGACTATCGTCGAGATGTGGAGAACCGCCTACTCATGTCCCGTTTTTCTCACGACGATGTTTTAGTCTTGGAAGAGCTGATCTATAGTCCAGTGCATTTTTCCATCACAAAGATGGCCCGCTCTCTTGAGCTTGAAGAACCCGCCCTTTTGGAAATCCTCGAGAAACTGAGTAAGACAGGGCTCCTTACCATCAATGGTGATAACGTAGAAGTAGACAAGGATCTACGCAAATACTTCGAAACCCAAATTCTTAAATTTGAGGACGATTTCAAACCCGGTGTTGAATATCTCTTGAGCCTCTTACGCAAAGTTCCTATCCATGTCCTCCCCATTTGGTATTCAGTACCTCGCACATCGAATAACATCTTTGAATCGATCATCGAACGCTACCTTTCTACACCTCATGCTTATTACCGCTATCTGCAAGATTTCTATCTTCACCATGCGCATCTCGCACCGCTGGTCAAAGAACTTTTTTCTTCGCCAAAACTCAAACTCACAGGTCAAGAGATCATCGATCGCTATCACATGCATCGCGAACAGTTTGAAGAAACCATGCTGATCCTCGAGTTTAGCTTTGTCGCCTGTCTTCGCTATGAAAAAGTAGAAAATCAATGGAAAGAAATCGTCACTCCATTCGATGAATGGCATGAATACCTAACGTTCCTGCGCACTACACAGCCCAATCCTATTCTAGAAGAAGAAGAAATCGTACCTTTCAGATCCCATGATTTTTCTTTTGTCCGCGATATGGCCCACGTTCTAAAGCTGGCTAAACTAAAACCTATCAGCTTAAAAGAACAAGCCGCGCTTTTCCTGCCCGCTTCTAAAACAACAAGCACAGCCGTTGCAAAACAGTTAGATCTCGATCTAGAGCAAGCAGTAAACCAAGGCTATTTTTCCCGCCTCGTCCAGAAACTCCGCCTTCTTAAGCTAGCCGATATTTGCGATGGCGAATTGACTATCACTTCGCATGCACAGGCGTGGCTGGAGTTGGAAGATGCAGAAAAAGCTTTGTTTCTCTATCGCCATCCTTTGAACCGCCTGATTTCTCCTGATCTGCCAGAACCTGCGATCATCGATAAATCTGTTCGAGAGTCAGAAAAATGCATCCAACGCGTTCTCAACGCTGGTTGGATCAAACTCGAGGAAGTGGTCAAAGGTGCGCTCGTCTCGTTCAACGATGATCCGGCAATTTCCTTAAAAAAACAGGGCCGTCAATGGAAATACGCTCGCCCTGAATACACAGAATCTCAACTGACCTTGATTCGCGCCGTAGTCAATGATTGGCTCTTTGAGACAGGAGTTGTCTCTATTGGAAAATGGAATGGAGAGCGTTGTTTCAAAATAACTTCCTTTGGCCATTCCATCTTTGGGCATTAAAAGACACTCTCCGAGTTAAGGTTTCACAAGTCTAGTCAAAGAAAAGCATGTCCAAAGATAAAAAAAAATCTGACAACGAGCTTGCCAACAATCGAAAAGCATTCCATGACTACGAAATTCTCGATACGTTTGAAGCCGGCATCGTCCTGGTTGGCACTGAAATCAAATCGCTAAGAAATCATGGTGGCAGTCTTCAAGATGCGTATGTATTGATCGACAAGAACGAAGTTTTTCTCAAAAACTCCTCTATTGCACCCTATCGTTTTGGCAATATCCACAACCATGAAGAACGAAGGACGCGCAAGCTCCTTTTGCATAAACGAGAAATCCACAAACTCGTAGCTTTGACTCGAGAAAAAGGATTAACTTTGATTCCTATTGCGATGTATCTAAAAGATGGCATTGCCAAAGTTAAGATCGCCTCGGCAAAAGGAAAAAAATTGCACGATAAGCGCACCGCTCTTAAAGAACGCGAACATAAACGCACCATTGATCGCGCCTATCGCAATAATGGAAGCGACTGAGCTTATAAGAGACTGAGATTGACACCACCAAAGTCTTTGCTATAAAATCGAATAACGTCCACCAACCTTACTAAAAAGAGTGCGCATGAAAGTCGTCATATCAAAAGCTGAGCTTGGATCTCTTGTAGGCAAAATTCAAAGCATTGTACCAGCTAAACCGAGTTTGCCTATCTTAGGTAATGTTCTTATCGAAGCAATCGACGGGCGGCTCATCATGAGCGCAACAGATCTTACGGTCAGCATGCGCGCTGAAGCTGAAGCCAAAGTGTTGCAACCTGGTGCCATCACACTGCCAGCGCGCCGACTTTTCCAACTCGTTCGAGAGCTGACAGCTCCCCAGGTTGAAATTGAGTGCCCGAGTCCGGAGATCGCACATATCCGCGCCGGAAGCTCCTATTTCAAAATCCACGGGATGCACAAAGGCGAATTCCCCGCCTTACCAGACCTCTCAGCTGGAATCTCTTTCACTGTTCCTAAAGCAACTCTTAAGGAGATGCTATCCCGGACAGCATTTGCCGCTGCACGCGACGATAGCCGCCAAATTCTCAACGGCATTCTTTTGCAAAGCATTGGCAGGATGACGACGTTGATTGGGACTGATGGCAAGCGATTAGCAAAAATCCATACAGAAGTGGAGATCCCCGAAACACATAGCGCTTCTTACGTCGTGCCTCTTAAAGCAGTCGAAGAGATCATCCGAATTTTGGATGATGATGAGCAGACTTGCACCATGACACTCACGAATGATAAATTCGGAGTCGAAGTCGATAATATCACTTTGATCACAAAATTGCTTTCTGGACAGTATCCCGATGTGGGCCGCGTGATCCCGAATAAGTCGGAAACACCGATTATTCTCCATCGCGAGGAGTTGATCTCTCTTTTACGCCAAGTTGCCCTGTTTACATCTGATTCGAGCAATTCTGTCCGTTTCACATTTGAACCTGGCGAACTTCGCCTTTCAGCCACAAGCGGCGACATCGGCGAAGGCAAAGTGAGCATGGCCGTCAATTATAATGGCCCTAAGCTCGACATCGCCTTCAATCCGAATTATTTCCTCGATATTTTACGGCACAGCAAAGATGAAACCGTCCTCTTCGATGTTAGCGATTCCTACAATCCCGGACTCGTTACCGATTCGACCAAGGCGCTTTTCGTGATCATGCCTATGCGGTTAGAAGTTTGAACGATGTTCTTGAAGAGCCTCTTCTTAAGGAATTTTCGTAATTATGAAGAGGCTTTTGTCGAATTTTCCCCCCATCTAAATTATCTGCATGGCGCCAATGCAGAAGGGAAGACCAATCTACTCGAAGCCGTCTTCCTCATTTCCACGGGAAAATCGTTTCGCACAGCTAAGTTGGCAGAACTCATCCGTTCTGGCAGCGATGCTTTCCTACTAGGAGCGGAGATAGAAAAGCAAGGCATCTTGCAAACCATTGAAATACGCTACGATGGGAGGGAAAAATACCTTCGCATCAATGCCACGGTCTACCGAAGTTTCTCCCCTCTTTTAGGCATGCTGCCCCATGTCGTACTCACACCGGAAGCCATCCAATTCATCCAAGGAGCTCCCACAGAACGGCGCCGTTTCCTCGATTTTCATCTGGCTCAAAGCGACCCTCTTTATGTTCACCATTATTTGCGTTTTATCAAGGCGATGAAGCAACGCAATCAGCTCCTGCGTGAAAAACAACATACCGCTATTGAAAGCTGGGAAGAGCTCATGGCACATTCAGCGTGTTATTTGATGCAGGAGCGTAAAAGAGCGATCGAAGAATTAGAACCCAAAGTGAAAAAAGCCCTACTCGAATTATCCACACAAGGTGAAGAACTCACTTTGCGCTATAAGCCTAGCCTGGCGCTTAGCGACACTCATGAAAATCTAACTGCACGCATCCAACAGCGCTTGATCAAGTTGCGTGGACGAGAGATGCAGCTTGGACAAACATTGACTGGCCCCCATCGCGATGATCTTGAGGTTTTCATCGATGGCAAAGAGGTGCGCGATTATGCTAGCGAGGGGCAAAAGCGCTCTTGCCTTGTCGCTGTGCGGCTAGGAGAATGGCAGCGCTTTTTTGCCCATACTGAGGCCTGTCCTTTATTCAGTATCGACGATTTTGCTGTTCATCTCGATGCCTCGCGCCAAGCATTTTTAGAAAAGAAGATCGGTATTCTAGGACAAGTCTTTCTCACCTCGCCCCATCCCCCAACCGATTCCTTAAAAACCACCCCTTGTCATGTGATCAAGATCACACAGGGACGGATATACACATCGTAATGTGTATAAAGTCGGGCTAGATAACCCTTAATTGTTTTACAATTGTATGGAATCTCTTTTGTGCTGCTTCTCTTTCAGAATCATCTGCACTGATGAGCTTTCCAAATTGCAAGGCTAATTTTTCGCGGCCTAAACTACCAAGACGCTTCATCAGCGTCTTTATTTCAGAAGGTTTGAGACCCTCAACGACATGAAGTTGTAAATATAAGCCGCACATAAGGTAACAGAGCCCATCGCCTTCCCATTTATCGCCGGCGAACTGCATGCTGATATTCTCTTCCGGCAATGAAACAAATTCATAGTCTGATTTTTTCGCCCAGGTTTTAAGCAAGGATGAAAAGCCATGGAAATCGGGCCTCAGAGTTTTATTGAGCGCCCCAGCTCCCCACGGATCGAACAGTTCTATCCTCAAACCCTTGGTAGTTTGTTTGATGATCAGATTCATGTTATGGCTGACATAGCTATGCTTGTACCGAAATTGGGTCGAAAGGTCAATAGAAGCAACGAACTCTTTTTCTTTGGCTCGGCAAACTTTGATGGTGTTTTCAATGCCTGCTAGTATCCGTTTTTTGATATAGTCCTCACAATCATCAAAAGATAAAGCAAAAGGTATGCCTATGGAGCCTACACCAAACATCTCCGAACGCACGCTCTCTTGTGTAAGACGAAAATACATATCTGCTGGCATCATCTTTTCGATCCCGAGCCTTTTGCAAGTCTCTGTTATGATCAAAGGCTCTTGTGATGCATCGACCAGGCCTGCTAGGAGCAATCGTTGGGCACCAGTATTACTCACCTTAGCTACGAGCTGAACGATCTCTTGATTGAAGGAATTCAATTGGGTGAATGAAGGACACTTCTCCAATTCCCGCCCCAAAAGCCTACCCCCTTGCGTAGTCTCTGCGGTATTTAGCACTTTGCTAACACTTCTTGTGCGGGCTATTTCGTCAGAAGATAAAAAGCTGACGATGTTGGCTTGCAATGCATCACCCCAAGGCGCCTTAAAAATAGAGTTAATTAATAAAGACATAAACGCTCTGTTTTTTGATTTATAATTTAATATATTATACAATTATAAATATATTAAATAAACAGAAACGTTTTATGTATAGAAAATTTTAATACTATATTAGAGTTCTTTCGAAACTCAGCGATTATGAAGCTGAACGCAAAGAGTTTTATAAATCATTAACGACTCTTTCTATGCCATTGCAGAGAAGTTTCTGCCCAAAATCGAGAAGTAATCCTAGTCAACGCCGTAAATACATTTTGAATTTTCTCTGCGTCTTTGCGGCTTGCGCGCCTTTGCGTTCATTTTCATAATCAGCTGAGTTACGAAAGAGGTCTATTATATTATAAGAGATGGCGCATAAAGGCATATCCAAGAGGAAATCCCTTGCCGTCAGCCTGCTTATTTTGACGCAATGCAGCAAATTGTTCAGTGAATTTCAAAGCCAGTGTCTTGCCAAGCTGCACACCCTCTTGGTCGAAGGAGTTGACATTCCAAATGAAGCCTTGGAAAGCCACCTTGTGTTCATAGTACGATAAAATGGCGCCCATTGTAAAAGGATCGAGTCGGGTAGCTAATAAAATCCGGTTTGGGCGATTTCCTGGAAACACTTTGTTTGGATTATCGTTTTTTTGGCCTACTGCAAGAGCAATCGACTGGGCCAGTAAATTCGAAAGCAGTTTTTCTTGGCTCGATGTCTTCTGGTACATCACATCTTCGCGATATTGGCTTTCGCAAAAACCAATGATCTCCATCGGTACAATCGTAGTCCCTTGATGAAGCATCTGAAAAAAGGAGTGCTGACCATTCGTACCAGGCTCACCCCAGATGATAGGACTTGTTTCAAAATGCGTTGCCTCCCCCTTCTTATCGATCCGCTTGCCATTGGATTCCATATCGAGCTGCTGCAGGTGGGCTGGAAGACGGGCTAATGCCTCCGAATAGGGAATCACAGAACATGTGCTATGCCCTAAAAAATTGCGGTTCCAGATGCCAAGCAAAGCAGAAATCAAGGGAAGATTTTTATGGAAGTCGGAAGAAAGAGCGAGGCGGTCCATACTATGGGCACCACGCAAGAAGTCGAGAAATCGGTCCATGCCCAGGGTAAACGCCAACAATACACCGCCCACCATGGATGTGACGGAGTAGCGTCCACCGATATAGTCCCATATATAAAACGAAGCGAGATATTGATTGGGATCATCCATAGGACTCCCCTTGCCTGTGACCGCAACCATATGGTGTTTGGGATCGAGGCCAGCCCGTTGGAAATGCTCTTTCACATATTCTTGATTGGTCAGGGTTTCAAGAGTTCCGCCTGATTTCGAAACGACGACGACCAAGGTTTTGGATAAATCGAGTTGCTTGAGTACTTGTGCGCCATCGTCAGGATCGACATTGGAAAGAAAGTGAGCTCGGCGATGAGGTTTTTGATAGGCTTTCAAGGCTAGGTAGATGGCTTGCGGTCCAAGTTGCGATCCGCCGATCCCTACTTGTACGATATCTGTAAAACGGCCTTGCTTCTCGATTTTATTGAGAAAATCACGCAACTTTTCCAGCTCTTTATAAGCCAGCTCTGTTGCTTCATTCGCCAATGGTGCAGGATTGCGCTGATCGAAAAAATCGCGCATGGCGGTATGTAGGACTGGACGGTTTTCTGATGGAAATCCTTCGATGAAGTTCATGACCTCACCGGCCTGCATCGCCTCCATTTTCTTTATGGCATGCGTCTCTTCTGCTAAAGCAAATAAGGCTTTCATCACCTTTTCATCGATGCGCTCAGTACCAAAAAAGAGTTTCAATCCCAGAGCTTCAGCCAAAAAGTGATCGACGCGTTTTGCAGAAAGTACCCCATCAGCAGCAAGATCTATAGGATCTTTTGCAAGCTCTCTTAGCTCGGCATATGACTTGAGGTGTGTAAATGACATTTTTTTCTACCTCTTCCTTTTCTTTCACATAGCAATGAGACATTTAGAGTGCAATACCCGTTGCCAGAAAAGAATCATTATGTGTATGATCTTCAGCGAAATCGGAGCATAGCGCAGTTTGGCTAGCGCGGCTGCTTTGGGAGCAGTAGGTCGGGGGTTCGAATCCCTCTGCTCCGATTTTCTTTTATCCCACTCTCTCTTCCCCTTCAACTCCTATTATTCCGCCAAACGAAATGATCTTGCCGCCAGAGGCAGCAAATCCTAAAGCTTTACGTTTACCCGAAAGGGTCGTTGCAGGCGCATAAAATGCCAACCTATCGATGCCGTCCCACTCTTCGTTAAGAAGAGTTTCGGGAATAGCGCGAAACGTTCCATGATTCATCTCGGTCCAAGAGATCAGCTCTTCAAAACCTTGCATCGTTTGGGGGTTTAAAGCAGCATCTTCCGGAATAACAATACCGGTTGCACTGGTTCGCTCAGCGACCCAGCTCGATGCATCGACAGCGATATGCCGAAATCTTTCCTTTGAAAGAAGGACTAGAATCTCGCTTTTAGCGCTTGATGGCCCAACATCGATCCGCACAGTTACAGGCGCTTCTTCAGGCAAATAGGAAGTCAGGCGATGAAGATAGTCGCTAAAGAGGCCCATAGCTTGCATCTTCGATCTCAAAGGCTCTTCGACACGATCGAGATCCCATTCACATTCATCGCTCAGATGGAGATTACGATTGAGAGCGCTTTTCGCTAGAATAATTCGTGCTGTCTTGTCTTGAAACTTAGGCCAGATCTCCTTGGAAAACGTCATCAACGCCATGGCGCGCTGCTGGAAGACCCCTTCTTCGGTCAAAGAACATGAGACAGGATCGATCCCTAGATTCAGGAACCAATCGATCTTCCCGTTGGCTTGCGCAGCTATTTTTTGTTCATCAGACCACGATAAATCATCTGCTGGCAACGCCGAAAGCGAAATCTCCACATTCATGAAGTTGCCTTTCTTTCAAATTGATGATAGCGAATGACACATCCCTTGGCGCGCCAAAGGGCATCAAAAAACGAATCGCCATACCCAGGCCAGCTCGTCACATGATAAGGGTCTGGAAAACGGGAGGCCCAATATTGATGGGCAGTTAGAAGAGCGATCATTTGCTGGCTATAATCATCATCATCGGTGACGAGTGTCATATTACCGCCAGGTTGGACGACACGCGCGCATTCTTCGGCGAAAGGAGTTTGGATCAAGCGATGCTTGGCATGTCCGCGCTTAGGCCATGGATCTGGAAAATTGACAAAAACCTCATCGATTGAGCTGGAAGGTAGATAAAACCGGCTAAAGGTTAGTGCCTCTCCGCAAACAATAAGCAGATTATTGACACCCTGGTTCTTCATTTTCGACCATATCTTTCGCACGCGATCAAACCGTTTTTCAACGGCGATCCAGTTCAACCCAGGGAATTCCATTGCTTTCGCTACAACCCAATCGCCGTTGCCGCTGCAATATTCGACAAGTACTGGATGCTCATTTCCAAAAATCCCTGGGTCGGAAAAGCCCGGAAACGTCCATTCATGATGGCGATCGAAATAGGTAGGAACGAATAAAACACGATCGTGAACAAGAGGACGTCGTGTCTCCCATTTGAAGGGACATTTAAGATCTTTGGGTTTCATGGGCAGAGATTTTACAGCATTGCCCCCTTTTTAGGGTGGAACAAAACGTGATAAAATATTCAATTTAACATGCTCCCTAACCTGAATTTATGGAGGAGGTCACCAATTTCAAGAAATTTTTTGTTTATTCATCGATGCAGATTTCTAAGAAAGAATTTGCAAATTCTTTTGTCTATGAAAACTGAAAAGTTCTCATATGAAAATGAACGCAAAGACTCGCAATCCGTAAAGACGCAGAGAAACTTGAAAATGTATTGGCCGCGCTGATCCGCAATGGTATAGAAAGAGTCGTTAATGATTTATAAAACTCTTTGCGTCTTGCGCGTCTTTGCGTTCATTTTCATAATCGCTCAGTTTTGAAAGAAGTCTATTTTACATGTCGGGAGGTGTGCTTAAACAGTAGGACACACCATCCTACATGTAAATTGGAGCGCTTATGCAGATTTTATTCTAAATATTTGAAATCTTCTCGAAGACCTTCCCGTTATTTTATGAAGTTTTCGAAGACTCTCTAAGAAAAAAATTTTCCGGAACAACTTCTTTTGCTAAGCTGAAGTTTTATTTAACAAGTTGAGCTGGGTATGATTGGATTGACATCGGTAGTTTGCTCATTGATAGCAGTGGCAGCGCCTATAATCGAAGATGCTCCCTGTCACAAAGAAATCGCTGTTGCGCCTTCTCCGCAAATGGAAGATAGCAGCGGAAATACCCTTTTTACTCCATTGACGCTAGAAAGCAACCTCGTACCTATTCATGAAGAGGTCGAGCTTTATAAGCCCGATCAAGAATCTATGGCGTTGAGCACTGCGGAGAACGCAACATCAAACGAAAGCTTGCAAGCTCCACTTGTAGAGGCAAAGATCGATTTTAAAGCTTCCACTGTCTCTACCAGCGCTGATCTCATCGATTTGCCCGCCCTTGTCGAGGCGAATGAAACAAATGATAGCGAAGCCTCCGCTCAAGACGATGTTATCCTCCCCCTAGACCAACCCGAAGATACAATCGGTGCTGAGGTGCGAAAAACCAGCATCGATATGTCTGAGGTGTTTGCTGGAGCGCCTGTCATCTATTCTCTTTTGTTCTTTTTATCTCTTTCTGCTCTCACCTTATGGGTTTATCATTTGCTCTTAACGCGTAACTCGCAGCTCATGCCGAATGCATTCGCTTCAGCAGTCGAAAGCTTCCTAGCAACCGGGAATTGGCAAGAGGCGCTCGCTTTGTGCCGTAAGGAATCCAACCTCTTAGCCATTCTCATTTCCGCTTCAATTACCGCCAGGCATGAAGGAAGCCAAGCGATGATCGAACGGATGCAAACAGAAGGCAAACGTGCGACAAGTTTTTTCTGGCAGCGCCTTTCTCTTCTCAATGATATTGCTCTCATTGCACCCATGATTGGACTCCTTGGCACCGTACTAGGAATGTTCTATGCCTTCTACGACGTGAACCGTTCCATCGAAAGTATGTATGCTCTTTTTGATGGTCTCGGCATCTCTGTGGCCACGACTGTCGGCGGGTTGATTGTTGCGATCATGGCACTATTTTTCCAATCTTCGCTTAAATATCGTTTAGTGCGTCAATTCGCGCTTGTTGAGGCCAAGGCACAGCAAATCGCCCTTCATCCTATGGTGCAGCACCCTAACCTTCAGCCCAGAGAAAACTATGAGCCTAGTACCTGATGAAGAGCTAAAAAAGCAAGGCACGCTGAATTTAGCCCCGATGGTCGATTTTCTTTTTGTCGTAGTGGCTGTATTCGCCATTCTGGCCGTGACCCGCAGCGCACTCAACGATGCCGATCTCGAACTGGTCAAAACAGGGAACAAAGTGGAGGATTCATCATCTACCACGGAAAATTACCTCGTCGATCTCACCGTCACTAAAGAAGGGAAATACAAATGGCTGACGGAAATGCACGATTATCTCATCAGCGATCCTCAGTTCATTCGCGACGAACTCATTAAACAAAAGCAAAAAGGACTCTTGCCTCACGAAGCAAGCCAGACCAAAGTCCTTCTACACATCGATCAAGGTGCCGCATGGAACTCCATCGCCAAGTTGATTTTGGCTGTGCGCGAAGCTGGATTTCAAGTACACCCCGTCTATGAGCTCAACGAGTAGATACACGGCGAATGAATTCGCGAACTGCCTTGCCTCTTTGTACAGAATTAAATTTAGGATGAAGGAACGCTGCCTTTTTTGAAAAGGGATCGGATTGCCCTTTTTGCACTACGTCTATCAAGCATTGCTCAAGTTCTCGACGCATTTTCCCTCCATGGAATTTCCTTAACTCCACAAGTAAATCGCTCGTTTCCTTAGTGTTGCGAGCCTGTTGCATATCCATTGCCCATTTTTTTAAATGAGCGATTTTCCTGATCTTTAACCGTTCCGATTGCACCTCGATGAGATTACGACAATACTCCTTGTTGAAAGGTGACGGCGTATTTTGAAACTCCTCCAACACCCATTCCCTATGATGGATAGCCCAAGCTTTAGAGGCAGATTTAGCTAATCTTGGTTGGTTGGTAAAGAAAAAAACGGCTACGCGCAGGGCTGTCTTTGCGGCAGCATACGCACAAACTTCTGCTTTGCTTGGCTTTGGAGCGATCGAGTCCATTTCCAAGCAAAAGCTGTCTGTTTCCGCTTGAAGCATACTAGGCAATGTTTCATAAAAAAAGATGGCCCCTTGATCAAATGAGCGCCCTTGCATCTCCTCGATTGCATTGAGAAGATCCTCGTTTACATAGGATAGATTAATCTTTTGCGTGAAAATTGTTTGGGTTACACCTTCGACCTGACATCCTTCACCACGATTACCAATCACTAGATAGCCATCTCGAAAGATCAGATTGATGACATGTTCATTCCACCCAGTGGAAATGATCACAAGCTCGCCTTCACGGATTTTCTGGACCATCTTCTTTTTTGTTGAAGAAGTGATCTCTGAATGCTTGAGGGCATAAATCAACTCAGCATAATGATGCTGACCGCAGAAAAAAAAGAATCTCTTCTGGATATCGGCTTTTTTAAGATCTTCTAGAATTTGCCTATGCATAACTATTCCATAGCCACCCCAGAGATCGATTTTTTTTCCATATACTACAGGACTTAACTCCACTCCAAACACATGTGAAAGAAGACACAACAAAAATACTCCTTTTACTCGCGGTTCTTTTTTGCACAAAAATTGTGCCATGACTTCATTTTGATTAAGTAAGGTAATATCGTAGGGGGTATCCGTGAATTTATTGAAAACGATAACATTAGCTCCAAACTTAAGTAGAATCTCAAGGCATTTTGTATTTTCATACGTGCAAGAGACCGATAAAGGCGTATCACCTTCTTGATTGGCCTCGTTTACCAATTTCTCAGACTGTTCCTTAGTCACAGAGTTTAAAAAGACCTCGAGCATGATCGAAAGACCTTTTCGAATAGCCAAGTGTGCAAAATTATCCGACTGAGAATCTTTTGCAAACGGATTTGCTCCAGCCTTAAGTAAAAGCTTTGTGCAAGAAATGTTTTTAGAGGTAAAAACATCGAACAAAAGCGCCTTCCCTGACAAATCTGAGGTGTTTACCAATTGTCTGCGCCTATGTGTCGGAAATTGTTTTAACGTTTTACTAAGAAGATGAGGATTTCCTGATGCAACAGCCTCTCTGATTCGCTGCAAAAGGCTTACATCGCTAAAGGGATGAATGTATAACGGCTTGCGATATGAAAGAGCCCTTGGACAAGGCGCATAGACATTCAAGGGGAAGGGTCCTGTTGCTCCCTTTTGAGGCTGTACAGTCTCTACTACATCTGTACCTGCAGACTTAGCTTTTAATGGGCTGTATGTTGAAGGATAGACATGTTGTCTTGGTATCGATGGAATGGAAATGGAATGCATAGTTTAAGAGAGATCTCCGAATTAGAAATTGTTAATGGGTGTTATTAGGATTCTTTTAACGCTGTCTAGTTAAGAAACTAAGACATCATTCTAGCTTGATGCTTTTTCAACTTTTCAGACTGTGTAGTGACTATCCGCTTGTGAAAAGCAGCCGTGAAGGGCGAAGGAATTGCTTGGAATGATTTAAGGACAGCTTCCCTATGATTAGTCGACCAAGCTTTAGACGCCTTGCGCGCTGCGCTGGGGTTCTTTGTTATCAATGCTACTGCGGCACGTACAGCTCCCTTTCCTGCCGCGTAAGCACAGACACCCGTCTTAGAAAGCTTTGGGGAAATAGCATAGATTTCCTCGCAGAAAGCATCCTCTTGCGCCTGAAGTTTTTCTGGAAGATCTTCATAGAAAAATTCTATGCCTTCTTGCTTCGAAAAATCTTGCTCGATGATCTTTCGAACAAGAGGCTTAGTGATTTTTTTCAGATCGATTTTGTGCGCAAAAAATGTACGGTCTTTACCCTTTCTCATCCCAGAGCCTTGGCCTCGGTTGCAAATCACTAAATAGCCTTCGCGAAAAACCAGAGTGATGTCATGTCCATCCCAACCGGAGCAGAGGATTGTCAGTTTGCCGCTACGGATCTTCTTGACCAGAGTCTGCGCCGAACGTTTTTCGATCGTCGAATGAGAAAATGCGGTTAAAAACTCTTTAAACTGCTTTTGCTTACACATAGAGAAAATTTTTCGGGCACGAGGTTGCCTTAGATCGGCTAAGATGATCTTGTGCATAAAAAATCCGTAGGAACCCTCATAAGGTATTTTTTTTCCAGCTATGGTAGCGTGCGGCTCAAAGCCAAAGACATGGCCGAGGATTTTAAAGATAAGCAATCCCTCCAGCTTAGGCTCCTTTTCTAAAAGCAACCTAGCCGCTGCTTGGCGATCTTTGATGATCGCTAACTCATAGGCGGATTCCCCCTTATGGTTGACGAGCATAAGATTAGGTCTTAGCTTTAGTAAATGCTCTATCGAATCGAGACTGCCTAGCTTACAGCTCTCGAACAGGGGCCTATCCCCATTAATATCAGGGGCATCTAGGAGAGGTTGGATAAGGTTTTTAGAAATTTTTCGTATAAAAGCATCTAAAAGCGCAAGTTGGTCAAACCGTGCTGCTTTATGCATAAAATTTTGGCTATCGTAACTTTTCGTGGAAGGGGTAGCACCTTTTGCAAGCAAGAGATCCATGCATGCAATACTGCCAGACATGCAACAAGCTAATAAAGGCGTATCTCCATTCTTGTTTGGTGCGTCGATCAGAGACTGGCGCTCTTCCTTAGACAGCACTTGCAGGAAGGTACCCAGAGTGTCAGGACAACCTTCGCGCGCGAGGATGTGCAGAAAATTGTCCCTTTCATTAGTTTTTCGCATCTTGTTGACTCCCGCCTTGAGTAGAATACTTACGCATTCTGGACTATCTGAAATAGCACAATTGAACAGTGGAGTATCATCTGCTTTATCAGGTGCATTGATCAATGTCTTCACGGGATCTTTTCGAAGGCTCCTAGCTTTAGAGACCCTTTCTAAAAAAACATTGAGCAGCTCAGGTCGTCCTTCTCTCGTAAGAACATGGACAAAATTTTCTCCTTCAGCGTTCTTCCACAACTTATCGGCACCGGCATCGAGGAGAAGGTTCATACAATCGATATTGGCTGAAACCATGGAATCAAGTGGCTGCGTATCATCAGTATTCGTAGATTTAGACAGCGCGCAATGGAAGAGGGCAGTATCTCCATCCTCATCTCGTGCCTTCAGCAAAATCTTGCGAACATCGTGGTGAGTTTTTTCAAGGAAGTTTTTTAGCAGCTCCGCTTGGCCATAGAATGCCATCTGATGAAGGAACGATTCTTTTCTTAAATTCACATGCAATGGATTGGCCCCAGACGCAAGCAGAAGTTCCATGCATGGAAGGCTTCCCGACCTAGCACAGTGAAATAAGGGAGTGTCCCCTGCTTCATCAGGGATGTTGACAAGAGCTTGAAGAACATCTTTGGTAGCACTCCCCAAGAGTTTCTGCAACTCCTCATGCTTACCAGCGGCAGCAGCGTCTTTGATTTGTGAAGCCGTATGTCCGTATGCTTGTGCTGCAACTTCTAAAAGCTCGCTTTCGGATGGACCAGTTTTTGCCATCTGTATTTGAGAACGAATGGTAGGAGGCAAACTCTTTTGGTCTTTTGGTAGTGCAAGAGAGCCTGGCTGGATATTTACTTGTAAGTTTTTTTTTGCGCTGATCGGAAAAGTTATAGACATAGTATACGCAAACCAATGTTTTATGATTTTAAGGCTTTTTTTCGGATCGCACTATCTGGATCGATCTGTTCGATGAATAGGTCGATCGCTTGTTCTTTTAAAGCTATGCCGAGTTTGGAACTCGAGAACATTTTTCCTCGAGAAAAAGAAAAAACCTCTTTTATGCCTGCTTTTTTACAGACCATTCGCAGCCACCCTTCGAGTTGCTTCTTCTGTCTAAGACCACAAAAATTCGCAAAAACGTTCATCGCAGCGACCGACAACTCCTTCTTATGAAGTTTATCTTTCAAAAGATAAAGATGCCTGATGAGAAGCTTCTTCTTTCTTTTCTCGAGCCGCTTTGTCATTCGGGCAAGAGTTTTTACATAAAAGGTTTCTTTGAAAGGTGAAGGCGTCTTTTTAAAAACATCCAGGACGAATTCGCGTTGCTTGGTCGACCAGGCCTTTGAAGCAAGGCGTGCCATTTCGACATCTTTTGTGAGAAGGGCGAGGGCGGCTCGCAGCGCTGCTTTTGAAGCTACATAAGCGCAAACATTTGCGTAACTTCCTTTAGGGGTAATCGTACATAGTTGCTTACAAAAATTGTCTTCTTGGGCCTGCAAAGTCTTCAACATCTCATCGTAAAAAAACTTCATCCCCTCTTTAGCTGATACATCCCCTTTATCGAGGCACTCTTGCAAAAATTCCTCTGATACCTTGTCTATAGAAATTTTACGAGCAACGAACATGCGATCATTACCATCATCATCATCCGACCCTTCACCACGATTGCAAATCACAAGATAACCGTCTCGAAAGACAAGAGAAAACCCATGCTCTTCCCAGCCAACTAAAAAGACGACTAGCTTGCCTTGTCGAATCGTTTCTACGACTTTTTTGAGAGGCGACTTTTTCGATGGATGGATGGCAAATGCTTGCAATAACTCCTCGTACTGGCCTTGATCGCAATGGAAAAGAATTTTTTTGCGGATCTCTGGGTCCCTCAAACTTGTTAAGACAAGCCCGAGTTCGTGATGTGGAAGTGATCCTGGGAAGATCATTTTTTTGCCTTTTAGCGGAGCATCGAGTTCTTTGCCAAAGGTATTCCCCAATCTGACCAGTGCCACAGTTCCTTGCAGTTTAGGCTCTTTCGCGGCTAAATATTGTGCTGTCGATTCAAGACCGTCATTCAAAGCTTCTCCATAGACAAATCCACCACTATGATTGTAGATAAAAGGGTCGGCTTTCGCATTGAGCAATAGACGTAGGCAATGTTCGGTGTTGTAATAAATGCAATAGAGCAAGGCGGTATCGCCATTTTTATCTTGGGCATTCAACAGTTTTCGATAGTCAGCTTTCGATAAGGTTCGATCTTTAGAAACTCTTCGCAAAAATGCTTTTAGTACGCTGGCTTCGCTATTTTGCACAAGTTTATGCAAAAAAGTTCTCTTATCAGAACCTGTTTGCAAAGGATCTGCTCCCGCCTGGAGGAGAAGGTTCATATAAGGCATTCCTTCTTGAAAAGCACAATAAAGTAGAGGGGTATCACCATCCTTATCAACACCATTGGCCAACTCTTTTGCAGCTTTCATAGAGATCTTTTTTAAAAAACTTGCGAAGAGTTTAGAATGTTTTCCTAATACAGCCAAGTGGAAGAAATTTTGTTTTTCTAGATTTATAGCTAGAGGGTTTGCCCCGGCCTTGAGCAAGAGCTCCATGCTTTGATACTCACCCTCTATAGCACAGAGGAGCAAAGGTGTATCCCCTTCATCGTCCGCTGCCTCCATCAATTCTTGCCTCTCCTTCGCTGGGAGCTTTTGTAAGAGACATTCGACGAACTCAGGTCTCTTTTTCTCAATGGCGAAGAGCAAAAGATTTTTTTGCGGGACCGCCCCTGCTTCAAGTAAGAGATTAAAACATTCGACACTGCCAGAAAGGATGCTCATTGCTAGTGGTGTATCACCAGAATAATTCGCTCTAGTCGCTAACGCTTTGCGGAAAGCATCAGGCAAACTCTTAAGGAGCCTATCCAACAAGATTGCATCGCCTTCGTGCACAGCCTTATGTATTTGCGATCGAATGGCATTCACTCTGCGAACCAACGCCATGCGTGTCTTCAATGGAAGTTTAGTATAGGGTACAACTGTCTGCCCACTAGCTGGTAAAGGGTGCAGCGTGACTGAAGGTGCCGCGATCAAAAGTTTAGAAACGATCTGTGATTTCGCCAATGCTTTGCGGAGAGGATCAGGCAAGCTCTTAAAGAGCCTGGTCAACGAGACTGCATCGCCTTCGCGCACAGCCTTATCTATTTGTGATTGAATGGTGTTTACTCTACGAGACAATCTAGTGTTCGTCTTCAATGGAAGTTTGGTATAGGGTACAACTGCCTGCGCACTTGATGGCAAATGGGGCAGAGCGACCAGCGGTGTCGCGATCGAAAATTTAGAAACAGTCGGTGATGAAGAAAGTTTCATCCCATTCAAGGGCTTTGGCGGCACATGAGGAGGAAGATCGCTAACTCCACTAGATATTGGATCATTGACAAAAGACATATTTCCCCCTGCTTAATCAGCTTTATTGAGTTTTTGACGAATCGCTTTATCTGGATCGATTTGTTCGACAAACATATCGATCGCTTCCTGCTTTAATGCGCCACTGAGCTTGTGTTGTAAGAACATCGCTCGGCCAAACTGCGGAGAAGCAGCTCTCATTTTTTTCTTTTGACATACTGTTTGCAGACAGGCCTCGAGCTTTTTCCGCTGTTTCAAGCCATAAAAATCGCCGAGATCCTTCATAGCCTTAGCTATCGATCGACCCTTTGCAATCTTCTCTTTCAATCGATAGAGATGCTTAACGAGTTGAGTACGCTTCCTCAGATCGAGACGTTGGGTCTGGGCAGCAGCGAGCTTATTAAAATAAGTCTCATCAAATGGGGTAGGAGTCTTTTGAAAGACATCGAGCGCCTGTTCGCGTTGCTTAGTGGCCCAGGCCTTGGATGCGTCACGTGCCACCTCAGGATCTTTCGTCAAAAGTGCAAGAGATGCCCGAAGCGCCGATTTGGGTGCAGCAAAAGCACAAATACCGGCATAAATTGGCTTGGGACTGATTGCTTGAATCTTCTTGCAAAAGTTATCCTGCCGCGCTTCTAGCTTCCGAAGAAGCTCGCCATAATAGAATTTCATGGCGTCTTTTACCTTAGCATTGTCTAAATCCTCGCTCTTTTTAAAAAGCTCTTCGGTCACTTGATCTAAAGAGATCCTATGAGCAAAAAAGGTCCGATCTTGGTCATGTTCATCGCTACATCCTTCGCCGCGATTGCAAATCACAAGATAACCATCGTGAAAGACAAGCATAATCGCATGCTCCTCCCAACCGGCTGTAACAATGACGAGTTTGCCCTGACGGATCCGCTTTACCACATCCTCATGAGATGATGTTGTAGATGGATTGAATGCCTCCAGCAATTCTCGGTACTGTTCGTTATCACAACAGGCGAGAATCTTGCTTCGAATCAATGGCTCTTTCAACGTAGCAAAGACATGTCTTTGCTCTAAAGGACTAGAAGATCCAGGAAAACCCAACTTTTTTCCCGCTATTTTCGGCTCAGGCTCTAAGCCAAAGGCATTCGCAAGCCGCAATAAAGCGTAGGCTCCTTTCAACTTGGGCTCTTTCTGCGCTAAAGTACGAGCTGTCTGGGTTTTGTCTTTTGACATCGCTAGAGTATAGATAAAGTCTCCGGAAAAATCAGGAATGAGAGTGTCTGCTTGAGCTTCGAGCAAAAGCTCTAGGCAACGCTTTTTGCTAACTGAGCAACAAACAGCTAGAGGCGTACTTCCTTTCGAATCTTGAGCATTCAACACCTTGGTATAAAGATCTGGAGGCAGCTTGGAAATCTGCCTTAAAAAGCTCTTTAGCAATTTGGGATATCCCTTTTTTACAATGAGATGAAGGTATGTCTTCTTTTCAGAATTGGTTTGTAGAGGATCTGCCCCTGCATTTAGCAACACATTCATACATTCTTCTGCATCAGGGGAAGCGCAGCAAAGAAGAGGAGATAGCCCCTTGTCATCGACGGCATTCATTAATTCTTTAGCTGTCTCCTTAGGAATGTTTTTCAGGAAGCTCTCCATGCGTTCATGACGAATTCCTTTTATCGCATGATGCAGAAAGTTCATACCATCTGAAGTTTTGCAGGAAGGATCAGCTCCGGCCTCTAATAGGCTTTTCATGCTTTTTGCATCACGCACCGCACACAATAGCAGGGGTGTGAAACCCTTGCTGTCTGTAGCGTTCAAAAGAAATTCACGCTGTTCAGGCGATACGTTTGCCAAAATTTTTTCGACAAAATCTGGTCTATATCCTTCAATGGCTTCATGCAACAAAGTCTTCTCCGGGATTGCACCGAATTTGAGTAAACACTTCATGCATTTAAAGCTTCCCGAATAAATGCTTAATGTTAACAGTGTAGTTCCATCTTGTGTCGGTGTGTTCACTAAAGTCTTTTGGATAAATTCCGGTAAATCCTTCAAAAGATCTATAACTAACCCTGAATCACGGCTTTTTATAGCCTCTTCTAGTTTGACAGCAACGGCTTTATACTGGGCAGCAGGTGCCTTTAGCATAGCCGTGGAAACTTGCTTTATAGGGACGATTTTTGGAAGGAATGCAGCTGGTGTTATCGATCTTACGAACCAATCAGATAGTTTATTAGTGATAGCTGACAAGCCAATAATCGGACTGTTCCAAGAATTTACAATGCTCATTTTTAATTCCCTATTTTTTATTTATTAATATTTAGCTTGTCTCTAATTGTTTTATCTAGATCAATTTGTTCGATAAACATATCGATTGCTTCTATTTTTAATGCACCACTGCATTTGCGTTGTAAGAACATTGCCCGGCCAAACTGCGGAGAAGCAGCTCTCATTTTTTTCTTTTGGCATACTGTTTGCAGACAGGCCTCGAGTTTTTTCCGCTGCTTCAAGCCAAAAAAATCACCGAGTTCTTTCATCGCCTTAGTTATCGATCGACCCTTTGCGATCTTCTCTTTCAATCGATAAAGATGCTTAACGAGTTGAGTACGTTTCCTTAGATCGAGACGTTTGGACTGGGCGGCTATGAACTCTTGGCGATAGTCTTCGTCAAATGGTGTAGGAGTCTTTTGAAAGACATCGAGCGCTTGCTCGCGTTGCTTAGTGGCCCACGCCTTGGATGCATCACGTGCCACCTCAGGATCTTTCGTCAAAAGTGCAAGAGATGCCCGAAGCGCCGATTTGGGTGCAGCAAAAGCACAAATATCGGCATAAATCGGCTTGGGACTGATGGCTTGGATCTTCTTGCAAAAGTCATCCTGCCGTACTTCTAATTTCCGAAGAAGCTCGCCATAATAGAATTTCATAGCGTCTTTTACATTAGCATCGCTCAAATCGAGGCTTTTTTCAAAAAGCTCCTCGGTCACCTGATCTAAAGAGATCCTATGAGCAAAAAAGGTCCGATCGTTGCCATGTTCATCGCTACATCCTTCGCCGCGGTTGCAAATCACAAGGTAACCATTGTGAAAGACGAGCCTGATCGCATGATCCTCCCAACCGGCTGGAACAATAACGAGTTTGCCCTGACGGATCCGCTTTACAACATCCGCGTGAGAAGTTCTTAAATCAGCCTGAGTAAATCCCTCTAGCAATTCTCGATACTGTTCGTTATCGCAACAGGAGAGGATCTTGCTTCGAATCAATGGTTCTTTCAACGTCGATAAGACAAACCTTTGCTCTAAATGATTAGAAGATCCAGGAAAAGGCAGTTTTTTTCCTGCTACCAATGGTTCAGGCTCTAAGCCAAAAGCATTCGCAACCCGCAATAAAGCGTAGGCTCCCTTCAACTTGGGCTCTTTCCGCGCTAAAATACGAGTTATTTGGGTTTTGCCTTTTGTCAGCGCTGCAGTATAGATAAAGTCTCCAGAAGAATCAGGAATAAGAGGGTCTGCATGTGCTTTGAGCAAAAGCTCTAGGCAGCGCTTTTTATTAAAAAGGCAACTAAAGGATAAAGCAGTATCTCCCTCGACATCTTGCGCATTCAGCACCTTTGCATAAAGATCTGGAGGCAGCTTGGAAATTCGTTTTAAGAAGCTCTTTAGCAATTTTGGATATCCCATTCTTGCGATGAGATGGAGGTAGGTTGCCTTCTCAGGATTGGTTTGTAGTGGATCTGCGCCTGCATTGAGCAAGAGGTTCATACACTTTCCAGCTTTAGGAAAAAGGCAATATAAAAGAGGTGAGAGTCCGATTCCATTGACAGTATTGGCCAACTCTTTAGCCGTTTTCTCAGGAATCGCTTTCAGGAAACTGGCTATAAGTTCAGGACGATTTCCAAGTACAGCATGGTGCAAGAAGTTCATACCATCTGAAGTCTTGCAGAAACGATCTGCTCCAGCCCTAAGCAAGCTTTTCATGCTTAGTTCATCATTCAAAGTCGCACACAATAGTAATGGTGTGAACCCCTCGTCATCAGTAGCTTGCAAAAGAGATTTGCGCTGCTCAGTCGACATCTTTGTCAACAGTCTTTCGACAAAAAGCGGTCTAGATTCTTTAATTGCTAAATGCAACAACGTCTTCTCCGGAATCGCCCCTGAATCAAGCAAAAGCTCAAAGCATTGAATATTGTTTGAACGAATGCACAGAGCTAACAATGTTTCCCCATTCTTTGTTGCACTATTGACTAAAGCCTGTTGGACAGTCCTCGTTAATCCCAAAAGAGCTGGTTCTAACGCTGTATCCCCCTTCTTTGTTGCACTATTGGTTAAAGTCCTTTCGATAACCTCGGGCAACTTTCTAAAAAGATTTGCTACTAACAATCGATCCCCCTTTCGAACAGCCTCTTCTAGTTGGGCAGCAAGAGTTTGATATTGGGTAGCAGCTGCCTTTAGTAACGTGGAGGATGTTTGTTGCACTGGAAAGATCTTGGAAAGGAAAGGAGCAGGTGTTATCGGTCTTACGACCACATTGGATAGTTTATTAGTGGTAGGCGAAAATCCAACAATTGGATTCTGCCTTGTATTTACAACACTCATTGCACCCTCTTTTTTTATTATTTATTTAATTTAAATTATAACCATTACTACTCTTGGCAATATTCGAATCTGTTATATAATTAATTTAAAAATATTACCAAACTTATTAAGATGACGATATTAATTTATTAATTATACAACATTTCTTATATAACATAAATTATAAATATTTTATTTACGATTACTGTTACAAATAACTTTAAAATCTATACAGCAAATTCATTGATTAAATTAATTAGTTATATTCATGTCAAAAGCAAAGCAAACTATACTGCTCGACTATGATTCGTGTTTGTTTGCTTTCCATGATCATTTTATGTGCCTGTCAGAGTAAGGCATCCTTTGCTGACAAAGCCATCATGAGCTACTGCGCAGCTGCTGATGGTAACGACCTAGTAGAGCTTCCTATCCGCCACTACACCCAAAACAAAGAAGCCGTCTGGCAGTTCCTCAACCGCGCCACAATCCGACTAGCGCAAGGTAATGCCTCAGATAGCATCGGCGATTATCTAACGGCGCTGGACGCTTCCGATTTTTATCGAAAAAAGCTCCTCCAAGAGCATATGGCACAATGGCTTATCGATGATGCTCAAGCCCCCTATATCGCAGCTCCTGATGAAGCACTCCTCGCCAGGTTTATGGCTGCGTGCGCCTGCTTCCAATCAGGGGACCCTAAAAATGGCATCGCTTTATTGAGACAAGCCATAGAACTGCAAAGCCTTCAGAATGAACTCTCTTCGATCGATGAACATGAGTTTCATCCATTGATCAATTACCTGCTCGCGATGGCCATGGAATATGAGGGAGATGTGAGCCAAGCAAGATTGCTCTACCATCGTCTTGGGATTGATGAATCCAAGATGGCGAAAGACAAGGCCCATGTAGCGTTTGTGGTTTACGATAGGGTGATCCCTCAAAAACGCAGCGAAATAGCTCCAGCCAGCATCGTCAGCCTCCAACTTTTGGAACTTTTGTTGAAAACAACAGGCATCAAACCTGCACTCTCTTCTCTAAGCGGCATCGCTATACCCGTCTTTCCTAAGCAGCCTTTTTCCTTTCCTCTTCCTGTTTTATCGATCGATGGGGAGCCAATAGATCCTACTTTGACATACGATGTCTTCTGCTCTGCTAAAACTGAATTGAACCGCCAAATTCCCTACATTGCTGCAAGAGCTGCGGCCAGACAGCTTATCCGCCGTGCCGGCACCGGTTATGCCTATGAAAAAGACAAGACCGTTGGCACCATTGTCGACATCGGCATGCTCATTGGCAACCTTATGACTTCGGCTGACACGCGGATGTGGAATACCCTGCCTCAGGAGATATCTCTTTTTCGCAAAGATTTAGATCCTGGCAGCTATTCGATTTCTCTCTCCAATGGCAAAGAACAAACCCTTCGCGTGCAGGCTGGAGAACTCGTCGTCGTGCAAATTTTCCGTCCTCATGGACATGAAACCCAATTTCTCATACCCAACAAAGGAGCTATATGAATTCTAACAAAAAGCCAAACACCCGAATCCTTAATTTCTCAGCATGTGCCATGCTTCTTTCACTTGTCGCTCTCACAGCATGCGGGAGGAATATCCGAACAGCCCAGGATGTCACCCCTGGTCATGAAAAAGAGACTCGCCTCGATTGGAAATATGGGGCTATGGACATCAAGATCCAAACAAGCCAAGTCACCAACGCCCTAATGAACCGTTGGTGGGCCGTGGCCAAAGAAGATCTCGCGTCGAAAGGCAAAGCACGCATCATCATCACTGATGTCGACAACCGCACCGATCAGTTCATCTCTACCGCTATGATCCGCGATGTCATCGAAGAGGTCGCTGTGGATGATGGGCGCTTTAGCGTCGTCGTCGGCGATTCCCTCGACGAAAAAGAACTCGATCGTCTGCTCGAGAAGAGCCTGCGCGATCCCAAATACGATCTCGCCACACGCCCGCAATCTGGCGTTGCTAAAGCCCCTCAATTTTTAGCCAAGATCCGCCTGACAAAGGCGATCACACACCAAAAAACCCATGACCTCGAGCACTATCGCTTTTCGATCACTCTGTACGATATAGAAACGCAGGAAGCAGTTGATACCGCCTCGGACACCTTGTATAAAAAAATAAGTTTATAATTTAAAAAAATTTATGTTCAAAAAAACGGTTATAGGTCCTTGCTTTTAAGCCATTGTTTATCTATAATTTTTGCAACGACTCTCACTAATCGTCTGTTTTATGCCCAGATGGTGGAATTGGTAGACACGCCAGATTTAGGTTCTGGTGCCGCAAGGTGTGTAGGTTCGAGTCCTATTCTGGGCATTAAATCATCGAAATTTGTTCACCAACTCACCAGATTGTACTAAAAATTAATTTGAATCATTTCTTTTTAAGAAAAAAAATTTAAGGATTTCTATGCTAGGAATTAACACTAATTATAAAGAACAGGCCCAAGCTCTTATTGAACAAGCCACCAAGCTTACAGACGCCCCAACTCCAGACCATCAGCAAATCCGTCTTCTTCAAGGGCGGATCGAGGAACTCTTCAAAGAAATCCTCAAAACAAAGACTGACCAGCCAGAAGCGATTCAGCTACTAAACCGTGCCCGCAATATCACCACGCCCAATACCGCCCAAGATGGGATTGTCCGCTCGAGCATCAAAGACCGCCTTTATATAAACACTCTCTGCCCACTTATCCCTCCTACTATGAGGAACAGCGCTTACCATAATCTTCAATTTCCAACTGTCTCGACCTATCATGTGATTGCTAGCCCCATTGCCGGCTATCGATTAGCCCCTACTTGCTTGCCGCTGCTCCCTTCATCCTTAAAAAAGGCCGTTGGCGATCTCGATGGACGCGTCGTTGATCTCTTATCTGTCACGCTCGATACTAGAGCCGTTGCGAATGGATTCGCCGAAAGTCATCTTGGACGCCCCCTCAATTTCAATTCGCACCTATGGGCATATCCTGATATTTTGCTTGGCAATGACGTTAAACTATTATTTCCTATGGGCCTTTTCCCTATTTTTGGGGTTAGCAGCGCTCAAGGTGTCACCAAACACAAAAAACCACGACCTATCGCCCTCGGCAGTTTACAACCGCTCCAAGTACATGCTCATGCTCGATTCAGTGGTAAGGATAAGGATAAAAAGCCAGAGTACATGCTCTATTCTCCAGATGATGCTCACTTCATGATCGATCCAGCAGCCCCCTTTAGCGCAACCTGGGCAGCTGTCCTCGATGGCGACAAGCGTGTATTGATCACAAGGCTCATGATGGTCCACAACTTCGAAGATCCTTTCATGCAGGCCTTCGTCCAAGCTTCAAAAAACTGCCAACACCTCGATGCCCACCTCGTCAAGCTCAAACAGGCATTTGAGCAAACAGCTCAAGCCATTTTCGATCCTTTAGCAAAAGCACTGCTCAACGGTGAACAAGAAGAAATACTAAAGCAATTCAAGGCTCTACCTGCATGGCACCAGACCAATATTGCAAGGCATGCTGGTCTTATCAAAGACCCCACTAGTAAAAAGCCTGCTAACTTTGGAAAACTCGCTTTCTTGAATAGCGACAAAATCGATCAGACAGACCGCTTAAGCAAAGAAGAACAGCTGAAAGCCTTCCAAGGACACCTTGCCGAACTGCTTCACATACTCTATAGCGATTTAGCAGGACTTATGAACGCTAGCGGCGATATTCATGGAAAACTGCCTAAAGACGTGTCTACTTTGATGCAGCTAGCGCAAAAATATGAAGACAATGATCCCTCTGCTGCAGAAGAATTTGCTAAATTGAAACCTGAACTCCAACATAAGGTGTTCAAGGCCATTTGGCGCTTGAATGACAGACAGGACAAAGATTTTGTCAAATATGGCAAGAAACAGTTCGAAACATGCTCGCCTCAAGAGCGAATTAAGGCACTCTACCTTGCGGCAACTGCCCTACCTTTCCGCAAAGCCGAGCTACCGAAATCAATAAAACTCGCGCAGCTTACTCTCGAACCGAAGGATGAAAAAGAATTCAAACGCTTGCCTGTTCCAAAACAGCATGTGGTAAAAACACCACCTGACTCTCCTATATCGACAAAACCCAGTACGTCCAGCACAAAACCGACACCAACATCCCCTCCCTCTCCTAAAAAAGTTGGACCGCATGCCAAACTCGCAATGGTCTTGGATTTCCTTGAGCCTCTTAGCTCTTTAAAGGACAAAGAGAGAGCTGAGCAATTGCACGCACTTTTTGATAGCTTGGCAATCGATAAAGAGAAGGTCAAATATGAGCTCTATAAAGACCTAGGTCGAAAAGCTGGCAGAAAAGACAAAGCGGCGTTTGAATATGGACGCTCTCATTTCGGCCATAATATCGAGCTTTTAAGAGGGGTCATCCTCGAGCGTCTTGCCTTGTAAGCTCTTGTTCTTTACTTTTTGAGCCGTCTTCTATGTCTGTGATAGACTAAGAAACGGCTCGAAAAGCCAAAACCTTTCAAAGGATTACTATGCTCAGAGTGGATACTCATTATCGAGACCAAGCTCAGGCTCTTTTCTATCAAGCCAAGCAGCTCGCTCTAAGCCCTGCCACAACTCCTCAGCAAATCCGTGGGTTACAAGCAAAAATCAAAAAACTCTTCCAAGAAATCCACCAAGCCAAAGCACCCGATCGTGACACAGTGAACGTACTAAAACATGCCCGCAATGTCATGATTCTCAACACGTCCGGCGATCCCGTCCTTGGCCCTCACTTCAATCGAGCCAAAAGTATCCACTTTTTTGCTAACATACTATCTCCTCGTCTGCCACCTGCGATCATGAATAGTGGTTACGATGATTTGCAATTTCCAACCGTCTCCACCTACCAGATCCTTGGAGTTCCGATTGCCGGTTATCGGTTATCCCCTACATGCTTGCCCCTCATCCCCTCTACGATAAAAAAGGCTGTTGGTAAACTCGATGGACGCATAGTCGATCTTCAATGCGTCACTATCAATAATGATTTCGCTTCATCAGCAGCATACATTCCCCAGTACCCTGCGCGCCCGTTCAATCTCAATGTACACCGCTGGGCATATCCCGATCTTCTGTTACACAATGATGTCAAGCGGCAGTTCCCAATGGGTCTTTTTCCCATTTGGGGTGTTAGCAGCGCCAAAGACGCTACAACCCACAAACACCCTCAACCGATTGCCATTGGGAGTTTAAAACCCCTCAATGTCCATTCCCACCCACGTTTAAAAGATAAAAAACCAGAGTACATGCTCTACTCTCCAGACAATGCTCACTTCATGGTCGATCCAGCAGCCCCCTTCAGCGCGACCTGGGCTGCAGTCCTCGATGGCGACAAGCGTGTATTGATCACAAGGCTTATGATGATCAATCAATGGGAAGATCCTTTTATGAAGGAGATCGTCAAAGCCACAAACAATTGCCGAGATCTCGATGCCCACTTTGTGGCGCTTAGCGATGGCTTTCACCGTGCAACCACGAATGTATTTGGCCCATTAATGCAGGCCTTAATCAATGATGATCAGGAAACAATTCGCCAATGTTTGGATATTCTGCCAGCCTGGTATAAAAACGAAATTTACCTAAAAGCCTCTCTGATTAGAGATCCTTCAGTCAAGCCTTCATCCACATTCGGCAGGAATGCCTTCGTAAAAAGCAAACATCTTGCCAAGCTCCATCATTTGAATAAAAAAGAACGGATGGATGTCTTGCAACAATTCATTCGCCAATTATACCGCGTACTCATCGGTGATTTAAACAGCCTCGTGGATGCCAGCACCGATTTTTATGGAAAACCTTCAAAAGATGCAGGGGTGTTGATGGAACTCGCTCGTAAAATTGAAGATCAAGATCCATCAGCTAACAAGAGCTTTGCTGCCTTAAGAACCGAGCTCAAGAACAAGGTATTCAAGGCAATATGGCGCCTGAATGGCCGAAAACAGAAGGATTTTATCCAAGTTGGCAAACGGCAATTCGCCACCTCCTCGCCTCAAGAGCGCGCTAAAGCCCTTTATCTCGCTGTTAATTCTTTATCCTTCAAGAGTTCTGAGCTGCCCAAAATCAAACTGCAAGATCTCTTCATCCCACCTATTCAACAGAATCAAGTTGCACAAAAGCCAAGCACACCAAACGTACCTACTTCCTCAGCCTCTTTAAAATCCCGTCCAGTGGTGAAGGAAAAAACAGCGAAATCTCATACTGCTAAACTCCAAACCATCTTAGCTGTGCTCAACTCTCTTCGTCCTCTAAAGAGCGAAAAGAGAGCTAAGGAGTTGCATGCGCTTTTCGATCGCTTGGGAATCGATAAAGAGACCATCAAATACGAGATCTACAAAGATCTAGGTCGCCAAGCTGGGAAAAAAGAGCAGGCCGCTTTTGACTATGGACGATCCCACTTCGGCCATAACGTCGATCAGCTAAAGAAGGCTCTACTGAAAATATAATGTGTTTAACATTTATTTATTCAGCGGAAACATCCAGACAAGAGCGGTTGAACTATCTTGCGTACGCCATCGAAAAGCAGCGGGGAAGAAGCCTTGCTTTCCAATCATTAGATAAAAAAGATCGAATCACATTCCTTGCTCTATGCAAGATCACAAGCTCATCTGTCAATTGGAGCAAGATCGGCAATAAAACACTAAGAAACGCCGTTCAAGAACTGCTCCATGGGCCAAAATTATTTAATCTACTGCAGTTGCCTCCTAAGGAGATGACTAGAGCACATCTACCCCCATTTCTTACAGGAAAGGATCTGGCGAACCTGCAGAGCACACATAAAGCCGCTCCTGAATTAGGCAATGCTAGTTTAATCATCAAAAACTACGATCTTGTTCTCGTTATCGCAAAATATTGCCACCAAGATTGCGAAATCTTAAACGAGGGTGGAAAAAGCAAAGCTTTGCATCAGCTAATCTCAATGGTGCAAGAGTTAAGCGAGGTCGAAGAACTTGAATCACCCAGCTACCAATCCATTAGACAATTCTTCGAACTCGTCGAAGCTAGAAACCTTTTGAGGATGGCAGATCGAATGAATGAGATACATCCACTTGCAGGCTTGGAAAATAAACAACTGCAAATTACCGAAGATTCGGCAGCCACCCTGCAAAGAGCTGAAAAAGTGAGAGCATGGTTTGGACAACATCAAGCGGATTTACAAGCTTTTGTCGAATTAAATTTGCAGATGTCTGAGTTAACCCTTTTGCCTCCGGAGATCGGGCAGCTCAGGGCTTTGACTCATCTTTGGGTAAGCACTAATTACCTGACCAGCCTGCCAAAAGAAATCGGCCAGCTCAGGGCTTTGACTCATCTTTGGGTAAACAATAATTACCTGGCCAGCCTGCCAAAAGAAATCGGCCAGCTCAGGGCTTTGAATGAACTTAATTTACCCAATAATCACCTGAGAAGTCTGCCGAAAGAGATCGGACAACTAGATGCTTTGACCGAGTTTGATTTAACCCATAATCATCTGACTAGCCTACCGAAAGAGATCGGGCAGCTTGGGGCGTTGACTTCGCTTGATTTAGCGAATAATCGCCTGATAAGTTTGCCGAAAGAGATCTGGCAGCTTGGGGCGTTGACTTCGATTGATTTGGCGAATAATCGCCTGATAAGTTTGCCGAAAGAGGTCGGGCTGCTCAGGGCTTTGACTTATCTTTGGTTAAATGATAATCACCTGGCAAGTTTGCCCAAAGAGGTCGGGCTGCTCGGGGCTTTGAGAACGCTTTACTTAAATAATAATCACCTGACCAGCGTGCCAAAAGAGATCGGACAGCTAAAGGCTTTGACTATTCTTTGGATAGACAATAATCGCTTGACCAGCGTGCCAAAAGAGTTCGGACAGCTAAAGGCTTTGACTCATCTTGGTTTACATAAAAATCAACTGACCAGCTTGCCAAAAGAGTTCGGACAACTCGCAGCTTTGACTTCCCTCTGGTTAAACAATAATCGCCTGAGAAGGCTGCCAAAAGAGATCGGACAATTACAAGCTCTTAATGGAAACAGTAACTTTCAAATGAATGGCTTTATCGATCTACCTATTGGACTAGAGCGCTTTAGCGTGCAGCTCGAGAAGCAAAACAAAACACTACAAATGAAGACGTTCCTTAGTCAATTAAAAAGATGTTTGAAAGGAAAGCACGACTGCAGAGCTATCTTAGCACTTCTAAATACCCTGGAAAAAATTCTCGGAAAAGAGATAGGGTCCTTGTTGCATCGATCCATCTATGAAGTATGTAAAGGAGAAAAATCTTTGCTCAAAAAGTTAAAGAGTTCCCAATTCGGTAGAAAAGCCTTCGTCGATCCAAAGATTAACCCCAAGTTTAAACTAGTAGTTATAAAGCAATTTGAAGAAATACTTCAGGAAGTTTTAACAAAACACTTTTGACTGTTCTACATCAAGGACTGTCCTTCAGGCTTTCCTATTTCAAATTGAATTTTCTAATTGAAAGAATTTGCAAATACTTCCTAAGCTTTAAAACTTAAAAATTCAGGTAAAAATGGCTACGATCAAGGCGACCATTTTCTTCGAAAAACATTACTGGATTGGCACATTCGAACGCATGGACAAGGAAGGGTATGCTGTCGCAAGACACGTATTTGGAGGCGAGCCTGCCGATCAAGAAATCCATGATTTCGTCCTAAATCACTACCATGAGCTCAATTTTGGACAGCTCAAAGAATTCTCTCTTCAAATCAAACGGATGAATCCAAAAAGACTTCAGCGCGAAGTTCGTCGCGAGATGGAAAAAATCAAAGAGACGTCCAGGCCTTCGACATTTGCCCAAAATGCTATGAGAGAAGAACTCGAAACGAAAAAAAAAGAAAAAAAGTTCAAAAGCAGTGCTGAAAAGCAAGCTCATAAAAATGAGCAATTTGTCATCAAGCAACTAAAAAAGAAGGCCAAGCACCGAGGTCATTGAACAAGCCTCTTAGAAAGTATTTGCAAATTCATTAGACTTCTTTCGAAACAGCGATTATGAAAATTAACGCAAAGACGCGCAAGACGCAAAGAGTTTTGTAAATCATTAACGACTCTTTCTATGCCATTGCGAAGAAGTTTTTGCCCAAAATTGAGAAGTAATCCTAGTTTGATACAAGCTCTCCAATAAGCCTGGGCCGCCTAATGTCCGATGTACTTCGATTGCAGCGTCTATTATCAGCGCGGCTAATACATTTTCAATTTTCTCTGCGTCTTTGCGGCTTACGTTGTCTTTGCGTTCATTTTCATAATCATGGAAGCGCTTAAATGGATTTTATTCTAAAAATTCCATCGCGAATTCTTCAATCCTCATGGAGAAAAGAATTTGCAAATACTTTCTAATGACTTCCACTAAAGGCCAGGGTCATAGTCTCGGGGATGAGATCGGTAACTGCTTGATCGCCATAGAACTGGATAGGGCCTGGGAATTGATAATCATCCTCCATTACCCAGCGCTGCCTTAGTTCGCTGAAGACCTTGAAGGGCTTGCCATCGAGGTCGACTAACGCCTTTTGAATCACAGGCCTTCGCTTGGCCATGCGCTGCTCCATATGCAATAAGGAGACGATGGGAAGAGCGCCGATCGTCCATTCTGTCGAAGCGAGATGGAGGTTTTGTACAATCGCCATATACCCTGTCAATCCCTCGTCGATCAAAAGCGCAGCCGTATAGCCCAATGTCGTGCAGTAATTGCAATCGAAATTCGATGGGAACCCAGCCCGCCCCTCATAACCAAAGAAATGCCCTACGGGATGGGCTTTTACTTGCTTTTTCTTGAGTTCTCTTTCTACAAGTTCAATGACCAACTGCTCTGTTTCGATCTTTGAAACTTGGACATTGCCATGCGGATCGCGCTCAGCAAGCAGCTGATGGCGAATTTTCTCGGGCAACGCCTCAAAGCACGATCTTCCTTCTTGAGAAAGTTGAGATAGAACTCCTTCCTGTGTGTTATTGGACGCATTGGCCATTACCCCATTCAGCTCGTGGATCAAGACATTCATTTCAGGAATGAATTCGATCAATCCTTCTGGCAAGAGGATCACACCATAATTTTTTCCAGCCTGTGCGCGTTGCTCGATGACACCAACAATTTGATCGATCAAGGTTTTTAGTGTCATTTTCTTGTGGGCGATCTCTTCACTGATCAAAACAAGATTGGGGTGCGTACGGAATGCGCATTCTAGGGCAATATGCGAGGCTGATCGACCCATGAGCTTGATGATATGCGTATATTTTTTGGCTGATAGTGCATCGCGCGCAATATTGCCGATCATCTCAGAATAGGTTTTACAAGCTGTATCAAACCCAAAAGAAATTTGAAGATGTTCATTTTGCAAATCGCCATCGATCGTCTTGGGAACACCGATGACCTTTGTCGAACATCCCTTTTGCAGGAAAAATTCAGCCAAGACTGCTGCATTGGTATTGGAGTCATCGCCCCCTATGATGACAAGCCCATCGAGCTGTAAATTTTGTACGACCTTGAGCGTCGCATCTAATTGTTCGCTTGTTTCAATTTTGATGCGTCCAGAGCCAATGAGATCAAATCCTCCCTGATTGCGATAATTGGCTAGAAGCTCGCCCTGCAGGGCAATGCTCTTACCGCTGACGATGCCTCCCGGACCATCGAGAAACCCGATCAAGGTGCTTGCTGGATTGAGCATCTTCAAGCCATCGTAAAGCCCTATGACAACATTGTGTCCTCCAGAAGCTTGACCGCCTGAGAAAACTACTCCGACTTTTAGTGGATTACAGGTTCGTTGTGTCGAATTATGACCCAGGACCATCGCTTGTTTGTGCGTCTTGGGAAAAAGGGAGCGGATCTCCTCGCTCATTTTTCCGGAAAAGCTCTCCGGCCCAGGCGAAAAGCCCACCTGCCGATAATTATGGAAAAGCCGTGGGATGACTGGCTGGTATTGCAATCGAAGTTTTTGTAACGATGTCATTGTAGATCCTTTAGCATTCAGCGATAGCTACAGAAACATGGGCTGCAAGCCCCCCTTCTGAGGTTTCCTTATAGATGCTCTTCATATCCTCGCCTGTATGCCGCATCGCCTTGATCACTTCATCGAGCGATACGCGATGATCCCCATCGCCATGCATTGCAAGACGACAAGCATTGATCGCTTTGATAGCACCCATAGTATTGCGTTCGATACAGGGAATTTGCACCAGTCCGCCAATCGGGTCGCAGGTCAATCCCAGGTTGTGCTCCATCCCAATTTCAGCAGCATTTTCAATCTGAAAGGTCGTCGCACCAAGTGCAGCCGCCAGACCTCCGGCCGCCATCGAACAAGCAACGCCAACCTCGCCCTGACAGCCCATTTCCGCAGCCGAAAGCGATGCTCCCTCTTTATAAAGAATGCCGATAGCCGTTGCTGTGAGAAAAAACCGAACGATGCCCTCATCTGAGGGATTCGCGGTAAATTTTCTATAATAATGCAATACAGATGGGATCACTCCCGATGCTCCATTGGTAGGCGCTGTAACGACCCTCCCTCCGGCCGCATTCTCCTCGTTGACCGCCAAGGCAAATAGGCTGACCCAATCGAGAATTTCCGTTGGATCTTTGTGAAGATCGCCTTTGAGCGTCAGGGTACGATAGATGCCTGCAGCACGCCTTTTGACATTGAGCCCCCCTGGTAAAATCCCTTCTTGCTGGCAACCACGGTTCACGCATGCCTGCATGACGTTCCAAATACGCAAAATACCCCGCTCGATTTCGTCATCCTGCCGCCAGACGCGCTCATTGGCCATGACGATTTCCCAGATTGGTTTATCTTCACGAATGCAATGCCCTAACAATTCTTTGGCCGTCTTAAAGGGAAATGGAACTTGGGAACTTTTAGGTGTTTCACTCGATTGGAGCATTTCATCGTGGCGCACGATAAAACCTCCCCCAACTGAATAATAGATTTCCGAGGTAATTTCTCGTCCACGCACATCAAGTGCAGAAAAACGCATTGCGTTAGAGTGAAATGGGAGCCGTTTTCCTTTTAAGAAAAGAAGGTGCCGTTCTTCAGAAAAGGGAATTTGCCTTCGGCTTAGGAGCCTGATAGAACCCGTTTCCCGGATATTGGCAATTTGGCTTTCCACGGCGTTCGGATCGACCTCTTCAGGCGCACTCCCTTGGAGCCCCAGAAGCAGTGCTATATCTGTAGCATGTCCATGCCCAGTCATAGCTAAAGAGCCAAACAGCTCTATCGTGATCGATCCCACTTGATCGAGCTTGCCTTCTTCATAAAGGCCAAGCGTAAACTGCCTAGCTGCCCGCATTGGGCCAACTGTGTGAGAACTTGAAGGGCCGATCCCAATCGAAAAGAGTTCAAAAACACTAACGACCATAGGCTTACCTCAATAAGAGAATGTTAACGGATTTTTTACATCATTTTCGAAGCAGAAAAAAAGTGTTTTTCTTCCACTCTAATGCGTCGCCTTATTCTTGGACAAGCCTTGAGTTTAAAGCGCAACCAGTCCAAACTTTTACGTAGAAATAGGGATAAAACTATGACTAAATATATTTTTATGACAGGAGGGGTGGTCTCTTCCTTGGGAAAGGGTCTTACATGCGCCTCTATTGCGATGCTCTTAGAAAGCCGTGGACTCAAAGCCGCTCTACTCAAGCTCGATCCCTATCTCAACGTCGATCCAGGAACGATGAGCCCCTTCCAACATGGCGAGGTCTACGTCACTGATGATGGCGCAGAAACCGATCTTGATTTGGGTCACTATTACCGTTTCACTAATTCGCCTGTTACCCGTGCTTCGAACACTACAACTGGCCAGATCTATGAAAGCGTGATCAAACGCGAGCGCCGCGGCGATTACCTTGGCAAAACTGTCCAAGTCATTCCCCATGTCACCGACGAGATCAAACAGCGCATTCTCGCCTGTGCCGACCAGCGGGAAGGAACCGATGTCGTCATCGTCGAAATTGGCGGATCCGTAGGCGATATCGAATCCCTCCCATTCATGGAAGCTATCCGGCAGTTCCGCCACGAACGTCCGCGCGATTGCATCAACATCCATCTCACCTATGTTCCCTACCTCAAAGCTGCTGGCGAAGTGAAGACCAAGCCAACGCAACACTCGGTACAAATGCTCCGGAGCATTGGCATCATCCCCGATATCATCATCTGCCGCTGCGAAGAGAGCCTCTCCGAAGAGATCAAAGACAAGATCAGCCTTTTCTGCAGCGTACCTAAAGAATCGGTCATCGATGAACCCGATGTGCTCTTTAGCATCTACGAAGTGCCTATCAACCTCCATAACCAAGACATCGATGGTAAACTCTGCACCATGCTCGGACTTTCGCCTGGCAAGCCCGAATTGAGCGCATGGAATGAAATGATTGAACGGATGAAAAAGCCGTCTGGTAAAGTCGTCATCGGCATCGTCGGCAAATACCTCGAACATCAAGATGCCTATAAATCGGTCTTCGAAGCGCTGCGCCATGGGGCTTTGGCTAACAACGTCGATCTCGAAATTCGCAGTTTTGAATCCGACAAAGTCCTCGAAGGCGGCGATATCGAGAAGAACATCGCCGGTTGCGATGGTTATTTAATTCCCGGAGGATTCGGCGAGCGAGGTTGGATGGGCAAGATCATGACCGCTAAATATTGTCGCGAGAAAAAAATCCCTTATTTTGGCCTCTGTCTTGGAATGCAGGTGATGTGTGTCGAATTCGGCCGCCACGTATTAGGGCTGAAAGATGCGAATTCAACCGAGATGGACTCTGGGACGCCTCATCCTGTCGTCTCTCTTTTAAGTGAACAAAAAGGTGTTGCCAACCTCGGCGGCACTATGCGGCTTGGCGCCTATGCCTGCCAGATAAGGCCCAACTCAAAGGCCTTCAAAGCGTATGGCAAGGAGTTGATCTCCGAGCGCCATCGTCATCGCTGGGAATTCAACAACCTCTTCAAAGACAAATATGAAAAATCAGGCTTTCTCTTTTCTGGGACATTGCATAACGGCCAACTGTGCGAGATCGCCGAGGTGAACGATCACCCATGGATGATCGGCGTCCAGTACCATCCCGAATTCAAATCGAAACCCTCAGCCCCCCACCCTCTATTCCGCGACTTCATCGCAGCCTCAGTTGAACATAGTAAGAGATCTCATGGCTAGAGTAGCAGCAATCGATTATGGCAAGGTAAGAATTGGGCTTGCCATTTCTGATGAACGGGCGATCTTAGCTCAGCCTCTCCCCTGCTTGAAAGCCGCAAAAAGCTTGGAGGAGACAGCGAAGATCATTGCGGACGCACTAACCAAACACACGCCTCTGGGCGCCATCGTCATTGGCCTTCCTTTACACATGAGCGGCCATGAAAGCCCTCTCTCAGAAGAAGTGCGAAAACTAGCACTTCTCCTCGATGAGCTTTGCCATGTTCCTGTGAGCCTCTGGGACGAGCGCCTTACCACCGCACAAGTCGAGCGCGGCCTCAAAAGCGCTGGCATGCGCCGCAAGCAGCGCTCTACGATGATCGATTCCTTAAGCGCCGCCCTGATTTTGCAGAGCTTTCTCGATTTTAAATAATACCAATCCCAAGAAATAAGTTCATAAATTTGAAGTGAATTTTTCCTGTGTGCCTTTGGCTTCGTTCGGGCCTTGTGCTTGCACAATGGTCCCTTGCTCCAACCTTCGGTCCTCGGTAAAAGTCACTTCAAATTTATGAACTTATTTCTTGGGATTGGTATAATGCGATTTTTGCTTCTTTTTTCAGGAATACTATACAAAGAAGACAAGTAGTTCTGTCAGAGGTCAATGATGATCACAGCCGAAAAAGAGCAAGCTCTGCAAGAGCGCATGAGCCGCCTTGGAATCAAGGAGGAGGAGCTCGTCGAGAAATTCATCCTTGGCTCAGGCAGCGGCGGGCAAAAAATCAACAAGACCAGTTCTTGTGTCTATCTCAAGCATATTCCCTCCGGCATCGAGATCAAATGTCAGCGAGCGCGTTCGCGTGAAATGAATCGCTATTACGCTAGGCGCGAACTCTGCGAGAAGCTCGATTACATCCTCTTCAAGAAAAAGAGCGAAAAGCAGCGCGAGATCTCCAAAATTCGCCGCCAGAAAAAGCGGCGGTCGCGAAAGACCCAGCAAAAGCTCATCGACGACAAACGCACTACCTCCACCAAAAAGCAGTTCCGCAAACCACCTGCCCACAATAACGATTAAGTTAGGGATAAAGATTGCGAGAACTACTCTTGGACGATTCTTTGGGAATATTACAAAACGTCGAAGTTTTAGAAGTAGCTGGAACCTTAGAGAAAAGAGTCCAAAATATAAAAGATTACCTATTACGGAGAAAGAAATGACCGAAGAGAGAATGCGCGCACTTGTGCAAAAGCACATGGAAATGGAAACTAATACCGATATAGAAGGTACTTTAGAAACTCTGGTGGATCATCCAGTATATGAATTCTATCCTTTACGATTAAAGCTAACTGGCAAAGAAAATATCCGACAATTTTACCGAGAGCATTTTGACGTTTTTTTTCCGAAGATTCAATCGAATGAACAAATCAATGCATGGTGGGGACCTCACACTGCTTGTCTAGAATACGACTTATATTTTAAACCTCCCTTAGATCCGAAGAGAGCTTATCGAATCGTAATTGTCCTAACAGAGCAGGGTGGTTTACTCCTTGGAGAAAGATTTTTTGCTGAAGAAGAATTGATTCGATTGATGACAGGGAAATTCTTCAATAACTTAGTCAAATTTTCATGAGAAAAATATAGAAAAATCGAAAATTCCTAAATCTGTTGAGAGCATTTCGATTGTTTTATCGAGTTGATTATCCTCATAAAGATCAGATGTCGATTTATCCATCACTGTGTGTATACCTATGTCTTTAGCATTTGCTACAAAACGCGGTGTTGTTTTTAAATAGGGCACCATTTTAAGGAATTGATTATGAGCATGTCATCCTCCAATCCCCTTATTGAGCAGGGACAGACATCCCGTGTGCCAGATCCATGTGTGATCGTCATTTTTGGTGCGACAGGCGACCTCACCTCAAGAAAATTAGTGCCTGCTCTTTATAACCTTGCGCGCGAAGGGCAGCTTTCTTCGCAATTTGCTTGCATCGGTTTTGCAAGGCGACCAAAGAGCAACGAAGACTTCCGTACTGAGATGAAAAAAGCAGTGAGCGATTTCTCGCGCATCAAACCTCTCGATGAGACCTTTTGGAAAACCTTCGAGCAGCAGATCTTTTACCATGTTTCCGAGTTCCACGAAGACACTGGCTACGAAAACCTAAAAAAACTACTCGACGATCTCGATATCCGTCTTGGTACGCGCGGCAATCGGATCTTCTACCTTTCGACGCAGCCGAGTTTTTTTACCCTCATCGCTGAAAAACTGCATAAGTTTGGCCTGATCTACGATGAGAATACCGTGAAGGGCAAATGGTCGCGCGTGATCATCGAAAAACCCTTCGGCCATGACCTCAATTCTGCGCTTACTCTGCAAGCAGAGCTACTGAAGTTCATGAAAGAAAGCCAAATCTATCGCATCGATCATTACCTGGGCAAAGAGACCGTGCAAAATATCATGGTATTCCGCTTCTCGAATTCGATCTTTGAATCCCTTTGGAATAATCGCTATATCGATCACATCCAGATCACCGTTGCCGAAGATCTTGGCATCGGGAGCCGCGGTAAATACTATGAAGAGGCCGGGCTTGTCCGCGATATGCTGCAAAACCATACCATGCAGCTCCTCTCTTTAGTGGCCATGGAACCCCCTGTCAACCTAGAAGCCAAAGCCATCCGCGATGAAAAAGTCAAAGTGCTGCAAGCGCTACGTCCATTCAGCTTGAATGAGCTCGAAACCTGTTGCGTGCGCGGCCAATTCGGCCCAGGGTTCATCGATGGCGAGGCTGTCCCTGGCTATCGGCAAGAAACTAACGTCAACCCTAAGTCGTGCGTCGAAACCTATGCCGCACTTAAGCTCTACATCGATAACTGGCGCTGGGACGGCGTGCCTTTTTATTTGCGGAGCGGCAAACGGCTTCCGAAAAAAGCCACGGAAATTGCCGTTGTCTTCAAAGATCCTCCAGGAGTCCTCTTTCAACAGGGCGGCAAAAAAAACGACCCCAATGTTCTCGTAATCCGCATTCAGCCAGATGAAGGCATCGCGCTGCGGATGAATTGCAAAGTACCAGGTCCCAGCAGTCCAACACTGCCGGTGAAAATGGACTTCCGCTACGGCTCCTACTTCGGCATGGCCCCTCCTGAAGCCTATGAGCGGCTCATCCTCGATTGCATCCTTGGCGACAGTACCCTCTTTGCAAGAGAAGATGAAGTCTTCAATTCCTGGAAGCTTTTGACGCCCATCTTAGATCTTTGGGCCCATAGTTCCTGCCCCATGCTCCCTAATTATCAGGCTGGTAGCTGGGGCCCTGCTGCTGCTGACGAAATGATCGCGCGCGACCATCGCAAATGGAGGATCTTGTGAGTGAAGTTCGCTTTGTCCCCCCTGAGCAAATCGAACAGCAGCTTAACGCCATCTGGGAATCGCTCACCGCTCCCCAGCAAGATCCCAAGGCCAAGCGGATGCGCGCTTGCCTTTTCAATTTGATCTTAGTGACCGATAAAAACCCAAGATCGGCCTACATTCGAGGAATTGCCGAGCGCATCATTGAGAAATTTCCTTCGCGTGTCCTCTTTATCACCATCGATCGCGAAAACAAAGAAGATCGGCTCCGTACCGGCGTCTCTGTTCTCAGCCCCCATGCCATGGAAAGCGACATCGCATGCGATTTCATCGAGTTCGAAGTCACCGCAACAAGCATCGTTAGAGTACCGTTTCTCCTATTGCCTCATCTTTTGCCCGATCTGCCCATTTATCTCCTCTGGGCTGAAGATCCCATTCTCGACAATCCCCTCGCCTATCAACTTGAAAAATACGCCAAGCGCCTCATCTTTGACTCCGAAACGACCAGCAATTTGCCGCTCTTTGCTAAGGCTCTTCTCCACCATCGCGAGGTCTCCAACGCCGACATCGCCGACCTCAACTGGGCACGCACCGAAAGCTGGCGCACCTTGCTATGCGCTACCTTTCACTCGGAGCAGCGCCTATCGGAATTGCAAGATACACGCCAAATCAAACTGACCTACAATGCCCAGACGACCGATTTTTTCTGCCATACTCGCATCCAATCGATCTACCTACAGGGCTGGCTATCTCTTCAGCTTGGCTGGGAATTAAAGGATTTCGATGCTTCATCCAAAAAGATTGTCTTTAACTATCTGGGAAAAAGTCAGCAACCCATCGAAGTATTGCTCATCCCAGAAGAACATCCTGAAATAGCGCCTGGTGCTATCTCCTCTTTCGAGCTTTCTACTCATAGCGGGCAGCACTTTCTTTTTACCCGCAATCCCAAGGCCAGCTATCAAGTCACACTTCTCATCTGTTCCAAAGAAAAATGCGAGATGCCCACCCAATTTCTCTTCAGCAAAGGCGGGATTGGTCAAACCCTTGTGAAAGAGATCTGCCAAAGAAATACCAGCGAACATTACCTCAACCTTTTGCGCTACATCGCTAGCTTGGAGGCGCTCTCTTTATGCTAAAACAACTCGATGAAAGAAGACGTCTGGCCATTTGCGACGATGCTAAAGTTGCAGTCGCCTATGCCGTCGAACATTGGCTGGCCTGTGCCCAAGAATCGGTCCAACGACATGATGCATTTTTCGTCGCCCTATCAGGCGGCTCTACTCCTAAAGCTATTTTCCAAGCCCTCGTACGGACGCCTTACAAAGAAATGATCCCCTGGAAAAAAATCCACCTCTTCTGGAGCGATGAGCGCTGCGTCCCCCCCGATCATCCTGATTCTAATTACAAAATGGCGCTAGATGCAGGCCTAAAAGAGATGCCCATCCCCGAAGGGCAGATCCATCGGATGGTGGCCGAGGAAAACCTCGAAGACAATGCCCTGGCGTATGAAGCAGCTATGCACCGCATATTAGGCAGCCATCCTTTTGATCTCGTCATGCTCGGGATGGGCGAAGATGGTCATACCGCCTCTCTTTTTCCTCATACCCAAGCACTGCATGTCCACAATCGTTTAGTCGTCGTTAACCAGATACCCCAAAAAAATACTTGGCGGATGACGATGACTTACCCCTGCATCAATTCCGCCCGCCATATTGCCCTCTATGTCCTTGGCGCTTCCAAGCAAGAGATGGTGGCAACAGTTCTCCAAGGCGATGATCGTCCAGACGATTTCCCTGTCCAGCGCATCGGCACACCGTCACATTCTGCTCTATGGATCCTCGATAAAGAAGCCGCGTCGCAATTAAAGAATATTTGAATCTAGAACGTGCATTCAAATTTTTAATTAAATAATTTGTGTAATAATTTATTTAGCATAGTTTAGCTTTGATTAAGTTTTAATATGATGATATAATTAAATAGTTACATAATTTAATTATTATAATTCATGTCATCGCCAATAAACTCTAAAAAAAGCACTGGGCCATCATACCCTCCCTCGCACCATCGCTTGATCACCATCAATGGCGAACAATACCGCGTTACCTACCAAACAAAAGGGCCCTCGGGAAAATGGCAAGATAAAACCCTGCCAAAGAATACGCAAGAAATTCAACATCGATTGCGCAATGTTTTCGAACGAGCGGCCCCGACCATCCAAAAAAAGCTCAAGGCCGCTGCGCCTAAAAAAAACCTCATTCACATCGGTTTTAATAGCAAACATGAATTCAAAGAGATCGTCTTTGCTAAGCGCGATGGTAAAGGCCGTGAAAAAGTCGAGTCTAACTATAATGCTAAAAACAAACCCTTCGATAAAAAAGCCCTAACCTCCGCTGAGCGCAGCCGAACAAAATTGGCCTGTAGTGAATTGTCGGCTCTCAATAAAAGCCTCCGGACAAAATCGTCTCTCCCAAAAAGCCGCCTGCCAGAAAATTCCTTTCGCCCCTCCAATAAACCAGCTAAATCAGCGCGCCCCCCTTCAAAAGCCCTCATCAGCTTTTACCAAGGAAAACCCAACACAGAAAAACGCACCCTGCAATCGATCTTGCAATGGAGCGACGACAAATTGGAACAAACCCACAATTACATCCAGTGGCTGTTTCCAACGAAAAACCCAAGCGACTATAATCCCAATGCGCCTACATTGAATGACGACACCATCAAAACGTTTAAGAAAGATCCCCACCTAAAGGCCAAACTGCTTCGGTCGCTCGACAGATTGTTGCAGTTTTATGGTTTAAGACGCGAGCATACCTCTAATAAAATCTACCGGATTTCCCATGGAACCAACAGCTTTAAACAGCGCAAGAAACAATGGCTCACCCGCCCTGGCGGACAGCCTAACCATAACTTTTTGCGCATTTCACGCATTCTGAGCTCTCTTTCCCTTTTAGGTTGCGAAAAACAAGCAGACGCCTTCTTGCACATCTTAGACGATATACGCAAAAAAGAGGGTAAGGGCCTTATAAAACAAACAGACTTCACCTATTGGCAGCAAGCGCACGGATCGTCCAAGGGATCTTCTTTGACTCCTCATCAACACGAGCATCGCGTAAGAAGCGCCCCGAAAATCCCCTTCAAACTGCTCAAAGAGCTGAAATATGCCGAAGTAGCTATGAAGTCCGAAAAGGACAAAGCCTTTGTCTATCAACCCAAAGACACCTTGCACTCTGCTGGAAAAGTGCTCAAGAGCGGCAAACAGCAAATAGGTAAGTATTCCATCGGATTTTGCCACTTCCAAGGCCGGCGAGCTGAAATGGAAGATCAGCACCTTGCCGCTGATTTTACCATCACAATCGGCAATAAAACTTATCCCGTCCACCTCTTCGGCGTCTTCGACGGTCATGACGGCAATGATGCAGCAAAATACCTAAAAACACACTTCAAAGCCCAATTCATCAAAACATTGAAAAAATTCAATCCCAACAAGCTGTCCGAAGCTGGGATTTGGAACGCCTTAAAACTCACTTTCGTAAAACTCAACGAAGCATATACAGGCTCTGCCGGTTCTACTGCCACCCTCGCTGTGATCCTCGATAAGCGCTTATGGGTAGCCAACGTCGGTGATTCGAGAACAGTTATCGATAACAATGGCCAGCCCATCCAAATGAGCCAAGACGCTAATCCAAGCATCCCACGCTTTGCCAAAAGCATCCACAATCGCAAAGGCAGAATCGTACTAGACACTGAAGACGACATTTTCAGGGTCGGCGGAATCATTGCCCCAGCCCGCGCCTTTGGCGATCACGAAGTGCTAGGCATGAGCAGCCGCCCCAAAATCACCCGCATCCCCCTTGCCAACCTTAAAAAAGGCAGCCGCCTCATCTTAGCCTGCGATGGCGTCTGGGATGTGGCTAGCACCCGCCAGATCGTCTCCGCCAGCCACCAGGCCAAAGCGAAAAAGCTCCCCCTCGAGAAAGTCGCCAGGACCCTTGTTCAATCAGCTTATAAGGCTAAGTCTCAGGACAATCTCACCGTCTTAGCCGTCGATATCGCATAAGAATAGTTGTAAATCCGTTTGGATCTATTTAAAGAGCCATCTCCTTCAAAACTAATTATTTCTATTAATATCTGGATTTAATAATCTAATTTGTTACTAAAATTTACATAAAACACTCTCTATTTCAACAACTTGCATTTTATGCGCAAGATATTACAACATCGAAATTTTAGAAAAAAACCCTTCGTAGCCATCAGCTTTTGTTAGTTTACGCTATCACAATTTTTACAATTAGATTGTTAAGCACCTGAAGCGATATGCAAATAACAAATAGCAAGAATCAATTATCAATTCATTCACTTGTGTATATTTAAAATCACTCAAGAATGAATGTATTTTATTTATAATCAGAACATTACGTTTTGCATAACAAATAAAATATACTAAAGATTTTATTTTTCACAAATATTGACTATTTAATTAAATTTTTATAAAATAGGTTATAATATTCCTAATAAAGGCAAACATTGCTATGTCTAAACCTATCGATCCTACGTCAAGATTCGTAATCGAGCCAGTTCCTATCCAACGAGAAATAGTCAGAATCAATGGCGTTGATTATTACGTTACCTATGAGCAAAAACCAAAAGGTGCCACGAATTGGGAACCTCAGGCACTACCAGGCTCTCGACAAGATATCGAAGCTAGATTAAATACTGTTTTCAACAACGCCACTAAACCAATTAAAGACAGTTTTCGAGGACTAAAAGCGAAAGAATCTGTTAACATTTATTTTAAAGGGCACCAATTTAATAAAATCGATATTGAATCACGTGGCAAAATAGTCTCTACCCTTACAAAAACCAATGCGGTATTTAAAGACACAGCATTGCTTGAATCATTCGATGCATTAGTTGAGTCCGCTACATCATCTTCTACTAAGGGAAAGTCTAAACATACAACAGCGTCGCCCCACAAATCGGAAGTAGATGAATCTGATGCAGATGGTTCAGAACCCGCTACAGCATCTTCTACTAAGGGAAAGCCTAAACATGCAACAACGTCGCCCCACAAATCGGAAGTAGATGAACCTGATGCAGATGGTTCAGATATAGAATTTGAAGAACTAAACGAAGATTCTAGCTCCGAAGGGGAGGTCGAATCATCTTCTACTAAGGGAAAGTCTAAACATACAACAGAGTCGCCCCACAAATCGAAAGTAGATGAATCTGATGCAGATGGTTCAGATATAGAATTTGAAAAAATAGGCAAAGAATCTAGCCACGAAGTGGAGCTCGACGAGGAACATGAAGGCTATGAATCGATCTCCGAGCCCGTCTCTTCGAGCAAAAAGTCTAGCAAATTATCCTCAGCTTCGGAATCGGATGAAGCTTCCCCTATCCCCACTAAAAAGTCAGCTCCACCAACTGCACCTAAACTCTATGATGTTTCCAAACTTGAAACACAAAAAACTACCGCACAAAGTCTCTGGCCTAGTAGAAAGAGCCCTTCTAAAAACGAAAGTATTTTCGAAGTTTTAGGAAAAGAAGCACAGCGAATTGGTGTACGAGAATACGAACACAACGATGATGATTCTACCACTCCTGGAAACATATTTAAGAGTGCGCTAGGTGAAAAATTAAACGATGTGGCAAGAACCTACCGTTTTGCAAGCTCTCCTGAGGATATTCGCCCAGATGAAGCGTTTATTAAAGATCAAGCTCTGAATATTGTCCGTTATTCTAAAGGATATAAGGAAAATGAAAAAAGTTTCCCTCAACGTATTGAATCTTTTAAAGGGGAACCAAGGCCTAAGAAGATTGCTCCAGTATTAGATCGTGCATTATATAAGCTTGAGAATCACCCTGATAAATTATCAGATACTGAAACTGCACTATTAATTGAATTTTCCTCATTTTTAGTTGGAAATGAAGACGCGGCACGCTTAAAATTGCCAACACTACCTATGCTTAGTTTAGCCCCTAGTATTGTGGGAAAACCGATTGCTGTATTTGCGTCGAGAAAGGACAGTGGAGGTCAACGATTTGATTTTATAGGTGAGTCTAGTACTAAATTAGATGTAAGTAAAACTTTGGTCATACAATGGCATGTAGACGAGGGTACACCGACAATATTGCGAGGCTTAGAGGCTGAACCTACTGTAGTCAAAAAAGGAAGTTCCTCCAAGACCAAAAAGTCTGAACCAAAAAAAGAGCTTATACAGCTTTATAGAGGTGTTCAACTTGAAGAAGGTGCCGATATCGTAGATTGCGGTGGAGATGGGAATTGTGGGCCATTATCTCTTGCACACGCTCTAAAAACCGGTAAATTCCCCGGAGCCAATATGTATAAGAGCGATACTGCAATACGAAGGGGTGTAGTAAAGTTGCTGCAGGATTCTCGATATGAGATAATCAATGACATCTCTGTTTTAACTGGCTATATGGAAATAGATCTCAGAGGTGCAATTCAAGCGAAAAAGCTCAGGCCAGGGAGAGCATTGAAAAAAGCCTTAAACAAATCGAATGTCGACCGTACCCCAGAACAAAGAGAATTATTGCTTAATACCTATATAAAATCTATCCAAAATAAAGGCTCATGGGTTGATGCAGGATTTATGGAGCTATTTCTGCATAAATTGACTCATGATACCGGTAACACGCTGAATATTGCCTTTGTTCGACCAATAAATGATAATTACTATCGAATTGAAGAATTACGGGGTGATGGTCAAGTAAGAAAAAATAACACCATCGTCCTTCTATATGATGGCTATGGTCATTTTCAAAGTGTTCAAGCCTCGGGAAAAATTGACAAATTAATAACGACTTACCAGAAAAATGAATCTATTAAGTTTTTATACGCATTCTTAAATGCGGGTGAAAAAACCATAAAAAGGGACGCTGTCAAAGATCTTAATGGATTGAAAGCAAGATCCCTTATTTCCTACGAGAAACTATGTCGCGCTTCATATAATTTTCTCAAAAAACCTAAAGACAAAAAAGATGATCCAATAAAAGAAGGTGAGAAACTACTTTTAGATCCCGATTTCTTAAAAACGGCCTATGATAACAAAAACTTCATGGATCGAGTACTAAAATAGCACAACTGCTTCAATAGAAGTAGTGGGTTTTGCCAATAAAAAGGGCCTAGGAGTTATCCTAGGCCCTTTTTATTTACCTTGGATGAAATCCAATTTATGAAAATCTTGCATAAAACTGGCCTAGTCGATCAAGCTCTTCTCCATATTTATGGAGACTTTTTCGATGAATTACGCTGAAGGTCAGAAAAATAAAGAACTGCAATGTAAGCGAGAGCTCCGCCAAATCCACCAGGGTCGCATCATCGAGGTTAACCAAGAGACGTTTCATTTCGAGGGAGAGAAACCCTTCAAAGCGGATATCGTTTTTCATCCAGGTGCTGCAGTGATCCTGCCCGTCATGGATGATGGAAGAGTGCTTCTCATCAAGCAATGGCGAAGAGCCGTTGAGGAAATCTTGATCGAGGCGCCGGCCGGAGTTCTCGAAACAGGCGAACCTAAGAGCGCCTGTGCCATGCGCGAGCTGCAAGAAGAGACGGGCTATTCGGCAAAGAAGCTCACTTTCATGGGGAGAATCGTCAGTGCTCCGGGCTTTTGCAGCGAAATTCTCTATCTTTTTCTGGCCGAAGGGCTAATCCCAAATCCTTTGCCTAAGGATGAACACGAAGCCATCGATCTAATGCCTCTTTCTCTTAAAGAAGCGCTTGCTATGGTCGAATCGGGTGAGATCAGCGATGGCAAGACGATCGTGCTCATCTTGCGCTACGCAAGAATGCTCGGCATCTAGACATTCCCCTAAGTCTTCAGTATGCAATAGGAATATAGCTAGCTCATGTCAAAGCTGATTCGTTCGAATTGTTTATGATTTTGACTTTTCTGGGTTAAAGGTGTTTGATGAAGTTCCTACATCGATGAAGGCAAAAATTGGTTTTTTGCCTACTCTGGTGTAGACTTTGACGAAAGGCCAATATGAAAGCTGCTTTGCATACGCTTTTGTGGGTGATCGAGTTTGCGCTTGGACTCGCCTTCATCATTGCTGTACTCCTCTTCATTATGCCGTGGCTTTTGAGCATGGACGGCACTCGGTCAGCCATCCTGCATCTTTTGAAAGGCCCGCTTAAGGGAGAGCTCGTCGTACAGAAAGCGCATTTGAGCTGGTGGAATGAGACGGATCTAAAAGCCATCCGCTACGAAGCTAACGACGGCAAGATCTCCGTTTCCTGCAAAGAACTTTCAACTCCTTCTTCACTGTGGCGGATCTTTTTTGGACAGCATGACCTGGGTGAACTAAAGATCGATTCCCCTATTGCGACGATCCATTTAGAACCTGAGGAAGCAGTAAATACGCCTGTAGTGAATCCGGCTAGTGCCGGCCCCTCATGGGATGTACTGGCATTGCCGTTGTTGGCCAACCTCGATTTGCATAAAGTCTGGGCTAATCTCACCCCTCATCTGAAAGGGGTGGTGAATCTCTTCGACGGGCAGATCATCTTTGAAGGGAAGACGATCGAGAATGTTCGTTTAGAAGATTTGGGGTTCGAGGCGAATTTAGCGCAGGGAAGCGATACGATCCAATTTAAGCTAGATGGCGTAACGAGGCAGAAAGAGCTAACGGGGAGTTTGAACTGGTCGGGTTCTTTTGGGCCTTTCAATAGCGCTGATCCGACTTTGTCGATCAAGGGCAACTTAAAGAAACTTCCAGTGCTGGGCATCGACCAGATCATCACGCTTTTCTATCCTCGATTGCATAATGCCGCCTTGACAACGATCGGCCCCGATATCGACCTCGATATGCAATTTGACTTATCCAACCAGCGGCTCGATTTAGCCTTTGTCGCCTCCTCCATGCTTTTTAATGCCAATGTAGGGCTATTAACGCAAAATGACATGGTCTCGCTCACAGCTCCAGCCCGTTTTGGGCTCACGCTCACCCCCTATCTGGCGGAAGCCTTTTTTTCCCTTGGCCCTTATATGAGAGGCCTCTCTCTTGCCAATAGTCCAAGAATTTCTCTTGATGTTTCAGACCTTGAAATCCCTTTGACTGAAAAAGGCATGGATTGGAACCATCTCAAAATCCGCGCCTTGATGAACTTGCTCGATATGAAGTTCGCCACTCCAGTTCTTTTCAAAGGAATTGAGCTAGAGCGCTTGAAGGCCACGCTCACTACCGATAATCTCGATGAAGATCTCTTCTTTGACACGACGATGACGCTTAGCCTCGATGAAAAAAAGGCTCTCATTGCCGCCTCGGGATCGCTTTCTCATGCCCTAGAAATAAACAGTTCGCTGACGCTGGCTCTTTCTACACAGTCGTTCCCCGTGGCCATTCTCGACAAGGTCTTTAAAGGAGAAGGGTTTTTGCTCGATGCGCTTGGAGAAACTTGCGATTTCACTTGTGCCATCGACAGGGACATGCATGGACGTACGGGAACGCTCTACTTCGCCTCACCAACGGTCAGCTTCAGGGATGCCAACTTCCAATTGAAGGACGAAGGATCTACGCTCATCCGTCCTGTGCATCTCCTTTTTTCTCCTTCGAGGCAATTTTGGGAAAAGCATGCTGGCGGTATTGGTTCTGGAAAGATCGATATCGAGGTTGAAAAATTAGAGCTGAACCGTTTTGATTTTTCTAAACTCAATGTGATTGCGAAGGCGACAAGCCCAGAGGGTTTTTATGGCAATTTTTCTCTGCCGAATCCGATCTTTAGCTTTACGATCCAAACGTTCTCTTCGATTGCCCTGGATCTTCAATCTGAAGGGTTGAAGGCGGCAACGACGTTGAACTACGATCACAAAAACAAGACACTTAGTTTTGTCTCACCGATAGCCGTTTCTTTCTCTCTTGAGCCAAACCAAGCGGCGAGTTTATGGAAGGAATTTGCCCCGCCGCCTATTTTCTTAGCCCCATTTATCGCCAATGGGTCCATCAAGCCTTTTTCCACTCCATTGGGACAGAATTTTCTCAACAGCGTGATCATCGAAGGAACGCTCGATGTTCCTTGCCTATCGATCCAAGCGCCAAATAAGACCACGGCAGTCATCAGGGATGCCACGAGCAGCTTGATCCTCAATACAAAAATTGGCCAGTTCATTGGCAAACTCGACGCACAGCTTGGCAGCCAAGAGTCAGCCTTAGTTCCTCTGCATAGCGAATGCATCGTCCGCAAGCTCTATTTTCAACCAAAAATCAACATGTCCGAGGCGGAATATCTCCTTAAGGTCGGGTTCACCCATCTCGACACTCGCTTCATCGATGCTTGGGGCAGCAGAAAGACCCGCTTATCCCCTCTCCTTGGGAACTGGATCAGCGTAAAAGGGGAACTTTTGAAGGGTTCTACATCTGGAGCGTTGGCCTTGGACGCTGAGTGCGAAAAAGGTTCTTTCCATCTCAATGTCGCACGGCAAGATGATCAGCTCACCCTGTCCAAAGGGCAGCCGATGAGGGCCAATTTAACGTTTGATCGGCAGGGATTTCGGGTGATAGAAGATTATCTGGGACAAACCTTGCCGGTCGATCTCGCCAGCCCTTCTACATTAGATATTCAGGTAAGTAACCTTCTTTTACCTATGCAAAAGGACGGCTGGAAAGTCGATCTGCAGGCTCTTTCACAGGCCACGATCGATGGCCTATTGCAAACCGAATCGCTTTCTTTTGTCGAATCGGCTACCAAAAAACCGGTGACCTTGAACCATCTAGCCTTTCGCTTTGGACGGCCTAATGCATCCTCGCCTCTTTTACTCAATCTCAAAGCCACGGTAGATGCGGCCAAACCAGGCCAAGTCGATGTGAAAGTACGTCTGCAAGACATTCAGTACACCAACAATCAGTGGGACGTTTCTAAAGCCAATGCTCAAATCGATGCCAATTTCCAACAACTGCCCGCTTCTGTGGCCGATCTCTTGACAACAAGCCTGGGATTGAAATCTCAAACTCTCTCTGTCCTCTTTGGCGAGCAGATCTCTGGAAGCGCCTCGGCCAAACTACAAGATTGCTCAGGGCCTGTTTCACTCGTCGTCAATTCTCCCTTATCACGTATTTCTCTCGATGGCACCTTGCAATCGGGCGTGCTTGTTTTAAATCAACCCTTCATCGCACAAGTCACGATGACAGAAGAATTAAGCCGCCGTTTTTTACAAGGAATCAACCCCTTATCTATCGCCGCAATTCAGAGCGATGGACCAATGACCCTCACCGTCCAAAACGAAAAGTTCTCTCTGCCTATTTTTCCTTGGGACCTCCGATCTGCCCACATCGGCCAGGCACGGCTTGAGCTAGGCCGGATCGTATGCCGCAACCAGGGCAATATCCATACTGCACTCGATTTATTGAAACTAGGGCAGTTTTCACGCTCCAATACGCTTAACCTGTGGTTTGCTCCCATGGACTTCAGCCTCGATCAAGGCATCCTGGAGTGCGAGCGCACAGAGTTCTTGGTCGCCAATAGCGTCGATCTTGCGACTTGGGGAGAGATCGATCTCGTCCGCAACCGCGTCGACGCGGTTCTTGGGTTGACTGCGCAAGCCCTTTCCACAGCCTTCGGCATCAAAGGGCTTCCAGATACATATGTCCTGCAGATCCCCATGAAAGGCCCGCTCGACAATGTCAAAATCGATACCGGCAAGGCGACTGCTAAAATCGCTCTCCTCCTAGCCTGGCAGAAAGCCTCGGCTGGCGCAGGCAGCATGATCGGTGGCACCCAAGGCGCTATCGTCGGTGGCCTGCTTGGGCAACTGGCCAAGCTGCCCGACAGCAACGCCAAAACACCACCAGCTAAACACCCTTTCCCATGGGAAAAACAGCCCCCCTCGCCGTCGACTATCCCGCCTAAGAAGAAAAAAAGCGCCATCAAGCCAGGCGATAAACCTTTAAAGCAACTCATCAAACTCTTAAAATAACCACTTATCTATGATGAAAACCTGGCTTACCCTATTTTTCTTAGCCTCGCGGTTAACAGCGGGCGGTGATTGCCCATCGCGGCAGGAATACAAAGAAACGCAACCTGTCGAAATGCTTTGGACATCGACCGAAGAGGATGGGCTGATCATCTCCCTTCAAACCAAGCGATTATTGATCCGCTCTATCTTGCCTAAAGATCTGCCAAGCTATTGCGCACTCTTTGCCCATCCGGATGTCATGAAGTTGTATGCCCAGGGAACAACGAGGTCCCCAGAGGAGACGGCGCAGCGCTTTCAAAATTCTTGGAGGGCCCGCTGGCTGGCTGGCGACCCATTCAGCGCAATGGCCGTTACTTTGATCGATCTCAATAAAACTCCTTTAGACTATCCCGTGATCGGGCATGTCGTCATGGGCCATGGCGCTTATCTTGGTCAATCGGAACTCGCCTTTCTCTTTTTTCCGGAATATTGGGAAAAAGGGTATGCCAAAGAGGCCGTCTTTGCCGTTGTCAAGACACTTGGACGAGAGCTAGCTAACCGAGGCTATGGCCCTCGCGACGAACCCTTCATGGAAATCGTCGCCAGCTGCTGGTCTGACAATGTTCGTTCTTTGCAGATCTTGAAAGAGCTGGGTATGCGTCAAGCTGACCAAAAACGTGGCTACGACCACGATCGCTTGTTTTTTTCTTTATCAGTAAGAGAACTGCCATGATCACGATCCGCAAATCGAACGAGCGAGGTTTTTTTGATCATGGTTGGTTGAAGACCTACCATACCTTTTCTTTTGGCGAGTACCAAGATCCTAACTTCATGGGCTTCCACTCTCTTAGAGTGATTAATGAAGATTTCGTAGCGCCAAAGAAAGGCTTTCCCACGCATCCCCATAAAAACATGGAGATCCTCACGATTGTTTTGGAAGGGGCTTTAGCTCATGGCGATAGTATGGGGCACGAAGAAATCATCCAAGCTGGAGAAGTGCAGGTAATGAGTGCCGGCTCAGGCATTTTCCATAATGAATACAATCCTTCCCATCGAGAACCTGCCCATTTTTTACAAATTTGGATCGAGCCCGACGAACAAAATCTTGCGCCAAGCTATCGCCAAAAATCGATTCAATCCCTTTTACGTATGAATCAGTGGCTGCTCGTCGCTGCGAAAGGCGGGAAAAAAGAGGTTTTGCCCATTCGACAAGATGTCTCTGTCTATCTCGCTGAACTTCTGCCTGGTATTTCTCTTGTGCAATCGATGAAACAGGGGCGGTTTGGCTATTTGCACCTCATTCGCGGCGCTCTCGAGATCAATCAAATAGCCATAAATCAAGGCGATGGAGCGTTCATCCAAGATGTTTCGCGTATCGAATTGATCGCCAGCGAAAAATCTTTCGTGGTCTTTTTCGATCTGCCTTAGGAAGTATTTGCAAATTCATTAGACTTCTTTTGAAACTCAGCAATTATGAAAATTAACGCAAAGACGCGCAAGCCGCAAAGCATTTTATAAATCATTTTTCTCCGCGTCCTTGCGGCTTGCGCGTCTTTGCGTTAATTTTCATAATTGCTGAGCTTCAAAAAATGGGGAGCGAAGCCAGTATCGGGACAATGATACGAGCTAGAACCGCATTTTGGAAGATCCCGAAAGGGTTTCCGTTCTCTAGGAAAATGAATTTGCTAATACTTTCTTAAGAAGTACTTTCTCAGAAGTGTTTTGTAGAAAACAGTCAAAGTCGTCGTTAAAAAAACCATTTTTTTAGATGGATTATTGAACTAAATGCCTTGTCTTTATTAGCTAACCCATATTACAATGTTGCCGATTTTTTTAAAACAAGGCAACATATATGAGTTCAACAGTTCTTTCTGCTACAAATACAAGAGTAGAACGACTTACTACTTTTCAAACAGCTCTTACAAAAAGTAAAGGACGTAGCGACACCTTCAAAGCACTTGATAAAGACGATCGTAAATCTCTTCTAAAGATCATTCAACCAAGCATGAAGATCCTTTCTTCAAAAAATATTGCCACTATTAATTGGGATAAAGCAAAAAGCAGACTCCAACCAGCTATCGTAAAGCTAATTCGAACTGCACAACATCAGCCCCCCTTGGCCAAAGCTGCAGCAAAAACCCATCTGCAACAAAAAAATCTTCTAAAAGACGTTGTTGGATCTAAGCAACTGATGACCCAGTCCAGTCTAATCGAGTTATTATCTCTAAAGGATTTAGCTTTTCTCCGCACAACTTCTCAACACATCGCATTGCTCATTGCCGGTAATGCAAAACACTTCATCAATAAATATAACCTTGCCCCACTCATTAAAAACCACTGCACTACGCAGATTAAATCTGATGCTGGCAGAGCTTTAAATGAATTGACCTCTCTGACTGGCGAATTAAGCAATGCTGAACGGGTAGAGACTTTAAGTTATCGGACTTTTGGAGATTTTTTTAATTTAGTCGAAGCTGGAAATTTGATACGTATATGTAATGAAATAGAAGATCATCATCACCATCATCATCACGATCATCATCACCATCATACCAAGGGTGCTCATGTAAATACATGCCCCCACAAAAACCATGGTAAATTAAGCATTGCTGAGCGGACAGAGGATCCAGATCAACAAACTATTAATAAAGAAATATTTCAATTAGCTGAAGCTGGAAATTTAACACCCCTAGCGAATGCACTAGAAAAGTCCTACCACCAGCACCTGCAAAATCATCAGCCTGTGGAGCATATTCCCGTATACGCATGCGTCCCCAAAAAAACAACTATGGATAAATCCTCCTTAGCGAATCTTATACAATCGCAAGGACACACCGATAAGTTTTTCCGAAAGGCTACTAAGTTTAAAGAATTTCTTTCAACATTCCTTCCTTGTTTACAATTGGCAAATACTCCAGATATTCAATTAGGTTTCGCAGGGATAGGATTGACACTTATCCCAAATGAAGTTGAATGGCTAACACAGTCAACCACACTTTCTTTGCACTCTAATCGTCTAACTTTTTTAAATAAAAAATGCGTTAAATTGAAAGATTTAAATCGTATTTGCTTGGGCAACAATCGATTTAGAAAATTTCCAAACGAAATCCTGCAATTACCAAAATTGTCTGACATTAACATGTCTTTCAATAGACTGACAACCTTACCAAAGGAATTAATCCTATTACAGAATTTGACATCTATCAATCTCGCCTACAATTATCTTAAGACTTTCCCAGGTGCAATCTGTAAACTACCAAAATTGAAACGTCTTAATTTAACCGGCAATCATCTTTCTAGTTTACCCGATGAACTTGGACAACTGAATGGATTAAAAAAACAATCTGGTACTTCCTCCTCTCTTTTGTTTAAGGAAAACGGTCTTGTCGATCTGCCCAAATCTCTTTCGGGGTATAGTGATCAACTCTCTAAACAGAATAAAGATCTCCAGGCTAAAACAGTATTGACCCGATTGAGAAACTCTCTGAAAAAAACGCATGATTGCCAAAAGATTGCAGAACTTTTGCTCAAACTGGAGAAATTCAACAAAGCAGTCCGCACTCAGCTTGAACAACACCTTCGTAGAGTTTGCAAAAGCGATCCAAAATTAACAGAGCAAGCACAAGCTGCAGATTTTGGTAAAAAAGCCTTTGTCAATCCTAAAATTGACCCTAAACTTAAGCTTAAGGCTATTGAGCAACTAGACAAATAAGCATTGCTTTAGTTCAGAAAGTATTTGCAAATTCTTTTCCCTGTGAGAATTTTTCAATTCTCACAGGGAAAAGAAAATGTTCTAGGCGATTGTTATCTCTTTGCAGAGATAGACGTCTTGGACGGCATGGAGAAGGCGAATGCCTTCTTTCATCGGTTTTTGGAAGGCCTTGCGTCCTGTGATAAGGCCAATACCCCCCGCACGCTTATTGATCACAGCTGTCCGAACTACCTGGGCTAGATCGTCCTTCCCTGAGGGGCCGCCAGAATTGATAAGGGCAATTCGCCCGTTGTAGCCATTGATGACTTGGTAGCGGGTGAGATCGATGGGATGGTCGCTGCAAAGCTCAGTGTACATTGCCTCGGTCTGCTTTCCGAACTTTAAGGCTTTGAACCCCCCATTGCAGGTTGGCAACTTTTGTTTGACGATATCCGCTTCGATTGTGGCGCCCAAATGATCGGCCTGCCCAGTGAGATCAGCTGCTTCATTGTAATCGTGATCGGCTGTTTTAAAGGCATTGTTGCGCACATAACACCATAGCACAGTCGCCATGCCCAAATCATGGGCCATCGCAAAGGCATGGCTCACCTCGGTGATCTGTCTGCGGCTCTCAACAGAGCCAAAATAGATCGTTGCGCCAACAGCTACACAGCCCATATCGTAGGCCTGCTTGATCGAAGCGAAAAAGACCTGATCATAAGAATTGGGATAAGAAAGCAATTCGCTGTGATTGAATTTGAGCAAAAAAGGGATCTTATGCGCATATTTGCGCGCGACTGATCCCAAGACCCCAAGCGTTGAAGCCACAGCATTACAGCCACCCTCTATTGCAAGACGGACGATATTCTCCGAATCGAAATACTCCGGATTGGCAGCAAAGGAAGCTCCGGCGCTATGTTCTATTCCTTGATCTACGGGCAAAATCGAAAGATACCCCGAATTTGCCAATCGGCCATGTTTGAAGAGTGTCTCAAGGCTTCGAAGGGTCCGGATATTGCGGTTGGAGGGATAAAAAATTCGATCAACCCAATCAGGGCTTGGCAGATGAAGCTTTTCTTTAGCAACTTTACACGTATGATGAAGAAGACTATCAGCTTCTTCTCCAAGCAAATTACGGATCTCATTGAATGACATGCTACGATTCCCTCTGTATCGACAATAGAAGGTGCTGGAGATATATACACATCGCAACTCGAAAATTGGCTTTTGGCATCACTGCCATCCCTGCTTTTGAATCACGATGTGTATATCCTATAGCAAATACTTTCTCAAGAAAACATCTTTTGGATCTCGCTCAGTTTGCGTCCCTTGGTCTCTGGAATGAATTTGAGTACGAAGAGGAAGGCGATGATGCACAATACCGCAAAAACGATAAAGGTCAATCCAACTCCCAGCCATGTTATGATATCGAGGAAAGTCAGGGTCAAAAGATAATTGAAGAGCCAGTTGACAAGCGTGGCTAGGCTGATGGCTTTAGCACGCACTCCTAACGGATAAATTTCTGAGATCAATACCCATGTCACCGGCCCAAGTCCAATTGCAAAGAGTGCCACATATCCCATCATCGCTATCAGCGAGACCATATCGAGCACTTGAGAGTCGCCGAAAAAAGCGACCGCAATGCAGCATAAGGCAATGGCCATCCCTAAAGTTCCCACGAGAAGCAGCTTGCGTCGTCCGGCGCGATCGAGCAGCCAAACCGCAAAGAGCGTAGCTAGCACGTTGATACTGCCGATCCCCATGGTGCCTAAAATCGATATTTCCTTTGTTGGGAACCCTACAAACTCAAAAATCTGCGGAGCATAGTAGATCACAGCATTGATGCCTGTGATTTGCTGAAAACAGCTCAAAAGAAGTCCTATAAGAACCGCTAAACGTATCCCAGGCGATTTGAAAAGTGCTGACCAACGACTTCTCTTTTCTGTTGGCTGATCTTCTAGATCTTCCCGTATACCGAGCTTATGAGCAATGGCATGGGCTTTGGCTTCCTTGCCTTGTGAAACGAGCCAGCGCGGGCTTTCGAGAATAAGAAGAAACGCGATGAGTTGAAGTAAAGCAGGTGCTGCTCCCCAAGCAATCATTGAACGCCAGTCTTGCTCGCCTACTAGGGCATAATTGATGATGTAGGCAACTAGGATCCCAATCGTAATGGCCAGCTGATATGCTGTAACAATCGCTCCTCGGAACTTCGCCTTGGAGATTTCGCTTAAATAGAGAGGCGTTACAACGGACGTTGCGCCAACTCCCAGCCCAGTGATGAACCGTCCCCAAACAAATGCCGTATTGTCTGTCGCTGTAGCTGCGACAAAACAGCCTATGACATAGAGAACGGCTGCCATAAGGATCGTCTTTTTCCTTCCAAAACGATCCGCTATCATTCCTGATAATAACGCCGCAATGAGAGCGCCTAGTAAAATGATGCTGACGGTCCAACCTTGCATAACAGGATCGAGCTGGAACTGTTGTTTGATAAATAAAAGAGCTCCTGCAATGACCGCCGTGTTATAGCCAAAGAGAAAACCTCCTAAGGCTGCGATGATCATGCTGGTAAATGCATAAAATGCCATAGTCTTATCCTACCTTAATTTCTAAAGGATCATGTGTGATCAGTTGTTTCACCATTGTATAATGCGGGAGGCCAAAGCGCTGAACGACATTTCCCTCAGCTTGATATCCCAAATGAGAATAAAATCGAACGAGCTCGTCTCTTGCTAATAGATAGACTTCCCGGATACCGCGCTTGATCAGCGCTTGCTCAAGCGTGAGCATGAGTTTTTTAGAGAAGCTTTTACCTTGATACTCTGAACTGACGGCCAACTGAAATAATTTACCACGAGCCTCTTGCTCCTGATGGAACAGCACGCACCCGACCACCTGCTTGCCTTCGAGGGCAATTAAATGCAGGCTCTCCTCCTCTTCGGGAAAGACTTCTGATCCTGGCGGCATGCCTAAAGGCTTGCGGAGAACTTCCCATCGGAGCATGAGCTCCTTGGGGTACTCGGGTTGATGGGTCTTGATGAACTTGAACTTCATATGCCCCCTCCGCTGTAAAAAGACTGTATATAATTGTCTTTACCAGAAGGGGTTTTTTTTAGGCGATCTGCTATTTTCGAGAAAAAGCATTATTGAAAATTGGAAGAATTAACTCATTCACTGTCAATGCATTAAGAAAAAATCGCGGGAAAATAGCTAACTGGAATCTCACGAATGATCGATGAAATCAACTGATTATCAATCTCTTGCAAAATCGTTTTGTTGTCTCAGCAAATAAAAACAAGCTTCTAAACCCCAGTGGTTTAAGGTTTATCTAAAATTACACTAAATATATTTCAATGTAATAAGCCAATGCAAGTATGCATTCATATAGTAAACGATCAATATTCAATCCACCACAACCAACTAGAAATAAACATGATGCAATTTAATTAATAAACTGTTTACTAAAAATAATAGTTTTGTATATAATTGTTATTAACAGCAATTAAAAATCTATTAAAACAACAAAAAACCTAAAACAAAGGATAAAATTTATGTCATACACAGTAGTTCCTTATCGCGAATCCACTAAGCTTAACGCTGATGCATTGGCTCGTCACGATGCTCAATTGGCTCAGCAGGCTCAAATCTTGAATGGAAGAGGGTATAGCATTCAACAAACGACTCCTTCTTCATCAACAACTTCATCATCTGCTTTATCAAAAATTCCATCATCCTCTTCATTATCAACAACCTCATCAGTAGACAACAATGAAACACCTATTGCCAAAAAGAGCCTAACTGCCGTCCTTCTTAAAGGAGCTGCCGAGGGCGTAAAAGAAGCATGGGGCACATTCTCCTTCTTGGGTACTACTGGTGGAGCTGTTGCTACTGGTCTTGGATTTGGTGGTGTAGCTGGTGCGACAGCTGGAACAGCTGGTATAGCTGGTTTAGTTGTCCTGGGGCTTGTTGTCATTTACATAGCCTACGCTGCAATCTCAGGGGCAGCAGATGCCTATAAGAGAGAATTCAACCCAACAACCGATAAACCTTCGCATTCAACACAAACTTCAAATGTAACCCCAAAATGGGTTCGAGATATGGAAACTGCAAATCGCAGACAGGAAGCTGTAAATGCTAATTACGGGGATCGCTCCACACAGCTTACTTCGGAAGAGCAAAGAAAACTTGCTGATGATGCAAGATTTAATGACCCATATGGCGATTGGAGTCAGCATACTTCAACAGAGACAAGCGTCAAACATGATCCATATTACACAAATTCAGTAAGTGATGAAAATTACTAATAGTGATACGTAATTACGGTCCATCGATATAAAGCAGCAGGCTTTTGAGATATTCCCCTTCCGGATGAAAGACGGAAATGGGATGGTCAAAGGCCTGCCGATGGCGAGAGAGAAGGGTCACCATGCGGCCTGTCTCTATGGCGGATTGAAAAGCGAGCATTTGCAAGAGCTTTTCATCGACATAATGAGAACAGGAGGAAAATAGGAGCATGGTTCCCCTTCTCGCTTTTTTTAGGACCTGTGCGAAAAGTTGCTTATAGCCGCGGCAAGCAGCATCCACATCGGAACGCTTTTTGGCAAAAGCTGGTGGATCGAGGATGATGAGGTCGTAGTCCTCTAAAGGACGGGATAGAAACTCGAACACGTCCTCTCCGAAAAAGCGATGTCTTGCCTCTTCACAATCATTCAGGGCGATATTTTTCATGAGGAGCGGCTCGACTTTGCGCGAGATCTCCACACTATCGACCTTTACAGCTCCCCCTTTTAAAGCAGCTATCGAAAAACCACCTGTATAGGCAAAACCATTAAGAACACGCTTATCTTTGGCAAGCGTGCAGATCAATTGGCGCATTTCGCGCTGATCGAGGAAAAAGCCGCTCTTTTGTCCTTCTCGTAATGAGACGGCAAAGGTTAGTCCATTCTCTAAGATTTCGATCTCATCGGGCGAGTGCCCCCATAAAAAGCCTTCTTTCTCTTCTAACCCTTCTTGAAGACGGGCTGGACCATGCGATTTTTCATAAATGGCCTTGGGATTGAGCCGTTTGAGAAGAAGTTTGACAATGAGGGGCTTGAGGTTTTCCATTCCTGCTGTGGTGCATTGCATTACGAGGACATCACCGTACTGATCGACGACGAGTCCTGGTAATCCATCTCCTTCAGCGTTGATCAAGCGATAAGCCGTGGTCGCTGGGGTATAAAAAGGCTCTCTTCTCTTTAATGCCTCTTCGATTTTTTCTTTTAGAATGTCTTCGATGGGAACTTGGCTGAAGCTCAGGGCTCTACCTGACAACGAATGAGTAGGTTGAAAATAGGCCAGGGCTAGAAATTGGCCATTGCTGGTAAGTACAGGTAGGAGTTCGCCCGGAGTACAATCGGAAGGGATCTCTTCGATGGCGCCCGAAAAAATCCATGGATGGCGTCTTAATAAAGAGGCTTCTTTTCCGGGCTTTAATCGAACATGGCGCTGAGAAGAATCCATAAGTGCTCAAACAAGGGAAAGGGAAGCACGCCCCTTTTTAGAGCTAGATGGTTGTTTGACTGGCGCCACTACACGTCCGACGAGATCATACTCGATCGCATCAGTGATTTCGACCTCATACAATTCGCCGAATGCCTTCACTTTGCGTCCATCGTTGATGATGACCTGTCCATCGATATCGGGACATTGCCCATAAAACCGTCCGCGCATCAACATCTCTGTTTCTGGATGATAGCCCTCGACGATCACAGGCAATCGCTGACCGATGTAGCGCTTGCTGAGCTTTTTGACCATTTTCATCTGCATTTTAGAGAGTCGATCGAAGCGTTCTTGTTTGACCTCTTCGCTGACCTGCCCAGAAAACTTAGCGGCCGAGGCCTCTTTTTCCAAAGAAAACTTGAAGATCCCTACGTTATCCAAGGGATAGTCTTGGATGAACTCGAGCAACTCTTCGAACTCCTTCTCTGTTTCTCCTGGAAATCCTACCATCAAGCTAGTGCGGATGACGATCCCGGGGACTTCTTTACGCAATTTGGTGATGATCTCTACGATCTGGCTGCGCGAGGTCTTACGGCGCATCGCTTTTAAGATAGGGTCGCTGATGTGTTGGATCGGCATGTCGAGATAGCGGCAAAGGTGTTTGTCGTTTTTAAGCAACTCGATGATGTCATCGGAGATCTCATCTGGGTAAAGGTAAAGAAGGCGAAGCCAAAACTCTTGCGGCATATCGAGCATTTTTCGCAAAAGGCTTTCGAGTCCTTTCACCTCTTTTTTTTCTTTGCCGTAATCACCCAGGTCTTGAGCAATCAGGATCACTTCGCGTACTCCCTGATTGAGCAACACATGGAATTCCTTCAATACCTGTTCCTCAGGCTTGCTCTTCAAGGGCCCTTTGATTTTAGGGATGATGCAAAACGCACATTGCTTCGCGCAGCCTTCGGCAATCTTGAGATAGGCATAATGCTTTGGAGTCGAAAGCTGCCTAGGAACTTCCCCCATTTGTAAGTAGCTTTTGGCAGATGTAACGCCAAAACCTGGTCCATCGGCTTGGACAGCTTCTAGGATCTTCTCCATATCGCCGGAACCAAGAAAATAGTGGACTCCTGGGAACTTAGTACGCACCTCATCGCCGAATTTCTGAACCATGCAGCCGGCTACAATGACTTTTGCGTCTTCTTTCTTTTCTTTTAAGAGATCTTCGATCGTCTGACTTGATTCATCCCGCGACGCTTGCAAAAAGCCACAGGTATTCACAACGAGATAATCGGCTTCTTTCAGCTCAGGTGTTGCCTCATAGCCAGCTTGTAGCAAGATGCCGAGCATGACCTCGCTATCGACGAGGTTGCGGGCGCAGCCAAGACTTGTAAAATGAATTTTGTTTCTGGGGTTCATCATGCGAGAAATAATAGGCTAAGAACTCTTTTTTGGCATGATTCTTTTTTGAGACCCGAGCATAACTCAGGATCTTTGTTAAATTTGCACTCCACATTGAGCCTATTTTCTAGCCTAAACTTATAAATAAAGCTGCAATGTAGCATTTTTTTAACAAGAACTTTACTCAAAAACAAGATTTTCCTTACTATTTTCGCCAAAGTTCAATTTTAGTGAGCGTCGTCATGAAATATTTAAATTATTTTCTTCTTAGTCTGGTTTTTTGCACTGGATGCCAAAAAAACGATCTAGAGAAGCGAAAATCTGACTGGCTTTATATCAACTTCGGACGTGAGCCAACGACGCATGACGGCCGTAGGTCGACGGAGATCACTACATCTTTTCTCTATGATTTGCTGTCAGAAGGGCTGATGAAAATGGATCCCGAGGGGAATATCATTCCCGCCCAGGCAGAACGAATGGAGATTTCAGAAGATGGCCTCACCTATACTTTTTACTTGAAAGACAATCTATGGTCGAATGGCGAGCCAGTCACAGCACAAGACTTTGCGACCTCTTGGCTGACATGTTTGAGTCCACAGTTCCCCTCGTCTTTTGCTTATCATCTTTATGCCATCAAGAATGCCAAAAAAGCTAAAAGCGGAGAAGTTTCCCTGGATCAGGTGGGGATCGAAGTGATCGATCCTAAATCGATCCGCGTCCATTTAGAACAGCCGAATTCCACCTTCCTCACTTTGATCTGCTCGACCTTTGCCCGTCCAATCCGCTATAAAACAGCCGATGAGTCTAATGCCAAGAACCTTCTATGCAATGGCCCCTTCTATATCGAACAATGGAAAGAGGAGGAGAATCACAGCTTAAAAAAGGAAAACGATAAAAAAATCTTGCTCAAACGCAATCCTTTTTATACGAATCAAAACAATGTCTTTTTCAGTGGCATCGACATCAGCCTGATCGAAGACCAAAACACGGCCTACGAACTCTTTAGAAACGGGCAGCTCGATTTCATAGGAGGCCACTGTTCGCCCATTTCTCCTACGACTTTAGAGACCCTTCCCGAAGATCAAATCCTCGAATCGATCTCTTCTGTTTCGGTCACGGCATGCAATTTCAATACAGAACGCTTTCCACTGAACAATCTTAATCTAAGACGCGCCCTTTCTGCCGCTATCGACCGCGAACTCTTAGGCACCTCCCTCAAAGCACAAAAACTCTCTCCCGCTTATTCAATTGTACCGGATGGATTCAAGACAAAATACTACGCTTCTTTCTCTCTTAAAACCCCGCAAGAAGCCATGGGCTACTTTGAACAAGCTCTTAAGGAATTGAATCTGACGCGCGAGAGCTTCCCAAAATTAACACTCATCTACCCATCTTCCAATCACAATATCCTCGTCACGCAAATCGTACAGATCATGCAGCAAAGTTGGCGTGAAGTCCTTGATATCGATATCGAACTCGAAACTTCCGATCTCAAATCGGTCGTTTCGAGATTGGGAAACAGAGATTACGATCTTGGACTCGTCAACTGGGATGCCAATTACCCTCATCCAATTAGCTTTCTCGAACGATTCTTAACGAAGACGAATCCCAAGAATTACAGCGGATGGGAAAGCCCAGAATTTCAAGCTGCGATCAATAAAGCATACAGCTCACTCGATGCCAACGAGCAGTTAGCACACATCATGCGAGCTGAAGAGACTTTGGCCGAAGCTATTCCAGCCATGCCAATCGTTTTTACTGATTGTGTCGTGCTCACAGATAAACGGCTTAAAGGTTTGAAAATTCTAAAGACGGGTACGTTTTGGTTGGGGTCGCTGAAAACCAACTCTCCTGAGAAAAAATCCCCAGGAGAGCCTCTTTAAAATGCAAAGATTAAAGAGTCATGTCTGGATTGCTTACGGTTTTTGCCTCATCCGATGCGGGCTTATTCAATGTCTTAATCGGATGACTTGCCGTTTTCGCATCGACTGCACCAAAAGAGCAAACCAAAGCGAATAGACCGAGAAACATACTGGCATAACGCATACTGTCCTCCTAGAGTTTGAGGTTACACAAAAAGCTTTTACCCAATTCCGGTTTTTTTTTAAAATAAAATTAAGAAATCCTCAAGAGTTCGTCATGACCGATGATTTTACCTTTCCCTTCGTGCACCGTCACAAAACCCTTGTGACAAATATTTCTCGTCCCGATTACCGCAGTATTCCTGGCAGGCTAGAACCGCAAAGGACAACAGATGGTTCAGCTCAAACAATAGGCTCCACTCTTTACGATACACTGACTAAATACCATGGGAATGGAGAGCTCATCCTTAGCCAAGCTGAACATTTTGAAGTTAAGAATGGAGGAAAGACCTATCTATTTACCTTGAGGAAAAATTGTTGGTCCGATGGCAGCCTTGTTACGGCCGTTGATTTCGAAAGGACCTGGAAATATTTGCTCAATCCTAAAATAGAATGTCCCTCTTCTTATTATTTTTTCTTTTTGAAAAATGCTAAAAAAGCAAAAAAAGGGAACATTCCCATCGATCAAATCGGTGTTAAGGCATTATCTGATCATCTTTTGCGCATCGATCTAGAAAAACCCATCTCCTTTTTGCTCGATCTATTAGCCTTTTATGTTTTTGCTCCATTGCATTCATCTAGCATAGAAGGTTTTTTTCCGAGGCCGGACTCTACTTATTATCCTCTCATTTCGAATGGTCCTTTTAAACTTTGCCATTGGTCGCCCAATGTCGAATTGGTAATGGATAAAAATCCTCACTATTATCGGGCGAACGAGATTTATTTCGAACGAATCCGCCTCAATTATCTTGTAAACGATCTGCGCGTTATCGATCATTTTTTACAACGCGATGTCGACCTCATGGTCAAACGATTTAGAATTCTCTTCAAACACAAGGCCATTAAATGGCTTGTCAATACCAACGACATCAATTCCAACCATCTTAGCGATACTTGCTGTTGCGTCTTCAACTGCATCCATCCAGTTTTTCGCAACAAGGAGCTCAGAAGAGCCTTATCGATGGGGATCGATCGACCGAAACTTTTACGCAGGTTGACCATGATGGGAGAAGAGGCAGCCGACTATCTGCTCCCGCCCATCTACCACAACAACCGTGTTCATAAAGAATTTAGCAAATTCGATCTGCTTCAGGCCCGGCAACTCTTTCAAGAAACAGTTAAGAGAGCGAACCTCAGCACAAAACTCTTAGCCAAAAGCTTTACATTGCTCTTCCCCCATAGTGAATTTTATTTCAACTTAGCTGAAGACTTAAAAGAGTGCTGGGAATTCATCTTTGACATCAAGGTCACAACCGAGCCGATGACGCTCGAAAACATGTTGAAAAGGATGTCAAAGCGCGATTATTCGATGGGAATCTTGTCTTGGAATGCCTACTACCACCATCCCCTTTCTATTTTAGAACGGTTCCGTTCCAAGAACAACCCTAAGAATTATTGCCATTGGAATACGCGCGATTTCTTGACGCTTTTGCAAAAAGCCACTTATGCCAAAACCAAAGAAGAGTCGTGGAATTATTGTATCCAGGCTGATGAGATCATCAAAGAAGAGGCGCCCCTTGCGCCGATCTTTCATGCGAGGTATGGATCGCTTGTCCAACCTTATGTGAAAAATTTCATCATGTCGCCTATGGGTGTCGTCAATTTCGAAGCAATTAGTTTTGACGAAGAAATGCTGCTCAAGCGGCCGTTCCCAGAGCATCCGCTTGCCAATGACCTCGTCGAAATGCTCCGAGAATCGATTCCAGAACCCTTGAGGACGATGAATTGGTATGGCGTTAATTTTTCATCGCCCTACAACGACTATTTAAGCAGTCTACGCTTCCCTGATCCTTGAGAAGGTATTTGCAAATTCTTTTCTCAATGGAAATTGAAAGGTTTTCTAGGGAATTTTTTGAATAAAATCTGCATTAGCGCTTCCATTTTACATGTCGGGTTGTGCGTCATGCTTGCGCAGCGCACCCCCAGCGACCCCTTTGCGCTTCATTTCGCTTTGCGATTTGAATCGGCGGGCTGCTCGAGCACTTATTTCCCGCTCCCTACGTTCGCGTGTTCATTGCGTGTCTGCTCGCAGAGCTGCAAAAACTCTTGAGAAACCTTTCCCTAATCCATGCAATGGGTTAAATGGTTTGTAGGATAGATTTTTGCATTCTCATTTTCGCACTGCGACAAGACGCGAACAAAACCACGAAGTGGGTGAGCGCATGGCGCAGCCAGCCGATTCAGATCGCAAAGCAAAATCGCACCGCAGGAGAGCCCGCAAGGGCGACGGAAGCTGTGCTCGGCACAGCCCGACTACGAGGACGCGATTTGGCACAGCGAGATGAAGCGCAAAGGGGTCGCTGGGGGTGCGCTGCGCAAGCATGACGCACAACCCGACATGTAAAATGGAAGCGCTAATGCAGATTTTATTCTAAGTCTTTGGAATCACCTTGCAAATCTTCCCATTCTCATAGGGAAAAGAATTTGCAAGTACTTTCTGAGAAAGTATTTGCAAATTCTTTTCCCTATGAGAATCTTTTGACTCTTATTCTGAGAAGCTTCTTAGAATTCTTCGAATGAATATGTTCTTTGCGCTATAGTTGCCAGTTCCTTAAGAGAGCTGACTGCGTTGAATACATTTTATTATCTGTTGCGAAAAGCTTCCATCTTGCTCATTTCCTTATGGGGCGTAGTGACACTGACTTTTGTATTGATGCACTCTATTCCTGGCGACCCCTTTTTACAGGAACAAGCGATTCCAGAAGAAATCCTACAGTCCCTCTATCGCTATTATGGGCTCGATCAGCCGTGGCATATTCAATATTTGCGCTATCTTAAGGGTATCATCACTTGGGACTTGGGCCCTTCGTTCAAATATGAAGGCCGTACTGTCAACCAAATCATCTCAAGCGGGTTTCCAGTTTCATTTTGTCTTGGAATGATGGCTCTTTCGATCGCAGTGACAGTAGGCATCTCTTTCGGCATGATTTCTGCATGGTATCGGAACAAATGGCAGGATCATTCGGCTGCTATTTTTTCTGTCCTTGGGATCTCGGTCCCTAGCTTTCTCATTGCAACACTTCTTCAATATATTTTTTGCATCAAACTGCAACTGCTGCCTGTCGCTCGATGGGGCACGTTTAGTCATGCGATTCTACCCGCGCTTGCGATGGCTGCTCTACCAACGGCCTTTATCGCACGCTTGACGCGGACAAGCATGGTCGAAGTCTTGCAACAAGATTATATTTTAACCGCTCGTTCGAAGGGACTCACCTCTTTAAGTCTTTTAATGAAACATGTCATGCGGAATTCCATTCTTCCTGTGATCACCTATATCGGACCCCTGACAGCCAGCATCCTCACTGGAAGTTTTATCGTGGAAAAAATCTTCGCTATTCCTGGCCTCGGCTATTGGTTTGTCATGAGCGTAAGCAATCGTGACTATACAGTGATCCTTGGAGTGACTGTATTTTATAGCTGTTTGCTCATGTGTTGTGTTTTTTTAGTCGATATCATTTACACATTGATCGATCCTCGGATTAGACAAAAATGAACGAAGAACTTTTTAGCCCTCTTACTAGATGCCAGGATCTTAGCGAAGAAGAGCTGCAGCCAAGCATTTCTTACTGGCAAGAGAGTTTGCGGCGTCTACGCGCCAATAAGCCTGCGATGATCGGCCTTATAGTTTTGGCAATCCTTTGCAGCATGGCCATTTTAGGGCCATTTTTTTCTCCTTATGCTTACTATGAAATCCATCTTCCTCAAATCAATACGCCGCCCTGTAAGGAATACATTTTCGGCACGGATGAACTAGGACGCGATGTATTCACAAGAATCTGTTGGGGTGCAAGGATTTCGCTTTTCATCGGCATTATGGCTGCATTGCTCGATCTGGTTGTAGGTGTTGCGCTTGGCGCCTTGACCGGAACTTTTGGTGGTAAAATCGATGAAATCATCATGCGCATCGCCGATGCTATGCATTCGATCCCCTACCTTCTCATCGTAATCATGCTTATGGTGATCATGGGTACAGGGATTGCAACGATTCTCGTAGCTCTAACGATCACTGGATGGATTGGCATGGCACGCATTGTACGCGGACAAATCATGCAACTCAAAGAGCTTGATTTCGTCAGAGCAGCTCGAGCGCTTGGCGCTAGCAAACGAAGGATCCTATTTCGACATCTCATTCCAAATGCCATGGGTCCGATCATCGCAACAATGACGCTCACGATCCCATCAGCCATCTTTACGGAAGCCTTTTTGAGCTTTCTTGGCTTGGGCGTACAGGCCCCCATCGCAAGTTGGGGAACGATGGCGAGCGATGGACTTCCAGCGATGCGCTATTTTCCATGGAGGCTTTTTTTTCCAGCTGGTTTTATCAGTGTAACGATGCTCTGCTTTAATCTGCTAGGTGACGGCATGCGCGATGCATTTGATCCAAGGCTGCGATCATGATTTTAGAAGTGGACGATCTCAATGTTACGTTTACTACTTGGGGCAGGCCCGTTTATGCTCTCCGAGGCATCCATTTTCAGATCAAACAAGGAGAAATTCTCGCCATTGTAGGAGAATCTGGCTGCGGCAAGAGTGTCACAGCTAAAGCCATCATGCGCCTTCTTCCCAAACACTCCAGCGTAATCGATAAGGGAAGAATTTTGTACCAAAATCACGACCTTCTCACTCTGTCAGAAGCTGCTATGCGGTCTGTAAGAGGGAAGGAAATCGCGATGATATTTCAAGATCCCATGACATCGCTCAATCCCATTAAAAAAATCGGTCTGCAAATCATCGAGGGGCTTCTTCTCCATCATCCTGAAATGAAAAAAAGCGATGCTAAAAGTAAAGTGATCGAACTCTTGCGCTCTGTTGGGATTGCACAACCAGAAGAACGCTTTTGTGCTTATCCCCATACGCTTTCAGGAGGTATGCGCCAACGAGCCATGATTGCTCTGGCCATGGCCTGCGAACCTAAGATCCTTATCGCTGATGAACCAACTACCGCTCTAGATGTCACCGTTCAGGCACAAATCCTTGAACTGCTCAAGGAAATCGCGAACGTACGTAAAACGAGCATTCTTCTCATTACCCATGACTTAAGCGTTGTAGCAGGTTTATGCGATCGCGTCCTCGTCATGTACGCCGGGCAAATCGTCGAAGAGGCTACTGTTCTTGAACTTTTTAAAGATCCTCGCCATCCGTATACAAAACGGCTATTGCATTCGATACCAAGGATCGATATGCCTCATGGAATTCCTCTAGATCCCATTCCCGGACGCCCTCCTAGTCTTCACACCAAATCCAACCAATGTGCTTTTTCGGCGCGTTGTGATGAAGCGATGAATATCTGTCCTATGCAGGAACCTAGCAAAATCGCTCTTTCTGATACCCATTCCGTTGCTTGCTGGCAATTACACCGTCCTAAAGAAAATCATCATGTCTAAGCTACTCATCGAAGCCAAAGATCTAACGGTACACTTCCCTATGGGTCGACGGCTTCTTCAGGCAGTAACAAAGCTCTCTTTGCACATCGACGAAGGAGAAACACTGGGCCTTGTCGGAGAGAGTGGTTCTGGAAAATCGACAACAGGACGATCGATCTTGCGCCTTGAGCCTCAGGCGACAGGCTCTGTGACATTTGAAGGCAGGCCTTTGTTCACAATGAATAAACAAGAACTCAAAGCCTTTCGTAAGTCAGCACAGATGATCTTTCAAGACCCTTACGCTTCATTGAACCCGCGCATGTCTGCCCGCGAACTGATTGCAGAACCTCTTGATATCCATGGTTTAGAGCGAGGGCTGGCACGCGAAGCAAGACTGAGAGAATTGATTGGACTAGTTGGATTAAGCCCCCATCATTTGAGTCGTTTTCCTCACGAATTCTCAGGAGGACAAAGGCAAAGGTTAGGAATCGCACGAGCTATTGCGGCAAAACCCAAATTCCTCGTCTGCGACGAACCCATCTCTGCTCTCGATGTCTCGGTACAAGCGCAAATCATCAATCTCCTTCGTCAATTCCAGGAGGAAATGGGACTATCCTATCTTTTTATTACACACGATCTGCGCGTCGTAAAATATCTTTCACATCGCATCGCAGTGATTTATTTAGGACACATCGTTGAATTGGCAAAAGCCGATGAACTTTTTTCTATGCCTTTGCATCCTTATACGCAGGCTCTTTTGTCAGCAATCCCCATCCCCGATCCGGTTCAAGAGAGAAAACGAATAAGAATTTTCCTTAAAGATGAACCTCCCAGTCCTTTCGAGCCGCCAAAAGGGTGTGTCTTTTGCAGCCGCTGTCCGAAAGCTGAGGAAATTTGTTTCATGAAACGACCCGAATCAAAAATCATAAGTCCAAGCCATCAAGTAGCTTGTCATTTCCCTACAGAATTAATTAAACCCCTTTAGTGTCTGTCAATTAGCGCACAACCAAATCCGACAAGGGCAATCGCGCATAATTTTTTCATGTCCCCATTTCCAGCCCATGATGAGCAGATCGTATTTTTTATCCATTGTTACATTGACCATCGTCTCTTGAAAAGAGCGGCCCCGCAAGAGAATCGTTTCAACGGGAACGTCGATGTCTCTAGCGACAGCCTCGGCTTGTTGTAAGAGCAAACCAGCATTCGATGTACGAAGCGGCAGACCAGCATCGATGGGCACTGTCAATGGCACTTCGATGATGTGCAAAATGGTCACATTGGCTTTGTGAAATTTTGCTAATTCGCAAGCGAGTTGAACAATACTGCTATCTTTACCATTTTGAATAGGGACGAGAATATTCTGGATGTCGAAGGGTTCGAATTTTGGGGCTTTCACTTTCTGGACGACTAGCGATCCTTTAGCAGCAAGACCTTTGGTCCGGCGATAGGCCAGGAATATACCAATACCAACCGCCATCCAAGCTAACCCAACATACCTTCCTGTCGGCTTCATCGTAACGACGAGCAGCCAAACACTCAAAGTTGCAAGACACCCGATCATCGCAGTAATAGGCAGTTCGCGGCCGCATATGCGCAAATTGAATGGTGTTTTATAGGGACGATGCATAAGAGGCATCTTGATCCGTAATGCAAGCAAAGCTAGATTCGTCGAAAAGAAAGCAATCATTGCACCAAAGTTATAGACATCGGCCAAAAAGGATAATTGCCCACGACTGATGATCAAGATAGCAATTGCCAAAAGAGCGAAGATGAGCAAAGAAATATGCGGTGTTCGGAATTTGGGATGGATTAACGAGAAAAAACGGGGAAGCTGATAGAACTCACCCATGCTATAAGCCAATCGCGATGAGCCCATCAAGCCTGCATTCGATGCAACGATCAACAAGATCGCCGCCAAAAGGCCGATCCATGAAGGGAGCCACGTCTTTCCAAATGGTAGTGCCTGTGCGATTCCAGCAAGGGGATCATTGATGTATGTCGTCCCAAGTGCTTGGCTTGATACGGCTGAAAGACCAACCGTTGAAATGCCAATATAGATGATGATCAAGGCAAACATGTTGATGAAGATGGCGCGAGGTACATTCTTTTGCGGCTTTGTCGATTCTGATCCAAGCTGGGCTATAGATTCGATCCCTGTGTAAGCAACCATTGCCATCGCTACTCCATGCATGAATCCAGGCCAACTTGGCGACCAATCGACATTCTGAACGCCGATGCGCATATGATCGAAGACTTTGGGAAGATTCAGTAGCAGGATAGATCCGATGATAATGACTAGAACCTGTGTAAAGATAGCCACTAACGCCAGTAGAAGACTTGTCCGCGTTGATCTCTTTACACCAAAGACATTGATGCAATAAAGCACCAAAATAGTGACGCATGAAATGCTGATATGCCATTTGGGAGTACTTAATGGCGCATAAAAAACTGCAAGGTACGGGGCTATAGCAAAAGCAGAGATGGCAATTGTCACTACATAATCGAGAAGAAGTCCCCAGCCGGCTATGAATGAAATCAGATCATTGAAGGCATGCCTTGCATAGCTTGCTGATCCTCCCGATTCATGATAAATAGAAGAAAGCTCGGCATAACTTAACGCCGTACAGATAAAGACTACCCCTGCAATCAAAAGGGCAAGAGGTGTTGCACCCAAGGCATAAAGCGCAGTTATGCCCAGGGCATAATAGATCGATGACCCTAGATCGCCGTAGCCGATAGCAAAAAGATCCCAAAGCCCAAGTACTCGTTTGACTTTGGTTTTTTGAAGAACAGAAACATTCGTAGCTGCATGAACATGCTTTTTGCTCATTCCTCATCAATAATCTTCCTTCGATAAACGATCAATCGCTAAAAATAATGATGCCTGAAGAAGCTCTTAGAAAGTATTTGCAAATTCATTAGACTTCTTACGAAATTCAGCAATTATGAAAATTAACGCGAAGACGCGCAAGACGCAAAGAGTTTTATAAATCATTAACGACTCTTTCTATGCCATTGTGGAGGAGTTTTTGCCCAAAATTGAAAAATAATCCTAGTTTGATTCTGAGCGCAGCTAATCCATTTTCAATTTTCTCTGCGTCTTTGCGTTAATTTTCATAATCGCTGAATTTCGTAAGAAGTCCATTTTCATTGAGAACGGAAACTTTTTTGAGATCTTCCGATTTTCATAGGGGAAAAAATTGCAAACTAATTTGCTGCTACGGAAAGGCTTTTGGGAAGTTGAAAGTAGACATTCTCTTCGGTGTAGGTAACCTCTTCGACAGAATTTACACCCAGGGATCGCAAGCGATCGATGCAACGCTGAACAATGAGCTCAGGCGTAGATGCACCAGCCGTCATACCTATCGTAGCGACTTGCTGCAGCCATGCAGGATTGATCTCTTGCTCGCTGTTGATGAGATAAGCGGGCACATTGCGCATCATAGCCACTTCGCGCAATCGATTGGAGTTGGAACTTTGAGGATCCCCTACCACAAGAACGAGATCACATTCTGATGTAATCTCCCTCAAAGCCATTTGACGATTGGTGGTTGCATAACAAATCGAAGAACTAGGCAACGTCTCAATATGGGGATATTTTTTACTTAAAGCCTCTGCTATCTCTTTCACATCATCTAGGCTCAATGTCGTCTGGGTCAAATAGAACAGCTTTTGTTCAGGATCGAAAACAAGTTTTTCAACATCAGCCACAGATTCGATAATCGTCGTTGCGTCTGGAGCTTCGCCAGCTGTGCCGATGATTTCGACATGGTTACGATGGCCGATGAGCAAAATATGATAACCCTTATCTGCAAAGCGTTTTGCAGCCGAATGGACTTTCGTTACAAGACCGCAAGTTGCATCGATTTCGATCAAGCCGCGTTCCCTGGCTTCTTCTCTTACAGCGGGTGAAACACCATGTGCCGAATAAACTAATCGGCTACCTGTTGGAACTTCCTCTAAATCCTCGATGAAAATAGCCCCCTTTTTTCGAAGATCGTCGACTACATGGCGGTTGTGTACGATTTCGTGCTTTACATAGATTGGAGGACCGTAAAGCTCAAGTGCTCTTTCCACAATTTGGATCGCTCTTACGACCCCGGCACAAAATCCACGCGGTTTTGAAAGAAGAATTTTCATAGCGAGCTATTGTATCCGATTTTCAATAAATGTCTAGTGAATTATGAGGCATATATAACGCTTTTATCGATGGAATGCTTCTTGCTTTTGAAGGATATCCTCCCCCTCTATCGGCTCTCTTTTTTTTCTTATTCGGATGAGCCAAAGGCTTAGATAAAGCAGCGGGGTGTTGATCACACTGATGATGCCTTTATAACCAAAAGAGATGGCCATAATAGGCATGACTTGCGCCATTTCCATTCCAAGTCCCCAATAGAGGAAAATCAGATCGATGATGGCTGTATCTACAAGCTGGGAGACCCATGTAGACCCATTATTCCGCAACCACAGGAACCTGTCTTTTGTCCAATGTTTGATCGCTGCAAAGAGTTGAATATCGACGAGTTGGGCACCAAGATACGCCGTCATGGAGGCAAAGATTCGCAGACCGCTCAATCCAAGGACATCTTGGAACGCTTTCTCTCCTGTCTGTGAAGGAAGAAGTAAGGCCACCTGGATAATAGCAAAACTCAATCCATTCATCGCAAGGGCTGTATAAACCATGAATCGCGCTTTTTTCTTGCCAAAGATCTCTGTCACCAAGTTGCTTAATAAAAAAGTAAGAGGGTAGGTAACTAAACCAGCTGGGATGCTCAAGGTAAACCAAGGTAGTTCGATCAACTTGGCAGAGATGATGTTGGATACGACAAGAACCACGCAGAAAATCGCAGAAATGACATGGTATAAGTTAGACAAATGCACTGGAGATTCTTCCCGTAAAAGAGTATTTTTCAAATAAATTTTTCCTTCGATGCAAATACCAAAGATACTAACCTGGGATACCAATAGCAGGCAAGAGATCCATCTGATAAAGAATTATCAAAATTTTTACTATCGAGAAACCTTATGAATGAGATCGTAAAACGCAAACCGCTAAATGCTTTTTCTGTGGGATTGATGAATGTCGTCATGGTCGCAAGCTTGCAGATGATGACAGCCTGTGCCGTCTATGGCTCATCATTAATTATTTTTTACCTCATCGCTACACTGATTTTTTTCGTTCCGAGCTTGATGATTATCGCTGAACTAGCAACCTCCTCTCCAGTCAACGGCGGTCCATATATCTGGGTAGAACGGGCTTTCGGAAAGCAGTGGGGGTTTTTTGCCGCCTGCATACATTGGTTTTGCAATCTCATCTGGTATCCTACTATTTTTTCCCTTATAGCGACCTGTTTTGCCTATCTCATGTGGCCAGAACTTGCTATACACAAGAGTTATCTCTTTGTGAGCATGCTCATTCTATTTTGGGGAATCACCTTTTTAAACTTTTGCGGGATAAAGATCTGCAGTTGGGTCAGTTCGATTAGCGCTATCGTCGGCATCATGCTACCGACTCTTCTATTAGTCGTATTTGGAATCGTTTGGCTAATCCAATCCAATCCGATCCAGACGTCGTTTAGTCTAAGCGCTATTTTGCCGCACTTCAATGATCCCTCGCAAATGACGTTCTTAACTCAAATAATCATCAGCTTGGTCGGCATCGAAATGGCATTTGTGCATGCTGGAGATATCCATACACCACATCGCACAATACCTAAATCTCTTAGATTCTCGGCTGTTGCAGTTTTGATGATTGTAATTGCTGCCCCCCTTGCTATCTCGATAGTAATCCCCTCTGAGAAAATCAGCATCGTCGCTGGTCTCTTTGATGCTTTTAAGCTCTTCTTTGAGCAGTGTGGGGTTCCTCTTTGGGTCTATCCGTCCCTTTTAGGCCTTGTGTTTATTGGAAATTGCGGTCATGTGACAGCATGGATGCTCAGTGCTACTAGAACCATGCAGATAGCCAGCAAAGAGTGCACGATGTCACCCTTCTTACGAAAGACAAATCGTTTTGGGGCTCCTGTCGGTATATTGACTTTAGAAGCCATCATCTTCTCCTTTGTAGCCGTTTTTTTTCTGTTCTTTGAAACTCTTACAAATGCCTATTGGTTTTTACTCATTTTTGCTTCTCAAATATGCCTTCTCCAATATCTTCTTCTATTCGCCGCAGCTGTGAAAATAAAAATAGGACCATCGCCTTCTATCCTCTCTTTTAAAATTTCAGGTGGTGTAAAGGGAACTTTGCTAGCCGCCATCTCCTCGAGCGTTGCGACCATTGCAGCCATTGTCATCGGCTTTTTTCCTCCCGAGCAAGGCCTGGTTGTCGGAGGGGCCTCTTATTCTCTGCTTTTAGCCGGTGGAATTTTTGTCATCTTAGGTGTTCCACTGCTTTTGATCAAAAAATGGCTTGTGCCGTCATCCAAGAAAGCACTTGAAATTTCTTTTCCCTCTGAAAACTGAAAGATTCTCATGGGGAAAGGAATTTGCAAAAACTTTGTTAGAATGGCTTAGCTACGAAAGAGGTCAATCCTCTAAACAACTATCGGCAAAAATATCTTCCTGAACGACATGTGGATCAGATGTATCTCCGACTCGAATCAATAAGGGGCCATCTTCGCCAAATTGCAAAGGAAATAGATGTTCCCATTTGTCTGCATGTCTTAAAAACCACCCAGAGAGTTTGGTTGCATCGACTATATGATCGGCATTGAACTGAAAACGATAACGGCTTTTCGGCAATAATTCTCTATTACAAATGAATTGACAACGTGGATAGATACTCGAAATTCTAAGAAACTCGATTAAATCAGGTAAATCCTCAAACTGCCCGTAAACGGTTGTTGTCCACCAAAACAATTGAAATGCCTTAAGACATGTCTCTAAATTCTTAAGGGTCTTTGCATCGACTTCGATATAGAATACTATACCTATAAGATCGAGAATTTCCTTTTTATTAGGCGATAACTTCGCAAAGATTTCATCTTCGTTATTCACCGCGGCTTTGAATTTACGCGAAGCTTGCGTATGTTGAATGACAATCTGCTCTTGAACGATTTCATTGACATCGAGATCAGATATTGCACAAAATTTCACTGCCAGGACATCTACCCGCACAGCTGGATGGTTCTCCAACGCTTCTTGGAGTACTATTTGATCCCAGACTTCTATATTTCGGTTGGCCCTAACTAAATAATCCTGGCATAAAAAATCCCAATCTTCGAGAAGGTCGATGACCTCTTTGCAAAAAGAGCAATAGAGAGTTGCAGAACAAACCTTATTACTATTGCCTCTGTTAAGACCTTGTCGGATGCGCAATGATATATCAGCCTTTGTCCAATCGTATGGATCTAGTTTTTTATGAAAGCGTCCATCGATATCCACCCAAAGCACGGATCGTTTTTTTTCTTTTAATTTGTTGATGATGAACCTAGGCTTCATAGCACAATTACGATCCCATGCTCCTTTTGATTCGATTCCCTCAACTTCATGCTCGATTCCATAATTTTTACACGCAGTAATGAATTTTTCAGCTTCTTGTTCATAGGGAGTATTCTTCGTAAAAAAAGAGATGACAAGCGGTGGCTTTGTGTCCATGAAAACCCTAAGATTGATTTGTAGGAAATAAGGTATCGAGGATTCCTTGACAACATTCTTTGACGATGGTCATCGTCAAATCGAAGGATTCTTCGCCTCCATAATAAGGATCGGCGATATCTTGGTCTTTAAAGGCCTTGCTAAAAGAGGTAGCGAGTGCAATTTTACCTGTTACAGTAGCATGCTGTGCCGCTTGCTCAAGAAGACGCAATACTTCGCGATCGACAGCAAGAACCCACTCGAAGCTCGTGAAATAGGCTTTCTGTAATAACTTTGCCGTATGCTTGATTTGAAGGCCATGAGCAAGAGCTGCCGTGCGCATGCGATAATCGGGTGGTTCTCCGACATGCCACGCTGTCATAGCACAACTATCTATGGCCAAATAGCGATCGATGCCCCTGGCTAGAGCTTGCCGATGCAATTCCGCCATCAGAGCTGGCGAACGACAAATATTGCCCATGCACACGAAAAGAACCGATGTTTTTTTCAAATCTTTTGCAATATGAATGTTGTGGTTTATAAGCTATGACGAAGCCTTAGCAAGTACTTGCAAATACTTTCTTAGGTTTGTGCACAGTCTCTAACATCTGTTGCGCAACGAAACCCATATGTGCCATTCATAGTACCTGGATTATTCCTATGGCGATGGGCGCAACGCATATCTTCCTTCAAGCTTTTCCAACAACCTCCTCGTAGCACGCGATAATTTCCTTGGGGAGGACCCATGGGATTGTCGGGTTCTTGTACGGAGACATCATAATAATGAAGGCCATACCAATCATAACACCATTCGTAGACATTCCCTGCCATATCATAGAGCCCAAGACGATTCGCAGAATAACTCATGACAGGTGTCGTATCAGAACTGAAAAAATTAGCTTGTGATCGATCGATTTCCTTGCCAGTAGGATAGAGATAGTCTTCGTCTCCAGCATTGGCAGCGATCTCCCATTCTGCTTCTGTAGGAAGTCGTTTGCCGACCCATTTAGCATAAGCAGCAGCCCCATACCATGAAACTCCTACAACAGGATGTTTAGCATAGCCCGATTCGATATAGAGTTTGCCACCGCTTCTTTTGATGCGCGAATCACGTAGCCGGATCATATCATTGTTGTTGACGTCTTTTTCACCGCCCATCGCTTCGAGAAACCGAACGAATTGTTGATTCGTAACAGCATGGATATCTAAAGCAAAGCTATTGATGTTGACGATATGACGCGGCATTTCATCGCGTCCTCCCTGCTGACTACCGCGTGAGTACTGCCGCCCCTGGATGATGACCATGTCCGTACGCAAAGGCTCGCTGCTTCTTTTCTCTTCCTCTTTAGGTTGATAGCGGCCAACCGTAGTATCTACGATGAAAAGTGCAGCTGGATCGGCAATAAATTCTGGCCTGGCAAGTTCCACTGGTTTAATGATGGGTTGTAACCCTGTTTCGCCTTTGTTATCCAAGCGGCTCATTTCCGTGAGCAGAGCAGGCAGAATAGTTTTTGCTACGCCGAGATCTTCGATAGCTTTCATCAGCGATTCAGGACGCTTTGCTGGATCGGCCTGAAGGCAATGATAGAGGATTAAATCCCAATTATAGGAAAGACTTGGAAAACGCTGGCCTGGCAAATCAAACATTCCTTCAGGAACTTTATCCATCAACAAATAATACAAAAGGACGCCAAATGCATAGACATCGCTTTTATGATCCCCAAGCATACCTTCTTTTTGTTCTGGGGCTAAGAAGGCGAATTGTTCTAAAAACGATTGGTGTAATTTTGCATCTGGCTGCACTCCACTATATTTTGTATTGCCCTTGTCATCGGCAAAAAAGCCAGCTTTTTCACCAAGTTCGTTGCAAAGGGCATGAAAACTTCGGCTGAGTATGGCTCCAGCGCCAATGATCCGTGCAAGACCAAAATCGGTAAGAAAGACTTCGATGCCCTCTTCTTTTCTCCTGACCAAGATGCTCGAAGGTTTAATGTTGGTATGGACAATGCCTTCCTTATTATACGCATAATCTAAAGCCGAAGCAATCTGACAAGCAATCGTGCGCACTTCTTCTTCATTGAGTCGTCGATTCAAACGTTTGATGAAGAGGGAAAGGTCGATGATTTCACCCTGATCATCGAGCAAACATTCTGAAGCTGTAAAATAACAGCCGTTCGACATAGTGGCATTCTGTGTCTTGAGAATATGAGGATGATCTAGTTTAGCTATACGAGCAATCTCTTCCTGAAAACGTCGAATGAACACCTCTTCTTGGGCCAGTTCCTCTGGCAGCACGTTGAGTAAATAGGACTTTTTCAAGAAAGCATGTTCAGCAAGATAGACTGTACCAAGGGCCTTGATGCCTAGTTGTTCAACGATTTCATAATCACCGAGAAATTCAGTCATAAAAACCTCGAAGGGCGTTCATAATTTCTTGCCGATCATTCAAAGGTCTTTCGCAGCGCGTTCCTGTACAGATATAGAGAGTCGTACTCTGATTCAATGGCGTTTTATCCGCTAGAATGGGGATTGCTTTCACAAGTTCTTCATCAGCTGTTGTTTTCCAGATAATTGCCATATGTGGCAGTTGCTGTAAAGCAAGTTCTTTTTGAATTTCTGTCATGAGGCTCTTTTGCTCGTCAAGAGCTACAATGATGAGAGGTGCTTTTCGATCATAATATCTATACAAGGCCAGCAGATGGTAGAAGGTTCCTGGAGGATAGGCATCGATGAGCATTTTCGCAGCTTTGAAAATCTCTTCTGCGGCAATAAGATATTTCTCAACCCCTGTCAATTGATAGAGACGTATGAGATTTTCCGCATGTATAGCATTGCCAGATGGTTCAGCACCATCGTAAAGATCACATCGCCGTAGTAAAAGTTGTTCTTTGCCATTTGTTTGATAGAAAGCGCCTTCCGCTACTTTGAATTCATCTTCTAAAATCTTGACCATTTCGATAGCCCATAGAAGATATGTCGTTCCAAGTCCGGCTTCAAAAAGAGAAAGCACAGCCTTGATCAGACACGCATAATCTTCCATTCCACCTAAAAATCTCGCCTCCCCTTCTCTAAATCTACGCAAGAGATGACCATTCTGCCATAAATTTGCCTTAAGAAATTCTATGGCTTTGATGGCAGCATCGAAATACTCTTTTTTTTGAAAAAGCTCTCCCGCTTTTACCAATGCATGGATCATCATCCCGTTCCAGGAGCTAATGATCTTATCATCTTTAAAGGGACGCGGTCGTTCTTTTCTTTTTTCAAAGAGCTTCTTCTTTGCTTCAATCAGCTCTTTTCGCAATTCTTCTGGAGGCTGTTTAAGATTGGCTGCGAGTTCTTCAAGAGGCATAAGGACGTGCAAGACACTTCTTCCTTCAAAATTCCCCTGCGGAGTCACCCCGTAATAGAGACAAAATTTTTCAGCTAGCGGCGAAGACAACACCATTTTGATCTCGGCCGGCGTCCAAGTATAAAACCGTCCTTCGTGACCTTCTGAATCAGCATCCTCGGCAGAGTAGAAGACTCCATGATCAGATGTCATATCGCGCAGGACATATCCAATGACTGACTCACAGATCATTCGATAATGTGGATTTCGCGTGAAACGGAATGCTTCGCAATATGTCTCGGCAAGAAGTGCATTATCGTAGAGCATCTTCTCAAAATGAGGTACAATCCAACGATCATCGACGCTATAGCGCGAAAATCCCCCGCCAATGTGATCGCAAATCCCTCCGCGCGACATCTGATCTAAGGTAAGCTCGACAAGAAATAGCGAACGGCTATCAGAATTTTTCTTCGCATAACGCAATAAGAACTCTAATTGGTAGCTCATCGGAAATTTCGGCTCTCCTTTGATACCACCAAAAACAGGATCGGAGATTTCAAAAAAAATCTCAATGCTGCGATTGATGAGTCCTTCCGAAGGCAAAACGGTGCCGGAACTCGGGGAGATCTGGGAGAACATCTCGACGATCTTGTCAGCCTGCTCGATAAGGCGCTCTCGATCTTTGCTATGCCAAATCTCTTTAATTTGGCTGATCACCTGCGGAAATCCGATCAAACCCCGCTGCTCGTCAGGAGGAACATAGGTCACAGCAAAAAAAGGCTTTAGATCGGGTGTTAGAATAATGTTCAAGGGCCACCCACCAGCAGATGACATCAATCCTTGAGCCAATTCCATATAAATGCTATCGACCTGAGGCAACTCCTCCCGATCGACTTTGATGTTGATAAAAGCATCATTAAGCAACTTAGCTACATCTGGATTGGCAAAAGATTCGTGCTCCATGACGTGACACCAATGACAGGTAGCATAGCCAATGGAAAGGAAAATGGGCTTATCTTCATTGCGTGCTTTTTCAAAAGCCTCTTCACCCCATGGAAACCAATCCACAGGATTATGGGCGTGCTGCAAAAGATAAGGAGACTTTTCATGGATTAAACGATTCGTAAATTGTTTTTCACCATTCATGTCGTTCCTTTAGAAAATGCCAAGAACTTTCGCTAAATACCACGCAAGGAGCAAAACCATCAAGATCACCATGCTCCAAAGCAGATTGGGTACCCATTTGACTCCGCCTCCCATATTATTGCGAGCTTCCAATGTCCCAATTCCATAGGAAAACTCATGTTTTTCAGCTGGAACATGGAATGCATTAGGATAGATTTTCAATAACTCTTTCGGATCAAAGCCTAGAAAAGCGGCATATTGCTTTGTAAAACCTTGGGCATAGATCCCGGAAACAAACTGGTCGATCTTCCCCTCTTCAATGGCCTCAAGATACCCTGTTCGGATGGAGGTACCATTCTCGATCTCTTTATGAGATAGACGCAGTTCAGCACGTTTCCCTTTGAGGAGTGCTCCGAGTTCTCTCATCTCTTCAGACATAAATCCCTCCGTATTCTCCGGCAGCATGAATAAGAACAATATCCACAGATTACTCAACTAGGGAAAATCTTCCCAACAAAACTTCTCGTCGGGCGTACTTTCCCTTGATTTTCACGATGTGTATACTTGCATTTTTTACTTACGTAGGGGAGAATATGGTCCTATGAACCCCTCTTCCTGTTTTGTTGCTACGATCGATCTTAGCCTTGTAGATAAATTGCGCAGCGATCTCGATGGACAGGGCTTTGTCTTCGCTAAACCTGCTCATACGATCTTTTCTGCCCAGAAAAAAGGCGTCTCCTGCACCCTTTATCTTTCCGGTAAACTCACTGTACAAGGCAAAGATATGCGGGAATTCATCGAGTTCTATTTGGAGCCGGAAATCCTCGGGAATCTCAGTTTCACGCATAAAACTGAAGAGCTGATGACAAAAGTCGATCTCCAACCACGTATTGGCGTAGACGAGGCTGGGAAAGGAGATTTCTTCGGCCCCCTTTGTATCGCTGGCCTCAAAGCGGGAAATGACGAAATCCGCGCCCTTCTCGATCTTGGCGTCAAAGACAGCAAAAAGATGGGTGATACAAATATTTTAAAAATCGCTGAAAAGATCAAAGAACGTTTTGCTTACGCGGTCATCATTATCTCCCCCAAACGTTATAACGAATTGTACCCAACCTTTCATAATCTCAATCGCCTGCTTGCATGGGGACATGCCACTGCCATCGACGATCTCTATCGAAAAACTGGTTGCGATCGGGCGCTCATCGATCAATTCGGCGGGGCTTATTTAGTAGAAAATGCCTTGCAAAAGAAACAATTATCGATCCATCTTACGCAAAGGACCCATGCGGAAGAAGACCCCGTTGTTGCAGGCGCCTCGATTTTAGCGCGTGCCAGTTTTGTGCAACAAATGGATCTGCTTAGCAAAGACCTCGGAATCGATCTACCCAAAGGAGCATCAGAAAAAGTACTCCAAGTTGGAAAACAGATCGTAAAGCAGAAAGGGATCGAACTCCTCGACCGCCTTTGCAAAAAGCATTTTAAAACGTATAACGAGATCCTAAACGTTTGATCGATTCATGTTGAAGCGCCTTAAGATCGAAAATTTGATCCTCATTAAGCACGTTGAGCTCCTATTCGAATCTGGCTTTAGCATCATCACAGGCGAAACAGGTTCTGGCAAAACAGTTCTCTTGCAAGCGCTTAAATATGTGACTGGCGAGCGTAGCGATGCTGATGCTGTTCGCAAGGGATCTCTCAAAGCCATCATAGAGGCTGAATTTGATCTCTCGCATACTATCGCCATCGAAGACCTTTTGGAGAAAGGGGGGATTTCTTGGGAGGCTAATACGCCCCTTTTATTGAAAAGAGAGATCTCTTGCGAAGGGAGAAGCAGAGCCTTCATCAACTGCCAAGTGGTCACACTTTCCCTCCTTCAAGAAATCGGAAAACAACTCATCGATTTTACCGACCAACATGCTCATCATACCTTAAAAGATCTCGACCAGCATAAAAAACTGCTCGATCTCTTTGGATGTTACCCTGATTTAATTGCTGCCACCTGCAAAGCTAAAGAAGAACTTGCCGAAATCAACCATCGCTTTTCCTCTTTGCAAATTACAGCTAAAGCTAAAGACCAACGATTGCAAGAAATTACAAATGCCATAGAAGAGATCTCATCGGCTAATCTCCAAAAAGATGAAGAGGCCACCCTTTCATCAGAGCATAATCGACTCCTTCATGGTCAAGAATTGATGGCAAAAACAGGGCAGCTTGAGCAGTTCCTCGAGTCGTCTCCTTTTGCACTGGTTCCACAGGCAAAAAAAGTCCATCACCTCCTGCAGCAACTCGCTAACATCGACCCAAAGCTCAAAGAGCTTCTCTTATTAAGTCATGAAATTTCTATGAATGCTCAAGAATTAGGCCGATCCATCAGTTCCTATCGCTCTAAAATAGAGGATGATCCAAAACGCTTAGAGTACTTCGAACAACGAATTGCTGTTATCGACAAACTCCATCGTAAATATGGCGATCCCATCCAGCATCTTGCCGAACTAAAAGCACAAGAGGCAAAACTGTATGAGGTGGATATCGATATCGAACAGGTTCAGCAACAAAAAGAAGAAACTGAACGTCGCTATTTAGAAATTGCCAAAACGCGCTACGAGGCACGAAAAGCTGCAGCTATCCAGTTGAGCGCAGAACTGACAAAAAAACTCCAAGCGTTGAACATTCCTCATGCTCGCTTTTCTATCGACGTAGACTTCGATCTAAAGGAAGACCAAGTCTATTTTTCCCTTCAAGCAAATCCTGGACAGCCTAGCGGCCCGCTTGGCGACCATGCCAGTGGTGGAGAGTTATCGCGAGTCATGATTGCATTACAATCAGCCATAGGAGAAAAACATCCCGCCCCAATTGTTGTTTTCGACGAGGTGGATGCCAATATTGGGGGAGAAACAGCTACCATCATCGGAGGGATTTTTTCTAAGCTTGGCAAAAAACGTCAAGTTCTCGCTATCACCCATTTTCCTCAAGTCGCTAGGCAAGCTGATCACCACTTCTGCATCGATAAGGAATTTGTGCAAAATGAAACTATAGCCGTTATCCAGACTCTTGGAGCCAAAGAAAAAGGCAAAGAACTTGTGAGAATGCTTGGCGGCCATAAGAGGGTATTGTAAAATTCATTCCCTCTATGTGAGAAATCTTTCAAATTGCGGGTCGAAGCCAATATATTGAAAATTAACGCAAAGACGCAGAGAAAATTGAAAATGTATTAGCCGCGCTGATAATAGGCGCTGCAATGACATAGAAAGAATCGTTAATGATTTATAGAACTCTTTGCGTCTTACGCGTCTTTGCGTTAATTTTCATAATCGCTGAGTTTCGAAAGAGTTCTAATGAATTTGCAAATTCTTTCTAAGAGACTGTCCACAAACTATGCTTCTATCGATTTATAGATGATTTGCCTAAAAAAGTATTTGCAAATACATTCTAACAGTCTCTTCCCTTACGAATAGGGTCCTTTTTGAAACAGAAAAACTCTTGACATCGGCCGATTTTAGTTAAATCGACTTCCGTCTTCAAATGATCCTGTTTCAAAAGACCAAGCTGGCTTTTTTTGATCTTGACCTGACAACGGATTCTAAGCACACGACCTCTCGTTGAACCCACCCTTCAAAAATTGCACCTGTCGATTTTCTACTTCGTTTTTACTTCCGCTGTTACAAGTTTGAATGAATCGACGAATTTATTGTAGTTTTGCTCGTCATAGATCTGAACATCGCATTCCATTGCGATGAGATAGAGACTATTCTTCACCATGATCGCACGACCTTTGAAGTAAACTCCGCCCGCACGAATGAAAAAGTCCAAAGCTTCATGTCCACCAACTAAAAGAAGGTCGGCAAAAATCAGTTGGTTTTCAGGATTATAGGTTAAAATCCCATTCAAAAATGCTTCCAAGCTCATCTGTGCGTAGGTTTGATCGACATAGTCTGGATATTGTGCTACGAGGAGCATGAACACTGTTTGCTTGTCCATCGAAGAAATGTACGCGTCGTAGCGTAAATCATATCCAATCTCCGGAGTCGTTAATCTTTGACTGACATGTTCTGGATTAGAAGGAAAACTGACTCGACATTTTCCAGCTACAGCATGAAATTCCTGCCAAGCGTTTACGATCGGCTGCTGTTTTTCTGCTTTAGCTTCCAGCTTAGTCTCTTCTCCAGCCGCAGGTGCAGCCAGGGCGCTATTCGTCAGCCAAACCATGCAACCCATACTCAGGGCCAGAAAGAGTTTTTTCATGCCCGTTACTATCCCTGTCTGCATAAATTCCTCACTTTATTCGTTCTTATAGTCTATTAACTCTGCATTCCATACAAAATACTGTTCAGTATATAACTCAGCACCACCAAAATCACACAAGGCATGGCAATATTCGCAATAGCTCTCCAGATGGAAAATTTTTGCACCTCTGAGAGCATGATGAGCAAAATCACTAAACCCCAGATCATAGCAACCAACTGAATCATTGAAAGAACAAGAATAAACCTTGCCATACCAACAGAAATCGCTGCGCCAAATCCTGGCATAAAAAGCCCTGCGCCCATAGTAAGTCCCAGGATCAGCCAAACTGCAACATTCACCACATTCGGTACATTGGCCCAAGCTACAGAAGCGCGAACCTTCTCATAATTCGCCTTGCCCTTAATCCACTTTCCAGTCCACAAAAGCAGAAGAGACCAAAACGAGATCCCAATAAATCCAGCGATTGGAGAGAGGACGATCGCCATGAGCAAGATCGACCACCCAGGAAGTGATGCACCTAAAGCGAAAAATCTAGCAATATGGATCAAAATAGGAAATCCATAGATCGCACACAAGGGCAAAAAGTAAAGAGCTGGGTTGATGGTAATGATTTGACGGATCGTCTCACGCGGTTTCGTCCAAACAGTCGCCCAAAACTTTGAAATCGATCCAACGGCCATATACTATCCTTTTCCCTTAAGAGTCTATTCTTTGTTTCTTTCGCTTTTGAAAATCATTCAAAAGACGACGAAAGCTTATATTCAATAACAATCTTATGTAGCCTTATGATATAATTAAAAAATTAATTTACTCAATAAATAAATAAAAAAGCGTCGCAATTCGCTTAATTACGACGCTTTAAATCTCTTATTTCTAAGAATCAATTATACCAAAAGAACTTGAAGAATTGGGATTTTGGTAAGAAGGGTCCTCAGAATTTGCATTCGGAGCGAGGAACCATTGCCGATAGGCAAGGCCCGATTGAGAATGCGAATTCTGAGGTAAACCCGACGCGGCCAAAAACTAATGGATATAGCGGGTATCTTTTAATTAGAAGGTGCCTGATCGTTTTCTTCTTGGTCATCCTGATCTTCTTCGATGATGATCACATCATCGTCTTCTTGCTGCGTTCCTCCTTGATCCATCCCTTGCTGAGTACCATTATCTGCAGGAGAAGGGGGCTGCTGACCGTTCTGATTCTGTCCGGTGGCGGATTGATCTGTGGCTGTTGTATTGGAGGGCATTTGCGTAGCACCAGCTGTTAGCAATGTCGTCGAAAGGACGGTTAAACCTAATGTGCTGAAGATAGAAAGCTTTTTCATAAATTCTCCTAAAAGTAAAAATAGATGCTTTTTCCGAGTTAGATTATCTCATATGATGTGAATTTATTCAAACAACTTTGTTCAAACGACTTACAAACTCGATTTTAACCTTTTATATAAAATAATTTTTATGTTATAACCATATTTATAAGAAAAAGAGTTAATAGCATGAAAAAAAACAAGCCACAGTTAACACGCTTAAGAAAAGCGAGCCCATCTAGAAATGCTTTGAAACAAAATTTAAGCGACCTTGAACATAGAATAACCATGCGACTAGGAAGTTTTCTCATCTTAATCGAGGAGGGTACCCCGCCTCAGATCTTGAATGCCAAACAACGCGCAATCAGCGACCTCATTAAAATCGGTCCCGATATGGAAAAAATCGCTCAGGAAATTGGTGGAAAACTACCCGTTTTTGTCCACGAATTCTTAGATAGTGTGGATACTATCCTCCATTCGCCAACAGGATTTGTCGATGAGGCAAAAATCGCCCGTTGTTTTAGTTCCACCCAAAAACTCGAAAGAGCTGTTGAAGGCTAGGATGTTCAAAGCAGAAGCCGGTATGCAGTAGCTTGGCTGGCGTTGCCTTTGTACTCGATAAGAGCATTTCCTCAGCGATTTCCCCTAGCAAGAGTCGTAAGATTGCCCTTGGTATTCGCAAGTAGGCCTTGCGATGTAGCGCTTTCGCCAAAAGATAGGTAAATTCTTCATTCCGAACAGGAGCAGGGGTACAAATGTTTACAGGTCCACTCAGGTGAACAGCTTCCATCATGAACTTGAGGGCGCGTATTGCATCATCGATGCTAACCCAGCTCATCCACTGTTGTCCCGATCCCAAGACTGCGCCTAGCCCTAAGCGAAAAGGGAGCTTGAGCTTACCAAGCATTCCTCCCTCAGGGGTCATAATGACGCCAAAACGGGCATGAACGACTCGCGTTCCATTATGTTCGATCACCTCGGTAGCTCGTTCCCAATGAGCACAAAGATCGGCTAAAAAACCTTTTCCCTGACTGGCACTTTCATCCAATTCATCATCGCCTCGATCGCCATAATAACCTATTGCCGATGCTGTAATGACGATTTTTGGCTTAGTCTTTGTTCGGTTGAACGCCTGGCAAAGCAACCATGTGTCGCGACAACGACTCTGAAAAAGTCCTTTTTTGACTTGATCTGTCCATCTTTTTTCGGTTGTATTCTTGCCTGCTAAATGAAATACGCAATCAAAATTCTCTAAAGCCGATAGGTCAATTTGATCGACCGACGGATCCCAAACGACACTCCTTTTATAAGATTTGCCATTTGCACGGATCAATCGAACGACCTCATGACCTTCTTTTTCTAGAGACATGTCCAAACAGCGTCCAATAAGGCCACCGGCACCGCTTATAAGAATACGCATTTGAACAAGATCATCCTCTTGACCGGTACTTAGAAAGTATTTGCAAATTCTTTTCCCTATGAGAATGGGAAGATTTTCTAAGAGATTACAAAATGAGGGCTGAAGCCAGTATCGAAACGATGATACGAGCAAGAACTGCATTTTGGAAGATCCCGAAAAGGTTTCTGTTCTCTAGGAAAATGAATTTGCAAATACTTTCTTAGAGCCCAAGAACCGATCTACATCTTGCTTCCGCCTCGGCCTTTTGGGGAACAGCATTTGCAGCCACAGGAACAACTGCCGCAACTGCACAAGCAACCCATTTTACCAAGGAATTTAAGACTCCAAAGACCTGCCAATCCTACGAGCGCATAAACCAAACGACTCAACCACATGGTGTTACCACCAAATAACCAGGCTACAAAATCAAATTGGAAAAATCCCCATAATCCCCAGTTCAAGGCGCCTATGATCACTAACAATAATGCTAGACCGCTAATAAATCGCATAAATCTCCCCTCTTTGATAGTAATGAGATTCTTATTTCATGGTAAAACAATTTTAACCATTTGTCACTAGGATTTTTTTTAACCCCTCTATTCTCTGTTCATCCCATTGCAAAAGGTCTGCGCGAATCTGCTTTAATTTATAAGAACTCACATCTATGTGATAGGGGGAATATTCTAAATGTATGCCGCTGAGAATAGCCCGTCCTTTTCCTACCCTGCATTCGATGATAGCTGCTGGCTCGCCTTGTAGATCTGCGTATTTAGCTAGAACCTTGACATTCTCGAAGAGATGGGGGTTTTCAAAAAAACATCCACCATGAAAATAGGCAGCTGCCCTAGAACCATCGTAAAAAATAAGTTTACCTAATTGCGCTCCAGCACTGCCCTCATAACGAAATTCACCTTTTCCATAGGCCGGACCAATTGCCTTGCCAGGAAAAAAGCAGAGATCCCGCTCACCTAAAACCTCAAGATCGCCTCCCTTCTCGAATTCTATTCTGGCACAGCCAAAATAAGCGCCTGCACATATCCCCAGATATCCCCCCCCATTTTCTACAAATTTTCTTAACAATTTTGTGCCATACGGAAGTAAATCGGAGTGATAAGGAATGTCGCGCCCGCCGGGCATAATAAAAAAAGATGTTGTTGCCATCCATTCCCTTTTTAGAAGCGCTTCACGACCAATGAGAAATGCGTCTTTTCCTAAAATCTGTTTTATAGTTAGACGAGTTTGCTCGATACAACTAAACGAAACACCATTGCCAGAATAAATAAGAATATTTTTCAATTAACACCTTTATAAGAGGGAATTGCACTTTACTTAAAACGTATCTTAATTTAACATATGAGTAAATTATAACCAACACAGCACAAAGAAATACTTTATGTCTAGTTTTCAAATTAACTGGGGAATTCCAAGAACGTCCATCTCACCTATTCCCGGGCTTGGGGAACTAGGTACATTTGAGGAACCGCATATATTAGTACACCGTTCAGAAAGAGACTTTCCAGAGGCAGCTAGAAATGAAGATGCTTCTTCATCTGAATCTGAATCCGATGACGATTCAAATCCCGTATCATCCTCTGCTTTGGAACATCGTTACCAACCTAGGCAACCTTCCGAACCCAATAGTCCTGTAGGTCCTGCTTCGCGTCGTTCTTCAATCTCTTACGGTGAACAATACGACAGATACATGCAACAAGATGTAGAATCCAATGAACGTAAAAATGAAGAGCTACTGCAGCATACCAGACGCGTATTCGGTGAGGATCGACAGACTTTTAGACTTAGGAACAATTATGATAGGTGGCAGGAAAATGCCCCTGCCCCCGCGCAACAAGACCTTTCAGACATCTCTTCGTCAACCCACCCTGCATCTGTCTCTGCTGATCGTCTGCCTAAAGTCAACATGAAATCGGATATCCGTCCTAAAGGTTTTACCTGCCCTCTATCGGACAAACTATTTCATGACCCTGTTTTTACCAAATGCCGCCATGTCTTTGAACGATACTCTATAGAACTACAATTCAATGGACAAAAGAAGATTCCGTGTCCTAGTTGTTCTAAAAACATCGAACCTAAAGATATAAAGTCCCATGCTAAGCTGAAGAAGTTAATTGAACAGTGGTGTTCCAAAAACAATCGCGCTAGAAATGACAGACCAGCACTTCCCAAAATCAAATTATCTTCCCCAGATGCTCCAAACGAAATTATTTGCCCCATTATGCAAGATGTCATGGAAACCCCCTTTTACACTGTTAACTGTCAGCATGCTTTTGAAGCCGAGGCTATTCGCAGATGGATTAATGGAGACGGGATTTCCGCAGGGAAAAATACATGTCCAACATGCCGTAGCGCCATCTCTATTGATGGGCTAAAACCTTGGCCTGCTTTAAAAGCTCTTATTAAAAAATGGCAGGATACTCCAAAGGTTGAAGAAGGAAAACAAACAACGGCGCAGCCTTCTTCTGGAACGACTAAAACAAGAAGATCTCAATCAGTAAAGAATAAGCCAACAGCACACTCTTCTAGAGCAACTAGTGCGAAAAGATCTCAATCGATAAAGAATAAACCTGCAGCGCAATCAAATAATTCCAAATTCTCTCAAGCACTCGCGCAAGCAATCGTGACCAAGTCGCTGCTACACAAGGCAAACCTTATCGATCCAAACAATCCAAATAAAATCCCCACCATCGATCAACTACCTGACCGTTTTCCTGGTTTGCGAAAAGATTTCCAATTGGCCTTCGGCGAAATTTTTGGTAACGTATATAGCCTCTATAGGAAGCAAAAAGGAAAAACTCCTAGTAACCCAGATTTTGGAAGAAAAGCATTTTACCATCAAGATCACCTCAATGTTTCTCAAGCCATTCGTCAACAAGCCATCCATCTCTTTACGCTCAAACAAATCGGTAAGCTTTTTCAAAACGAGTCGACAGAAAAACCAGCTATGAAGATGTTCTCATCGCTGCCTGAAGGGATCCGTAAGGGAACCTATCAACAAATGCTGAAAGTCTTAAAAGGGCGAAAAGACGGTAGAAGTTATACCTCTTCTCCTAGTTATGGAAGAGATGCATTTCTCAGAATCAATCAGCTCTCTGCTTCCCCATCTGAACGAGCAAAAGCTATTGAGTACTACCTCAAATCAAAGCTTTAAGAAAGAATTTGCAAATTCTTTTCCCTATGAGAATAGGAAGATTTTCGAGGAGATTGCAAAATGCAGGGCGAAGCCAGTATCGGGACGATGATACGAGCGAGAACCGTATTTTGGAAGATCCCGAAAAGATTTCCATTCTCAAGGAAAATGAATTTACAAATTCTTTCTAAGAAGCTGTACTAAAACAGCTTCTAAGAATTCGGTTGTCAGAAAGCGGCAAGCAAGGTTAAATCGTAGTTAGTTATGCTTGCAATCACTCTAGCCCTCGCTCTGCTCTTTCTGTTCGGAACGACACTTTTGACAGCTATTAGCTCCTCTCTCCAAAAATTGGGCCGTCTACAAGCCAACGAGGTGTTAAAAGAACTCCCTCGCCTTTTTTTCTTTCAGCATGTCGCCCGTTATTTTTTTAAGGAGAAATTCTGGGACGGCGTCTATTTTTGCACGACGTTCACGAGACAGGTTTTCCAGATCTGCTACGCTATCTCCGCTCTCTTTTTTCTTCTATCGCTCACTTGGTTTGCAAATACGATCACTTTTGAAAACGGAGAATTTGTCATTCAAGGACTCTCCGTCATTCTTATTGTTGTCATTCTGCTAGGTGCCTGGCTAATCGCCGATTTGCTTATGCGTCTTTTTGCCGATATGAAACCGGCCCTATGCCTGAAGCTCTTTGGTTGGCCCGCTTCCATTTTTTTATCCATCCTTTCCCCTCTTTCGGCTATATGCCTAAAAAACCTTAGACGATTTTTTCCTCGACCTTACGCCAAAGAAGGCTTATCCGCTTCAGATAAAATCCGCGATAAAATCCTCGAAATCATTCATGAATCAGAACTCTCTCCCTACCTGGATCAGCAAGAGCAGAAATTGATCGCATCTATTGCTTCGTTCAAATTACGGATTGCACGTGAAGTGATGGTACCACGTATCGACGTATTCAGCCTATCTGCCGATACGACCATTTCAGAAGCAGCGCAGAGTTTTGTAAAAGAGGGCTACAGCCGAATTCCCGTTTACAGGGATAGCGTCGACCATATCATCGGCGTTCTTCTCTACAAGGACGTATTGAACATCTATGCCTTAAGCTCTATGCATGCACCAACGGCATTAAAGCTCTCTTCTCCGATTCAAGCACTTGTCAAGCCGGTGCTCTACACACCTGAAACAAAGAAGATTTCCCACCTGCTTCAAGAGTTTCGCAGTAAGCAAATCCATCTTGCGATCGTGGTCGACGAATATGGCGGTACCGAAGGGATCGTCACTATAGAAGATATTCTAGAGGAACTCGTTGGCGAGATTGCTGATGAATATGACATCAATGAAGAAATGCTCTACTCGGTGTTACCCGGTGGAGGATGGATTGTCGATGCTCGCATGGGAATCATCGACATTGAAAAGGAATTAGGCATCAAAATTCCCATAAGCCCAGAATATGACACCATCGGCGGCTACATCTTTCATCGTGCCGGAGCTATTCCTTCTAAAGGCTGGCGAATTCACCACGATGATTTTGATTTGGAAGTCTTAGACTCCGACGAACGCTCCATCGAAAAGGTCAAAATCTCCCCGCAAAACAAGGAAGATGATTCACGATAGCGATAGCTACCGAACCTCGATGTCAGGTGCAGATGCAATTTTGTCTTCTAAATAGTGACCAAGTTCTGGATGCTCTCGAAAAAGCCATCTGCGCAGTTTTTCCGTCTTTTGGTAGATCTCCATTCGTCCGCTGCGAGAGTCGTTGGGTCTTAAGACAAAATGGTCTTTGTACAATAGCAGCCCCCCGGTATCGATCAAAACAGGGTTTGTGCCCACTAATCCATAGTTGAAATGGACATTTGGATCCCGGTCGAAAATGCCTTGTCGCTGCCTTGATACCATCATTTGCAAAAGATGATCGAGGCTCTCTTTGGCCATCTCAAAGTGCCCATTTTTCATGAAACGGCTAAGTTCCTCACAAATGAGACCTACTTTGCGTTGCACCATGAATTCAAGGCCGTCGAGATCGACTTCATGGCGGATGCCGATCTTGTCGAAGATGACCAGTCTTTTATTTAAATGCGCAGTTTTATTCAAATGCAGATAAATGAGCTGTGTTTCTTGGGGTAATTTTTCAAAGCCAAGAATGTGTCCGGCAAAATTGCGCTTCAATTTTTCCTTTAAGCCCACTGCGGTTTTTTCTTTATAATGCTGAAAAAAGGATGGAAGACATTTTACCCAAATAGGGGATCGAAGATGATTATAACGAACGAATTTGAGGACATACTGACCATCTTGCGAAACAAAAGCATAGGCAGTTCGGCCTTTACCTAAAAAAAAGAAAGGTTGATCAAAAATTCGTACAGCCTCTTTTTCACCCGCTTCATTCCACCTTTTAGCTTCCTCTGAGAGGGTCCAAGGCTGTTCCATGGGTGCTTTGTGTGTGATTTTATCTAAAGAAAAGCCGGCGGTCTGGGAATGACAAAAAAAATTTAGGGCCAAAAAAAGCCCGAGTCCAGATAAAACTTTGATCGATACTTTCTTCAAATGCATGAAGAGAGCTTAGCATAGTTCAGGAGTGTCTTGCAAAAGAATCATAGATAAGGCAGACTTTTTTTCTTAAAAACTTGGCGTAACCCTATGCTAATGAGGGAAGCCAGGTTAAACTCTGGAGAATCTTAGAATGCGACGTTCGATTTGCAGCTCAGAGCCAGCCCTCACGTTTGCTGGAGAAACCACCACCTGGAAGTTCTTTTATACTACCGCAACCTCGCTTCCTAAAGGGGCAAAACTACGTTTCGATCTTTTGTCTATGGGACGAGATTGCGATTGGGAAATCCCGCAGACAAATGTGAAGGAGAAGAACAACTTAATCTGGGGCGTTTTACCCAATGGCAAGGCCATCGAAGCAAAAGCTGCTGGACAAGATGAAGAGCTGATCAATTCGATTTTCGATTTCACCTTGCCTTCAGATATCAAAATAGGCGAGACGTTCACGATTTGCATGGGCACACCGGAAAACGATAAAGAGGCGCAGAGCAAGCGAGGCACTCGCTGTCAAACGACAATTCAACGCAAACGCACATTTCATCTCTACATCGATCCCAAAGGAAAAGGCGATTTTAAAGAGCCTGAATTGTTTCTGATCGATGTAAAAGGTAATCTCCTAAATACGATCCGCGTCATTGCACCCTCTCTTGTGGCCCGCAACCGTCGTTTTGATGTACTCGTGCGCTTCGAAGATCGCTTTGGCAACCCAACTGGCAATGCGCCGGAAGGAACGCTCGTAGAACTGAGCTATGAGCATCTCCGCGATAATCTCACATGGAAACTCTTTGTCCCAGAAACTGGCTTTATCAATCTTCCTAATCTCTATTTCAATGAACCTGGGATTTATAAAATCCAGCTCCGCAACCTGCAGAACCAGATGCGCTTCATCTCCCCTCCCATAAAGTGTCTTGCAGACACTGAAAAAAGCATCTTCTGGGGATTGTTTCATGGTGAATCTGTCCGTTTCGACAGCACCGATAACATCGAGCTGCTTTTGCGCTATATGCGAGACGATCGCAATCTCCAATTTTTTGCGACCTCGTGCTTTGAAAGCGCTGAAGAGACTAGCAATGAAGCGTGGAAGCTCATTTCGAACCAAATTGCCGAATTCAACGAAGAGGGAAGATTCTCAGCGTTTACCGGTTTTCAATGGTACGGCGATGAAGCTGGCGAAGGTCTTCGAGAAATTATCTACATCAAAGAAAATAAGCCCATTCTCCGTAGAAAGGATAGCAAGTCCAACAGCTTGAAGAAAATGTATCGCAGCCATAGCGCTAAAGATTTTTTCTCCATCCCCTCCTTCTCTATGGCAAAGGGTTTTGTTACGGACTTTTCTGATTTCGATACAGAATTTGAGCGTGTCGTGGAGATCTACAATGCATGGGGCTCCTCAGAATGCACGAAAAAAGAAGGCAATCTTCGACCCATTACAGCGGAAGGAAGCGACGGTATCGAAGAGGATGCAGAAGGCTCTATACGTTCGGCCCTGAATAAAGGACTCCGCTTTGGTTTCGTTGCTGGCGGGCTCGACGACCGCGGCATCTTCGAAGGGTTGTATGAAACACAAGCACAGTATAGCCCCGGCCTTACAGCTGTCGTAGGGATTGAACATACGCGAGAAGGCATACTTCAAGCGCTTCAAGCCCGTTCTTGCTATGCAACTACTGGAGAACGCATCGTTCTTGGTTTTGCGATTGCAGGTTCCAGCATGGGCTCCGAACTTTCGACGAAAGCAAAACCTGGTCTTGTTTATAATCGCCACATCACTGGCTATATATGCGGGACTGCCGCGATCAAGGAAGTTGCGATCATCCGCAATGGCTCCCCTTTCCATATTTTTACACCAAAGCAACAATCGACCTTTGAATTCACTTTTGATGACCCCGAAATGTTGCAAAACTGCGTCCTAGATGGTTATCAGGAAAATCCTTCTTTTGCTTACTATTATCTCCGCATCGTCCAAGAAGATGATCACATTGCCTGGAGTTCACCTATCTGGATCGATTTTCCTGATATGACCCAAGTAGCTTCTTCTGCAAAGAAGCTGCGAAAGACGAAAAATGGCAGTTAAAAAAGGGCTCGATGGCAATACCCTTTGCAAACTTCGACCTCATCGATCTGACACATCCTCTCACTGAACAAATTCCTACTTGGAATGGCTCATGCGGTTTTTGTGCAGAAGTCAAAAAAGATTACGATCAAGTTTTTCGCGTGCAGAAATTGCAAATGCATGCCGGGGTGGGAACGCATATGGATGCCCCCTCCCATCGGTTTCATGACGGGATCTCCATTGCAGAGATCCCTCTTGAAAGGTTGATTGCTCCTGTCTGTTTGATCGATGTTTCAAGAAAAACTACTTCTAGCTATCTCATCAGCCTTCAAGACCTAAACGAGTATGAAAGAGCTAACGGTATCATTGCGCCAAACTCTCTTGTGATCGGCTATACAGGCTGGGACCGCTTCTGGTCCAAACCAGACGACTACCGCAATCTCGATGCAAACGGCCAAATGCATTTTCCAGGGTTTTCCTCTGAAGTGGCAGAAGCTCTTCTCGCAAGACATATCGTCGGCATTGCTATAGATACGCTCTCACCCGATCGCCCAGAGTCCTCCTTTCCGGTACACAAACTCCTGCTGGGCGCTAATAAGTACATCATTGAAAATATTGCTAATGCCTCGTGTTTACCAGCTAAGGGCAGCTACGCCATCGCCCTTCCCATAAAAGCAACCGACTGCACCGAAGCTCCCATCCGCATCATCGCCCTCATCCCACGATAAATACCCAGGCGTTCGAAAGTATTTGCAAATTCATTAGATTTCTTTCGAAACTGAGCGATTATGAAAATGAACGCAAAGACGCGCAAGCCACAAAGCATTTCATAAATCATTTAATACATTTTCAATTTTCTCTGCGTCCTTGCGGCTTGCTCGTCTTTGCGTTCATTTTCATAATCGCTGAGTTTCGAGAGTAAAAAAAAACACCACCTGGGAAATCCCAGGTGGTGTTTGGTTTTCAGAAATGCCTTAACTATTAACCGATGTCGAATACAGAAAGAGCATTCACAACATCGCGAACCAGTACTGGATTTACAGGCACATTAACTCTGTTCTTATCGTAATGGCGATTATGGATATAATCAGCACCTTTGCCAGGGCACTCAGCTGCAACGCTAACTGCATCGGCAACGAGCTTTCGGTTTTTCTCACTCAGTTGAGCAAAACAAGTAGCAACATCACCTGGCTGAATTCCTCCACCCGCTGCTGCTGCATCCAGGTTTCTTCTCATAGCAGCAAGTTCACGACGCTCTTTTTCACTAACAAGAACGAAGTTCCCTTCTGCCAATTGTTTGCAAGCAAACGCATAAGAAGGCGCCATGTCTTTATTTGTCCTAAAAGCATGGTGTACTGTAGTAGCATAACCAACGTTATTGCCAAGTTTTTCGATCTTCGTCTTCACAACATTTGACAATTTATCGAAGAGCTCTTTTCTTACATCACGTACATCAGAAGTTCTCAGATCTTTTTCAGAGAATCTTTCAGCCATTTCTTTGAGCTTCTCACGAGAATCCATCATTGCAAATGCATTTTTGAGATGTCTGCGATCAGCATCATCGAATTTCTTCTTGCCGATCAAGACGTCTTCCCATTTGCCTTTGTGTTTGATAGGTCCTTTATGTCCGCCTTCTGCCCAAAGCATTGCTTTGAAGGCTTTTTGCTCTTCTTCTGGAAGAGCCTCAAAAGCAGCTCTGAAATCATCAGCTTTGATTTTCTTCGTCTTTTTTCTATCGAAAAGAGCCGCGAAATCTTCTGAAACTCCATCAGCTTTTTCTTTCCCAGTTTGATCCGGTGCTGTTGAACTACCAAAGAACAAGTTCCAAACTGCGCGGAATGGGTAGGTTACAAAATTCCAAACGCCTACAAAAAAGTCACCAATGCCTTCTTGTGCGTGTGACATAGATACGAGCGAACTATTCGCTGTATCAAATGCCCGATTAGCGCTTGGCCCAGCAACTTGATTATTAAGATTCAAATCTGCTGATACCCGGGCGCTCTGTGGGTTGAGTTGGATTGCCATAAGATTAAACCCTCCTAAAGGTTTTTTCTAAAAATTGCCCTATGAGACTGCTGTCTCTAACTCTTATCTCATTGCTAGGAATCGAAATTGACCCGCGCAATTAAAATAAACGCAGATGATAAGAATTAAGTAGATATTAAGAAAAGATAAAAATTATTTTTAGTTCTAACCAATTCATCATGAGCGATTAAAAAAAATACTTAGAAGAGAGATATACACTGCGTAAGTAGAAAAGGCTATATGAGATAGGGTAACCTATGTTAGTGTTTTCCCCCAAAAACAGTTTATAACCACAGTTTATAACCTTTATGAAGAAAATCATTCTTGGCTCACAGTCTCCTAGACGTAAAGAAATTTTAAATTTTTTTACCTTGCCATTCACTCAGTCCGCCTCCCATTTTGATGAAGATAGCATCCCCTTTGAAGGCGATCCTGTTGCTTATGCCACGGCGCTTGCTAAGGCTAAATCTGCTGCCTTGCATGCCATTTATCCGGACGATATTCTCCTTACCGCCGATACAGTTGTTTTTTTACACAATAAAATTTACAACAAACCAAGAGATAAAGCGGAAGCAGCGCAATTTTTACGTGAGCTTGGAGGGCATTGGCATACAGTGTATACGGCCATCCATTTGCGTTATAAAGAACACGCGTTTAGTGATAGCGAAGCCACGCGGTTGCTCTTTTATCGCTTAAGCGAAGAAGAAATTGCCATGTTTCACAAGCACGTTTATTTTCTCGATAAAGCTGGAGGTTATGCCATCGAGGGTAGCGGTCAGCTCATCCTGGACAAAATGGAGGGATGCTATTACAACGTACTTGGACTGCCTATCAATGCTACACGGCGTCTGCTCAAAAAAGTAGGAATCGATCTATGGGACTACATGAAAGATATCCGCTAACGATCTTGCTTCTGTTCCTGCCTGCTTTGCCAATTTTAGCAGAAAATCAAGAAACAAAAGAACCTGGCAAGTGGCGTGTAGCCTATCTTGCAAGAACGGGGAAGATTGGCAAAGCCCTAGATACTTATCTAGAAGATACTCTTTCGAGCCAAGAGCACGATTTTGAGGTGCTGCAGCAACTTGGCACAATTCTTCTAGAGCAGGGTGCGCGCTCGGCAGATCCAGAAAAACAACTTGCTAGCATCTTCGGCGCAAGGCTGGCTGGAATTGCCTCGCCGCTCGATGTTATGGAAGAAGGCATTCGTAGCCAAAATCCCCAAACACAGCTTGCTTGCATCCAATCTATCGCTAGTTTTCAGGAAGACCGGTGCGACGAGCTGCTTTTAAGGGCGATGTCCTCTCCTTTTCTTCCCATCCGGTTAGAAGCTGGGTATTATCTTTCTTTGCGAAAACACCCTGCTGCCACGGGCCAGCTCGAAGCGCTGCTTGCGCGAGTACCCCCATTTTTTCATTTCGTCTTCCCAGAATTTTTTGCCGTCATCGGTACTAAAGAATCGATGTCGATCTTGCGCGGCTTGATGGATGATGAAGAGATGAGCTGCCGTGCTGAAGCTGTCTTGAGTGCGGCCCGTCATGGGCGGGACGATTTGCTTGCCACTATCCGCAAAAAAGCTAGCTACCCTCATCACGCTATGCAAGAAGCTGCGACGACAGCTCTCATGCTTTTGCAAGACACTTCTTCTTTAAGCCATTTCAAACAGGCCGCGAAATCATCCTCTTCATTCGTCAAACTCGCAGGTATAAAAGCTCTTGTGCAATTTGGTGATGAGGAGGCAAAAGGGCTGCTCATAGCGCTGCTCAAAGAAGGTGACGTGTATGCCATCCAAGCAGCCGGCGAGTTAGAAGTTGGTTTAGACCATCTTGCCGATCTTACACATCATAACGACTTCCAAGTACGCATCAACGCCGCTATAGGACTTTTGCAAGCACGAGACACGAGGGCTTTGCCAACGCTTCTCGAGATCCTTTTACGAGATGCGCGCGATTTAGGGATCGCTATGGTCTCTTCTCCTGGTAGATCGCTCTATGCTTGGAAGGCAATCCCCTCCTTGAAACAACGGCAAGAAGTTGAATTTTCAGATCTTTTTGCCATTACTTTAGCCCTCCGCGAACAATTCTTACGAGAATGCCTCGAATTGGGTGAAACGTCGTTCCTTCAAGTGGCCAGATGCATCTTCGAGCGCGGACAAGGAGAGCTCATCCCCCTTCTTTGCTCGCTGCTAGAAAATCTTCGAACCGCTGATGCCATTGCGCTTTTACAGCAAAATGCTAATCGCATTGGCTTTCCTTTGATACGCACTTATGCTGCTTTATCGCTATACCGCCTTGGCGCCATCGATCCCTATGAGGGAGTCCTCAAACAATGGCTGGTAAACCACAATAAAGAAGAAATTCTGCGCTTCCGACCTCTTCTCCCATTCCATAAGCGCCCCATCAGCTCCCACTACGAGCTTTCCCCTGAGGAGACCTCTCTACTTCTCATCGAGATCTATCAAGCTTTTGCTAATCGACATACGAAAAAATCGATCGATCTGATCCTCAAAGCCATTCGCGAAGACCGTTCCAACAACCGTTATGCTTTGGCAGGACTGTTGTTGCATGCTTTACAATAGTCGTTTGAAATTCCGTCCTTCTGCTAAAGTAGGTCTTTTTATATCCATGAAAGCCTTACTTACAGCTTTTTCTTTAGTCCTCTGCCCTATTGCTATTGAAGCTTCGCTTACCGCCGATCTTCTGGATTTTCAGGTCGACCTGAAAAATCCAGTTTTTGAAAAGGGGGTGATCTCCACGGAGGAGGGCGGGGTGATCACCGCTGAGGGAATCCGCATCCAAGCCCGTAAAATTGCCTACACTAACTGCATTGAGAATGGCATTACCATCCGTAAGATCAAAGCTGAAGGCGATCTTCTATTGGAATACGGGGATCAAGCCTTTGTAGGAGATAAACTCGAATATGACTTCACAACCCACTCAGGTGTAATCGAAGGGGGAAAAACCCATGTCGAGATGTGGTTTATCGGCGGAGAAAAAATTTATTTGCAAGAAGATGGGAGCTATTACATCCTCAACGCCTATATCACGACATGGGCCAGCGACAATCCTCTATGGGAAGTTCATGCAGGCAAAATCCGTATCAGCCAGGACAAGCTGCTCTCTGCAAGAAACCTTCGCTTTAACTTTGCCAGGCTTCCTTTCTTTTGGCTCCCTTCTTTCAAAGCCAACTTAAAGGCCGTAAAAAAGCCTCCCGTCCGTTTTAAAGTGCGATGGGATAAAAGCCTAGGACCGCGAATCAGTGCGCGCTACCGCGTCTATTCGTGGGAAAGCCTCGATATTTTCCTGCGCGGCGACTATCGCGTCGGGAAGGGAGGCGGAGTTGCTTTAGAAACTGAATACTTTCCTGAAGATCAACTGACCGAATTTGTCACACGCAGTTATGGTTCTATCAACGATAAAAGCACACCCACCATCCACAACCTCGAGCAATTTCGTCTGCAAGGGCTCTTTAAGACCCAGAGCCGCGACGACCGTACACATGTCCACCTTGTTTACGATGCAATGCGCTCTCAAAAGATGATCGATGAATTCAAAAGCGATGATTTTGAGATCGATACGAAAAAACGTACACGCTTGATCGTCAATCATCGCGAAGATAACAGTTTTATGAACTTAAGTGTACAGCCGCGCATCAATCCTTGGCAAAGCTTGAACCAAGAACTGCCTTATCTTTCCCTTGGCATTCGTCCTTTCACATTCGGTTCTTCAGGCATCATTATGCAGAATTGGACGAACGCATCCTATCTCGATTATGTCTACTCCCACAATCTTCGCAATTATCTCCATCAAACACATGCCGTCCGTTTACAGACGAATAACTCTATCTATCGCCCCTTTAGGGCCGGTCCCGTTATGATGACACCAGATATCGGCATCATCGCTATTTTCTATAACAACAATCCATTTCGCCATTCGATAGGACAAGCTGTGGGCACTTATGGCTTTCTTACTAATACAAAGCTTCAACGCCAGTTTTCAAAATTTGAACATATCATCGAACCCTATCTTTCTTTCCGAGGATTGACAAAACCAACTGCTCCATCCCGCCGCCTTTTCATTTTTAGCATCGAAGATGGCTACCATAGCATCAATGCCCTGCGTTTTGGCGTAGTCAACGATCTCTGCCTCCGCACTAGCATAGACCCTCCCCATCTCTCAGCCGATCTCTATGCCTATGCCTTTTTCGGCGATCGCAGCCAGCTTTCTACAATTCCGCGCCTCTATCTCGATCTCACATCGGAATTGCCCACCTGCTTTTCCACTCTTGGTTTTGTTTGGAATCTCCAAAAACATCTCATCGACCGTATCAATGCGCGAACGAGCTGGACAGTAAGTAAACGCTTTGCGATCAATGTTGAATTTCGACATCGCAGCAGATTTGATTGGAGGAAAGCAAACTACGATAACTACATCTTGGATGTCTCAAGGTCCTTTCATGAGCTTTTGCAATCTCCCCTCTCTGATGGACGAGACACATTGCTTGGCGAATTGCAGTACAACCTCCATCCTCTTTGGACGATGCATGTCGCAGGTCATTTTGGTTGGGGCAGAGGTGAGGAGCCTTCCTATCACTCAGCGAAAGTCGATCTGCACACCACAATCGTCACAGGCTGGAGGCTGCGCGTCAGCGCCGAAGTCAACGCTGGCGACATGCGCTTCACAACCGGCATGGAAGTCATCAAATACTAAGTGGGTTTGTGGACAGTCTCTTAGAAGCTGTCCTAAAACCCCAGCATTTGAGGTTTGGCGGGATTTTCGATGAAATTTTTCCTGATTCGACGAGGACAATATGCGAAGCTGCATATGGCCTAGAAGAATGAGGGAAAAGATCGCGAAAAGCCCCCAAAAATCGGATGCTCGGGTTTTAGGACAGCTTCTTATTCGTGTTTCTTTTTGAGGGCGCGGAGAATGGGTTCAATTTTCTTGCGCGCTTTGGGATCGATGCGATCGACGAAGAGAACACCATTGATATGGTCGTTTTCATGCATGATAACACGTGCTCTATATCCTTCTAACTCCTCAGTGAAAGGAGTGCCCTCGCCATCGAGAGCTTCGACACGTATACGCATGGGCCGTACCACCTCTTCTCTGATCCCTGGAAGCGATAGACATCCTTCCTCTTCCTCCTGAAGTTCATCGTCGAGAATGGTGATTCGAGGATTCACAAAGACTTGCTCATCTGTATATTTAATATTCCCCTCTTCATCGATGAGGCAATTGCGCCTAACAAAAATCCGAAGAGATTTGCCTACTTGTGGAGCGGCCAACCCCGCAGCTGGATTTGCATACATAGTGCGCACCAATCCTGCGATGAAGCGTTTGATCTCTTCATCGAAAATGGTCACTTCCTGTGCACGCTTTCGTAAAACAGGATCGCCATAATAACGTATTGAGTATGTCATTTTCAGAATCTAGCTTAATTTTGCTGCTCAATAGAAGGAACTTCATAATGGGACTTGCCACGAGCGATTTGAGAGGTCCACAATGAAAGTAGAATGCAGCTTACCATGAATACAACAGCAATCCATGCTGTGAATTTTTTAAGTACTTCTGCTGTAGAGGTGCCAAAGAGAGATTCTCCTGGATCGCCGCCAAATGAGGCGCCTAGCCCAAGACTCTTGCTTTCTTGTACTAAAATGACAAGGCAAAGAATAAGGCAGAGAACGATGAACAGCGCAAGCGCTAGATAAAGGAATATTGTCATGCTTTTGCAATAGTGTTAAGGATTGTGACGAACGTTTTTACTTCTAACGCCGCCCCGCCGATCAGCGCGCCGTCGATATCAGGCTGACCCAAAAGTTCGGCAATATTTTCCGGTTTGACCGAACCTCCGTAAAGGAGAGGAAGAGATCCTGCTATGCTTTCGCCCCATCGTTTAGCGATAAAACTGCGAATTCTTCTATGAGTCTCCTGGGCTAATTGTGGGGTGGCCGTTTTTCCTGTGCCAATCGCCCATACAGGCTCATAAGCAATCACAAGGCGCTTTAGATGCGCTGTTTCTACACCAGCGAGGCCCGCTGCAAGTTGCAATTCGAGAAGGTTCATATAGTCCCCTTTTTCCCGCTCAGCCTCTTTTTCACCGATACAGAGAAGAGGTACCAATCCTACTTCGAGGGCTCGTCGCACTTTAGCATTGATGCATCCATCTGTTTCGTGAAAAATCGTTCTACGCTCAGAGTGTCCAAGGATACAAAACATGGCACCCGCTTCTTTAAGCATTTCTCCAGAAACTTCTCCGGTAAATGCTCCTTGTACCGCTTCGTGCATCGTCTGCCCGCCGATCCCTACCTGAAGCCCATGCTGTTTCACGAATACCGCACAAGCATGGAGTGCTGTAAAGGGAGGAGCAATCCAGATCTCGGTGCTAAGCTGCTTCGGCAGTTGCACCTGAATTTTTTGGAAGAAGTCCAACGCCTCAGCGATGGTCTTGTGCATTTTCCAATTACCAGCAATGATCTTTTTACGCATAATCTCTTGATAAGAATAGAATATGATACCGAAGCATGGCGGGTATTGTCAAATTATACTATGCTTAGCAGGTGTTAAATAAAATTTTTTTAAACTATGACCACCGTTCTTTCTGTCTACGAATTGACCCTTTCGATTAAAAAATTGCTTGAAAAACAATTTGTATCGCTTGCTGTACGTGGTGAGATCAGCAATCTCAAAGAGCAGTCTTCTGGACATATTTATTTTACTTTAAAAGATAAGGATTCACAAATCAGCGCCGTCTTTTTCCGAGGCGATGCCACCAAAAGTCTAAAACGTCCTCTCAAAAATGGTGATGAGGTCATCGTTCGCGGCGAGCTCAATGTCTACCCGCCCCGAGGCAACTATCAAATCATTGTTCGCGAGATGGAGTTTGCCGGCGTAGGCGAACTTCTTTTAAAGCTTCATCAACTCAAAAAAACTCTTGAGGCAAGAGGCTGGTTTGAATCCAGTCATAAAAAGCCTCTGCCTAAACATCCCCAAGTCATCGGTGTTATCACAAGTCCTACGGGAGCAGTCATCCAGGATATTCTGAATGTCCTAACGCGTCGCTTTTCTGGCTTTCAGCTTCTTCTCAATCCCGTTAAGGTTCAAGGGGAAGGCGCTGCCCAAGAAATTGCGCTAGCGATCACTGAAATGAACCGATATAAGTTGGCTGATGTGCTTATCGTTGGCCGAGGCGGCGGAAGTCTCGAGGATCTATGGGCATTCAATGAGGAGATTGTTGCCGAAGCTATTTTTCGTTCACAAATTCCTATAGTGACAGCAATTGGCCATGAAACCGACACATGCATTGCTGACTTCGTCGCCGATGTGCGTGCTCCGACTCCTTCTGCAGCAGCAGAAATCGTCACTGCGGAAAAAGCACAGAAACTCGAGTTTCTGCACTCCGTTAAACGGACGCTAAGCAATACCCTACGACTTAAAATCAACGAACAGCGCGCCAGATGGCATGGTTTTGCTCGCCAGCCAATCTTTTCAAATCCATCCACTCTGTTAGCCCCTTACTTGCAGAAGATGGACGAACTGCAAGAAGGGTTAAATGCTTTGGTGAAGAGGTGTTTTCTAGAACAAAAATTGCATTTGCGCAGAGTAAAAGAAACTTTAGCAGCCCTGAATCCAACCAGCCAGATCCATCGACAAAGGGGAGGGGTTGAGACGATCGAGCGAGCGCTACTTCAAGCCGGCCAAACCCTGCTGCTGCAAAAGAAAGAACGCTTGAGGAGTCTCGAGCAGCATTTGCTAGCGATCAACCCCAAAAATTTATTAACAAAAGGCTACTGCATTCTCTTTCGAGAAAACTCAAATTCAGTTATCGTTTCAGCACAGGATGTCGATGATAGGGAAAACCTCGATGTTCTTCTTCAAGATGGTACAATCAAAGTTCAAAGGGTCCCATGACACAAGCGCCAGTTTCCTTCGAAAAAGCTTATGAACGACTGGAACAAATCCTCGAAAAGATGAACCGAGGAAATGTCCCCCTGGAAGAGGCCTTGCAGCTCTATGAAGAAGCTGATGGTTTGTTGCGCCTATGCCACGAAAAATTGACCAATGCCGAGGAAAAAATTGAGATCCTCATAAAACAACGCAATGGCGAGCTCTTTGCTGATGAAAATGGACAACCGTTGAAGCAATCTTTCCAACCAGGCTTGGTGCGATGACCTCATTGCTCAAAGAGATCCTCTCGCCGGCGGATTTAAAAAAACTTTCCGTCGAAGAGTTACCTGAGCTTGCTAAGGAAATCCGTCAAACGATCATCGATGTTCTTTCGATCAATGGGGGGCATTTGGCGTCCAATCTCGGGATCGTCGAACTGACCATTGCACTGCATTACGTTTTCGACTCGCCAGAAGATAAGTTCATTTTTGACGTCAGCCATCAATCCTATCCTCATAAACTTCTCACTGGAAGACAGGATCTTTTTTCTCGCATACGGCAATTCAAAGGGCTCTGCGGTTTTTGCAATCCCAAAGAATCTCCTCATGACCATTTTTATGCCGGTCATGCTGGAACAGCCCTCTCTCTTGCCTTGGGAGTTGCTAAAGCACGCGATCTCGAATGTGAAAAAAATCACATTCTCCCTATTTTAGGCGATGCAAGCCTCACCTGTGGACTGACCCTTGAAGCACTCAATAACGTTTCTCGAAATCTCAAGCGCTTCATCGTGATTCTTAATGATAACAACATGTCGATCTCTCACAACGTAGGTGCCATCACCAATATTTTGAGCCGTTTGCTGAACAACCCTACCTCGAATCGGATCTACCATGAGCTCGAACACCTCATTGCTAAGATTCCAAGTCTTGGACCGACATTGGTCAAAAAAGGTCTAAAGGTGAAGGAGTCTGTTAAGAACCTCTTCAGCAGCGCACCTTTTTTCGAGCAATTCGGCCTTGCCTACGTAGGACCTGTTGATGGCCATGACACGAACAAATTGATCGATATCCTCTCTGCTCTCAAAGATGTCGATGAGCCCACAATTCTCCATGTTCTTACAACAAAGGGAAAAGGACTCGATACAGCTATCCAAAACCCCATTAGTTACCATGGCTGCAAGCCATTTGATAAAAGCACAGGAAAATTTCTCGTTCCCTCCTCCCCTTCTCAACCCACATTTCCGCAGATTTTTGGGAAGCAAATCTTGAAAATGGCTGAAGCTGATCCTGATGTCGTAGCCGTCACTCCTGCAATGCCGGCTGGCTCGTGTTTAGAAGAGTTCATGAACCGCTTTCCCGATCGATGCCTTGATGTCGGGATTGCCGAAGGGCATGCAGTCACTTTTTGCGGAGGGATTGCAAAGAGCGGCAAGAAAAAAGTCGTTGCCTCTATTTATTCCACCTTCCTCCAGAGAGCTCTCGATAACCTCTTTCAAGATGTGTGCTTGCAAGAACTCCCTGTCGTATTTGCTATCGATCGCGGAGGGATCTCCGGTCCTGATGGATCGACTCACCATGGGATCTACGATATTTCCTTCCTTAACACCATGCCGAATATGGTGATTTGCCAGCCTCGCAATGGAAAACTCTTGAGAGAACTTCTAGCCAGTGCCTTCTCATATGGGCGCCCTACCGCCATTCGTTATCCCAATATGGCCACAATCGATCAAACCAGCGAACTAAGCTACAAAGAACTTGGCATCGGCGAGATCCTCGTTGAAGGAAAAGATCTTGCCATCATAGCGCTTGGCCATATGTGTAATACCGCTTTAGACGTATGCGAACGTCTCAAAAATCATGGGCTTTTGGCGACAGTCATCGATCCCATTTTCGTCAAACCGCTCGATACCGAACTTTTTTGTAAAATTGCAGCTTCCCATAAGTTGATTGTTACGCTCGAGGAGCATTCGGTGAACGGTGGCCTTGGAATGGTGGTGAATAGTTTTCTCATGCGCAATGGCTTTAATGATGTACAAGTGATTAACTTCGGAGTTCCTGACACTTATCTGGAACAAGGCAGCAATAAAGAATTACTCCAGCAAATTGGTCTTGATCCCGAATCTATTACCTCAACCCTCTTGCGCGAATTCCATGAAGCAGCTACGAATAAACTATGTTGATCGCTCTGTTTGCCAATCTGCAAAAAAAACCTTCTAAGGATCTTGCTATCGGGATTCGGGAATTCCTGCAATCTCAAGGATATCGCGTTGTTGCTGAAGATGAAGAGGCGGACATCCTTGGTGCATTGCCTATGTCTCAAATCAATCTCCATGAAATCGAGTTCATGATTTCGATGGGGGGTGACGGATCTATCTTGCGCCTTGTCCACAAATATCCCAAACTCGTCGTTCCCATCTTAGGCATCAATCTTGGCCATCTTGGATTTATGGCAGATGTGCCTGTTGCAGATCTCTATTCAAGCCTTCAGGATCTTGTCGCAGGTCTCTATCGAGTCGAAGAACGGCTCATGATTCAAGGAAAAACCCAAAGAGGCGAGGAATTTTTTGCTGTCAATGACATCGTCATTCATAGAGCTAACAATCCAAGTCTTATCGAAATGGCTATTCATGTCGGTGGCGTTTATGTAAATACGTTTGTAGCTGATGGACTCATCATCGCTACACCCAATGGTTCCACTGCTTACTCCTTATCGGCAGGTGGTCCCATCATAAGCCCCTTGCTCGAAGCAATCGTAGTTACACCCGTCAGCCCCCATACCATTTCTAATCGTCCTTTAGTCATAGCCGCTGATCAAGACATTCAAATCGAATATTTAACCCAATACCATCCAGCTGAAATCAACGCCGATGGGCTCAAAGGCTATGAGATCTCTGCTGGTCATACAATTCAGATCAGTAAATGCGCACGCCGCTTCAAGCTCATTAGCCTACATCGAAGAGATTATTATTCTACTCTACGCACTAAACTCGGCTGGTCAGGAAAAATACGCCTTTAGAGACTGTTAAATAAGCATAGCGTGAACACCCGGGAGGAGGGATGAATCAGTTTGATGAAATTTCTGATTCGCGTAAGCCCGCTACTGCGGAAGTCTTCATAGAAGGCGAGCAAGAACCAAAAGAGCGCAAAACGAACGTTGATAACGAAGATCCCGAATCGGGCAAAGGTCTCGATAAAGAGATCGGCAAATCAGCTTTTCGTTTTTCTCTTGGCACACTTCTTAGCCGTGTCTCAGGAATGACACGAGAGATGACCATGGCCTATGTTCTTGGAACTTCGCCAGCTGCGGCGGCTTTCCTCGTCGCATTCCGTTTTGCTTATCTCTTGAGAAGATTATTTGGCGAAGGGGCCTTAGTCAACGGGTTCGTTCCCCATTATGAGGCGTTAAAGAGCCAAGATGAAAAAAAAGCTTCGCTCTTCTTTCGCGATCTCTTTGGTTCGATCAGCCTTTTGCTCATTGGCCTCATCGGCGTATTAGAACTCGTTTTGGGCCTTACCATCCGCCACTTGGGATTGCAAGAGAGCAATATCGAGATCATTCGCCTCATCATGCTCTCTTTGCCAGGTTTGCTCTTCATCTGCCTTTTCGCTTTGCATACTGGTTTTTTGCAATGCCAAGGGCGCTTTTTTTTGACAGGTGCCGCTCCTGTTGTTTTCAATTTAGCCTGGATCAGCTCACTACTTTTCTATCGCAATGAAGCAGCTTCTGCCATCACTGCACACCTTGCTGTTGCACTTGATATAGCATTCCTTTTGCAATGGCTCATTCTCCTACCGGCAACATGTAAAAAGCTCAAGGGAACCCTCACCTTGTATGAATTTAAGAGATTTAAGCTCTTTTCAAAGGAAATCCGCCTGCTTCTCACAACCCTTTCCCTTAGTGTTATTGGAGTCAGTGCCATCCAAGTCAATGGGTTCATCGATGTGCTTTTCGCAAGGGCGGCCGACCTTCAAGGTCCTGCTTATCTTACCTACGCTATTCGCCTGCAACAATTGCCTTTGGCGCTATTTGGCATTTCTCTTTCTTCTGCTATCTTTCCGGCCCTCTCGCGTGCGGTTGAAAATCGTGAAGAGACCACTGCTGAAGAACTGCTGCAATTTGGCCTCATGCGATCTTCGTGCCTGATGATCCCCTTTACCTTCGGCATCTTTATACTAGGCGCTCCCGCGATTCACCTTTTGTTCGGACACGGCCACTTCACTCATCAATCAACCTTTTATACGACACTCTGTCTATGGGCTTATGGCATTGGTCTTCTTCCTTCGACCATCCTAATGCTCTTTAGCCAAGCCTTCTTTACCAGGCATGATTTTAAAACACCTATGCTTCTTTCTCTAGGGACTATCGTCCTAAACGCGGCTCTCAATAGTCTGCTCATCTATGGATGTAAATGGGGAGCCGTCAGCGTTGCGATTGCCACAAGCTTTACCTCTGGTATGAATGCATTTCTTCTCTACATCCTTTACAAACAACGCTACGGGATGCATTTTTTTACAAAAAAATGGCGTCCATTGATGCAGCTATTGGGTGCTACCGTTGTTGCTATGGTGGCTGGTTTACTCGTGTCCTTGTGCATACAAGACTCTAGCTTCCTGGAAATCCTCCAAGGCACAATACCTGCCTTCCCTTCCTCACTTTTGGATCAAGCTCTACGGCTTCTCCTACCAAGCATGGCTTTTGCTGCTGTCTTTGTTCTCATGAGCTGGGCTATGCGCTGCGAAGAGGTTCTAGGCCTCTTACGGATCCGATCCAGATCCTATTGAAATAAACTGCGCCTCTATGCAAAACTTTCGGCCGCTTTTCTTGAAAAGCACGAGTTAGCAATCCGTTCGGACCAGAAAATCCATTAACACCAACCTACAAACGACTATATGACCTCATCCTCATTTGTAACAGCATCCCCATCCATTCCCCAACCCCAGCCTTCTAGCACATTCCAAGCAATTGAAAAAGATTTGCAGCGCATACAGATTCTATCTCCCAAACCTAATAGAATAGAATCCTTTCCCATGCTACAAGAGTCGCCCATCGAAAGACCTCGCACTTTTTCTCATAGTTTTGCAATCCCACTTCCTACCCCCTCAATCATTCCTTCTAGCACGTCTTTTTGTTCCTTTTCAAAGGAGAAAGAAGATTCGTCTAGCGGTGGACTTAAGGACCGCGTCTCCTTAAAGAAGAGTACATCAGACGAACTTTGTAAACTTGCTTTTCCTCTGCACCGTCTTGAAGATGGATCTTTTCCAACATATCTTTTTCCCCCACCTAAGACAGAACAAAGAACAGTATCGTTGGATACATGGCACCACAGCTTGATTCAAGCCAAGGAAACCCTTCTACCAGAAGAGAGTTTAAAAGAAGGTGAGCGTCCAACCCATGGAGCTCGTCCCTTCAGAACATTGAACCAAGAGATCTCGATATTGCTACAAATATTCGACGCCCATCTTTTTGCTTTTGATGATAGAGACAGCGCCAGCAGCAGCACATCTCATCCCAATCAGAATGAAAAATATGAAGAAATTCTTGGGTTCTTTTTATACCAGAGCGAAGCTCTTACCAAGATTCTAAATTCTGACAGCATCAAATATCAAACCTCTTTTAGAGATCTTTCTTATGCTTATAAAGAAGTCGTTGAACTCACTAGAAAAACTAAAGAAAACCCTCCTGGGGAATCTCTTCTCCTTTTAAATCAACATCTTAAATCTGAGCTAGCAAGCATCAACCGTTTATGCAAGCAAATGCAACAGGAGCGCGATCTTCATCTTTTGACAACAGAAAAAGCGGGATCATTGCTCTTCGCACAACAAGAAAAAAATGAAAGAAATAAGAGAAACATTCATCTTACGAGTCTTTTAAAAGGAAACGAGATACTAGTTCCAAAGACCCACCCTAAAGCCCTAGCAGCTTTAAAGCTATGGCGTGAATACAAAAATGCCTTTTGGTCAATGTCAGATAAACGACTCGCTTTCTTAGAGAAATTTATCTCTTCTCTCATAGCGATGAAAAATCTTTACCGCGAGGGCATAGCAGCAACACACAGCAGAAAGACACACCCTTCTTTTCGAGTTATGCCTTTACTCGATAAAGTTTAGAAAGAATTTGCAAATTCTTTTCCCTATGAGAATTGAAGAGTTCTCGAGGGAATTTTTAGTTAGGATAAAATCTGTGCTCTAATCGAGGCTCTGAACTAAATGGTTTTATAGGGGGACATTTTTGCATTCTGATTTTCGCTCTGCGAGACGACACGCAATGAACACGCGAACGTAGAGAGCGGGGAATAAGTGCTTGAGCAGTCCACCGATTCAGAGCGCAAAGCAAAATCACACCGCAGGCGAGCCCGCAAGGGCGATGGAAGCTGTGCACGGCACAGCCCGACGCCGAGGACGCGATTTGGCGCAGCGAAATGAAGCGCAAGGTGGTTGCGGGAGGTGTGCTTACGCAGTAGGACACACCATCCGACATGTAAAATGGAAGCGCTTGAACGGACTTTATCCGAACCAGAAATTCCCTCGAGAATTTTTTAATTTTCATGGAGAAGAGAATCTGCAAATTCTTTCTTAGCTTAGATCTATAGATTGCATTTCTTATCTGGATGAGGCACTTTGCCCTGGCTGTAAGTTATCATAAAATAGAAGAAAGCGATGATAAACAGCACGGATCCGACCAAGAGCGGAGCGTGCATATTCCAACCAGCTAAGGGGCCGGCCAGAAGCGGAGATACGATCTGGCCGATCGACCACATTGCCCCTCCTGCACCCATCGCTCTTCCCTGCATATTGGCTGATGCCTCTAATGAGAGCATAGCTCCAAGATTTACCCAGGTGATCGCACCAAAAATCAAAGCGATTGGTATGATGATCCAATAGGGCCATAACGTCTCTGGGAAAACAAAAAGAGTAACTCCAACCGTGATGCCGATCAGGCTGACGAGAATGAGTGATCGCAAAGAGAATTTGCTCGTTAATTCCTTATTCAAGAACATCGAGGCAAATGTCCACATGATCGCCATATAGGCGAAAAAATCGCCAATTTTATCAGAAGTAAGCGAAAATCTTTGTACGAGAAACGTTGGGGAAAAAATGAGGAAAAATGCCCATCCAATAGAAAAAAGCAAGCTGGTGATCAGAATAATGCGCAAGGGCTTAAGATGAAAGACTTGGTGCAGATCTTTAAAAGTCTTTCCAAGTCCATGACCGATGTGTTCTTCTTTAGGTTTCCAGGTTTCTTTAAAGAAGAAGATAAGCATAAGAAAATTCGCAATAGCTGCAATGGCAGCAAAGATAAATGCTCCCGATCCATAAAGCCAATCAGGGTTCGCTAATTTACCGCCAACCCATGGACCTGCTACAAATCCCAGCCCTCCAACACCAAGTAAAATTCCAAAAGCTTTGCTTCGATGGCGTGGCTCAGTCAGGTCAGCTGTCGTCGATTGCGCCAATCCAACATTTCCGGAGCAAAGACCTGTAATGATCCTCCCTAAAAATAATAAATAGAGGCTCTGATTGTAAACGCTAATAGCCATCACAGCATAGCCAAGAATGCTGAGGCCTACCGTACCTAAGAAGAGCTTATATCGCCCATAGTGGTCAGCTAATGCACCAACAATAGGCGATCCAAAGAACTGCGCTATCCCAAAAAAGCTAAAGAGGATCCCAAGTACCGTAGTCCGCGTCACCTCAGTGGTATCAGGGGAAAAGAAGCCAAGGTTCGCATTTAGCAGCAACGGGGCAAGAACAGGAAATACGATAGAAAAACCTACAAGATCTAATGTGTAGGTCAAGAGAACAGTCAAGAACGTACGATAATCGCGGGGTGTACGGAACATATATTGCCTTCCTATTGCTCCCATACAAAGTTGAAAAACAATTAGCAAGAAATATCTGCATTGCTAAGAAAAGCAATCACGATGTGTATACCTGCTTTCAAGAATATTTCTATAAAAAAGCCACACAGAGATTGACATAATCATAAAAATCCAGAATATAAAATTTTAGAACAGATAGAAGTCTTTTAGAGACTTTATCCCAAACAGTTTCAAAAATCAAAAAAGGTTGTTTTATGTTGGGTACAGTTTTACTTGTTATCTTAATTCTACTATTAATCGGTGCAATACCACGTTGGAATTATAGTCGTAACTGGGGGTATGCTCCCTTTGGTGGATTGCTGACTGTATTGATCATCATCTTGATTTTGTGGATATTAGGGGTCATTTAAAAGACACTGATTTCCTAACATAGAACCATCATGCATGTAGGAAAATGTTTTTCGTACATGCATTTTTGCTTGTGCACTGGCAAGAATTTTCACTCAGTGACTTATTTGAAATTTGAAAACAAAAGGCGGCTTTATAACTCAACGCTAAATTCAGGAAAAAATGCATGAAAAATATTGCCATCCTGCTGAGCTCTTTCTTTATCTCTCTTAATTCAAGCGGAAAATGCGAAAATGAAGTGCTTCATCGCTATCTTGTAGATGATCATAACGAACATCATGACGACAATGAACATCATAACAACGATGATAACGATCACCATGATCATGATGACAATGATGATCACGATCACCACGATCATGATCATCATCATGATCATGACGATGAAGACGACGATCATTGGTATGATCTGTGAATATTTAGAAGCTGTACTAAAACACCAGCATTTGAGGTTTGGCAGGATTTTCGATGAGATTTTTCCTCATTCGACGAGGACAATATGCGAAGCTGCATATGGCCGACAAGAAGGAGGGAAAAGATCGCGAAAAGCTTCCAAAAATCGGATGCTCGGATTTTAGGACAGCTTCTTAGAGACTGTCGACGAAGCCTTAGAAAGAATTTACAAATTCTTTTCCCTATGAGAATGGGAAGATTTTCGAAGAGATTCCAAAGACTTGTTTAGAAGTGCTTCGAGCTGCGGATAACGATTGGATTGCTTTCTGTTCTGTTCGAGACGCCGTAGGGTCCCTGCTGTAATCCATCTCTAAAATAACGGAGAAAATCGACTAAATGTCGTAGCTTATTCCCTATGTCGAGAATAGGCTTTGAGAACGGAGTCTTTTCGAGCTGAAGACGTGTATTTCCATCGCGATCAAGCCAAAAAAGTGATTCATGAAAGATTTTTGATCGCAAGCCATAGCAATTGCCACGTTCATGATCATGGGAACTGATTCGCTGATAGGCGCCCTTCAATTTTTTCCACCGATGAAAATGCCGCCCTTTATCTAGGAAAATTACATTGGCCCCTTTTAAAATGTGATGCAAATGGCGATGCGTCTCTTTGATTGCAAGAAGATCGCTAAGGAATTTCTTCATTGCCTCTGCTTTAGGAGGTTGCAACTTATGCTTTACTTTATAGAGATAGGAGATGATTTTTTTATGATCTTCAACTTTGACAAATAGCTTCAGATCTTTCTTTATTTTCCTTTCAGGCGCTTGAATAGACGATTTTGAACACCATTTGATAACATCGAGGATCCAGACGATGGGAAGCAAAAAGCATAACCCGATCTGAGCAACTGTATAACGGAGCGCTTTAGAGAAGATCTGTTTAACTTCGATCGCAGCCTTTTTTTGGGCGTGATCGCGTAATTTGCAATATTCCTTAATATCTCGAACGAGCTCTTCTCCTTCTTCTATAGAATCTACTATTCTTTCCATAGCTGGGATAAGCACTTCGGATAGATCCCTTTGTTCTTTTCGGATCTCTGCGGACTCTCTTTTCAAGCTCTGATACGCTTTGTCTATTCGACCATCCGCACTCGAACTCCTAGAGTAGTTTCGACCGAGCAGATCAAATTTTTGTGCGATGAACTTTTTTGGTATTGCATAGCCATGGACAAAATCAAAGCGACCGAGTTTTTTTAAAATTCGGTTTTCCACAGATTCGATCTTATCATTCCAATAATCTACCATGTAGGCATGATAGTTTTTTGGAAATATACCGCTGTTTAAATAAATTGATGACATAAGCAATATTTATTGTTACTCTAATTATATCAGAACAATAAATAAAAAGGACTTTAACTATATTTTTAAAGCTATAAGAAAGAATTTGCAAATACTTTCTAAGAAGCTGTTTGCAAAAACTTTAATTATAAACTAATTTTAGAAGAACTACTTCGAGGACATGCCGCAATCGCACATGTGCTTTTAGCGCCTGATGCGCTTCGGATAGGATGTCGTATACCAATGGAAGGGGGGGTAAAGTGCGACCTTCTCCTTGTCTTCCAAGGATATTCTTTGCGTCTTGATGATAAATATACTTCTCTTCGCTTTTCTCTCTCACAAGATGGAGATCGCGAAACCATAAAAAAATTTCTTCAAAAAGAGCTTCTTCATTTTTTACTTGCTCATCGAGACCGTCGATTTCCAATAAAAGGTCATGCCAGCCTGGCAAACCATTGTAGAGGCGCTCTTTCAGTAGCTGTCGAATGAGAACTTGTGCCCGGTCTTCTTTCTTTTCCATCCATCGAAGGGCATTGGCAAGAGATCCCTGGCTAAACTTAGCGATAGCTTCTGCCTCGCTATTAGCCAATCCATGCTGACTATGGAGATAGTCTGCGATGAGATGTTTACTAAGAGGGGAAAATCGCAAAAGAGAACAGCGCGAAACAATTGTTGGCAGCAAAGTGCCGAGTTCTTCACAAAGAAGAAAAATATATGTAGCTGGTAAGGGCTCTTCGAGTGTTTTTAGCAGAGCATTCTGGCAATTCTCAGTAAGGCTTTCAGCTTGGTGGATCAAAAAAATTTTTACTTTTGCTTGATAGGGAGGCAGCGCTACTTCGTGAATCAATTCACGCACACTCGCCATTGTATGCGCATCGTTTTTTCCTTCGGGGCGAAGGTGGTGAAAATCGGGGTGTCCATCGCATTCTGCTTCTAAGAGACCCTTTGCCAACTCTTGTACAAAGCAACGCTTTCCTATCCCTGCAGGACCGTAAAAAATGAGCGCAGGCGGCAATTGATCGTTTTGCAGCATCGAGTGAAGATACCGCTTCACTCCTTCATTTCCTATAATGTTAGAGAAAAGCGCCTTGGATGATCTCCCAAGCTTCTTTGAACACATGGTCTTTGTCTCTTGCAGCATCGATGATATGAACTCTATCAGGATCTTGTTGGGCAATTCTGAGATAAGCTTGGCGGATTTTTTGATGGAAGGCAAGCGTTTCCGATTCGATTCGATCGGAAGGACCTAGATTTTTTGCCCGCATCAAACCGATATTGGGATCGAGATCAAGGTAAAAGGTCAAATCGGGTTGTAGCCCAGTGCATGCAAAGTCACACATCTTTGCTACTTCTTCTTCGCCAAGTCCTCGCGCCACGCCTTGATAAGCAATCGTGGAATCGTTAAAACGATCGCATAAAACGATCTTGCCCACCTCTAATGCAGGCTTGATTACTTGATCGACATGCGACGCACGATCTGCAAGAAAAAGAAAAAGCTCTGTTTTAGGTGTGATTTCGCCCTTATTGCTGTGCAAAAGAAGATCGCGGATTCTAGCACCAACATTTAAACTGCCAGGCGCCCGCGTAGTCAAAACATCTTTCCCTAGCCGATTCAGCTCATTAGCTAGCCGATCGATCAACGTGCTCTTGCCGGCCCCTTCACCCCCTTCAAAGGTGATGAACATCATTCCCCTGCTTTTTCCGTTTCTACATGGCCAACTTTTTGTACTGCAACAACGGCATCCTCTGCTTTGAGATTGACAAGACGAACACCTTGAGTTGACCTACCCATAACGCGAACATCTTTCATTGGAATGCGTACGGTTTGACCACCATTCGACATGATTACGACACTATCGCTATCGACTACCTTAAGCGCAGAGACAACCAATCCATTACGTGTACTTGTGATAATCGAACGAACACCAACACCACCTCGGTTTGTATGGCGGAAATCCTCGACGTGCGAACGTTTGCCAAAACCATTCTCACAAACTACGAGCACTGTTGCATCTTCTTTGACCACTTCGCAAGAAACGATATAGTCCTTCTCATTTTTCAGAGACACGCCTTTGACTCCGCGGGCGATGCGTCCCATGTCGCGCACCTGATCTTCGTCAAAGCGCACTGCCATACCGTTGCGTGTGAACAGCATGACTTGGTCGGATCTTCTCGTCAGCCTTGCTGCGATCACTTCATCACCATCATCGATATTGATGGCATAAACCCCTTTACGGCGAGGTGCGCTAAAGGCGCCAAGTTCTGTCTTCTTAATGATACCACGCTTTGTAGCAAGTAAAATACTTGCTCCTTGTTCATCAAACGAGCGAATGCTTAAAACAGCCGCAATTTTCTCTTCTGGGCGTAGATCTTCAAGCAAGTTAACGAGTGGTTTGCCTTTGGACCTGCGGCCTGTTTCAGGAATTTGCCAAGCTTTAAGCCAATAACATCTCCCTAGACTTGTGAAAATAAGCAAGTGATCGTGTGTTTGAGCGACGAGGACATCTTTGAGCATGTCACTCTCTTTTTTCATATCCATGCCGATGACGCCCTGGCCGCCGCGTTTTTGCTCGCGGAACATATCGACCGGCATACGCTTGATATAATCATCTTCAGAAATCGTGATGATCACCGCTTCATCGGCGATCAGATCTTCCATATTGAACTCACCTTCCGCCGCAATGATCTTTGTCTTGCGCTCTGAACGATGATGTTTTTTGAGTTCGTTCAATTCATCTTTGATAATTCCACGTACGAGCTCCTCACTGGCAAGCACAGAACGAAGATAGGCGATTTTCTCTGTGAGCTCTTTGTACTCATCTTCGATTTTATTTCTTTCAAGGCCAGTAAGCTGGTAGAGACGCAAATCGAGAACAGCATTAGCCTGTCTTTCAGTAAGAGCATAGGTAGACATGAGCTCTAGCTTAGCCCCTTCGCGACTTTCGCTAGCTCGAATGAGCTTCACAACAGCATCGAGATGGTCGAGTGCCTTGAGGTAGCCTTCGAGAACATGTGCTCTGGCCTCAGCTTTCGTCAGCTCAAAGCGAGCCCGCCGACGCACGACATCGATGCGATGCTCGATCCAAGACGCGATCATCATTTTGACGTTCATCGTCCTTGGCAAACCTTTGTCAAGCGCCAACATATTAGCGCCAAAGGTGACCTGCATATCTGTATATTTGAAGAGCTGATTGATCGTCACATCAGGAATTTCGCCACGCTTAAGTTCGATGACAACCCTAAGGCCGTCTTTATCGGACTCATCACGAATGTCGGAGACGCCGCTTAAGGTCTTATCATTGACGAGTTCAGCAATATGCTGGATCAGTGCAGCCTTACTGATGTTATAGGTGATCTCATCGATGACAATACGCTGACGGTCGGACGATCCTTCCATATCCTCTACATGCGTCACAGCACGCAAGATGATCTTCCCGCGCCCTGTATGAAATGCCTCTTTTACTCCGCGATAACCACAAATCACACCGCCGGTAGGGAAGTCTGGCGCCGGCATGACCTCCATAATTTCTTCAATCGACACTGCGGGATTATCGATCACAAGCAAGGTGGCACTGATGAGCTCTGATAGATTATGAGGCGGTATGTTGGTAGCCATACCTACGGCAATACCAGAAGAACCATTAGCTAGAAGATTGGGGAATTTCGCTGGAAATACTGTTGGCTCTTCTTTCGTCTCATCATAGTTAGGAACGAGGTCCACCGTATCCTTTTCGAGATCTTCCATCAAAGCTACAGCAGAGTGGGTCAACCGCGCTTCGGTATAGCGCATCGCAGCTGGGGGATCGCCATCTATCGATCCAAAGTTTCCTTGCCCATCGACTAATGCATAACGCATAGCCCAACTTTGTGCCATACGCACAAGCGTAGGATAAATGACCGATTCACCATGGGGATGGTAATCACCCGATGTATCACCGCAAATCTTGGCGCATTTTCGATGCTTGCCGCCAGGACTCAAGTTAAGTTGACGCATCGCATAAAGGATCCGCCTTTGAGAAGGCTTAAGCCCATCTCGCACGTCCGGCAAGGCGCGCGAAATAATCACTGACATCGAGTAGCGAAGATAGCTTTCTTTAACTTCTTCCTCGACGTTACGTGGCAGGACGATCTCATCTTTTGTATACGACATAATCCTCTCGCACTCCTTAGATATCGAGGTTCTTGACAGACAGTGCATGCTCTTCGATAAATGCTCGACGCGGCGGCACATCTTCGCCCATCAGCATTGTAAACATATGATCTGCTGCCATCGCATCGGGGATTGTCACGCGGACGAGAGTGCGATGGGCTGGATTCATAGTAGTTTCCCAGAGTTGGTCGGCATTCATCTCTCCAAGACCTTTGTAGCGCTGGATTTCAATCCCTTTGCGCCCATTCACACGCAGAAAGTCGACAGTCTCTTTAAGCGTAAAGAGAGAGGTATCGCGTCCCTCTTCATCGACTGCATCGAGCAGTTTTCCGTTAGCAACGAGATAGCTATCGAGCGAAAATGTATAATTAGCTAGCCGTTGTTTTAATTGGTGCAATGCTTCGCTATCGAATAACTCGACAAAGGATAGAGATTTGGGCTTGAAGATTTGCATCTCTTCTGTTCTTTCTGCTTCAGGAATTGCAGCAAGCGTGCGTTGATGCTCCGTTCGTTGCATTTCTTCATGCTCTGTTTTAAGCTGAATGAATTCATCTTCTGAGTAGAGAAATCTAAACCCTTCGCCAAATTTGACACGGAATCTGGGTAAAAGACCAGATGGATTCTTCATACTGAGAAATTCGCGGAATGGCACGCCTTTGCGTTCAATCGACATGATCAATGTTTCTATATCAAGAATCGCCTTCAGCAGTTCTTTAACTTCTTGTTCTTGCAAGGCATCTGCATGACCTGCCAACTTGAATTTGACATCGCTCATACCTAACTGAAGCAAATAATCATCCATCTCTTTTTCGCTATGGATATAGCGACTGACTTTTTTACGGGTAACGCGGAAAAGTGGCGGACGGGCAATATAGATAAAATTATTTTCCAAAAGTGCTGGCATATGGCGATAGAAAAATGTCAAAAGCAGCGTGCGGATATGCGATCCATCGACATCGGCATCGGTCATGATGATGATTTTATGATAGCGCAGCTTCTCGAGGTTAAAATTGTCGGTACCGATACCACAGCCAAAGGCGGCAACCATGGCGCCGACTTCCTGATTTTGTAAGATTTTTTGCAATCTTGCTTTTTCGACGTTAAGAATTTTACCACGGATAGGTAAAATCGCTTGGAATCTGCGATCGCGTCCTGATTTTGCAGAACCACCAGCAGAATCTCCTTCGACGATGTAAATTTCGCATAAGGCGGGGTCTTTCTCTTGACAATCTGTCAGTTTTCCTGGCAATCGAGCGCTGTCGAGTGCAGTTTTGCGGGTTAGTTCGCGTGCTTTGCGGGCCGCTTCGCGAGCTTGTGCAGCCAGCATGGCCTTCTCTGCAATCGTTCGCGCAACGACAGGATTCTCATCTAGGAAAACTGCGAGCTCCTCTCCCGTAATTTGCTGAACGATAGAACCAACATCACTATTGCCAAGCCTTTGCTTGGTCTGACCTTCGAATTGTGGGTTAGGCACCTTAGTAGAAATCACCGCGACCAAACCTTCACGCATGTCATCGCCAGAAACTGAAATCTTATCCGATTTGAGCAACTGATGGTTTTTGATGTAGTTGTTCAGCACACGGGTCAAGGCAGTGGAAAAGCCGCTTACATGAGTCCCTCCCTGCCTAGTCGGGATATTGTTCACATAGGAATAAAAAATCTCTGAGTAGGTGTCATTCCATTGAAGAGCTACTTCAAACTCAACAGGACCATCGTGGCCCTCTTTGACCCCTTTGATATAAACAGGCTTGGGAAACAGAGGTGTTTTATTTTCGTTGAGATAGCTGACGAAAGAGATTAACCCACCCTCATAGCAAAAAGTAACGTCGGGATGTGTGCTGTCTCGCTCATCGCGATAATTAATTTTGATTCCTTTATTCAAAAAGGCTAATTCTCGGAAGCGTTTGAGCAGAACATCATAATCAAAGACCGTTTCAGAAAAAATGGTGTCATCGGGGATAAATTCCACCTTTGTACCGCGCTTGGTCGTCTCTCCTGTCACTTTGATTTGGTGCTGAGGTTTGCCCTTTGCAAAGTCGAGCTGATAGACTTTTCCATCCTTATAGACTTCGACATGCATGTGTTTAGAAAGAGCGTTGACACAAGAAACACCAACACCATGCAGACCGCCAGAAACTTTATAGGTGTTCTTATCAAATTTTCCACCAGCATGGAGGATGGTCATGACAACTTCTAAAGCAGAAACATCGCGTCCTTGCTTTTGCGACTCTTTTTCATGCATACCTACCGGAATGCCACGGCCATTGTCCTCTACTGTGACAGCGCCATCTTTTTTCAATACAATGGTGATTTCATCGGCATATCCTGCCATTGCTTCGTCGATGCAGTTGTCCACTACCTCATAGACCATATGATGCAGACCGCCAGAATGCGTATCGCCTATATACATCCCTGGGCGTTCGCGAACTGCTTGCAACCCCTCTAAAACGGTAATAGAACTGGCATCGTATTGCTTTTCTTTGGCCATCGTCGTCATACCTTACGTTCTCTTCTTTACCCGATACGGAAAATCAGGTTTTTAATTGTAACCGATGGAAACTTCTCCTGCAAACTCTTCAAAAGGCGCCTCTTCTCATGCTGTGCAAGAAGGCTATATAGTGTAGAATTTTTTACTTTGACTGTCAAAAATCCATCGCGGAAAGAAACAGCTTCTGTGTAAGGCGCTAATCGAGCACCGATCAATTCGGGCCAAGCAGCGAGGATTAGGTCAGGCCGGTCAGCTTGCTGGAGACCGATCTTACCCAGTATACCCGACAACAAATTTTTGACTTCACGGCTAGTTGGCTCTACACCGTCATAATGCCTAGGGATTCTCATAAGTCGTTGATTGCCACTATAGTCATGATGCCATCAAAAGACAATCGAAATTCAGAATTTGTCAACCCAGCTGGTCTGCATTGCATGAAGAAAAAGAAAAAATAGTATAAACAAACACCAGAAACGTTAATAACGTTATTATTATTTATATTTAAATGAATATCTTTTATAATTAAAGCAAAATAACAAATCACTTATATCAAAACAATCAAATTCTATGACATTATCAAGCATTAATTGCTTAACAACTAAAAAATTTATTCTTCCCGATCGCTGGCTATCTCTAAACGAGGATACGGCCTGCCTGCAGGCCAACGATCCAAAAAATCTCGACGTTGCCACATCCCCTAGTAAAAAACATTTTCATCTCGTGACAATCAATTTTTGGGCAAAGGCAAATGAATTTTTTAACCCTTTTGCCAAGAAGGCTAGATATGAAAGGCTTAGAGAGTATTGCATCAAAACTCACAATGCCTTTCATGAATATCCATGGCGTTATGATGCATCAGCGATAAAAACCTTCTATACAAAGGGGCTTGCTAAGTGGGATCCTAAGGTGTTTGATCGTTCGCTGCTCACTTATAGAATACAGCATATCCTTTGCAGCAAGCTAGGAACCTTTCGCAAAAATCATCCTGATCGCGCTCATTTACTGCCTAAGAAAAAAATGGAATGGGCAAAACTGCAAATCGAACTCGCCCTAAAATTAGGAGTTAGACCAATCAAGAACAAAAAAGGGGTCAGTAGCTCGATCATTTATTACGATATCCATCACAAACCCATTGGGATCTTTAAAAAAGAACAACCGATCAAGAGTGCCTATACCCTGAAAGGGATTGCATCTACCCTATTCCGGTTTAGGAATCAAAGTGATATTTGTAAGCTCGATCAAGCGCAAGCTGAAGTAGCGGCCTCGCTTGCCGACCAATTCTTTTCGGTTCGCCTCGTCCCCTTTACTCGGAGAATCTATTTAGAAGGGAATTATGGCTCCTTCATGCTTTGGGCACCTAATATGAAAGAAGCTCTTAATTTCGATAGCAACCATGTTCCTACCACCCATGAACTCTATTTATTCCAGTTGATGGTCATTTATGACTTCCTCTTAGGCAATCTCGATCGACACTTAGAAAACTGGCTTGTCAGCAGTGATCCAATGAACCTCCTAAAGAACATTGCCATGATCGACAATGGAAATGCTTTTCCAGAAGAACATCCTTCCGAGAGTCCTAAAGACTATTTTGCCCGCAATAAAATGTACAAATGGAAATCCCACCCATGGGCTAAGTATCGATTACAAGAAAAGATCATCGATCGTCTTGAAGAACTCACCCCATCGAAGATCGAAGAATTCATCGAACTACTTCGTGACAAACTACCCAAAAAAGCAAAAGATTTTTTCTCGCCTCTTCGTCTCTCCAATTTATTTTCGAGAGCTGCACTTTTATATGAAATCGGCCGTTTGAAAAAAACAGATTTTACGCCATCCGAATTGGGTAAAGCAATCTCTTCAAAAAAAATCCATAGCTTTCAAAGTTCCCTACGCCAGCGATAGAACACATTTGCAAATTCTTTCCCAAAGAATTCTCAAGGGAACTTTTAGGATAAAATCTATTTAAGCGCTTATATCTTACATGTCGAGTTGTGTGTCCTATGGCACACCCCCAGCGACCCCCTTGCGCTTCATTTCGCTGTGCCAAATCGCGTCCTCGGCGTCGGGCAGTGCCGTGCACAGCTTCCGTCGCCCTTGCGGGCTCGCCTGCGGTGCGATTTTGCTTTGCGCTCTGAATCGGTCGGCTGCTCGAGCACGAGCACTTATTTCCCGCTCTCTACATTCGCGTGTTCATTGCGTGTCATCTCGCAGAGCGGAAATGAAACTACAAGAATCTGTCCTACAAAACATTTAGTTCAGTGCATCGATTAGAGTAAGGGTTCTCAAGAATTTTTGCAGCTCTGCGACGAGACGTGAGCAAGACCACGAAGTGGGCGTGAGCGCTAGGAGCAGCCGACCGATTCAGAGCGCAAAGCAAAATCGCACCGCAGGCGAGCCCGCAAGGGCGACGGAAGCTGTGCACGGCACTGCCCGACGCCGAGGACGCGATTTGGCAAAGCGAAATGAAGCGCAAGGGGGTCGCTGGGGGTGTGCCATAGGACACACAACCCGACATGTAAGATATAAGCGCTTAAATAGACTTTATCCTAAAAATTCCCTTGAGAATTCATCAATTTTCATAGGGGCAAAAAATTTGCGGATACTTTCTTAGAGAAGTAGAGAACTTAAGCCCATGGCAATTAAGAAATAGATCGTCATAGAAAGGATATCATTGAACGCTGTAATGATGGGTCCTGAAGCGATCGCAGGATCAACGCCGATTCTAGCAAAGAGCAAGGGCGAGGAAACACCTAGGATTGTTCCAGCCAAACATGCGCCCATTAGCCCAGTACCAACAATAAGCCCTAAGACAAGAGGGCTGACCGCAGCTTCAGTTGCACCGAGCAATTGAAGGAGACCGACCAAAACACCGCAGAGAATGCCGAAAAAGCAACCTGTACACCCTCCAATTAGAAATTCCTTGAAAACAGCTTCTCTTTTGGTTCCCATCGATACCATCCCCAATGCCATGCTACGCACAAGAACAGTACTACATTGAATGCCAATATTGCCGGACATCCCAGCAATCAGCGGAACAAAAAAGAGGGCGAAAGTTAAAACTCCTCCTTCATGCCGTTGAAACGAGGAGATCACGCCGACATTGACAAGGCCGGCAAGCAGGGTGACGAAGAGCCATGGGGCACGTGAAAAAAACCTTCGTATCGAAGGTTCGTGTTCACTGAGTTTCTCCGCGGTACCTGCAATCCGCGCTATGGTTTCATCAGCCATGTCCTCGACTGCTTCAAGGACGTCCTCATAAGTGATCACGCCTACCAGGTAATTCTTATTATCCACCACCGGTAAGGCCGGTGTCTTATAACGCTCGACAATTTCCGCCACTTCTTCCCGGCTTGTTTCTACAGTCACCTTATGTAGGATCGGCCGCACCACTTGCCGAAGGGGAATATGCGGAGGATTGACAATGAGATTGCGCGCAGGGACAAACCCCTGCAACTCACCTGAAGGACTTAAGATGAAAATACGCCGTGTTAAGTCAATCCCAGGGTTGTCCCGTATATAAGCAGCCGCTTCGCCGATGGTCACATCCATAGTGAACGCAAAAAATTCATTCGTCATCAAACGCCCAGCCGTATTCCGCTGGTGTTTTTTAATCTCTCGGATTCTCAAAGCTTTCTTACTATCAAGCAATTCAAGGACTCGACGAAATCGCCTCTCTGAAACATCTTCTAACACAGCCACAGCTTCATCGGGCGGCATCTTCTCAATGATTCTTTTGGTATCGCGATCAGAAAGTTCTCTTAGAACCGCATTTCTTGTATTGGAGTCTGTATTGATCAGGAAATCAATCTTGGCGCCGAGATCGTTCAAATTTTCAAAGAGAACAGGCCGAATATTTGGCGGTAAGCGTGAAGCAGCATACGCTAAGTCGATAGGAGAATGCTCACTAGCTATTTTGGCGATGTCATGTAAGATCACGCCTGAAGTTTGCTTGTGGAAAGCTTTTTCGAGCTTCTCGCATAGAATATCATCGAGATGAATCGTCTTTGACTCAATGAGGTTGCCCGCCCCCATGAAAGGGGGATGCTGGAGAAAGGATTGTTCTTCATTTTGAGGCTTCATTTCTCCCCCGCAAAGGCTTGTATCAGATCATATCCTAAAATTAGCGACTTTTCAAGGTTTTCTTGTAGATTTTTATCATTTGTTTATGCATAATTAAGGGTTTCAAAAATTCAATGAGTTTCTTACATGTTTCTTCCTAAAAAAATTCGTAACATCGCTATTATCGCACACATCGACCACGGCAAGACGACACTATTAGATAGCCTTCTCAAACAATCCAATATTTTCCGCGATAATGAAAAAGTGCCTGAACGGATCATGGACAGTTACGATCAGGAAAAAGAGCGGGGTATAACGATCTTCGCCAAACATACGAGTATTTTTTTCGAAGACTACAAGATCAATATCATCGATACTCCAGGTCATGCCGATTTTTCTGGTGAAGTCGAACGTGTGCTAGGTTTGGTGAACAGCGTACTCCTTCTCGTCGATGCCCAAGAAGGTCCAATGCCGCAAACGCGTTTTGTGCTTTCACAGGCTCTTAAAATAGGCCTCAAACCCGTTGTTGTCTTGAATAAGATCGATCGCCCCCATGCCGATCCCGACCGCGCCCTGAACCTCACCTTCGATCTCTTTGTGGAACTCGGCGCTAATGATGAACAACTCGACTTTCCAGTGGTCTATGCTTCTGGCCTATCAGGATTCGCCATGATCGATCTCAAAGATCCGCGTGTCGATATGAGACCTCTTTTTGAAATGATCATCAAAGCCGTTCCCTATCCTCCCGGCGACCCAGAACTACCCTTTCTCATGCAAGCAACGACTCTAAGCTATGATGACTTCATCGGCCGTCAAGCCTGCGGAAGAATCTTAGAGGGTGTCATAAAAAAAGGACAAACAGTCGTTCGGGTCAACCATGAAGGTCATCCTACACAGCATCGTATCATACGCATCGAAGGCTATCACGGTCTCAAAAAAATTGAACTCGAAGAAGCTGGCGTCGGCGACATCGTAAGCTTATCTGGCATTCCTGAAGTGATTATCGGCGATACACTTTGCACCCCAGACCATATCGTCCAGCTCCCCCCTATCCATCTCGCTGAGCCAACACTATCCGTAGAAATCATGGTCAACAATGGGCCTTTCGTAGGACGAGATGGCAAACATGTCACTATGAATAAGCTAAGAGATCGACTTCAACAAGAACGCAAAGCCAATATCTCCCTTAAGATCGAAGAGGTGGGTGGCCGCGAAGATGCTATTCGCGTCTGTGGACGAGGCGAGTTGCATCTAGCTGTCTTGCTCGAGGCCATGCGTAGAGAAAACTACGAATTTACGATTTCAAAACCACAGGTCATCTTAAAAAAGATCGATGGCGTGGAACATGAGCCTTATGAAGTTGCCCACATCGAAGTGCCGCAAGAATTCTCTGGCAATGTCATCGAAGAACTTTCTCGGCGAAAAGGAGAAATGCGTTCTTTGGAAACCAATGAGCATAGCATCACCTCTATCCAATTCTTCATCCCTACTCGGGGACTGATGGGTTACAGAAATGAGTTCATGACCGTGACACGCGGCCTTGGCATCCTAACCTCTATCTTCGACAGCTACGGTCCCTTTAAAGGAGCCATGCCTGGAAGACAACGCGGCGCCATGATCTCAGGCAACGCAGGAAAAGTGACAGGTTATGCTTGTTTCAGCCTCCAGGACCGTGGTTCTCTTTTCGTGGGCCCTGGCGATGAGGTTTACGAAGGGATGATCGTCGGAGAAAATAGCCGCGATAACGATCTCGTCATCAACGTAACAAGAGCAAAGCAACTTACCAACGTCCGCGCTTCAGGAAGCGATGAGAACATCATCCTCACCCCACCAAGAATCTTTACTTTAGAACAAGCGATCGACTTCATTCAAGACGATGAACTTGTAGAAGTAACACCACATTTTATCCGCCTGCGCAAGCGATTCCTGCTGGAAAGTGAAAGAAAGCGTCACGGTGGATAAGAAAACACTCTCTTAGAAAGTACTTGCAAATTCTTCCCATTCTCATTTGGGAAGAATTTGTAAATCATAAGCAAACTTTGGCATATACCCAAAATTGATCCTTTCCTGATTCGTCAAAAATTGATTATAGTCCTATCCGTTACGGGTTATGGCGTTCTAGTTATGAGCGTCGGAATGATCCTAGGAATAGGCACTTCAAATAAAGACCTCTTTCCTAAATTAAGGGCGCGCCGATTTTCAGAACCTAGATAACCTCACTCGTAATCATTCGTAGAAGAGACTTCTGCGCAAACCAACATCTTTGAAGGAAGTAAACATTCCTAACGAAAATGCTGAGTTGTACAGGGACTCTAGAAGACAGTTTACGAAAAAAACACTTCATCAACGAGGTTTGACATGATTCCATCGCTATTACGGATCGCAACATTAGTTTCTGCAGTAAGCATTCTACAAGCGGCAACTCCAGACATTAGCAACTTGAATAATTGTATTTTAGATGTACGCCAGGCTGGAGCCAATCCACCCAATGTACTGACTTTTGATTCTTACACGACAAATTATGCTGGACTTGTTGCAGACTTGCTAACGGCTACGCCGCATTTGCCGCATGTATATCAAAAGGTTGCTGCAGAGCCCTTGATTGAATTTATACAAAATCTAGGGGAAGATCAGTTTCTCCAAATATTTAGCGGAAATCCGATGGATGAACAAACGGCAACCTTACAGCAAATGATTCCTGATGCTGCTCTTGCTATTTTATCCTATGAGCAAGCTCCAACACAGGGAATCAATGCATTCGAAGAGATCGTCAGCGATCTGTACGATGGCTTTTTAAGCGATGAAGTTCGTGTAGGAAAGCAAACTGGCAAGCCAATCAACCCACCAACATATGGTGTTATTCCTCCCCTTGTAAAATTTGGCAATCCAGATGCTGGTCCCTATACATGGCCAGGCGACGCAACGAGTCAAATCCTTGGCATGGGTTGCGGCGTGGTGAACTTACCTCCTGCACAGCTAAATGGCGGGCTCATTGCTTGGTCATCCTTAGGACATGAGACGGGAGGACATGATGTGACTCATGCAGATAAGGGGCTACTAGATGAACTTGCACAGAAGGTCCATAACGCAGTACTACAGAAGTTTAAATCCGGAGCACTCGCTAATTACTGGGCTAGCTGTATCGATGAAAGCACTGCTGACGTTTGTGGCTATCTCAATATAGGTCCTAGCTTAGGAATCGGATTGATCGGATACTTCCGAGCATTGGGAGATGGCAAATTAAGGACTGTTGGATCTACAGATGATCCTCATCCTATCGATTTGCTGAGAGGATATCTAGGTGCAGCGGTGGTTAAACGTCTACATTTCCAAGATGCTGGGGTATGGAGCCAAACAATTACCAATGAGACACGCAAAGATAATGCTAAGCTCTATTTTTCTGATGCAGATGGAAATCTTACTCCTTTTCCAGTGTCTTTTGCAGCAGCAGTTGCATCGGCCGATGTCGTTGCGCAAGTGATCATGCAATCAAAACTGAATACCTTGCAAGGTCATGCCTTGCAGGAGCTGCAAGATTGGACAGATAAAGATCAAGCCATCGTAGACAATCTTGTTTCTGTAATTAGAGCAAATGGACATTTGCCAACCAATTTACAAGGCCCCGGTTTTTATGCAGCCTATGTAGTCGCTGCAGCAACTCAAGCCTCTTTGCAGCATGGAGCACAGGTCCACACGCTCTTCAATGAGATGAAATCATTCCTTGCCACAATGCACCTTCAAAACCCTACTTGGTCAAAAATGCCAACGGACCAATCGATGGCTCTCATCGAACAGGGTTTGAAAGGAATTGGAACCAGGATGGGCAAAGTCACACCGCGAGTCGTCACGCCAAAATTGCCACAACCTACAATGCAATAAGTAGGTATCTCTAGCTTTGAGCATAGGGATTAGGGAGGAGCTGATTCAGCTCCTCCCTTTATATTTTCGGGATTATTTTGGCAAATTTTCGCTCATTCAAGCATACGTAAATGAGCATTGCGCTTAGAAAGAATTTGCAAACATTTTCCCTGTAAAAAGAGGAAGATCTCGAAAGGATTTCCGTTCTCAAGGAAAATAGACTTCTTTCAAAGCTCAGCGATTATGAAAATGAACGCAAAGACGCGCAAGCCGCAAAGACGCAGAGAAAATTGAAAACGTATTAGCCGCGCTGATAATAGATGATGCAATCGAAATACATCGGACATTAGGCGGCCCAGGCTTATTAGACCTCTTTCGTAACTAAGGTTCTGTTGGAGAGTTTGTATCAAGGGACCTTGTATCAAACTAGGATTACTTCTCAATTTTGGGCAGAAACTTCTCAGCAATGGCATAGAAAGAGTCGTTAATGATTTATAAAACTCTTTGCGGCTTGCGCGTCTTTGCGTTCATTTTCATAATCGCTGAGTTTCGAAAGAAGTCTAATGAATTTGCAAATTCTTTCTTAAGGCGAGAAATGCTCTTGCTAGAAACGCTAGCCCTGTCTCAAAATGCGCGCTTATGGATCAAGACGGGCCTTCGAGAACATCTGCTCCAGAAATGTTCGATGCGATTTCGGATACATACGATTTCCTCAATCGAGTTCTTTCCTTAGGACAAGATGTCTATTGGCGAAATCGTCTAGCGCGCCATATCCCAAGCCAAGCTGAACGGATTCTCGATTGTGCAACAGGCACTGGCGATCAACTGCTTGCTGTATTGAAAAAAGCCCCCCAATGCAAGCAAGCCTTCGGCATTGATCCTTCTGCCAATATGTTGATGAAAGCACGCAACAAATTCCACAGGACTCCTCATAGCCAAAAAGTGGAATTTTTTCTTGGTAAAGCACATGAATTGCCATTCCAGGCAGAGTTTTTTGACGTCGTGACGATGTCCTTTGGCGTGCGCAATGTGGAGAATGTCATAGAAACCCTTAAAGAAATTCGAAGAGTGACCAAGACAGACGGAATGATTCTTCTCTTGGAATTTTCCCTGCCTTCTTCAAGATTTATCAGGATGGGTCACAAAGTCTACCTCAATTACATCCTACCTATTGTCGGCCGCCTGATTTCCAAAAATTATCGAGCTTACCGCTATCTTGCCGATACTATCGAAACCTTTCCTCATGGGAAGAATTTCTGCTCGCTGGTCGAGCAAGCTGGATTTCGAAATTGCGAAGCTTATCCTTTGAGTTTCGGCATCACAACGCTTTATGCTGCCTACGCAGTTTGAATCCTTTCTTTCCGTCGATCGATATCCCAAGCTCTTTTGGGAACCCGCTTATCAAAGCATAATCACTCTTGCTCTTGGAAAAGGTTCCCCCTTTGATTCGCTTCCCCTTTTCTATCATGGAGGGACTCCGCAAACCTTCCACCCTGCTTGGAGCCAAGAATTTCCTTCTTGCCCATTGAAGCACAATCCTCTGCCTCAAATCATCGAAAAACGTCATTTCCCTGAATACGATGGTTGGCAAGAGATAGTCGACAAAGCTTTGGCAATGATCGATCGAGGGCATTTGCAAAAGGTCGTTCTCGCCCGCAAAACATGCTTGCGCTTTTCTTCGATAATCGATCCTTGGTCAGTGTTCCTACGCTTGCGTCAAAACGCAGCCCCTTCGACTACCCGTTTTTGTTTGCAATATGCGAAAAATAAAGCTTTTTTAGGAGCTACGCCGGAAAAACTTTTTGAAAGAGAAGGTCTTCGACTCTCGACCATGGCCCTAGCAGGCACGGCCAAATGCCCCCCTGATTCGATCCAGAGCGCACAACTAGCCTCGGCGCTTTTAGCATCCAAAAAACATCGGCGCGAAGTGGATCTAGTGGTAGATTTTATGGCCAATGCGCTCTCATCATTTAGCCAAACTCTGGAAATTGGGCCTCTCGAGATATTGAAAAGCACTCATGTTCAACACCTGCATTATTCTATCAAGGCGCTGCTCAAAGAAAAAATTACCGACGAAGAGCTCATTAAAGCGCTCCATCCCACGCCAGCTCTTGGGGGATTGCCAAGAGAAGAAGCCCTGAGCTTTATAGAAAAGAATGAGCCATTTTCCCGCGGTCCCTATGGAGCTCCGATTGGTTTTATCAGTCAAAATAAAACTGACCTAGCCATTGCAATTCGATCGGCCTATGTAGAAAATGCGGAGTTGCATCTTTTTGCTGGATTAGGCATTGTTCCAGGCTCTAATGCCAGGGAGGAATGGCAGGAATTAGAAGATAAACTCTCCCCTTTCATGAGTTTTTTATGAACAATCCGACCTGGTGCAAGTTGATCGTCGATGCGCTGCAAACAGCCGGCGTGCGTTATTTTTGCTTAGCTCCAGGATCCCGCTCTTCTCCCCTTGCTCTTGCCGCCGTTGAAAGCAGTCTAGAAATCCTCGTCCATTTCGATGAACGCGGCCTCGGGTTTTTAGGACTCGGCCTGGCAAAACTGCGCCAAGAACCGGTTGCCATCCTCGTCACCTCTGGAACAGCTGTCGGGAATTTATTGCCGGCGATCATGGAAGCTTCATACGATGATCTTCCTCTCATCGTGCTCTCGGCTGACCGCCCTCCAGAATTGCGCGACGTTGGCGCTAATCAGACCGCTGATCAAGTCAAACTCTTTGCGAACTTTACTCGCTGGCAAGTCGATTTACCCTGCGGTGAAAGCTCCTTGCCCCGCTATCTGGTGTCGACGATTCATCATGCTGTAGCGATCGCTAAAAGAAAGAAAGGACCCGTCCAGATCAACTGCATGTTGCGGGAGCCATTGATACAAGGTACCGCTGAAGAGATGACCCTTAGGGGCTGCCAGCACGACCATGGTGTGTCCCAACTCCCAGAGGACCGCATCGAATATCTAGCGAACCTATTGGAGACCATCGAAAAGGGAATTGTGATTTGCGGGCAGGATGCCCCTTATGAAGCTCTCCTTTTAGCCAACCGGCTTAATTGGCCTCTCTTTGCCGATGTTTCTTCCTCACTCAGAGGAAAAAGTTCTCAAGAAATCCGCTATTATGAATCGATCGTCAAGACTCTCTCTCCTGATTGTCCTCAAGCGGTGATTCAATTTGGAAGACGGATCACCTCGAAATTTCTTCTAGAATTCTGTAAAAAGAGCAACCTCTCCCACTACATTCAAATCGACGACAGTTTTTCGCGTTTTGACCCTCATCATCTTGTCACACATCGATTACAAGTCCATCCTATAGATGCCATTACAGCCTTGTGCACGATCCTTACCCAAAAAGAAGAAACTAGGTGGTTAAGAAAATGGCAGGATGCTTCTGATCAAATCGCCAGCAAACTGCACGAAGCTCTGCAAACTTCTTATAGCGAGCCTGGATTTGCCTACGGATTGATGAAAACAAAGATCGAGAATTTTTTCTTTGCCAACAGCATGCCTATTCGCGATGCTGAAGCTTTTTTCTTCCCCCAGAAAAAATCTTGTCGAGTTTTTGTAAATCGAGGCCTCTCAGGCATCGATGGCAACATTGCCACTTGCGCTGGAATTGCTTATTCTTGTGAATCGCCGTTGGTTGCCGTCCTTGGTGATATGACTTTTTTGTACGATCTCAATTCGCTGGCAATCCTTCAAGAGAGCCTTCTTCCCATTTTTTTTCTGATCATCAACAATCAGGGCGGAGGAATTTTTTCCTTCATGCCTCATTTAACGAATGCTCCTCATTACGATAAAGTCATTGCTTGTACGCATGATTACCAATTCAAAGCAGGAGCCGAACAGTTCCATGTCCCCTATTTCGCTGCCACAAATTACGCTGAGTTCATTTCGAGTTTGCAACATTTTGAAAACAACCCGACTACGCAGATTGTCGAAGTTTTCACAGACCGGGATGAGAATTTACAGTGGCATCGTGAAATTGAAAACTCACTAAAAACTATCGAGATGTTTGTATGATACCCCCTATTCGCTCAATGGATCTATTAGATTTTGGCACTACGAGATCTCTACATAACTCAGCCCAAAAGAGACCTCTTCATAACTCCGGATCTTCGAATGCTAGCCTTAAACCTAGTTACACACTTCTAGAACGGGTACAAAACGTTTTACGGCAGATACGCGATAAACTTTTTAGCGGCTTTTTAACTATCGACTCGCCTAGCGAACAACAAAAACTCAAAACGATTGTTCCCATCATTTCTCAACTCGAGGCTGCAGCCTCGAATAAAGTTAAGGCTAAACAAATTGTCGATACTCTTCCTCCTGAAGCGAGAAATTTCGTCGAAATAGGTGTCCGTAAACTTCTCCTAAGCGATCCAAAACGTTTCAAAACTTATCCCCATGCCCATGCTTTCCTAGAAGATCGGCCCCATGCCAAAGAAGTTCTCGAGCTTTTGCGTCAATTCGCTAACAGTCGAAGAGAAATCGTTGCTTTAGCGCATCTGATTCCTCATGTCCAAGACAGAACCACATCGCTCGCAACCCTTGCCAAACACTTTGAAAAACTCCCTGAAACATTACGAAATAAGATCCTACTGACCATGGCCAAAATCGATGTTCCTTCTAAAGCTACGATCGCACAAGGCCATCGCTTGCTTTTAAGCAAGGCCGAACTCGTGCGGACCGCTGTAGCTACAGCAGTACTGGGTCTTAAAATGGGTGAAAAGGAAGAGCAATGGGCTGACAATGCATGGCGGTGCCGATTTTGGTATGCTTGAAAAAGACCGACCTGAACTCCTCTTTTTACATGGATTTCTCGGCTCCCCTATCGACTGGGAATCGACGATCTCTTATTTACCAGCTCATTATTGCTGCCATACACCAGATCTTGCTGATCCCGCTCAGAAAGAATTCCCTTCATCGATGGTCCTCATTGGTTATTCGATGGGCGGGCGGATCGCCCTCCAAACGTATATGGCACGAGGACTTGTACTCATTGGTGCCCATTTTGGTTTGACAACCGAGGAAGAACGATTGAAGCGGCATGACGAAGAGCAGAAACTTTTACTTCATTTCAAAAAAGATCCCTTGGACTTCATCGACTGGTGGTATCGACAACCGCTTTTTTCCACGCTACCTTTCGATGACGAGCTTCGAAAACGAAGACAATCGATCGATTTTGAGCAGCACGCTAAACTCTTTGAACGTTTTGCCTTGAGCAAACAACCTCTACATACACCTCCCAATTCAGCCCTTCTTCTGTATGGAGAACATGATAAAAAATATGCGAAGCTATATAGTGCGTGGCCAAACGCGTACGCCATCCCAGATGCTGGACATGCAGCGCATATAGAAAATCCCAAGAGGGTTGCTCAGCACATCGAACATTACGTCGAGGAGATTTATGCTCAAAGTAGAAGCGAATAGTGAACCTGTTTGGCAAGAAATCAACAGCTATGAAGACATCCTCTATCACAAATGGGATGGTATAGCGAAGATCACGATCAACCGGCCGCAAGTCCGCAATGCATTCCGCCCGCGCACTGTCGAAGAGATGTCCCATGCTCTTCAAGATGCAAGGCACGATGCTTCTATCGGCGTCATCATCTTAACCGGCCAAGGCAAAGAAGCTTTTTGCTCTGGCGGAGATCAAAAAATCCGCGGCAATACAGGTTATGTCGATGATAAAGGGCTAGGACGTCTTAATGTACTCGATTTACAGCGTGAAATACGCACTTGTCCCAAACCTGTTGTAGCGATGGTCGCCGGATATGCTATCGGAGGCGGTCATGTCCTTCATGTCGTCTGCGATCTCACTATCGCCGCTGAACATTCGATTTTTGGACAGGTCGGACCTCGCGTTGGATCTTTCGATGGCGGATATGGTTCGAGCTATCTGGCGCGCATCGTTGGACAAAAAAAAGCACGCGAAATTTGGTTCCTCTGCCGCCAATATAGTGCCAAAGAAGCGATGGAGATGGGCCTGGTCAATTGCGTTGTCCCTTATGAAGATCTAGAAATGACTACGATTTCCTGGTGCAAAGAAATGCTGCAACTTTCACCTATGGCTCTGCGCTGCCTTAAAGCTGCACTCAATGCCGATTGCGATGGACAGGCTGGGCTGCAAGAGCTGGCAGGACATGCAACTCTTCTTTTCTACATGAGTGAAGAGGGACAAGAAGGCCACCGTGCCTTTCTAGAAAAGCGAGCTCCAGATTTTACCCGTTTTCCTAAGCATCCTTGAACCTTAAAAGGTAGCACATGGCGACAGCAAAAGTCTGGATCATGGCAACGCGACCGCGCACACTGATCTTAAGTGTGAGTCCGGTATTGATTGGCACTGTAGCCCTTCCGAGAGATACCTTCGACCCTCTGATCTTTCTCTTCACCTTGCTTTGTGCCTTAGGAATTCAAATCGGAACAAATTTGGCCAATGATTATTTCGATTTCATTAAAGGCGCCGACACCTCCGAACGGATAGGCCCGCCGCGAATGGCACAGCAAGGACTGATTGCCCCGCCAAGCATCAAGTTCGCATTCCTTGGCGTCTTTTTTGCAACAGCCTTGTGCAGTTTGCCGCTCGTCGCGCGCGGAGGTGCGGTCATTGCCCTTTTAGCGTGCGTTTCGATTTTGCTCGGCATCATCTACACAGGCGGACCTTATCCGATCGCGCACCTCGGGCTTAGTGAATTTTTCATCTTTTTCTTTTTTGGCCCCATTGCAACGGCAAGTACTTTCTATTTGCAAACAGGAGTTTTTTCCCTCGAGAGCGCTTGGATTGGCGTTGCGCCAGGATCTCTTTCATGCTGCGTCGTCATCCTCAATTATCTACGCGATATCCGCCAAGACAGTTTAGCCGGCAGAAAAACCTTAATCGTCCGTTTTGGGCGTCGTTTTGGTGAAGTAGAATTTACCCTTTTTCTGGCCTTAGCCTTTCTGGTTCCTTTCTCTTATTGGCCATCCTGCAAGCTGCTTTCTCTAACAATGCTTCTTCTTGCTATCCCTGCTCTACAACTTACACTCTCGCTCTTCAAGATTCGCGAGCCATGGCAATATGGTCCCTATTTCAAAAAAATGGGACTTCTAACCTGTTTTTACACCCTTTTATTCTGCCTTGGATGGATCATCTAACTGTTTATACCTATTCGCTTCCGCTCCTTGCTCCCTACAAAATAAGACGCGGGGTTGTCATCGAATGGCCTGATGGGCGCTGGAGCGAGGCTTCGCCTTTGGAAGATTGGAGCAGCGATCGAATAGAAGATGTTGTTTATGCACTACAGCAAAACCGCCTAGATGCCAATCTCCCCTCCTTGCAATTCGCTATGCAGGCACGTCCCATCATCCCGAAAACGCTCTCTTTTTGCGCGCTTCTTGCTGGAACACCGCAAGATATTCTCATGAAAGCCTCTCATCTAAGGCAAACTGGCGTTCAACATGTCAAACTAAAACTCAAAGACATTCCACTCGAAAGTGCCATTGAAATCACACACGCGCTTGCGCAAGACTTTTACTTACGTATCGACTTCAACTGCTCTCTTGCATTGAAGGACGCACTGTATTTCGCCAAGTACTGCCACGGAGAATCGATCGATTTTTTTGAAGAGCCTTTGCAGAATTCGCAAGAACTGGGTTATTTTCCCTTCCCCATCGCCTTAGATGAATCACTGCGTGAAGAAGGCTATGAAACCTTGATTGCATTGCCCCAAGTCAAAGCTCTTGTGATTAAGCCAACGATGACGGGAGGCCTGAGAGATTGGGAGCGTTTTGGTAAGCCGATCGTCTTGAGCAGCTCTTTTGAAAGCGGTATTGGCATAGCACAAATTCTCCTCCTCGCCGCTTCCCATCATCTGCCCTCAGGCATCGACACCTATCGATTCTTCAAAGAGGATCTATTAGAAGAGCCCTTGCAGTTTGAAGGCGGAAGCGTTTATTTGCCAAACACCTTCCGCATCAAACGCCATCTTTTGAATTCTATTTGATATAGCCGCCTCTGAGAAGCATCTTTTCGAATTCCTTCAGAGCAGCTATTTTTAAACTAGGGTGAATATTTGGATCGATAAGAGCTTTTCTACCAAATTGCAATTCATTCAATCTATTACGCAAAGACTTCTCATTTTTACATACGCGATACATGCAAGCATGGAGTTTGGAGCGCATTTCTTTCCCATGAATTTTTTCCATTCTTATCAGAAGAACTATAAATTCATGCTTTAATCTATCAAATTTTAACATTCGATCTAGAAGAGTTTTAAAATCAGGCGCGCGTTGCGGACCCATTCCTTTCAAACGTCTTCTTAATTGACCAAGAATTGTCTTCATTTGAAGTGTTTGATTTTGTTCTTTGAGTTGCTTGCTAAAGCGCTTTAATTTAGCAGGTAGATACAGGAGATTATTTCCTCGAATGTCAAGCTCCTTAAGAGCTTGTAGCTGCCCAATCTCTTTCGGCAAGTTGGTCAGGCGATTATCGTCTAACCTAGTAAACAAACCCCTGAGCTGCCCGATCTCTTTCGGCAATCTTGTCAGGCGATTATTAGATAACACAAGTTCGTGCACAGTCTTGAGCTGCCCGATCTCTTTCGGCAGGCTAGTTAGGCGATTATTGGCTAACCCAAGCATCCCAAAGCCCCTAACTGCCAGATCTCTTTCGGTAAGCTTGTCAAGCGATTATTGGCTAACTTAAGCTGAATCAAAGTCCCGAGCTGCCCGATCTCTGGAGGCAGAAGGGTTAAATTATAGTTGTTCAATTCCAATACGACAAAAGTTTGTAGATGTACTTGATATTGTCCAAACCAAGCTCTCGCTTTTTCTGCTCTTTGCAGAGTATCTGCTGAATCTTGAGCAATTTGCTGTTGATTATTTTCTAAACCTGCAAGCGGACGTATCGCAAACGGAGGTATCGGATGTATTCGAAATGCCAACCTCAAGAAGTTTCTCGCTTCGATGAGTTCGAAGAATTGTCCAATCGATCGGTAGCTTGGTAATTCGAGATGTTCGAGCTTGCTCAGCTCTTGCACCATCGACATTAGCTGATGTAAGGCTTTGATTTTTCCGCCTTCGCTTAAGGTTTCGCATTCTTGGTGACAATATCTTGCAATGAGAGGAGCAAGATCGTAGTTCTTGATGATTAAACTAGCATTGCTTAGTTCAGGAGCAGCTTTATGCGTACTCTGTAGATTCGCAAAATCCTTTAATGTAAGAAATGGGGATAGATGGATTTTGGCCATGGGCGCTGGGAGCAATTGCATTAGATTATGCAGTTTTGGCCCATGGAGCAAGTGCTGAACGGCATTTTGTAGTGTTTGATTGCCGATTTTATTCCAACTGACCGTTGAGCTTTTGATGTTACATAGAGCGAGGAATGTGATCCGATCTTTTTTATCTAATGATTGAAAAGCAAGGCTTCTTCCCTGTCCTTTTTCGATGGCGTGGACCAAATAGTTCAAACGCTCTTGTCTCGATGTTTGTGCTGAATAAATAGATGTTAAACTCATTATTTCATCATTTCATTGCGTTATTTTTATGAAATGAAATTATAACACATGATTATTACAAAAAACACTCAAAACCTATATATTATATATTGTGCTTGTTTGCAAAATCTGCATTGCAAAATCATTCTGTAAAAATCGATTTCCGATCTAAACAGTGGTATTGAATGTTTTATGCAGATAGAAGAGCCGTTGCAGTTTGAAGACGGAAGGATTCGTTTACTAAACACCTTCCGCATCAAATGCCATCTTTTAAACTCTATTTGATATATCCACTTCTGAAAAACTATTCTAAAATCCTCTGCCAAGCTTCTAGATCAGCTTTTGAGCAATAGGATCCAACCAAGCCTCTTTTCTAATCTCTCCAGAGCGGCTATTTTGAACTTAGGGTCGATCGTTGGATCGACAAAGGCTTTTCTGGCAAATTGCGAACTTTTTAATTTTTTTTGCAAAGACTTCTCGTTTTTACATACTTTATGAATGCAGGCATGGAGTTCGGAGAGCATTTCTTTCCCTTGAAGTCTTTCTACGGTATCTAGAAGCACTAAGATTGCTTTGCAATCATGCTTTCCTTTCAAACATCCCCTTAATTGACTAAGGATCGTCTTCATTTGGAGGGTTGGATTCTGTTTTTTGAGCTGATTGCTAAAGCGCTTTAATTTGGCAGGCAGATAGATGAGCCCGTTTCCTTTAATGTTGAACTCAATTACAGCCTCGAGCTGTCTGATTTCTTTCGGCAGGCTTGTCAGGCGATTCTTGTCTAACCAAAGCTCAGTCAAAGCCCCGAGCTGCCCGATCTCTTTCGGTAGACTGGTCAGGCGATTATTGTCTAATCTAAGCTCAGACAAAGCCCTGAGTTGTCCAATCTCTTTCGGCAGGCTTGTGAGCTGATTATTGGTTAACAAAAGCCAATACAAAGCCCCGAGCTGACCGATCTCTTTTGGCAGGCTTGTGAGCTGATTATTTTGTAACCGAAGGAAAGTCAAAGCCCCGAGCTGACCGATCTCTTTTGGCAGGCTTGTCAGGCGATTAGCGGCTAAAGAAAGCTCAGTCAAAGCCCCTAGCTGCCAGATCTCTTTTGGCAGACTTGTCAGGTGATTATTTTGTGACTGAAGCTCCGTCAAAGCCCCTAGCTGCCCGATCTCTTTTGGCAAGCTTATCAGGAAATTATGGCTTAACTCAAGTTTAGTTAAAGCCCCGAGCTGACCGATCTCTGGAGGCAGAAGGCTTAAATTACGGTTGTACAAGCTCAATTTGACAATAGTTTGCAGATTCGCTTGATGTTGTCCAAACCATGCTCTCACTTCTTCAGCTCTTTGCAGGGTAGCTGCCGAACCTTCGGCAATTTGTAGCTGTTCATCCTCTAAGCCTGCAAGCGGATGTTTCAGATGCATTTTATATGCCATCCTCAAAAGGTTTCTAGCTTCGATGAGTTCGAAAAATTTTCCGACCGATTGGTAGCTTGGTACTTCCAGTTCTTCAAGCGCGCTCAGCTCTTGCGCCATCGACATTAGCTGATGCAAGGCTTGAATTTTTCCACTTTCGCTTAAGGTTTCGCAATCTTGGTGGCAATATCTTGCAATGAGAGGAGCAAGCCTGTAGTTCTTGATGATTGAACTAGCGTTGCTCAGTTCGAAAGCGGCTTTATGTGTGTTCCGTAGATTCGCTAGATCCTTCCCTGTAAGAAATGGCGATAGATGGGCTTTGGTCATCTCCTGCGCAGGTAATTGCAGCAAATTGGGCAATTGTGGACCGTAGATTAATTGCTGAACGGCATTTTGTAGTGTTTGATTGCCGATTTTATTCCAACTGACCGTTGAGCTTTTGATGTTACATAGAGCGAGGAATGTGATCCGATCTTTTTTATCTAATGATTGAAAAGCAAGGCTTCTTCCCTGTCCTTTTTCGATGGCGTGGACCAAATAGTTCAAACGCTCTTGTCTCGATGTTTGTGCTGAATAAATAGATGTTAAACTCATTATTTCATCCTTTCATTACGTTATTTTTATTAAATGAAATTATAACACATGATTATTATAAATAACACTTAAAAACTATATATTATATATTGTGCTTGTTTGCAAAATCTGCATTGTAAAATCATTCTGTGAAAATAGATTTTCGACCTAAATAGTAGTATTAAATATTTTATATAGTAAAAAACCCTGCCCTATACATAAGCTATATTCCTTCAAAAAACCTTGAGCGTAAATCCATGCTAACTGCTGAAATCGAGAAGAAGATTCTATCCTTACAGAAAAGAGGGGTCAAAGGGGGCATGCGCGTGGCATTCTTGGCTCCGACCGAGCATGAGACGGTAGCGACGTTTTTTGCTTTGTGGCAACTGGGTGCTATCGCCTGTCCTCTCAATCCCCGTCTACCAGAGGCTGCATTAGAAGATGCCATAAAGCGTCTATCTCCAGTTTTCTTTCTGGATGAAGAGGTCCAAGCGAATTGTTCGATTCTGCATGAAGAAGGAAGCTTAGCTGTGCTCCTCTTTACTTCAGGCTCTTCAGGAAAACCGAAAATCGTCGCACTGACTCTGGCCAATTTACTCAAAAATGCCAATGGGGCCATCCAATCTCTTTCTCTTAGCAGGATGGATTCCTGGTTATTAAGCTTGCCGCTCTTCCATGTAGGAGGGATTGGCGTCATCGCACGCTGCCTTCTTGCCCAAGCTACCATTCAGATGTTTACGGAAATTGCACCCACCCATCTTTCTTTAGTTCCCACACAACTCTATCGCATGCTTCGGAACCGATCGCCTTTCCTTTTTCAAGCTAAGGCAATCGTTGTAGGCGGAGCCCCCATGAGCTTTAGCCTTTTAAAGGAATCTCTAGAGGAAAACCTTCCTATCTATACTACTTGGGGAATGACAGAAACGGCTTCGATGGTCACCCTAGGTAAGGCCGATCTTACGCAACACTCTGGTGCTTTACTTGCTGGCCAGGAGCTGAAAATCGACGTGCACGGCGAGATTTGCGTGCGTGGTAAAACACTCTTTCTAGGATATCTCGAAGACAACCGAATCCATTTACCACTGACAGAGGATGGCTGGTTTGCAACTGGCGATTTGGGCTATCTAGATGAACGAGGGAACATCCACTGGAAAGGACGACGCGATCGCATGTTCACTATTCTTGGAGAAAATGTGCATCCCGAAGAAATCGAGCAGCACCTCCTTTGTTTGCCTGGGGTGGTCCGAGCCCTTGTCGTACCAATGCCAGACGCCGAAGCTGGAAATGTACCGATTGCCTTCGTAGAATCGCAGGGTGAAATGGAAGAGGTACAATGGCGTACACAGCTCAAAGAACGGCTACCTTCTTTTAAGGTGCCGTGTCAATTCCACCCTTTTACTGCCCAAGGTGGATTAAAGACTTCTCTTCAATCTCCTCCAAGGCCTTCCTAAGTTCTATTGGAATTGGAGTAGATGCCCACTGCTTCCGGTCGACCGTAACATGGACGATCGATGTCGTACCTAACAGGTTGCTGTTCACATCGCGAAACTGACAGCCTAACGTGAAGGACGACGATCCAATTTTCTGGACACTAAGAAGAAGTTTTAATTCATCCCCCACTTTAATAGGGGCAAGAAAGTTTCCTTCCGCATGAACAATCGGCCAGAGATAGTCTCCCTTATTCAGCGACTGTCCTAATGATAGACCACATTTCTCCAAGTACGTTTCGAAGAGTTCCTGGGCTATTCTGAATTGTTGCGCGAAATAAAGTACGCCAGTGGCATCGGTTTCGAAGAGACGTAAACACTTTTTTTGACAAAACATGCGCCAATTCTCCTCAAAAAAATTTTAATTTTATATTTAGAACAATTTACCTTAACTCGCAAAGAGTAAGTCATTAGAGCTTATCGAACCAGCTCGTAAACTGCCATTAAAAGCGATTTGAAATAGAAGCTCGATTGTCGAAAAATTGGCATCTTACCTATAATCCGCCGCTAATTCGAGTGGGGAAATTTCATGGTTGAAAGTACTTCCTGCCAGGCTAACGATAGTAGCCAAGACATTCCATTCTATGAGGAACGAGAAAGAGCGGAACATTTCACCTCTCAAGGTGAATTGCGCCTTCTACACGACGATCCTGCTGGAATCGACTTATTCGAAATAGCCGCTCAACTGGATAAAGACAATCCAGATCTTCTCTATCGTCATGGACTCGCCCTATTTGAATACGGTAGCGAGGCCGGCCGCGAAAAAGCTCTTAAATTGGCAGCCAAAAAATTTCGTGCATGTACACAACTCGATCCAGGATTCCTCTCCGCCTGGCGCGCATGGGGTGATCTTCTCAATTGCCAAGCCATTATATCAGGTCATTGGCATTTCTTTGATCAAGCCAAAGGAAAATTTGCCAAAGCAATTGAATTGAACGGCCCTACTAATTCCCCTATTTCTGCCGAGCTCTACTGGCATTACGGATTTGCCCTTCTCGAACTAGCAAAACACTCAGAAGAAGCGATCGACTACCAAAAGGCCATCGATGCCTTCCAACAAGCCTCCTCCCATCCCGAACTTTTTACTGAAGAATTTTGGATATGCTTTGGAAAAGCCTGCAAGGAACTAGGGCTGCGTATCGGCGATGTTCGCTTGCTCGTCAAAGCACTGCACTGCTTTAAACATGCTGTTACCCTGGCCGTTGGTTGTTTTGAAGCATGGAGGTGCATGGCTGACACGCTCCATCTGCTCTACGAGAAAACACATGATGAAGACCATTTTTCTCAAGCCAACGAGTGTTTTTCTGCAGGAGCTCAGCTAAAACCTGATTCGATCGAGATTTGGATCGATTGGGCTATCTTTTTGTACGAATCAGGAAAACGCGCCCATGATCTCAAAAGAATCCGGTCTGCTATCGAGAAATGCCAACGCGCTGCAGCTATTGATCGTACTCATAAACATGTTCTTGCCATTTGGGCAGAATGCCTTGCCTCTATGGGAGAAATGACCGAAAGACTCGATCTGCTGCACGAAGCATTCAATAAAGTTTCTGAAGCAGCCGAGTACTCTCAGAACGATCTCGTTGTCTGCCTTGCCCATGGGAATTGTCTTCAAGCCTTTGGTCATTATTACCAAGACTGCGACTACTACTATCAAGCAATTGAAGCATGGCAAACAGGTCTCTCTCACGACCGCACTTCTCATCGTCTGTGGCATTCCATTGCCTGCACATATCTCATGGTTGGAACCATTGAGACAGATGTCGAGTCCATCGAACGCTCCTGCCATTTCTTTAGTAAGGCATGCGACCTCAACGCCAACAGCGTTTATTTCTTCGATTATGCTTTGGCGTTATCTAAACTTGGAGAAATAAGCCACAAGTCAGATTGGCTAGAACAATCGGTTAGCTATTTTGAGAAAGCACTTAGTCTACAAAAAAATGCTGCCTACCTTCATCCAGAATGGCTCTTTTATTATGCCTGCACCATCGACATGCTCGGGGACTATCACGAAGATCCGTCGATTTATTCTAGATCGATCGAGATCTTCTCCCATGTTCTTACGATCGACCCTGATTTTCCCATGATCCATCATCGTCTTGGCCTTGCATTCACTCATATGGGCGAATTGCTCAACGAATTGGAATACTTTCAAAGGGCGCTGCATTGCATGCGTCTTGCTGCTCGTCGCGAAGAAGACAACGATCAAATCTTACTCGACTGGGCCATTGCCTTAATCAATGTAGCGCAATATAGCCCTGATGCCGCAGAGGCTGACGCTTCTTTAAGAGAGGCCGAACTCAAACTGACACAAGCATGCAAGCTCGGCAACCTCCAGGCTTATTACCAAATGGCCTGCCTGAATTCTTTGCTTGGCAATTACGAACGGGCCATGCGTTTTATCGAAAAAGCTGATGAGTTTGATTCTCTGCCACCTATCGACGAAATTGTCCAAGACGAATGGCTCGAAGGGTTGCGAGGCACTCCTTATTTCCGCGAGTTCATCAATCGGATCGACAAAGCGCATGTCAGCGATGTTGACAACGAAGAGACCGACGAAGACTCTTGCTCCTAGAAAATAACAGTTTTCGAGGGAATTCGAACAATTGGAAGCGAATATGCAGACTTTATTCCAATTATTTTAATCCCATCGAAAACCATTCAATTTTCATAATGAAATTAATTATTAATAGAATATCTCCTTAACAGCTATTGCTCCGAATCCTCGATCGGGGATGCCTTATTCAGTCTTGTGGAAGAAGCACAAGTCTGGTATGCTGACTTCTTTTCAAAAGTTTTTTGGATCATATGAACAAACGTCCACTACTCTTTGTTGTTGCCATTACCTTATCACTTTTTGGGCTCAATCAGTTTTTTGATTGGCAAAACAATAAACGGCAATCTGAGCTTCTGGCTCAAATCCGCCAAAAAGACCAAGAAGCCTTGCAGAAAGTCTCGGGTGAAGTAAAGGGCAAAGTAGCCCAAGTCGATCAGCTGCCTGTCGTTAAACTCTACGAAGACGATGCCCAGTCATCGCTTGCCTCTTTAGCCATTCAACAGGGCGATAACTTCATCACTGTAGCGTGGAAATCTACGCTCCCACAATTCGTCTTTAGTTCTGGAAAAAAACTATCTCTCCAATCAAAAAAGCCAGCCATTGGAGAAGTTGCTCTCTATAGTGCACGACCAAACGCCGAGTTGTTGCTCGCATCCCCCCCCCTTGCAGGGACGACGAATCTTCAAATGGTCTATTTTTCCGATGAGAATCGGCAAGCTAATGTAACTCTTGGCGTCATGGAGGAAGGAAGATTCATCGGTGCTATCGGCCGGCCGGCATCCAATTGCATTGCACTGTTCAATTCAGATGGCACATACTTGCCCTATGGCCTCTATCAACCTTCGACATTTGCCTTTAATTTACTCTCCAATAGCTCGAACCTTCCCAAGGCTGTGGAAATTGGCACAATCCAGCAGAAACTCATAGAGAAAATTCCCGGCGAGCAATTTTTTGTTCTTGAAAATCCTTATCTTCAAGTCGTCTTTTCAAACGTTGGCGGCAGCATCTCCGAGATCAATCTCCCTTTTCAATCTTCTACCAATGATAGCAGTCTTGTTTTGCCCATCGACTTCGACCGAGAACTCGCAAAGCAGCAACCGCTCAACGATCGTTTTCCATTGAACCCTTACTATAAAGCCGGCAACAGCCAAATCGTCCAGCCAAAGGAAGGGGGGTATTATCCTCTCTTACGCCGCTCGCTCGTCAACGCTAGCGGATACCCGCTTTCCACTGTCGCTCCGCGCTATTACGCTCTCAATCTTTGTTCTGCAACTAATCCGAATGATACGCAGGTCACGCGGGGAATCTATAAGCTTAAACGATTTGAACAAAACCTGATCGAATTTGAGCTTACAGAAAGCAACCGCAAGATCACTAAAACCTTTACGCTACCGCGCGATCCCCATGAGGCACCCTATTCTTTGGAGCTAGCGCTGAAGTTCGATGGCGATGTTCAAGGATTGGAGTTAAGCACAGGAATTCCTGAGGTCGAGCTTATCTCAGATAGTTTCACACCAGCTCTTAAATACCTTCCTTCAGGAACGCAAAAAAAGAGCAAGGTCGTCCAACTTAGCCTTCCAAAAGAAGCCGAGACAGTCTCAAATATCTCCCCGGAATGGATCAGTGATGCAAACGGCTTTTTTGGCATCATTGTCAATCCTGTGATAAAGCAAAATGCCAGCTTCAGTGCCTATCGCGTCGCGGGCAACATCGTTCCAACCCGCCTCTCCTTGATCGATGCAGACTATCAGCTCTATCCTGCTGATAAATATGCGGGTTATGAGTTCCGCCTTCCGCTGAACTTAAACGCTCCAAGCAACAAATATCGGATTTTCGCCGGGCCTTACGTGAAAGAAGTTTTTGAAAAGCTGGATGCTAGCTTTTTCGATGTTTCTTCTGGGACGAGCCCAAGGTTTGAAGCAGCGATCAGTTTTCATGGTTGGTTTTCGTTTATTTCGGAACCCTTTGCCAAGTTCTTGTTCCTCTTGATGAAGTTTTTTTACTTCATCACTAGCTCTTGGGGTATTTCTATTATCCTGTTAACGCTTGCTCTTAGAATCATGCTCTATCCGTTGAATACCTGGTCGATCCGTTCCACCATGAAAATGCAGGAAATTGCACCACAGGTACAAGCTCTTCAGGCACGCTATAAAAAAGATCCAAAGCGCGCTCAAATGGAGATCATGCATCTGTATCGAGAAAAGGGGATCAATCCTCTTTCAGGCTGTTTTCCCTTACTAATCCAATTGCCTTTCTTGATAGGTATGTTCGATCTGCTCAAATCAACCTTCGAATTGCGCGGTGTCAGTTTCATTCCTGGTTGGATCGATAACTTGACTGCACCAGATGTACTGTTTAGCTGGAGTTATCCTATTTTCTTCATTGGCAACGAGTTCCACCTGCTCCCCATTTTATTGGGCGCTGTGATGTATTTCCAACAAAAGTACAGCAGCTCGCTAAGTGCAGCAAGCGGCACACCCATGACAGATCAGCAAAGACAGCAGAAATTCATGGGCAATATCATGACAGTCGTATTTACGTTCATGTTTTATAATTTCCCATCTGGCTTGAATATTTACTGGCTTTCATCGATGCTGCTTGGCATACTCCAACAGTGGGTAATGATGAGAAAGAAGCAGTCTAAACCAATTGTAGAAGTATTGAAATAATTCATTCATGCAGGCCTGGCAGAATTTCCTGACTCACTTACGGCAGGAACTGGGGGACGAAGCTATTGAAAAATGGCTATCTCCCCTTCAGGTTGAGCATTTTGATGCATGTAACCTCTACCTTAAGGCCGATGCCTTTCAAATCGACTGGTTTGAAGAACACATTCGACCTAAGCTCAAAAAGCGACTCGTCAACAACAATAACCACCCCATCAAAGTCCATCTCTCCTTACTCAGAGATGATGAAAGTGTACATACTGATGCTACGCAACAGGTCCCTAAACCTCGCGAATCTCTAGCATTTATTGCTGATCACCTTGATATCGCTGCCACATTTGAAAGCTTCTTGTGTACAGCTTCTAACAAAGTTGCTTTTGAGCTTCTTTGCGAATTGACTGGTTACGATAGAGAATCTAAGACCTTTGATCAACCAAAGCTTGCGCTTGGGGCATTTAATCCGATCTTCATGCATGGCAGCGCTGCAACGGGCAAAACACATCTTTTAATGGCCATTGCAGGTGCTCTGCAACAAAAAGGATTCCATGTTCTTTACGTCCGCGCCGAAACATTCACAGAACATGTTGTTAGGGCCATTCGCAGTGGAGCTATGCTTGAGTTTAGGAAAACGTATCGACATACCGACGTTCTTCTGATCGATGATATTCAAGTGCTTGCACGAAGGGGGGCTACTCAAGAAGAACTCTTTCATACATTCAATGCCTTGCATACTCTAGGCAAGCAGATCATCATCAGCTCCAATTGTCCAGCTGGACTACTCTCCGCGATTGAACCTAGACTGATCAGCCGATTTGAATGGGGATTAACGCTTAAAATCGAAAAACTCTCCAGCGATGAGCTGCGCCATTTGCTCGAACAGCGGTGCGAAGTGCTCGATTTCCCCCTTAGCGATGAAACAAAACACTATGTCCTTAGACATTTTGGATCGACACCTCGGTCGCTTTTACGGGCTTTAGATGCTATTGTACTTTTTGTCCACATGCGACATTACCGCTCCTCTTTCCTTCTTTCGGTTGAAATGGTTCAAGACGCCCTCAAATCGCTTCTTGCTGAAGAACATCGCGGAGCCTTAGATCCGCAACGCATCATTCAAGTTGTAGCAGAACATTATGGGATTGCCTCCGAAGAAATCTTAGGAAAGTCGCAAACTCAAGGTTGCGTCATGCCACGCCAATTGGCGATGTATGTTTGCCGCGATCAACTCAAAGTTCCCTACCTTAAGCTCGGCGAGCTTTTTCACCGCGACCACTCGACAGTTATGTCGAGCGTAAAACTGATACAAAAAAAACTAGATGGACAAGATCGCGAATTAGCAACATCCCTAGCTATGATACGACAAAAGCTCTCGCTTGAAGCCCCGATGACTTCCTAAGAACGTATTTGCAAATCCTCTTCCCTATAAGGATACGAATTAAAAAATTCTTATTCTTATAGGGGGTAGAATTTGCAAATATTTTCCAAGACAACTTCTAAGTTGGGGTAGTAGCTTGTTGGATGGTTGCGCGCTGAAGAAAGCAACGCGCAACCAACGAAGAATTAAATTTTAATGTAACGCTCGCCAGGTTTGCCACCACCATGTGTTGGGCCAGCCATTGGTGTTGGTGATGCTGCTTGCTTGGTGGGTTTACGACCTTCGACGATGTCTTTTGCTGTTTTTCTCCATCGCTCAACAGCCTCGACAAAAATAGGCGCAAAACGACGCAAAGAAGAAGCATCTGTACCGACGCCCATTTCGAGAACGCAATGCATGAGTATCAGTTCTTCAGCTGTGGCAACACCGATACCGCCTCCAGCCATCTGGCCGCCTAGCATCGAACCTTCGAGCAAGGCCTCAAAAAGCTCAAGACGCGTTTTATCATCCTTTGGCAGTCCATCTAAGATGGGTGAATAGAGATAGAGCCGATCTGAATTAGGCTCATAGGTTAAATGCAAAGAGAAGGTATTGTCGATGCCGAGAATACACGTCAAATTCTCGTCAAAGGCCAATCCCTCAAGGTTAAGCTCTTTGCCAAATTCCTTAAGATTGGCTTTTGCATTTTCAAGAGACATGTAATGTCCTCCGGTATGTAAAATGTTCTTTTAATCTACGACTAAGTGCATGGCGACTCAAGGGATCCAAAATACGCCACAATGCATATAATGTATGGAGAGTTTCCCACTAGAATCCAAAAAGTGCAACAAAAAAATTACAAGATTTTTAGGTTGCATCGCTAACAAAGCGAACACCTTGTTGAATTATATTCTATTTTTCATTACCTGTCAAGAGTGAGAGACAAGTATTTATTTTAATTTCAATAGCAACAAACCTAAAGGGCTTGAATTTAGTCTATTAAAAATAGACATCCTTTAAATCAGCTTGTTTCTAACAAGGTTTATACAGATCAAGAGGGGTGGTCACTTTGAAAGAGAGCACGATCCACATCGGTGTGGGAGTTGAACAACCGCTTGGGGCTACCCCTTGTGAGGAAGGTATTAATTTTGCATTATATTCCCCCTCCAATAAAGCCTCCCTTTCCATTTTTCCTATCGAAAAAGGGCGAGCAACGCTGAATCTCAAATTGAATCACAAAATCCATAAAACAAATGGAGTTTGGCACGTCTCGATCGATGGACTTCCAAAAGCCTTCGACTATTCCTGGAAAATCGACAACCATCCAGTTTGTGATCCCTACGCAAAAGCAATTGCTACTCCAAGTATATGGAAAAAAGTACGACATGCAGTTGGTCGCTTTTCCAAAGCACGTTATTTCCCACCATCTCCTTTTGATTGGCAATCCATTCAAAAACCTAAATTGCGCTACGAAGATCTCATCATTTATGAAATGCACGTGCGGGGCTTTACAAAGGATCCATCTAGTCAAAGCAATCATCCTGGAACATATCTAGGGATCATTGAAAAAATCCCCTATCTTCTCGAACTCGGTGTAACTGCCGTCGAATTACTGCCTGTCTATGAATTCGATGAAACCGGCTACAAAATGATCGACCCGTGTACGGATAAGAGATTGTGCGACTACTGGGGCTATAATCCCATGCATTTTTTCTGCCCGATGAAGCGCTATGCAAGCGGGCAAAAAATCGATGCATTCCTCACAGAGTTCAAGATGATGGTGAGGGAGTTGCATCGTCATGGCATAGAAGTCATCTTAGATGTCGTCTATAACCATACAGGAGAAGGAAATGCCTATGGGCATGTCACTTCATGGAAAGGGATAGACACCAAAGGCTACTATCTACACGATCCCAATGGGGCACTTAGTAATTATAGCGGTACCGGCAATACCTTTGCTTGCAATAGGGAGCCCGGTCTTTCGCTGATCCTTCAATCGATGCGTTATTTTGCAAATGAGCTGCAAATCGATGGATTCCGTTTCGACTTGGCTTCCATTCTTACGCGCGGTGATATCGGGGCCCCTTTAGATCCTTCTCCCCTTTTGATGCAAATGAAGGAAGATCCTCTTTTACAAGAAGTCAAATTGATTGCTGAACCATGGGATGCAGCAGGTCTTTATCAAGTCGGTCAGTTCCCTAAGTGGGGAGATTTTTTAGAATGGAATGGGCGTTATCGCGATGATGTTCGTCGTTTCATCAAGGGGACGGACTCTTATGCAGGCGTCTTCGCTACGGCCATATGCGGCTCACAAGACCTTTACGGTTCTTATCCCCGTCAAAGCCTCCACTCTATCAATTTTGTAACGTGCCATGATGGCTTTTCGATGCGCGACCTCGTCACCTACCACTGCAAACGAAATGAAAGGAATGGAGAAGATAATCGCGATGGCGCCTCACAGAATGATAATTGGAATTGTGGATTAGAAGGCCCATCGCAAGATGAACAAATCATCGCTTTGCGCGAGAGGCAAATGCGCAACTTCTTTCTTACCCTTTTCCTTTCAAAAGGAATTCCTATGTTACTTATGGGAGATGAATACGCCCAGTCGCATGAGGGCAATAACAACCCTTTTTGCCAAGACAATTCACTCAATTGGTTCGATTGGAAACAATTAGATAGACAACGCAATGCAATATTTCGTTTTGTTACAAAACTCATCCATCTCCGCAAAAACCACACCGCTTTGAAATCTGCTGAATTTCTCAAACAAAGTGACATCCGATGGCATGGTGAAGAGCCAGAAAATCCCGACTGGGATCCCAAAAGCCGCATCGTTGCTTTTACACGCCTCCTCAGCGACAAGACGGAGATCTTCGTTGCCTTTCATCCTCATTTTGAAGAAAAAAAAATCCGTCTTCCCTCATCGCAAACGAACGGTCCTTGGCTCAGACTAATCGATACGTCTCTGCCTTCGCCTGAAGATTTTTCCACCCCTCCGTTCTCTCTTAAAACCACGGACCAGTATAGTCTACGACCATATTCAGCAATTGTCTTAATCGCTGGTGATTTGGTATCTTCCTGATAAACGCACACTGCGTTGACAAAGATCGATGAATCATCAAAGCGTAGACGGATTGCCATATGAACGGTTGGGTTTTAGGACAGCTTCTTAGAATTGTCTTCTTTACCCTGCTATTAGTAGGATGTCAGCATACGTCATCTTCTGAACAGGCTCGTTACTATGATGATGGCCGACTAAAACCATCTGTCGTCTTAATCCCGATCATCGATAGTACTGAGCAAATATCCAGTTGGAATTTATCCGAAGAACTCACGCTGTCGATGACACACAAGCTCAATGTTAGGGGCAAACTCTTTCTGGCGGATAAAAATAAGGCGAAATCAGTTTATAACCAACTTGGCTCATCGCATAACCCTTTTGGCAATCAAATAGATTGGATCAAATTTGCTTGCCCGGGACAAGATTTTGCAATTTTTATGGAATTGATCGAGCATGAAGAAGTTCCAATCTTAACGAAGCAAGATGAATGCCCTGACAAGTGCGCCGCACAGCTAAATATTTCCTTGCGAGTCCGCGTCGTCGATTTAAGGCCAGAAACACCAAAGATCGTACTGCAAGAAATCATCCACGATCGCCATCATATTCCCCGCCCTTTTACAAAGTTCCATTTCCATCAAGAACCATGGGGAAAAGAAAGCTTTTCCATTTCCCCGATGGGGCTTGCACATGCACAACTTGTCAAAGAAGTATCCTCGAGAATTGAGGATTATATTTTAATGGCAAGAGGCAGTTGAACGCATAACATTAGGGTGGTGAACTTGCAAGATCTCATGATTGAGCATAGCGGATCGATCCTCTTCTTTGCTGTTCTTTCGATGATCACTCTTTGGGTTGCAAAATCTGTGGGCTATTTCCAATGGCCCAGCAGCCAGGATTCGATAGCACCTAAAGTAACGTTCTTTCAGGTCCTTGCAATTTTTGCCATTTACCTTTGCACACTCATCATCATCGGCGGCTCTCTTGCAAGATTTGCCCATGCCCTTTCCCAATCCTTCTTGAGCGAAGAAACCCGTTATTCCCCCTATTACCGTCCTTTATTTTCAAGCTGCATTCAACTCGTCACCACGTTTATGGCCGGATTGTTCATCTTTATCTTTTGCCATGCACAAAAAGACCGCGCTAGCATGCTTGCCATTTGGAAGCAGCCTAATTCCAATGTTCCTATCATCAAAGATCTAGGTTTTGGGTTCTTGAGCTGGGTGATCTCTTTTCCAGTCGTGCTCTTCGTTGGCGAAATCTTCGACTTCCTCATTTTCCTCATCTTCGGTCCACAACACTATGAACAAGTTGCCGTCCATTATTTAAAGATGTCCTTGAGCTCAAGTTTTCTCTTTGCTATAGCTCTGTTTACAGTAGTGATCGCAGCCCCTGTTCTTGAAGAGCTTTTATTTAGGGGTTTTTTACTTAACTTTCTTAAACGTTATTTAGGAAGAATGGCAGCAATTATCTTAACCTCGATCGCTTTCTCTCTTTTTCATTTTTCGACTAGTCAAAACCTTGGCAATATCCCTCTTGTCGCCTCGCTGTTTACTCTCGCTCTATTCCTGGGATTCATCTATGAAAGACAACGTTCTCTTTTCGCTCCGATTTTTTTGCACATGACTTTCAATATCGTGAGTATTTTACGAATTTTAATCGCCCCTTAAAAGCAAATGGTGAAGTATGTTTTTTCGCACGCTTCTTTTCGCTTCTCTCTTCATGAATGCCCTATCTGCCGCACCACCATCTTCGATTTCACTCTTGAAATCTGAAAAGGTAGCATCAACACAAGACAATCCTTCTGTCCAAGAGACAAAAGCTACCTCTGCTATCGTAGAAAGCTCCAATGCTTTTGCTTTAGAACTGCTAAGACCGCTTGTCAATTATAAGTCCAACGCCGTCTTTTCCCCCTTTTCTATCTTTTCCTGCCTTTCGATGGTCGCTTCCGGCGCAGAGGGATCGACCAAGCAAATCATGGAAAAAACCTTGCATTGGCCTTACGATCGGAAAAAGGTTGCAAACGCCTTGGGGGCATTGACCAATCAAATGCTGGTATCCAATTCAGGGGATAGCTGCTCAATCACGCTAAATCAAGCCAATGCGATTTTTGCTGAACAAGACACAACTTTCCTCGAACCATTTTCGAGTTTAGTCGCAGAGCAGTATCGAGCAGACTTGCAATCGATCGACTTTTCCCAATCTGTGAACGCAACAGATTTGATCAATACCTGGGTTTCCGAAACTACCAATAAAAAGATCAAAAAACTCGTCGAACTGGGAGATATCGATGCAGCTACGCGCCTCGTAGTCATCAATGCTATCTATTTTAGCGGTCAATGGCAGAACCCTTTCGATAAAAAAGAAACGACCAAAAAACCTTTTATCATCGATACAAAAACGCAATTGAAAGTGCCAATGATGCACCAAACGGCTTTTTTCAAGTATTTTGAAGATCCTTCAGCTCAAATCATTCTCTTACCATTCAAAGTTTGTGAAACAACTCAGGTACGCCCATCGATGGTCATTGCTCTTCCGACGCAATCGACTGATATCAATGCATGGCAGAAAAACCTCTCTCCTGAAGTCTTCCAAAGTTGGCTCAAACAAAGCATCCAATCGCGCGTCGATTTACAAATGCCTAATTTCTGCCTTGTCAAACGTTATGATCTGCAGTCTGCGCTCACAACTCTCGGCCTTCGCGAGCTTTTTACTGATCAAGCCGATTTTTCTGGCATCGATGGCATGAAAGATCTCTTCCTAAGCAAAGCTCTTCATGAGGCTTACTTCAATGTCAATGAAGCTGGAGTTGAAGCTGCTGCAGCCACGGCTGCAGCCTTAAATGTGACGTCGGTCGGCCCCTCGGAGAGTCCCTTGATTACCTTTAATGCAAATCGACCTTTCTTCTTTTTTCTCGTCGATGAGATCACTGGGACGTTATTGTTTGTAGGGAAATTTTCCGATCCATCGCTCGCCGGATGCAATTGAGGGAATCCATGCAGATCGAGAGCCATGGACTTTCAGATATCGGTAAAAAACGTCAAAACAACGAAGACGTTTTTGTTTTAATCGATGAACTGCGCTTCTATGCACTTGCAGATGGGATGGGAGGTCACCGTGCTGGAGAAGTCGCTGCCCATCTTGCCATTGATAGTCTGAGCAACCAGCTTCTCGCTGATTCGAATTTAAAAATGCCGCTTTCCTCTAACCACATTATCGATCAATTGTCCAAAGCTGTACAAAAAACCAATCAACATGTTTTTACAATGTCTTCTTCACGAGATGAATGGGCAGGCATGGGCACAACGCTCTCTTGCTTGCTGCTCCACGAAGATCTCATGTTTTTTGCACATGTGGGAGATAGTCGTATCTATCGTTTTCGTGAGGATCTTCAACAGATCACCCAAGACCACACTTCCCGTTGTTTAAAAAAAAAGGGAAAGATCACCAAGGCCATTGGCACCTCACATACAATCGAACCTGAGGTAGGGGTAATTGCTCCAATGGACAATGATCTATTTCTCCTCTGCAGCGATGGTCTTACCGATCTCTTAGAAGATTACGAAATTGCCGACCTCATTTTTCAATACAAGGATGAAAACACGCACCTGATCTGCAAAAATCTCATCGATGCGGCTAATGGGCGCGGAGGACACGATAATATCACTGTAATTGCTTTGAAAGTCATTGAACCTGAGCTTCTTATATAAGGATTGTATTGCTCCTCGCTCTCATGGTATCCTTATCCGCCTATGGAAAAGATTTATCTTGATAACAACGCAACAACGCCCATCGCTCCTGAAGTCCTTGCGGTCATAGCCAAAGCACTCGCCGAGGGTCCTGCTAATCCTTCGAGCAGTCATTGGTATGGTCAAAAGGCCAAGAGTCAACTTTCTGCAGCAAGAGAAACCATCGCTGACTTTCTTGGCATTCAACCACGCGAAGTCTTGTTCACTTCAGGCGGGACAGAGTCGATCAACTTTCTCATACGCGGTATTGCTAGTCATCTTCCAAAAGGGAAAATCATCACCTCCAATGTAGAACATTCCTCTGTCGAAACCACCTTAGAGTGTCTCGAAAAAGAAGGATGGCAGATCGATCGCCTACCAGTTGGGCTGCATGGCTCTGTCGAAGTGGATCAAGTTCGAGCTATAATCGATGATAACACGCGCTGCATCGTTCTTAGTGCTGTCAATAGTGAAACAGGCGTTAAAGCACCCATAGAAGAGATTGGCGATTTAGCAGGCCATATCGGGATTCCTTTTCTCGTCGATGGCATTGCGTGGCTTAGCAAAGAATCTTTTACTATTCCTTCTGGTGTGACGGGAATCGCATTTTCTTCACATAAAATCCATGGGCCAAAAGGCGTTGGACTGGCCATTTTACGTTCCTCCTTAAAAAAAATCCCACCGCTTTTAACTGGTGGCGCTCAGGAGTTTGGTAAACGGGCCGGCACAGAAAATTTAGAGGGAATCTTGGGACTGGCCACAGCGATTGAATTGCTCAAATCGTCGCTGCCGCAGGCAAAGGTCCATATGGCAAAAGCACGTGATCGGCTAGAAAAAGCTCTGATCGAGCAATGCGGTGCAATCGTCAATGGCAATGGACCGCGCATTTGCAATACCACTAATCTCGCTTTTCCAGGTGTCGATGGCGAGACCCTGCTTATTCACTTAGATCTCGCTGGTATCGCTGCTAGTCACGGATCGGCTTGCAGCTCTGGCTCTTTGGAACCCTCCCGCATTCTTTTGAATATGGGCCTGCCTAGAGAGCTGGTCCGATCGAGTATACGGTTCAGCCTAAGTCGATTGACGACCATGGAAGAAATCGAAGAGGCGATCCTTCGCATTTCTCAAATCATCGCCAGACTCAGATCAGCAATAACAAAATGAACCTGGGCAATTTATATTAGACTTCTTTCGAAACTCAGTATAGTGGACCCCAAAAATTGGACACGCCTAATCGCGCAACTTTCTGATAAAGTGGACGCAAAAAAGGAATGTTTATGGGGAAATACAATCAATAGCTGTAGCTTGAAATTGCTTGTGATGGCCGTTACTGCGTTGGGTAAACATTTGGAGATTAGGATTGCTTAAGGTTGTCTTTAAAAGCGTTCATTTATGTTTTTGAATCACGATGTGTATACAAGGAATTTTTTTAATTATTAAGGGATCAAGATTTACCTGTGCTATTCCTTACATATTTATGATTACCATTGATTTATTATTAATAATAATATATAATTTCGTAATTAAATATACGTAATATTAAGGAGATTAGCAATGACGCAAGCATTAACCTGGCCTACATGTCCCAGCCTAATTCTGAAAAACATCTTTTCATTTAATGACCCAATTACAGCAAAAGCGGCCTCTCGCGTTTGTAAAACTTGGATCGTTTGTAAAGCTTCGAACAAAGCAATGACACAAGCATTAACCTGGCCTACATGTCCCAGCTCAATTCTGAAAAATATCTTTTCATTTAATGACCCAATTACAGCAAAAGCAGCCCCTGTCGTTTGTAAAGCTTGGAGCAAAGCAATGCCGAAACAGGAAAAAACCCAAGCACTTTTTTCCGGTCCTCGTGTTGAAAGAATCACAATTTTTACATCTTCAAATCACTCTGAGGACCATGAATTTGTCGAGCATCTAGCAAAGCTATCATCAAGTGACAGAATAACTTTTTTGGAATCCAGAGAGTTCGAAATTCCAGAACGCTATCTTTATTCTCTGGAAGAATTGCATAGTGATAACAATAGGTCTTTGAATTCAGTCATCCGACTTACACTCCATAACGGTCAATCCAGAAAATTTTATTTAATGGAAAAAATGTCTCCAGAATCACATATTCAACGTGTACACATTAATTTGATGGGAAGCTATCTTCAACTCATAAATGAGCTCTATTTGGACCCATATTTTAAGAAAATTGTCTTGGGTGAAAATTTTAAAAAGTACAATCCGCATAAATTCGGACTAAAAAAAGACATTCCATGGGAGTACTTTCACCCTGCTTTAACCATTCCCTATGAAAACACTTTAAAAGCACTTCAGCAATTATTTCGTAAGTTGGATGAGGAGTTACCAACAATCCCCGCCGCCCAAAAAAAAGATTTCCTAAGCAAAAAAACCTTCGATACAATGAAATTATGCGAGCTTCTAGGTAATGATTTTAGCGTTCTTTTTTTGATTGCAGAGTACTCCGCAGTGGCAAAAACAATCCTCATTAATAAAGCTAGCAAAGATGCCGCGCCTTTCAACGAGGCCGCATTATTTGATATTTTCTATGCAAAACCTATCATTGAAGGAGATTTGGAAGGTCTTGTAAAGCCAAGCGGCACACGTTATGCACGAGCTTTGTATAAGACTTTCAATGGTATTCACCGCTCAAATTTCATGGCGCATAAAGTGATTGTTACATTAGCAAAACTGCAAGGGAAAGGGGTTGATTTGAAGAAATACTCAATATACATTTATGTTGGACGAGATCACTTTCAAATTTTGAATGACAAATTATCAGCTCACGCCCTCTGCCCCATTATTGTTAAAAATCCTGTACTCGAATCTATTCCTGTCAAAGTTCCTCATGTAGCTACCAAAAAAATTAAAGGCAAGGAACGTAAAGATAAAGGGGCGAAAATTTAGAATTAAACGACTATCTCTTTTTTAAGACATCGGGATGCCAACGCCTAGCGACATAGCAAGGCATTTCTTTGATATTGGGATCATCGACAGGAGTGCGTCCGATCTTTTCTCTAATTTCCTGTAACCGCAACAGAAGCTCGGTCCTAATGACGCCTTCAGGGCAACGACTTTCTATGACTGTTTTTCCTTCGACGAAAAGAACGTGTCCCCTCCATACGATCAAATCGCCTGGGATCAAACTTTGTGCAATCTCTTCGTCCGTTTTACCAAAAATTGCGATGGGCTGGCCGTACGTCACGAGCTGACCTGTATTCCTTGGCAAATACCCTTTTGTGGCCTCCCATAATAATCCCGTACAATCCACCCCTTTTAACGTCCAAACCATTTTCGTAAAGCAATCGGCCTGTTTAGGGATAGGATAGAGTTTAGCCAACCGAGGAACACCCTTATGAAAATTACCGCCCCAAACGTATTCGGTCTTTGGCCAATGTTGAAACTTTTTCAAAATCATTGCCAAAGAAGGGCATGTTTTTTTGCGCGGCTTGGCATCTTTAGCAACTTCTAAAAAATCTTTGTGAGTATAGAGCTTCTCGCCAGGATATTCATCCGTCTTAATATGAATGATATTCCTTCCTACCAATCCAACTACTTCCACTAAAGTGCCTGGAAAGAGCACCACTTCCACGGCTCGGAGCAACTTCTGATTGTCGAGTGGAAGAGGCCAGGAAAATATTTCCGAGAGCTCGGATGTATTGAAGACCGGTGTAGGTCCTATCGTGCGCATAGTTTTTGCGCTTTCAAGAAAACGCCTCATCATCTCCCCAGATAATGCAGAAATAAGCATAGTAGATCTCTTTTCGAAACATGTCTCGATTAAAATTGACCCGCAAGTCGCATTTCAAACGCATGAACCGTATCCCCTTGACCGATCTCAGCACGGTAGTTTCCTGAGAAGGAGCCATTTTTTCCCCAGCTGCTGATAAACCCACCAGTTGGAGCGATTTGGTTGATGGCCTCACTAAAGGTGAACACCGTGAAATGCCCAGGGAAATATCTTCCACCAGCACGAATTTTTCCGCTACTCAAAGGTGATTTGCGTACATAGCTCACGCCGATATAAGGCGCCCAGCATCCGTCGCGATAATTATAAAGGCGTTTCAAATCAAAGCCCAACTCTGAGCGTAGCAGATTGGAGACTTTGGTATGGACTTTGAGATCGAGCAGTTTAGCACTATGCTCCTCGTATCCATCTTGATAGTTGTAGTACGATTCCACAGAGCCAAATGGCGTAATCTGGAAACTGTCGATATTGAAACGATAATTAGCGCCAAGACGGCTGGCTAAGTTGCCGCCGCGATGGAAGCTCTTGGCTTGCCTATTCAAGATAGAAATCCGTATATTTCGCGTGATGTCATAAAAATTCATCCCGCCAAATGCAGAAACATCCACGGTCAACCGATGGCAGCGATAACCACTATAAACACCTGCGATCTGGTTGCGAATATGGGCATCGCCCCGCGATTTTTGCCAATCGATAAAGGCTTGCGAATAGCCGACCATTCCGCCAAAGGTAAAATGTTTAGAGAAACAATAGTCGCCGCCTATGAGGATTCCACCTGAGGGAGCACGAAACCCAACCATATCGCTTCCTACGTTTTTATTTCTCGTCACCACACCAAATGGAGTTACCCACAGCGATGTTCTTGGAGGGTTTTCGGTATTACCTTCGGGCATTTTCACAACGCAACGTTTATGGCAATCTGGCTGCATTAAATGTTCGGACAAAATATAGGCGATCTCATGATTCATGTTGAGATTGACGAGGTCAAAGGCACCAGAGGGCGAAGGTTGGAGTTGATCCAAGGCATTTGTGAGCTGCTGCGATGTAAACCCAGAAAAATTGGAAAGAACTTCTTCGATGATGGCTTGAAAAGGCGCAGAGATAACCTTCAAGTAGTTTTGCACGGCAAGAGTATTTCTAGTCAAAGCCGTCTGCCCTACGAAAACAGAATTGTTCACGACCGTCAATTGATAAATATTCGGGCTGCCCAAAAGGATCTGATGTGTAAGAGAAGGATTGCTTGGCAGATTAATAGTGGTAAAATCTGTCGGGATGGACGCTGCTTCGACAATATCAAAGGTCTGTCCTTTCATGTAGCTTCCAGAAATTGCCGTTACATTCAATGTTCCTCCTGTAAAATCTGCCGTCCCAGTTGCGATCACCTGATCGCTGGATCCATCAGGCGCAATTTCCATATCCAATTTTCCAGGAGAGGTAAAATTACCTGTGATATGGATGATACCGATCGAGTTGCCAGGAGAAACGGTTCCATTATTGACCACATTGCCAATGATCGTGCCGTTGCCAGTCAAAGTGCCCCCTGCTGCAATCGTCAATGGGGAGGTCATGGTGATGCCAACGAGATTGAGTGTACCAAGGTTGACTGTCGATGCACTTTGAGAAACATTCATCGATAAGGATAGGGTTCCCGATCCAGTCTTCTCAAACGTGCCAGTGCCACTAATTGGCCCGCGATAAGTATCATCGAACGTCTGATCGAAGATCAGGGTGGCATTATTTTGGATCCCAACTGCCGCTGGCAGGCTATCGGTATCTCCGATCAAAGTACCCTGTGAAACGACCGTACCCCCAGTATAACTATCTAAAATCCCAGGATTGCTCAGCGTTCCAAGAATCAAGTTGCCCATTCCTGTTTTTGTCAAAGAACCATTCCCCATGATACGGCCGGTATAAGCAGCGGTGACGCCTGTATCTGTTTCTATGATCCCACCACCTGGTGCATTTAAGGTAGCCGTTTGTGTTAAGGTCAGATCAGCCGCGATCTCCAGTGTCCCACCATTAAATGTAAGATTGCCAGTTCCCACATTAGTGCTCTTGGAAATTTTGATCGTGCCCGCCTCAAAAAACGTTCCGCCAGAGTAGCTATTATTGCCAGGATTTCCTGTAAGATCGACCACTCCACTCCCTTCCATCGTCAACGTTCCTGTGCCGCTGATGATTCCTGAAACAGCGGCCGTTCCTGTATTATTAAAGACCAATGAACCTTCATCGATCACGTTGGTAGTAGTGGGCAATCCTGTCGCTGAATCGATGCGCAGCGTTCCATTCTGAATTGTCGTAGTGCCGGCATAATTATTGCCCGTTCCAGAAAGAACAAGCGTTCCTCCCCCTTTCTTCACCAAAGCACCAGAGCCAGTCAATTGATTGCTAAAGGTCCCCACTGTAGAGCCATCCGTTTGAATCGTCCCTGTGCTATTTAAGGTGACCACCTGATTGATCGTTAAAGTATTGGTGAGTTCAAGCGTTCCATTATTAAAATTAAGACCTCCCGTCCCTAAATTGCTAGGACTTGAGATGGAAACCGTTCCCCCATTGAAATTCGTGCCGCCAGTATAGGAGTTTATTCCCGAAAGAACCAGTGTAGCTCCGCCAATCTTAGTCAAACTACCCCCAGTACCGCTCATGTCTCCACTGAAAGTGCTAGCTGCTGTGATATTCACTGTAAGGTTTTCAGCGCCTAATATTACATCTCCGGCGCCATTCAAATTGCCGATGCTAAGAGAAGTCGTAGAAGTGATACCGCTGATATCAAAGGTAGCTCCACCATTCACGGTAACAGCGCCACTCGATGCTAGGCTGCCATCGATACTCAAGGCTAATATCCCATCATTGATCGTCGTGCCGCCTGTATAAGTATTGACTCCTTCTAACGTCAATGAAGCTCCGCCATTCTTGGTAAAACTACCGCCGCCGCTAATCACACCACTAAAAATACTAGGGGCTGTAACGTCCGCTATAAGATTTTTGGAACCTAAGACGACATTGCCCGCCCCACTTAAGTTACCGATGGACGAAGATGTTGCAGGATTAATGCCGCTGATATTAAAGATTGCTCCGCTACTGATCGTAACAGCACCGCTAGAAGATAAACTGCCACCGCCGCTCAAGGCCAATGTACCCATGTTAATCGTGGTACCGCCTATATAGGTATTGGCTCCTGACAAAGTCAACATCGCGCTACCATTCTTAGTGAAGCTGCCTCCGCTTCCCCCATCGGACATGATACCGCTGAAAGTACTCGTCGCTGTAATATCTGCAATCAGATCTTTACTTCCTAAAGCTATATGGCCTGCTCCGTTCAAATTACCAATGCTAAACGAAGTCGCTGGCGTGATGCCGCTGATATCAAAAGTGCCTCCGCTATTCACAGTAACAGCACCGGTAGAATCTAACGTGCCGGTCATAGTCATGGCCAACGTTCCGCCGTTGATCGTCGTGCCGCCAACATAAGTATTATTGCCAGAAAGAGTGATCGTCCCTCCCTGCACTGTTAGTGAACCACTGCCACTAATTGCCTGTGTAATATCTGCGCTGGTGACCCCTGCTAAGAAAACAAGCGAGGCATCATCCGTTACTGGACCACTAGATAATCCGGTCATCGAACCAATCTCCAACACCCCGCCCGATATCGTCGTCCCGCCGGCATAGGTGTTATTGCCCGAGAGGGTGATCGTCCCTCCCTGCACTGTTAGTGAACCACTGCCACTAATCGCCTGTGTAATATGTGCACCATTGGCCTCTGCTAAGAAAACAAGTGAGGCATCATCCGTTACTGGACCACTAGATAATCCGTTCATCGAACCAATCTCCAATACCCCGCTCGATATCGTCGTGCCGCCTCCATAAGTATTAGTTCCAGTAAGAACGAGGATGCCTGTACCTGTTTTTGTCAACGCTCCGCTACCACCTATGTTACCGCTATAGCTACCTGTGAATGTTGGATCTACTTGAATGGTGCCGCCGCCTCCGCTCAAAGTGACTGTACGGCTAGAGGAAAGCGTTACACTAGCGGCTAGTTCGAGCGTTCCGTCATTAAAATTAAGAGCACCACTAGAATTGCCTAAATTTTCATCGGTCGTAATCTGCACTGTGCCTGCGTTGAAATGCGTACCACCCATATAAGTATTGGTTCCAGTAAGAACAAGAATGCCTGTACCTGTTTTTGTCAACGCACCGCTACCACCTATGTTACCGCTGTAGCTACCTGTGAATGTTGGATCTACTTGAATGGTGCCGCCGCCTCCGCTCAAAGTCAATGTACGGCTAGAGGAAAGCGTTACACTAGCGGCTAGTTCGAGCGTTCCGCCATTAAAATTAAGAGCACCACTAGAATTGCCTAAATTTTCATCTGCCGTAATCTGCACTGTGCCTGCGTCGAAATTCGTACCACCCATATAAGTATTGGTTCCAGTAAGAACGAGGATGCCAGTACCTGTTTTTATCAACGCTCCGCTACCACTGATAGCATTGTTGATGGTGCCTGTGAAAGTGGGATCCACTTGGAACGTTCCGCCCCCACTACCTAAAGTCACTGTGCGGCCGGCAGAGATCGTAATATCTGCGGCAAATTCAAGGGCTCCACCATTAAAACTAAGTGCACCGCTTGAATCACCTAAATTGGAATCATTAAAGATCTTCAGCGTTCCGCCATCTAAATTTGTACCCCCTTGATAGCTATTGGTTCCAGAAAGAGTGATCGTACCTCCTTGTACTGTCAACGATCCTGTTCCACTTATCACCTGCGCAAGTGTTGTACCGTTAGCTCCTGAAGTAAAGACGAGCGAAGTATTGTCGGTTACATTTCCGGTGGACAATCCTGTAGGCGAGCTAATTTGCAAAACACCAGCTGAAATCGTTGTACCACCGGTATAGGTATTGTTACCGGAAAGAGTCAGAGTTCCTAAACCTATTTTAGCTAAAGCACCCCCGGACGTGGAAATTTGGCTGCTGATCGTCGAGTCATTGCCATCGGTATCGATCGTTGCTACAACCGAAGGGTTAATACTGATAGGAAGATTAAAATTGCTAATTGCTGAATTAAACTGGAGCGTAGAACTAGCATTAATAGAAACATTTCCAGTCCCTAGGTTGTTCACAGCTCCTATCGAAAGTATTCCGCCCGATATCAGTGTTCCCGTTGAATAGGTATTTGCACCACTGAGTATCAATTTACCGCCGAGCCGCTTGGTAAAGATTCCCCCAGCCCCGCTCGTACTAGAAATAACACTAGAGATCGTAGAAGCGTTGATTAGATCGGGTGTATCGATCTGTACGAAGGTATTAGGACTCTGCGCTATGTTGATGGGCAAATCGAAGTTAGGAATACCAGTTGTGAATTGCAGCGTCGTACTAGGCGCAGTTCCCTGAAAACTTACAGGTCCAGTGCCTAGATTGCCAACACTTGAGATTCTAACAACGCCATTATTGATCTCTGTTCCACCACTATAGGTATTGGCACCACTTAAAGTGAGCGTCTGGGCACCTTGTTTTATTAAAGTACCCATTCCATTGATAACTCCAAAAAATGTAGGGCTAGCGGTAGTAATCGAAAGAGTCGCATCAACTCCCGTGTCGATAGTAATAGTATTGGGTAGAAAAAAGCCTGTAGAAGTGCACTCTAAAGTTGAATTCGCTGAAAATATGATATTGCTTGCAGGCGGTATAATGTTGGCATTAAAAATTGAAAGAGTCCCTTCGTTGATCGTTGTGTTGCCTGTATAGGTATTTGTCCCAGATAGGATCAATGTTCCAGTCCCTATCTTAGTAAGCCCTCCCCCTGAACCGCCTCCTCCGCCTTCGATATTAGAGCCAATGGTCAATGTCCCAGAAGGAACGTCGATCGTCGTAGAAGCGCCTGATGTCATAAATAAATCAGGTCCTTTTGCCTGCCCACTGGTCGCCCCACCACTACCAGCACCACCGCTACCAACCACAACACTATTTCCGGAAAAGGGGGTTCCATTGCCTATGATCGTCAACTGCGCTGATGGCTGTATGAAAATAGCTCCGCCAAGTCCGGCACCACCACCACCACCGCCGCCGGAGCTACCTCCAGCATTAGCGTTGCCTCCATTACCTCCGAATAGCCCCCCCGTACCTCCTGTACCTCCCTTTCCTGATGGCCCAGTACCACCACCACCTCCTCCTCCTCCAAATCCCCCGACTCCCCCATTTCCTCCACCTGCTCCTGATACAGTGCCATCGCCGCCACCGCCAGCACCGCCCCCAAATCCACCATTTCCACCTACTCCCCCTCCTGCCATCATGGTATTGCTACTAAGGCTTGCACATCCACCTCCACCACCACCGCCACCCAGCCCCCCTATGCCACCAGAACCACCGCCGCTAGAACCAGTAGTGCCACCACCACCACCACCGCCGCCATAGTTTCCTCCATTACCACCAGAACCTCCAACCCCAGCGCCCTGTGAAACGTTCGAACTTCCACCGCCGCCGCCTCCTCCTATAGTACTTGATCCGCCATGCCCCCCTGAGACATCAGTGCTCATTGCTCCTAAACCACCACCGCCGCCGCCGGCGCCACCCCCACTTGCAGCTCCTGTTCCACCAATCCCTCCAGCTGTGCTAGTCCCATCGGCGCCAGTCATGCCACCACCGCTTCCCATGCCGCCTGTGGTTATCGTCGTACCACCTTCTCCGCCGCCACCACCACCACCGCTATTACCACCGTCTCCTCCATTAGTAGAACCGGTTGAGCCGGCCGCTACAGTACCACCACCACCACCACCACTTAAGAAACTACCGCTGCCCCCGTCTCCAGCTGGTAAAAAATAGGCGCCGCCACCGCCGCCGATAAGTCCAGCCCCCCCATTCGCAGGCGTTCCAGGAGAGTTTAGAGTAGATAAATTCAATCCACCCCCACCACCGCCAGCATTAGAACCATTTGCAGATGTATCTCCACCAGCACCAAAAACCCCTCCGCCTCCACCACCACCTGCTGCCAAGAATGCTACATTCGTATTTGCTCCGCCGTTTCCTCCCAACCCTCCGCCACCACCACCACCTTTCACTATTCCAATACCCGTCCCGCCAGTCCCTCCAACCGCCTGATTCCCGCTGTATGTCACGTTATTTGCTATTACACTCGCGTCATTAGCCAAAAAAAGAGCTGCTCCAGCCCCAAGACCGCCACCACCGCCAGCATCTCCAGCACCACCATTCCCTCCTTTGGCCATCCCGTTCATCAGCGTCATCGAGTTGAGCATGACAGTTCCGGTATCTACAAAAAAGATGCGCGTTAAAGATCCGGCATTAATGGTCAAATTCGTGGTAGTGGTGCCGTCGATGGTCAGCGTATTTCCTGAAGCATTGAGGTTGATGATCGGAAGCGGTGTTGAAAGAGTAATAGTTGAATTGGCAGCAAGCCCAGAAAAGCTGATCGTATTGGCTCCTCCATTAGTGTTTGCTGTGATGATGGCATCGCGCAAAGTTCCAGAGCCAGAGTCAGCCATACTCGTGACATCGATGGTTACGCTATGGAGAAAAGGAGAAATAGCGATGAGGCTGAGGCAAATTTTAGCAGAAAACTTGGATAACACTTTCACGATAGCTCCTTTTCAGTTTTCAAACGATCAACTGACTTCTATACAAATACAACCAATGGAATGGGCGTCAGTTCCTCTACTCTTATATTTGCAAAAGAAAAATTAGTCTTGCTAATTTTGGTTAGCAACAATATCTCATGCTGAGGTCTCTCAGAAAGGATTGGGAAATTCATTAGACTTCTTTCGAAACTCAGCGATTATGAAAATGAACGCAAAGACGCAAAGAGTTTTATAAATGATTAACGACTCTTTCTATGCCATTGCGGAAAAGTTTCTGCCAAAAATTGAGAAGTAATCCTATTTCTCTGCGTCTTTGCGGCTTGCGCGTCTTTGCGTTCATTTTCGTTAGCGACAATATCTCATGAGGAGTAGCTTTGTTTTAAAATGAATTTGCGAATACTTTTTTATGACAGCGACTTGATCGAAATAACGAGTGAACCAATGAGTGGGGCCTCTTCGATATTCAATTGATATTCATCGAAGCGCAAAGAATCGCCTTTGGCTGGAGTATGTCCCAGAAGCTTTTCGCAGAGCTCTTCAAGCGTTGTAGCATCCTCATAAGCCAGATCGATTTGGTACTCGGCTTTGAGTTCTGAAAGAAGTGTTCCTCCAGGAAAACTACGGTCGATCATCACCTGGTTTGGAAAATCATGAACAGTATCTAAAGAAACCCAAAGATCGCTTTGGCCAAAAATCTCATCGATGATCTCATCGAGTGTCAGAAGGCCGACAGTTTGTCCTCCTTGATCGAGCACAACGGCTACGATTTGGTTGTTGCGCCGAAACTGTTTTAAGATATCGATGACTGACATGGTATGGATGATGAACCATACAGGGCGTGCTAGGTCGCGGATGTATGTTTGATTTTTAGCGCGGATAAAATCACGCGGGTAAGCAATCGCGACGATATTCTTGGGATTGCGGTTATATATTGGAACAAAGGCCATTTCTGCTGAGGCGAGCAACTCTTTCATTTCGCCAACAGTACACGCTGATGAGACGACAGGCGTGCTAGAAAGCGGCAGCATCAATTCTGCTGCAATTTTTGTTTTCAACGAAAAAATATTGGCGACGATCGTATCGAATTCTCTGGGTTCTGCACCTAATGCAACCGTCTCGTCGCGCTCTTCTATTGCTTTTTGCAATTCTTCACGGCTCAAAAAGAGTTCTATATTCTTAGGCATTCTCATCACGCGATTCACGAATAAGCACAAAAGATTAAAAAACCAGATGAGCGGTCTGACGCAAAGAGAGAAGGCATAAAGAATCGGCATGCCGATCATCGCCGCTTGTTCAGCAAACCTCCGGCCTGCAAACATGGGGGAAATTTCGGCAAAGACCACGACCAAGAAGGTTTGCGTCAAGGCAGACCAATCGGGGCTAATGCCTAAAGAAGAGTATAAACGCCGGGCGCACTCTGAACCAAGCAGCATGGCAGTATTCACCCCAAGCATCGTGGCTCCGAACAGTACAGTTGGGCGAGAAATCAGTCGGCTTAACCAAATCGCCCGTACGTTTCCACGGCTGACGTAATATTCGAGGCGCACTTTATTGAAGGAAACGCAAGCCATTTCCACCATGGTGAAAAACGCTTGCACGATCAAACAAAAGAGAGTCAGTAATAAGAAGCTTTTCCAAGAGGTCATTACCCAATCCCCTTAAGTTCGCGTTCATGGAGCTTAAGCCGTCTTATATAAACTCTGCGCACACGGTTTGGATCAGCGGCCAGAACATGAAAAAAAAGACCATGGCTTATGTACTTGGTGCCATTCTTTGGGATATCTCCTATCTGTTCTGTAAGCCATCCCCCTATGGTCACCATATTGGCCCGACTTTCTAAAATGACGCCAAAGATATCCTCCAGTTCAGAGAGCTCTAGCTTTCCACTAGCGATGATCACATCATTGGCCGAACGAGTGAATTGCTCTTTTTCATCGCGGCGGTCTGCGATCTCGCCAATGACAGTTTCGACGAGATCTTCGAGTGTGATCAAGCCAGAGACCGAACTGTATTCGTCGACGGCAAGGGCTAAGGATTCTTTACGATCGTAAAATTTCCTGAGCAACGATCGCCCATGCAATGTTTCGGGAACGAAAAAGGGTTTTTGAAGATGGGGGAGCAGATCGTTTGGCGCTAAAATGCTATCTCGATAGAGGAAAAAGCGATTGGCACTCATCACACCGATTACTTCATCGAGCCCTGCCTTGCAAACCGGAATCCTCGAACATTCTTGATCTACAAAAAGAGCGACCAGCTTTTGTAGCGGCTCATCGAGATCATAAATAAGCACCTCTTCTCTTGGTCGCATCAGTTCTTTGACGCTGGCATCTTCGAGGTTTAAATAGCCGCGGATCAGTTCCGCTTCATCGGTATTGAGAACCCCCTCTTTATGGGATGTCTTTAAGGCATGAAGCAATTCTTCCACAGAGATCTGCTCTTGTTTGCGCAAAAAGAAAAATTCCCAGGGTGTTACCCATTGTGTGATCTTGGTCAATATGTATCGAACCGGATAAAAGAGCTTCTCGAACCTATGGATGGCATTTGCTGAAGAACAGGCGATCTTCTCATTATTGGCAAAACCAATCGATTTTGGGATCACTTCTCCAAAAATCAGAGTAATGGCCAAAGGTACGCCAACATTGAGCAGCCATGTGGAATATTCACCAAAAAGAGAAGAAACCACGTTCTGGATCAAGATATTGACGAGCGTATTGAGCATCAATAGCGTGACAAGGAGATCGGCGGGTTTTTGCAGAAGGGTAGCTACTAATTTCTTACGCAGATCGCTGCTTTGCCCATAAGCCTTAACCTGCATCGAGGAGAGGGAAAACAAGGACGTTTCCGTAGCAGAGAAAAAAGCAGATAGACAGATAAAACTGATTAATAGGAGACAAAGAACAATGGTCACTGTGCACGCTTCTCAAAATAAACTTTCACTTGCCCTTCGGGAACAAGTCCAAGACGGCGCATGAGAATGAGCTCGACCCACTCTGGATCGTTTTGACCGCTTATCTGCAACAAAAGATCCTCATGCTCTAAAGCAGCGATAGCCCTTTCTTGCACAACAGAACTTAATCGACTCTGAAGATCTGCAATGACCAGCTGTTTTTTTTGCGAACTTTGCCAAGCAAAAACTCCCATAACGCTCAAAAACGCGATCATCCACCAATTGGCACGAAACATCTCAATATGAGAGGCTGGCTTTTTCGAATGTTTACGACGATGTTCGTCCATAGTGGTGAGATTATTCATTACCCTTATATCTAACACAAAAATTGAGTGTCTAGAGACAGCATGACCATCTCTTTTTTATTAACCCACGGGGTAAAAAGGCAACAATTTGCTTGCTACAGCTTTACCTTGGCGGCCCAACTGGTCACCCTTTAGCCCCTCGGGTTAATAACCTGATTGTGTAAAGAGAGACCATTTTAGGCAACGGGTAAGGTAATCTTTATCTGTCTCATGTATTTACCTTCCCGATCAGCATAGGTCGTTTCACAACATTCAGCTCCCCGATAAAAGATCACCTGTGCTAGCCCTTCATTTGCATAAATCTTTGCCGGCAAAGGAGTTGTATTGGAAATTTCTAAGGTAACATGCCCTTCCCATCCCGGTTCAAAGGGGGTAACGTTCACGATGACGCCACAGCGGGCATAGGTCGACTTCCCGACGCAAAGGGTTATCACATCATCAGGAATGCGAAAATACTCTACGCTCCTGGCAAGAGCAAACGAATTGGGAGGGATGATGCAGGCATCTGCTTCGATCTCTACAAAGGCATTGGCATTGAAATCCTTGGGATCGATCAAAGAATTGTGAACGTTGGTAAACACTTTGAATTCATTGGAAACACGAAGATCATACCCGTAACTCGACAATCCATAACTGATGACTTTGCGACCATCGACAAAGCGCACTTGCTGATCGACAAACGGCTCGATCATCCCCTCTTTTAGCGCCATTTCTCGAATCCAACGATCTGACTGTGGTGACATGCTCCTCCTTTATTTCAGCTTCGCTTGCGACTTCTACGATCTGCCAATCGAATTTCGTATGAAGTCTACTTGATGATAGCGAGCGAATTCGATTTCCTGCTAGGATTTTGAATAATGCTAATAATCTGAACTCTAGAAGCTTGCTGGCAAGATTTATGACTGAGCCATTCATCGAATCATCGTGGACAAAGCAAGATGCTGTCTTTGAAACTCCACTTCGTCCGCAAACACTTTCTGAATTTACCGGGCAAGATTCCGTTCGTGAACGTCTTGAAGTGCTCATTGGAGCTGCCCAACTTCGCAATGAAGCACTTGGCCATTGCCTCTTTTATGGACCGCCTGGCCTCGGTAAAACAACTTTAGCAGGCATCATCGCTAAAGCGATGGGAACCCAGCTCGTCACGACCTCTGGGCCAGCAATTGAGAAAGCTGGTGATTTAGCAGGAATTCTTTCGAATCTCAAAGAACGCGATATTCTCTTCATCGACGAGATCCATCGCTTACCACGTCAAATCGAAGAGTATCTGTACCCAGCCGTCGAGGACTTTAAACTCGATCTCCTCATCGACAGCGGTCCTGCTGCTAGATCGGTTCAGGTCAAACTCCAACCATTCACACTTGTTGCAGCAACCACGCGCGCCGGCCTCGTAAGCGCACCCATGCGCTCTCGTTTTGTCTTTAACTGCCGCCTTGATTATTACGAGCCAGCTCTACTATCGAAGATCATCATCCGTTCCGCTAAAATCCTGGGCGTTCCCATCGACGACGAGGGAGCAAAAGAAATCGCCCTTCGTTCACGCGGCACCCCGCGCATTGCCAATAATTTGCTCCGCTGGGTACGCGACTTTGCGCAAATGCGCAAAAGCCGCTGCATCGATCGAGAGACGGCTGAAAAAGCTCTCACCATGCTGTTGATCGATCATATGGGCCTGGATGAAGTCGATAAAAAAATCTTGTCAGTATTGATCGATCATTATGCAGGAAAACCTGTCGGCCTTAGCACCATCGCCGTTGCAGTTGGTGAAGAGCCAGATACCATTGCTGATGTTTTTGAGCCTTATTTGATCATGCAGGGATTTTTGAAACGAACACCGCGTGGACGTGAAGCAACTCCCCTTGCCTATCAACATCTTGGACGGCCTATGCCCCGTTCGTCTAACTGAGGAGAATCACCATGAGAATTTGCCATCTCGCTCTATTTTTTTCCTTCTCTTGTTTAGCGATAACCCCCTCCTCTCTATGTGCTGAAATCCCCACCGACTATTCGCAGCAAATGAAACCTGCAACTCTTAAAGTTCTCATCGCTGATAAAGCCGAAGGGGCTGTTCTCGAAGTCAAAGGACGCTATGATATCTTCAATCCAGAGACGCATCTTCCAATCACTTCAGGGATCTTCAACAAAAAAGCGCCGATTTACTCTTATGGCGAAGGGATCAAGTGGGATGATTCTTTTCCCTATATCAACCAAATGCGCATCGTCCCCACGAATGCAGATACCTCCATCCTCGTCAATGGCATCGAATATCGCGGTTGCATCGAAATCTATCATTTAGATGGTGTGATCAGCATCGTCAATGAAGTGGACATCGAAAATTATCTCAAATCGATCTTAGCGGTGGGGATCTCTTCGATCAATGATCCCAAAGTCCTCGAAGCTTTGGCAATTATTGCACGAACAAATGCTTATTATCTTGCGTCACGCAATCCACAAGCAGAATGGCACGTTAAGGCCAATGAGGCGAACTATTTGGGCTACGGGGTCACCCTACAACGCATCTGCCTTGATCGCGCTATCGAAAAGACCAAGAATCTGGTTATGACTTACAAAAATCAGCCATTTGCAGCCACATGGACAGAAAATTCTGCTGGCCGCACCTCTACCTATGCCTCCATTTTCCGAAAGCGAGTGAGCGTTCCTCAAGGTGTAACAACTCCCCTTGCTGCAAGAGACCGTCAAAGACACCATTGGACGGTCAGCATTCCAAAACAAGAATTTGGCAGAGCTTTAGGTCTTTCTAAACTTTCTTTCATTACGCCCTATCTCGATTCGCAATCGCAAAAGACCTACGCTGTCCGAGTCAGTGATGGCATTGTGACAAAAGATATCGACTTTTTTTCCCTGCAAAAAACTCTTGGCAGCCATCGCATCTTAAGCAATGACTTCGAGATCCAAATGAAAGGCGATAAAGTGATTTTTACAGGATTTGGAGAAGGCCATGGAGTTGGCCTATGCCTTTATAGCGCCCAGCAGATGGTGCAACAAGGGGATAGCACGGCCAAAATCCTCTCGTATTTCTTTCCCAATACCCAGATTCAGAACCTTCAGAAACTGTCGTCAAATTAAATTTGAGCCTGCTTCCTAAAACTGTCGAGCACAATTCTTGTGTTAATCAAAAGAAACCTGGTATAGTTGATACTGCCGGGGAACTCATGGAGTGTGAGACTTCGAATCAGGTCAGGACCGGAAGGTAGCAGCCTTAAGGATCATCTCATAAGTCCCGAGCCATCTCCGGCCTTGTTTTACCTTTCTTAAGTTGCTTTCAAGACTCAGCGAAAAAATAAAAAGTCCCTCCAAACATTTATTCGAAGCTCCTATCTCAAAAATTTCCTTGGGAATTTAAATGATTTTCGCGAACATTCGAAATGCTCGCGAAAATCATTTAAATACGTTCTTATGTTTTTAAAGAGTGGGTTTAGGCTCTTACTTCTTTGAAGCTTTCAGACATCAATGTGTACTTACCGCCACCCAATTCAGACCGCGGGATGCGCTGTTCGATGAGAATGTTCATTTTCTTCAAGTTGCTTTCAGATAGGCCGAAATTCGAAACCCATTTATTAACGGGGCCATACGAACCATTAGGATATTTTAATTGGACAACCGATCGAGGAAATTCTTTATTCAAAAGAGTGGTCAATGTCTGATGATCCATCATGGGATTCCAACGAATATGCTTAACGACATTGAAACGATTTAGACGATCCGATCCATGGTAAAGAGAAAATTGAATCTCTTTTTTGACCTTGGTATGTACGACATTGTTGAAAAGCGAGAAATCACCTCGTTTGGCGCTTTTGTTGGCGATATCGCACACCTTAAGGTAAGCCTGATGATAGTTCGAACTTCGGGATAACTTGCTAACATCGCTCCATTTATATTCCTTGAGGTAGGGGGTGATCTCGCTAAGGTAAACCCTGGTATGAGCCAGTTTTCCCAAATTGAAATACCTTAAAAATAGCTGCCAGCAATTCACATCATCGCGGGAAATCATGATGATTTCAGATTTTTTTGTACCATGTGCTAGGACACCGATAATATGGCTTTGAGGATTGCAATTCGCAAGGGCATTTACCTCTGCTTTCGTCATATGGTCTTTATTCGTGACAGACAACATAAGGACACCTAAAATATAAATAAGTCTCATTCTATATGAGTAAGAACGATTCTTGCTAGATAAGGAATTTTTTTAAAATTTAAGATAGCCCTAACCATGAAGTGCTCTAACCCGCAAGTTATAGTCGCTTATGAAGTAGGCAATCTTGCCAATATGCTTTGCTAATTTCTTCGAAAAGATTGGTATACAGGAAGGTAATTTGCATTCCATAGGAGCATTCCATAAAAAAACCAACTATTTTGAACATGTGCAAATATTTTTTAAACTCTCAGCACTCCATATTTAAGACTACCACCTGTAATTATAGGCTATTTCTATTGAAAAGATATCAATAAAACAAATAAAATTAACCACACACTCAAAAAACAACAGACTAACGCAAGCTTTAATTGTTTTTTAATGCTTTAAATTTTTAATTAGTTCAATTTAAGATTGTTAAAGGTAAAAAGTTAAAGCAAAGAAAGATTTCATCGACAAAGCCAGCATAGGTCTTTTTTAAAAAAGGATATCATAGTTATGACCAGCGCTCTATCGTCGAATGAAAGAAATTATAAAAAGCTCCCTTTGTCAAAAGAATATTATGATTTAAAAGATCAGGGAAAGCTTTCTGCCCCCAAAAAGATCGCAAAGAAGGTCCTCCAACAGAACGGATCTACACTAACCTCTCAGAACTCCTCCTCTTCTAGTTTATCTAGCAGTGTTTCGATTAGCAGCTCTTTGGATTCATCCCCTAGCCCGCAAAGCTCAGTGTCAAAAGTCAGCAAAAGCATCCTCTCAAAAGACTTAGGATCGGTTAATCCAGCCCAAGGACAGAAAACACTTGCTGAACCACGCTCTTTACAGACCCCCGCAAAGAAAGAAGGGGAAGAAGTAGAATCTGCTCCTATAACCACAAAACAACTCGATTTACAATGGTTAAAGAAGGATCAGAGGACTCTTCTGCTAACGCTTTTTAAAGAATATGCCTTAGATGATGAGATCAGGCTTTATGATCTATTAGGGCTACATATTCATAATCTCTTAGATCAATTTAAGAAATCGTTCACTTCGTTCACTTCGGTCTCCCCGATCCATTGGGAAAAAATGCTCAACTCATTCGTCATCACGGAGTTTCATCAGCGCTATCTCTCCCTTTATGTATCATTGATAACTGCTATCCACACAACTCAATCATCCGAACTAGATCCGGATTATGACACATTGGATCCAATGCATTTCGTCAAACGAGGTAACATCCCTTCCTATTTTAACACCGTAAAGGAGAATTTGGATCAACTTATTTCTAGTTTGAAGGACGAGCACGATTCGCATAAACGTATAAAATCCCCCCAAGAAAAATTGAAAGCCAGGCTTTTAGAAAAGATCAAGTTGCAGTTGGTGCCCATTCATACCTCCCTAGAGTTAATGCGCGCATTCTTAGCAAACGATGTTCGATCACAGTCCCTACTCTCTCCCCTTTCTGACTTTCCAGGTTCAGAAACAATTCCCAAGAATCCAATGCAAACGCGCGACTGTCTTATAAATTGGATGCGATTCATAAGCCAAGCCTCTATCGCGCTAGTAAAATCCCCACATATTCGTTGTAATTTTAGCCGAATCGTATGCAATATCCCACTAGAGTATTTGCCAAATCTTATCACCAAGAACCAGACAATCGATAAACGCAACCTCGCCTCTATTCATACATGGTACAAAAAAATGCCCCAAGATTTAATACGAGGCTTTGGTATTCCAACAACCAATCATTTCACAAGTGTAATTAATGACAAATTATCCTATGAGGAATATTGCAAATTAGCAACGGTGACTCCAAAAACGCCCTATCTGACCCACAACCAAGTCGTATCGATGCTCTATCATGAAGGCAATCACTCCAAACTTTTCAACGCATTTGTCAATGATTTTGTAAGAATTATGGAAAACAATATCCTCTCACCTTTAAGCAATGGAACTTACGTGACCTCTTCGGCATGGATTCAGTCAATTTCCTATTTCATAGTTCGTATAGCCGATTCGCAGACTTTCATGATAGAACCGTATGAAAAAGGGCCAATTTCACCATTACTTGCAAAAAGTTTTAAAAGCTTCGATAGGCATCTTCAAGAAGGATTAACCACATTGTTGGACGAACTAAAAACAGCTTTCTCACAAGAACCTATCCAAAGTGAAATCCTCGAGTATATCAGCATGGCGCAATCCATCCAGTACAATCCATTGATGCTTTATATGGTATGGATGGACCTTTTAACCAAATTAAAACCTGTTCTTGAGATGCAATCCATGGTTTTCGATCGACTGCGCGACCTTTGGCACACCTCTCTTAGCAAGTTGAAGAGCAAAGATGGGCTCTCAATAGAGGATAAACATGTGATCAGCCGTCACTTCCGCAAGGCAATTGAACCTTTTTTTCCGTATATTTTTTTAATGGACCGTGCACAAATTTTATTAGATGGAAGAGAACTTGATATCACAGAAGCGGAACTGGTTGTACCCATCGACTTACTCAATCTTCTCATGTTCACTGAGAAAGATTTTTCACGTAACCATCTGCTGCCTTCGGAAAAAGGACCTGATGGCAAAATAAGCCTGCAAAAGCCATCGATGCCTAAGGCAAAGGCAATTCTCGCTTCTGCTTTGACGAGAAAAGAAAAAAGGGAATTAGAAGAACTATCTCATCGAGAGCCAAGGAAACCGATTGAAGCATCTCCAGATGCATTGCACGAGATTAGAGGAAGAGAGGAACTTCTCAACTACCTAGTAAAGAAGGGCTTCTTACCGACTAAGTCAAAGCATCGCGGCTCGCATATGGTTTTTCAAGATCCAGCGAAAAAAACGACTGTAGTTGTTCCCAAGGGAAAAGATGACCGATTGGCACCAGGCACAATGCACTCCATTAAACAACAGGTTCAGTCCGGTAAAGAAAGCGAGACCATCGTCATCCAGAAACGTATTCAAAAGAAAAAAAAGAAAGGGAAAAATATGCATAAATCTTTAGAAAGCATTTAAATTCATTTCTATATAAAACCTAGAACGTAATTAACACTTATTTTTATCTCTCCTACTAAGTAAACCCGGCCCTTAAGGGCCAGGTATTTTCAAATTAAAAAAGAAAATTAAATCCAAGAGAGATGATGTGGTAGTAAGCCCTCCCACCATCGTGAACTTTGGTAGCATGCACCTGGCTAGCAAAGGTTCTCAGCTGATTGGGTGCAAGCGCAACTCCCCATAGGCCGAACATTCGATAGCCGAGGCTAATAGAAGAGGTGTTGTGGTGATAAAAGAGGTGTATATCCCCATCCAAAAGATAGGTGCAGCCAAGCTTAGATCCCTGTGTCGAACTAAGAACAGCTGTATTATTCGCATCTCCCAACCAATCATTCGCCCATGACCAGTTGCCCATCATTCCACCCTTAAACGTAATTTCCCAACTCCAATGCCGCATAGGATTCCACTGTAGATTGCCGCCGGCCTGTACGCCTAGAATACGGTTCTTGGTCGTGGTCCAGTACGTGCTCTCATCAGGCGGTGAGGTGTAGATAGTCCTAAAGTGCTCTCCTAAATAAAAACCTCGAGCTCCTGCGATTGCGGAAAATGAAAAGTAATCGGCGCCTCGTTCGGTATATTGACGCCAATAGTTGACTTCCGTATCCCAAAGGTGGGACTGGTAATGCGCCTTAACCCTCGTAGCAGAGGTGTAATCCTTGGTATGGAAGGAGAGATCGAATGGATAGGATAAAGAACCGGTCTTCACTGTTTGCTCTCCATCCCAATCATTGATCCAAGCTAGAGAGATTTCGAGGGCATGCAGTTCATTGGGCATATAAGAAAAGGCGACCCTCACCCCCGGCTCCCAGTCAAAGTCATTCATCACCTGGGTAGTCGTCAAGACCGAGCCATTGAAACAACCGCAATTTTGGTTCGCCTGAGTCTGGTCGACAGCCAAAACCTGCTTCTCAACCCCTTTTCTTTGCACTAAAAGAGCCTCGACACTCACCTCGTACTGGGGCTCTTTAAAGAGCTTAAAGGGCACTGCTTCCAGCTGTGAGGAAGCCAAGGCAGTTAAAAAAAGAGAGAGGGCAGCTAATCGACTCGGTGGCAAGGAAAAATTTTTCAACATACATCTTAAGGTAATTCAATGCTTTTTTTGACGCTAGAAGTAGTTATCAAATAGCACAATAACATCAGTGCTAGGTGCCACATCGACGAGACAAACCAGCACAAATATATAATAAAATTTTTACTCAAACTAAGTAAAAATAACATTGCATTGTATTCAATGAAAATCTGTTGTAAAATATTTGGAGGATAATTGTAAAATTATAAGTTTTTAAAAAATAATCTCAAAGGTTGAGTATTTCATATGGCAGGAATAGCACGTGGTATTTTCAATTTTGGAACAGCCCCTTTTCGTTGGGCCTATACTGCAACCACCAACACAACCGCTTGGGCAAAAGAGAAGATCTCTAAGGCTAGTCAGGCTGCGAAAAACATTTTTCAAACTACTAAAACGAATGTTCAAAAGAATGCTTGGTACACCCCCGATCCTGCGATGCCGAAAACTAGAGATGCTTTGAAACTACTGGGGTCTTGGTTATCAAAGAACAAAAGAACTATTTCCAATGATGGAAAGCGCGCCGAACTGCTCAACAGAACGAATGCGGCTTTAGCTTCTTTGAATAGCATGCTCGCCGAAGTGGTAACATCAAGTAATTTCTACGAACCCACCAACCAACAAATCACCGATTTTCAAGCCTTGCAAAAGTACCTCTTGGGAATTCGGGATTTTCTGAATGCTAACCCACAAACTCCTTGCCAAGTTCCCTTTGTTAATCTCCAAAGAGGGGCTATTGCCGGAAAAAGCGATTTTTTAAGGCTCTTTGCCTCTGCTCTTAAATTTGCTGATCAGTGGGCTAAGCCTCGCGGTCCTGTTACAGGACTACAAAATCGTGTTGTAAAACCTATTACAAAACGCCTGTTGCAAAGGCCATCCCAAGAGATGCGCACTTGCGTCCGCTTAACAGAAGCAATAGCGCAATTACGCCCTAATCTCACCCAGCAGCAAGCACGAAAACGAGCACGGCCTATGGTCGAGCAACTGGTTCTCGTCATCGATCTAGTCATCCTTCAACGGTGTGGTCCACATGGCGTAGGCAGCTTCGAAATTCAAGAACTTATCCCGTTGATCCTTCTACAAGCAAGCCTAGAAGATTTGCTAGATCAACCTGCAACGCCAGCTTTTGTCCAACAGGTGCAAAATTTATTGCAAGTGCCAGCAACAGCCCATTTTTTAAAGCAATATGGCAAAAAAGGATATCGCCCAAGCATCACACAGAGAGAATCTGATCCTATAGTTCTTGCCGCCGGACAACAACTCCAACTGTTTAACCAAACATCCACTGCTTTAGTGGCACAAAACCAACCTCTCTCCGTTGCTTTGCAGGGGCAGATCGTGCCGCTACGAAAAGGCATCCGTACGGTCTTGGCGAATTACCCTCAGCTCGAGGGAGAAAAGCGACTCATTTTGCAAGATGGAGAAAGGGCTCTTGCTGAACTCATAAATTCTCAAGGAGTTCTCTCCAATGTACAGCAAGAACGCCTGCTTGCCGCACAAGAATGTCTCGAAGGACTTTTTCGTGTAGAACAGGGCTGGCTGGCTCGCCAAGCAGATACCGTGACCTCTGTATATTACATGCCCACCTATACCCCGCCCGTTCAAATCGTATCAGCCTATGCCTCGCTCAATCGATTGGAGCAAATTGCCCAAAATGCACACATCCCCGCCCTCCAAAGACCAGCTCTTCTTGGTGCAAGTGCACAAGGCGCCGCAAGCGACTTGCGCAACCTGCTCACATGGCTAAGAGAATCTGAACAAAGTGATCTTTATAGCAATTATTTCCGAAGGCAGCTTGAAAATCTGGCGACGCATTTAGAAAGACCAGCGAATCATACGGAACAGAGCGTAACCGACCTCCTAGAACGTGTTGATACACCGTTTACCCGTGTCCAGCCTCGCCTTGATTTTTGGAGCCGCAGTGGTCAATTCGGCCATCGGACACTTCCTGCCATTGATTCTAGCAGCAGGCGATCTGTTCTCCTCTTAAAAAACATTACCTCTACTTTTCACAATGCCCTGCTTGAGAAAACTACGTTTCCTGCTGCCATCACGCGACGACTCGTCCAAGCAATAACTAATTTAGAACGAGAAATGAATTGGGGATTAGTCGAAGCCGATCCACAATTACGTGCACAATTGACCCAAACGTACCAAAACTTTCAATTAGCTATTCAAAATCCTAATTGGGCTGCGCAACAAGATAGCCGCGAAGCAGCTGCTATACAATTTCAAGCATTAGAAACGAGCATCACTGATCTCGTCCATGCAACTACCTATACTGCTTCGAACGATCGCGGTCTTCCATGGGCCTCATTCGATGTTCCTTTCCTCCCTGAATTCGAAGAATTACATAAAAGACTAGCGCTTCTCCATACAGCAATCGAAGAAGGTAATAAAGACATCATCCTCAAATATACGCGTAATACCTGGGCATTTCTTCAAGCTTTTCTTGAACAAGATAATGGCAATTCAACTGCGTTGGTAGCAAGATACCAACTGAAACCAGAAATGCTACAGTCATTAAGAGAGCTGACAGCAGTTTTAAATCGTACGGTGAAACTGCAAGCACGAGGCAGCTGCGATCCCACAAATCTTCAGAACTTCCATTTTCGAAGGCAACCGGCTGCTATAGGTACTAGCAATGCTATTGTAGTCTATTCACCCTATCAAGCTATTCAGCAAACGCTTTCATTTTTAGGTCATTGGAAGCGATTGTCAAATGATCATCTCCAAGGCGGTCCTCGACCAGTATGGGCTTTGACGAAAAGGGTCGTCATTGGCCGAAACTCTCCACCGCCTGCTCTACAAGCTCCAGCTCCTCTGATGAGGCGCGCAGCAGAACTTACCTGGGAAACGTTGACTATTATCGAAAAAAGACAAGCTGTTACCGGAGCCATTACTTTTCTCAATCAAGAGATCAGTGCAAATCCATCAGCAGCCCCTGCTTTGCAATTAATTCTTGCGCCTCTTAAAAGATTTGCACGGCTTCCAACACATCAAGTCATTAGTCAACAAGATCGCTTACAAGTAAGAAATTCCATAGTTGAACTTGGATTGAGACCACAGGCAATTACCCATACCCAGCCATCTAGACCAGCTCTCCCTTTCACTTTTGCCGACCGAGGTCTTTTGGGTGCAGCGCTTGGGGGGGTTATACCATTAGCACCCAGAGCAGCCGCCTATGCACGTACATGGATACCAAGTTGGGCGCCTCAAAATGTGACGGATCGTCTTAGTGACCAAGCAGTGAACTCTTATGCTGAAAGCGCAGCTCTTTCTATTCATAACACTGTAAGTGATTGGATGACTAGACCTGCTCGACCTACCAATCCCAGAGGTTCTGGTGGACCAGGCGGGCCAGGTGGACCCGATGGTGGGGGTGGAGGATCAGGAGGCGGGTCCGGCGGACCTAGTGGACCTGGCAGGCCGGGTGGACCGGGTGGACCTGGCAGGCCGGGTGGACCTGGTGGACCCGATGGTGGGGATGGAGGATCAGGAGGCGGATCCGGCGGACCTAGTGGGCCTAGCGGACCTGGCGGACCAGATGGACCTGGCGGGCCGGGTGGACAAGGGAACATGGCGGGCATCGGCGCATTTTTAGGCCGTGCGCTTAGATTTTTTAATCAAATAAAAGCCGGAGATCTTAGCTCTGCTGCAAACACCCTAGGTGTTAACGGATTGCCGACTGCTGCAATCTCTTTTGGCGCTAACCGAATCGCCGATGTTCTAGGATTGTACATACAGAGCCTCGATAAAAGGAGAGATAAAGAGACGATTACGCAACTGAAATCTCTGCAGAAAGCGATTCGAAGAGCTGGTCAACATCAGACACTGGACCACGCCAGCTTTGTGATTAAGAAAGCGATGAAATCCTTAGGAATCAATCCAAAGTCCGTAAAATTCGATACCGATACCCCTTATTTTTTCGATCTCCAAGAAAAATGCGAAAAAGCACTCCGCTTCAACAAACGAAGCACACCTATCGAAAAACCTGTGAAAGAACTCGTCGATGAGCAAAAAAGACTCTTCGTCGAAAACAACGGCTATTTTGCACCAATGAAAGTTCTGTATGAATGGGTCTGCGGCAAAGAAGCCCAAGATCTTTCCTTTTATGCAGACATCATCCGAGAAGCCAAAGCCGCGGGCCCGGAACAAGAGGCATCTGTTCTGAAAGAATTGTTCATGCAAAAATTAGAACAAGCGAATGTCGATTTCATTCGCCGCACATTTGTGCGCTATGTTTTCTTCCCCATTTTAAGTCATCTCACTAAGAAATATCTCCAAATCTTTGCCGATCGAGGTCTTGAGTGGATACGAGAGTTCATCAACAAAAACGACAAGGATAGTGCAACACCGCTTGCTAATCGTACCATCGAACGAACAAATGCCTTCCTCGAAAGCGTACAGGGCGCTTACCGAAGAATTGCGAGCAAGACCACCCCAACACCACGTACGCTGCAAAAAGAACTCGATAAGGAACTCAGTTTACCTGCCGTCAACGATGGCCTGACCCAAGACGAGCTGCATCAAAAAACAGCTGATAAACTGATCGATACCTTCATTGCCCCTGACTTTGCACAGTGGACAAGGGGCATTCGCCAGTCTTTAGGTTCGATTCATGTTGGTACAAAAGACTCTGTGCCAGATGTGATCGTCAATTCCACACTTGTTGTCCTTTCATGGGCGCTTACCATTCTCCTCTTTCCCTTTGAATGGATTACACGCAACGCTACGCTCGCCATCGCTAAGAGATCTATCATCAATGGGCAACTCGTAGGCACACTCATTAATTCGAGTGTACAATCCATCCACATGAATGGTTATACCCATGCCCTGAACTGCGTCCTCTACGACCAACTGTATGAAGTCTTAGATATCCTTAGACAACATTATGGAATGACAAAAGCAAAATCGCAACACGGCCGTAAGCAAAAGAACGACGATCCAATCAATCTTAAGAACATTAGTATCGTTGAAAAAGAGAAGCTGCATACATTCGTGCGGCAAATCTTTAGTATTCTCGAAAAACACAAATGCGGACGCATAGAAGACTTGCGCGGTCTCGTGAATAATAAATCAGAGCTTGAAAAGATAACGGATAAATTCCAAGACAAGGTCCTCTATAGTAAAATCACCGATGGAATCGAAGAAGTGCTAGGAGCCACCATCCATACGATCTTGAAAAAAGACCAACTCGAAAAGCAGTTCTATCAATTGACGACGGCGATCAACAGCACTTATAAGAAAAATGTACAGATTCCTGTAGAAGAATTCAAAGCTAAGGAAGATGGCATCAATAAGCTACTCGACACCATCCTTTCCCTTGTCATTAGTAAAACCATCGATGAACAGATCGATTCAGATAAAAGTCATGAACAAAGATCGACGAATGCTTACATAAAAGAAATCGAAAAAATTTCTAAAACTTTAGATAAGTCACTTAAGCCTCGGCTTACTAAATTGTACTCAAAGAGACATCATGGCGTCCTCCCGATCAACGCAGAGGTACAGACTTTGCTAGACGAGATGCTGCGAAAATCCAATGCAGCTGTCAACCAACTCATCGATCTGCGAGCACGTGTCAAAGCAGCACCAGAACTCTCTCAGGGCAAGACCTATCTTTTGACAACGTTAAAAGATCTCCACACCAAGCTCGATGGTATCGTGACCCCTCTTACTGCCCTACACAATCCTCATGCTCACAAGCTCCTTGGCAAAAAGATGAAACAATCGGTTGAACGTTTTAGCAGTCGCCTTACTGAGATCCAAGATTTTCTGCAAGATCCGACACCAAACAATCTAAAGTCGGCCAAAGAAAAACTAGAGTCGCTTAAAACACTCCTCAGCGAACGATTCAACAAAGAACCAGCCCTTGCCGATGCTTCGTTTATGTTAGAAAAACAGCTATCACGCTTGAAAAATCTCTTGAAGAAACTCGACAAGTCTGTGTCGATCGAACATGAGCTTTCTCATACGTTGGATGCCTCATCCGAAAGCAGCCCTCTTTATTTATGGTTTAGCAAACTTGGGACTCTCGCGGCTTCCAGCGCACCAGCCAAATCGGCCTATGCCAAAGTAGAAGCATCTCTGCAAAAGCTCTCTTCATTCCCTCAAGAACGAGATCAACTCCGCAGTCTCATCGACAAACTCAAAAATGCCTCTTCATCAACACAAAGACAAGCAGCCTTTAGAAAGTTCAAAGAAATACGCAAGACCCTATTGCACAAGGCAACTGCAGACACGCAACAAGGAAAAACGACAATGAGTTCCATCAAACGGCTTTGCAAAATAGAATTAGCCAAAGCACGTTTTACTAGGGACATCCCTCCACAGAACGCCACTAAGCAGCTTATGTCAGGCTTTAAGCACTTCGAGCAATGGCTCAAGCAAAAACGATCCATTGCACTCAAAAACACGGGCTGGCTCAGACATCTTCCTGGTCGCGATTCTCTGGTAGGAATGGGGAAAAATTTCATTTACAACAGGGTTAAAGAAAAAGTTGATGGTCTTCTTGGACTCATTAGAGACCCAGTCTTCTGGCATCATGGACTTTTCAACGCCAACGTATTACGGCCTTTTGTAAGAGGAGCCTAATCCTAATCTTAGTAAAAACACCTTGGTTTTAATAAAAAAACCAAGGTGTTTTTACTTTGAATTCTGGTGTGCTACCCATTGGTTAGGTTATACTGTCGGGCCTTATGGTGCCCAACGTCTCTCGTTCCTCTGACCAAAACCACTTTGGTGGAGAAGCACGCCTTCTCTCGCACCATCTAAGCGGTTATTTGACTTGCAAGATCCTTGCTGGTTTTTGCTCTCTTCCACCATTAGATCCAGAAAGAGTCCGCGTTCTTTCGATCGATCACAATTATGACGCACTTTTACAAGGCCAAACAGGTGTAAAAGCGACCCTGGCACGAAATTTTCTCTTGCCACTGTTGACCAACCATCTTTCTCCGCTCATCGAAGCGCGATTGCTGGAAATCGGCGAAACGGCCCAAACTAAAGCCGATTTTCCTGCGAAATTGTTCAACGCTGCAATAGAAAGGACTGTGGCCTATTATAAGAATGTAGAACAAGCTGCGCGTCAAGTTGCAAGCGAGCCTTTCCCAACGACAACTGTAGATAAATCCATAGAAGGGGCATTAGAGCAGCTTTCAGAAAAAAATGGTCTATCTGAGCAAGTCCTTTTGACTCTGAGTTCGCAAAAACTGATGGAAGAGGTCGTGAATCGTTCTATCTTAGAAAGAACTCCCGCCCTATTGTATTGGCCAGTGGCTTTGCTGCTAAAACCTATTGGATGGACCGTCCAATTCGCCGTAGGCCCCCTCGTTAATTTTGCTAAAGGACAATTGTCGGAAGATCCATCGCCTCCTGATAAACTCCTCGATCGCTTGGCAATCCCGGCCAATATCGCGACCTGCCGTTTTTTGCATCAGCTGAAAAAGCGATTGCAAGACGAGGGACGACGACATTACACTTCCAGACCGCTAAAGATCGATCACGAATTGCTTAAAGACTATTGGAAAAAAGAACTTCTTATTCTACAAATCGGCGAATGCTCTTCGCGGGAACAACTTGCACAGGTATTCAAGGGTAGCACATTCCAAAAGGGGCTCGATTGGATTCAAGACACTTATGCTCTTGAGGAAACAATCAAAGTGATCGAGGAGATCATCGCCTCAGCCTGGCAAATAGCTAAAGATCCAGCCTGGCGAAAACGGGAACTCTTGCTACTCTATCGTGCAATGAATGACACATTTAGATCTCCTCAGCGTCTTATTGGACAAGCAGACGATGTTGAGCACGCGCTCGATGAGCTCATTGGCGTCATCTTGAAAAATAAGTTCGATACAATGTTTCGAAAAAATGACAAGTTGACCGATCTTTCAGGCTATTTTCGTCGTTTTTCAGGGATCAACATCAAAAAGACAGCAGTTAATCTCATCACCCCACTTGCTTGCTCAGCACAAAAGGAAGCGTCTGAACAATTTACTCGCTTTTGGAGCAAATCCTATAGCCTCCGTTTTGGGATTGTGCACCATCAGCTCCTTCGCCCTTGGCTAAACAAGTAACCTCCAAGCCTTAGAAAGTATTTGCAAATTCCTTTCCCTATGAAAATTGAAAAATCCTTAAGAGAATTTTCCCGTTCTTATAGAGAAAAGAATTTGCAAATTCTTTCTAGAAGCGCCAGAGGAATTTCAAATTGCCCGTTTGGGTTAGCCACTTATTCCCAAACTCACCAGAATAAGTTCCTGTGATCGAGAAGTTGATCTTAGGAAGGTAAAAGTTGATGGAGGCGCCTGGCGAGAAAAGATTCCTGTCAGGGAGGAATCCCGATACTTCAAAACGATCGGAGGAACCAGCAAAGCGTAATCGCGTGTGCTTCCCTTTAAAACGCTCCTCATGCACATAACTGACTTTGAGTTCTTCCGACCAGGAGAAATCTTCTTGTGTTTGCCACGAAGAAAAACTAAAGCCCACTTCTTCTCTCATGAGTGTCGACTCTTTATTCCTCACCACCATATTGATACTATTAGCGCCCCTTTCCCGATATCCAGCTTCACCGATATAGATATAATCTACAGCACCAAAAGGACGAAACTGCATGCAGCCGCTATGAAATGTGATTCCTGCTTCAGCGTGGGCATCTAGCTCGCCAGCATTGTTCGAGTGTTTGGCTGTACGCTGGAGTTCCCCAAAGCTATTTTCTAAGAAAATGTTTCGTTTGGCTTTAAAGCTGCAAAAAGCTCCCATCAAAGTGAGATCGAGATAAAAGTCTTCATTGAAAATTGTTCCATAGAGCGACCCAAAGAGATCATTCGCTACTGATTTGGCTTGAGAATCATTCCAATGGAGATTGGTATTGACATAAGAAAGGGCGCCACCAAGGGCAATAGTATGGAAAGCAGTATTCGATAGTTCGCCATCAAAGCCTAATGTCGTTCCATAAGTGTCCGCATGAAATCCTATCTTTGTTTGATTGCATATGCCATTTTGCGAGCGACCTTTTTGCCTGCTGAAGTTCCCAAAAGGTGCTAACCACAAACCGTAGTCCATAGTTTTTAAAAGATCCCGTTCACAGCGCGTACCATGGATCTCGTTGAGTCTCTCTGAGAAAATAGAGCGTACTGCTGTTGAAGCTGTTTCTTGGATGATGGGAATCGCATTGAACGACGCAGGGTGCATCTGATCGAAGTCGCATTGGAGTTGAGCTGCTGATGCATCATCCAAAAAACCACTTAAGAAAAGAACGTCGGGGTTAAGGGGATTCAAAGTATCGAATGCAGCAGCCACAGCTCCAGCATTTCCACCCTGAACAAAATCACTAAAGGGCAAACTTTCCACTATGAGCTGTATTAGGTGCGGCAGAGAATAGTTCACGACAAATTGACGGGTAGAAGATACGGTTGTGGTATTCACAGTTGCAAACTGACCCATGACATCCCCTGCTACGACAATGTTATAGACTGTGCCATCGGCATAGCTTCCTGGCTGCGGAAGGATATTCAAAGTTGCCAGCGTGACATCCGCTGTTCCAGAGACATCTAATTGATCAGAGGCTGTGGGCGAAACTTCGATATTCAAAGCAGAACTACCCTCGAAAGTCACATCGCTCGTCACGGTCAATGTCCCGATCGAAGCGCCAGGAGAGATTGTCCCGAACACAGCTAACGGAGTACTAAGAGTAATCGTCCCTATGCCTCCGAGTGTAGCTCCGCTTGCTACCGTAAACGCATTGGCCGTGACAGAACTGTTCACATTCATTTGCCCTGATTGAATCGTGATGGAACCGCTAGGAAGGTCAATCGTCCCAGCCCCAGTTATTATGAGCTTAGCGCTACCAGACTTGATCAGTATGCCAGTCGTTCCACTCATCGTTCCAGAATAGGTATTGTCCACAGAGGTATTGTTCACTGTTAGCTGGCCTGCTCCTATGGATACTGCACCAGCGCCATTAAGTCCTGCTATCGTCTGCGTCGTATTGGCAAGATTTAAGGTTGCTCCACTGGCTATGGTATGAGAAGAATTGAGAGAAAACACATTATTTGCTAGAGCACGCACCACTCCAGCATTGACAGACGTCGTGCCTGAATAAGTATTGGATCCACCCAAGCTCAACATTCCTGCGCCATTCTTGATGATGCTACCTCCTGTACCCGTAGTGATGCCTGCATCTTGTATCACTCCGCTAAAGGTCGTTGAGGTCGCCGTGCCCAATGTCAGGGTCTTCGATCCCAAGGCCACCACTGAGCCCGTAGCTCCGACTAAATCGTTGATGGTTGTGCCTGAGGTCGTACCACTGATATCGAGAGTAGCTCCACTAGCTGTTAGACTGACCATGGTACTCGAAGCAATCGCACCGCTGCCGCTTAAAGCTAAAGTTCCACCATTGACTGTTGTTTGGCCAGTGTAACCATTGTTTCCAGAAAAAGTGATGGTGCCACCTTGAATTGTCAAAGTACCTGTCCCGCTGATCGTCTGCGTAAGGCTTGCTCCAGTTGCTCCAGATTCGAAAATAAGCGAAGCATCATTGGTGACATTGCCAGTCGATAGGCCTGTAGCTGAACTGATTTCCAATACACCAGTTGATATCGTTGTTCCACCGCTATAGGTATTATTTCCACTCAAATTCAATGTTCCTGCACCAGTCTTTATTATGCTGCCTCCTGTACCAATAGTAATGCCTGTATCTTGTATTACTCCAGCAAAGGTTGGCGTGGTCGATATATTGAGTGTAAGGGGTTGGGCTCCCAAAGCGATCACTGATCTTGAAATCCCAGTCAAATTTGTGACGGTTGTACCTGAAGTTGTGTCGCTGATGTCGAATGTCGCACCGCTTGCATTCAGATTGACTTGGCTACTAGAAGAGAGGGAACTGCTGCCACTCAATGCGAGCGTGCCACTATCGATGGTGGTGATACCAGTATAATTATTCGAACCACTGAAGGTGAGCTGTCCCCCTCCCATCGTCGTTACGCTTCCAGTTCCAGAAATCACATGAGAGTATGTTCCGGTCGTCGTTTGATTGAAGATAACATTGCCAGGGGCTGTCGCAGTAATATTGCCCACAAGGCTGGTCGCATTGCCTTCTAGAAGTCCTCCTAGGACAGAGGTTGCACCTGTATACGTACTAGCTCCATTTAGGGTGAGATTTCCGGTATTGCCTACTGATAGAGTTAGTCCTCCTGCATGGTCGAAGTGCCGCCGCCAGCTAGTGCATGCGCCAACGATAAATTCGTCCCTGTACGGTGAGTTGTAATTAAAAGTTCAATCCGATTTTAAGAATATTTCCTGACCAAGCGTTTGGCCAGTACCACCATTTACTGTACCAGTGCCTGCTGTTCCTGCCACAAGCGAACTTGAACTAATAGAGACGCCATCCCCAATGGTAAACGTTGCCCCATTCTCAATGAATATGGTGCCCCCAAGAGCCGCTCCGCTGCCACCGCCGCTGCCGCCAAATCCACCCGTATTTCCATGGCCTCCAGCCCCGCCAAATCCTGCATCGCCCCCAGAGCCAGACGCTCCGCCTACCCCGCTACCTGCACCGCCACCACCCCCTGCTCCAAAACCACCAGCTCCACCGGCATTACCTGTAGTAGAATTTCTTATTACAGCCCCACCACCACCACCACCAAAGCCACCCGTACCACCCGCACTCCCAGATATCTCAGCTGACGATGCTCCCGCTCCTCCGCCAGCATATCCCCCATTCCCCGGGGTGCTTACAACGGTAGTGCAGCTACCAGAGGATCCGCCTCCACCATTCGTATTTCCATCACCGCCGACCCCAGCTGCGAATAAGCCACCGTTACCATTGCCACCTCCACCACCTCCACCCCCATTCACTCCCCCTGCACCACCATTACCTGCACCGATATCTGTGAAAGGAAAACCTGCGCCTCCCCCGCCACCACCCGAAGAACCTGCACCACCATTTTAAGATCCCATCATCGATGCTATAGTTCCCCCTGCTCCACCCGGTGGAACTGTGGCAGTATCTGTTCCTCCCCCATTTCCACCGGAGCTGGTAGATCCTGCTATCCCATTTCCATCACCGAAAGGTGATGGACGGCCACTTCCACCACCTCCGCCGCCAATCCCACCGGTAACACTATTATCCGATGTTCCTTGGCCACCATTACCAAAAAGCCCCCCTCCTCCTGCTCCGCCTGCAGCAGGTGGAATGGCACCAGGAGGGGAAAAACCATTTGCCCCACTACCAAAAAGTCCACCACCACCTCCTCCTGAACCAATTCCACCACTAGAGGAGACGGCGGCCCCATTTCCTCCATTCCCCCCCATACCGCCACCGCCACCACCAGCGGCACTGGGGCCAGAGCCTTGCCCCCCTGCACCCCCCGTAGCACTATTGTTTGTGCAAGTTACATTTTGGATCGTCAGACTGGCTCCATTGGCCACATATAAAGCCCCTCCAGCGCCAAGACCGCCGCCGCCGCCGCTGTAGCCGCTTCCTCCAGAACCACCTTGCGCGTTGAGATTTGTCAAAGTGAAGTTCTCGATGGTGACAGATCCAGTTTGCACGATAAAACCACGGCAAGGAGGATTGGAAGCATCGATCATGCTCCCATTAAAAATGATGGGTGAGCCAGGACTTGGTCCGGTGATGGTCAAGGAATTGCCACCGATCTGGATCGGCGGAAGATTGAAACTAGTAGGACTATTTGATGAGAGTGTAAACGGAGGAGACCCTCCGAGAGTGAACATGATCGTATTCGTTGAATCGGGGGCACTGTTGATCGCATCAATCGCTGCACGAAGTCCATTCACATCATCGATATTGAGATTAGTCACTGTCTGGGTTTGCGCCCAGGCAGAAACCGAAAATAAGATAAGGGAGGTAAAAGCCAAAGGATGAAAGGAACGCATTCTTCTCATATACCCATAGACCTTGCTATTTGTTCAAATGACGCATTTCGTTGAGTTTTCTCGAAAGCAACATCAAGATGATAGCTGGCACGATGGTGGCTATCACGAAAATAAGGAAGAAGTTTGTGAGATTTTCGACCGATGACATGAGGGTTGCAATGATACCGCCAGTGTAAAAAGCTACACCGATGCATACATACCATATGCCGACCAAAAAGGCGGTAAATCGTGGAGGTGAAAGGTGGGTGACTAGGGCAAGACCGATCGGAGCCAGGAGCATCTCCCCTACGGCCATGAAAAGGTAAGCGAAGATCAAATAGCATGGGCTAATCGCTGCTGTTGTCGCGCCCATGGGGATCAATCTTGCGCCAAAAACCATGATCAAAAAACAAATCGCCATAGCAACTAGGCTGTAGGCTGTTTTCATCGGGGGTGAAGGATCCTTTTTTTTCTTTGCTAGGTAGACATAAAGGGAAGCCAGAGGGATGGCTAAAATGATGAGAAAAAGGGTCTCAAAAGAGAGAAGCCATGCAGGGGGGAGCGTAAAATTCCCAATCTGTCTTTGCGTGTATTTCAAGGCAAAGATTGTAAGCGAAGATCCACCTTGGTTATAAGACATCCAGAAAAGGATCGAGATCAAGGCCAGAACGCAAATGACGATGATCCTTTGTTTATCTTGTTTGCGCAGTGGTGGATTGCTAGAACGCATGGAGAAGGCAGCTTTGCCCTCGGCATGGATTTTTTGAAGTTTTGGGCTAGCTAGTGCAGCACGAAGTGGGATTAGGCCTATAAGTTGCACAATACCTGATATGATGAAAGCTGCTGACCAGTGATTGGCATTTCCAATGGCCCCCATGATGATGAGCGCGGCAAAAACACCTATATTCACAGAAGCGTAGTAAATCGAAAAGCCGGCTTCTCGAAGGAGATGGCGATCGCGATAGACAGCGCCCAGCAAGGTGTAGATGCTAGGTGTAAAGACACAGCCTCCAATGGCGACCAAGACTAGGGCTATGTAGACCATGGGTAAAATATTTGTTGCAATAGCAAAGCAGCCGATGGCAGTCAGAAGACAGCCCCAGATGACGGCCTGATGGTAGTTCCAACGGTCGGCAATATACCCCCCAACAAGAGGAAGGACCAGTGCCGCACCCGTAAAAATGGCAAAAATGTGATCGGCCTTGACATCGGGCATATTGTGATGCTGCAGTAAATACAAGACGAGCAGGTTCCCTATCCCCCAAAAAGAGAAGCGCTGGCACATCTCTACCAGGGCCAATAGAATCATCTCAGGAGGGTGTTTTGTTGGTAAAGTTGAACTAAACACGGTGAATTGCTCCTCTTCTTTTCGTTCTTTTGCTATAATTTCCTCATGTCGTTAAAAATTCTTATTGTCAAGACTTCATCTCTTGGGGATATCGTGCATGCTATGCCGGTCCTCGATTATCTCAAGGAAAAATATCCTGAGGCAGTCATTGACTGGGTCGTAGAAAAGGGAAGCTTTGGGTTTGTCAAGGCACATCCCCTAGTCGATCACGTGCTTTGCTTCGATTCCAAAGTTTGGAGAAGTTTTTTTTCTTTTTTCAAGAAATGGAAGGAAATCAGGGCCTTCTTCAAGGACCTGCGCCAAAATGAATATGACTATGTCTATGATTTGCAAGGCAATAGTAAATCAGCTGTAGTTACTCTCTTAGCTCGTGCCAAAAAAAAGGTCGGTTTTGCAAGAAGGACGGTTCATGAATGGCCGAATCTTTTGGCGACGAACCGTCAGTTTGATTCTCCACCTGGGGCCAATATTCTCCATCGGAATCTATCGATTGTGCAAGCTAGTCTTGCCGATACAACCTCTTGGGAGCCTAAAGCTTGTCGATTGGCATGTCAGGATTTTGCGCCGATTCCAAAGCAAGACGGTCGATGTCGATTCATGCTTTGTTTTGCTTCTCGATGGGAAAATAAGAAACTTTCCTTAGCGATGTATAGGGCTTTTTTAGAAAGGCTGGCTAAGAATGAAAGGGTCTATGTCGTTTATGGAAACAATCAAGAAAAACTCGATGCTGAGAAATTGATCGCTGGCTTAGAAAACCATGTAACTCTTTTGCCACCTATGTCGCTACCCCATTGGCAAAATGTCATGACGACTATGGATGGCGTCATTGCTGTCGATTCGGTCGGGCTTCACCTAGCTGGCTTAGCAGGAGTGCCGACGTTCAGCTTTTTTGGCCCTTCGTCCATGGCTGTTTTTCGTCCACTTGGGAAATGGCATGATGGTGTCCAAGGGTCTTGCCCTTATGGGGAGATCTTCGATAAGCGCTGTGCCAAATTGCGCAGCTGTCCAACGGGGGCCTGCATCAAAGAGGTCTCCCTTGAAGAAATTTGGACTCGCTTCCTACAATGGAGATCAGCGTGTCAAAATCGATGTGCTTCTCAACCAGATCGACTGCTTCCTGAATCTTAGCGATATCTTCTTTGCGGATTTTCACCGTAAAGGTCGTGATCATTTTCATCGCTGAATAGCTGGCCATCGGAGCGTAAAGCATAGGTATGTGTGCTTTTTTGAGCTGTTCTACAATCGATGGATTAGGCGGAGTGCTGCCAGTGAGGATCATCCCTGCTTGGAGATCATCATTAGGATTGGTGATTTTCACATCCCAATGTTTGGTCAGCGTAGCAAGGATGATATCCTCGCGGTTAGCGGGTGTGATGAGGAGTTGATTGTGGGCGATGAGCCTTTGATAATTTTCCAAGGAGGTAGCTACGAGGCGTGTGTAACGGAAATGGCGCATTTGATGCTCTTCTCCTGTGAGAAGCGTCGTATTGAAAAGCGCTTCGAAGTCCTTCATCGATGGATTGCTCAAGAAAGCATCGTAAGGAATGCACCCTAGTAAGGGGATATTCCATCGCTTGAGCGCCTTTTTCATATATTCTTCGATCATTTCCCGTTTTTCAGGGAGTACGCGATTGAGAATGATGCCAGCAACGTGCGCTCCTTCAACCTGACAAAGCGTATAATTGAGCATGAGCTCGTCGAAAGAAGATCCGAGCCCTCCTGAAGCGACAAGGATAATGGGAACCTTGAACATCGCTGCAACCTGGGCATTATTCAACTCGACGATCGACCCAACACCGCAATGTCCTGTTCCTTCGATAACAGTCACGTGGTTGCTCTCATAGAGTCGATGGAAGGAGCGTTTGATTTTGTCCATTAATTGCAAATAATCGACTTTCCCATCCAGATAATCACGCGTGAACCCGCGTGGAAATAAAACAGGGCTCATCTCCTCTTCTGCGCTGCTCATGCGGAAGTATTCTTTGAAGATCAGGACATCTTTATCGACATGAAGACCAGTATCGGTCTCGACATGTTCCTGTCCAACTGGTTTCATAAAACCAATTTTCTCAAAACGTTTACTCAATCCTGAAACAAGACCCAAACAAGTCGTCGTTTTCCCAACATTCTGACCGGTCGAAGCAATGAAAATCGCACGGTGTTTCACAGCAATACCTTGGCTAAGGCATATTGGATGATTTCGTGGCTATCGGAAAAAATTTGCGCCTCTTTATTCAATTGTTCGATTTCCTCAACATTAAACCATTGATTGCGATGGGCAGGTTCAGAAAGTGGAACAAGGGAGACTGGGCGTGCTAAAAAAACGAGATCGATATGTTCATGAGCGGGATGATCTCCAAGAGACGGCAGTGTTTCGAGCAAACAAAAAAAAGGCCTTTCTAAAGAGATAGCATTGGAACTTTCAATCCTAAGATGCTCATCAGAAAAAAACACGATCTCTAATCCTGTCTCTTCGCGCACCTCTCTTCTAGCTCCTTCTGGCGGGGTTTCATTCGGCTCGAGGTGTCCGCCAGGAGGCATCCATTTATGGAATTTGGGATGCCAGATCATGAGAGTTTTTTCTTCATGGAACAGATAGGTAGTCACCGTGAAATGTCGATTCATAAATGGAACTATAGGCAAAGAGCATACTTAGGATAAAGCATTAGAAAGTATTTGCAAATTCTTTCTTAGAAGCGCCAAAGGAATTTCAAGTTGCCTGTTTGAGTGAGCCACTTATTCCCAAACTCGCCTAAATAAGTTCCCGTGATCGAGAAGTTGATCTTAGGAAGATAAAAGTTGATCGAAGCGCCAGGCGAGATAAGATCCCTATCTGGGAGGAACCCAGATACTTCAAAACGATCGGAAGAACCAACGAAGCGCACTTTCGTATGTTTGCCTTTGAAACGCTCTTCATGCACATAACTCACTCTGAGTTCTTCCGACCACGAGAAGTCTTCTTGAGTTTGCCATGAAGAAAAACTAAAGCCTGCCTCTTCTCGCAAAAGGGTCGATTCTTTATTTCTGACCACCATGTTAATGCTGTTAGCACCTCTTTCCCGATAGCCAGCTTCACCAATATAGATATAATCGACAGCGCCAAAGGGGCAAAATTGCATGCAGCCACTATGAAACGTAACCCCTGCTTCAGCATGAGCATCTAGCTCGCCGGCATTATTGGCATGTTTTGCTGTACGCTGCAGTTTACTAAAACTATTTTCTAAGAAAATATGGCGTTTGGCTTTAAAACTGCAAAAGGCTCCCATCACAGCGAGATCGAGGTAAAAATCCTCATTGAAAACAGTTCCGTAGAGCGATCCAAAGAGATCGTTCGCTACCGATTTGGCTTGAGAGTCATTCCAATGGAGATTGGTATTGACGTAGGAAAGGCCACCCCCTACAACGATGTTGTGGAAGGGATTATCCGACACTTCACCATCGAAGCCGAGTGTGGCTCCATAGGTGTCGGCATGAAAGCCGATCTTGGTCTGATTACATACGCCATGTTTAGAACGGCTCTCTTGCTTACTGAAGTTTCCAAAGGGCGCCAACCATAGGCCATAGCTCATGGGTTTCAGCAGGTCCCGTTCGCAGCATGTACCATGGATCTCGTTCAATCTGTCTGAGAAAATAGAACGTACCGCCGTCGAAGCTGTTTCTTGGATGATCGGAATGGCATTAAATGAAGCAGGCTGCATCTGATCAAAATCGCATTGCATTTGTGCTGGTGTTGCACTATCGAGAAAATTGCTTAAAAAACTGACATCGGGATTATTTAGATTTAGCGTATCAAAGGCTGCAGCGACTGCACCAGCATTCCCACCTTGAACGAATTGGTTAAAAGGTACGCTCTCAACGATGAGTTCGATGAGAGTTGAAGAATAATTTACAACAAGTCTACGTGTAGAGGATAAAGTGGGGAGATTTACAGCAGCAAAAGGCCTTGTGACGGCACTGCCTGCGACGATGTCATAGACTGTGCCTGTTGTATAGCTGCCGCTTGAAGCTGTTACATCTAATGTTGCTCCAGTGACATCGACCATTCCTGTGGCGATGAGTTCATCTGCAGCTGTCGGCGAAATTTCAATGTCTAGGAAGGAACCGCTAGAAAACGTCGTATTTCCCACTACATGAAGCGTTCCAATCGAGTTACCCGGCGAAACAGTTCCAAAGACATCGACGTTGGCCGTGATGGTTCCTATGCCTCCTAATGTCGCTCCACTCGCTACAGTAACAGTAGTAGCGCTTGCCATCCCGTCGATGTTTACTTGTCCCGACTGGATATCGATCGAACCGCCTGCCAGAGTAACAGGTCCTGATAATGTCAATGTGCCACTTCCCACCTGAGATAGTGTGCTGCCAGTGCCGTTGATAGAACCTGAAAACGTGGAAGAAGAGCTAGTGTTTAAGTTAAGATTTTTTGTCCCTAGAGTAACGGTGCCGCTACCGCTAAGATTGCCTATGGTCGATGAAGATGAGGTTATACCTGAAATATCAAAGGTACCAGCAACCGCTACTGCACCCATACTATTTAAAGAGCCGCCTAAAGAAAGTAGAAGAGTTCCTGAACTGATCGTCGTACCGTTGCTATAAGAATTTGCCATGGTGAAGTCGAGCGAAGATCCTCCTATAAGGGTAACGCTTCCAGAACCAGAAATCACATTACCATAAGTCCCAGGGCTGGTTTGATCAAACGTCACATTTCCCAAAGACCCTGTCGTTATATTGGTGGTAAGGCTTCCCGTATCTCCTTGCAAAATACCGCCATCGACTGTAGTTGTACCGGTATAGGTACTTGTACCCGTCAAAGTGAAAGTTCCAATATTGGTATTGGCTAAAGTTAGCCCTCCGCCTGAACCGCCCCCACCACCGCCCAAATTATTCACCGTTAAGGCAGAACCTGCCGGAGAATTGTAATTGAGCGTTCCACCCGAGTGCAAAAAGATCATCGGACCGCTCGTGGAGCCGCCAGAACCCATACCCGTCCCTGTTCCTCCCGCGCCCGGTGAGACAGTGTTCATGCTCGGATTGGTGAACGCGACGCTGTCACCAATGTTAAGCGTTGTGCCATCTTGAATAAAAATCGCTCCTCCAAGACCACCACCACCACCACCGCCGCCAGCGGATCCTGTAGTACCACCTCCACCGCTACCGCCAAAAAGCCCACCACCACCAGCTGTTCCACCACCTCCTCCTCCACCTGCCCCAAATCCTCCCGTACCACCTGCAACAGTACCTCCAAATGCTATAGCAGAACCTCCTCCCCCACCCCCGCCAAATCCTCCATTGCCCCCAGCTCCCGGCTCATTGGATGAGGTTCCAACACCACCACCACCGCCGCCATATCCGCCAGTTCCAGGTACGCCCGGGAATTGATCAAAAAACATCTCAGCCAATATACCCCCAGAACCTCCGCCACCCCCATTGTGTCCTCCGTTTCCACCCGTACCACCTGCAGAACTGTCTGCTGCAGAACCGCCGCCGCCGCCGCCATTCATCCCTCCATTCCCTCCCGGTTGACTAGGGTTAGGATCTGTACCGGCTCCTCCACCACCACCGCCGGTATTATTGCCTCCAGCTACACCAGGGTTATTATTGAGTCCCCCTGTGCCGCCGATTGTCATGCCATTATCATTTCCTCCACCATTTCCGCCGCCATTCCCATTTGCATTTTGCCCATTACCATTGGTAGGCCGTCCGCTACCACCACCACCGCCGCCGCTTCCATCTCCCATCATATCGGATGATTGCGCTGCTGATCCCCCATTACCAAAAAGCCCACCACCGCCGCCACCACCACCGCCGCCACTCAAAGAAGCATTTCCTCCACTGCCAAAAAGCCCCCCTCCACCGCCACCCCCATCCCAATTAGAAGTTGATGCACTTTGACCAAGCCCCCCATTTCCTCCCATTCCCCCACCCCCACCGCCACCGCCTGAACCACCATTCCCCCCTGCTCCACCTACGGCCGATGTTGTTCCAAAGGAAACATTGTTAAGCGAAACCATGGTACCAGTAGCGGGAGGCAACGTGCCGACAAAAAGACCTCCTCCTGCTCCGAGACCGCCACCACCGCCACCGCCATGGCCACCTCCACCGGCGCCCCCTTGTGCAGTGAGATTAGTTAAGACAAAATTCTCAATAATAACACTGCCGCTTTGCACGATGAAACCGCGGCAAGGTGGATTAGAGGCATGGATCATGCTCCCATCAAAAGTGATGGGTGAGGCAGGACTTGGTCCAGTGATGGTCAAGGAATTGCTACCGATCTGGATCGGCGGAAGATTGAAACTAGTGGGATCTGAAGTAAGGGTTCCCATTACAGAGAAGTTGATCGTGTTCATTGAATCTGGTGTGCTATTGATCGCTTCAATTGCAGCTCGCAATCCACCCGTACCATCGATATTGAGATTGTTCACTGTCTGGGTTTGCGCCCAGGCAGAAACAGAAAATAAAGCTAATGAAGAGATGAGAAGAGAACGAATAGAGCAAGTTGTTGTCATAAGCAGCTCTTAGGTAGTGTGACTTGTATTAGAAACTATATAAAGCAAGCGGCGTTAAAAAGAATATTTTTTTATACGCTAATTAATTTTTCAGTTTGCCTTGTGAATGCCCAACACAAAACAAACCTCAAAGTTCTGGTTAGCTATCTCTTTGTTGAAGGCTTGTGGTTTTGTGGGAAAATGGGGATAATTTTACCCAGAACTTTCATATAGAGATGGGGCATGCTCAAGTGGTCGGTACAGGAGGGAGGGGTAAGCCTTCTCAACTTTTTAAAAGAACGAGTTAAAAATGCGGCATCGGTCAAAGCCATCAAGCGATCGATCGATGATCGATCGTGTCTTGTGAACGGCCGCATCGAAAGATTTGGATCGCGACGACTTAATCCAGGCGATCAGGTCCAATTTATTCTTAAACCCTCTGAGAATAAAAATTTTTCCATCGATAAACTCTATGAAGATGACCATTTGCTCGCCATCGACAAGCCGGTCCATCTGATTTGCGATGACAAAGAAATTCAACAAATTCTTCCAGAATATAAAGGAAAAATCTGGCTTGCCCATCGCCTCGACAAAGAGACCAGTGGTGTTCTTCTTTTAGCTAAATCGTTCGAAGCCAAAGAACGCCTAAGAGAGTTGTTTGCACAAAGAAACATAGAGAAACGGTATCTAGCCCTTGTACATGGATCTATGTGTAAAGATGAAGGTGAAATTCACTCTCGTTTAGTCGTTAAAAAGAGGCTCTGCGGCCAAACCATTTATGGAATTTCTTGCGATGGACGTGGAGAAAAGGCGCAGACCTTTTGGAAATGTCTGCAAAGAAGAACAGCGACAACGCTTGTCGAATGCAAGCCCGTGACCGGGAGGACCCATCAGATCCGTGTGCATCTGAGTTCAATCGGACATCCCATTGTAGGCGATCTGCAATATGGCAAGCGCATTCCTGAAAAGGGTGTGCAGCGTTGTCTTCTGCATGCTATGCAGCTCAAATTTGCCCACCCTTTCACAGGAAAAGAAGTTTCGATCGAAGCAGCCATTCCTCAAGAAATCATGAACTAGACCTCTTCCGTATGAACCTTAGTTACGAAAGAGATCTACTCTCTATGATCCTCTATCTTTATGCTGTTTCTCTAGAAAATCGATGATCAGCCTGATGCCTACTCCTGTGGCGCAAGAGGTATGATAGCCTCGCGGATCGTCGAGATAGGCCGTACCAGCAATATCTAGGTGCGCCCAAGAGAGCTTCTCCCCCTTTTTACCTTTCCGATCACTAATAAAGTCCTGCAAAAATGCGGCCGCCGTACATGGCGAGGCATAGCGTTTGCCTGACGAATTCTTGATATCAGCTATCCTCGACTTTAGATACTCGCGATAGGCTTTAGCCAAAGGCATACGCCAAAGCTGATCTCCAGTGGTTTCTCCTGAATGAATAAGGGCATGGGCCAAACTGTCGTCATTACAAAATAACCCGCTAAATTCATCGCCTAGTGCTACGACAATTCCCCCCGTGAGGGTGGCAAGATCGATAAGACGCGTTGGTGCAAAGACATCCTGTACATAGGTCATCGCATCGGCCAAGATCAAGCGCCCTTCCGCATCGGTATTGGAAATCTCGACAGTCTTTCCGCTGCGGCTTTTGTAAACATCGCCTGGTTTATAACTCCCTGGGCCAATTGCATTCTCCACTACTGCCAGAGCACCGACTAGGTTCACTTTGAGTTTGAGTTTGGCAGCAACTTTCATAATACCAAGAACTGTTGCTGCACCAGCCATGTCGCACTTCATCGTCTCGATGCCGCCAGTCGGTTTGAGATTGAGTCCGCCTGTATCGAAGGTGACACCTTTGCCAACGATCGCCGTACATTCCTTGGCTTTCGGATCACCACGATATTCGAGCAAAATCAACGCAGGTTCGCGATTGGACCCTTTGTTGACGGCTAAGAGCAGCCCCATTTGCTCAGCTTCGAGTTGTTTTCTGGTTAAAACCGAGGTTTTCAATGAGGGAAGCTGTTTAGAAAGCTGGCGAGCCGCCTCGGCCAAAGTTTCTGCATGAACATCATCCGCATTCCCATTCACGAGATCGCGTGTAAAATTCATCGCATCGACGATGATAGAAATCTTTTCGAGATGTTTTTCAAAACTTTTGTCTGTATCTAGGAAACAAACTTGTTTCAGTTTAACCGGCACCTCTTCTTTCAAACTCTCCCCTTTAAGAGAATCAAACGTATAGGCACCAAGCAACAACCCTTCAGCAAATGAAAGATCCGCAAAGGCGATCGCTACCGATCCCCATTTTTTTTGCCTGCAAAATTTAGCGACCAAGGCGCCAGCTTTGCGTAAGCTTTCCCCTTTGCTCTGAGTTTTTTCTCCAAGACCTAAAAGCAATACCCGTTTTTCTTTAGCAGTGTGTGCATAAATAAGAAGCGTCTCTCCCTCTTTTCCAACAAAATCCCCGAGAGCTAGCACTTGCTTAACATGTTCATCTAAATTATGTGGAAAGGCTGGCTCTACCTTTTTTTCTCCCTTGTAAAAAGGCAAGACAAGCAGTTCTGTAACAGGTCGCGATTTCGCACTTGAAAAAGCTTTCAGCTCAATCATTAGAATGGCACCTCATCATCGGCATAATTCGAACTGGCTCTGCTCTGTCCATAAGAAGATCCCTCGCTCACACCTGAAAAAGCAGGCTCGCTAGTTGTCGCTGGCTGTGCTTGATCTTGTGGACCCTGATCAGGTCTGCCGAATGGGCTGAACATCAGATTAAGGGCTGTCATGCTCATAGATACTTGTGGACGTCCTTCACGATCAGTGAAAATTTCAGGTTTGTTCATTTCGCCAACGACGATGATCGGGCTACCTTTTTTAAAATGTGGGATCATCTTATCGAATTGCTCACCCCAAACGCTGATTTTCCACCAAATCGTCTCATCTTTGCCGCCTTTGCGCACACGAGCGGCTACGCGAAGGGTCGTCACTTTCTGCCCCGATGAAGTAAAGCGTACTTCGGGATCGGCTCCTAAATGGCCGGCAACTGTGGTTTGATTCATTTTTAACTCCTAATGTGGAATACTCAAGCGGCTGATTATTAAAGTTCATTCTAAATTGATCAAGGAGAATCGTCATGAGCAAGTATGAGATTAAAACAATAAAAGCTCCAAGTTCCCCCCTTTACTCCCAGGCCATCAAGGCCAATGGTTTTGTTTTCCTATCAGGCCAAATTCCTGTCGATCCTACTACAGGGAAGCTCGTTGAAGGGGGCATAGAACAGCAATTCCAACAAGTCATAGAGAATATCAAGGCAATCCTCGCAGCTGCGTCTTTATCTCTTACAGATCTTGTTCGGGTCGAAATCTACCTTAAAGACATCACTGACTTTCCAGTTATGAACAAACTCTACCTAGAACAGATGTCGCATGATCCAAAACCCGTCAGACACGCTATGCAAGTGGGACATTTGCCAATGAATGCTCTGATCGAAATCAGTTCCATTGCACTCGATCGTTTCTAAGAAAGTATTTGCAAATTCTTTCTAAGAAAGTTTTTGCAAGTATTTTCTGAGCTTTCACAGCCTGTCGAATTTTCAAAAAAACTACGGCTGTGGAAAATATGTTGAAAAATTGTTCAAAAGTTGTAGACAAAAAAAATCTTAGAGGAGTAACACGGGAAATACATTGTTTAAAAAAATTATTTACACCTAGATGGCTGGCGCAACATCACCTCAGTATCCGGAAAAGAAAACCTGGGTGAACCCCTCTATCTCATCCCAGTGGATGACGCGACGCTTGAAAGGCGATACGCGTGACAATTCTACCTCTTCTGTAGATGAGGCCTTTTTTTCTGTCGATGATACGCCTGAATTTCACGATCCATATTCCGAGCTCAGCCTCTTTCTTGCGCAAAAGATTAAACACGAAATGCGGGAACAAGGTTGGATCAAAAAATGGTCACTAAAACTTCAAGATGCTCTCCTCGAAAAGGTCGCACCAGAGTTCCAGAAAAAATTCCCACATTATCGCTTAGGTGTTGCCGCACTCCGTAAAACATGGGAAAAAATCGCCTACTATACACAGCAACTCGAGACCCAGAAAGAAGCCATCGGACCAGATGGCCAACTCAATATCACCTACCTCATCCGCGAAAATTTAAGGCAGTATCCCCAACTTTCCACCATCAGTGGATTCCATCCCTATCAATATGCCCATCAGCTCGCCCTGCGCATCAGCGAATGCATTGCAGTCGTCGATGGCGTGAAACCATCCATGGATAACTTAAGCCGCACTATTTGGGCTATGCAAAGGCATTTGCTGAGCTGGGCCACATTGCAAGAGGCTAAAAGCCCTTATGATGAGTATGATCGTTTAGATAAGCTCATCGTAAAAACCATCCTGGATTTAACCACCTTGGATCCGCACTCTACTTCATCGCAACTCGAGATGCATGTAAAGGAAACCATTCACTCGCTGAGCGAAATGCCCTCGCTCTCCTCCCATGAATTGCTTCATGCCAATATCTCAGCGATCATTGCAGAAAAACTCTACCCTTATTCACCTTTGCATAGCAGACTGCGCTCGGAAGAAAAAAGCGCTCTCATTTGCTTTATAGAACGCCACATCAATAACTACCCAGCAGCCTCGTTTTCCAACTCATCGATTGAGATCATCCGGCGCATCATCTCTCTTTATCTTCTAGCAAGCCAGTTGCCTAAAGGACTATCAGATGAAGATCTCGACCAAGCCATCAGCGCAAGCATCCATCAGCTTTCTATTGCTAAGCCATCGCTTGGACAAGCCGTTTTTGCTTTTATATCGGCCGAACTGATCACTCTGGCAAATCAAACCGACAAAGATCTTTCCAAAATCCAAGAGATGATTCGAGAAGCCTATCGGCAAGCTCGTTCACTCCCCTCTCTTACCGTGGGTGAATTAGAGATTCTCGAGGTCATGATTTGGAAACATTTAAGCGAAAAGCAACATCTGCTAGAAAAACTGCCTTATCGCATCGGACAACGGATCGAAGCTGAAGTCGCCATGCAGCTCATCGATAATCCCATGCAGAATTTCGGCAGTCTTGTCCATTATACTTTCCAAGCTTTCCAAAAGCACAAAGAACTCGCTTTGAGTAAAAAACCAGCTGAACTCGATCGCAAAATCAAATTATGGTGCCAGCAGGGCGATCTTCTTTGCCGTTATGTGCGTTTCGATAAGGAGCTGCCCCTTTTGAAAAAAATTTGCCATTTGCACGCTGAACTCAAAGCAACAGGCATCGAGCTCTCTTCACGAGAATTCGTCGGGAGGATCTGCCAAGAGTACCTCTATGAAAACCCTACATTGGGCTGCTATGCAACACAGCTTTCCCATCGGGTCTACACACTATACAAATACTCATGGTACACACTTTTTTCAGACGGCGAGGAAAGTTCTGTAGACCGCTTTTTTAAATGGCATAAGCGCGAAATTCAGCAGATCGTGCCCAAAGAGCAGCACGAAGAGCGCATCCGACGGCAATTTCAGGATTCATTACCTCTTCTTCCATTCGAAGAGCGCGCGTTGAAGCAGTGTCTTTAAAAGACCATTAGATTTAAAATCCGCAAAACGGGCTTTTATTTTTTAACTGAATATCGTTTTTTACCCTTTAGCTATTTATTTCAGGATCTGGGAAAGTATTTGCAAATTCTTTTCCCTATGACAACAGGAAGATTTTTGAGGAGATTGAAAAATGCGGGGCAAAGCCAGTATCGGGACGATGATGCGAGCGAGAACCACATTTTGTAGGATCCCGAAAAGATTTCTGTTCTCTAGGAAAATGAAATTACAAATACTTTCTGAGAATCTGTATGTTCACAAAAAAAAACTTCTTGCTTGGATTGGCCACTATGTTTGGAATTACACCCAACTTCGTTATGTCTGACACATTGATTCCTCGAGAACAACTTTTCCAACTCCCATCTTGTATAGCCATCAAGATCAGCCCCGATGGACAGCGTTTAGCCTATGTCGGTGCCGACGAGGAAGGCATCATGAATCTCTTTGTGTCGCCCAATTTATCCTTGGAAGGCGCACAAAACCTCACTCATTTTAAAGACCCAAAAATCAGAGTGTTTCATTGGACACCAAAAGGCGATAAAATTCTCCTCCTTAAGGATAAAGATGGAACAGGCGAATTCCGTCTCTATTGTCTCGATCTAGCGTCTTGTGCATTGAAAGACCTTACAGCTTCCTTTGACCGGATCAATGCAAAAATCTTCCAAATTAGCGCAATGCAAAACAAAGCTCTGATCGGGATCAACCAGCGCAATCCACGGTTCCACGACCTCTATCTTTTAGATTTAGAAACTGGATCGTTGGCGCTGAACTATCAAAATGATCGATTCGTAAATTTTGTCCTCGATGAAAAGCTCGAGACCGTTTTGAAAATGCATATGAATGCTGATAGTTCTGTTACACTTTTAGACAGGGATGATCTCCCTTTTATTACTCTCAGCGCCGAAGATGCTTTTCATACCGAGTGTTTGCGTTATCGGGATGAAGATCGTTCTCTTTATCTCTTAGACAATCGCGATAGCAACACCACCCAATTGAAAAAAATCTTCTTCGATAAAACGCAACAGGACATCGTTTTAGGCCATGATAACAAAAGCGATATCCAAGACGTTCTCTTCGAAAAGGGAATGCCTGTTGCCTATGCTACTAATTATGCCTTGAAAACCTGGCATCCCTTAGGCGAACAAGCGAAAAAAGACCTCGATGATCTCACGGCAAAAATGGGGTCGAATTTTTCGATTGTCAGCACACCAGATCAGCACGGGCTATGGGTCGTAAAAAATGTGATCCCTGAAAAAGGAACCGAATTTTGGCTTTACGATCGCCCATCTCAGACGCTTACCCACCTCTTTTCCTCTCTAGAGATCAGCCATTTGGCCAGCATGCATCCACTGATTATTCGCGCTAGGGATGGGATGCAGTTGGTGAGTTATCTGACCATACCAAAGAATATGGATGTCGGAGGGAAATCCAAAAAGCCTCTCCCTTTGGTCGTCATTCCTCATGGAGGTCCTTTCAAAGGCCGTGATTCCTATACGTATTCACCCTATCATCAATGGTTAGCCAACCGCGGCTATGCCGTTTTAAGCGTGAATTTTCGTTTGTCCTCTGGCTTTGGCAAAGACTTCGTCAATGCCGGCAATGGGCAATGGGGCAAAAAAGCCCATGAAGATATCCTCGATGCAGTGCAATGGTGCGTTGATTCAGGCATCGCGGATCGAGAGAAATTGGCCATTTTTGGAAGTAGTTATGGGGGATATGAAGCGTTGGCTTCTCTCACCTTTTCTCCCGATGTTTTTGCATGCGCGATTGCAGCTTGCGGCCCCTCAAATTTAAAGACCGTTCTCAATAGTGTTCCTTTTTACTGGGAACTTCCTTCCGGTTCCATTGCAGATAAAATGCATTTTTTCACCAAAAATGCGTTTATTACCAGCATGGGCGGCAACCCAGATAATGAAGAGGATATCCCCTTTCTCGAAAGCTGTTCTCCTCTCAACTATGTCGATCGCATCAAAAAACCTCTTCTTTTAGTGCATGGCGCTAACGATCCTATCGTCAGTGTTGCAGAATCCGATCAAATCTTTGATTCCATGCAAAAAAGGGCTCTTCCCGTTACCTATCTCTCATTTCCCGATGAAGGCCATGGCATAGCAAAGTTCGAAAATTTGCTCTGCGAACTCGCTTATAGCGAATGGCTCCTTGCTAAAATCCTTGGTGGAACTTTCGAGCCTTTGGCTGAAGAACTCCTAAAAAAATCCAGTATCCAGATTCGCTCTTCTTCTATGCCTCATGAAGAGGTGATCGAACATGCTTATGGAACGATCTCTTGCGCAGCAAAAGATAGATCCCCCAAATAAAAAAAGGAATGCTGAGCAGTTGCCCCATGGTCAGAGGAAAGTGTGCCCCAATAAGGGCACTTTGCTCTTCCTTGAAAAATTCTAGAAAAAATCGAAACCCAAAGACAAGCGTAAGGAAAAGCCCGGAAATTTTCCCTTCCGTTTGAAAGTATGTCTTGGTCTTGAACAGCCAAAATAGCACCGAGAATGTGACCAAATAGGCCAAACTCTCATAAAGCTGCACAGGGTGGCGTGGAATGATCGGCCCCCCATTGGCTGGATGCAAGAAAATAATACTCCAAGGCAGATCGGAAATTGTCCCTAGAATTTCTTGATTGATGAAATTTCCAATGCGTATGCAGGCGCTGCCAAGCGCTGCTGGGATCACCGCAAAATCGAGAATAGTCAGAAAGGTAAAGGGAATCTTGAATTTCTTCTTCAAGTGCCTTGCCAAAAGAATGATCGCTATGGCAATCCCTGCCGCACCGCCATGACTAGCCAACCCCCCTTCCCAAATATAAAAAATTTCCTGAGGATGAGCTAGCCAATGATGAGGGTCTTGATAAAAGAACACATCGCCAAGTCTGGCACCTATGATTGCGCCAAGCCCAATAAAAAGAAGAAATTGTTCGGCAATCTGATTAGCGAGTTTTCGTGAGTTAACGATTTTTTTTAAAAGAGAGCAGAGAACGAGATACCCGAGAAAAAAGCCAAGCGCAAATAGAACCCCATACCATAAAATAGGGCGTCCTAGGAGTGGTACATCCCAAGGAAATACTTCTTTTGGCGGATCCCATAGAAAAAACGCGATCGATATGTTCAGGCTCACAATTATCACCTCTGGAAAAAGTAAAGAGAGTTGGCTACAGGAAGCACTCGCAGAATACATGAGTCGCCTTAAGGCTGCAATCGAGATCCATTGGCGACTGGCAAAGGATGAGAAGCAGCTCGAAGAGTGGTTGCGTGCCGAACCTTGGTTCCTTGCACTAGACCCTAATGGGGCTCTCTACTCGAGCGAACAGTGGGCTTCTTTTCTTTTTGAAGAATGGGAAAAACAAGGATGCCGTATGACCATCGTCATTGGAGGACCGGCTGGCCTTAGTAATGAAGCACGTCAAAAGGCACGCAAGCTCATCAGCCTATCTCCGCTGACGTTCACTCACCAACTAACTCGTCTGGTGCTTCTAGAGCAGCTATATCGAGCCTTAGAGATTCGGCGAGGGTCCCCTTACCATAAGTAAGCCCTCTCGAAAATAGACGAGCGCTCCGTTGATCAAGGCCGATCCGACGGCAAGATCGATCATTCCATGGATATCTGCAGGCAATTTAAATATTTTAAGCGTCATTCCTAAGCCCATCATGATAGCCAAAAGCACTAGATAACGCGCGCTAAAAAGACGCGAAATCGGCATTGGATTGGAAAAGGTTTTCAATCGCTGAATGGATCTTCGTGCAGCTTTAGCAAGAACGGTCTTTCCCTTGATCAGTCCAACAATCAGCCCAAGAACAACTATCACTAGCGTTGCTTGTTCAGAACTGCCGACTAAAGGTTGAAAAAATGTGATTAGTGGTAATCTTTCTTGTAGACCTGCCTTCACAATCAGTGGCACGCCCTTGAACATGAGCATGAAACCTACAGCTAGCCATATTAGGCCATACAGACGAACCGCGATTTTATGGCTGATTAGCATCGTCACCTCTTTTTTTTCACGATTATAGCCTATTTCTCGTTCGACCGTCGACAAAAAACCCTTTGAAAACCTAAAATATGGCGTCTTACACAAATCTCTACGGGTCAAATAAAACCATTATGAATATATCACTCGCTTTCTTACGCACGTTCTTTGCTATCCTAAGCATCTTCTTCATGACACTGTTTATGATCACAGTTCGGGAAGGCTCATACTTAGTCAATGCCATCCTGGGCGTTGGCCTAGGTATCGTGTTTAGCCTGCTGCTATTTGGTTTCGACACCTTTTTTAGACGTTTCAATCTCCGTTCTTTCAATGTCGCGCTAATCGGCCTCTTTTTTGGCTATTTGATGGGACAGGCTCTCGTTTTGATTTTCGATGCTATCTTGCAAATCAGTGCAATTTCCAATGCTTCCCCTCAAGTTCTAGAGATTGTCAAAATCGCCTTGTTCCTCTTCGGCATTTACCTGGGAACCATCATGACAATGCGATCGTCCGATGAAATCTATGTCAGCATCCCCTTCGTGAAGTTTGCTCCCACAGCACAGAAAAAGCGCGATCTACTCATCGATATGTCTGTGCTAGCAGATGCACGTATCCTCGATATCTCCTCAACAGGGTTATTCGACAATCAACTCGTGATCCCCCGTTTTGTCATCAAAGAGCTTTACGCCCAAGCCGAAGTTGCCGACGAAATGAGCAAGGCAAAAGCGCGGCGTGCGCTTGAAGTTGTCAAAAAACTCGAAGGTGTTCCTGGCCTAGATATCCGCTTTAACGACACCGATTTTCCTGATGTTCGCGAAATTACTGCTAAGATGATTCGTCTAGCTCGATTGCTCGATGCAAATATCATCACCGCAGATATCAGCAAAGTACAAATGGCCTCCCTAGAAGGCGTACGGATCGTCAATATCCATACTCTCTCCAATGCCCTTAAGCCTCTCATGCAAACAGGCGAACTGATCAAGATCAAAATCCAGCGCTATGGCAAAGAGCCTCGTCAGGGTGTAGGCTATTTAGAAGATGGCACAATGGTTGTCGTCAACGGAGGCGGAGACTTCATCGGCGAAACGATCCAGGCTCAGGTGCTTTCGGTCAAGCATACTACCTCTGGCCGCATGATCTTCTGCAATGCATTTGACGAAGATCATCCTGGGGGTCCAGCCCATCATCATTCTTATCATGAAGATGAAAATGATTTCTGATCTTTCGATCGTCGGCCTCGGCAATGACATCATCGAAGTGCAGCGCGTTCGCAAAAGTGTGCAGACATATGGCGAACGCCTGCTCGACAAACTCTTAACACCGCGCGAAAAGTCCTATTGTTTGGCGTTCCGCGATCCAGCCCTGCGAATTGCAGGCAGGTTTGCTGCCAAGGAAGCCATCGTTAAAGCTCTTGGCTGTGGATTTGGCGCCAATGCTGCTTGGCATGAAATTGAAATCGTCAACAATGCCGAAGGCAAACCCGAAGTGTTCCTATCACAGCCCCTCAATGACCGTTTCAACCACCCAAACCTACTCATCTCCATCAGCCACTGTAAGCTCTTTGCCACTGCCGTCGCTATTCGTCTAAAATAGACCTTCAGTCTGATTAGATTTTCCAGCTTATTCCCTTTTGTACTACGCAAATCTTTGAGCTCATTTGCATAGTGCTTCATAATCTTTGCAACTATTTCGCAAAACAACTATGAGTATTCAAATATAAGAGACTATCTCTGAGGGGATTCTCATGAAACAAAACCCTTTTCTCATTGGTTGCACAAGTCTTATCTATTTTGGATCCTTGGCAGCGGATTGGACACCTCCAGTGCAAATAAGTGCACGAACTATCACAAATACGGTCACTTCTGTTTACGATCCAAGAACACAAAACTTAGTTGCTTTATGGGAAGACAACCTTAACGGCACCAACTTTTCTGCTATTTCTTCTGACCATGGTTTAAGTTGGCAGACCGCTATAGAATTGAGTCCTGCATCAAACCTTGGAACTAGTGTATTTGCAGCTTATGATCTAACACATAATCAAATAGTCGCAACCTGGGAAGTGGAAACAGGATCCACATTTCCAGTAATTGGCGCCTTTTCATCCAATGGAGGGGCTAGCTGGACCACTGGCTCTTTAGCAAGTGGAACGGATGTTCATGTAGATGTATTCCCCCTTTATGTCCCAAACAATGGATCTCTTATCGCTACATGGGCGGATGAAAATACAACTCATCCTCAAGCCGTTATTTCTACGGATGGAGGAAATACCTGGGGATCTGCCATAACAATAAATACACATGATGTTGGCAATGATGTTTTTACTTCTTGTAATTCAGCCACGGGGAAGATCACGGCAGTTTGGATAGACAATACTGATATGAGAAAACCTGTGTCGGCAACTTCGACCGATGGAGGGATGACCTGGAGTTCTCCGCCAGCGGTAATTTCCACTATCTCGGGCTTTAATGATGTAGTAATAACCTATAACCCTGTCTTTAATACGACAATCGCAACATGGGTAAGTGCGGGAGGTGTCCCAGAGTCGGCTATTTCGACAGATGATGGGACGACATGGGATTCGACAATACCAATCAGTTCCACACCAGATTCCAACAATGGGAGCGATGTTTACACCGCGGTTGACGCTGTTAGCGGAATAACCATGGCCCTATGGAATGGAGGTAGTCCTAATTTGCCATACTATTCCCTCTCTTTTGATGGAGGTAGGACATGGAGTTCACCTCTCTTGATTAGCTCTACACCAATGGATCCAGCAGGCGTCTTTGTTACCTTTGATCCTGTAAGTCGAACTTACCTTGCCACATGGTCGCAAAATAGAACTCCTTGGTCTGCTCTTTTTACCTTGAATATCTTGGCAAACCAAGGCGGTAATGTCGAACGACTCGCCACCTACCTCAACACTTTAAGCGCAACCTCTCCACAACTTCTCACTCCCCTGCTTATGCTCTCTGCAAGCCAATTAGAGGATGCATTGACCACGATGCTACCTAAGCCGAGCATCCGCCTCTCTGCTGCCAACACGACTCTTGTCATGAGCAATATCATGGTAAATCGCTCTTCTGAGAGGACTGTCATGCGCCGCCTTCAAAACGCACAGCCCTCTATCAGCGCCCTTTACTTAGAAACAAATACCCTCGTCGCAGAGAATAATGACCAAATGACATTACCTCATGGCTCTACACAAACCGCTGCGCACAAAAAAAACAAATACGCTATTTGGGCAGAGGGCTTTGGCGAGTTTGCTCATCAGAAAGGAGAAGACCAGCTCCCCTCTTTTGACACGACGACAGGCGGCGCTATGGTAGGGTTCGATTATTACGTGGCTAATGGACAACTCAGCACAGCCTTTGCCTATGCCGATTCCAGCGTAAAAAGCTCCATGGAGCATGATAAGGTCAACTTCTACGCTCTTGCCCTTTATGGCATCGGCTATATCGGCGATGGCTTTCTCGAAGCAGGGGTGTGGGGCGTCTACAATCGCTTCCACCAAAACCGACATATCTTCTTCCCAGGTTTTAATGAGCATGCCAAGGCCGATTATAATGGATGGCAATGCGCACCGCATCTGCGCGGTGGGTATGATTTCACTACATCGCATTGGATCCTGGAACCCTTCGTTCAAGCAGATTGCGCAATTATCCATCAGAATGGATTCTCCGAGCATGGGGCCTCACCCTACAACATGAAACAAAAGGACTCGACATCGGAGCTGCTCCAAGGTTCCAGTGGATTGAATGCCTACACTTGGAGAGAACAACTGTGGGGTTCTTGGTTTTTCCGAGCTACCTTAGCCTACATGTACAAAAAAGGCTTCGAGATAGGAAAGCTTTCGAATGAAGCAATCGTAGGACAGTCTCCCGGTTTTTCCGTGATCGCCTACAAAACTGCGCAAAACCTCTTCGTTCCTGGTGCAGAGTTCTTCCTTCGCGGCAATAACGGCATTTTTGGTGCTGTGAACTACGAAGGTCAGGTGGGATCAAAGTATGCATCGAACTCGATCTTCGGCAAGATCGGCGTCTTTTTCTAAGAAAGAATTTGCAAATTCTTTCTGAGAGATAAGATTGCAACCTTGTAAAATTACCGACCTTCTTGCTGATTTTTAGGCCAATTCAGCTCATCAACGACATCAGCCTTCCAGACACGACAAACATTGGTCTTATCATTCGCGCGACCAGAATAAATACCGATGAACTTGGTTTGTACTTTATTGATATGCAAGTTGCCTTGGCTATCATAATAACTGCCAATCGCCCTCGCAATCACTGGCGCTCCTGATAGACCTTCACACCCTGAAACATTGGCGTAAAACAAGGGTTTGTCTTCTACATTTATGCATGGTTCGCTAGCCATATAGCCAGTTAGCCACACTGGGAGAAATCCACCAGCTTTCAATCCACCAGGAAATCCAATAATAGAGATGGGCATAGCAGGATAACAAAGCATATCTGTTTGACTAAGCGTTAAATCGAGATTTTGAACATAAAAATCTTCAAGATTAGGTAGGGGTAACGCAAGCACATCTACCATTCTTCCAAGAGGGTGTTCAATCCAGGAAGCAGTTTCAAGTGAAACATCAAAGAGACTCCACTCAATGCGAGAAGCGCTAATGCTTTTGATCAAAAATAACCGTACTAGACTTGGAAGGGCTCCAGTATCACTGATTGTTTCACCAGAATCGGCATTTTTACCCGTTATGACATGCCAATTAGTTATGAGATAATAATTACCATCCCGCTTAATTATAAAGCCGCTAGCATCTCCATATTTTTCATACTTGTTTTCATTGAAATTCTTGCTAAATAGCGACAATTGGACGCACGATAGCGATAAAGGATCGATAGATATTTGCTGGATCGTCGGAGTCGTTTCTGTTTCATTCATAAGCAAAAATCATAAAGTGAGCCAGATGCAATTCAGTTGGACTAGATATATACAAGGATGTACCAAAATTTTAAAGAGAAGTTGAAGGATAAAGCCCAAAGAATTTACCAGCTCTTCAGCTAATGATCCTTTCTCGGAGTTTTTGCAACATAGGCATCCCAAAGGTCGGCATGGTAAATAGAATGGCCGCCAGAGTTTCCGAAAATCACCTTTGTCGTGCCGAGACTATTGGCTTTTTTGAGCAATTGAATATACAGCTCATCATCTCTATTCGACAAAACTTCATCACCCTCTTCAAAATACAGCAAAATATTCAAAGGAAGTCCCGTTAAATGTCGGATCGAATCAATCGGCCTCATATCATGCATTTTGTAGGCTGCGGCTAAAATCTCCAACTCTCTTGTTGTTCCGCGCAAATCAATGATCTCTTCTACGGATTTCAAAGGAACATCGAGTAAGATTACTCCATTTTGAATTGCACGAAGGATGGTCGTCTTATCCTGAATCGTAATGCCGATCTTCTTTAAATCAACATCATAAAAGGCTGTATTCAACACTGCCAAAGTATTTATGAGCGCTCCTCCTCCGGCCGATCGACCATAGAGATCGATGCGCTTAATACCTTTTGCAACCGCATATTCTTTTAGCGTATAAATCGCGGGCAAGAGTTCTCTAATACTCCCAAAGGCTGCTTTTTCTGGATCATAGGTCCCTTCCTGGATGCCATAGTCAGGAAAATTAAACCCAACAAGTAGTTTATCGAATTCTACTTGCTGGCGGATCTCTTCTGTAAGGCGATAATCTCCTCCATAACCATGAAAGCAAATGATGGCCTCGAGGTCATACTTTACATTTGAGGATGGGATGGAGGAAAGATGGAGATCGTAATTAAACGGATGGATATATGCCATACTTGCAAGAATCCCGTTTATCCCAAGGATCATAAGGGGGGCTATAGAAGAGAAAAAGGGAGATGATAGGCAACACTGACGCCGGTGGTACCACGAGGATAGACATGAGCATAAATGCGATGGAAGAGATCGAAACGGAAATGCCCCCATTGATCGATGTGCTGTAAATAACCCACTCCGATATCGACGGAACTATGATCGTAAGAACCCCAATTTTTAAAATGCTCGATATTCACTTCGTGTTTGCGACCAAAGCCCCAATAGCCAACAGAGTAAAATTCCCAAGAATGAGATTCAGGTTTATTGAGATCGAAGGCCACTTTGGCTTTCGTCCATGGAGAACCTCGATTCCCTTGACCAATTGCGCCAATGCCATAGACTCTAGACATCCAGTATGCGCCTGTACTCCATTCCTTGCCGATTGCAGTATGGAGTTCGACTTCCCATCTAGCTGAGGAAGGGCAGCTAATGTCCTTCAAGCTCACAAAGGCCGTCTGTCGAATCGATCCACCGATTGTGAGGCTAATGAGATCACCCATAATATCATCGAGTAAGCGCATCCTCAGCATTGCGGCGGCACTTCGTCTCCCAAGACTTTGGCGCGGCGTCTGAGCAAATTCCACTTCAAGCGCTGCTTCCCAACCATCTACGGGAACAAACCCTAAATCGAGAACAAAAAGATTGTCGTTGGACGGATGCCGCAAATGACTTGTAGAGTTGGCAACAGTTGAAAACCGGCTAAAACTATAGCCAGCATCGACAAAAAATTCCCATTGATTGCCTAGCCAAGGCTTTTCTTCAAAGCCGTCTAAAACAGCATGAAAACTACCGACGAACAAAGTGATCGCACAATGCAGGGCATGCCTCGTCACACGCCAAACCATTAGTGGTGGCCCCCATGTTCCGCCAACCATCGCTCAGCATCTAGTGCTGCCATGCAGCCAGAGCCGGCAGCCGTAACTGCTTGCCTGTAGGTGAAATCCTGTACATCACCTGCCGCAAACACCCCTTCACAAGAAGTATACGTAGTACCAGGACGGACAAAAAGATAACCTCTTTGATCGAGCTGAAGTTGGCCATTCAAAAAGGCGACATTAGGCGTATGACCTATCGCAAAGAAAACTCCTGCTGCATCGTGTTGCGAAACGACATTTTTCACAACGTCCCGCAAATAGAGCTTGCGAACGATGGTATCCCCTTCCACTTTTTCCAGTACACTGTTCCATAGAATTTCGATCTTAGGGTGTTTCATAGCTCTTTCTGCCATGATCTTCGAAGCACGAAGAGAATCTCTACGATGGACGATGTAAACTTTACTGCCAAACCGCGTCAGAAAGATTGCTTCTTCAACAGCAGTATCTCCACCGCCAATGACAAAGAGCGGCTGATTGCGAAAAATAGGGGCCGCACCATCGCAAATGGCGCAAGCTGTAACACCTTTTTGCCAAAATTCTCCGTCGCGCGTTCCAGGAATTTCCAGCCTTTTTGCTGTTGCGCCTGTAGCAATGATGACGGCATCGGCCTGAACATCTGTCGAACTGCCTTTGATACTGAAAGGTCTCTTGCTGAAGTCTACAGATGCTACATCTTCTGTGAAGATCTTAGTGCCAAATCGTTCAGCCTGCTCTCGAAAAAGCAGCATTAGCTCAGGCCCTGTGATCCCCTTAGGAAATCCAGGATAATTTTCCACCTCAGTTGTCGTCATAAGCTGCCCTCCAGCGGGGCCAGCATAAAAGCCTTCATAGAGCCAAGGCTCGAGATTTGCTCTAGCCGCATAGACTGCAGCTGTATAACCGGCAGGTCCCGACCCAATGATTGCAAGTTTCGTCCGTTGCATGGATATGTCCGATGATGAATTGAGACGATTATGACGTAGAAATACGATTTTTGCTAACAAAAGTTAGCAACTCTAATGCGAATTTTGAGTAACAAAGGATAGTAACTCTAGTGCGATGTTTCGAGCAGAGAGACCTTGCCATTTTCCAAATCGTAGTAGCCGCCTACAATCATGAGTTTCTTTTCTCGTACGAGCTGAGCAAGAAGAGGCATGGCCCTTAATCGATCGCGCACATATTCTACATTTGTCTTGATCACCTGCTCTAGGCGCGGCGTATCTTTTGTAGGAGTTACTTTTAGAGCTGGAGCAAGCTGTTTTGCAACTTCTGGTATATCACGTGTGGCATTGCCGCCTTCTATTGCAGCTTTGATCGCTCCGCAATTTGAGTGACCTAATACTAAGATGAGCGGTGCTTTAAGGGCATCGGCGCCAAACATTATACTTTCTGTCACAATAGTGCCCATGACATTGCCGGCAATTCTTACGATGAACGTATCGCCAAGGCCTTGATCAAAAATGACTTCGGGCGACACCCTTGAATCAGAACAGCTGATGATGACTGCAAAGGGTGCCTGGCTCTTGACCAATCCCTCTCTTCTAAACAGATCTTGGTTGGGATGGACTGTCTTGCCGCTTACATAGCGCTCGTTGCCCGCCATGAGCTTTTCTAAAGCCTGCTGCGGGGTGCTAACAACTTCTTCTTGTGCGCCAAACGCCTGCTCGACGCCCCAAAAAAGAGCTAAACTAACTAAAATTCTTCGCATATTTTCTGTATAATTTTTTTAATAAAAAAAATCATGGAAATTAATTCTCTCGAGGGTAAAATTTGCCTACTTTTTAATCCGTTTAGCAAGGAGGGAATGAAGAGAAATGAGAAGCGTTCGGCTCAAAGGGCTGAAAAAATCATTCTTTCACGGGGGTATGATTCTCGATGGAATCGACCTTACGATCCCCTCAGGCAAGTTTTTTGCTTTATTGGGCCCAAGCGGATGCGGCAAGACCACTCTTCTACGGCTTATTGCCGGGCTCGAAAGGGCTGATGCTGGTCAGATCTTTCTTGGCGATAAAGAAATAACCGATCTTCCTATTCACGAGCGCCCTGTCAACATTGTTTTTCAAAACTACGCTCTTTTTCCCCATCTCAATGTTTTCGACAATGTTGCTTATAGTCTCAAGCTAAAAAAAATGCCTAAGGAGCTGATCAAAGAAAAAGTCCTTAAGATCTTGGAAGCTTTCCATCTAGAAAGTCATATCCATAAACTAACCAGCCAGCTTTCTGGAGGCCAGCAACAGCGTGTAGCCCTTGCCCGAGCCATCGTCAATGAACCAGCTGTGCTCCTTCTCGATGAGCCTCTTGCTGCGCTCGATTTCAAGTTGCGCGAACGCATGCTGATCGAACTGATCGAACTGCAAGACAAGCTTAAGACAACCTTCGTCTACGTCACTCACGATCAATTCGAGGCGCTTACGGTAGCCGATCAAATGGCCATCATGAGTCCCGGCGGGCAAATCGAGCAGATTGGCACACCCAAAGAGATTTACGAGTTTCCAGCGACTTCCTTTGTCGCAAAGTTCGTCGGCACCACTAACCTTCTTTCTGGCACCTTGCACCAGATAGATAGCGACCCTTACGTTTCAGTCGAAGGCGTTGGACAGTTTAAAGTGCATATCCCTCAAAATAAACTTTGGGTCAAAGAGGGATGTCAAGTCATGATGAGCATCCGCCCTGAAAAAATTTTTATCAGCAAAAAAGAGGCTAAAAACTTCTCGAACGCTCTCAAAGGTGTCGTCCATTCGATTGTTTATCACGGGCGCTCGACTCAATACAACGTTTTGCTCGGTAATAAGACGCGCTTACAAGTCTTCGAACAAAATGAGGAACACTTCCCTCAAGAAGTGATCGATTATGACAATGAAGTTAACCTTTATTGGCAAAAAGAAAACGTCGTCTTGCTCCAACAATGAAAACACCCCAGCTTTCTAAACACTATCCCTTCGCCATAGGCATCCCAGCCGTGATCTGGCAGGTGGTCTTCTTTTATCTGCCCCTGGCTTTGCTTATCGCGGGCAGCTTTTTCATCTGGACTTCCGAGGGTGGATTTTCTGGATTTTCTCTAGAGAAATTTACATTTTTTTTCAAACCGGCCTATTTTACTGTCATTGGCGCTTCTCTTTTGCTGGCTATTAGCAATGCCATTCTTTGCTTCATAATCGCCTATCCCATAGCCTACTACATGGCTTTCCGTGGAAAAAAATGGAAAAATTTCCTCCTCTTTCTACTCATCGTGCCTTTCTGGACAAACTTCCTTCTCCATGTGTATGCTTGGTTTTATGTCCTTGAAAGAGAAGGCGTTTTAAACGTTCTTTTACAGAAGCTTTCAATTACTCATGAACCCATCGCTTTTCTTAATTCGCCCTTTTCAATCATGATCATGATGGTCTATTACTATCTCCCCTTCATGCTACTACCGATTTATTCAGCGTTAGAACGTTTTGATGTGAAACTCTTAGAAGCTTCTTATGATCTAGGAGCCAGCTGGCGTCAAACATTGTGTAAAATCACCCTCCCCCTTTGTTCGCGGGCGATCATGACAGGATTCTTTTTGGTTTTCATCCCCTCTTTTGGAGAATTTGCGATCCCTGAGCTGATGGGAGGCGACCGCATTATGTTTGTGGGCAATGTCGTATCGCAATTCATTCTTGGCGATGAAACAGGATCTTTGGGAGCTTCATTCACCGTCTTTTCTTGCGCCATCTTGATCGTTAGCGCTATTACCATCTATGGCCTCTTGAGCTGGCTGCTAAAACCCCGAGCATCGCAATGGTAAAGTCAAATTCATTTGCTACGATCTGCCACCTCGCCTTTGTCGCCTTGGTGTATCTTTTTTTATACGTGCCGATCATCGTACTTCTTGTCTTCTCGTTTAATTCGGAGCCTTTTCCCGCCGCTTGGTCGAAATTCACTTGGCGCTGGTACGGCGAGCTTTTTACCTCTTCTCGTTTCCTCTGGGATTCTTTCTTTACTTCACTGACGGTCGCATGTTGTGCAACACTGATCAGCCTCACAGCAGGCATTTTGCTCATTTTCTATGCAGCTCAGGGTGGACGGATTGGTAAATTTTTAACGCTTTTCTATGGGAATCTCGTCATTCCTGAAACGGTGCTTGCCGTAAGCCTTCTTGGCTTTTTTGCCTTCGCTGCTATCCCACTTGGCATAACGACGTTGATTCTATCGCATACGCTTCTTGGCTTAGGATTCGTCATTCCCATTGTCTACGCCAGGTTTAAAGAACTCGACTATCGCTTGACAGAAGCCTCTCTTGTTCTTGGGGCAACTCCTATCCAGACATTTTTTAAAGTAACATTGCCTCTTTTACGCCCCGTCCTCGTCGCTGCCTCACTACTGGTTTTTGTCATCTCCTTCGATGATTTCATCCTCTCTTACTTCTGTTCGGGCAGCTCTTCTCAAACACTTTCGCTCTATATTCTGTCGATGCTACGCTCTGAAATTTCTCCAGTTGTGAATGCCTTATCGGCCCTCTTACTCATTCTTAGCAGCGGTCTGGTATGGATTTTCTTTACTCTTAAAACTCGTACCAAGCTCTTTTGATGAAAAAATTCTTGATTCGTAGCGGTGTAATTCTCTTCTGGATTTCCTTATTCGCCGCCATCCTCTACTGGCCAAAATTTGAATGGCGCAAGCTAGAGACCAGCGGGATCAATGTCTTTGCTTGGGGTGATATCCTAGATCCAGAAATCCTAGCGAATTTTGAAAAAGATACAGGGATCAAAATCAATCTCAATCACTATTCCTCTAACGAAGAACTCATTGTGAAGCTAAAAGCGACGCACGGTGAGGGTTACGATCTCATCATTCCATCAGACTATGCTGTTCAAATCTTAGCTAGGGAAGACCTTCTCAAACCAATCGATAAATGCCAGTTGGACTTTTGGAACAACCTCAATCCTGTCCTCCTCAACCATTTTTTCGATCCTAATAATGACTATTCTATTCCCTTCGTTTGGGAAATTTTTGGCATCGGTGTCGATATAGACTATTTCAAAAACCACCCATTTGCCCCATCATGGAAACTCATCTACGACCCTAGTTTGATCGATTACCGAATTGGGATGGTCAATGACCCCATCGAGGCTATTCTCTTCACTTCTTTTTACCTCTACGGGCCGCAAAAAGAGCTCAGCGAGGAGCAAAAAAATTGTGTGCAAAAACTCTTAATCGAACAACACCGATGGGTAGCTGTTTACGCTGACTTCCGTGCAGATTATTTACTCGCGACAAAAAACTGCCCGGTTGTCATTGCTTCGAGTTCGTATATCTGGCGCACTATGCGCAACTATCCCTTTGTCAAGTTCGTAGTACCCGAGGAAGGCACATTCATTTCCATTGAGAATTTATGCATCCCAAAACTAAGCGATAAAGACCATCTCATTTATCGTTTTATCAATTATCTCTATAGCAGAGAATCATCTGCTGCGCATTTTCATACGTTTGGGCTTTTCCCATCGACAACACACGCTTTTGATTTGATGCAGACTGACCCCCTTGCTAAACAACTCATGCTCTCCACCAAAGAAGAGTTCGCTAAATTTCACTTTATCGAACAGTTATTGCCTGAAGATGCCATACGCGATATCTGGGTCGACGTCAAAAAGCCTTAGCAACTATTTGCAAATTCATTAGGTTTCTTTCGAAACTCAGCGATTATGAAAATAAACGCAAAGACGCGCAAGACACAAAGAGTTTTATAAATCATTAACGACTCTTTCTATGCCATTGCGGAGAAGTTTCTGCCCAAAATTGATAAGTAATCCTAGTTTGATTCTCAGCGCGGCTAATATATTTTCAATTTTCTCTGCGCCTTTGCGGCTTGCGTGTCTTTGCGTTCATTTTCATAATCGCTGAGTTTCGAAAGAAGTCTAATGGAAGCGTTTAAATAGCTTTTATTCTAAGTATGAGAAATCTCCTTGAGAATCTTTTGATTTTCAGCAAAAAAGAAAAACCCCATAGCCTTGTCTGATAAGGCAATGGGGTTTTAAATATTACCAAACTAGCCTTATTTGCTAACGCCAGCTTTCTTCTTATCGATATAGGTGACTACATCGCCAACTGTTTTGAGTTTTTCGGCTTCTTCTTCAGAAATTTCAAAACCAAAACGCTCCTCGAAGGTCATGATTAGTTCTGTAAGGTCTAATGAGTCGGCGTTTAGATCTTCGACAAACGATTTGTCGAGAGTCACATCAGCTGCATCGACGCCGAGCTGCTCAACGACGATGTCGATGACTTCTTTTTGCAATGTCATACAGGATTTTCCTTGGTTTATAAGTTACATGACCATTCCACCATCGACTGTTAGCACTTGTCCTGTGACATAGTCTGATAAAGGACATGCCAGGAAAAGAGCCATATCAGCGATATTATGGGGTTTTCCAAGACGCCCCATTGGAATTTTTTTGAGAATAGCTTCTTTTTGAGAATCGTTTAGACAATCGGTCATTGCCGTCTGAATAAAGCCAGGGGCAATGCAATTTACAGAAATGCCGCGCGTTGCAACTTCCTGCGCCAAAGCCTTGGTGAAGCCGATCATACCAGCCTTGGAAGCTGCATAATTAGCTTGTCCAGCATTGCCCATAAGTCCAACGACCGAAGAAATATTGATGATCTTTCCAGCTTTAGCCTTAAGCATGGACCGCACGAGCGCCTGGCAAAAGTTGAAGACAGATTTGAGATTAGTATCGATAACAGCATCCCAATCTTCCTCGCTCATTTTCATGAGAAGGCCATCGCGGGTAATGCCAGCATTATTGACAAGGATGTCGATTTTTCCAAATTCAGAGAGTAGCCCTTCTACTACCTTGTCAACAGCCTTTTTATCGGCGACATTCACCAGGACTTTTTTAAATGTTTGTTCAGGAAAAACGCGTACCGCCTCTAATTCCTTGAGGACCTGCTCTGCTCTTTCTTCATTGGTCCCAACGATTACAACGCTTGCGCCATGCTGAGTGAATTGAAGAGCGATTTCTCGTCCAATGCCAGCTGTAGCACCTGTGACAATAGCAATTTTGCCTTTTAGCAATTGCATATAACCTCACAACTTTTAGCGAGTTCTTCGAGATCAGCGACTTTTTCTAAACCTAAAGTCGCTTCAGCAGATATGCCTATTTTTTTATTCATGCCGCGCAGTGTCGTACCGCAGCCAATCTCCAGAAATGCTTGAACACCCTCTTTAGCCATAGAGCGTATCCCCTGCTCCCAACGAACAGTACCTGTCACTTGTTTAAGTAAATTATCGCGCATCTCAGAAAGCGTTTTAACATAGCCGCCAGGAATATTCATGACAAGTGAGATATTGCTTTCATACAGAGGGACTTGTTCTATTTTTTTTCCTAATCGATTTTGCGCTTCTTGCATAAGACCACTATGAAAAGCTCCCGACACATCGAGCGGCAAGATTCTCTTTGCTCCAAGATCTTTCAATGCCTCGGATGCCGCCTCTACACCCCCTATTGTCCCTGCAATCACAACTTGACCCGGACAATTCAAATTAGCAACCCAAACAGATTGCTGAGGCTGAAGCCGTCTTATTGCTTCTTCGATAATCGATGCTTCAAGACCTAGTACAACGCGCATGATCCCAGGATTAGCTTCACAGGCTTCCTGCATATAAAACGCGCGATCCTGAACGAGAAGCAAGGCTTCTTTGAACCCAATTTTTCCTGCAGCAACAAGTGCAGAATATTCGCCAAGGCTCAAGCCGGCGCATACAGTAGGGGTAAAATTAGGTAATTGCCTTTGAAGAACTCGAAGCATGCTCAAGCTTGCAATGAATATAGCCGGCTGGCTGTTTTTTGTGAGTGTCAACTCATCGGCAGAGCCTTCGAAGATCATTTTGCTGATCGAACGGCCCAGGATATCATCTGCTTCTTGAAATATCTCTTTAGCTTCAAAAAATTGGTCGTAAAAATCCTTAGCCATACCAACGTATTGCGCACCCTGCCCTGGAAAGAGAAATGCGTAAGATTTTTTCATCGGATCAATCTCCATATGTGAGAATAGAAGCGCCCCAAGTCAATCCAGCGCCAAATGCTACCAAAAGAATTCCTTTCCCAGGATCCAATTGCTTTTCTGCCTGGAATTCATCGAGAGCAATGCCTAAAGAAGATGCCGATGTATTCCCATACTTATGAAGTGTTACATAGACTTTTTCCATGGGGACATCGAATCGTTTAGCAAGCCCTTCGATGATGCGGATGTTTGCTTGATGAGGAATGATCCAATCTACGTTGTTTTCAGAAAACCCGGCCTTAAGGAGAGTCTCTTTAGAAGCCATTTCCATTCGTCTTACGGCATGCTTATACGTCTCTTGCCCATCCATTTTGAGATAGTGCAATCCTTCAGCCACTGTTTCTTGTGAAGCAGGGCTTCGCGAGCCGCCAGCAGGCAACATAATCAGTCCAGATTTTTCTCCGTCTGCCCCTACAGTAACGTTGTGGACGTGAAAACCCTTACCCTCTGCTCGAATAACACAGGCTGCAGCCCCATCGCCGAAAAGCACACACGTACTGCGATCAGAATAGTTGACAACGGAAGAAAGCTTTTCAGCGGCAACCAGAAGAATTGTCCGATGGATCCCCGATTCGATATAGGCTTTAGCAATAGAAATTCCGTATAAATACCCTGTGCAAGCTGCTTGAATATCGAGGGCTGCAGCATTAACAGCTCCTAGCCGCGCCTGCAACAAACACGCTGTACTTGGGAAAAGGTAATCAGGTGTGATTGTAGCAAAAAGAATGAGATCAATCTCATTAGGAGCTATATTCCCCTTTTCAAGGGCGCGCTTAGCTGCTTCAAACCCCATATCCGAGGTAAATTCTCCTTCTGCAGCAATCCTACGTTCCTTCATTCCCGTACGCGTCCATATCCATTCGTCTGTGGTATCGACGATTTTTTCGAGATCTTGATTGGACAGCACACGTTCGGGAACATACGACCCCGTAGCGATAATTCGAGCTCTTGCAGAATTGCCCATAGAATCTATTAAAAAATTGATTGATATGGGGAAATTGTAGCTGAAAAGGACAAAAAACAAAAGCATCAAGTACTATTGCATCTAAAATAATGGTGATTAAAAATGGCAAAATTTCCTTTGCACCTATCTTCCCTTGTTGCTTTCCTAAAAAAATGGCCTGGGGTGGGGACTAAAACCGCTGAACGATATGCCTTCCATCTCCTTGGATGGGAGGAAGATGAGCTCGAGAAATTGGCGGATCTGCTTCAAAATATCAAGAAAAAAATTTCTTCATGTTCTGAATGCCATGCTCTCATGGAAGAGGGAGATTGCCGTTACTGCGATCTCACGTTGCGCGACGCTCATACCTTATGTGTGATTGCCTCTCCCAAGGATCTATTTTCTCTTGAAGAAACCCGTATCTTCAAAGGGCTTTACCATGTTCTTGGAACACTTCTTTCGCCTTTGCAAAGCCGCAATCCGCAAGCTCTAAAAATCGATCAGCTCAAATCGCGCATTGAACGGCTTCATGTCCAAGAAATTATCATCGCGCTCGATTCTACATTGGAAGGCGATGCAACAGCTTTGTATCTTAAAAAAGAGCTGGAAACTGTTCCTAATCTAAAAGTGTCCCGCCTTGCTTTTGGACTGCCGCTTAACAGCACGCTCGATTTCATCGATGGAGGCACTTTGGTCAAAGCCTTGACAGGCCGCCAATCTGTGTAGCTGTTATCAAAATCCGCCTAACGTTTGTGGTTTAGCTAGAATCTAGATATCGTGATGTAAAAATTGGAGTTTTGGTACAGCTGCCGCCTGTGTATGCACACGTGCGGCAGCTGTACCAAAACTCCAATTTTTACATCATGGTATGTATATGCCAACATCTCAAGTTGCAAATATTCGATTTTAGTCTTATACTCGCCATCTTTTTGAAAAGACAAAGCTAGCATGAAAAAACATCTATCCCCTCTTCTTTCTCTTATTCTTTTTGCTAGCCTCCCTACGTTTCAAGCTCAAGCAGCCATTGCTCCAGTAGAAGCGTTTGAAGAAAAACGAATCGCCTCTATCGAAATCGATATCCAAAATCTTTCCCCAGGTTCAACCTTCGATCAGAGGGCTGTTCTAACGAAAATGGACACGAAAACAGGCGAGCCATTTTCACAAACCGCCTTCGATCACGATCTCAAAATGTTGGCCAGTGAATACGACCGCGTCGAGCCGCAAATTGATGTGAAAAATGGTGAAGTCTATCTCAAAATCAAGGTCTGGCCGCGTCCCAAAATTCGTTCGATCTCTTGGAATGGCAATCACTTTGTCAGCACCAAGACTCTGAGCAAAGAATTAGGGATAAAAACAGGTTCGACTTTCAAGCGGACAAGCTTCAATAAAGCCTTTAACAAGGTCAAAGAATACTACATCAAAAAGGGCTTTTTCGAATCGCAAATCGACTATCGTCTTGAAAGAGATGACAAGACCAATGAAATCGATATCGAAGTCGAAGTTCGAGAAGGGCGGGCCGGGATCATCGATGATATCATTTTTGAGGGGTTCAGTTCAGAAGAAAAAAGTAAAATTTTCGACATGATATATACGAAAAAGTACAACTTTTTCACCAGTTGGCTGACAGGTCATGGACGATTCAATGAAGAGGCAATCGAACAAGATAAACTCACTATCGTAGATCTGTTGCAAAATGAAGGTTTTGCCGATGCTAAAGTATCGCTTCGGATCGACGATGCACCCTCACCTGGCAAAATCGTCATCGTCCTAACAGCTGATAAGGGCCCGCTATATCATTTCGATCAAATCTCCTTCATTGGGAATAAACTCTTTTCCGATAAAGAAGTCGAAACTTGTTTCTTGGTCAGGCCTGAAGATATCTATTCTCCAGATAAACTCCGTGCCACAGCTCAATGCATCAAAGATCTCTATGGACGTAAGGGCTATATCGATACAGTCGTCGACTTTGAGCTCCATGTCGTTGAAAATGCAGCTCTTTATAACGTAAATTTTACGATTGAAGAAGGCGAGCAATATAAAATTGGGATCATTCGCATTTACGGCAACACACAGACGCAAAGCCATGTCATTTTGCGTGAATCATTGCTCGTTCCAGGAGAGACTTTCGACTCAGCAAAACTCAAAGCAACCCAACAAAAACTCGAAAGCATCGGATATTTTAAAAGCGTCAATGTTTACGCAGTGCGCACTCAGGATGATGACAGCTTAGGACAAAGCTATCGTGATGTTTTCATCGAAGTCGAGGAAACTACCACTGGCAGCGTTAGCGCATTTGCAGGATTTAGCACGGCAGATAATGTTTTCGGCGGGATAGAGCTGAGCGAGAGCAACTTTAATGTCAGAGGTCTTGGGCAGGTCTTCTCGCATGGATTGTCTGCACTGCGCGGCGGAGGAGAATATCTCCAATTTCGAGTCAATATCGGCGCAAAACAAACCAGCTATACTGGATCTTGGATGACCCCTTATTTCCGAGACACTCTCTGGCGAGTTGGCGTAGAAGGGGGATATACTGCGAGCCATGTCGTTGCAAGCGATATCCATATATCGACTATTGGAACTACTTTCTTTGCTAGTTACCCAGTGACGAACTTATGGACATTTGGCACGCGCTATCGCATACGACAGTCGCACAATAAGCTAAGAGGTAATGACGGTCTTCCACCCAAACAGCGTAAGGAGATCTATCGAGATGGATTGATTTCCGCGCTCAATGCTTCGATGAACTTCGACTCTACAGATGCCATTATGAAGCCCCATAATGGATTTCGATCCTATATCGAAGGTGAATACGCGGGCATTGGCGGAGATTTTTGCTTCTTTAAAGGAAGTTATTTAAATACTTACTATACACAACTTTGGCCGCGCGGGATCATGAAATATCGGTTTGACTTCCGCTTCATAGTCCCCGTTCTTAAAACTGACCATCCAAGCCAAATCCCCTTAAGCGAAAGGTTTTTCCTTGGCGGTGAAGGCTCTGTGAGAGGTTACCGACCCTTTGACCTCGGCCAACATTTTGCAAATGGCGATCCAACTGGTGGTATTTCATCATCGGTTCTCTCTATAGAGTATTTACATGAAATTTTAAAAATTTTCGATGGCTTTCTTTTCATCGATGCAGGTAGTCTTTCGATGGACACGTGCCGTGTTGGGATTTACCGGATGAGCTGGGGCTTTGGAGCCCGTCTTGAACTCATGAATCGGATGCCTATGATCATAGGTATGGGCTTTCCTGTGAATTCGGCTGGACGTAGCGAGGAACAAAAATTCTTTTTCTCCATGGGTGGACAATTTTAATCTTACCAAATGGGATGTGTAGAAATTTTTTTAAGCTATGCCCATATAAACTGTCTTAAGGTAAACTAACAACGTTCAAAACTTTAGGAGTATGGAAAATGAGCCAGCGATTCTTTCTTTCATTGCTTGCCGCAACTGGTCTTGCAACGAGTGCTTTTGCTTCAGATTCAAATTTCGGGATCGTGAATTTTACCACTTGCATTGCTGATTCTAAATTAGGCAAGCAAGAACAGGCTTCCTTTGAGACGCTAAAAAAGCAAATGGCAGCTTTAGTCGAAGATACAGAGAAACAATTGCAAGAATTAACAAATAAGCTGAGCGACCAAGAATATCTCGATGGACTCTCCCCTGAAGCTGAGAAAGAATTGAAAAATAAGTACGAAGCTTTATCACAAGATCATCAACGCTACAGCGCCCAATCCTATCAGACGCTCAACCAAACCCATATGCGCGTCATGCAAGGGATCGGCTCCTCGATTGTCGAAGCCTCCGAAAAAGTCGCTAAAAATAAAAAGCTCAGCATGGTCGTGAACAAAGACGCCTGTTTTTTCCATGCACCTATGCTCGACGTGACCGCGGATGTAATCGCAGAAATGGATAAGACATTCACTGACCATTCTGCTAAGACTGCCGATGCAAAAGCCGATCTCAAGACTGAACAAAAAGCGGAAGCAAAGAAATAGTCGTCATGACCAAGAAGTATTCCATTCGAGATCTAGCTGAGATGACAGGTTCACGGTTTGTCGGCAATCCAGAACACTTGATTGGTGGGGTGGATTCGCTAGAAAGTGCGGAAAGCGAAGATGCTTCATTTCTCGCTAATCTTCGTTATCGTGAGCAGGTAAAGCTGTCTAAAGCAGGGGTCATTTGCGTTGACCCCAAGATGGAACTCGAAGAAGGAAAAAACTTCTTGGTCCACGATCACCCATCACTCGCCTTCCAAAAGATCCTCGAGATCTTTTTAAAAGAGAAGGAAGACAAAAGCGGCTTTGAAGGCATTCATCCCACGGCTGTTGTCCATCCAGAAGCTTCTCTTGGCGAAGGTGTTGAAATTGGACCTTATGTCGTCGTCGATCGCAAAGTAAAAATTGGCAACCGCACTCGCCTTTTTGCGCACACATGCATCGGTCCCAATGTAGAAATCGGCGAAGACTGCATCCTCTATCCGCATACCGTAGTGCGGGAAGGATGTCGTCTCGGTTCACGCGTCATTATTCAGCCAGGAGCTGTGGTCGGCTCTTGCGGCTTTGGTTATACTACCAATGCTGCAGGCCAGCATACCAAACTCGAACAACTTGGCATCGTCATCCTAGAAGACGACGTGGAAATTGGTGCCAATACGACCATCGATCGAGCCCGTTTTAAAGAAACACGTGTGAAACGTGGCTCGAAGATCGATAATCTTGTACAGTTAGGCCATAATGTCATACTCGGAGAAAACAATCTCATCGTCTCGCAAACCGGTATTGCTGGATCTACCAAAACTGGACGTAATGTCGTTATGGGTGGACAAGCTGGTGTTGTAGGGCATTTGGAAATCACCGATTACGTCATGATTGCGACAAGAGGCGGTGTGAGTAAAAATATCGATAAACCCGGCAAATATGGCGGAGGTCCTGTCATGCCTCTAGCCGAGTTCAATCGGCAACAGGTTCATTCGCGTAAAATTGCTGAGTATGCCAAGCGCATCGAAGCTCTCGAAGAACAACTCAATCAACTAACTCATTCTGAGAACAGCGCAGAATCGAGCCTTACCACCCATCATTAATTCAACCGCCCTGTAGAACATCTCAGCCTTCTGCTGCTTATGAGTCCACGGTATTTATTACCAACCGCAGCACTCATCCACTGCTCACAACAGTCGAGTAACCCGTTCGTCGTCTTCCTTTTAACTGTCGAGTGTGATTATGAGTTCGCTTCCCAAAAAACCTCGGAATGCAATCTTGATTGTCTTAGATTTTTTCTTAGAAATATTTTTGAATGACCATGCCAATAATTCTTTACTTCCCCTATCCGTTCATAGCCATTTTTCAAATAAAATTCTTCCGCTTGAAAGTCCCAAGTATCCACTAAAGAAAAAATGCATCCATTTTTAATGGCTTCTTGTTCTGCTGCATCTAACAATTTTGTGCCGTATCCTTGTTTTTGGAGATTTCCTTCAACCCACAATACGTCGATATAGACTGATTCCGAATCTAAAAATGCTTGTATCCCGCCGAAAACTTTTCCCGAATCATTTTTCAAAAAAATGGAAAATGCTTTATCTCGCTCACCCAATACATTCTCATTGAATGCAATGATACCTTCACTTACAACGGCATTATCAGCCTCGGCGGGTGCATAATCGACGACTACTTTGTACATATTTCCTCTGCTTTGAAATATTTACCTTATTTCACATGAAAAACCAGAGGAAATTTTAGAGAATAAGGATGTAAATAAGCTAGAATCTATTGTTGATCTTAAGCATTCTTTTGCCGGAATATCTCACCACAACACGTGCCATTTGATTAGGAACATAGGAATAAGGGATGATTTGTTGGTCAACAAGCCGTAAGGTGGCTGGATTTGCGCCTTGATCAATTGCCTTTTGCCTTGCTTTTTCATAGAGTTTTTCCAAAACCTCTTCTCTTTTCTGCAGGCTGACTACTACGTCAACAGTTCCCGAAATTTCTGCTAATGCCGCCCCATATGCATTAGCCACATCAAAATGGGAAGGAATTTGATAATGGGAATCGAATAAGGATGTGGGTAAGAGTGCAGAACCACCACCAACAAAAATCACAGGTAAATCCTTGCTTTCTCCCTGTATTTTAAAAACGAGTTGCCGAATTTTATCTCCTATTTGCTCGAAAACACGTTTTCCGATCTTCTGCGTCACGGGTATGGATTGACCATCCGCTTTAGGTATCTTTAGATGGCCCAGAAAAAGAGCTATATCAGTCAATGTTAACTGACGTCCTCCAAAAGCTATTGCTTCAGTATTTAATGCCTTTGCAATACTTTGAGGGCCAATCGTTATATATTCATCCTCAATAACGATCATGCTACCTCCTCCAAGAGCAATAGAGAGAACATCTGGCATAGGAAAATTCAATGTGACACCGCCAATATTCGATGTGTTGAGACTGCGAATAGGAAAACCTTTCCGAATTAAGCCAACATCAGTAGAAGTACCCCCAATATCGATAATGATTGCGGAATCTTTTCCCGCAAGTCTAGCTCCACCAATGAAGGAATTGGTTGGACCAGCAGAGATCGTGAGTACTGGATACTCGATAGCATGTTCGATGTCGATCAGACTCCCATCATTTTGTGTGATCATCAATCGACATAGAATGCCCATTTCTTGTGCTGCAGTTTTTAAGGAGTGAAACCCTTGACGCATGACTCGTTTTAGAGAGGCATTGAGAATTGTGGAATTTTCTCTTTCAATAAAGCCAATTCCTCCAATTTCATGGGAGAGTGACACTGGAAAATCGCTACCTGCAATTTCATGCACTACATGGGCAACCTCTTGTTCTTGATAACCATTGAGAGGAGAAAATACGCCTATGATGGCAATGCTCTCGACCCCATTTTTTAAAAGGATCTCGGTTGCATGTCGTGCTTCTTCCATGCATAAGGGAGTTAATGGTCCTTCGTGACATTCAAATCCACCGCTAATCGTCACTATGCTCCTCAAGATGGTTTCCTTAAGGGCTTTTGGCCAAGAGAACCCGGCAGGTAGCATATTGGGATGCTGACCAGCGATTCGAATGACTCCGACAGAGTAGAGCTCTTTTTTTTGTAAGATGGCATTAGTCGCATGGGTCGTACCAACAAATACACCCTCGATAGTATCGGCTGATATGTCAGCTTTTTCCAAAAGTTGGCACAAGGCGGTTTTGAAGCCTAGACTGATATCATCTGTTGTAGTCGTTTTGACAGCAGATAGAATTCTTTCCTGATCATCGATAAGAACGGCATCAGTATTTGTCCCGCCAATATCAACACCAATCACATAATGTCTCATACCTTTTGCTCCAGTAATTGAGAGATGGGCTGATAGTCTATGTCATATCCAAAGATCCGAGGGCCTACAAGCGCAAGACCTGCGGGTGTTTGCCAAATAGCAGGAGCAGAAATAGCAATAAGTGCTACCTGAAGGCCATATTTCAGAGTTTCGCTTGTAATAGGAGTGCCGCTAGTCTCTTCCATAAGCATCAAAATATCTGGAGTAGAGGCAAGGACCCCATTTTCATCAGATGCTAGTAGATACTCGTTTTGATAAAGGAGTTTGATTTTGCGCTTATCGCTTAAGAGGGTGACCGATCCATACAAAAATCCGTCTCTAACTTCTTGATCGATATCCATCAGCGTTCCTTGAGCTAAAAAGTGAATTTCCGGCAGCTTAGTCAACATGCTGATTGGATCCACTTTTTTTTCTCGCGCTTCATGAATGATTCTACCTAACATTAACGCTTGTGAAATGGTTCCTGGAACGACAGATCCCTGCACCTCGCTGCCATTCATTAGATGAAGAGCAATTGCAGCACTAGAGCCCATACTCACAGTAACTGCCCTTGCAAACTTTTCTAAAGTTCTTGTTAGAGATGTTTCGATAAGTACAGTATTGCCCAAACAATCAGAAACTATAGCCGGAGTGGCATTGCGCTTTTGTAGATGGCAAGAGTTCATTTGCAGCTCGGGAAAGGCTCTTCCAATGAGATCGGCATCTAAAACTGGTAGACCCATTTTCGCAGCAATGAGTAAAGGCGCAAATGCATTGGCTCCTCCAATTTCACCTGCCATGAGTACGGTTGGTTTACGGCCAAGGCGTTGCTCAATTGTTGTAACGAGGGCTTCTAATTCCCTGCCGCTCAGTAGACGTTCCATGTTAATTAGCGGGGCTCCCATAATTCCAAGAGGCACAACAACATCTTCGCTCTGCAACTCTTCAACAGAAATAATGGTCACAGGTCCATATTGCTCGAATTGATGCTTAGCCATTAACAACGCATAGGATGGATCACCTCCTCCTCCGGAACCTAATACAGTGCTCCCAAGAGATAAAAATTCGAGATCACTAACTGTTAGCTGCTTCATAAGTCTTTTTTCTCTGATTGATTATTGTTATGCCCGCCTGAGCACAAGCGGTTACTAAAAAAGCATCAAAAGTTGCTACACCTGTAAGAAAGAAGGGCAGAAAAAGAGACGCTAAGCCACTTCCAACGCCTAGAATCCAGCTTGTAAAAGAAGCATTCGTCGAGGTTTTTTGTTTCATTGTTTCAAGAAGATAATTTACTAAAATTACTGCTCCCATACTTCCAATGGTTATTCCAAACACATCTAATATGACTTCAAGGTTCGCTAAGGGGTTAAAACATGCAACCGTAGTACCCACAAGGCCTAATCCGAGAGTTCTGCTTTTAAAGTCGAATTGTCCGGGAAGCGAATAGGAAGAAGCTGTTGCTGAATAGAGATTCGCGTTGTTGGTTGTCCAACCACAGAGCAGAATGAAGCAACTAATCCAAAGCGTCCATGCAAGGCCATGCCCCATTTGAAGCACCTGTAAGATCGATTCACCGCTAGTTATAGCCGATAAATAAAGACCGACTCCTTCAATGAAAGGAACAATAAGTCCATAGAGAAGAACCACAGCAATACAGGCATCCTTTTTTGACCGCGCATGTTGGAAAAAAGTAGGGAGATCGATCACGGAAGCAATCCCTCCGCCAATGATCAGCGACAGCCCCCCGAGCCAAGAAATGGTCAAAGGAAGAGCTGTTGGCACAGTTCCATTAGTGAATAAAAATGCGTAGAGCAAGGTTAATCCCAAAAGTGGTGCGCTAAGATTGGATAAACACTTCATCGCTTGCATTCCAAAACACATCACTCCACTCAATAAGAGCCCTAACCCGATATTTAAAAAATGTGGATTAATGGATAGTCCTACCATGCCAAAAAGTTGACCTAGGCTAAGGCTCATAACATTGAGCTGAACAGCAAACCATCCAATCATGCAAATCATCATCAAAGAGGCAAATCCTAGTCGTCCTCGGTTGCCAAAATAGTGAATTGCATGCTGCACAGTACTTTGTGGGTGATGCATGCTCAGGATGGCAAATGCAAGCCCAGTAAGTAATAAAAAAAGATTACCCAAACCAACGATCAAAGTAGCAGCAAGCCATCCATACTTTTGACAAATAATCTGCCCTATCAGGATCACTGGCAGACAAAGAGCTCCACCTGCTTGAATACTCAGGAGTTGAAACCATGATTGTTTAGGGGTTGCTTGCTGCTGACCTTCTATCACGGCTCCTCCTCATATTCTGCGATTGTTTCTAGAATAGGCAGCGTGAAGTTGGGTTGAATAGAGCCAAGTTCGGTAGCTATTTCAGTTTTTCTTTTTAGAGAAGGTTGATGGCCAATCGAGCCACAAAATGCATGATTAATGAAAAAAAGAGAGGGATTTTCTAAAGAACATCCCCTTTCCTGGGCAGCAGCTTTATAGGACTTTAGCTTTTGATTCCCAATAGTTTGAACTAACCTTTCCTTAGAGGGATCGAGGCATTGTCGATGATCAGCGCTATTCATCAGCACTAAATTGTCGACGCCATAACTTAAGAGCTCCCGTATTGTCTGCATCCGATCTGGCAACTCGGTAAGTGGCCGCTGCATAAATCCATGCAAAACAAACGCAGGCGAATTTAAGTCATGTACTGATGGTATAATTGTTCTTTGGCGTTCATTTGAATTTCTCTTAAATAAAAGGCAGATTTGTCTTATTTTTTTATTGCCTTGATCTTTTGCTACTTGCTCTAAGTTAATTATAATGGGGATGCTAGAAGAGAATGCTTGTCGCATAAGGATGTCGTTGACAAAGAAAAATGGAAGGCTACGACAACCATTATGTTCGACAACCAACTCCTCGACTATGGTTGGAGCCAATTCTTCTTTCTCTGGTAGAGCTCGCGCACATTCGCGAATAAACTCTACTGAAGCAGAAGATAATCCTTTACGAAAGTTCTTGACTAAGGCGCTAGCAAAACTACTGGAGACCTTGCCAAATTTTTGCAAATTTTTTGGCTCTGTCCCCTCATTTGCTAGAAAAGGGGTTTCAGCCCTTGAAGGTTTCTCAACTTTCACTTGTGTTAAAAGATAGGCTTGGGCAAGAAATACTTCTTTGTATGTGAGCGTAACATCAAGATGTTCTTTATCGAATAAGTCCTTTAAAGAACCCTGTGGTCGACTTGCGAGCGATTTAGATAAACTGTCGACCTTCCCTTTAATGGTTGCTAAACGACTCTTTAGCGGCAGAAGCGATTTCAAAAGAGCTTTGGCAATCGTGGCAATGATGATCGCACGAATTTGACACATATTCTCTCCACCAAGAGCATCGAATTGCTCAAAACTCCCACTTTCAAGTGCATCTATGGCTTGTTCTGCTGTGGTAATAAGTAGGCAGTATTCATGTAATGCTGGTATTAGCTTCCCGTTTTTTTTGGTGGCAGTATCATAAGGTAATAAACTACTTAACGAAAAACTTCTTTCGTCTTTATCAATTAATAGACTCATAAAAAATCCCGAAAAAATTCAAAAAAAGACTGTCTTATTCCAAAAAAACAGGCTTAGCACCGTATTTATGGATGAGTTTAAGTCTGAATAAGAAACGGCAAAGGGGTAGCCTTGTCCGTTCTAAATCAGTAAAATATCAATGAATGGATTGGAATAAATTATCGGGCGAAAGCCCACCAACGAGAAGAGAATGAAAAGAGAGCAAAAAACAATTGAGGAGAATTGGATGTTCTCCGGACGGATCTGTTATCAAATAGGGGATAATTCATAATTTCCTGCTATTTTAACTGCGTCTTTAAAAACTTTAGCAATTCGGCGTCAATGATTTTAAGTGCATTAGAACCTCGAGTGATTTGAGAGATGCTCACTTTGAACTTCTCTGCAATCTCCCGTTGAGTTAATTCACCACTTTCTAAAGCCTTTATAATCAAATAACGCTTCCCTATAACTTCTTGTTCTTCTAGGGTTAAAAACAATTCGAAAAATTGTCTGAATTCATCAGATGATTTGATTTTTGTGCACAGGGTTAAAAATCCTTGCCAACCATCCTTATCCAGATTCTTGTTCATCGTTTTTACTCCTTTTTCTGTAATGGTACAACGTTACAGCAATATTTCCAAGAGCTTTTTTCGAATCAAGTCGGTTATTACAATTTAAGTACCATAGAATGTGATAGTTAAGAAGACAAGATATAAAGGGAGAGAACTCTATTTTAACTAGCACCATCGAACATTTAACGGATTTAGCTGATGGGTACATCAGGCAATAAGTGATCTTATTGAATGCTGAGGGGGGCTTCCCTTTCTCTTTAACTATTTTGAGCTTCAAGCTCTGCGAACATTCTTGCCTCTTCTTCTTCAGCCTGCCTTTCTCTATCCTCAGGAGAAATATAGACATACTTCTCTGGATGGTGATGGTAGAAACGTGATACTTTAAGTACCACACCTCGTCTATGCAGATCTCCAACCACTGCAAAAATCGGCAATGATGGTGGAAGAAATTGGAATGCCTGGAGGATATTTTCTGCAAAGTCAGTATCTCTTTTCTCTATCAATAGGGATTCAACTTCTGACGCTCTTTGAGGAGAAGGCTTAGCTGCATACCATTTTAAAGCGCGAAGTTCCTCTGCGCTAAACTGTTCAGGTTCTTCGATAAAAGCGGCTCCAAAAGGTATTAGGAAAGGTATCACACTTGAGGGGTGTGCTTTGGCAACCTCAAAGAGCTTTTCCACCTTGAACTCGGAATTCACAATCTGCTCTAGGACTGGCATGATAATTGCTCCTTTAACACGAGACCAGTCAATCATGCCGTGAATCCATTGCGCCAAGGCACAATCTGTAGGTTGATTCTTCATGTTGGCTTCCAGAGCTCTTAGCAAAACACGAGAGTATACTGGCGTTGTGAGCAGACCTTTCACTAACTCCAAAAGGTGCTTGGATTTGGCTAAGCTTATCGAGTATCGACTCAATCGACTGATGAGATGCGACCATATCTGTAAAGAGCGAGGTGCCATGTTCCCGGACTCGAGTCCTTTCAATATAGCGTCTGATGAAAGCCCTCGAGCAATTTTATGCATTCCCTCCTTCTCGGATATCGCGAATAATCCCTCTTTAAAAAGCGCTATCATTTTCTTCTGGCAACCCAGTTCCAACAATCTTGTAAATTCTTTATCCTCTCTACGCGAATGAAATTCACCCCAGATATACAACCGTCTGCCCCCTACAACGCAAGCCAAGTAAAGACCACGAGAGTACTTATCCTTGATTAATTCAACCAATCTCGTGTTGAAAATGCATTCCAGGTCGTCTAAGTGAGTATCCAACAGAAATTTAGACCCCTTAGCTCCCACGAGTGTATGGTACAGAAGCCCTGCCTGTGGTCTCTTTTCGCGATTGGATCGATCGAGAACGCGTACAGTCCAATAGCAAGCATTTGCTTTAGGGCTAGTGCTAGAAAACTTAGTCCGATCAGCCTCTGGAAGAAATTTAAAAACATCTTTAAGTAGACGTCCTGGTAATGTTAGAAGCATTTCTTTATTTGTTATCGGACTAATAGCTGGATGTGATTGTGAAGGTAAGTTCGAAATAAGCATTAACACCCATTGTAAATTATTGAAATTATAGTAATGCAAAAGTTAATAAAAAACAACTCCAATTGGATTGAAATCCTTTGATTTTATCGCAGATCTTTGCTCTTAACTTCACGAGAATAAGATTCTTATTCGAGGAAATCACAATGGCATTCCTGCCAAAATGTATAAAATCGGCTTCTCGCTTTTGCTAGAATCAGCCTTCATTAAAGTCGGTCGGCGTCAAGTCGAACTTATCGTTTGAAGCCGATCTTTCAAGGTTTGTTCGTTGATCGGGTTTAAAAATCCTTAACAAGTTAAAGGCTTGTAAATCAAATGCTTAATAAGGAAAAGGCGCAATAACACAAATATATTTTTTTAATTCTTTTATTTAAGAATTTCATTTAATCAAAAAAATATTGTATAATTTACATAGTAAGAAATTAAATAACTAATATAGGATATAAAAGATGACAACTATAAATTATCCACCCTCCTATTCAAACCCTTATTCAGGTGAAACAATTCGATTTACAGGTTCAAGCGGTGAGCCATTTTCGGGCCAAGCGAGTCAATATACAGATTCATTTTCTAGCAGAACCATTCAATATACCCCGCCAAGTCTTCAAGTTCAACCAGCCTTTTTCTCAAGCACGACAATGCAATATAGAGATTCGTTTTCTGGCGCAATCATTCAATATGCGCAACCAATTCTTCAAGTTCAACCAGCCTTCTCCTCAAGCTCGACAATTCAATATGGAAATCCACTTTCTGGCAGAATCATTCAATATACGCAACCAAGTCTTCAAGTTCAACCAACCTTCTCCTCAAACTCGACGATGCAATATAGAGATTCATTTTCTGGCGCAATCATTCAATATGCGCAACCAAGTCTTCAAGTTCAACCAACCTTGTCTTCAAGCACACTAAGCCCACCCATCTCGTCTTCAGCAATGCCAATTTCTAATCTAAAAAAAGTTCCAAAAAAACTACATGCACCACTACCAACTTCTGATATAGAAAAGTATGCAAGGGAAAAAATTGATGCGGGACAGATTCAATATACTCAGCATGCTTCTCAAAGACTAAAAGAGAGGGGTTTTACCACTGTCGATGTTGAAAATGTTTTAAAAAATGGGTTCGGTCATGGCTGTAAATGGATTACAGAACAGGGACATTGGTCGTATACAATGACAGGTCAGATTGCTAGCACAAAATTTATAAACGTTATTTTTACATTCGACAAAAGCAGCCTATGTGTTATCACAGCATATGAGCTAAAAGAGAAGCTTAAAGTATAGCAAAAAAATCCACTCTTTTTCTTTTGGGCATGACGTTTGTTTATTCTATGCTTGCTCTTTAGTGTCCTACAAAACCCCTCTGTCTGAGAGATGCTACATTGTTATATCGAACACTTAACAATACAAACGGCAGCAGGGAAGTTTCGCATACGGAACAACCAGTTTCTACAATTGCATTCGATGTCAGTTTTGAAATTCTATCGATCTTTATCAACGCTTTTAAGCAGCTTGTGGGTTCGTTATCAAGGGACTATCAATCTAACTTCAGCGTTGAGCTAGGTTCAGCAGACTAAGATTTCGAATACCCCGAAAAGGATAAAATCCTAACAAAAATTCTGACATAATGTCTTTCTTGTTGGAATAAGAAAATTACGCCAACGCAAAAAAACTGTTATCTAACAACTTAAGTAAATTGGGGAAAGCAGGCCTTGAACCTACGCCCAGGGGGTTATGAGTCCGCAGCACCACCCCCTGACATTCATTCGTAACCACAAACCTCAGGAATATCTCGTAGAGAAATTCTCTTCCTGCTAATCAAAGATTTACGGGAAGGCCTTCTCTTAAAATAGCAATACGTTATGAATAAAATTGAGAAAAAGACACTTGCGCCATGATGCAGATCTATTACAAATCTGCGCATGATAAGCAATTCCAGGTTTTGAATGAACCAAGGGATGGTTGTTGGATCCATTTTGATGAAGCTACCCAGGAAGATTTAGAAAGCCTAGCCCATTTTACCGGCCTTGACACCATCGATTTGCTCGATTGCTTCGATAAGCATGAAGTTCCCCGCCTCGAACGAATGAAAAATACGATTCTGGTGATCATAAGATATCCTAGCGAGGCTGAAATCGGCCTTTATACCTCTACCCTAACGATGATTCTCTGCCCACACTATTTTATCACGATTTCTCCTCAAAAAAGTCCTCTTATACGGAATTACCTAACGCAGATGAGCCGTCTATCAACCCATCAAAAATCCAAGCTGCTCATCTATTTGCTGCTCAAAATAACACAAGATTTTTCTCAGCAGATAAAGCGTGTCCGTTACAACGTGATTAAACAAGAACGAGAACTTACGCATGTCAAAAGCGATGAAATCATTCTTCTGACGAAGAACGAGGATATCTTGAACCAATACCTTTCCACCCTTGTGCCAATGCGAGCAGTTTTAGAAGGAATCACCTCTGGAAAATATTTTGAATTGCATGAAAAAGACCAAGATCTCATCGAGGATTTGCTAAATGCTTCTAGACAATCGGAAATCCTATGCAACGTCAATTTAAAGAGCATCCGCAGCTTGCGTAACTCTTTCCAGATCATCTTCACAAATAACGTCACAAAGACCATCAAGCTCTTAACAGCCCTAACGATCATTTTCAGCATCCCTACGGTGATTGCCAGCATTTATGGCATGAATATCAAACTGCCATTCTCAGAAAGTCCTCATGCTTTTATCTATATCGTACTGGTCATCGTCTCGCTCTTCGTTCTGGCTTATGTCTATTTCCAGCGCAAAGACTGGCTATAAGAGAGCTTCTCAGAAAGAATTTACAAATACTTTTCTCTATGAGAATGGGAAGATTTTCGAGGAGATTGCAAAATGCGGGACGAAGCCAGTATCGGGACGATGATACGAGCGAGAACCGCATTTTGGAAGATCCCGAAAAGGTTTCCGTTCTCAAGGAAAATGAATTTGCAAATACTTTCTTAGATAAGAAGTACAGCTGGATTTTCTAACAATTTCTGCAAGGTCTTAAGAAACTGCGCTCCTGCTGCTCCATCGATGATACGATGATCTGCCGACAGCGTTAAACGCATGACCTTTCCCACAACAATTTTGCCATCTTCGATCACAGGCTTCTCCTCGATGCCTGCAACAGCTAAGATCGCCGCCTGCGGGGGATTGATGATGGCGGTGAACTCACTGACGCCATACATACCCAAATTAGAAATCGTGAACGAGCCACCGACATATTCATGCCTTTCAAGTTTTCCCGCTCTTGCCTTTCCAGCCAGTGTTTTTACTTCAGCGGAAAGATCACCAAGGTTTTTGAAGTCAGCATGCCGTACGATTGGCGTAATAAGCCCCCCATCGATGCTGACAGCCACAGAAATATCGATCGATTGAAATTGGATGATCGCTTGCTTGACGGAATCATAGCCGCAATTCACATTGGGATGTTCACGTAAAGCCAAAGCAGTCGCTCTCATGACGAGATCGTTAAAACTCACTTTGATCCCCAGATTTTTCAACTGCTCGCGAACAGAATGGAGTGCATCACAACGGACATCCTGACTGACATAGAAATGAGGAATAAAGGTCTTCGACTCCTGCAGACGCTGGCCAATGATTTTGCGCATCGGAGATAAAGGCAGTTCTTCAAAAGTGCCTGGGGCAACAGAAGGAGATTCCCTTCTACCAAACGCTACAATAGCATCGGGCTGTCCCGTATCGACATCTTTAGCAACCACACGTTTATTAGGTCCGCTACCTTTTACTGTGGTAAGATCGACCCCTTTTTCTTTAGCTAGCTTGCGGGCAAGGGGGGAAGCAAGAACTCTGCCATGGAGGATTTCGCCAGGTTCTGGGAACTGATAGTTTTCCAGGGGGGCTTCTGGAACAAAGGCTGGTTGTTGAAGTCCTGCTCCTGTGACTTTCGCAGCTGGTGCAGAGCTAGGCTTGGCCTCGGCTTGAGCCATTGCAGGTTGTGGTGCTTCGGCTTTTGCTGCAGAAGGCGCTGTCCCCTCTGGTTTATAGCCCTCTATGCTTTCATCAGCTTTTTCAGTGAAAATCGCTACTGCTTGATTGACTATAGCATCCTTCCCCTCTTCGACGAGGATCTTACGGAGGTATCCGGCATCGATCGCATTGTACTCAACAGTTGCCTTATCTGTAGCAACTTCGAAGAGAACTTCATCAGCTTTGACATGATCGCCAACTTTTTTATGCCATTTGGTGATGGTTCCGGTCTCCATCGTTGGAGAAAGCTTAGGCATCGTCAAGGTAAAAGGCATAAGGCACCATTCTTACAATCTCTACAAGAGACTAAGTATGTCGTTTGACCGAGTAAATGTAAATAAATTGAGGATCTTGCGGCCTGTTCAATTTAAAGCCAATTGGCTGCCTAACGTAGAATTTCTTCGCAGGCCCGTAAAATCCTTTCTTTATTGGGCATTGTCTCGTGCTCAAGCATCTTAGAATAGGGCATTGGTGTCTCGAGCTGACAAACACGCTTGAGTGGGGCATCGAGAAAATCGAAGCAATGTTCGATGATCTCAAATCCTACTTCTGCGCAAATACCGCTGAAAATATGCCCCTCTTCGACGAGCACGCACCGATGTGTTTTGCGGATCGACTCGGCAATCGTTGCAATATCAAGGGGCTTAATACTTCGAAGATCGATCAGTTCGACTTTGATGCCACGGGCAGCAAGCACGGCGACCACTTGCTTGCAGACATTGACCATGCGGCTATGCGCAATGAGTGTGAGATGCTTCCCTTCGGTTACGATACGGGCCTTACCCATGGGTATGAGATACTCTTCTGTGGGTATCTCCATTTTATCCCCATAGGAGAGCTCGTTTTCTAGGAAGAGGACGGGATTGTTGCAACGGATCGCCGTCTTTAACAACCCTTTCGCATCATAGGCATTGCTGGGGGAAAGGATATAAAGGCCGGGTATATTTCCATAGATCGCTTCGACATTATGAGAATGTTGTGAAGATACCTGCGCAGCGGCACCATTAGGACCGCGAAAGACCACTGGAACAGAGAACCGGTTCCCCGACATATAGTACATCTTACTGGCATTGGAGATGATCTGGTCTGCTGCAACGAAGGAAAAATTGAAGCTCATGAACTCGACGATCGGCCTTAAGCCAGTCATAGCAGCGCCAATAGCCAATCCTGCAAAGGCCGCTTCAGAAATAGGGGTATCTATAACGCGTTTGGGACCCCATTTGGCAAGCATGCCTTTGGTGATCTTATAGGCACCATTGTATTCAGCAACCTCTTCTCCTAAGATGAATACGCGGGAATCGCGTTGCATTTCTTCATCCATGGCCTGTCTTAGCGCTTCACGAACTTCTACAAGTTGCATAGGCATGGGTGGTATCCTTATTTGGGTCCTTCTGGGGCAAAAACATCTTCACCTAAGGTAATGGGATCGGGCGCAGGGCTCTCATCGGCATATTTCATAGCCGCAACAGCAATATCCTTTTGTTCCTTGTCCATTGCTTCAAATTGTTCATCTGTAAGGATGTTTTTCTCCTTGAGGAGATTGAACACGATTTGAATAGGATCGCGTTGCAGGCATTTTTGCAGCTGGTCTTTACTTCGATAAAGAGCTGGATCGGAAATGGAGTGTCCGCGAAAACGTTCTGTGATCACCTCGACAAGGACGGGACGCGAGGTCTTTAGCACTTCTTGAAACACATGCTCAAAGCCTGCATAACAGTTAATCAAGTCCATCCCATCAAAGGTGTATCCTTTGATGCCATAAGCTGGCGCTTTGGTCTCGGCGATCGGCTCTAAGCTAATTGCCCTCTCGACCGATGTTCCCATGCCCCATCGATTGTTTTCGACGACCACGATCAAAGGCAGGTCCCACAAAGCGGCAAGGTTAAGAGTTTCGTGAAATAACCCTTGAGCAACTGCCCCATCGCCAAGAAAACAGACTGCCACTCCTTTTTGTTCTAAATATTTGAGCGTGAAAGCCGCACCAGCTGCTACTGGAATTTGCCCTCCTACAATGCCAAAGCCTCCTAGAAGGCGTTCTGTATAAAGGTGCATTGAACCGCCCCTGCCAAGCGCATTACCAGTAGCTTTTCCATACAGCTCGGCCATGATTTCATTTGGTGTGGCGCCAAGAAGAAGCGCTAGAGCGTGGCAGCGGTATGTGGTTACCCACCATTGATCTTCTCCCATAGCAGCAACTGCGGCCGTCTGGACGGCTTCTTGACCAATGTATGCATGAAAGAAGCCACCTATTTTCCCGTGTTGATAGGCTGATTCAGCACGAATCTCGAAATTGCGGATTAGAAGCATTTTTTTCAACAGATCCAACAGCCTTTCTTTACCCAGAGAGTGAAAAACCTGGTCAAAGCTGGAAGGAAAATAATGATAATTAATGGAACCCTTGTCTGTCATGCAAAATAACTCTAGTTTCTTTCAAATTAATTCAAAACACCAATAACATCAATAACTGTCCCGAAATATCGCAAATAAACTTTAATTAAAATCCAGCGGAAGGCACTGAGCCAGCCTTGCCACCCATAGGCAAAACATTGGGATTATTGGTCGTCGGAACAGCTCTCAGATCATCATCGGAATGAATCTGATAGCACCCAGCGGCTAATAAAAGAATTACAAATAGAGCCAGTTGCAACACTCCACGGCAGCGAAAAATCGAGGTTTTTGGATCATGTTGAGAAGCCCGGCAATGCCTGGCCGGGCCGCACCGTCGGTGGCCTGCCCAGAAGGGCAGGCGAGAAGGCGCGGACTCAACATAGTCCAAAAGAACGATTTTGCGCGCCGAAGAGTTTTGCAACTGGCTTAATAGAACACGCTTCATGATTTTTTCTTCTTTTTCTTCTTAGGAGGGTGGGCAAGATACTCTAAATAGTTGCGACACCCCCCCCCTTTGATTTCATTAAATTGCTCTTCAAAGAGCATGACCTGTTGTGGATCTTTGATCAAGAGCGCATTCTCTTGATTGGCATTAGAAGCTTCTGATGTAAAGTTGAAGGAACCAGTCCAGACAGCTCCAATAGAGCCAAAGATACAAAACTTATGATGCATGAGGGGCTCTCTTGGCCTACCTTTATCTACAGCCTGTTTCCATTGAGGATCCCAAATGAGGACGCTCATTCCCGTTTGCACCATCCGACGTAAAGGAGCACGGGCCTTAATAGTAAAAGGATCGATGATGAGCTCAACATCCACTCCCCTTCTCTTGGCGTCAGACAAGGCCTTAATGATCCCTCGGTGTGTCATGCAATAAACAGCCGCTTTGATGGAAAGGGTTTCTTGTTCGATCAAGGCAATCAATTTATCAGCTACGTGATCCTTAGGAGAAAAATAGGTTTCGATCAGGGGCGTAGGTGTAGTTACTTGATGTGATCCAACCTCCTCAGAGACTAACGGTATTTGTGCAAGCAAAATCAGGGATGCTAAAAGGTGTTTAAACCTTGTCATAACTCGCCTCTCGATAGGGTACAGTCAAAATCTTTCTCGTCGACGAACTTGGAAACAAGCGAAGATTGTATTCAGCTTGAGGAATTCATGCAAACTGGTTTATAGTTTTGCTTATGATTGCTATCTATTTCGATACTGAGACGACGGGTACTAGGGCAGACAAAGACTATATCATCGAAATCGCTGCCTATGATCCTCAAAATGACCGCACCTTCGTGAGCCTGGCAAAACCTGGCATCCCCATTCCTGCCGAAGCCACAGCCATTCATGGCATTACTAATGAAATGGTTGCTGATGCCCCAATATTCAAAGAAGTGGCCCTAGCTTTCATCGAATTCTGCGGACCGAATGCGGTTCTCATTGCCCATAATGGCGATGCGTTTGACAAGCCTTTCCTAGAGAAGGAATTTGCAAGACATGGCATACCCCTACCAAAGTGGCCATCCATCGATACCCTAAAGTGGTCGAGAAAATACCGCCCTGATTTACCCCGCCACGCTCTGCAACATTTAAGAGAAGTCTATAAGATCCCTGCGAATCAAGCCCACCGCGCACTAGACGATGTCATCGTACTCCATAAAGTTTTTTCACAAATGATCGACGATCTCTCTATAGAGACGGTCCTCGAGCTACTCTCTGCTCCATCCAAAGGCGGCGATCGCATGCCCTTTGGCAAGCATCAAGGCAAACCCCTTTCAGAAGTGCCCAAAGACTATGTCAAATGGCTCATGGGTTCAGGCGCCTTCGATAAAGCCGAAAATGCGGCCCTCAAAGAGTCTTTCGTCAAAATAGGGCTTCTTTAAAAGAATCATTAATAACACAGAAGAGTACATGTAATTTCAACTGTATAGTTAGAAATTTTATTAACTACTTCTGCTTGTTTTATTTGATTTTTATAAAACAATTAGCTATTCTTTTATTACAGATATTTCATGTAAAATAAAAGGGGGAATTATGTCTAATCCTATTTCTGGTGCTAGTACGAATATAGATGCCTATAACCAATTCATACAAACAATTCTTAAGGACAATCCTAAATCGCACCCTATTTTACGTTATGCCGACAGCATCACAACCTGTTCTTCAAAAGATGGCACAAAAACGCTTTCCTTTAGTGAAAATGAACCTATAGAGTCACGAGTAGTCAAGTACGAACAATTTTTAGAGAAAACGTCTGATGTTGCAGCAAAAACCCCCCAAAAAGCCCCAAAACCAGACTACAAATTAAAAGAAAAAGAACCTGTAAAAGATCATAAAATCAGAGCTGTTGCATTCGGAGAATTTCAAAAAGAATCTTTAGAAATACAATTCGGAAAAAATGCAGTTGCCTGCATGCGAATCATCGTGGAAGATAACTACTCTAGAAATCCTGGATATCTAGACGCAGACGACTTCACCCTTCTCAATAAGGGAATGTTTTATGGCAACGAATATTTCAGTATCCTCTCTGACTTAATAGAATGGGAACTGCCAGACAGAGTAAAACTCCCGATTCAACAACGACTTGAACTTTTTATCCGTAATGGGAATTTTTATCACGGTAAGGCACCATCGAAATATTTCAAATATGAATCCGACCCTTCGTCACCTACCGGCGTTGCTATGCTAAAATATGTGCTCCGAAGCCGAGACATCACTCCAAGTGCTGCCTTAAATGCGATTATTAAAGACAAGGAACTCATTTTTCTTGAGTGCGCAACAGCCAGCCAACTTGCCTTTTATCATGCCTTGCAAATAATTTTAGGACCTAAATTTGATGAGCTTTTTAGCTATGACTCACCTATGCCGTTCTCGATCTCTAGCGGGAGACGTTTCGATAATCCAATCCTACACCTGGTAGAAACGGTCCCCTTTTCAAAAGAAGCGCTTTCTCTTGGTTCGGTAGTCTTCTTTCAAGGTCCTAGCATCTATAACGACAAACACTTCAATGGGGAAGGAGCAAACTGGAATGTGATGTGCAGCAATCCAACAAAACAGCTCTATTTAGGGTTTGGATTAAAACCTAAAGGATATACCGTAAAAGGCATCGAAAAAGTTCTTTTAGACTCCTATAACGCAGACCCTGTCGGAATTAAGGGAATGGACAAGCAATCTGGTGAAAACCTAATAGCTACTCTTCCTGGAACAGCTGCCCACGATGTTTACAAAAATCATAAAATCTCATTAGCAGAACTAAGAAAATATGGTGGTGGTAAGGCTATTATAATCAATAGACCCTACATAAAACGGATTCAGCTACTAGCTGATTCTCCTGTTAAACAGGGATTGCTGTTTTTAAACCAATGGAAAATGCAAGCAGCTGGGAAACTGCCAGCAGTTGATAAAACTTAGAACTTCATCTTTCTCTAGAGCTGACGAACTCTTGCGCTTTCTGATAATGCGCTTCCCAAAGAAGACGAAATTGGGGACAATGTGCCAAGAGTTCATCTCTTGTCCCCTCTGCAATCTTTTCCCCATTTTCTAAATAGATGATTCGATCTGCGTGTTCAATCGTCGTGAGACGATGTGCAATGAGAATCTGTGTCACCTCGCCATGCAAACCACTAATAGCCTGTTTGATCTTGAGCTCGCTAAGAGCATCGAGTGACGATGTCGCTTCATCGAGAATGAGCACGGGTGCGTTTTTAAAAAGAGCTCGTGCAATGGCCAATCGCTGTTGCTGGCCTCCGGAAAGATTCTGGCCCCCTTCTGCTAAAATCTCCTCGTATCTTTTAGGCAGACGATCGATAAACTCATCAGCATAGGCCCGCTTCGCTGCACGTTGAATCTGTGCAAGACTATAGGTTTGTCCATAACTGATATTTGCTGCCACGCTGTCGTAGAAGAGAAAAGGTTTCTGGGCCACAAAGGCTATCTGCTCGCGAAGAGATTTCTGCGTATACGCGCTCAAGGATTTGCCATCGATGCGTATCTCGCCTTTTTGCACATCAAAAAGGCGTGGAATGAGTTGTACGATCGTCGACTTGCCAGCCCCAGTAGGGCCGACAATGGCAACCGTTTCACCTTTCCGCACCTTGAAGCTAACATCTTTGAGGATCCATTCACCCTGATAGCGGAACCACACATGGTCAAACTCAATGGAGTCCTGGAAGTTGATGAGTTCTTCGGCATTAGGCTGATCTTCGATATGTGATTTGAGGCGCAAAACATCGAACATTCTCTCAGCAGCAACAATCCCTCTTTGAACTTGTGTATTTTCCTCTGCAAATTTTTTCACTGGCTCGTAGAGCATATGCAAAAGACCGCAAAAGACGATCAATTGAGAAACAGACATGTGCAGCGTATGCAATCCCACAATGACAACAGTTGCTAAGCAAACCGTGGTGATCATATGGAGAATGGGTCGTGTTAAAAGACCATATTTAGCAGTTTTGGCTTCCAGAACTGCCATCCTCTCATTTTGCTCTTGGTATTTCTTAAGAGAGAATAGCTCCATTGAAAAGATTTTGACCGTTTGGATGCCAGCCAAAAAATCGATCAATACGGAGGCAAATTTTTCCTGGTTATTTTGGAGCTGCCTAGAGACCCTCTTCACGCGTTTTGCTAATGTGACGATGGGAAAAACAATCATCGGAATGCCAAAAAAAATGACAAGCGATAATTTCCAAGACAGAAAAAAACATAAAAAGAGCGTGGTGGCGACTGTAAACGGCATTTGAAGCAAGTTGGTCGCAAGCGAGTTGAGCGAAAGAGCTATTTGACCGGCATCGACCACGACCCGCGAAGAAAGGCTTCCTATGTTGTGTTCTTGGTAAAAACTCATAGGCAACGACTGAATATGCTCGAAATATTGCTTACGCAAGTCGCGGCTAACGCGAATCGCAAGAATCTGACTCATATAGCGGCTCAAAAAGAGCCATATAGCCTTGAACAGGGCGACAAAGATCAAAATATAGATCATGGCTTGGAAGTTGCCATCGAGATGCCAAAACGTCCTGATTTTGGCAACAGCCCATTGCAACGGATTGCTCTGTTTCAAAGAAGCTATGTAGGCCGTAGCGCTTTCTTTAGTAATGGCGCCAGTCCCCTCGCTATCGATTTTCGACCAATTGCTCTGCACATCTGAAAGTGTCACTGCGTTATCTTGATTAGACCCAAAAAGGGCAAAAAAGTCGGCCCCCGTGTTGGAAATCACGCCAAGAGAGAACATTTCGAGTTGATTTGCCACGGTAAGGCAAAGCAACGTAAGAATTGTTCCTATCAATAGGGTAAGGTGCTGACGGCTGCGAAGCGCAGCTTTGAAAAGAAGTTTCATGTTAGATTGCTAAGTTCATCGGCATGGACAAAACGTCCCATCCTGCGGAATTTTTGGTACCGTTGTTCGAGTAAAAGATCCATGGGAGTCGATTTGATCTGCTCCCAGCACTGAAGAATAAAGGTGCGCAAGGAGGCATAAACCATCTGAGGATTGTGATGGGCTCCACCCCTTGGCTCTTCGATGATCTCATCGATGATTTCAAGTTCGAGCAAATCTTCGGCTTGCATCTTGAGCGTTTGGGCTGCAAGGGCATTTTTACCCGCTTCTTTCCAAAGAATGGATGCACAGCCTTCAGGCGAAATCACAGAATAATAGCTATGTTGAAGCATGGCAACTATATCCCCGACGCCGATACCAAGCGCTCCGCCAGAACAACCCTCTCCTATAACAATGACAAAAATTGGCGTTGGAAGGCGGGACATCTCTAATAAGTTATTCGCAATGGCCCATCCCTGTCCTCGTTCTTCCGCTGCAAGCCCTGGATAAGCTCCTGGTGTATCGACGAGTGAAAGCACAGGAAGTTTAAATTTAGCGGCAAGCCGCATACACCTCATTGCCTTACGATATCCTTCTGGATGAGGCATTCCAAAATTACGCTGCAATCGTGTTTCTGTCGTATTGCCTTTTTCTTGGCCGATGACCATGAATTTGACACCGTTGATTTTCGCAAATCCTGTTATAATCGACCGATCATCTCGATAAAGACGGTCGCCAAAAATTTCAACAAAATCGCTGCAGAGCTGCTTGATATAGTCAATCGCGCGAGGACGCTGGGGATGACGGCAAATGGCAACACGTTCCCAAGGACTCAGCTGAGAATAGACACGATCCTTGAGATTTTCTAGTTTGATCTCTAGTTTGCTTAGCTCTTCCTCGGTCCATAGAGCATTATTTTTATTTTGCTCTTTGAGTTGCTGAACCGTCTTCTCGTATTCCTGGATTTCCTTTTCATGAGGAAGAAGCGTCATACTATTTCCTTAAATTATCGACTCGGCGTTGTTACTTCAACGCCTGGGAGTTTAGCTTGTTTGAAATCTTTGACGATCACAGCAAAGGAAGGTTTCGTTATAACGATCGAAAAAATCTCCTCTATATCTTCAGAACTCAACCGAATACAGCCATCGCTCTCATATCGACCAATACAGGAACGATTTTCAACGAGTTCCTTGGCATCATTTTCTACAAACGGGGCTCCAAGAAAGCCATACCCCTTAGGCTGCGCAGTACATCCTTCAAACGCTTGCTCAAATGGAATCCAGCGCGTGCCAAAAATACGCACCATCTCGACTGACTTGTTCAAATAGGGCCCAATAATTCCAGGTTTATAGATGGCTATTTTACTCCCTAAAGAATAAGTCCCTAGAGGAGTTAGACAACCAGATACAGCCTGAGCCGAAGGTGCGCCCAGACCCACGGAATACGTCTTGAGCAAAACCCGTTCATTGGTGCCTAAGTCGAGATAATAAAGGGCGAGCTTGCAGCGCGAAACATCGATGAGTAAATAAAATTGAATATCTTTATCACGTCGAAAAATGTTAAAACGACTAGCCGTCGAGACTTTTTGCGTAAAATAGTCTGGCCGTCCATTTAAACTACGCGCAATGAAGTGACGCGACGTTCCATAATGAACAGCATAATCAGCGATCCATGCAGGGCGACCCTTCAACCAATCGACACGGCTAGAGTAAGAAATGGTCTCTACAATCGGCAGTTTATACCCCTTCGTACTAAATAGATGTGCCATGCGATCGACAACAGGAAAATCATCTGTTTTCTCTGCTTGCTCGGTTTTTACAGGATTTTCGATCGAATGCTCTTTGACATGCGCTTCTTTTGCCAATTGCACAGGCTGAGTTGCCGGCATAGGCACTTTCTTTGGCATCGGCAACGGAGGCTGGGTGTTGGAATCTGCAACAATGGTTTTTTCTTTTACCACCGGGTCTTGTCGCAGTTTTTTAACAGTTGCAACAACCCCTATTCCAACAAACAAAGCAATCGAACTAAAAAAAATAGTTCTCGGTAATGACAAGTGATAGCTCCCATCATCTCGAAATTCGACGGCAATTATCTACAAATGAGAATATTTTATCAAACGATGAAAGCGACTGAAAATAAATAACTTTAATTGACTTGCAGAGATGCGCTAGCTAAAAATTGAACTTTATTCGAATCCTGCTCAGTCCCTTGCTATTTAACGGGCGGTGATTCGCCTATTTTTGCATAGACGGACCAGACACCTTTGGACCTCTTTCGATAAGCTTACGCATTTTTTTCCCAGGCGTAAATTTTACAGCGGCGCGAGCCGGAATAACGATAGGAACCCCAGCATTTTTTGGATTGCGTCCAATTTTTTGTTTACGTTCTACGATCTCGAAAACACCAAAATCACGAAATTCCAAGCGATCGCCTTTCGCCAGGCAATCTGTCATTGCATCAAGAAATGATTGCACAACGTTCCGTACATCATTTGGATGTACTGAACGGCTTTGAGAAATCACTTGAATTAACTTTTTTTTGGTGATCGTTGCCATATCCTGCAAATCCTCTCGTGTTGACCACGACTTTATAGGCGCCCTGGTGTTAACCTTATTGTTGTATCGCCCTTATTTTCAAGCAAGTCCTTTTTAGATGAATTTAATTTTGAAATGCATTTGACCATCGATAAAAAATCGATCGGCTTTTGAAAATGTACTGGAAAAAATGGGCAAGCGCGTAGGAGAAACAGAAAATTTTTATAGGCTCGGGGATAAAGATCCTAATCGATCTCGATCAACCCTTTTTTCTTTTTGCCTACCCCTAAAAGAAGAAAGCGTCCTCCGATAAGGTCGGTCTTTGAAACTCTTGCTTGAGCATCCTCGATCTTGCAATTATTCAGATAAGCACCACCGCTCTGGATTAACCGGCTGGTCTCGCCCTTACTTGGGGTGAGCCCAGTTTGCACAAAAAGATCGACGAGTTTTGTGCCTTCTAAAGCAGATAGCGACAAGCGCAAGGTAGGGATTTCAGCTGCGATTTCCTTAAGCACTTCGATATCGAGAACAGTCTCAGCACCAGGCGCAGCACCTTTAGTGACTTTTAATGCCCGTTCGAGTCCCTCTTTGCCATGAATTAAGCATGTAAGTTCCTCGGCAAGTCTCTTCTGGGCGGTATTCGGTATATAATCAGTCTTCCCCATCGACTGTTCGATCTGTTCGATCTCTTTTAGATCCATGAATGTAATCATCTTCATAAGTTTGATCACATCAGTATCCGGGATGCCTATGAGGTATTGATAAAATTGATATGGAGAGAATTTCTCGGGATCAAGCCAGATCGCCCCCCCTTCCGATTTGCCAAATTTCTTTCCATCGCTGCGCGTTAGAAGAGGAAAAGTTAGACCAAAGGCAGATTTTCCTTCTAACTTACGGATGAGATCTAACCCAGCAGTGATATTGCCCCATTGGTCGCTGCCACCGAGCTGCAGTTCGACGCCATAATGCTTGTTCAAATGATAAAAATCATAGGCCTGTATGATTTGGTAGCTGAATTCCGTGAAGCTGATCCCTTCTTCAGATTGGATGCGCGCTTTGACACTCTCCTTAGCAAGCATTGTCCCCACTCGGAAATGCTTTCCTATGTCGCGCAGGAAATCGAGCAGGAAAAACCCTCCAAACCATTCATAATTATCGAGGATTTTTGCAACACTCAGCCCTTTGCCAACCTCTAATAGGCTTTCAAATTGCTTTCGCAAAGCATCGACGTTCTTTACTATTTCTTGTCCAGAGAGCAAGGGACGCTCTAGACTTTTACCAGAAGGGTCGCCGATACGGCCAGTCGCCCCTCCCAAAATTACGATCGGCTCATGTCCATAGCTTTGAAACCATTTCAAGATGACGATTCCCAGCCAATGGCCTAAATGTAGGCTATCGGCTGTCGGATCAAACCCGAGGTAGAGGCGAATTGGCGTTTTTACCCGAGCGCGCAGATCTTCAGATGTTATGTCTTCAAGAAGCCCACGAGATGCAAGACAATCGATGATATTCGACATGACTTTCCCAAACTTGACAAAGATAGTAAAACGAAAAGCCAATCTTTGCTAGTTCGAAATACAAAATCCACAGCTGCCTCTAAAAAAGTTTTTGGCAAATTCTTTTGCCTATGAGAATGGCAAGATTTTCGAGGAGATTACAAAATGCGGGGCGAAGCCAGTATCGGGACAATGATACGAGCGAGAACCGCATTTTGGAAGATCCCGAAAAGGTTTCCTTTTCCAATGAAATTTCAAAAATTTTCAAGAGGATTTTTAGGATAAAGTCTGCATAAGCGCTTATGCAGACTTTATCCTAGGTGTTTGAAGTTCCCCTAAGAAGCTTCCTATTCTCATAGGGAAAAGAATTTACAAATTCTTTCTAGGAATCTTCCGTGGAATTCTCGTTAGGACGACTCACAAGGGCTTGAGAAAGTCTAAGGATCTTCTGACTCAATTTGGCCGTGTTTTGATTTTCATCAAACAGAGAAATTGTTTTTGTATGCAAGATCACCCGATGGTGAGCATGGCGAGCAATCCATCGGTGAATCTCAAGAGATTTTTTCTCTAATGCTTTCGGTGTAATTTTTTTCTCGATATCTTCGAATTGCTTACGCAACTTTTCTCTAGCTCGTCGAGTCTTAGCACTTTCTTGAGCTATGACTTTTTCATCATTTTGCTGCTCAGTAGTCATTACACTTTCCTATGAATTGCTGTTTAGCGTAAAAAATATCAAGAATTTAATTCAATTCCTAGGAAAAAGTGGTGATCGTTTATTGTGGGATAAAAGCCAAATTATGACTATACTTTCTCAACATCAAATCAAAAAACGCTTGGGCGCAGAGGCGGCTAAACTCATCGTAGACGGGATGCGGGTTGGGCTTGGAACAGGTTCTACCGCTCACTGCTTCATCGAGGCGCTCTCTATGCGCTGCCAAAATGAAAATCTGCGAATCATCACCGCAGCAAGCTCGGAAGCATCTGCCAAACTAGCTTCCCAACTCGGTCTAAAAGTGCTCGATGTCGATTCAATTGAAGCGTTAGATATCACGGTTGATGGCGCTGACGAAGTAGACGCTCAAAAACGGCTGATCAAAGGAGCTGGCGGAGCGCATCTTCGTGAAAAAATTGTCGCTGCTATGAGTAAGAAGTTGGTAATCATCGTCGATCAAAGCAAGCTTGTCGAAAGACTTGGCAGCCATAAATTACCTATCGAAATCATCCCTTTTGGCCGTGAAATCACAAAGAAGCATCTGGAACGACTTGGAACCAAGGCCCTTTGGAGAGAAACATCCTCTAATAGTTTATTCATCACGGACAACGGCAACTATCTTCTCGATCTTTATTTCTCATCCCCTTTAGATGACCCTGAAGAATGGGAAAAGAGCATCTGCTCCATCCCAGGAGTTGTTGAAACAGGATTTTTCTTTAATCTGGCAAGTCAAATTCTCGTTGGTTTTTCAGATGGTCAGATTGTTCTGAAGGACTAAGAAGCTATTCCAAGATAGTTTTTGCAAATTCTTTTCCCTATGAAAATTGAAAAATCTTCAAGAGAATTTTCAGGATAAAAGCTTTTTAAGCGCTTCCATTAGACTTCTTTCGAAACTCAGCGATTATGAAAATGAACGCAAAGACGCGCAAGCCGCAAAGAGTTTTATAAATCATTAACGACTCTTTCTATGCCATTGCGAAGAAGTTTCTACCCAAAATTGAGAAGTAATCCTAGTTTGATATAAGGCCTCTTGATACAAGCTCTCCAACAATCCTGGGCCGCCTAAAATCCTATGTACTTTGATTACTGCGTCTATTATCAGTGCGGCTAATACATTATCAATTTTCTCTGCGTCTTGCGCGTCTTGCGCGTCTTTGCGTTCATTTTCATAATCGCTGAGTTTCGAAAGAAGTCTAATGGAAGCGCTTAAAAAGCTTTTATCCTCCTTGAGGATCTTCGGTCCAGCATGAGGCGCAAGTATCTATTGATGACAAAAAAGCTCTAGTAAATTAAGTGAAAAGTATGGCGCTCGAACTTGTCCCTATCACTTTTAATAAGATCATGCAATCAAAGTCCTATACGGCCATTGTCTTAGGGGACGAGCATAAACGTTTTGCCATCTACACCGAACCACAAGTAGGCAAAATCCTTCAGGACTTCCTCACTGATGAAAGACGCCCTCGTCCTATGACCCACGATCTCTTATTTTCTATGTTGGAAAATTTAGAGATCAAACTTCTTCACATCGTCATCCACGATCTCGAGGAAACGATTTTTCTCGCTCGAATTTTTTTAGAACAGCAAATAGGGGATAAGAAGCATATTCTGGAAATCGATGCAAGGCCAAGTGATGCGATCTGCCTCGCTTTGATGGCCAACATCCCTGTTTTCTGCCGGAAAGAAATCCTCGAAAAAACGATCGCCTTTCAAGAATAGATTTTTTTGATATTCACGTTGATAGGCCTATTCGTTGAGGTCTAGTAGTGAATATTGAATTTATTCCTAGCCAAATCGACAATAGTAGCTACAGCTTCTTCAGCATCCTCGCCTACTGCCTCAACGCATAATCGGGTTCCTCGCGCAGCAGCTAACATCAAAACTCCAAGCAGAGACTTAGCATTAATAGTCAAATCCTGATGGATGAGATGAATGCTCGACTTAAATGAAGAAGCACATTTGACAAGTTCTGCCGAAGGCCTCGTATGAAGCCCCCTGTCATTGGCTATCACAAATGTGCGCTTAGCGCGACTGGCCGTTTTTTTCCCAGACATCGTCCTTCAATCTTTAAGGAAGTTTTAGGAAAACACCCCTAAAAAAGCAGTCATGCCGACCCACTCTCCCAGGAGCGTTGCAATTTAAGTTTTTCCTAAACATCAAAAGAAATACTGCTCGCGGGAATTTTGGGCAATCTTTTTGTAAAATTCGTTTTGTGTTTAAAGATGTCATCAAGCTCAGAGATCAGCTCATCAAATTTTTGCATAATCGCTTCGACGGCAGTTGGCTGCCGCATATCGATGCCTGCTTCTGCCAACAATTCAAGCGGCTCTCTGCTGGAGCCTGCAGAAAGGAAGCGTAGATATTTTCTTCGTGCTGACTCCCCTTCTTTTTTATTTTTGTCAAAAAGAGCAAAGGCCGCACTGATCCCTGTGGCATATTGATATACATAAAAGTTGTAGTAAAAATGGGGTATGCGCGCCCACTCCCAATCGATCTCTTCATCGATGACAACCGCATCGCCATAATAATCTTTATTGAGCTGTCGATAGATTTGCTTGAGCAGCTGGGCTGTAAGGGGGATGCCCTGTTCAGCGAGTTCATGGATTTTAAGTTCAAATTCCGCAAACATCGTCTGACGGAAAAAAGTTCCCCTAATGTCGTCGATGCGTTGGTTGATCAGATAGGCTTTTTCCTCTGGATTTTCTAGTTTTTTCATCAAATAATCGATCATTAGCTCTTCATTGAATGTCGAAGCCACTTCAGCTACGAAGATTGTATAATCGGAATACTGGTAGCTTTGGCTTTTACGACTATAAAAACTATGCATGCTATGGCCACATTCATGCGCCAATGTCATCACATCATTCAAAACGCCATGATAATTCATGAGAACATACGGCATACTGTCATAACAACCGCTTGAATAAGCACCACTTCTTTTGCGCGCATTCTCATACCGATCAACCCAACGATCGAGCAAAAGTCCTTTTTCCAAGATTTCTTGATATTCCTTACCAAGCGGCAAGGTCGATTCAATCACTTCCTGCGCTGCCTGCTTGAAATCCATGGAGATTTTTACACCTTGCACAAGAGGAACATGAAGATCATAGAGATGAAGTTCATCGAGATTGAGCCACTCCTTTCTTTTTTGCATATAGCGATGCAATACCGGCAATCTCTCACGGACTGAGGAAATCAGCGATCGGTAGACCTTGGGATCGATTTCATGAACGAATAACGATGCTTCCATACAACTAGAAAAACGACGAGCCTTCATCGAAAAAAGATGCTTTTGCACAAGACCATTGATCAGCTCTGCCATCATCGTTTCAAAGGCGGCAAACGAGCGATGAACTGTTTTAAAGGCTCTTTCGCGAAGCACTCTGTCCTCATCGCGCAGATACTTCAAAAAAGAACCATGTGTCAGTTCGTGCTTAACTCCTTTTCCATCTTCGATGTCTGGAAATTTAAGATCAGCATTGTTGAAGGCGTTAAAAGCTTTATAGGCAGTATCCATGGCTTGCCCGCCTAAAGCTAGCAGCTCTTCTTGCTCGCCATCAAGCATATGAGGTTTCATGCGGATGATTCGCTCGAGAAGGAGCTTGTATTCTCTCATCAACGGATGACTTAGATATTTTTCCAATGTTTCTTGAGAAAGAGAGAGGATTTCGGGCTCAAACCAAGCTTTTTGCTGTTTGAATAGATAGCAAAGAGTGGTGATCTTTTCATAAGCCTCTTTATGCTTTGTCTCTCCAAGATCTTCATCGTGGCGTAAATGCGCATAAGTATAAAGCCGAGTCAACCTTCTATCGAGAAACAGGATTTCTTCGAAGGCCTTGGCCAGTTGCGAGGGGCTTTCCCCAAGACGTCCACGAAATGCCTCGATGTGGGGCCAATAGGGCGCTTCTTTATGCCCCTGTATCGCATGGAATTCTTTATACCAATTTTCTAATGAAGGATAGAGTGCTTGGACATTCCAACAATCCTCGATAGGTACTTCCGATCTTTCTATAACCATGGTCTTCTCCTTAAAAAACAGAGGGTATTCAACCAATTTCCCGTTTTGTCTGCTCAAATGGCGAGGAGTCTTTAAAATAATATATAAACTATTTTAAAGCCCTTGCTCTACCATAGGACTCAGCCCAACTAATTCCGGTCATCTTGCATGAACTAAACCTTGAAAGTCAATCGCCTCGAAGGTTTTTTAGCAATCAAATCTATAAAGTGCTAAGTTGTTGCTTTAAAATACCCTATTCGAGTAAAATTCGGATCAGATTTTTCGACTAATTCTGAATAACGAGGATAAGGAGAATAAGTATGACTCAGCAAGTTGCTAAAAAAACAACTCTTAAGCCACTTGGCAACCGAGTACTTGCCAAACGGTTAGAACAAGAACAAACCCTGAAAGGCGGCATTATTCTTCCTGATTCAGCGAAGAAAAAGCAAGAAACGGCTGTCATCGTCGCTGTTGGCACGGGTAAAAGGACTTCCGATGGTAAAGAAATTCCTATTAACGTCCAGGTAGGCGACAAAATCCTGATGGACAAATACGCTGGCCAGGAAGTCACTGTCGATGATGAGGAGTTTGTCATCCTCCGTGATGAAGATATCGTAGCAATCATTCAATAATAATCATTTAGGAGTAAAATTCATGGCTGCAAAGAACATCATTTTTAAAGAGGAAGCGCGCCAAAAGATCCTAAAAGGGGTTCGTACGCTCTCTTCAGCTGTCAAAGTCACCCTAGGTCCTAAAGGCCGTAACGTCCTCATCGACCGCTCCTACGGAGCTCCTCATATCACTAAAGACGGCGTAACTGTCGCAAAAGAGATCGAACTCGAAGATCGAGAAGAAAATATCGGCGCCCAAATGGTCAAAGAAGTCGCAAGCAAGACGGCCGACCGCGCTGGTGATGGTACGACAACTGCAACGGTGCTAGCCGAAGCCATCTTCAGCGAAGGCCTACGCAATGTCACTGCTGGCGCTAATCCCATGGAGATCAAGCGAGGAATCGAAATCGCTGTCAAAGAAGTCGCTGTCGAACTCAAAAAAATGAGCAAACCCATTCAAGACCGCAAAGAAATTGCTCAAGTGGCAACAATCTCTGCTAACGGCGATGTCGAAATCGGTGAAATCATTGCCAAAGCGATGGAGCGAGTTGGCAAAGATGGCACCTTGACAGTTGAAGAAGGCAAAGGATTCGAAACAAGTCTCGATGTCGTAGAAGGAATGAATTTCGATCGCGGATATCTCTCTGCATATTTCATCAACGATGCTGAAAAACAGGAAACGGTTTTCGAAGATGCCTTTGTCCTGATCTACGATAAAAAAATCGCAGCGATGAAGGAATTCCTCCCTATTTTGCAGGCTGCAGCTGAAACTGGCCGTCCTTTCCTCATCATCGCAGAAGATGTCGAAGGCGAGGCCCTGGCTACTCTTGTTGTAAACCGATTGCGCGCTGGTCTCAAAGTTTGTGCTGTCAAAGCCCCTGGGTTTGGCGACAGACGCAAAGCAATTATGCAAGATATTGCTATTCTAACTGGCGGACAGTTCGTAAGCGAAGAGCTTGGCCTTAAACTCGAGAACATCACCATTGACATGCTCGGCAAAGTCAAAAAAGTCGTCATTCGCAAAGAAGATACGACGATTGTCGATGGCGCTGGCAAGAAGAATGAGATCCAAGACCGCATTGCCCTCATTCGCCGTCAAGCAGAAGATCCTAATTGTTCAGATTACGATCGCGAAAAACTCCTCGAGCGCCTTGCTAAACTCACAGGCGGCGTAGGGATTATACGCGTTGGAGCTCCAACAGAAGTCGAGATGAAAGAGAAAAAAGATCGCGTAGAAGATGCTCAGCACGCCACTAAAGCGGCTGTCGAAGAAGGCATCTTGCCAGGCGGTGGTGTAGCACTTATCCGTTGCATTCCAATGCTCCAGAAACTTGCTGCTACTCTTGCTGGCGATGTAAGGCTCGGTGCCGAAATCGTCATCAAAGCGATTTCCTGGCCACTGCGTCAAATTGCTGACAACGCCGGTAAAGAAGGCTCTATTATAGTGCAAAAAGTGAGCGGCATGGGCACCTACGAAGGTTGGGATGCTCAGAACGACCAATTCGGCGATATGTTCAAAATGGGCATTGTCGACCCAACGAAAGTGGTTCGTTTCTCCATCGAGCTCGCTGCTTCTATTGCATCGCTGCTTCTCTCTACAGAAGCTATCATCACGGAAGATAAGGAAGAAAAATCCAATCAAGCGGCCATGTCAGGCGCTGATTACTAATTTCTGCCATTCTGCACTCTTGGCTGTGTGTAGAAAAAACGCCTCTTGGGGAATTCCCCAAGAGGCGTTTTTATTTATTGGAAAATCCCGAAAAACTTTCCTAGAACATGAACCCGTAGCTTAGCACGACCATGGGAAAATAGACTGGGTTTTTATTACTTGCGAATGTTGGCCAGCTAGTTTGTGCCTGAAAAAAGCGCTTATCCCCTGCTTCATTGATATACTGTTTTCCAACGACGAATTCAGGAGAGAAAAGTGCTTTGTCGTGATGCTTCACAAAGAGACCGCCAACACTAGCCCCGCCACCAACATACGTTTGTGAAGCGAGATTCGGCTTCAAGTAATAGAGATAGTGCATACTACCTTTGAGCACTGTGGCATGGACAACCGTTGCCAGCTGAAGATGAGTATCTAAACCATGGTGATTCCATTGTTCACGATACCCAACGCCAAAAACAGGCAGTGGTAGAGGAAAAGGGCCAAGGCCGAGATCTACATAGCCTGAACGATCGTGAATTTCTGTTGCGGTCTTTGCATCATTAGCTTGCAAGTGAAGAAGCGGTGCGATGAGCGCGATTAGAAGAGAAGCTGTCCATTTCGTTTTCATTATATTTTCCTTTTCATTTCTTAACCAAGAACAGCGATTATCCGATTAAAAAACGATAGAGATCAATTAAAATGAATTGTTACGATAATCAAATAATTAACTTTCTGTTAAACAAAATATTGATCGATAATTGACCCAGCGCTAAAGTGCGATTAAAACCCAAACTTAAGATTTTGAGGCATTTGGTCATGAAGCGATTCATTCTCAGTGTACTAGGAGTCATCGTCCTCCTTATTGTTGCAGGTTTTGTCGTCCTGATGTTGACCAGGTCGAGTTTCCCCGACATCATCGCCTCGAAATTATCGCAAAAAATGAAAGTGAGCGTGGAGATCGAAGATATTCATTGGGGATGGAATGCGATCGACATCGAGAAAATCGAAATCGGCAATCCCATGGGTTCAATCTTGCCAAAGGCGTTTTCGGCCGACCAAGTCCTTCTCCAAGCCCCTGTTACCAATTACATAAAAAACAACATCGTCATCGATGAGATCGATATCGATACGATCTATGTGAGCCTCGAATTCGATTCCAAGGGAAGCAAAAAGGGCAATTGGACCACGATTATGGGCAATATGCAAGATACAGGCAAAACGAAATCATCGTCGTCGCAGCCAAAATCCTCCTCAAAATCGGGCAAGTCTGTCCTCATCAAGAAACTCGTTATGACCAATATCAATATCGCGCTCGCCTATCGCCAAGGAGGCGGGTCGGTCCAGAATCTAGCGCCGATCAAACGTTTGGAATTCACCAATGTCAGCAGCGAAGAGGGCATTCCTACCGAACAAATTTCTAACATCATCTTCCAGCAAATGCTCAAACAGATCTTCTCCATCGAAGGGTTGCAAAATATGATCCAAGATTTCTTGCCACCCTCGAATCCTATCCAGAAAGGCATCAACACATTGAAGGGCATTTTTGGCAGCGATGCTTCAGAACCGTCTGAATAAAATCTCCCTTAAGGCGGCTAGCCTCACCCGCTGGCCGGTTCAGCCAGAGTTGGAATTGAGCTGCTGCTTGCTTGATAAAAAGGGCCTTCCCATCGATCGTCCGGCACTCCTTTCTCTTCGCCGACTTTAGCAAAGGTGTTTCTTCAACTGAAGAAACGGCTTCGAGGACGATTCGATGAGCAAGAAGCTGCTTTTCCTCGATGGGCATCTGCTCTTCAGAAGGACTCATACCAACACTTGTCCCTTGCAACAGGATGTCATAATCTGGCAGATCGTCTAAAGAATAGACCTCAGCATCTACCTCTTTAGCGATCACCAAGGCGCGCTCTTTTGTACGGCTGGCGATCATGACAATGCCTCCACGCGCTCTGCACGCAAGGGCAAAGGCATGGGCAACTCCTCCGGAACCAAGAATCAAACACCGTTGCCCCTCAAGAGGTGTGTATTGCTCGAGAAGTTCCATAGCAGCCCATCCATCTGTATTGGCACCCAACCAACGTCCCTGTTCAATGGAAATCGTATTCACAGGCTCCTGCGTTGGTTCATCTAGATGTCGACCAATCACTAATTTTAGCGGCATGGTAACGCTAAAACCTCTGAAAGGAAGCTCAGTGGCAAGCGTCCGAAAGAGTCCTATTTCCTCAGGACGAAGCTTTAGTTTTAGATAAACACCAGGCAACTTGAGTTCAGCCAACAGTCGATTATGCGTCTCATGGGAAACACTATAGCAAACAGGATCGCCGATCAGGGCGTAAATGGGGTCATCTCGTTTTAGCTGATGGTAGCGATAGGTCGTACAGAGCTCCCTCACATCTAATTGCCCGTGAATAGCAGCCATACTTCCCAACGACGCATAATCGATCAAGTTGCCGACGATTGGCCCAAGCACGCGTGACGCTAGCCCCTCTTCTCCCATAGCGATCCCGATCACTTGCCGATGCCGCCGCACAAATGACAACATCCTCAGCGCATCGAGCGTCGAACTGGCATGGGCCGCGATCTTATATGCGTAGGCTGAATGCTGACGCATGCTCTGAAGCAGAGCATCGAGATCTTCCGGCATTTTCTCATAGTCGTGAAAAGAAAGAATGAAACGGGTTTTGGGAAACGCTTCGATCAATCCCCTCTCTTCGCACATGTCGATGTCAAAAAAATCGGGGCAAAGAGCTAGCCATTTTCGCACCTGCTCTTCCGTAGCTCCGCGATAGGTCAACAATGTCAGCTTAGGCCAACTTTCCAATAATCCTTTGACATCCTCAAAATCGAGGTCAGAAAATAGATCCAGACGCCACTCGACCCCATCGACATAGGGTAAAGCTGTCTGCAGCTGTTTTTGCGCTAAAGATAATGTTGGGCCGGTGACCACTCCAAAGAGCATGAGCTATCTCAATAAAACGAACTTATAAAAAAAATCTCTCGAAATCTGTGACAATCTTCCATAAGATAAAACCAAAACTCAGGCTAGTATACTATTCCAATGGTTAATTTATCTTGCTCTTTCGGATCAGAAATCGTCATCGGCCAACAGCTAGACCTAGCTGCCGCTATTAAGCTGTCTCTACCGCAGAACTGTTCTAGGATCGCTGTGATCACCGATGCCAATGTCATGAAGCTCTACGATAAGGCCCTTGGTGAAATCCTTGAACAAACAGGCATCGATTACGCTTTTTTTCCTTCTCCTGCTGGAGAGCAATATAAAACCCGCAAGACAAAGGAACGCATCGAAGACCTCCTGCTCACTCAAGGTTTTGGCAGGGATTCTGCGATCCTTGGATTCGGTGGCGGCACCGTCACCGATTTAGCTGGCTTCATTGCCGCTACCTATGCAAGAGGCATTCCTTTTCTTGCCATCCCGACGACGTTGATGGCCATGGTCGACGCCTCGATCGGCGGTAAGGTCGCTGTCAACACCCCTCATGCAAAAAATAGCATCGGAACTTTTTATCCTGCAAAGACCGTGCTCATCGATCCCTGCTATTTGGCAACCCTTCCAGAAGCAGAAATTCTCAACGGACTGGCAGAAGTCTATAAGTATGGATTGATTGCGTCCCCCCATCTTTTGACGATGCTCGCCACAGATAAGCATCCTTCGCTAGATTTGATCGAAATTTGTTGTGCTGTGAAAAAGGAGATCGTCGAAGCCGACTTTGTCGAGCGAGGATTTCGCCGCATTTTAAACTTTGGACATACTGTAGGCCATGCTCTGGAAATAGCGAGCGGTTATAGTCTTGCACATGGCTTAGCTGTTGCCGCCGGAATGCGGGCTGAAAGCTGGCTCAGCTTTGCCTTAGGCCACCTCTCTTCATCCGACTTCGAGACGATCGAGCAACTCCTTGCTCGATTTCCTCCTCCGCCAAAGCTCCCCCATAAAAAAATCATAGAAGCCCTCGCCCAAGATAAAAAAAATTCCGCGGCCAAAGCACGTTTTGTACTGCTCGAAAAAATAGGCGCTCCATTACCCTTCGAGGGAGAATATTGCGATCCAGTCGATGTAGAGCTCGTCGAGGAAGCCATCAAACGACTATACGCATGCTAACCGTCCCCTCCTCTAAATCCCATACTATGCGCGCACTTCTCTTTGCCTTGATGGCAAAAGGCACCTCGCATATTCACAGCCCTCTCTGCTCTCCCGATATCGATTCGATGCTCAAGGCCATCGAAGCACTTGGCGCTAAAATAACTAAGGAAAATGACCATCTCATCATCACTGGAACAGGCGGACATTTCCAACAGCCCCTTGCTCCCATCGATGCTGGTAATTCGGGCCAGGTGCTGCGCTTTATCGCCGCAATCGCTTCGCTAAACACTCATCCCATCTTGTTCACTGGTGACGATTCGCTTTGTTCCAATCGCCCCATCCGCCCCCTCATCCACGCTTTAAAACAGCTCGGCATCCATGCCAAACACTTGCAGACGGAAGGTTTTGCTCCCGTAGAACTCACTGGGCCGTTGCAAGCAGGGACAGCCATCTTAAGCGGCTTCGACTCGCAACCTGTTTCCGGACTTCTCATGGCCTGTTCTTTTCTTCCAGGCCCTACCAACCTCATCGTCGAGGATCCGCGTGAGCATCCTTGGATCGATCTCACTTTGCACTGGCTCAAGAAATTTGGCATGTGCATCGAACATCAAGACTATCGCCGTTATCACATCCCTGGTCACCTTGCGATCGACCATTTTACGATCACCATCCCTGGCGATTTCAGCTCGGCGGCTTTTCCGATTGCAGCAGGCATTGTGACACAGCGCGAAGTTCAGTTGAACAACCTCTTTCGCGATGATCCGCAGGGAGACAAATGGCTCTTTAATTTGCTTCAGGACCGCGGCTCTTTGCTTACCATAGCCAGCGACCATCTCCATCTCGCTCCACAAGCCCTTTTCTTTGGAGGAGAGATCGATGTGAATCCCATCATCGACGCCGTTCCCATTCTGGCCGTTCTGGGCTGTTTCGGCCAAACTCCTACCATCCTCCGCAATGCCCAGCCTGCCCGCCTCAAAGAATCTGACCGCCTATCTAGCATCCAGGCCGAGTTGACTAAGATGGGAGCGCAGATCACCAGCACACACGATACCCTGACGATCCTACCAGCTCCTTTGCATGGGGCTGAACTCTTTAGCCATCACGACCATCGGATTGCCATGGCGCTTGCCGTTGCAGCGCTTGGTGCCAAAGGGCCTTCCACCATCCAGGCTAGCCAATGCATCGCAAAGAGTTTCCCCGGATTTGTCGATCATATGCAAAGATTAGGCCATGATCTCAGAGCAACTTCGAATGATTCGCTGTGGGTTTCCGGTGCCCTTTAATCTCTATCCACCTGAACTTTGGTTATAAAGATAAACAATGGCGAGCAATTCCTTCGGAACTCTCTTTCGGATTACGACGTGGGGTGAATCCCATGGACCTGCCATCGGCGTCATCATCGATGGCTGCCCAGCTGGGCTGCCCATCACAGAAACGGAAATTAATACTGATCTCAAACGACGAAGACCCGGCGCTACACCTTACACTTCGCCTCGAGATGAAAAAGATTCCGTTGTCATCCTTTCTGGTGTTTTTGAAGGTGTCACCACTGGAACGCCGATCGCTCTGCTCATTCCCAACGAAGACGCCGATCCCTCTAAATATGAATCGATCAAACATCTGCTTCGTCCTGGCCATGCCAATTTTACCTATCTAGCAAAATATGGCATCTTCGATCATCGCGGCGGTGGAAGAGCTTCCGGCCGAGAAACAGCCGCCCGCGTTGCCGCCGCCGCCATCGCTAAAAAACTCTTGGCTCTCGAAGGCATCACCCTGTTTGCCTATCTCAAACAACTCGGCCCCATCCAAGCCAAAACCATCCTACTCGCCGAAATCAAGAACAATCCCCTCTTCTGTCCCGACCCAGAAGCCGTGCAGCCCATGATCCAACTCATCGATGAAGTCAAAAACGAAGGCGATACCATCGGGGGCATCGTAGAACTCACCAGCACACCTCTTCCCATCGGCCTTGGCGATCCCATCTACGAAAAGCTCGAAGCGAATTTAGCTAAAGCCATGCTTTCGATCCCTGCTTCCAAAGGCATCGAGTTTGGCGATGGTTTCGCCTCCGCCTCCATGCGTGGCTCGGAACACAACGACCTGTTCGTTCACAACCAGGGAGGAATCCGCACCTCTACCAACCATGCTGGAGGAACTCTTGCTGGCATCTCTAATGGACAGCCGCTTCTCTTACGCGTAGCCTTCAAACCCCCTTCCAGCATCAAAAAGCCCCAAGCCTCGCTCACCCTCTCAGGCGAACCCAGCACGCTCGTCCTCCCATCCGGTTCACGACACGATCCTTGCCTCGCCATCCGCGCCGTGCCAGTCGTCGAAGCCATGGCCGCACTTACCCTCATCGATGCTCTGCTGATGAATCGAGTAACAAAATTTTCAGAAATTAATACACGAATAGACGAAGGATCATCGAAGCTTAACAGTTAATGCCACATCGATTGGCACACATTTTGTTTATTAAATTCAAGTGCTTTTCTTTATGCAAAAAGAAGAAGTTAAGCCTTTCATTTTTTGACTCCGTATAGACAGGGCAAGGATCCAACCTTTCCTCGTTAGCTAAAAAGCATTCATATCCCAGCTCATTGAGCAAATTAATTACGTCATTTGGATGATAGTTAAATTGAATAGACCATCTTTCAAACAGCTCTATAAACAATATTGGCAAATATGTTTTAATTGAATTTAGACCGCCTTTTATGACCGACAGTTCCGCCCCTTCCACATCACATTTAATTAGATCAATTTTATTGATTTTATAGGTGGATACAATTTTATCTAAAAGTTCAACTTTACAAACTATCTCCTGAGCTTTAGGGCAACTGAGGAGGTTTTTTTCAGACGCTAGAACCGCGCCGCCAGGGAAGTAATAATATATTGAGGATCCTTCTTTTTCAGACAATCCTATATTATAGGGAAAGACATTGTCAGCTTTATTCAAAGTGATATTTGTAATTAGATGTCGATATGTTGTCTCAATTGGTTCAAAAGAATATATTTTTGCTAGCGGAAGTCTTTTAGAAAACAATAAAGAATACCAGCCAATGTTTGCTCCTATGTCTAGAATAACTGCATCGTCTTGGAGCAAACTGAATAACACATTCTCATCTTCTTTTTCATAACAATCAAAATTTAATATATCAAAAGGAACTCCCCTTCTATCCAAACCATTAAATGTCATTCGAATATTATCTTTCCTAGTTGTGAATAACAAAAGACCATCATGAATCTCGATTCTTTCAATATCAGTATCCTTTAATCGTTCAGAAAGATAAAAAAGCACCTTATTAAATGACTGCATTTTATTTATGTAATTGTACTTTTCTAATTTTCCATGCTTATACATCGATACAAGTTCTTCAATCAAATTTCTACTCATATCTTCCTTCTTTGAATTTTTCGAAACCAGATCTTAATGTCTTTCTGATTAAATGAACACATAAAATTAACGAAATAAAGGGGGTTAGTACTCCGCAGCTAATAGCAACAATCTTGTAAGAACAGTAGTAAAAATAAGTAGAAATAGAGATTCCAGCAACAATCCATAGGCAAAAGCAAATACCCAAGTAAAATAGTCCATCATAAAAGACAGGATCTAATCCTCTTTTCCTTTCACCCGTAAAAATCCAGCAAAAATTCTCCTTTAATTTAAGCGATGATGGAGATATTGACTTTATATATTCCTCGCGAAATTCAGGAATGGCCTCGGGCAACAAGGCCTTCATCATATTTTGATGTATTTTTGCTTTGCTTAATCCTTTCATTTCCATTTCTAAATTTGCTGAAAATGAAGAATTTAGCAAACGGTGATAGATTTCTGCGTCCAACAAAAGAATTAATAAAACACCCCTTGAGGAGAAAATTGCAACAAGTGCTAAGGAAATCATTTTATCGATGGGGGCTCCAATTTCCTTTCCTGACAGAACATAACTAAATGCTACGAACGTCGCTAATACCCAAGTTATTAAAACTAATTTGTATTTCATTTTTAGAAAATTATAATGCTTAGTATATGAAAAAGATTTAGAATATATACCTAGATTAATCGAGTTATCTGATCCATCCATTGGGCCAGATATAGATTTAGAACTTTCAGGAGATTCAAAGGATGTTATATCTTCGTCCACTAGTCTTTTTCTCCTAATACACTTACAAAGTTTTTGTATAGTCGATTTTCGGATCGTCCTGCCATAATTTTGAACAGCTTTCCATAGATCAAAATAGATGTAATTGCTATTGGGGAAACCAAGAAAACAACCCAAATCCAATTGTTCATTCCTAATAGAAATGCTATGCAAACAAATAATAACGCCAATAAATCCTTGCTATATCCGACATAAAATTGCACTTTTTTGGATAATGATCCATGATGTTCTCTGGAAGAGTTGATCATGCGAGAATGTACGGGAAAAAGCCATGAATTTTCTTTTTCAAGACGTAATGCATCAATAAAAGCACTCATCAACAATCTTTCAATAAATATCAAATCAATCGACGAAATTATCGTGTTCATCATAAGAGAAAATAAGCAAATACAGATAGAAATAGTAATGGAATTGAAAGGTAAAATTTCAGGATTGATTGAAAGCAGAAAACCTATGGCTGCAAATGTACCCATGAGTAGAGTGATGCTCAGTCTTCTCAATAAGCATTGAATTACATCATAATGCTGTATCGCGTCGATATGTTCTTCTAATTGAGTGTATATCTCAAGCTTGTATTTTAAAGTTGCCTGACTCATTAGACTCTCTTTTTCCCTTGAATTTTAGATTGACCTGATTCCTAATGAGAGTATAAAATTAACCAAGAGAATTAGTTATAAATTAGTTTCAACAGCACCGACCTGGCTCATCTAAATTAATTTAATCCAGAGTTTAACGCATTATGCCACAACAACCTAAACCCAAATTTTAAAACAGAGGTTTAATACAACACACTATCATTCTATGGAAGAAATGCCTCTCTTGGAATACGCCAAGTCATTACACAATGTAGCCTCTTTAGACAATGTTCTACTTATCGGATGTCAACATATTCTAGCAACTACACATACGATGTTGCGTTCTTTGTATAGTGTAGGATTGAATCCTAAAAATATCTTTCTTCTTGGAAAATGCTATTCTAGTAGTCGCTCTGTGTGGCATGAAATGTACCAAGATGGTATCCGCATTTCCCCTTTGAGTTTCTTTTTCGATAGCCATCAATCTTTTGATCATCAATTTAGCAGAATTGTTACGCACTTTTTGAGATATACTCTATCACAGATAGACTTGTCAAAATTTAATAAAATTATTCTCCTCGATGATGGTGGACAACTCCTAAATTTGTCTACAACGCTTTTTAAAGGACGTACAAATGTCATTGGCATTGAGCAAACAACATCCGGATACGAAAAAATTAAGGCCTGCCGTGATCGCGAATTTCCGATAATTAACGTTGCAAGATCTCAAGCTAAACTGATTTACGAATCCCCATTAATCGCAGAAACTGTCGTTAAAAAGGCATTCAACCGTCTTACAGCTCTAAGAAAAATGCCTAAGCAAATTCTAATCACTGGGAATGGAGCAATTGGCTCAGCTATCCATTCAGTTCTAAAACAGAATTATGAAGTGCAGGTCTACGACAAAAATTTAACGGATGGCATTAATTTTGACAAATATTCTGCAAAACTGCTGATTTGATTATTGGATGTACTGGAACAACGAGCATCCTCTCTAACGAATACAAATTTTTGAAAAGGCATTCGACTTTTTAGCGCTTCATCTTCCGATCGAGCATAATTCTCAATGCAGTGCAATATCGAAAAAAAATCAAAAATATTCAGAGTTGTCACGAAGATATTGAACTTGATGGAATGAGCGCTTCCCATATTGCGGCATTCCTCGATAAACTTTGATTGGGTAGAGATAGGTTGAGCCTCTCCAAAGATACAACTTACAAGGTCACTTCTTCTAAGTGCCATATTGCAGGCTAGTGAGATGCCCGTTAATGTTTCTAAATGATCTCGCTTGATGCTGGAATAGGCAAGAAAAGAACCTCATAAAAGCTTATTTACATAGACCATGATCATATATCTCAACTTGGGGAAAGCCAAAAACTTAACCCTGCCGCTTTTGCTATAAAAAGAAAGACCCTTTAACAAAAGCTGGATATAAAATAACGACTATGTACACTCCAGATTACCAACAAGGAGTGGACAGGTATGTACCAAGGTGATTTCAATAGAGGAAATATCATCCTCCATTTTCTCTTTCTTTTGCTCCCAGCCATCTTGGGTGCAATCTATGTTTACCGCCAAAAGCCGCGCGATCGAATAGAAGTTTATCTACTGTTCTATGTGGTTATCAGCATTGGCATCCAAGGATTAGTTGCAGGCATATGGCAAATTTGTGCTGCCTATAGATCCCCTCCTCTTATGGGCTGGCCCTATAACCCACACTTGTTCGAATTGGGGATGGCGAATCTGGCATTTGCAGTTCTTGGCGTGATGAGCATATGGCGCAAGGAACAATGGCGAGCAGCGACAGCTCTTGGCTATGCCCTATTCCTCTTTCTCAGCGCTCTTGGGCATTTGATCAACATGCCTTTTATACACAAAAGAGCCGCGGGACAGGGTGGTGCTACTCTATGGACCGATGTCTTATTGGCGATTGTATTCTTTGTTCTTTTGGGCTTAAGACGTCATAGAATGCTCCATCCTAAATAACGTTCTCGACAATTCCAACCCAATTTACTAGTTGTTGCCTTTGGCCCTTTCGGGGCCAAAGGTCAATAGTTATTGGTGCTTCTCGGAAACCGATAGTAAGAGACTAAAAGAAAAGCCCACATCATTGTGAGGGAGTGACATCTCTATTGCCTAAAGGCAAAGGCTTCTAGTGATTCGATACCCACGCTATCATGCCCGAGAGCGAATCAACTTAGGGTTTTTAGGGAGCAAGTCCCAGGCTACCCGACAGTGATATGGATATAGTATTAGAAATGAATTAAAAACAAGCGAGATTCATCCAGAACCTGAGTGATCAGGTTTTCTCTCGTCCTAAGGATAAAAAGTGGGGTTCCGTACAAAATGTTCCGGAGGACGGAGGAAGGAAGGTAGAACCCCAAAAAAGTGAATTTTTTGTTTATACTCTATGTTAAGCTTTAGTAAACATTTATTATAACATAATTAATAATTTAATTACAAATTATTAACAATTTAATTACATATTTTTATCTTCCTATGCCTCAAAGGCTTATATTAAAGATTAGATTGTATATTTTTAAGACCTAGCAAAGCAACCTGCCAACACACTAAAAATAAATGACTTATGCCTGAATTTATATAAATATTATTTTAATATGAAGGAGACATTTCTTAGCCTATAGCTGCTATCTCAGCTCTTTATTGCTGGGAATCAATTGCTTAGGCAAGTCTTGTACCGTTAGGCACTTGACGATCAGGGACGGCAAGGACGACCTCTTCTCCAAGGATGATCCCCGTCGTAAGCACCTCAGATATAAAAGGGCCTACTTGTTTAGGTTTGAAGTTGACTACGCAGAGCACCTGTTTACCGACCAATTCTTCTTTTTTATAGAGCTTAGTGATCTGGGCGCTGGAGCGCTTTATCCCAAGGGGGCCTAGGTCGATTTTGAGTTTGTAGGCGGGCTTGCGCGCTTCTGGAAATTCCTCTACTTCAGTAATCGTTCCAGCTAATAGATGTACTTTTTCAAAATCGCTCCATTCGATGGTATTCATGTTCTTTCCTATTGCTATTTCATGCATAAAATGCGCATCCAGGGATGGGTTTGGTAGACGTCTTTGGGTGGAGAGGTTTTTATCACAATTTCTCTAAAACCTTGCCAAGCTAAGATCTTTTTTACCTCCTCTTCTCGATAATAGGCCCAATATTTAGGCAACCCATTATAACGATGGTCGAGTTCCGTCCCCTCGCCCTCCCCTTCCTTAAGAGACAGATAAAAACACCCGTCTTCCTGGAGGCAGGTATGGATCTTCGCAATCACTGCAAGAAAGGTCGGTTTCGACAGATGCAAAAGGGATCCGCTAGCCCAAATCCCCTCGAAAAATTCTGGGGGGAATTCCATTTCTTCAATGAGTACGATAAGAAATTCAGCTTGAGGGACTTGTTCTTTAGCTATTTCGATCATTTTAGGTGAGGCATCGATACCGATGACTTCAAACCCACGATCGGCAAAGATCTTAGCATCCCGTCCTGGACCACAGCCCAGATCGAGGATTCTCGATTTTTGCGATAACTTGTGGATAAATTCTTTAGCTTCATTGAATGGATGCCGATGGGCGACTTTGAGAGCGTACTCTTGGGCAGTGAGATCGTAACTACAGCATGTTGGATCCATAAATCCTGCGCTAAATAGTGAGAAGACAAAACATCATTTTAAAGGACGTTCTTGGGCCATCTATCCTACACATGCGCCGCTTTTCAAGCACCTAGTAACCCAAAGTTCAGACTCCTATTTGTTGTCCGCGGCTCGGTGTTTGTGTAATATTTTACGGCTAATCACGGAGGAACACTAGCAGATGATCGAGCAAATCGCTGGGAAAGATATTCTTTTAAGCACTCCATCTTCATCGAACGGTCAAGACTGGACGCCTCAACCCCATCTTTTTCCCCTCGAGAAGAGTTCGCTTGTTTCCATGAAACGGCCCCAAGAAGGGGGGTATGGCTGGGACATGATCAAAACAATCGTTAGTTTTTTCTTGAAGCCGTTTAACATAGTATGGAAGCTGATTTGTTCTCTTATCGCTCCTTCCACGGCATTGCCTCAGTCGAATAATCTCGTAGATTTCTATCTTGGCAATACCTCAAATACAGAGGGTGTTTCTTTGATGGAGATTTGGGGCTGGGATGATGAGCAATTAGAGGATGTTCATACACACATCCAGTGGCTTTTTCCTTCTAAAAACCGAAGTGTTTACAATAGTAACGCACCTACTTTAAATCAAAAAACTATCCAAGCGTTTCATCAAGATCCCGTCTTAAGGAAGAATCTTTTGCACTCTTTCCAGCGGATGCTCGCCTTCTATGGATTGCAGTGGAATGGAGCGAATAGAATAATCACGCGAGCTTCTAATTGCCGCGCCAGACAATCCGTATGGCTTACAGCAGGAAATCACAATTTCCTGCGCATCACCCGCATCCTTGCCTGTTTATCACATTTAGGACTGAAGGCTCAGGCCCAAGCCTTTTTAGCTATTCTGGCTGACGTTCAGCGAAAGGAAGGAAAAGGGATCATCTCTTCTAAGACTATGGGCTTTTGGAGAAGTGCCATTCATTAACCTGAATTTGGTTAAGAAAGAGGTCTAATATTTCTCATCGAGGATGAGGACCCCATTCCAATCCTCAGATGGTGGAGAGGCAAGGTACGCTTGGCAGCGTTCGATGAGGATTTGGCAGGGAACATCATGGCCGCCAAACAAGGTGTTCGCTATTTTAAATTCGGCCTCAGCTTGCATAAATTCGCGCTTTCGATAATTCTCTAGGGCGTTTTGATATAAAGAGACCGCCTCTACGATCACTTCATCAGTGTCTCTTCTCAACCCCATCAGCTCATAAATCAAGGTCGCTTGTACCTTGCCCTTGACAGCAACCCAATCGATCGGACGCAACATCATCTCCTTGTCGACCATTTGAGCAGTCTCTTCACCCACGAGAATCGTGGTCTTATAGAGTCGATTCAATCCCTCGATCCGGCTGGCGAGATTTACAGCGTTGCCTATGGCCGTGTAATCGAAGCGGTCGACCGATCCGATGTTACCGACAAAGACGCGCCCTGTGTTGATCCCTATGCGTTGTCTCAATAGGATCTTGTAGGTCGCCGGTAAGCTTGGCCAGAGTTTTTGAAAACTCTCTTGCATAGCTAAGGCAGCCCTGCAAGCTGCTAAAGCATGCGATTCGATATGTTCAGGCGCTCCCCAGAAGGCAAAGATCGAATCGCCGATGTATTTGTCGACAACTCCCTGATGTTGTTCGATGACGATGCTCATCTCTTTTAAATATTCGCCCAGAATCGCCAGGACCTCATCGGTCGCTAATTCTTCAGCGAGCCGCGTGAAGTTAGCAAGATCAGCAAAGAGCAAAGTCATTTGCTTTTTTTTCCCACCCAAGCAGGCCGATTCCCCCGACTTGATCAATTCGACTATGAGATCTTTAGGAACGTACTTCACAAACGAACTTAAAGCGATTCGCATATGATCGAGTGCTTTATTCATGATGTTCACTTCGCGCACAAATGAAGAGCGGGCGGCAAATTTCTTGGGGGAAATTTTCAGAGTTCGCACCTGGTCCATTTCATACGTAATTTCTTTTAATCTCTTCGAGATGCGACCAAAGAAAATAGCCGTCAAAAGGATGAAAATTAACGAAAGCGGGACAGCAAAACCGATCGCCCATAAAACAGCCTGATGGACGGGTCCGAAAAAATGCCTTTTATCGATGATGGTCAGCACCTTCCATTCCATCCCAGGGGAGGGTGCCATTCGTTCTACATAGGTGTAGAAGTTTTTAAAGAGCAACGAACCTTCATAGTGTGGTTTTTTTTGCAGTTCGAGACGCAGTTTTTGCAGCATATTTCCCGGCAAGGCCTCATCTTCAATCGATTTCAAGACCAGTCCATTCTCCAAATCAGAATCGGCGATGATAGTGCCATTTTCGATCACGATCAGAATTCTTACTCCCTCACCCTTGGTGACCTGATAGAGAAAGGATGAGAGAAAATCGATCTGATAATCGATCGACCATAACCCTAAAATTTGTCCTTGTTCCGATTGAGCCTGGGTATAGGTAAAAAGAACACTTTTTGGTTCATCATAGGATAAATAGGGCTCCGACCAAGTACCCGCTGGATGAGCAATGCCCCCTTGCCACCATGGACGATTGCGGGGATCGTAGTCGTTCCAATCATCGCCGACTTTTTCCCAAATATTTTGGGCATTGAGATGAAATCTACTGTTATGGGTCATTTGTTCACCGAAAGGAGAAGGTTTCGGTATGCCCGCAATGCCAATGATTTCTCTTGACTGCTGGTCTTTATAAGCTCCGTAAATGGCGCCATTTGATTTTGCGAAAAAAAACCAACTAAAATTCGGGTTATTCTTCAGCCCGTTATAACAAACATCGATCACTTCAAAGGGATCATCGATGTTGAGATCGTTCATGGCGAACAACTCTTTCACAGGCTCAAGAGATTGAGCGGCCTTATGAAACTCTTCTGTCATGTAATCGGAGGTTCTTCGGGCAATATTCTTTCCCAATTCCTCCCACAAAAAATTGGTCGATTTTTGAAAGCTGAAGTAAATAGGTAAGGAAATGGCGGCTATGATCAAAATGCAAGCGACGACAACGGCTGTAAGCAGCGTTGCGCGCAATGGAAACCCTTGACTTGCCAGCCGATGAAAGATACGACGCATCACTCTATTCTTGTTTAGAGTCTATTGCCTCACGTTATTGGAAAAAGCAACACAAGTCAATTGCGTCTCAATTCTTGGAAAGGATTTTTATTTTTTCCCTTTATTCTTTTTTCGGTGTTTGGAAGCACCGCTTTTGATAACAGTAGTCGGGCTTGTACCAACTTGAACTTGTTGCTCAATGGCACGTAAAGTCCCCTTGGCTATTCCATTTTTCTTTTTTCCTCTGGGAACCACTGTTATTTTACCAGTTTCATCTTTTAAAACAGTGTGCGAGCCGTGTCCTCTGGAAGATAAGGTTGTATATCCAGCTTTGGACAAGTATTGCATCAGCTTTCTTCTTTTGTAGATCGAGCGCAGTTCCTCTTGAGATGGTTCTGAACGTTCTCTCGGTTTTTCTCGAAGAGACAATTTTTCTAATTCTTTAAAGTCTTTTCTTGTTAAGCGCGAATCGAGCTTTGCAACTGGCACCACAGGCTTCAGCACACCCTCTGAAACAGTCTTGGTAGTAAGCTCTTTTTCCTTGGGTTGTAATCGGATAAAATCTTGTTCATCAAATACGATGAAATCAGCCAATTCTTGTGGAATCATCTGTTCTTCCCTATTGGCATTTATCTTGTTTTTTTGAAATAAAGCTAATATGTCATGCAAGAAAAAAAGACGGGTAAAAAACCGTTCCATCTGTTGAAAAACCATCTTATTAATTGATTCTATTTCCTCTGCTGTGGGAAGGGCTTTCGTAGCAAATTGTTCGAGGAATTTTTGCCTGGTCTGGTTGAGTTGAAGATAGATTTTTTCCTGTAGTTGTATAAAAGAAATCTGATGCTCTTTAAACACGTTTATCCAGTTTACAAAGTCGGGTTTTAGCGATCGCAGATCCGCTTTTAGAAACCTGTAAATAGTAGTGTTTTGAAAGATATCATCTTCAAAGGCCGTTCGAAGCCCATTGAACACGAGGTCGAGACTCTTCTGAAAGTCTGTTTTTAATAGAGAAGACGATTCAAGAGAATCGGTATCGATATCAGAAGATATAGTAAACAAAGATCCCCTAATTCTTTCTAATCGAGTATCGCAGCTAATATGATTTCCTTGGGTCAATGGTGGAATGATCACATTATCAATGATTCTCCAAAAATCTTTGGCGAGTGTGAAAATTACTATATGGTGCATAAAATTATGAGCGAGCATACAAAGCAACTGGTCTTGTGTTTGTGTCTCGGTAGAAATAAGTCCATGCTGATCACAATATTCTTTGAAGGTTAAATTTTTCTCGTTTGTTTCTTGAAATATTGTTTTATTTTTATATATTGAGTTTTTCGACGGGTTTAGAAAAAAATCTTTAAAAAAGTTTTCCAGAGCAGAATACCGATTCGGATCAATTGTTTTTTTTGAGGTAATGAGATGAGTAAGATTTTCAAACGATCCAGTATGGATTTTGCTGCCAAGATCGGTAAAACGAGCGGCTTTATTTAGATCTAGGTATGCGCGCTGGATAAATTCGATCCACAGCAAAAGGCTATCTCTTGTTCTTTCAGAATCCTTGACTATTCGTTTAGAGTTCGGAAAATGGTTAAGACCAAAAAGAAGCAAGTCGAACCGATTTTCTCGTTTTAAGAAGGAACCGAAAAGCTCCAGAGAACGATCAATTTTGGTGATAACTTCTTTTATGGAAGCTGTCTTAGTGTTAAGCAAATGAAGCTGCAATTTGGCTCTGGATCCACCTTCTAGTTTCAACATTTTCTTAGATCTTTCTATATTTAAGCTAAGAGTGTTTAGATTTTTTTTAACATCATAATAATAACTTGCTATTTTATCTTTTTTAACAAAAAAACGACCCCCTATATTTATGCTCTTTTCTTTAAAAGCAGACCAAACTAAACTATCTTCACTATCTTCAGCATTATAAAGAAATAAAGAAGTGTATAAAAAAATGCTTTTGTAATTAAATACGCTGAAAACTTCATCGTTAAAATATTTTACTTCATCTGACAGATTAGCATATTTCAAACATGCTTCCAATTGCTTTAAAAGATTAAATATGTCGAAGCTTAATAAATCATAAAAACTAATTTCTTCATCAAAAGCATGATTTTCAAACAATTCATTAACTACAATCAATTCATCTTGTTTCAACCATCTTAAATCAAATAAATCAGCAGGCCTGTTATTAGTTGCTATTGTTCCATTCTGTCGGACCCTAAACTCCATTGCACCCGCGAGAGGTCTTAAGTCCATTATTGGTTTTAATATCCTTGATCCCAAATCATCAAAATTACCAGAGGATGTTACACTGTGGACAATTCTGGAACTTAGAGAAGAAGAGCTAGCAGTACTGCTACTTGCTGAGCTACTAGACGAGGAGGAGTGGGATGCCACTCGATCTACAGTAGATATTTTTTTAGAAAATTTCTTAGTCTTAGATACTAATTCTGCCTTATCTTTATTTTCATAATACTTTTCACTATATGGCAGTTTGTCATATTCTCGTTCATTAGAAATTTTCATGCTATTAGTCATAAAAAACCATTATTTTAAATTGTTGATAACTAATAATAATCAGACGATCTGTTTTATTCAATTAATTTAATTTATGCTATAAAAATAAATGAACAAGACATTCGACGTGGGCAGTCTGTGGAAACATATCAAATGGTTGCACGGTCTCGATATGATAGCCATAGCCGTGGAGAATGGCGAGATCTCTTGCCAAGGTTGCTGGATCACAAGAAATGTAGATGATCTGTTTAGGTCGTAAAATACTTAGCCTTTCTAAGAGGGTGCTATCACATCCCTTTCTAGGTGGATTTAAGAGAGCGATATCGATCCCTTCGATACTGGAAATGAACTGCTCGGCCTGCGCACAGTGAAAGTCCACATTACCGATATTATTGCGGAGGGCATTTTGCTTAGCGTCTGCAATAGCTTGAGCAACACACTCCACTCCAATCACCTGTTTGGCCCTCTTTGCAAAAATGAGGGAAAGTGTACCCACCCCGCAGTAGGCATCGAGAACTGTTTCTGTCCCCTGTATGGAAGAAAGTTCTAAAGCTCTTTGGTAAAGTTTTTCAGCCTGACGAGGATTTACCTGAAAAAAGGAGGCTGGAGAGACATTGAACACCAACCCTAGAAGTTCTTCTTCTATTGCTCCTTTTCCAGCTAACGTACGGTAGTCATCGCTCAGGATCGCATTGCCTTGAGAGAGGTTGATATTTTGCACTACGCCTTGGATCTCCGGCATTGTTTCTAGAATTTTCTGGGCAACTGAGATTAGGAACGGGGGCTCTTCACTTTTAGTGACCAAGATGACGAGAACTTGACTGGTGTGGATAGCTGTCTTAATCAAGACGTGCCTTAGTTCTCCTTTCCCAGTGCGCGGGTCATAAGGAGCAAGGGAAGATGCTTTGAGGATGTGCTGAATGTGTTGAAGGGCTCTTTCCCCTAGTTCACAATGAATAAGACAATTTTCTATTGGCACGAGGTCGTGACTATTGGCTGCATAGAGGCCTAATTGGATCGATGGCTGCTGTGCGGCGCAAGGCAACTGAATTTTATTCCGATAAGACAAGGATGAAGGTGACGGCTCGCAAGGGGCAACAACGACCTCTAGCTTCCCTATTCTTTGAAGTGCATCCTTCACCCGCTGACGCTTTGTCTCTAATTGTTGATCATAGTCCAAATGCATCAACTGACAACCACCACAGCGATGAAAGAGAGGACAAGGGGGATCGACGCGATGAGGCGAGGTCGTCAGCCGTTCGATGAGTTTGGCCCTTCCAAAATTCTTACGCTGCTCGAAAAGAGTAGCTCGAACGGTCTCTCCTGGCAAAGCTCCCTCGACAAAGAGGGTATAACCATGCAAATAGCCTACGCCTTCACCATTGATGCCAAGACGTTCTATATAAAGGTCGAGGGCCTGCCCTATCTGCCAAGTCCTATCCATGTCAAAAAATCACTTTTTAGGAGGACTAAAAGTATACCCCTATTTCCTAGCAAAAGCCAGCAACACATCTGACATGATTGATTTTTTTGGCCAAATAAACAAAAATTCTTGGCTCAGGGGAAAATTTAAGTTGAAAAACTCTCTTGTGACAAGCAATATTTTTAAACCGTTGACATAGGCGGTTGTATGAGCTCATCGATCCAGTGGTACACCACAATTTCTCCGATTCTGCCTCCAAGCAGCCTGCCCTACGATAATTCACCCAAGCACTTTTCCTTTGAGGAAACAGCAGTTGAATCCGTTCTAATAAAGAAAAGCTCTCTTCAAAGTAGACTAATCGAACAGGAATCTATTTCTCCCATTCGCCTCTCTGAACATGGCCTGCAAGTCGACAACTTTGCCAAAGAGCTGGGCACCTACAAAAAATTTTCTGAAGCAGAGCTTATTGAGTGCGAGCTCCAAGTTGGTGATGAAGGAAATCTCGTTATAGGATCCAAGCAAGAATTGCTCGACACCGCCTATAACGAGATGATGTATTTGATGCACAAAAATGGCAAAATTTATGTCGCCTACCCGCAAGTAGAGGTTTGTTATCATTCGAGCTTAGTCCCCGATTCTTTTGATTGGCCAATTGCAGCAGGGATGCTGCGTGGTAAAAATGGCAAACTACTTTCTATCAATGATGAGTCTGGCCATTTTCCCTCGTTTCATCGTGCAGAATTAGTTGTCCAAGCATTCAATAAAGCTGGTGCAAGGATTGACAGCCTGCAAGTCGTGCGATCTAAACTTCGTCCCTCGCCCGGTCATAGGATGAAACCGACAAACTTACCATCGCCGATCGAAAGATTGCATAAATTAGACACTATTTTAGCTGATAAAGCGGCGATACTCATTTTAAAGGCATCGTCTCCTAGTCCAGAACCTGGACATATCCCCTTCCCCCTATCGCCTTTAAACCGTTCACGCTCTTTATCGTCGACCATTAAACGCAGCTCTTCTCCTATCACACTGGGTGATAGAGGATCGCCTTCAACTTCTTTTTCGAGCCTATCCCCTCGGTTGAAACGATTACTCAGCCAAGAAACTGGCTCTCCATTAGGGGGTACGTTTATTGAATTTACAAAATCTCAAGAAAGGTCGCTAACAAGACGAGGATCCTCACATAATATCGTACAGCTTCCACAGCCAGAGAATGAGGGAGACACTATCAGCTAAGAAAGTATTTGCGAATTCTTTTCCCTATGAGAATGGGAAAATTTTCGAGGAGATTGCAAAATGCGGGGCGAAGCCAGTATCGGGACGATGATACGAGCGAGAACCGCATTTTGGAAAATCCCGAAAAGATTTCCGTTCTCTAGGAAAATGAATTTGCAAATACTTTCTAAGACTTTCAAGATCGGGCTCCCCAAATCTCCTTGAGCCGCTTATCTCGGCCGCAGTTATGGCGATAATACTTATAACGAAGAGAGTTCTTCTTCCAATACTCCTGATGATAGTTTTCAGCAGGATAAAAGGTCATGGCAGGAAGAACATCGACTAAGATCGGCGAAATTTTTTTGGCTTTGATCAACGATTGCTCAGATTCTTCTGCTAAGCTTTTCTGCTGATCATCTTCATAAAAGATCACAGGTCTATATTGTGTTCCTTCATCGCAAAATTGCCCATCATTACGGGTGGGGTCAACGTTATGCCAAAAAACGTTTAAAAGCTGTTTGTAGCTGATGATTTTGGGATCGTAGACGATCTGTACAGCTTCGACATGTCCAGTAGAGCCAGATAAAACCTCTTCATATGTAGGATTTTCCGCCTTTCCCCCTGTGTATCCGGCCACGGTCGATATCACGCCATCGACTTGATCAAAATCGTGCTGCATGCACCAAAAGCTTCCGCCAGCAAAGATCGCCGTCTCAGTTGGAGCTTGTTCATTCATTAGCATTTCTGCATTCAAAGAGTGAAATATGTTCACGAAGATAAAAAAGGCGGCCCCAAGAGACTTTAAACATCGTGCCACGACCTGGAGGAATTTTCCCATTTGATTTTTCCCTATTTTTTCTTGACATCCACTAAAAAAAATGAAACTAAAAAGATTAAATGCATAGAATAAACACGCGACTATTTATTCTTCTTTTTGCATTTACTACTCTAACAAATGGGATTTGTCAACAAAACGTTGTCCAAGAATCTTCAACAGAGGAAAATTGTGTGCCAGAATATCGCTTTGATGGAGAAAAACTACTTTTAACAGAAAAAGAATGGAAAGAACGCCTTACTCCTGAACAATTCAAAATCTTGCGAAAAAGTGGGACGGAGCGAGCCTTTCACAATGTTTATTAAGATAATGAATCCTCGATTTTTTTTCGTTTGCTTGTTCCTGCTCCTCAGCCAAATCCTCCCTGGATTTTCCGAAGAGGCATTCAAAGTCGTCGTCTTAGGTTGCGGCGGCGGTCCCAAAGAAGACAATGTCTCTGGTTATCTGCTTGCGCCTAAAAACGCCAATCACTACATCGCCTTGGACGCAGGCTCGCTGCTTGCAGGCATTTTCCTGGCCAGCAAGAAAGGCAGTTTTTCAGAGGTGCAGATAGCCGCAGATTCTAAATATTCTTTCGAGGGAACCCTTTTTCGAGATCACATCAAAGCCTATCTACTTTCTCATGCCCATCTCGATCACGTCGCTGGCTTAGTCATCAATTCGCAATCGGATGCCAAAAAACCCATCTTAGGCATTGATACGACCATCGATTATCTACGCGATTATTTGTTCAATTGGAAGATTTGGCCAAACTTTGGCTCTGAAGGTGAAAAGCCCATCGGCCAATACTCATATCAACGCCTTAAACTCAACCAAAAGACGACGATTCCTGGCACCACCATGACCACTGAGGTGTTTCTCTTAAGCCATCCAGACGGTTATCCATCTACCGCTTTTCTCATCGAATCATCTGATTCTTACGTCGTCTATTTGGGAGATACCGCACCAGATAGGTTAGAGAAGAAAAAACAGCTCGAAATCGTTTGGCAGAGAATCGTCCCTCTGATTCGCCAAAATAAGCTCTGCGCACTTTTTCTCGAATGTTCTTACACCAATAGGAGACCGGACGATCAACTCTTTGGCCATCTCGACCCAAAGTTTATGATGGAAGAATTGCACCAGTTAGCAGATCTGGTCGATCCCCAAAATCCTCTAACCTGCTTATCCAATATTAAAGTGGTCGTTACGCACATCAAAGACTCCCTTTTAAAGGACACTTCTTCTAAGCAAATCATTCGACAAGAGCTAGAAAGGCTCAACGACCTTCACATCCCTTTTATCTTCCCAGAACAAGGTCAGAGACTCGAACTATAAAAGAAAGTGAGTTCTTCTTTCACATTAATTAGGATCTGATCTATACGCCAAATCAACTGACATTTGGTTTCTATAGGGAGAAAAACATGTCATCACTACCTGTAAATTTCTCAGGCGCTCCCAGCGAAGAGTTACACCATCATTTTCGCAACATCTGCATCGAATTCCAAAAAACGATCAAACAATCGACAGATATCCGTGCATTAGACGAGCAAATAGATCGTTTTATCGACACGAGCAAACAAATAAACTGGCATCATAGGAACTCTGGTGTCTACCACAAAGATGAGGGTGCAAAGGCCTGCGAACGCGTTTGCAGTGAATATATGCGCTACCGAACCGGCCTGCAAAAAGATCAGGGTGTCAACCCTCAAGACCTAATCGATGCTCTTTTGGGAGTTGAGCAATTACTCCGTGGGTCAAAAGCCACTTGAGTTATGAGACCTTAATAGACACGAGAATCACCACCCTCGTACCATTTTAGGAAACTATCGTTGAGCACCTTATAGCCGCCAGGGGTAGGATAATTGCCGCTGAAATACCAATCACCACTGAACCGTGGTATTGCCTTCCGCAATCCTTCTAAGGATTGATAAATCACTTGGAGAGATCCGTCCCAGTGCAGATCGGAAGGGTTAACTAACTCTGCCACCTTGTTAGAAATTTCCTCTAGAGTAAACCTATCGTATATGACCTTTAATTCATTGTTCAGCTGGGATGGGGAAAGATTTGCTTGCTTGGAACACTGTTGTTTTACTTTCTCCAGGGTATCGGATTGACCCCGTTCTTTCAACAAGGCAACGCACGCTTGAAAAGCAACAAAGCGTCCGATTTGACTCATATCAATGCCATAGCAATCGGGATACAGGATGGGAGGAGCTGAGCTCACCACGATGATCTTTTTGGGATGCAGCCCAATAAGTTTTTTAATCAGTGTCTCTTTTAGCGTGATCCCTCGCACAATTGAGTCATCGACAACCACGAGTGTCGTTTCAGGTGTGACAATGCCCTTTGTGACCTCATAAAGTTGGACGACGAGATTCTTTCGTATGGCATCGGAACTGATGAATGTGCGCAGTTTCTGATTTTTTGCGATGAGCATTTCAGACCGCGGTTGCCAGCTGGCAAGTTTTTCGATCTGCTCTATATCTAAGGGACCTTTTTCTAAATTCAGCTTGATCTTTTGCAAGGCCCTCTGGCGCGCTTGATGAGTGATTTCCTCCATTATACCTTGAAAAGCTGCCTGGCTTGAGTTGGGAACATAGGTAAAGATAGTATGCTCCAAATCGCCTTGAAGGGCTTCTAATATCCTAGGAGCAAGCTGCCGCCCAAGGGCTTTGCGTTCTTCATAGATCTCCGGATCATTTGCTTTGCTGAAATAGATCCTTTCGAATGTACATTCTCTTTGAGGAAGAGGTTCTTTAAAGGGACTTTCTTTGATCTCGCCATTGCGTTTCACTGTGAGAATGCATCCTGGCTTGAGGGGTAAAACCTGCTCTGCCTGAAGGTCAAAGACATCGATTAACGCCGACTTTTCCGAGGCAACTGCTACGACTTCATCGTTGATAAAGTAAAATCCTGGCCGGATTCCCGCTGGATCACGACAGGCAAAGGCATCTCCACTACCCAAAATACCGCAAAACACATACCCACCATCCCAGTTCATAGCGGCCTGATGTAGTACACGCGCTAAATCCATTTGTTGGGAAATACAATGGGCGCGATCTCGGCCGCTGCTAGGCAATGTTCCTGCTAATAGCATCTGCTTCTCAGCTGCCTCATATTCCTTATCAAGATGATAAGCGATCATATGGAGAATCGCCTGCGTATCTGAATCGCTAGTGGGAAAAATGCCCACATCTTCGAGTTGACAGAATAATTCCGCTGTATTGGTCATGTTGAAATTGCCAGCTAAAGCAAAATGGCGGCTGGCAATCCCATGAGAACGGACAAAGGGCTGGCAATTCGCGAGCTGAACACCTGAAAAAGTAGCATAGCGCAAATGCCCTAATAAACTTTCTCCGACAAAAGATGACCGGTGTTTGATGTCGATCTCATCGATTGGGACACCTGATGCGATATTTATGTGCGACAAATCAGCGGATACTTGCTCAAAGATGCTGTCGACTCCACTTAAAGTGCGTAGCTGATGCAGATATTCTTGTCCCGATGGCATATCGAATTTCACAGTGGTTATTCCGGCACCATCTTGCCCTCGGTTTCTTTGTCTCTCCATCAAAAATAAAAGCTTCTTCACCCCCCAGGCTGGATCACTGTAACGCTCAGCATAATAACTAAGAGGTTTGCGAAGGCGGACTAACGCTACCCCGCATTCATGTGCAAGGTGCTCTTCTTGTACTTCAAGAGCAGGGTCCTCTATCTCCTTAGCTTCCGCTAACATAGAGGCGAAGACCATGATCGATGAGCAAAACTGCAGCAACCACTTAATCATAGACCTACCTTGAGAGATGTGTTCTGAAAAGAATTAGTTTGAAAGGGCGGCAGTCTATCAAACACCACATATCAAAAAAAACAAAATTTCAATAAACTGAGCACTCCACCTTTAGAGAGATTTTTGATGAGATTTTTCCTCAAACGAATGACAAAGTTCTGTATTCAGAGAACACGAAAAAAGAAAAAAGTAGCCAGGCCACTCTCTAGAACAACCCGGTTGAACCATCGAGGAGAACATCACAACCTTAAAGAACTCTACGACAAGATCAATAGTCAATATTTTGAAGGAAAACTCGATCTTCCTATTACATGGGCCGGAAGTAAAAAATCGATGCCGCGAACACATGTTATGTTCGGCTCTTACAATCAACGCACAACTCTTATCAAGATTCACCGACGGCTCGATCAAGCCCATGTCCCTGAGCATTTTGTCTCATTCATTATTTACCATGAGATGTTGCATCATGTTTTGCCACCAATCATCGAAAAGAACCGCAGAAGAAAGGTTCACCACCCCAAGTTCACTGAGCAAGAAAAGCGATTTCAAGACTATGCCTTAGCAAAGGCCTTTCGCGAGAAAATGCGCGATACCTTTTTCAAGCCCAATATATACAAGTGAATAACCATCGATAAGCCGTAGGTGGTAAGCACTTTCTCGCGCACACATTTAAATTAAATACTTTACAATCAACTTTACAAAACACATACTGCAGGTAAATATTTTCTTTAAAAAACCGGAGGTGGTTATGAGCTCGACGATTTCTCCATCTGCAGCTTCTACAAGGATTGAACTCTTAATCGGGTTATCCGAAGCGATAGAGCGGAAAAAAGGCCGCACAGCAGCATTCGGAGCTCTCTCTATTCAGGATCACGATCGCATTCTCGCTTCTCTAGAAATTTCCCGTTTTGATTGGACTGTGATTGAAAACCAAGGTCTTAAAGACCGCCTTAAGATGATCATGCGCACGATTACAAAAGAATTGCGCATCACCGCGTCTATATCACCAAAATCACGTCTGTATCGCTTAACCACTCTAGTCAAAACGATCGCTCAACAAAAGGATCCTACCCATGCTTTCGATTCTCTTCACCAAGATGATCGCGATCGAATTCAGACATCGCTCGAACTTTCTCAATTCAATTGGTCCACCATTAAAAAAAGAAAGCTCCGAGAACGCTTTATTAGCACCATACGAATGATGGCAAAAGAATTGCGCGAGAAAACTGTCGATAAAATGCCTATTGATCCGCTTAGTTTAATTTTGCATATGACGGGAGAGCACCCTGCCCGGATCGCGCCTGTTTGCAAAGCGTTTGATCGAACGCAAAAAATTGCTTATCAAGCATTTCTCGAGAGCTACCGCAAAGATCGCCGTATGGCTGCTTTCACAAGGAGTTTGACATCGGAATCGATCAAACAAATGGATCCTGTAGCGCAGATACAAAGAGCGAAGGCCATACACCACAGTGTCTTAATAAGTATAAAAGAACTAGGTATCGAAGAAGCGCTAAAAAAGACTGATCCGCACTATTTGCTACCATTGCATATCGCCCCAATTAGAGCGCAAGTACAAGCAATAGAAGATCGCGATCTCATAGAGATATTTATTCGGGTGAAACTTTATCTCAACTATATATTGCCCAATAATAACACTACCTATCCTGATCTTACCATAAAAACCAGTCACGCAAATAAAGCAGAGACGATTCGTCGCTGGATGAAATTACGCCCTCTTTTATTAGCAACAGTTCTAGAATTAGATTTAAGCGAACTTAATCTTCGAACACTCCCCCAGAACTTGAGCTGCTAACAAGTTTAAAAAAACTCGATCTATACGGGAACCAACTTTTCGCACTCCCCAAGACGCTCTTTAATTTGAAACAGCTGATCGAACTCAATCTCTCGAACAATCAACTCAGAGAAATCTCCTCGCAAATCGAACAACTTACCGAGTTGAAGCTTCTTCATTTTTCAGGAAATCAAATCAAGAAGTTACCCACAGAACTAGGCAACCTAGGGCGATTGACACATCTCTGTATATCGGGTAATAAGCTAAAGACTTTACCATCTAGCCTCTTCCGATTGAGCTGTTTAACCGAATTTGCTTTTGCGAATAATCCACTTCCTTTTCAACCGGTCTTTATCGGATGCTTTTTAAATGCTATGGCACTTAAAAAAGTCCCACCCAATTTACAAACTGAACATTTAAAGGATCTTCGCAAATTATTCTCGATCCAAGCAAAAAGCAAAAAAAATCTCATGATTCAGGATCATCTGCGCATTCTTGCATCGACAATCAAAGATACTATGTTCCAGCGTCTATTTGAAGAAACTTCAATGCAGATAAGCGCTGTAGTTCTATTCAGAAGTCAACAATCTACCAATATCGATGAAATTATAGGCGATCTGAATGATCTCCCCCAATCCCTACGTCATCGTGTCTATGAATTCACTGCCATTCTTGAGAATCAGCCAGGTTCAAAAACTAAACACATCGAATTTGGAAGAAGAGTTTTCATGAAGAAGGTAGAACCACTTCCCACTCTGTCTACTTTTATAAAAGCCACACAACTTGTTCTATTAGAAACTGTCTTTGTCCATTTAGGAAAAACCCTGCAAAGAAAAGAATTCAGTGCCGAAATCCAAAAATATTTCGACAGAATAGACCCACGCTTTCGAAGCAGGCTAGGCGCTCATCTCGAAGTCGTGGAAAGAGATGCTGGGCGATGGCAAAATATCCCAAACCTTGGCGAGCTTGCATTTGCTAAACGTGAACAACTAGATGCGCCTGAAACTTCGCGTATACTAAGCGTCGAGCGTTTACTAGAGGAGCTAACCACCCAGAAGATGATGGCATGAGTGATTTTATAATGAGGAATTCTAGATGCGCCTTTTGTCTAAAAGGCGCAAAAATTTACAGTGTTACTGTGCAATCACTTCGCCTGGAGCCGGTTGAGGCATAACAGGATTTGGATTTTCTGGAGTTGGCTCAGGCATCACTTCTGTCTTAGGTTTTGTTTGTCCATTATCATCAGCCATACCTTGAGTCATTGAGAGCAATGCAGCTACTGTCGCTAAGCAATAAACATACTTTTTCATAAATCACCAAAATTAAATTCACAAATAACGAACGCTATGAATTATAAATATCTGTGTTTAAAAAACAAGACCTTAAAACAAGGTCTATTTAAAATTATATTTAATCGCAGCAACTGTATTAGAGATCATAGTTAAGAAGAATGGGATAATCGACGGCCTCTGTCATAGATATACCTCAAGACAAAAGGAGCAAGCAATGTAGTCAATGTAATGACTACGATGAGCGAAGCATAGATATCGTTTTTGAGAACTCCAGCCATTAGCCCGACATTGGCAAAGATCAACCCTACCTCTCCACGGGGAACCATCGCCGTTCCCACAAGCAGCTGCACTTTATACTTTTCTTTGACGAGCAAAAACCCGGAAAGCAATTTTCCGAGGATGGCAACGATGAATAACGAACCTGTCAGCATCCAAATAAATGTTGAACTCCAATTGACTGTTTTGAGGTTAAGCGATAATCCAATCGCCACAAAAAAGATGGGAGTGAACAACTGAACGATAGGTTTCATCTGTTTTTCTACTTGATGGCTAAACGCTGGCGCTTGATGCAAAAATGCCGCAAATGGGAAAAAAAACTGCCTTGAAATGGCAAGACCAGCGGCAAAACCCCCAAGCAATTCAGGTGCTCCTAATTGATGAGCTAACCAAGCAAACAACAAAATAAGCGAAACGATTGTCGTTGGCAAAAGACCAGGGATATTGCTCTTCTCATCCCATTTTTTAATAGTCTTCGAAAGCAATTTGGCTGCAATGGGGGAGATCAAAAAGAACAGACCAATGAAGACGATCACTTTGCCAACATTCCATAGATTGACAATCCCGCTTAAGGAAAAATCGTACAACATCGAAAGCAGGATAATTCCAATGATATCGTCGAATACTGCGGCACCAATGATGATTTGTGCTTCATTGCTGTTTTGTTTTTTTAAATCGCGCAGCACTCTTAATGTAATGCCGATGCTGGTCGCAGTGAGCGTGCTTCCAATGAATAGGCTAGTGAGCATAGTGAACTGAAATACATAGTAGCTAAGGCAAAATCCCGATACAAACGGAAAAATCACCCCTCCAACAGCAACGAGCAGGGCTTTCATCCCGGAAGAGGTTAGGCGTCCGATGTCTGTTTCAATACCAACCTCAAAAAGCAGCAAGATGATGCCAATTTGAGCCATCAGTTGAATGGGGGGCGTCATTTCGACTAATCCCAAGACGCTGGGTCCAATGAGAACGCCAGCCACAAGCTCCCCCACGACCGAGGGAATCTGAAAATACGCAGCTATTTCCCCAACGATTTTGGCTGAAACTAGAATGAGAACTAGCTGGATCAAAAAGGTATGCGTTTCCATACACACTTTTTTTAAAGACTCAATTCAGCCTATATCCTGTTTAGGCTTCAAGGTACAGCAGATTTTGCTTTTTAGACAGTCTCTAAGATGCTGTACTAAAACCCGAGCATCCGTTTTTTGGGGGCTTTTCGCGATCTTTTTCCTCATTCTTCTCAGCCATATGCAGCTTCGCATATTGTCCTCGTCGAATGAGGAAAAATCTCATCGAAAATCCCGCCAAACCTCAAATGCTGGGGTTTTAGTACAGCTTCTAATGAGCCTTGCTCAAAAATTATCAATTAGCTAAAAGGGCAATTTATTAAAGCAGCTCAAACCTGGAGTCGAAATTGAAATTCATAGTTTTATTAGGAAGGGTTTTATTCTCCACGATTTTTATTATAAAATCGATGGAACACTTTTCTCAAGATATGATCGCACATGCTGCTGATATGGGAGTTCCCTTGGCGCCGATCCTGGTTCCGATTGCAGGAATCATCGCTCTTCTAGGCGGTCTTAGCATCCTGTTGGGGTACAAAGCCAAAATAGGTGCCTGGCTCCTCGTTATCTTCCTTTTACCGACATCTTTTATGATGCACAAATTTTGGCAATCGGAGACCTCATTCTCTGCCATGATGCAGCACTATTGCTTTTGGAAGAACATCTCGATTTTAGGAGCAGCGCTCATGATCAGCTATTTTGGCTCAGGCCCCTACAGCATCGATAAGCATAAGAACAAGAAATAGACAAGAAGATCTGACAAGTGTACTTTTATTGCCCATCATATTACTCCCCTTTTGCTGAGAAAGAATTTGCAAATTCTTTTCTCTATAAGAACTGGAAAATTCTCGAGGAAATTTTTAGAATACAGTCTGCGTAGGTGCTTATATCTTACATGTCGGATGGTGTGTCCTACTGCGTAAGCACACCTCCCGCGACCACCTTGCGCTTCATTTCGCTGTGCCAAATCGCGTCCTCGTCGTCGGGCTGTGCCGTGCACAGCTTCCGTCGCCCTTGCGGGCTCGCCTGCGGTGCGATTTTGCTTTGCGTTCTGAATCGGTGGGCTGCTCGAGCACCTATTTCCCGCTCTCTACGTTCGCGTGTTCATTGCGTGTCGTCTCGCAGAGCGAAAATCAGAATGCAAAAATATCCCCTATAAAACCATTTAGTTCAAAGCCTCGATTAGAGAAACGTTTCTCAAGAGTATTTGCAGCTCTGCGACGCGACGCGAACAAGACCATGAAATGGGCGTGAGCGCGGGAAGCAGCCCACCGATTCAGAGCGCAAAGCAAAATCGCACCGCAGGCGAGCCCGCAAGGGCGACGGAAGCTGTGCACGGCACAGCCCGACGACGAGGACGCGATTTGGCACAGCGAAATGAAGCGCAAGGTGGCGCGGGAGGTGTGCTTACGCAGTAGGACACACCATCCGACATGTAAGATATAAGCGCCTACGCAGATTTTACTCCAAAAATCCCCTCGAGAATTATTCAATTGTCATATGGAAAAGAATTTGCAAATTCTTTTTCAGAAGATGGTTGAGAATATTCAAGATTTCTTACAAACTGCGTAGAAATTTTTGAACTGTTTTTGTCGAATCATGCAAATTTGGCTAGATACCATCGATTCTTCTGTGATTGCCGATGCCGTACAAACTGGGATCCTAGCAGGGGTGACTACTAACCCGAGCATTTTATCCAATACTGCTAATGTTCGAGAAACCCTGACTGAGCTGCTCAATCTGCAACCCGGTCCCGTTGCTGTACAAGTCACCTCCCATGATCCAGCCAGCATGATCGAAGAAGGCGTGCGTATTTTTGCGTTTTCCTCGCGCATGGTCGTCAAGGTGCCGATCAATCGCAATGGACTCATTGCAATCAAGCAGCTTCATCACAAAGGCATCCCTGTGATGGGAACAGGCATACTCTTTCCTTCGCAAGCACTTTTGGCCTCAAATCTAGGAACCTCGTACATTGCCCCCTATTTTGGCCATATGGGTGACGAAGCAGCGGCCACCTTAAAAACGATGGTGGAAATTATGCGTATGAACGGCTCTTCCACTAAGATTTTGGTCGCTTCCCTCAAGCATCTCGATCACATCATCCTTTGCGCTTCTTTAGGAGTTGCAGCTATTACGATCAAACCCGAGTTGTATGGTCAATTAGTAGCTGACCAGCCGGTTGTCGAAAGCTTTTATCAGAGATTCATCTCCGATTGGGCCAAAACCCATGGCCATCTCTCCATAAAGGAAGCACTGGCCTCGCCAAACCGTGTTTAAATAGCTCATTAAAAAGAGGGGTCTATGCCTACCATGTCAATCGAAGGAGCAACCTGCTTTTATCAGGATATCGGGGAAGGCTACCCAATTTTATTTGGGCACAGCTATTTATGGTCGTCGGAAATGTGGAAACCACAGTTGATGGCGTTATCTCAAGAATTTAGATGCATCGCTGTTGATCTTTGGGATCATGGGCAGTCGGGATGCCTACCCGCCCAACCTTATACATTAGAGCGTCTGGCTGATGACCATTGGAAGTTGATGCAGCATCTCAATATTTCTGAATTTGCTATCATCGGCCTGTCAGTGGGAGGCATGTGGGGCACCCATCTTGCCTTAACCCATCCCAAGGCCGTGAGTGCGCTTGTTCTCATGGACACATTTGTAGGAGCAGAGCCACCAATCGCACGGCAAAGATACTTTAACCTGCTAGATACACTTGATAAAGACCAATGCTTTACCCACACCTTCATCGAGCAAATCGTCCCCTTATTTTTTTCTCCCTATACCTTGTTGCATCAACAACATTTAGTCGATGACTTTAGAAAGGCTCTTGCTGCCATAAAAAAAAAGAATATTCCTGGCATCACCGCTCTTGGCAGGGCCATCTTTTCTAGACAATGCCTCTTAGATGAGCTCCGCACGCTCACTCAACCCACTCTTATTCTTGCTGGAAGGGATGATATCCCTCGCCCTCCTAGCGAAGCCGAAAAAATGTTCCAGTACCTACCCAATGCAAAATTGCACATCATCGATAATGCAGGCCATATCAGCAATCTGGAACAACCTGATTTGGTCACACCTCTTCTTTCTCAGTTTTTAAAAGACGGTAAATCTGCGTTCTGCTCGCCATGATCTTTGAAAAAATCTTTTCTCCATAAGAATGTAAGCTAAAGTCAGTATCAGGACGATATCTAGCTGAAATCAGCATTAGTCTTATTGGGACAAGGTAACGTTGTTCTCTTGCTTGGCAGGCAAAGTTTTACGGAGTTTTCTCAAGATCAAATAGGAGAAAAGCGCGCACAGAGCGGCAACCAACATGGGGATAGTTTCTGATTCATAGGCAATGATGGCGATTAGAATAGCGGGTAAAAATTCAGAACAGCTTTGGATAGAAACTGCTACCCCCATTGTTTCTCCTTGGCCATCTTTATTTCCATGATTGGAAACAAGGGCCATAGCATTGGTATACGCAACGGCACAGGCTAGCATGATCAGAAACGTAAGCACATGAAGAGTAATAAGATCTTGGGGAAACGGAAGCAGTCCGAGCAAAGCAGCTAACGAAAGAAGCCCGCCTGCCAATGCTTTTTTGACTGAAAGATGTTTAGCCAGCCATCTTGTCAAAAACAAATTGCCCAAAGCAGCTCCGAGGCCAACATTCGTATAGAGATAGCCAAGTTCAGTGATATCGATATGAAATTTTTCAGAAGCGAAGGGTCCAAGAAACTGAACAAAGAGAAAATTCGAAGAAATCATGAGAAAGAGGATCCACAACAAGGGACGTTCTGGCGTTGGAAGAACGATTTTCGATAGATTTTTCAACCCAGAGAAAATTCCCTGTTTGATCGATCTCTCTTTTTTTTCAATGACAGCCTGTTTTGGAAATTTTTTCACGACGAGTAGCAAATTGATCAAAGAAAAAAGAGCTGCTGCAAAAAAAGGAATGGTAGGACCAGACCAACTGCCTATTTGGGGATTGGCAAGAATACCAGCTAAAAACGGCCCCAGTGCAAAGCCCGCACTCATCGTGAAAGGAATGAGAGCAAAAAAACGCACTTTTTTCTCTTGCTCCGACATATCTGCAATCGCTGCAAAGGCCAATGTCAAGTTGCCGGCCATGAGCCCCCCAATAAAGCGACCTAGAAATAGAAGGAGAAAACTCGATAAATACACCCCCAATCCGCAAAGGAGCAGCATCGCTACAGTCCCAATCAAAGAGATGATCAATAGTTTTCGCCTTCCAAAGAAATCGGACAATTGGCCTAGGATCGGAGCGCCAAAAAATTGGCCAAATGGGAAAATTGTGATCAAAGTTCCATAGCAGACATTTTTATAAAAATCGGAAGCCTTTGCAGCTACGAACTGCCCAGACCCTTCAAAAATTAAGGAACTAAATAGCGGGTAAATCAACCCAAGATTGAAAAAATCCAAGAATACGATCAAGAGGATGGTTACTAAGGTAGTCTGTTTAAAGATAAATACCCCCACACAAATAGAGGCTTATGATATTGGTAAAAATGTTTTGCCTCAACGCTTTAGATTAAAGATTTTTCTTTTATTTTTTCTAGGTTCTAATCGCTTCCAACACAATCAAACCCATCGATTAAATAATTATTAAATTAAAATAAAAAAAACGATATTCTTAAATAATAAAAAAGAATATAAATGTGAAAATAAAGCAAATTAACTGTTACTTTTTGTTACTAATAGATATAATTAGTATAAATAAAAAATCACAACATTATTATGACTCAAGCAGTTTTTGGATTCGATACCCTATCCAATCCTACACTCGATTATGCTAAAACCACGAATCGCATTAAAAATACTAATAATGTGATTGGTATAGCTTCGATCGTTAGCAGCATCGGATTAAGTCCTTTCTTTCCCAATCCTCTTATAGGGCTTGGTATAAGCGCGACTCTATTGATGATACACTTGATTACAAAAAATCATGTACAGTACCGCATAAGCCGCACTGCTGGCGTTATTTTCAATCAAGATCAAATCGAGCGCTTAAAGCTGACACCAAAGTCGGACCATTGTGAAGTGATTCCAACGGAACATCCCGCAGACACCGAATTGTGGCGAAAAAGATTGATCAATGCTGCCAAAGACAACATTGTGCTCTCAGGCAATTATTGTGGCGGTAAAGCCTTTATTAGTTTTCTTAATTTGGTGAAAAAGCGCATTGAACAGCGCCCCAAACTCAAAGTAGTGATTCTCTCCTCCCCTGTCCTTTTGAAAGGTGAAGCTAAAAAAAGCTTAGAGCGTCTATTACAATTATACCCTAAGAATATCTCCTTAGTAAACTGCCCTTCTCTTTGGCATATTTCGCCCGGAATCAAGAAAAGCACAAACCATACGAAATGCATGGTGATCGACTATGGAAGGTATTTCATTTTAGGGGGCAGCGGTGTCGAAGACAAATTTGCCAACACAGCCTTAGATCATCTTACAAAAGAGGAATTTCTGCAGAAAAAGGGAATATCTATTCCAACTTCACCAGAAACTCCGGAACTTGGAACTAGCCCTTCTTTTCTCGAACATTTTCTTCCAGATTTCCGCGACCAAGATTGGGTGTTTTCCAGTAAACAGAGCTCCCATTCCATAGGGAGACAAGTCTACCAACAAGCACTTCTACTTGCCAACAGATGGGAATCATATACACAGTCTCCTAACCAATCTCAGGACTTACACAGTGCTTTTGACGATCCGAAATCGCTCGGCTTATTCTCCGGGAACCAAACTCCGATCATCAAAGAGGATTCGATCACAACGCAACTGCTAAAAACTCCCGCTCATTCTAGTAGCACCTCGCAAATTCGAAAATTCGAAACTAGCGCAAAAAAAGCTGAGGGAGTCCATTGCAAAGTGTTTGCCCAAGGCCCAGAACACTCGACCAATACTTTTTCTGATATCGTGCTTAAAGGAATCGAGAAAGCCACGAAGAACCTCGTCATCGATCATATGTATTTTCATCCGACTGCATCCATCATGAATGCATTGATTGCCGCTGTGAAACGAGGTGTGCGTATAAAGATCATTACCTGTGGAAATGGCCATGGAACTTCCCTTTCGCAGAAATGTTTTGGCCCTAGAAATCGATATAACTACTCTTACTTGATGAATGCTTTAACACCTGATGAACGATCGAGAGTGTCCATTTTCGAATTCGAAGGGCGCAAGAAAGGAATCCACAAGAAATTGATTGTGATCGATGACGAAACAGTCATCGCTGGCAGCAGCAACCTTGGTTATAAAAGTTTGGTCACAGCCTCGGACCACGAATTGAATTTTGTCGCTAAATCCAATAAACTGGCTGAGGAGACTTTGAGCATTTGCAAAGTGGATGAAAGGCACTCTAAAAAAATCGAAAGAGAAAAAAATAGATCTTGGAGCCTTTCTTGGAGTGAATACGCCATAGCTGCATTCCACAAAACGATTGCCCCCCTAGTTGGATAAATTCAAACGATCTTCCCATCTTCTAAGCGGACAATGCGGTTTGCATAGGACATGATACGTGAATCGTGGGAAACGACGATCAAAGTTTTTCCTTTCTTATCGACGATGGCGCGCAAAAGCTCCATCACTTTCATTCCAGTCTCATGATCGAGAAAACTTGTAGGTTCGTCACAAACGACCAAATCAGGATCGTGAATCATCGCTCTGGCAATCGCCACACGTTGCTGCTGCCCTCCAGAAAGTTCCGCCGGAGAAATATTTGCCTTTTCTAAAATCCCAACTTCATTGAGCAAATCGCGCGCTTTTTTTAAAGCGGTCTTTCGTTCTTCACCTAATAATAACAGAGGAATTGCAACATTTTCCTCGCTTGTTAACATAGGGATAAGGTTGAAGGCCTGGAAGACAAACCCAATGTGCTTCCCTCGGTAGTGTGTTTTTTGCTTGTCTGGCATGTGATTGAGATCGAGGTTGGTGACGAGACACTCTCCTTCTGTCTGCGTTAGGATGCCCGCAATCACCGAGATCAAGGTAGTCTTGCCGGAACCCGAAGGTCCCATGAGCATGAGCAATTCCCCTTTTTTTACTTCTAAATCGATGCCGCGCAATGCCTCCACAGCTGTTGTCCCCTTGCCATAAGTCTTTTTAAGATTCTTGCAAAGAACTGCTGTTTCCTTATCCATCGACAGTCTCTAAGATTTAAATACAATGGCTGGATCAATACGTACGACTTTGATCACACTGAACATCGCCGCAATCAAGCAAATCGAGAGTAAGCAAAGGCTGCTTAACAGATACAGCCACCAGGCTAAACTAAAAGAGAGCTCGGTATGACGGAACCCCCAACCGAACATTGCTGCAGCGCCGATGCCAATCCCCCAGCCAATGACGCTGACCATCAGGGCCTGGATAACGACCATCTTCACAAGCAGAGAATTGTCTGCTCCCATCGCTTTAAAGGTTCCAAAATACCGCAGATTATCCATGGTAAAATTAAAAAATGTCTGTCCAGCAATTGCTACTCCAATAATAAACCCAAGTATGATTGCTACACCGAAATTGACGACGATGCCGGTGTACTTTGCATAATACACCATGGTCAATTTCTGAAATCCCCACCTCGTATAAGCGGCATACCCTGTGGTCTGGCGAATTTTTTTACAGAGCTGTTCCGGATCGACTCCTGCTTTAGCTTTGACAAGAACAAACGAAAGCACATCTCTTACAAGCGGCGCGTAGGTCGTCGCATTGCCATAGGTCGTATAAATCACTGGTTGCGATTGAAAGGTCCTCGAGGTTTGACAAATGCCAGCAACATACGCCCGTCTGTCGTTCAACTCCATCACGTCTCCTACACGCAAAGGAATGATCTGACCATTCTCTGTGAGTGAAGCCAATTTTGACCTCGTTCCTACTTGATCGACGAAGATCGCATCGGGAAAGCGGAGATCTTCCATTTTTCCTTCGATCATCTTAACAGGTCCGCCAATGAGCGTTGCGTCATCGATTCCAATGAAGATGCACGTCTGAAAGACGCCGTTGCGCAACCGCGCTGGAATCAATCCCTTGTACATAGGAACCGCCCAATCGACTTCATCGATGCTCCGCACACGGTACAACACTGTCTCCTTCATCCCCTTGATGTCATCGACAAATTGAACACTTCTGTCCATCACCCAGATGTCAGGCTGCGAGGTATCTGTAATGAAGCTGAATGTGCGCTTCATGATCCCTAAAAAAATAGCTCCTTGCTGAGAGATGATGAACGAGGCAAAGCTAAGAGCCACGATGAGACCGATGTACTTCAATCGGTCTCCAATAAGCATTTTCAAGGCGACGAGAAACATTCCCACTCACCTCCCAATGCTTTATATAAGGCAACTAAATCGGAAGTCAGCGCTTGCTGACTTTGCACCCAATTGTTTTTTGAATCGATCAATGTTTTCCATGCAGTCAACACTTGTGATTCATCGACGAGGCCTGCCTGGAAAAGATCTTTCGTCAATGTCAAGGATCGGTCATTGGCCTCGACCTGATGCTCGAAATCGATCAATCGCTTTTGCTCCTCGAAATAAGCAACGAGCGCTCCCTCTACATCCTGTAGAGAAGAGATGACGACTTGCTCATAGGCCAGCAATGCTTGCCTCTGCAGGGAATTCTGCACAGCGATCTGACCTAATGTTCGTCCAAAATCGATCAAATCCCAATTGAACAATGGACCGACATTCCAATAGCGGCTTGCCGGGATCAACCACTTGTTCTGTTGATTGCTTTCAAATCCTATAGAGTTCCCTGTCAAAGAAATGCGCGGAAAGAGGCTGGCTACGGCAACGCCGATCTGCTCGGTCGCAGCAGCGAGCTGCCTTTCAGCTGTCCTAATATCTGGCCTGCGGCGCAAAAGATCGGAGGGAAGACCTGCTGGCACTTTGCCACTGCCCGAAGGAATGGGAGCCGACTTTTCGAATTCTGCCGCAAATCCTTCAGTCTGCCGACCTAGCAACACTGCCAGTGTGTAAATCGTTTGCTTCAATGCTGTTTCCAAAACTGGAAGGGCAGCTCGATCGGTCTCTAAAGCAGCAATGAGATTTTCGACCTGGATTTGGTCGTCGAGACCAGCCTCGAAGAGCACTTGCGCTAATAGCAGCGATCGTTCATCGATCCAGATCGTCTCTTTGAGTAGTACGATCTGCTGTTGTAAAGAGCGGATAGAAATATAGTTTTTCGCCACTTCGCTGATCATCGTGAGCAAAATCGTTTGCGCAGATTCTTGGCTAGCTTGCCACAGATCGATGGCTGCTTGTTTACCGCGACGGAACTTTCCGAAAAAATCAAGTTCCCAAATGGCATCGAAACCAACCTGGAAGAAATTTTGAATCGTGCCGGCAACGGGAAAATTATTGCCTGAAACAACGCTAGCAGGAGATGCTCCTGTAGATGTCGAATTCGTATCTGACGAAGATGTAAATAGATTACTGCTAAAGCGAGAACGGGTTGCGGCAGCATTGAGATCGATCTCTGGCCACAGGTAAGAATTTTGAATTTTGACCTGCGCTCTTGCTTCGACGATCTGTTCTAACGCGATCCTCCAGTTGTAATTCCCCTTGACAGCCTCCTCGATCAGTGAGTTGAGAAAGGGATCTTCGAACTGTTTCCACCACTGGCAAAGCTCTTCATCAGAAACTATCTCTGCGCTGCTCTTCTCTTCAAAAGAAAGCGGCATTTCTGTTTCAGGCTTATGGTAATTGGGCCCGACCATGCATCCAACAAGAGGAAGCAATAAACAGACAATGAGAGATTTCATGGAGATGATCGCACCTCGCTGCTTCTCTTCATCACTTGCTGTTTCTTAGCGCGCTTCTTTTCCTTAGGATTGGAAGGAACTTGGATGTAGACATCCAAAAGCTGTCCCGCATAGACCGGAAGGTCCTCTTTGTCGAATTGATAGAGGACTTGTAATACGCGCGTATCGATCCTCTCGATTGTCTCTCCAGTGAACGATAATTTAGGCATGATGTACGGTTCGATCCGGACAAATTCCATAGGAAAATAGATAGCCGCATTACCTCGGACAAAGGCCGTGGCCTCAGCGCCTTTTTGAAATCGCCACGAATCTTCTTCATCGATATCGATCCTCATCTGCATGGGTGTCACTGTTCCCATCAGGATCAAAGACGATTCCACATTGATGTACGATTGAGTGACGTTATAAGAATTGCTCGGATAGATCTCTCCGATGTGGGCATTCACTTGTAAAATTTCTCCATCGACAGGGGCACGGACTGTCGAACGTTCGATGTCGGTGAGGACCTGCTCGAGCTGAGCTTGAGCCACTCTCACTTGTTCTTCGGCTTCTTTCATGGCATAGAAGGCAGAAGTATAGGCTTGCTCGCTTACGGCTCTTCTGTCACTCAGCCGCTCGTAAAAAGAAAATTGGGTCTTTAAATTTTCATAACTGACAGTTGCGACCCTTAGCTGACTGATCGCTGTTTTCTTCTGTGCTTCCAAAGCGCGCGTATCGAGTTTTAATAAAGGGTCTCCCGCTGCAACCATATCCCCTTCGACAACATAGATGTCTGTCACAGGTTCGACAAATGGTGTCCCGATCGCGATATTTTCTGTAGAAGCTTCGATCATTCCAGCGCCATAGATCGCATGTTCATACGGCGATTTTGATGGAGGGAATGGAATTGGCGGTATCGGCTCGCTCTTTTCGCTCCAAAAGACGACGAAAAGAGCTATGATCGCGCCCAAAATGGCAATTCCTGGCAATAAATATTTGCGCAGCATAGATAAAAAACCGCTTATGCTCTTAGCAACTATCCGCAAATTAAGCTCCCAAAGCCTTAATTCGTGAACGGTCTCCTAAGAGTCTCTTTACGGATTTTATAGTTTGGGGTACAGTTTTTCTTTTTCGATCAGATCGAAAAAATCCATTCTCGAAAAAGCAGCGAAATCTAAATTCGTTAACAGTCTTTTACAAGAGACGAACACATGTCTGCTATTCAAACATATCGCATCTATGCACCTAAAAATGATCAGGAAGCAGATATTTTTAATGAAATTCACATCCTAGCAATCAATTATTATTCCAAAAGATTAAAATTGTTTAAGGATCTTATCTTTTTCTATGGAGAGAAATATGCAGTCCCAATTGGACTCTTGTCCAAGCCTTCACAAGATTATTTGCTAAGTAAAACATATCCTGTTAAATCCAAAAATGACGTTGTAAAAAAGAATTATTCCAATAAAGAACTAACGGAAATCATTCTAAACATTGATAAAATTAAAAAATATTTTCAAGAAAATATAAAAAACCTTAGGACAAATCAATGTGGCCGAATGGCCAACGGTTACGGTTCGACGGGCAACTCTCCTGTTTCACAAAATGGGAGGCGTTACGGGGTATCAGGATTTCATTTCACTGTGCTTGAGAAAGTTGCAAACATTCGCTGAGAAAGAATTTGCAAATACTTTCTGAAAACTAACAACCTCTACTGTTTATTTCCCGAACCATCTGAAAAAAGCGGTCGAGTGAGATACCTTCAAACGATTCGATCCGTAGGTGTGCATGAGACAAATCCTGATTACGCGTGAAATCATTAGGAACAACGACTGTAAGGCATCCAGCCGACACTCCAGCCATAACACCAGGAACGCTATCTTCAATGACCACGCACTCTGTTGGAAAAATCCCCAGCATTTTCATCGCGTGTAGATAGATATAAGGCTTAGGCTTGTTGACACCCTCCGGATCTGAATAGCCCAATAAATCTTCCTCACCTGAAAGGATGATATCCAAATGTTCCTCTATCCCAAGGTGTCGAAGATGAAATAGAAGATCTTCTTTATGCGCGGCCGAACAGACACCTATTTTGATTCCTAACCGACTCTTGGCTTCAGCAAGTTTTCTTAAAAATTCGACTGTCGGCTCAATAGCAGGAAGCCCCGCATGGCAAAGCCTAACGTAATGCGTTTTTTTCTTTTGCAAGAGAAAGTCAGTACAATCTTCTCCGATTTTTGCAGCTATGAGCTTGGCAACGGCCAGATCAGATTTACCAACGAATTGGGAAAATTCATGTGTGGTTAAATCATGACCGATCTCCTGCAGTGCAAGCTTAAAAGCAAAATTATGGGCATATTCACTATCGACTAATGTTCCGTCACAATCAAAAAGTACTGCTTTCATAGGCTAAAGTTACAATTTTTGCTGATTTTCTAGATGGAACACTTGTGTGAGGATTTCGTGCTGTTCAGTATAATTTGACCAGCACTCTTTGTGAAAATGATCGATAGGAAGGGATGAGTCATGAAATATAGTCATCGCTGTCTTAACATCGTCTGCCCGCATATAATAAATCAGAAAATAGCCATCTTGACTTTTTCGAATGAAGGCCGATTCCAACCACACACCTTCCTTGCGGAAGCTTTCTAAGGTTTCTTCTTTCCGATCGATGAGTGTTTTCAACCAATTGCAAACATCGTCTAAACAGCCTTCCTTAATTTTTGAGCAGGTGCAAATGACCTGCGTAGTTGTCTCTTCCATTTTGTACGATGTCATCTCGATTTCTTGTTTCTCTTTGTTTTGCATAGTCTCTCAATCGTCGACAGTCTTTTCCGTTTCTTCGATCACAAGATACCGATTGAATGATCTTTCCTGCCACTGTCCAAATGAACAAGGCGCACCGGCGATTCCACCATAGCGAGAATCGTTGGTAAGTTCAGAGAATGAATGAACCACGGTATCTCGTGGGGCGTTCAAAAAAAGAGCCATCGTGTACCTCTCAACAGGACCATGTGCCTTGTGGACTCTGTGTTCTGTCGCTCTAATGGCATCATCTGTCATAAGCTGACCAAATTCTCCTACCTGAAACAGCAAGACATCGGGATCATCGGCGACAATTTTTTTAAACATGCCATCCCTTGTCGTCTTAATAAACAACCCAGCCTCTGCTGGTTCCGCGATGGCTTTTCCATGGGCAAAATAGAACGATGGGAGTAGAACCGTGAACGGTCCATGGTCGAAGTGCGCGCCGCACCAAAGAGGATTCGTCGTCTTTTCGCCAATGCTTTGATAGTAAAGTAAACGTCCCTTTCTAGGGATGCCATCAAGGGAAATTCCCGTATTGGGCCCAATAAGCCCAATTTTTTCCATCACGGCCTCTCCCATGTCTGACATCAGAGTCCCTAGTTCTAGAAAAGGAGTTTGCAGATCTACTTCTTTAGACCATTTGTTGATCGATACATCTGGAACAAATGCGGAATAGGTGGTTTTTAAGCTATCGACCACCCATGTGCCATCTAGCCGTTGGAACTTCTCTTTGCCTTTCTCATAGCCAAGATCTACTTCGCCAAGGGATCGATCTGGACCATAGATTTCCTTGACCTCTTCTGGAAGAGAAGAAAACTGCCTAGCATTTTCGATCAGTCTCGTCACTTTGTCTTTATATCCGGGAACGCCTCTGATTCCCACAATCCCTTTTTCGAACAGTGCTTTTCTCAGTAGATCGAGGGTTTCAGGCTCTTCTCGAACAAAGCTATCATAAGAAAGAACATCTAAAGAAAGTATCTCGACAGTCTCCTGTTCTTCTGCTTCTATCGCGCTGGCCTCAGTGATACACAGCACCATCGATGCAATGCAACCAACGATCTTCTTAAGTAGCGAGTTTCGAACCATGTTCATATTCCCGATACAAACAAAGAAGAAAGCATAAAATGATCGAAGGATTTTTTCAATAGGCCTCGCGGCCTACTTTAAAAGACCTCTTTCACTCTCCTGAACGGATTCTTCTTTGGCGCCAAACAAACGAGCCCGATTCTTCCATAAATAAACTGGAAGGCCTGCTAAGCTTATGAGCGTCGCCATGGCCACCATTTTAAGTCCCGAAGAATAGATAGCCCAGCCGCAAAAAAGAAGAGCGCCGCTACCAAGCAATATCCCTTTTATATTCGGTGCCGTTGTTTCTTTGTTTTTCCAAAACAGTTTGAGATAGCTCATAATCGATAGAGCATAGATGAAAAGAAACGCTGTTACAGACACATCGATGATCAAATTCACTTGCGAAATGAGATCTTGATTCAATGTAACTATGAAAATTGGGATCATGCCCATTGAGGAAATGATCAGTGCCCATTTTGGCGCCCCTCGTGCATTTTTCATCGTAAATAGCTTTGGCAAATGGCCATCGTAGGCGGCACCTAAAGCGATTTGTCCGCTCGTCAAGACCCACGCATTCAACGTCCCAAGACACACGATAGAGGCTGCTATGGAAATGACTAGATACCAGTTACCCCCAAAGATGATTTGCGCGGCATCGGCAAAAGGCGCTTTTGAATGGGCTAATGTTTCAGGCGGTACAACCCCCATGATGACTATGCTGCTAAATATGTACACCACAGCAACAAGCAAGGTGCCCATGACAATCGCGCGCGGGATGGTTTTCTTGGGGTTTTCTACCGATTCTGCAGGAGTCGTGGCCGACTCGACACCAATAAAGCCCCATAAAGTTAATAGAGCGGCGGCATTCATCACACTGATAGTGGAATCTGTAGTGGGGTTAAAGGGAATAAAATGGGATTCGTTCAAAAAGAAGACGCCGGCAAGGGGCACCAATACGAGCGGTAAGAGTTTTAATACCGTAAAGACAAATTCAATGCGTCCTGCTGAGCGAACGCCCGATAGGTTCAAACTTGTAATGAAGAGGAGAATGCCTATTTCGAGCATGAGGTTGGAAATGGGAGACAGATTCCCTATGACAGGGCTTAAATAGCTTACGACTCCAATGACGACCATTGGCGTGCTCATCCATGAGATAACCCAATACGTCCAGGCTGTAAAAAACCCCAATGTTTTTCCAAATGCACACTCTACAAAGGTATGCGGACCGCCTGTTTTCGGAATATTGGCACATAACCGAGCAAAGACAAGTGCCAGCAGCATCGCACCCGTGGCTGTGATCAACCAACTACTTAGACCAGCTGTCCCAAAAGACGCCATGCTGGCAGGCAGCAAAAAAATCCCTGTGCCGATTTGACTGCCGGCCACAAGGGAAACAACTGCCCAAAACCCCATTTTTTTCTGCGTGTTCATGAACTTCTCCAAAACTTAATTCTTTTAAATACAGCCAAGAGACCTGCTTAAAGCAGAGAGTCTAAAAGGCCAAAACAAAACTAAATGTGTGAAAAAAATGAATATGCGCGCGCTTAGCGCTTACGCTTGGGTGGGGATTTCTTTGACTTGATCATGGATAGCATCATGTTATGAATAGCTGATGCGCTATTCGTAAGAGGGCGGTCATAAGATCTTATGATACATCGTAAACTACACATGAAACCATCCATTGCATAAAAAATCTGCGCTTTCTAAAAACCCCGGAAAGGGTCTCTAATCTCGTTCGCAGCTAACAATGATACCATGCTCTCTTTATTTTTTACAAATACTAGAAGTAAAATCTTCTATTATTTTAAGTTGCCTGCAAGAAATCCATCCTTGGAAAATTTCAAGCTAATTTGTAAAGCATGCGATATAAAAGGGACAGAAAACTCCTAAACGTCTTAAAAACATAGAGATATGCATCATGCTGACGCAAACTCTACCATTTAATCGGCCCTTAGAATTTGGATTCTATGTTTGGCTAAGGATAGTTCTTAGTATTGAATCATTCTGGATACAATGTCTTGAGAAACCGATGATTCAATAGAATCACTGGAAGATTGGGATTAAAGTACGTCGACCACAAACTTAGATTCGAGCTCGTGCGGATTAATAGATCGCAATACGAAAGCAATAGAGCATCGATCACCGCCTCTTTCCCTACTTCAAAAGGACGATTCCGCCAAAAATGAACTCCTACTTTTCCTTCCGATCTTTGCGAATCAGTTGCTATGACCTGTTTAGGAAACTGTTCGTGAATGCTTTGCAAAAAATTGTTTTCATCCGTTGCAACAAAGATTTTGTGAGGTAAGTTTGAAGGAATATACTCCTTGATTTTTTCAAACACTTCTTCGTAATAGACGCGAGGGGCCTCTTTTTCTTTATCCGTGCCGCGATAATGAACACCGATAATAAAAAACCCATCAAAGCACTGTTTCTTAAAATGACTAGCTTGTTCCTGGATCCAAGGCAGAGGACGAACATATTTTCTCACAAGACTAATAATTTCCTCTCGTGTCATTATTTGTCGTCTTATACTACAAACATACTCACCTTCTGCTTTAGAGAGTAATTTAGTCTCAGATTCTTCTTGTGAACCCAGTACAATAGGTTCAAAATAATAATTCCACCAATTTTTGCCGTAGATAGGATCGTAGTACGGTCCTAAGACATCGAAATCCACCTTCAATCCTCTGAGTTCGGGAGGTGTCCTCTTCTCATATAGATAAAGTTGGCCTATAATCTTATTTGCAGTTGCAAACATCCCCAGTTTACCATCTGGATGATCACCGATAATTAAAAGATCGCCTGAGAGTTTTGCACTGATAATTAGGAGCAAAAAGATTTTACAGAGCATAGTTATACCTTAAAAGCAAGTGCTTGAGCTCACCCCTGATAAATTGGATATCTTCTTCTTTGTAGTAGACCCTGTGTTTGAGAATGCCTCCTCTAGGTGGATAGAGATTTACTGCTCTTTGAATATCCTCAAACTGAACTGCATAACCCAATGTATCGATAATTTTGGCAAGCCAAAAAGAAGTGTGCTCATAGAGATCTTCATATCGAATCAGAAGTACGTTTTCTTGCATTTCCCAAAACCCGTAAAATTTTCTCCATTGCTCCACCAGTTTGTGTAAAGTTTTAGAAGGGATCCGCCGATGTTCATCCCTTTTTTGTAGATACACATGAAAAGAATACAAAGCGTCGATCGGATGCCTGATCAGACACACCTTCTTTCGTGTTGTTTGCTTAAGAGGTCTTTTTTCCAAACACGGATAGTGAGTTTTTAACAAAACTGCTTCTGATTCAGTCGGATATCGGCAGTTGCCCCTATATCCATGATCTGTCGAATATCCTCCCCAAGGGAAAATATGGGGCAAATGAGGATAGTCAGCGTCTCTGTATATTGAACTTGTAGCAATACGAGTTGCTTCCTCGACCAGAAAACGCACCCAATGATTTCCAGATCTCGGAAAGGAGGCTAAATAGACTAATTCATAGTTAGTGGTTTCAGCAAAAACAAAACCCATCGATAAAATAAGAAGTATTCTCAGAAAACACGAAATCATACACCGCATTCTTCTATCCACCTCAAAAAACCATTCTCAATCAAAGATCATGGCTGCATATATCCCAGCTTTTGTAATGTTTGATAATGCTTGAATTTTTGGTCCATATTATTCACCTTAATTAATTGATCTGTCATCGTAAAATTCTCTAAGAAAATCTGATAAGATCGTTTAGCCATATCTAAGGCTATCCTCGGATTTGAATGGATAAAATCCATATGATTTTCGATTTGCATGAAAATTTCCTTCGGGGGTAAGGAAGTGTCAATATAGAAAACGGCATCTCCAAAATGTTTCTTCACGAAAGGGTTTTCATCTGAAATAATCACGGTAGAGGCCGCGGCTGCCTCAAAAATTCTAGAAGAAGGAATTCCATTCTTATTGTGCATATCTGAATGAATGATCAAGACAATTCCATGTTGTTGAAGCGCTCTAATCATTGATACACCATCAAAAGGGATGCAACCAAGATACCCCTCTTCAATGAACTTAAAGCAGGGTTCTGAACCATAGAATTTCGTAAAACCACTCTTATTTAATATTTTATAAAGAGCTCGAAACTTTGCGCTGTTTATGCGATTACCCCATTTCGGCATTGTCGTTACTAAATTATTTAACGGAACACGCATATAGGGAAATGGCGGAACAGTCGGATAAAATATCGTAGAAAAAAACATCTTATTCTTTGATTTAAAACGACTATCAAATGATTCAGTCGGTTTTATCGAGAGCAAATAACCATCGTAGTCTTCGTAAAGAGAATTCAGGCGACATTCTTCATCCAAAAAATTAAGTGGATGAAACACAGCAAGATAATTAGGGCATGACGCATTTAGATTTCTATTAAAAGGGAGTATACAGATGACCCAATCCAATCCTTTCATATCCTTAATTTCCATCCCGGCCTTTTCATCCAAAAATGCTTCCCATCCAAGGATCTCTGCTGCCCGTTTAATTCGCCACCCTACTTCCCTTTCACCGATGTATGCTGCATCGCTGATGATCCCAATCCGGGGGTTTGCACATAGATCAAGCAAAAAAATAGAAAAGATCACTGAAAGTTTAATGTAAAGATTCATACGATGCGTCCGTTTATTGAACCAACTTGGTAAAACCATTGAAAAGATCCTATCATCTAAAGAGTGTGTCTAGAAATTGGCGGTTAAATCGATAGACCCGTGCATGCAGGCTATTCCATGTTCCATTTTTGATCATAAAGCCCATGGTGCCGAGCGCTCTGCTCAATCGTAAAAAAGGCATAAGGGCCGTATAATTAGGAACTGGACGAATGCTTGCATATCCCGCTAAAAACGCATTTTTAATTGTTGATAGGCTCCCCCATTCTCCATGTTCCATAGGACAAAAATCTTCCTCCGCAAAACTGGCACGTCCTGATGCCCAATCGATAATTCCTTGAAGTCTCCCTTCATAGACCATCACATTGCCAGGTCGAAAGTCGCGATGTATCATGCATGGCCCATCGACTAGCGTCAGAAGATCGACATGCGCCTCATAATAGCGATAGCATTGATCTAACAGCATTTTGGGCAGATGATAACTGCATTCAGAAAAACCTTCCTCAAACTTAAGGGTAAAAGGAATACGAGGGTCGGGGCTTAAACCACTAGGTTTGGTGAGATCTCCATAGCCTGCCGTGCGGTTGACGTGAACACGCGCTAAAGCGACTCCGATCTCATAGGCTAATGCATCGGTCAAATCTACTAGATCAAGCAATTTGCCTTTTAGGCACTCCATGAGAATAGCCCCATGACTACCAGTTTCTAATGGGACAACGCGTTGAATGCGCGGTATCGAGAGCAGGCCAGCAAGATGCTCGAGAAAATAGACTTCTCGTAAATAGTCATTTGGACGGGTACATATTTTTAGGATGAATTCTTGGCCGTCTGGCTGGTTAACTTTATACACTATGCCCACCGTTGCATCCTCATGATCGATCAAGGAAAAAGTAGCTCCTTGAAGCTGCAGATATTGTCGATAAAAAGGAATTGGATCATCCATGAGAGCTTTGGCCAAGCACGGCCTCCTACGTATACACAATTGTTTAAACGATGTCCTCAATCGAAAAGTTGAAAACTTTAAATTGAACAGTAGATTCCTTCTAGAAAATTTTGTCGATCTTGAACCCATCGAAATATAAGTATGAGGCTAAAAAGTCGTCTAGCATTGTTTGTAAATGATTGTTCATTTATATTCGTTGCAAATGAGGGAACATGCCGCCAAAGAAGACAATTGATGATGTGCTTGTCTTAGAAAAAGCGCTTTTAGTGATCAGCGAGTTGGGACCAGAAACATTTACCTTAGCGGATGTTGGTAAAGCTGTTGGGCTATCACCAGCGACCCTTATGCAGCGTTTTGGATCAAAACAAGCCCTTCTGATCAAGGCGGCCAAGCATGTTCCTGACAAGCTCGGTGTTGATTTAGAAAAAATTAAGGCCAAAGCCCTTACATGGGATGTAGAATTAGTGATGCTACTGAGTGAACTACCTGAGGGCTTTGGAACGCGGCAAGATATCGCCAACAGCTTAGGTTTACTTAAACTCGATATGGTCCATCCCGAACTCCATCCGATTGCCAGGCAACTTTTTGAACAAATGAGGGTACGAATCAAAGAGTTGTTGCAACGAGGCAGGTCTCATGGAGAACTCTCATCTCAAAATGATGTCGATGCGCTGGCATGGGAACTCGATGCCTTGCGTCATGGACTAGTGATCCAATGGACATTGAGCGGCGATGGTCCACTCCAAGATTGGTTGCAAAAGGGTTTACAAAACTATTTAGAAGGAAAAAAACCATGAGATACCAGTTCTATCGCGAGCACAAATATGTGAGCTCAGCTCTCAATGAACTTGAACGACTCATCGCTCGAACAGATTTTTGCGATTCAGCAGCTTTGGAAGAGGTAAAAAGGACATTTGAAGCTCTTACAGGCATGCTAAAAGGCCATGCTCAATATGAGAATGATCGATTGCACATCTTGCTCAAACAAAAAAATTCTTCAGTTTCGATCTATTCGCACGTGGAAGAAGACCATGCTGCACAAGATAAACAGTTATTGGAAATTGAGGCAATCCTTCAAAGGATTTCCCTAGAGACCGAGCAAGAGAAACAAATTGAACTCGGTCATCATCTCTATCTCACTTATCGTAAATTTGTGGCTGATAATTTAGCGCACCTTCATGAAGAGGAAACGCAGATTTTGCCTGAACTGCAAAGGCTATATTCTGATTCCGAATTACAGCAGGTAGAAGCACAGTCGTATCGAGCAATGACCCCGGATCACATGATTCACATGATTCGAGTGCTATTTCCTCAACTGAACACATATGATAAGCAAGCTTTGCTGACCGATATTCGAATGCTTGAGCCAGAGAAATTTAAAATTGTTTGGGCTAGCGTTCAGCCATTACTCGATGAAAAAGAGATGGTCGCCACTCTGTAGCTAATAGAGACTGTCTAAACGCTATACTTCTTTAGATTTTCTAGTCATGTTGGTTTTTCGATTGTTCCTTTAGAACAATATCCATCGCGTATATTGCCCCAAATGCCTGAAATTTCTGAGCATCTGGGTACTGGTTATGTTACGAACTTTTGACCAGTTAAGCTTATCTCTGAAAATTTCAATACTTCTTGATTAGGTCTTAAAAAGAGTGTCAAAAAAAAATCAATCGTATACACGTTTTTTATACTAAACCTATTGAGAGGAAAATTGCATGAATAAACTGAAAAAAACATGTTTTGCCCTGCTATTTGGAACAATTTCCTTATTTTCAAGCGATATAGAAACGATTTCAAAAACTGATGGTAGTTTATCTGCAAAACAGCTCTCTTATTTTAAGGAATTATTCGAACTCCATTCATTTATAGAAACTGGCACTTATGCAGGAGATACTACCGCAGAAGCATTAAAAACATTTAAAGATGTTCATTCTATCGAAATTTGGGAGCCTCTTTACAGGAGGGCTCAAAAGCGCTTTGCTTTATACCCAAATGTGACCCTTTATTGTGGAGATACTACGACCCACCTTAATCAAATGATCAAGAACTCTTCTGCAAAGAGATTATACTGGCTCGATGCACATAGCTCAGGTGAAGGTACAGGGGGCGTTCCTGGCTTTTCTCCGATTCTTCTCGAACTTGATCAAATTTTACGTTGCGAAAGTGATATTGACTCCATCATTTTAATCGATGATTTGCGAGGGATGTGCCATTGTGACCAAAGGACAAATTTACCACTGCGTTTAATGATTCAGAAAATTAAAGAGATATCCCCTGATTTACAATTCTACTCCATAGGCGATATCGGGATCATTTTCAATGAAGGGAGCTATCCCTTTATTTCTATCTCCGAAATTGTAAAAAAGGCATCGATCTCAAGTTTTTTTGATCCTGAATGCGAAGACGAAGAAATATTGGAGAAATTAATAGACGCAGAATCTTTCATTGCCTCCTTTAACGAAACCACTCAAGAAGGAAAAAACTTTTGTCAGTTAACAAGATGGGTAGATAGAAATAAATTAGGGGGAGAAGTCATCTATTTGCTTTGGGAATCTCTACGCGAGTTAGAAAAAAATGAGCTAGCATCTGCAATTCATGATTTAAAATTAGTAAGCACTAGTTTTTATTCTCATTGGAGAATTGATGCTTATCTTGTTAAAGCATTGATTCTAGACGATCAGCTCGATAAAGCGGCTACCCTATTTAATGAAAAGCTTTTGCAAGCTTATGCGCAACACCCTAGGATCATTGAAAAAATCCTAAATGTTAATTTCATTCTATGGATGAAGAGGAACATGTAATTATTATACAGTTTAGAGGATATTAGAAATTTCATATCCCCATATATGAAATATCTTCTTGGAATCTTTCAAATTGCGTTCCTCTCTTGTATCAGGGTCCAATTTATTGCTAAAAGCTCTTTCCGATTTCAAGCATACCTTGGTGCGATTGGTATTTAGAACCAAACTCCCCTTGGTATCGGAGATCGAAATAGGGTGTTTTTGGGCCTTTTGGGGAAAAGAACAGTGAAACTTCAATAACTCCAAGATTTTGAGCTTGCTGCAAAGCCTCGACAGTAAAATTTCCTGGCGAGCCTACAAGAAAGGCTGTGATTTTTCCTGTATTGAAGGCTTTTTGGTAGGCGTATGATCCTTTTTCAGTAAAGAACATCTGGCCCCAATTCATCTGAGCTACCTGATTGAAACGAATTCCAGACTCACCTCTAAATAGAGAGCAAAATCTCCCCTTCTGTCCCATGTTGTAGCTTCCGGCTCCTTTTTCATTGAAACCTTTTTCCCAGTCAGCCACCCAATCAGCTAAAAGAAAAGGCTCGATGCCAAGCCATTTACTTCGATCTGGTTCAGACAAAAAGCCATCGTATCCTGCCTCAAAATGGGGAGCAAGCTGCCATCCACGAATCGTTGCATGCGCTGCCTCATTAACTCCTGGATAGTGAATATTGCGCTCATTTCGGCTTGCATAGTAGCCACCCCAAAGCCCCCAATCAAAATACCACTGAGAGGCAATGACTTCTCCATAAACGGATAAATAACCCTGATTGATATTGGCTTTGCCGGCACGATCATTTTCATGAACATGAGTATAGATATAAGCTCCTGCAACGCCGACCGAATTTCTTCCTTCCATATTGCAATCAAAACCTGCAACAATCCCTCCAAGTCCCGCTTCAAAAGTAGGAAGTTGGCCTTTTCCTTTGACCTTGGCATATTCTCCAAATGGCGTGCCCCAGACCGTGAAAGAGCCTTGCTTCTGCTCTACTTTTTTCGGCTGTATCGGGCCGGCGATACATTCATCAACATCAAATTGAGCCGATGCCAACTTAACAACTTTCCTTCCCCTTCTTTCCAATCTTTTCTGATACATGTGATCGATCAAAACCTGACTGGATGCCATAAAAGAATTTTGCGCGGCAAAAGTGGAAATGCTATTTCTCAATGGAGAGACCGCTGCAAGCCCCGCCTCTAATCCAGCACCTAAAAAAGCAAGCGAATTGATCACGTCGAACGAGCCGTTTGCATTGAGATAATTGGCCAAAATCAAATTATTGCCGCTCAAACCTGTAGTTGGGATCTGCAGCAAAAGACCGATCCCATAAAGTGAGCTACCAGTGATATCTGCAAGAGTAAAATAAGAACCGTTGAGGAGATTCACTGCAAAAACCTTGCCACTAGTATTGGTGGCATAGGCCACATTTCCACTTAAAGCAATGCCCAATAAATCATTGGTCCCAATATCAGTAGGCGACACCAGTGTCGCGCTTCCATTGGAGAGGTCCACCTTAAAAATGTTAGGCACGACATCTCCCGCTACATAAGCGGTAGTTGCGTTTTGAAGAGCTATCCCCCAAGGCTCCGGCCCGCCTGATAAAGGGGTAGGAGTAATAAGGGCAGTTTCTCCAGTATGCAAGTTGACTGAATAGACGTTATTATCATTATATCCCACGGTGTAAATCAAGCTATCGCTAGCAATTGCTACACCTATAAGCCCGGGATCACCAGGAACTATTGCAACCTGTTGAATCGTTCCCGCTGGAAGGCTGATTGTATAGACTCCATTGGAATTATAATTTGTCGTCACTGCTGTGTTGTTGTTGAGCAGCTGTATAGAATAAAAGTTGGATCCAATGGAATTGATAAGTGAGTATTGCTTTTGTTGCGTATCGATCGAATAGATTGCCCCATTCCCACTATCGATTGCATAGGCTGTGCTACTATTCAAAACGGCAATGTCTGCAAGAGCTGATCCTGTAATTGTGACCACCTCGGAATAAACTCCAGTCTGCAAATCGACACTATAAACTTTGCCGTCTGAATTGCTGACAACATATGCGGGTCCTACGCCAGAGCCTGCGGCTTCAAGCCATCCAAAGCTGCATAAGAGCGCCGCAGAAAGAATCCTATACCTTAAACACACAAACACCCCCAAATGTCGCTTCTGCCAGGGTGTAATGAAAATTTTTATTTTTTGCAATGGCTGTGCTCTTTTGCAGTTTGTAAAACACAGCTTCGGAATCTTCCAAAACATTAAGCAGCGGAGAGCAAAAATTTTTTTATTCCATTGACTCTTGAACTTAGCGATATATAAACTGTTTTTTTGATTGAGAAAATGAATTCACAATCTTGTCTCCAGCTCCGAGATCCGAATCTTAAACGGATGCTGAGCAAACTCAATTCGTCTCAACAATAAACAAAAGGAATGTGTATGAAAAATTGTCTCAAGAATCTATTTGCTGCCAGCGTTCTTTTGGCGAATTTATCTCTTTGCGCAGATATACAGCCGTACGCTTCCATCCAAAATTTACCTGCGACACCCTATTTTGTTCAGGATGCCTATACTTATTATAGCTTGATTAAAGGGAATAACGCTGCTGTCATCGTCGATGTTGAATCCCAAGATGGTGGAGTTGCAAGATACGTGGCACAACAAGTAGCTAATTTACCTACAGTGACGCAAATTTATTCCGTAAGTGCATGGCAAAGCGCCGACCGTTCTCAAAAACACCTTTATCAACGTTTTTTATCCAATGTCAATCAGGAAATGACAACACAATTGATCACACCGATTCGGATGAGTTCTCAAGAAGGTGCAGAGTCATTAAAAATCACTGCGGACTTCATCAGTATAGTTGGGGGAAATGACTCGATTGCTATTTACAACGACATTTTATCTTGGTATCCCCATTTATCCGATATAGGCATCATGTGTGGGAATAATTGGCAAGATAGTTCCGTTCAAGTTGGGGTTGCAAAAGCAGCCGATTCGCTTGATTTGAAGCTCAATGTTAACAACAATGTGTGGTATTTTCAGAAAGGTATGTAAAAGTATACATATCGTGATTCAAAAATTGGAATTTTGGGACAGCTACCGACATGAATTTGAGCCACGCATTAGCCAGCGACAAAGCAGCGCCTGGTAAGCACAGGTGCGATGGAGTCGGGTTCAAAAGCATGGATGGTAGCGAAGCTAAAAACCAATTTTTTATGATGTGTATAAATTCATTTTGTAAATCCTGGGCGGGGTTTCCCGCCTAGTGAGCTCTCTATCTCGATTAAAACAACCTCACTCAAAGAATTTTAAGCAAATAACTCATCAAATTACCCTTACACGCTGTTTTTGAACTGAGATAAATCCTCTCTTCTCATTTTCAATAGACTCAGACCTCGGGCTTATGCTGAATTGAGTCAAAAACTAGAATCATGAGGCAGGCTTCCTCTAGGCGATCGAAGATAGGCAAAAGGAGTGATCCACATGAGGTTGGAGACCCTTGAAGTATAGATATCTGCGTAACGCTCTACTTGGTAAGCTAAATAGCTTTTATCATTTCCCGAACGCATCAAAAGACCCCAGGTCTTATTGTTTAATTCAGCATCCATTTGTGCCAGAGGAGAGATCTCTTTATCAAGAGCTTCTAGTGAGCCTCTGATTTCCTGCATCTCATTCTCTAGCTTCTCGTCTAATATTTTGGTATCTGAGGACTTTTTCTTTCTTTGGAGCGCCAACTTGGCAGAGCAGTACCGATCTTCCAGATGCTGCTTTTTTTCCATGAGATTCATTAGCTGCTTTCGGCTAAACTTGAAACCCTCGATAGCTTGTATTTCATCTTCTAATTCTCGAAGAATCAGCGCTGTCCGCCAGCGGGAAACATTTTTTGTCACATGAACATCTCCGAACATGTGGTCCCCAACATAGAGAATTTCATCTCCGGAAAGCCTTAGATTTTTCTCCAAAACCCGTGCCGCGCCTCCCAGGTATGCCTTCCCTTTTTCTAACGCTCCGACATGCGGTTTAAGCAGTCCTTCTTCATTGACAATCTCAAAGAAAGGCTGATTCGTTGTAAAAAAATGAGGCTTGCGCGCACCCACAATGATGATTTGGAATAGATCCCTCCATGTTTTTCCATTGGGAAGAAACTGATCAAAAGCATAGGTCATCATGGGAACTGTGTAGCTCCACTCCGAATTGGTGATCAAAATCAATTTTTTGCCCGAGCAGTGCTGATCCCAGAGTGTCAGAGGAGTTTCCGCATCTAAAAGCACATATTTTTCAGGAAAAGTTATGATCTCTGCTTTGACTCTTCCTTCCATATGGGCTTCGTCGAGCACTCGTCCCACTCTTTCATACAAATCGGCATACCCTAAAATCTCAGGAATCTGCCGACGATCTAAAAGATCGACTAACTGACAATACATGCACCCTTCTGACAACGAGAATAAGGAATTGAGAAAAACCCACCTTTTATGCTCTAAATCAATCAAAGTTCTAGAATACAGTTTGCGCTGTTCTTCAAAACTCATCAGAGAAGTTCCGTGCATGGCCCGTTTGATAAAGCCAAATCGATTCGCTTTGATCAGGTTGCCATGTTCTGTATCAATGATGAGTCCGCGAGAAACAATGTTCGGATCAAACTGGAGCTGTTCTACAGGCCATCCATCGGCGAGGAATTGCTGCTTTAGATATTCATAAGTACGCAGCTCCCATACCTCTGCCCGATAATGGATAAGAGTATAGTCCATGTCGTAGCCAATGGCAGAAATCGATTTCAGGTTAAGTGTGCGGTTGCAATAGACCCGGCGCTCGGCTGGTATCACTTTAAACTCTTCTTCCATCATTCCTCTTTTCTAGCATAACTAGAATTTAGACAAAACAACCACCTAGTCAGCCAGGCCAATAGGCTTCATTGGGCTGGTTATGTTAGGAATTTTGGATTGGTGTGAGCTATTAGACCTTATGCGTAACTAAGTCGAATATATAGATCATTTTTTTTGTTTAATTTGGCAGCTTTTTTTGCCAAAAATTTGATAGACGATGCACCAGCTCATCATAGACTCAAATAAGACAAAAAGCGCGAGAGTCAAACTGATCCAGCTCATCTTCCAATACGCATATCCTAAAAGTAGGATTCCAAGCGCAAATCTGATCCATCGTCCTGTGCTACCAATATTTTTGCAGAGCTTGATTTTCAACGGATTTATCTTCCCTTGTTATTTTTTATGCGCGGAATTGAGTACCACGAAAAGAATTCATCCATTAACAAATGAATCATCTTTGAACAATAGCGTGACGTTCGATATTTTTGCCACCAGAAGGCGGGGGACTTAAAAAAACTTAGACATGCCGGGGAAACTATATAAAGATAGAGTAAGTAGAGATATACGAAACGAAGATCCCGATCGTTTCTTCAAATAGAGGCTCAGATTTCACTATTTTGGCAGAAATTCCGAACCCCCAGCTGCATTAGTCACATTATATTATTAATAGTCTATCCAATTAAGCGTCATTTTAATCGACTACATATGTGCAAGGAGATGGCAATGTCCGCCTAAATGAGACATCATAGAATTTTGCTCATACTGGTAGAGCTCAACTGCTAATGGCCCGCTTGGCATTTCGCCAATTCCAGCCCGTATAATATCAAACACTTTTTCGCCAAATGATTTTTTAACGACTTGTTGAGTCCTGACTTCAAGAGAATCTAGTTCTTTCTCTTGATTACGAGGGTATATCCCTAAAGACATTAATTCTATTGAACTACTTTTTCCACTTGTTGGAGAAGTCATTTTTTTCACCTATTATGTTTTGTTAATTTTTAACAGTTAATTATTAAATAAACTAAACTTTGTATGATATTATTATATCAAATATTAAATTTAATTTTAACTAATTATTTAAATAATATTTACATTTGTTAAATAATTAACCCATCTTCCTTATAATAATACTATTAGATCGGTGTGTTTATTGTTGTCATTAACAACTAATTACCAGCAGTTTACATTAGAATAATCGCGAAATAATTGTTTAAACAACTCGCAACCAATGACTTATAAAATATAAAGGATAACAAGAACGAGGGAACGACAAGGCCTTAAAAAATGCAAACTCCTCACGTGGCAAGCAAAGCTCTCACCGATCTAGCAATTAAGCCCAAGTTCAAATTAGACACTTGTTTTACTATAGAAACAATCTGCGCAAAAGAAATGTTTTGCGCTTTTACAATCAGCAATAATGAACCCACTCTTTCTATATATATACATTTCAACTCTATCTCACCTATAAGAAAGGTTTGTTTTTCTGTGGACTTCGGCCATTTGGCTTTGAACCATTGCCGACGTAGCTACTGAATAGTAAAACACCTCGTGAGATTGTGATATAATAAAAAAACTTAATTTATTTTTTAGAATTGAATTATTGCAAGCACTAGCTATAATATTCATCAAAGTAAAAATATTAGGTTCCATGTCCTTTTTAAATTCAGTCTTTTTGGGGGCACAAGGCTCCTACAACATGGCTGGGATACAAGTTCATTTCACAAAAGAAACTCCGCATAATATTGAGGTTTTTGATGATAGCTGGTTTGGCCGTAGCATAAGTTTACTCCTAGGCAGTTCCGCATTTCGTTTTATGACAATGGGCTACCTGCATGTTTTCATTCATGAAATGGGACATGCCTTGGTAGCTAAAATGCAGGATCAAACGCCCAAAGTCAAAGTGTATACAAAGACATGTCAAGGTATTACCGAAACCGAGACGCGTCAAGACATAAGAGGTACCCTTATGACATTAGCTGGTCCTTTAACTAGTGTTGTCTTCGAATCTATTAAACTCATGTCGGCAACAGCTATTGCAACGGTTATTCCGGGAATGGTTGGTATGGCACTAGGGATAGGTATAGGTGCCGGTGCCGCAATTTGGACTTTTGGAGAACTTGTATATGCATTTGTAGGGAGTAGTGGCGATTGGAACGATATTGCCCAAATCGGATGGCTCCATTTAGCAGCCTCTTTGAGCGCACTCTTAGGAGCTACCCTTCTTGGCTATCTTGGATGTCACGCGATTGCCTATCGCTCTTTACCTTTTCCGATCACCCAGTATAATAGGTGATCTATGCTGATTGAGCGGGGACAGCTTCTTATCATGAAGCTTGTGGTACTACTGGCACAAATTTTTTGATGTTTCCCATTGAAAAACCTTTGGGAAGATCATTTTTAGTAGCTTTTTGCCACGGTATATCTTTTCCGAAGATCCAAATCTCTCCACGGACAATCAGGACGTCTCCCTCAAGCCACAATTCAACATCGTAAACTTTTCCTTCCTCAGGGTCTATGATTTTACCCTTATACCTATCGCCATCTTCCTCTTTTTTTACATCATAGACAAAATCCATTCCACAGTAAGGAGGGTTCCCTACAACTCCTGTTGCTTTGTCTTTCTGCTCGAGAATGGTATCTTGGATCTTCCCCTCATCATCATACGTGGCTAACATCCTTCCATAATACGTGTCTTGATATTTATAGATAGCCACCAGACTCCGAGGCTTATCTGAATTTTGATCCCTGCTTTTCCATAGACCTACGATGCCTTCTTCTGGGATGTCTTCCTCTGAATTGGTTGAACAACCAAAAAAAAGCAGGAATCCGCAGGAGAAAATAGATAGCAGTACTTTCATCATAATTCATGATATATAAAACATATGAACCGAATGTCAATCACAAACAACTTTTTATTTCTTCTCGAGTTTTAGAAATTCGTGAGAAAATATATCTTCCCCCTGCCATCAAACAGAACTCGAATCGAAAGTCTTCCTTTTCACAAGTGATAAAAGCATAAAAAATTGTTTCCCTGAAATTTCTCCTTCTGGACAGCGTATAAAAAGGGATCATTTCTTTTGATTTATAATATGCTTTTTATGCAATAAAAGCAGAGCTCATGTTGCATGTAAAGTTTAAGCAAAATTGTTAAATAAAATTTTCAAATCAGCCTTTAAATTTGACCAGTGGTTTATAATATATTATCATAATTTTTTAACAAAGCGATTATTTAATTTACAAAAACATGCAGCCTTGTTACTTTTGATAAACAATTCAAAAGCCATATTTTAAACGGACATAGAATGGAACCTAGTGAAATCCAGCAAAAAGCTGAATTAATGGCATTGAAGCAAGAATACTTTTCGGCTAAGCAAAGCTTGAATCGAATGAGCGCTCGATTGCGAAAATTATGCAAACGATTATCCCCCACAACGGAAATCGTCCTAGAAATGCAAAAAATCGCTGATGAAATTCGAAAATATGCAAAGCAAGTAACTTCAGAATCAAATTGAAAATAGAACTACATCCTAGAAATCGACATAGAGAACTTTATGACTTTAAGCAGCTTATAACAAGTTGCCCCGATCTCGCTATATTTGTGACGACAAACAATTATGGGAATGAATCGATTGATTTTGCCGATCCAATCGCGGTTAAAACGCTCAACAAAGCTCTTCTAAAATCTTTTTACAATATCATATGGGACATACCAGAACCATTTTTGTGTCCTCCTATCCCCAGTCGTGCAGACTATATCCATTCAATTGCAGATTTACTGAGCGATTCCAATGGAGGGGTCATCCCTAAGGGTAAAAAAATCTCCATTTTAGATATAGGTGTTGGCGCAAATTGCATCTACCCCTTGATCGGACATCGAGAATACGGATGGAGTTTTATCGCTACAGATATTGATCCGCATGCTATTTCAATTGCGAACAAAATAATTACTCAGAATGGACTTAGAGAATCTATTGAAATTCACCTACAAAAATCTCCTTCAAATATTTTCAAGGGCATTCTAGAAAATTGCATTTTCGATTTGTCGATGTGTAATCCCCCTTTTCATGCCTCACAGAACGAGGCAAATTCTGCAACAAAACGTAAGTGGAAAAACTTACACAAAAAAACAAACCTCTTAAATTTTGGGGGGCAAAGCAATGAGTTGTGGTGCCCGGGCGGAGAACTCTCATTTATAAAACAAATGATCAAAGAGAGTGTTCATGTTAAATGCAATTGGTTCACAAGCCTCGTTTCAAAAGAGACCAACCTTCCAGCTATTTATAGAGCCTTAGACAAAATAAAGGCTTCCGAAGTGAGAACAATTAATCTAGGGCAAGGGCAAAAGAAGAGCCGAATCGTGGCTTGGAAATTCTCATAGTAAACCAGTTACTGGGTACACTTCGAATCCTTGACTGGCTCAGCCCCTCTCTGGAATGGTCGATTCATATTATTTTAAACTAGGAAAAGAGTTTATTGAGTGAATCAGCAAACTGCTTAATATCTTTTGGTCCAAATGCTGCTGGACCGCCCCTAATTGAGCCAGCATCATAAAATTCTTTCATAAAATCACGCATCGATAAAATTGAGCCAATAGTATTTTCATTATAAATTTCCCCTCGTGGGTTAAGAGCCTTAGCTCTTTTTTTTAAAACTTTTGCTGCTAACGGAATATCAGCTGTGATGACAATATCGTGAATTTCGACTAGATCGATAATTTTTTGATCAGCCGCATCGAATCCTTTATCTACAATAATCGACTTTATCAGATTGCTCTGCGGGATAATTTGATAGGAGTTTGCCACTAGAATAACGCTAATGTTCAATCGAAAACTTACTTTAAAAACTAATTCCTTAACTGCTCTCGGGCAAGCATCTGCATCAATCCAGATAGTATTAGGCTTAGGTTTTCGCATTTTATAATCTCGCGTAATTTTTGCTAGGAGGGATCACGTCGACCGCGAAACCTTAGGTTTGTGAATAGTCTCTTAGAAAGAATTTGCAAATACTTTCTTAGAAGCTGTACTAAAACCCTAGCATTCGAGGTTTAGCAGGATTTTCGATGAGATTTTTCCTCATTCGGCGAGGGCAATATGCGAAGCTGCATATGGCCGAGAAGAATGAGAGAAAAGATTGCGAAAAGCCCTCAAAAATTGGATGCTCGGGTTTTAGTACAGCTTCTTAAGACCTTTGGAACTTTTCTTGAGAAGAGTTACCTAAAATTGGATTTCTGGCCAAATATCGGCTTCTCCGACTTCTTGGGGCGAGAGGCATTTCGCCTGCGAGAAGAGAAATTGCTTTGCGGCTGGGGTCCCCGTCCTTGTCTATGCTTTGCAGAGTGCGCATTTCTCCCATTTGGTATCGGTTCGGCGGAAATGGTTGGATCAACCTCAAAACCAGGCTCTAGTTTTTTTTCAATCTTGCGCTTGAGGAGCTTTTCAATGTCAGCCAAAAGTTTAAGTTCATCAATGCAGACCAGCGAGCAGGCCCACCCTTCGTTTCCGGCAGCGACCGGTACGGCCAATGCGGTGGACGTAATCTTCTGGAACGTTTGGGAGCTCAAAATTCACTACATGAGGCAACTGGTCAATATCGAGGCCGCGTGCAGCGATATCGGTCGCAACGAGTACTTTGAGCACGCCCGATTTAAAATCTGCGAGCGCTTTAGTCCGTGCAGATTGGCTTTTGTTGCCGTGGATTGCCTCAGAGATAATCCCATCAATGGAGAGTTGCTTGGCGAGCTTGTTGGCGCCATGTTTAGTACGGGTAAAGACTAAAACCTGTTCCCACTTATTTGTAAGTGATTAAAAATGAGAGAAGTTCTTTTTTGCGTTTAGTGTCAACGGGATAAATAATATGCGTTACAAGCTCTGTGGGCGCATTTTGTTTTGCTACTTCGATTGTTTGAGGATTTTTTAGGATGCCCGCGGCCAGTTTCTTTGATTTCTTCGGAGAAGGTAGCTGAAAAAAGCAAATTTTGTCTTTTATCAGGCATTAATTTAAGGAGTTTCTTAATGTCATGAATGAAGCCCATATCCAGCATCCGGTCCGCTTCGTCGAGGACTAAAATTTCTACTTGAGAAAGGTCGATGACATGCTGTGATACGAGATCCAAAAGCCTTCCAGGAGTTGCAATGAGGATGTCGGCTCCACTCTGCAGTTTTCGGATCTGTCCATTAATATTGACGCCGCCAAAAATCACCTGCGTTTTAAAAGGAAGGTGCGTTCCGTAAGCTTTAACATTCTCGCCAACTTGAGCGGCAAGCTCACGCGTTGGGGTGAGGATAAGCGCGCGTACAGCATGCTTATGTTGATTTTTTCTGGTATTCATCAACACTTGCAGAAGAGGTAGTGTAAAACCCGCGGTTTTTCCTGTGCCAGTCTGCGCACTGGCTAAAATATCGTGTCTCTCAATAATAAGAGGGATCACTTTGATTTGAATGGGAGTAGCTTCTGTGTAGCCTTTTTCTTTGATAGCTTGAACGATTTCTTGCTGAAGGCCGAGATTTTTAAACGACATTATTTCCTTAGATGCAATCTTAGTTATTGACAGATTATTATAACTTATATTTTCATTTAAACACAAGTTAAAATCTTAGATATCAGCCATGACACCAATTGACAGGTTTTGTTAGAGGCAAGAGACTGTTTTCCTGCATACGACTGTCCGTTAATAAAAATTTGAATGTGGGATGAAAACCTTAGATTTTGAGCTGCGCGTGGTATACTAAGCTATGGGTTGCTTCTCTCTCGAATATTTATCCAAAATCTGCACAAAGCCGAGCTAAAAACTTTTACTGATTGTGAGCATGAGTTCGTTCGACCAATAGTTAGAACCAAACTCCCCTTCATACCCGAAATCCAACCTAACAGGTTCTTCTTTTCCTACAGCTACAAGGAAATTTAGACCTATGGACCCCAGGTTGAGATTTTGATTTACAGCTGTGACCGTAAAGGCTCCAGGCATTCCTACAAAAGCTGTGTTCACTGTGCCTATGCCGAAAGGTTTTTCAAATATATACGAAGCTTTCTCTTTTACAAAAAAAGCACCCCAACTTTTTTCCCATTTTTCACAGAATTTAAGACCCGTCTCACTGCGCACCATAGAGCTGTTATTTGCTTTTTGCTTTGCATTGAACGGAGAAGCTCCATGTTCAGTATATCTCCTTTGCCAAGAGATCGCCCAATCTGCAGACGTAAATGGAATAATATCACCCCAAGAAAAACGCACGTCGTATCCAGCTTCTAAATGAGGAACGAGCTGCCAAGCGAAAATGTCTGCATGAGCATTTTTGGAAAACCCAGGAAAAGAAATGTTTCTTGTGTTATCGGTTTTGCTAAAGATGCCCCAAACAGCTGGGGAAAGATAAAAATCCCCTATAAACCCATTGCCATAGACGGAGACAAAATAGTAGTTGATATTGCCATGACCTGCATGATTGTTCTCATGATAATGCGTATGAGCATATCCTAAAGAGCCTCCAGCAACCCATGTATTTTCTCCTTGGTAGTCTAGTCCTACAAGTGCTGCTTCTGAGATGAACTTGAACGAAGGATTTTGTTGAGAAGCCGATTGATGTGAAAATTCTCCAAAGCCCCCTATCCATACAGAGAATGTATTTTTGGATCCTTTGCTTTTCATAGGTACAGCAATGCGATCTGAGCTATCCGCTGTAAGCGCTGAGAGAAACTGATCTTGCGAAGATTCTTTTCTGAAAAATCTTAATTCATCCATATGAGTGCTTACGAGATTACTTAGAGAAAAGGCTGTCTGAGCCGTGATATAGGTCCCAAAAGCATTTCTTGCCGGAGATACACTTTCCAACCCCTTATTCAATAACTCTCCGGAAAGAGCCGCTAAAGAGACGAATGCAGTTGACGGCGGAGCATTAGCATTCAAATAGTTTGCCACTGTAAGGGAATTGCCGGAAACTCCTTGAGTAGGTATTGCTAAAGTATAATTTAAATAAATATCATTGCCAAGATAGGATAAATTAAACGTAAATCCGGGTACAGTGTGAATAGAAGAAAAGGTACCACTTAAAGGATCTGCGGTTAAAATAAGATAACTTCCTTGGTGTGGGTAAGCACTCAGATCTTGAGCAATTTGTAATACACCGTCGACCGAAGCGCTTCCCACTACATCAATACTCGAAGATGCAGTAGGACCGATCTCAATAACCGTTGTCGAACTCGAATTTAGAACAAGACTGCCTAGACTGATCGTTCCAATGGAATTGCCGGGAGAAAGCGTAGCTCCATTTTCAACAATCGTTGCCCCTTGAATCGTTCCTGCCCCCTTTAAAGTCCCCCCTGAGCTAACCGTAACATCTCCGATAACCGATCCGGTAATGGATAAAATGCCTTCTTGAATGGTTGTCAGTCCTGTATAGGTATTGACACCGGAAAGGATTTGCGTTCCAGCCCCAGTTTTCAGCAATGTCGAGCTAGTGGCGGGGTAATTTTGGATGACTCCAGAAAATTCAGATTGCGTTGAAGCATCGGTATTGATAATCAACTGTGGTTGAGACTGGGCAATACTGGTGCTATCACCGACGAGTCCACCAAGGGTGAATGTAGAAAGTGTTGTTTCAATATTCAGCGAACTGTTGCCCAACACGATTTTCGCGTTACCCCCTGCATTACTGCCTTGAATATCAATTCCAAATGAGCCCATGCCAATAGTGCCTTGATTGAAAGCTTGGATGGTTACACTACCGCTAGTTACATTGAACCCTTGGCCAAATACGATCTGCGAGTTTCCTACGGCACCAAAATTGAATGCGCTGATAATAGCCCCATTATCGAGCGTGCAGCCCTCAGCAAAGAAGAGTTGGGAAGCGGCAATCTGTCCAACAGAATTATTGGAATCTCCCTCGTTCGTAGTTGTATTACTTGCACTAATATTAAGGTTTATTCCCGCAGTGAAATTCCCGTTTACTGCCAATTGAGAGCCATTGATTACTCCGATATTATTAAGAGTCCCCGTTGCGTCGTTATTTGTCCCTTTATTTGAGAGGACAATCGAAGCATTATTCCCGATCACGCAAGCTCCGTCGAATTGGACTTGAGAGCTATCGACTGTTCCCATACTGTTGTTGTTTTGGGCCGATGCATTATCAATGCCTGAATTAGATACAGATAACCCAAAGTCGTTTCCTGCATGAAAATCGGTCACAGAATATAATTGTTGTCCTGCAAGAACCCCAATGGCATTAGCCGACGTGGTATTGTTGCCTTGATACGTTCCTGTATTCGATAACGTAATCGATGCGCGATCTCCTATGGTACCGCCATTAGCAAGATGAATTTGAGAAGCGGAATGATCAACGGTATCATTATTCATAAAACCTACAAAATTCCCACCTGGGCCTGTGCTATCATCAAATCCGGAGTTTGTAATTTCTAAAAAAAGATCGTTGCCGATTTGAAATAGATTTTTCGCCAACAATTGCTTCCCGTAACCCATGAAGCTACCTACCTGGTTGTTGTTGGTTGTATTAGAGGAATTGGACCCGCTATTTGAAATCGTTATAGATGCATTGTTTCCGATGATAAGGCTATTTTGAAAGCTGACCTGTTGGCCGTCTATGAGATCTCCGATAAAAAAGTCACCTACGCCGCTGCCGGTGTTTGTTCCTGAATTACTGACATCAAGCGTAAAATTATCGCCAACGGAGAAGCTGCTTACGCAATTTAGCTGGCAACCACCAGCGGAACCGACATTCACATACGTAGTAGACGCATTGCCGCTGAAGTTACCACTGTTGGTGATAGTAATATTTGCGTGGTTACCCAGGTGACCCATAGGTACGGGAGTGAAAAACGTAATCTGATCTGTAGAAATATCTCCCACAGCATTCCCTCCTATTCCATGGCTACTATCTATGCCGCTATTGGAAGCGCTTAGACTGAAATAGTCACCAGCAAAAAAGGCATACGCACCAGGCATCATGCTATCACCAATGGCAATCTGTTGAAGGTTCATGCCTGCGATATTAGAACCACCGTGTGTATTGGTACCGCTATAGGTCCCGCTGTTGGTGGCGCTAATGGTCGCATGATTTCCCAGTGTACATCCTTGTTGAAAGAGGATTTGATTACCCGTTGTTCCTGAAATGGAGTTGATCACTGCGATTTGGTATTCTCCATATCCATTGCTAGTATCCGTACCGGTGTTGCTAACCGTTAAGCTAAAATTGTTGTCTGCTTGAAAAGTGTTTCCTACAAAAAACTGCTGGTCATTGAGATATCCAATAAAATCAGCGAAATTGGTTGTTTGTGAAGAGTTAATGCCATTATTCGAAATGGTAATTGCGCAATCGGTTCCAACAATACCAGTAGTTTGCAAGATCATTTGTGCAGCGTTGAGTTGTCCTATGCTGCTGAGTCCAACACCAAGGCTGCTATCATTGCCAGTATTTTGCAATTCGCAGTTAAAATTGTCTCCAACCTGGAATGCCCCTGAAGATATAAATTGACTGCCGTTGATAATCGCAACGGCATTACCTTGGACAGTGTTGGTTCCGCTAAAAGTTCCACTGTTCGATATTGAAATCGCGACATCGTTTCCTGCGTTAAATGATTGATCAAACTTCAATTGGCTGGCCCCTGTATTAGTCGTTCCATTGTTACCTGTACCATTTGTGCTATCATGACCTGTATTGCTTGCAGTAATAGTTCCACCGTTACCAATGGTAAATGCTCCGATAGAATGGAGATTGGAATTGATCGATCCAGTAGACGCACCAGATTGGTTTCCTGTTAATGTTCCGCTATTTGAACTTGTGATGATAGAGCTACCGGAAGTCCCCGTTCCTCCAATAAAAGAAACGAGATCTCCAGGAAAAGAACTGTTATTAGTATTTGTGACGGTGATGGTGGGATTTGTATTGGAACCTGTAATGCCAGCTCCGTTAAAAATCAGTGTTTTATTGTTAAAATGAAAATTAAAGAGCGATGCATTGGAAGGAAAGTGGAAAGTGGAAACAGAAAAAGGGGCAGAATTTTCGGTGGGGTTGGTATCGATACCGGAAATGTTACTATTGAAGATCGCATCGTCGCCGCTCCCAGGAATCATATTGGGATTCCAATTGGCGGGGTCGTTCATGTCATTATTTGGACTTTGAGCCCTCCAAGTAATCGATGTGGCATGTGCAGTGCTAAAGCATGTGATTAGGCCAGAGAAAATGCATTGGAGCAAAAAATAACGGTTGATCATAGCTATACTCTACTTGTGCATCGTTTTTTCGATATACTTTATAATTTAAACAAGGTGTGGACACAAAAGGTTTTTGTCAATGCATCAGTCTGCTAGGGACGAATAATCCCGTAGAATTTGTCAATTGCTCCGGCCTAAAGACAAAAGCTTGACTGTGCATGAGATCAGCGAGCTTGACGTGATAAAGGAGCTGGGGCGATGTCTAATACTGAAAAAGCTAAAAAGAAGTCTGTTGGATCTATTTGCTCCTCAGAAAGAATTTGTAGACGCTATCTCAGAAGTGAATTGATGAAAACTAATGAACACGGGGACTTTTGACTAAAACCCCATTCAAGATAAGCAACAAAATAACAATAGGGAAAAATAGAACAGCCCAGAAATAAAGCCAAAACCGCGCGCCTTTATATTTCCATCTCTTTATCTCGGTCAGCGAAACCGATTCTAGACGGCTTAGGAGGACCAAGCCAATTGGTAGAAAGATAATTATCCAAAAAACTAGCCAAAACTTAGAGTAAGGGTACTTTAACCGAGCTACTTCCATAAATTGATCACGTTAATAAATTTCTAGTTACTGGTTACGTTACGAACTTTTGACTGGGTTAGTATATCTCAAGAATTTTCAACATGCAAGTTGCAATATTTTCTCTAAAAAAATCTTAATTAGCAGATAATGCAATTCAATTATCATTAATATAGGGGCTTATCTAATGGAATATAAAAGTTTTCATAAGCTGCCGGACTAAAATCTACGATCCGCACTTTCTGTTGAATCCTCAGGTTTTTTGTAGGTCCGTCATGAGGAGTTTGAAATGTTGCATGAGTTAGACAATCAGTTCCATATCCGGTAAAAATATAACGCAGGATGTCACTTGGCGCATTTAACATGAGAGGACCAAACCTAACTCTGACTAGAGTATCGACTTCCTCAGGTAACCAATAAAATTTGTAAAATTTTTCCCGAGGCCCTTTTAAGTCAAAACGATAGGCATTATCGGAGAACAATCTATATCCAGCAAGGTCAACATAAGGATATCTTTTTTGGGGGGAAGGAAACAATCGAATGATATCAGTCTGTTCCAGATGAAACCCAAACTTCGCAAATTCTCTTCTTAAGGCGAGAATTCGGTACTTGTCCTCAATATGGAACACAAGATCTGCGTCATCATCCCAAGGAATGCACCCTTGATGTCTAACTGCCCCTAAAGCAGTTCCTCCATCAATCCAATAAGGGATATCATATTTTGTAAATAACTTATCAATTGCTTCAAGCATTCGATAAATTAACCCAATAACATTTGGATTCGTCCGAGGAAAAATGCTGTCAGTTAGTTCATTCTCCTGTTCATATTGAACTGGTGGATCGTCTGCAAGACTTGGAATCGAATAAACCGATGTTAAGATAAAAAGTAAAAATCTCATAAGCTTAGACCACTCCCGTTGAACTCGTTGACAGTGTTCAGCAAGTCTTTAGATTTTTCAAGGATTACTGGGATGCATCTTTCTATCAACATAAGGATTTTGCTTCATGCACGCTAAGCGAAGAGTTGCAAAAGCAGACGTTGGACCTCTTCCGAAGATGTGAGAGATCTTTTCGGCTTCTTACTCATCACCGAACGTGAAAGCGTATGCCCGGATGCCCGCTGGCATTTGGATCGACAGAAGATGTCTACCATACTTTGTATCGACGATGTCATACTTCTGATCGGCGTCCACCTTCAATTCTTTAACCAAGCGACCATCTAGATAGATCCTGAGCAACACATTGCTTTCGCCTGCGAGGACGAGATAAACTTGCTTAGCCAGGAAATTGAGATCGAGCGTGCAGCCATCTCCCGCAGCAAGGATCGACTCGTCTTCAACTTGCCATGGCCCTGTCAATCCGACGCGGTCTTCTCCAAGGGGCGGAGTATACGCATAGTCGACGATTTGATCGCGTTTGACCGTATTCTCATAGCTATGACCTCTTGCGGCACCTAGATACGTCTCCGATGTAATAGGAGTCGTCGATCCTTGAGTCTCTTGCATAGCCAGTGGAGCGAGGGCCAGGAGAGCTCGGATCCCATTTTCTGTTTCGACGTAAGCACCTTCACCATAATGAACCATGTAGATATTGCCTTCTTGATCAATGAGATAATGGGCGGGCCAATAGTTGTTGTGATACGCCCGCCATGTCTCGTAGTCATTGTCAAGAGCAACCGGATAATCGATTCCCAGCTGTTCGACGGCTTTTTTTACATTTTCCAGCTGCTTCTCAAAGGCGAATTCTGGCGTATGCACGCCAATGATGACAAGCCCCTTATCGCGATACAAGCGATCCCATTTCTCCAGATAAGGAATTGTTCTGAGACAATTGATACAGCTATAGGTCCAAAAGTCGACGAGCACGACTTTTCCTTTGAGCTCTTCTATAGATAGCGGAGGAGAATTGATCCAGCCCGTAATGCCCACCAGCTCAGGCGCCGTTCCTTGAACAGCGGTCTCTCCCCTTAATTTCTTCAGTTCCTTCTCAAGATGTGGATTGGTCTCCACAAGTGACCGTGGCAAATAGCGCATCAACTTCTGCTCAAGGAGCATATCCCAATGAAAAGCTAGGACAAACGCAAAACAGATCATCAAGATCCCAAAAAAGCGCCTGATCTGCTCAGCATGCCGCGAGAGGACTTGCGAGGAACGGATCACTTTGCCGCTTGCATAAGCGATGAGAAACAGAGGAATGCCCGCACCGAAGCTATACGAAAGCGTCATAAGAACCGTTACCAGGGAGATCGCATGCGTCGCCACTAAGGCTGTGATCGTCGCTAAAATGGGTCCAGCGCACGGCGTCCACAACAGTCCTAACGCAATACCCAAAAGAAACCCTCCCCAAAAGCCGCTGACAGATTGAGCTGGCTGCAGTTTTTGACCTGCCGAAGCGATAAACCCAGTGAGTTTAGCAAACCAGTTCGATAAGGCTGGGAAGACCATCACTAGACCAAAAAAGAAAATCAGTCCAATCGCGCCATTTCTTAAAACCGTCGGTGAAAGGCCAATCAAATGGACAAGAGCCGAAAGAACCAATGTAAAAAAGGAAAAGCTCATCACCAATCCGACAATGATCCCAAGCGGCCTGAGCCGTCCTTGCGCTGTTCCCGCTGACAGCAAAATAGGTAGAACAGGCAAGATGCAAGGCGATAACACAGTGAAAATCCCTGCAAGAAAAGCAAAAAAGAGCAATACGACCATCAGAAATTACTCCTGGAATTTTGCAGAAGATTGAGGCATCGCGCTGCAAGATTCGAAATTAATTGAAGGACCTTTTCCTTATATCTAGGAATACCGCTTATCCCTATGAGGCCCTTTTTGTAAAATATCTAAAGAAAGCCCCTCTCTCAAATCGTTGCTTCGATTTGGCTTTGTCTCGCCGAGTCCAAATTCACAAACCTTCCTGCACATTGATGGAGTTTTTGGTAGAAAAATTCCTGTATGCTCTTACCATTCAGTGAGATTCACTGTAGCGGCAAAAACGCGGCAATCGATGGCTAGAAATGAAAAACCCACCTAAGAATTGCTCCTTAAGTGCTTTAAGATGAAACACTCCGGATGCAAGATTCGAGCTTGCGACTAATGGATTAACAGCCTTAAAAGCCGTTGCCATTCCTTGCCTTTTGTTACCTTAAATCAACTACTGGGAACGCTTCGAACTTTTGACTGGCGCTGCCTCTCTCAAAAGTTTTTAACTCCATGATTATTAAATTTAAGGCCTGATGGCATAAATTGCAAATTTGTCATCACCGTAATTGGCCACGCCTAAATACTTGCCATTAGATGAAATACCAATGCCATGTGGAAAATTGAGCCCGTTATTTTTGCTCATTTCGTGTGTCTGATTTCCTATTTGCCCTTGAGAAAAGTCAAAGACCATAATTTTATCAGAAGCTTGCACGGAAACAAATAGGCTGGAATCATCTTGGTTAAATTTAATGTCTTCTCCTCCCTTGAATTCTTCATTGTTGATATATACGGAAGTGGGTTGCGAGTCTATAACACCAGTATTTTTATCAAATGGATAAATTGCTATCATGCCGCCTATTTCATTCGGCACGGCAGTAACATTGGCCGAAAAGACGACAGCTACATACGCATCATCCTTAGTAAAATCCAAAGATTTAGGCTTGAATGGCAAAAATGCATTTGCTAAGTCAGCCACTTTGGTTAGCTTCACTTTATTCATACTTTTTTTCAATTCATACGTAGTTATCACACTTGCACCCCTGATTGTTGTACACGCAAGGTAGCGACCATCATTACTAAACCTAATTCCATGCACACATTTGTCAGAGTGCTTTTCTATTGCAACGGGTTCAGGATCGATTAGATGCGTCTCTTTATTTACATTGTAAAGGATAATCTGCTGACTATGATTCACACTTACGGCAAGAAGCGTTCCATCATTGGAAAATGATAAATTCTCTATGCCAATCAGTTTTGCTTTTTCCGATTGCTGAATCACTTGCATAGGAATACATCGTTGTTCAGATTTATTAAAGTGGTACGTACAAATACATCCGGCCTGAAAATTGACTGTTGCTATGTATTCATCATTGTGAAACCAAGCAACTCCACTGCATGTAGAAGAGCGTTGTTTATCGCCGGCAAAAAAACTTTGAATTTTTTTGCCAGTATATAATGCTTGCGGTGTAAAAATTTCACATACCGGATTTTTTTCGATATAAAAGCAAAAGCCCATCCAATGAATCGACATGGACAAAAGGACTAACCAAATTATTTGTAACAGCATTTATCTTCTCTGAATCTAAGGATCTGAGCCTCTAAATCTTAAGGATTTACCTTATCCATCCAGTGTGATGACCAATAATGGATTGCAAACGCTTCAGGCATTGATTTCAGCCTACTGTTTAAATCAGTAGAATTTATGTTTCTTTCTCCAAAGCCAACTGGATATAAAAAAGTTGATGGAAGTGCTATCACTATGCCCTCACTATACGGAGCCTGCATATAAAACGACTTGGTAAACCGTATCGGACCTGTGGTAGCATTTGTTAATCGCGTGATTTTTCTAAGTTTCTCCTCATTTTTTTTATCAATTCGAATATGTTCGATGCAATGTTTTAAAATTGAGTGACCTGGTACTGAACCGATGATTGCGTTATTGATAAAAAGAAAAGAATATTGGTCGATTCCAGAAATCCCACAAAAAAAGTCATAAGTATGGGCTAAAATATCAAATGATTTTAAGCACTCAAAATCCATATCCGCATAGACTCCACCAAATTGGTACAGAATCTCATACCGTAAAATATTGGCCTTTTCACCCCAATTAATCGCCGTATCAAAATAGTCTTTGTTATAAAGCTCAAGATCTTTGATGGTTTCATCAGTCCAAAGGATATATTCCCAGTCGGGATTCAATTTAAGCCATGATGCTTGCCATTTCTTATAAACATCAGGCAATTGGCTACCTAGCCAAATTTGGTGAATGATTTTGGGGATTTTAGTCTTCGGCTGCGGTTCTGCCACAGCTAAGTTATTTTTTTCATATAAAGCACGCGCTGTCTTGATAAATTTGTCAGCATCTTTGGCTCCGCCAATAAATCGATGCGCAGATGATTTAATGCATGTTCTATAGTGATTTTCATCCTTAAAACGCATAGATTGATCAAAAGTAATGGTATATGGTGTTAAATCATTCTGAGCATGGATTTGACACCAGCACATTACCATAAAAATCATCACAACAAGCCGCCAGAGTCGTTTATTTTCTACCATACTTATTTTACTTTTGCCTTGTTGCTTTTTTCGAACTTTCGTTTGACATACTTTAGTTGTAATATTTTGTTTTTTATTCCCTTAGTCCAATTAGCATGGTGTAATACAATGTCATCTGGAACAAACAAATATTTGTTGGGTATCCAAAGCGATCCTGTTAATGAACCTCCTCCAAAAAAATTAATAGGGAGATGCTCCCAACGAATTTCTGGATGTTTCATGAGAGTCCGATTAAATGTTTCCTGATCACTAAAGTTAGGATGATTAATCATAAACTGTCTTACTTCTTGCCATAATTGCAAGGTTTCATGGTTCCCTTTGCATGCAAAAAAGCCAGTACATGCGCCACCACTTGGACAATCAAGCTGAAGAATTATGTCCTTGTCGCGCATTAAGTCAGAAATTATATCTTGAGTGGGCTTAAAAAATTGAACATCGACATCCGAGTAAATGAAAAATGTGTCCCAATTTTCTTTAACAGCACGTATAATCATCTCAACCTTTCGCAGAGTGGTTTTGGTCCATCCTTCATCTAGAAAACTTCCAGTAGCACATTCTTGTTCAAAAAAATCCATATTAATTTCATAGTCATCTTGAAGCGTGGGTAAAAACCAATCATCTTTTAATATACGATGTGACGGGGTATAGCATGCGTACAATTTAATTTTCTGATTGTTGCTTACTTCAGATTCATGACCATATTCTTGGCTACATACTGACAAAATTGCTAAGCTAAATAACCACATAATTAGCTTGTTTTTAGGGCTGTATGTTCTCTTTTTGATATGAATTACCCAATTTTACAGTCCTAGATATCATAAAAAAAAATTTTGCTACAATTGAAAAAATAGTTGTATTGATGCCATTAATCTGTTCGTTCTGCTAATCAGAACGTAATATTTACAGAATCGACACTCCAAAATGAAGTTCTTATCTTCGGTGATTTAAGGAATTTATGTACTTCAGAAAAAATACCGCATTTGGGAATTAGAGGCGGTTTTTTGGCCCCCTCTTTTCCGATGCTTTTGTATAGAGAAACTCCGGATGCAAGATTCGAACTTGCGACCAATGGATTAACAGACCTTGTCATCCTCGCAAACATTCAATCATCCACAATTTTTGGCGAATTATAACAACAAGAGCCTGAAAAAGTTAAGTAGAATTTTTCCTTTACCTCAAAATTGCAGCGAGTTACAATTTTTCGCAGTTTTTTGTGAGTAAGTGTGGCATACTTGCGGCGAAAATTTTAGTAACATCAGACCCTTCTAGTTCGCAAATATGGAATTTCCAAATAGTATCCCCAGAAGCACAGAAGAACCAGGATTAAATTTTTTCTCTAGTTTTATATGGAATGGCTGGAGATCGAGATTTGTTGGGAGGCAGTTTTATTATCGACCAGCAACCGAAACGTTCCATGAATTCCTCGAATATTTCGCCGTTTTATTAATTGGGGAAAAGTGGTGGCAAATCCAGGGCGGCATGAAACTAGAGAACCAGCATAGCCTTTTTCAATGGGCTAACGACTATCATCGTTTGAGAGATCAAAGCCGTGAGAAGATACAAGAGAGCGACGGAACATTCTCTATGCCCATGTCCGGCCCAATTTTATCGTGGATTTCCCTGCCGTATGATCTTCTTTGCCTGAGCCACATGAAAGTTCTTCCCCAGAAGCTACTCGAAAGGCTTAAAACACATGATGACTTCCAGGGAGCAAGGTACGAGATCGCAGTCGCTGCGATTGTCTTGCGAGCAGGATGCAACATAGAGTGGGTAGATCCAGATAATCTCCCCCCTGGTAAAAAAAGCTGCGAATTCATTGCAACTCACAGAGCTACTGGCGTTAAGTTTGGCGTGGAGGCAAAAAGTAAAATAAGGAAGGGTTCTCAGAACGAAAAGGGTTGCTTTTCCCAAAAGCTCAGCGGAATATCTGAATTGCTGCAAAACGCATTGACAAAAGCCCCTGAAGAAATGCCTTTTGTCATCTTCATCGATTTAAATATTCCATTTGAAGCTAAGCCCAGCTATGAGAACAAAGCCTTATTCAACGAGATAAAAAGAGCTGTAGGCATTCTTCATACCCCCTCTGCTTCAAGCCCTGATACCTTCAGCCTCATAGCAGTAACAAACTTCCCTTTTCACTATACGGACATCCATGCACCATGCCCACCGCCCGAGCATGGCTTTATCTTACCCAACTACCCAAAGCATGCCTTCCCCAAAGCAATCGTAGAGGATATATGGGAAAAGACCAAAAATTATGGCAAAATACCGAGCGAGATCTAAAACACAATATAAAGAACTAGATCCATTTGTTGCTTTATTGCTATCAAGATTTTATTGCAGTTGATCTCCTTTAGACACGCCCCTTAAAATCGGCAGCTCTTTACATAGGAGAAATGCAATGCTGTTGCCACCACCAATTCCAAAAGAGGCAAGAACCTCTAAGCTGAAAGAATATCTAGTGAAATATGGCTTTCTAATCATTCTTTCTGGGCTAGTTTTCTATTTGGTTTTTCCTAAATACATCTTTTTCGATAATGATAAGGGGCTTAAAAGAGCCAACCGCATAACCGGGAAGGTCGAAAAGCTTGAATGGCTTGGGTGGAAATACGTATCCAAGTAGTCAATGCTTTATTCCTTTATAGCCAGCTTATAATAAAACTTGCCGGTATGCTTCTTATCGAATTCAGAAAACGCCATGCGAAAAGCCTCCTCAACGATCAAAGTCTTTGAGATCTGTTTACTCCCCTATTTCTTGCAAATCACGACGCTCAGATTTGACCTCTGGCTGCACATTCGATGTTCCGAGATGAAAAGAGTCAGCTAAAGATAAATGATCAAATGGAGGGTCTTTTAAGTGGCTAATTTTCGAAATCGCCGTTTGTGCTACAATTAGGGAAGATAATTTCAATCACTTTGAATATACGTCTTACTAAATCTATGAAAATCGGCCTATCTGACAGACAGCTAAAAGCGCTTCCATTCCTCGTCTCCTCTACTTCTGAAGCCGCGGCTTGCCGCGAAGCAAAGATCGCGAAAGATACCTACTACGCCTGGTTAAGGCAGCCTGCTTTCAAAGGTGAATTGGGTCGCCTTAGAAACGTTGTAGTCGAAAATGCTATTGAGACGCTGAAGACAAGTGCAACAAAGGCTGTGGATACGCTTGTTGGGCTTCTTGACGATCCTAATCCAGCATTGAAACGAAGCGTCGCCAATGACATTCTTGGGCACATATCGCGTTTCCAAGAGCTTCGTGAGCTTGAGAAAAGGCTCGAAGCCCTAGAACGAGTACATGATGCTTAATTGGAGAAAAAAGATGAGTACGAGAATGACGCCAAGGCTAAAGAAACTAGAAAAAAAGTTAACCTACGATAAGGATTACATGGTTGTCTTTGATATTACAGGCTTCAATGATCCCGTGGAATTGGAACGGGAGAAAAATAAACTAGTGGAGGAGTACATCGGCGCAGGAAACCCTAATCCCAATCTTCGCGTGTTTATCAACGAAGTGCCGATCTAAGCACATTCTCCTGCCCACATCTACTTAACCTAGTGAAAATAGTACTAATCTTTGCTATTCGCTATCTCAAAGAGTTTTTAAGAACAGTAAAACTTGGAAACAATTTGCGCAGGCCATTTCTAAGCTAAAATATTATTTTAATATAAAAAACTAACTTTAGTTGATCTAATTTCAGTTCTGTGTAAAAGATTATGATCTTTAATTTCTGTGAGAATGTAATGAGACGGTTCTTGTTTTTAAGTTTAGCATTCGTGGTAATAGCAGTTTTCTTGACATCGTGTGCAACCCAAATCAGAATTTCAACAAATGCCTTCGTTGATAGCAAAGTAATACCTAATGGGTTTCCAATAGGAAGTTCTTTCGTGATTCTCTCATTACAAGAAGATAATCAAATGTTCTCAAAAGAGGTTACACAAAAGATCGGAAGGATTCTTGAGTCAAGAGGATATTTTGTTACGGAGAATGTTCGTAAAGCAGACTATGCTCTTCTGTTTAATTTTGGGATAACGAGTACTCAAACAACAATTAATGTGCCTAAATATATTCCTGGTCAATCACAGACAACACAAGGCAGTGTTTATGGTAGCTCAGGTGGATATGGTAGTTATCAACAAACGACTCAAACATCAGGAACTACTGTATATGTTCCTGAGAATTACATATTTTTTACAAGAGCATTGGCAATCGATGTTTACGATGCCAAGTTATATAGAAAAAATAAGAAGATTGAAGAACTATGGAAGGCAAATGCAATCAGCTCAGGTGAAAGTGGCGATTTGCGATACATAATAGATTATCTCCTGGTCACTGCATTCGCACATTTTGGGGGAGACACTGGAAAATATGTTGAAAAAGAGCTTAGCGTAGATGATAGAGAAGTAAGAAAATTACGAGGCGAAATTTGCGAAGAATTCGACCATAATAATGACTATTCTCAATCTTTTGATTATGAGGAAGACGAAGAATAATCGAGTGCTACAGGCACATTATTTCTAAGGCCTTAACAAATCTACAAATCTACAAATCAAATGCTAATCGGCGGTTTCTTTTAGGGTTAAAATACATCAAGGGTTGCTTTTCGATGAGTCCTTTTTAGCATCTTCGATGCCTTTTGCCGCTGCGTAAAATATTTCATAAATGGATCTTTTAAAAGCCGTTAAAATCCATTTCACCGACTTTAAGGCAATTTTTACGGTTTTTTCTGTGGTTTTTGGGAAGATCCCCAAGCTAATTAGAAAGATGCTAACAAGCCCAGTAAATATTGCTAAATACCCAGAAAAAAAACCAATAGCAAGGAGTAAAAGGAAAAACCCAATTACTGTCGCTGATGTTTTTGCTTTTTCCGATTTAAGCATTTTTGTATTCCTTTTTAATTTCCAGAACTTCCAATGATAGCATTAATTTAATTAAATAAAATACGTAATTAATTTTATAAAACTAGATATTTTTCACAACCAAACAATTTGCTTTAGTTACTTTAAATTACCTTATTAATTATACTATGTCACGATTTTTATTTAATAATGAGGGGCTATGATTCTTTCTCCAGGAATAGGGATTTCCAAAACAACTAAACTACACGAGTACCAAACCAAAGCTTTAGCAAAGCAGAAAGTAGCAAGCACATCTTCTGTCGATCAGATTTTGCGCGTTACGCGAGTGGCTTTACCTTTCCTGAGCTTGTACAAGCCACTGGGGCAGCCGCTTTCCCTTATCGCAGGCGGGGCTAGATCGATCGCCAGCATCGCCCAATTAGCAGATGCCATAGCGAAAGGCAACAGCGAGGAGATCAATGCCACTATGCTTCAAACGGCGATTTCGACTGGTGCCTTCGTTTGTACAATTTTTGCCCATCCGCTTGGAATGCTTATTACCACGGGTAACGATCTTGCTGTAAATTTCAGGGAACTTTTAAATGCAGCTGAAAAGAAAGAATACCGAAAGGTTGCAGAAATAAGTGCTAGTGCCTTGAACAACGTGTTGTATCTAGGCATTTTTTTCACAGGTGCCTTTGAATTTACGATAGCAGCGTATTCCGTGCAGGTCTTGCTGGGACTTTATCATTCGTCAGGTGAATTTAAGAAAGGTAATTACTTGGAAGCTGGAGGGCATTTGCTAATGGCTGGTATCCGAACGCATCAGCTTCACTCTCAGATTGGGGCTTTGCGAATGAAGTGGGAATCAGATGGGCTATTCAAGAAAATTAAAGCATTCCAATCAGGATCAACCGCTAGGTCGACTGCTAAAATTGCAACGGGTGGTTTAGCCGTAGTGCATAACCAAAAGACGCAGTTGCGTTCTTCTCTCAATCCAGGAAGTAAAACAAGCACTGTCTCAGCAAAAAATGTAAACGCAGCTGGTTACGAACTTGCCTACAAAACTGAACTGGTGAAATACCAAGGCTGTGATTTACATATAGGTTATTATGCAAACAACACTAATATTATTTCTGTAGTTAACGGTAATGGAGTTTACATTACAGGAAGTCAATTCGTTTACATGAATAATACATTAATTGGTACCTCGGCGAATTTTTCTTCTGTTGTTTTGAATGGGATCATCTATTACCAGCATAAATATCAAGGCGGGGTGTCTGTTTATACAAACGCCGTAGATGGCACACAATTTGTTGTCTGGTAACAAAGTGCAACTTTTCTAAACCACCCATATTCTGAATATTATCGCCTGGAAACAGTATATAGGCATTAATGAACCATCCATTTATAAGAGCGTAAGAATAAGATTCAACCATTGTCTATTAGATTTTGGAATGATAAACTGTGTCCTCACTTTTCATGTGAGGGCTCTGTATGTCAAAAAAAAATATCAGCATCGAAGAATATGATAAGTTAATCGATAAGTTTGCTCAGGAATTATGGCTCCTTCGAGAACTTTGGGTGGGGATCAAGGAATTGAGAAAACAACTCAGATCTCACCCAACTTTACGTTCTGACTATGGTACTTTTTGGGAATGGGCCTATCGAGGGTTAATACACGAACTGTACAATGGCATTTTTCGCTTTATAGACGAGTCCAATGGAGTTGTAAGTCTCATGAAGTTACTAAAAAAAGAGCCTAAATTTAAACCAGAAGTTGCTAATAAGGAATTGCTGGCGGATATTATCAAAGAGGAACGAGATATTATAAAAATAATCGAAAACAATCAAACAGCAATTAAGATAAAGAAGTATAGACACGAGATATTGGCTCACCTTAACTCTCAGATGGTTTTAGATGAACTATATTCAGCCGAGTTTCGCTTGCAAAATAATTTGTCGGAAAATGAAATAGAATCCCTATTGAATTCCTTTGGAGAGTTTTTAAAAAAAGCAGCTCGACGAGGTACATTCCAGCCATGCACACTCCCTGTTACTCCATTTAAATCCGAACTAAGAAAAATGTTTTCTAAACTTGCTCAAGATTCAAATGATGCTACTGCGGAAAATACCTCAAACAATACTGCTATGAATGCTGAAGTCTAAATCAGTCCGCTAGCTTCCTCTTAAGCTAGTTGAAAAACCCGATATAGCAAAACTAGTTTGGAAGAGGCTAAACCTTCGCTTTTTCATGAGTTATACAATTCAAGTCCACCTATAACCCACTCTCTCAGATCAACTCCTGCGAGATGGGCATCTCCTGGACTCTTCTCTTCCGGTACAGGCCAGGGCTTCAAATTAAGATAGATTGTCTTCCAAAACGAATAGGCCTGTTTGCCTGCATCGTCGAAATCCAAGGAGAAGAGAACGATCTCGGCTTCCTGCAAAAGACGATGGGATTCGAGATCAGGTTTCTTCCGCGCTCCTCCTATAGCCACGCAAAAGCAAAGATCTGAGGCAACCTGCTGGACAAGCATGGCATCAAGCTCTGACTCGACGAGAAGAGCTACGTTATTGCCGAGAAAGCCGTAGAAGGAAGGACTTTTCATACTGCCGGAAACTTCAAAGTACTTGGGCACCTCATCAGCGCCTCGGCGGATCTTGAGCTTTATAACCTGGTCGCACTTTTTGGTGGGGATAACGATGCCTTTGGGCAGCCGCAGCTTTTGCGATTGCTCAGACCCTTCATCGCTCTGCTCTAATCCCCAATCAGAGCGGGGAAAGTATTTATCCGCATTATTCCAACCAAGCGAAAAATTTTTTATGCTTTCCAAAGAAAATCCCCTGTCATAGAGAAGCTGAAGAGCCTTAGGCGAAGATATGAGGTTTTGGTGACTTTGGTCGACAAAATTTTTTGCTTTTAGAAGCCATTGCTTAGAGGGCATCTCTGCTGCTCGAGGGATGAATAGCGGCTTGTGTGTTACCTGAGAAAAATTAGAGGTCTTTGGCTCAACGCCAACCTTCAGGCAAGCGCTTCGATAATCCATTCCCATGAAATCTCGGCAAAACTGAATTGAGTCCCCTTTTCTATCGCATTGACGGCACCAATATCGATTCCGGGACGGCCAAAACATAAATCGATCTTCCCCTCCGCAGCTTGGGCATGGGCAGTGATATTCCCCGCCATGAGAGGACGAGGTTCTTTTCGGCTCTAAGCTGAGTTCTTCGATGATTTCCAAAAGATTCATGGTCCTCCTCCTTGGTCAAGGTGGTCAGCATGGTCATGGCAAAATTGAGAATTGCACATGAAAAAAATTTCCTCATTCATAGAGCCGTGTGATAAATGCTGCACAATTCGCATTTTTTCGCTGACTACCTTGACCGCTATGACCAGTTCCAAATTTCAGACCCTTGTTTGTAGAACTTTTCGAATGCGATTCGACATTCTTGCAAAGAGGGGAATAGGTAAATTGGGGGTCTTGTCGGATTTTCCTCACGAGACATCCTTTTTGTCGTTGTCTCTGGAATGATTGCCCTTAGCCTTTTCCCAACCAGCTCTTTTCGGACAATAGTTTGATGTTCTCTTTCGCACCACGTCTTATAAGCACTATAAAGGTTGTCCATGGTAAGGTTTTTTAATTCATCGGAAGGCCCGATATTAGCATGATCCCAGCAACCCTCCCTTAGCGAAGCATGGATAAACCGGTCAACGCTCGATGCCCCTTCCATTTTCATGTCGAATCCAGAGAAGTTTTCTGGCATGAGTTTTGGATCGAATCCGGTCAAATCCTCGCTGAGCAGATCGCACATTAGGGCTTCGTAGCCACCGCTTTCGAGCTGCTCATGGTACTTGTTGAAATAAGTTAGATCTTCCTTGCGCGAAGAAGAGATATCGAGAACAAAAAACCGCCGATCATCAGGATCAAGATGAATGGCCCAGTCTTCATTACTGCTGACGATCAGATGCTTAAAGTTATCGATCCAATAGCCATCCTTTCCCTTAGCTTCGACAAAAAGCTTTGGCTCTGTGATCAACGATTTAAGAGCCCCAATCTCCTTCCGATTACCACCCCAAATTGCTTCATCGGCGTAAATCAGGATGGAGTTCTTTAGGTGAGCGTTAAATCTACCTAAGATTTGATCTAGGCTTGACAAAGGCGCATAGTGTGGGCCAAATAGCTTGCCGATAGCATGAACAAAAGCCCCCTTCCCCGTTCCCTGCTTCCCCCTAAGGACCAGGGCCGTGGCGATAATCCAAGGTTTTTGAATGAGATGAGCTAGCCACTTTCTCACATAAATGTAATGGGGTTCTTTACCGCAGCAAATGATGTCCCTGACATGATCCCAAAAAAGAGAACAATCGCCTTTTACAGGCTTTACTGCGAACCCCTTCCAAATATTGAAGTTCCCAGCATAGTGTCCAGCGATTTTAGGATTGAAGACGATATTTTTGTAGGTGCGACGTTTTGGGTTTTTCAACCAAATCTGAGCCTTTGTACGGAGCTTCTTTTTGTCCCCTCCACAAAACTCCTCAACCATCTGATTTTCATAGAGCGTCAATAAAGAGTTCTTGGAATCAAGGACAAATTCCGTCTCACTTTTCTCGATGAGAATATAGGTACTCGATGTATGCACCACAGCAAGCGTGCGGTTCAGCTCTTCCACGACAAGTACTTCATTATCCGATTCTTCTTCGTGAGAAGAGTTTTTTCCTTCCTTTCCTGCGTCAGAAGCCCCTTTCTTTATAATCTTTTTTTTCTTGCTTTCGTTTTCAAAAATTTCGCCTCTTTTAACAGATTTTTCAATGTTCGAACGCGGAGTAGTTGTCTGTTGTTTCGATTGTGCAAGGGTGTTACAATTCATGCGTAGATCCTTAAGATTACGGGCCGCTTAGCGCTTACTAAGAGTGTCCGTAGGGTTTACTGTTAACTTTCCGAACCTCGACCATCTTTAGTCTTCCCGACTGTATGGCCGAGGTTTTTTTATTTAGAGTCTGTGCTGTTTTTTTCATTAACGATTTCAAAAAACTTTCTTTCATCGATAAGCACTCGTCTGCCGATCCTTTTGATTGCTTGCTCAAAACCGTTCGTCTTAGCGTTAAAGATTAGGTGTCGCATTCCTCCTGGAGGCGGCCACGGATGATATTTTCCCCACGCAGAAGCGGGAATAAGGCGTGTTTTTGTTTGCTCTTCTTCTATCGTTGTATTCGACATGAATTTTCTCCTGGATTTTGACCGCCTCAGTAATAATTGGCGGATTATGTCGTTAAACCCCAATCATACAGCACTGCTGGGCATTGAAAAATTCCCCAGTATTGGAAAATTTTCCAGAAGCAAAATTGGGGAGAAAAAATAATTAGAATTCAAACCAACGAATTGACGTTTGCTTTTCTTCAACTAGGTCAAACCATTTTGCGAAGATCGTGTTCTCAACTTGTTCAAACCATTTTACGGCGATTGATTCTGTGATGTTATGAGTTCCCTGAAGGGTCAAAACTATCAGTGGGTGCTTGATTAGCGAATTCAAGGATTCTTCGGGATTAAGGCGCTTAATTGTATAGAAAAGAACTTTACAAGCGATCTTAGTCGTAAAGAAATCCTTTAGACCATTCTTACTCTGCAAGTCTGGAATCGACTTTGGAGGAAATGGCTTTTCTAGTGAGGGACTATTCTTGCTTCGCTTAATTCGATATTTCTTTGGGCGAGGATCGATATGCTTGAAAAATTCCCTAAGTGAATTTTTAGTATTTTTGCTGTACCGCCTTTCGCCTAGCAGGCTTACAATCTCTTCATGCTCCTCAAGTTCGTCTATAGGGATCAAATGGTCGTAGTACCAAATCGCTTGTGCTGCCGCTTGAAGAACAATTCTTTTGCGAAACAATTTATCAGTTTGTTTGCGATGGAGACCTAGCACGTGCAAAAATTCCTCAGAAAAAGGAATATTTTTCGCGAAAGCCCATTCGAGAAAATCTCCAAATTTGATAAGGAATCCATCCTCATCAACTTCTGCAATTAGCTTTTTCGATTTGATATCCTTTTCAGCTTTTTCAAAAATAGATTTACCTTCTTTTGATACATCCTCATAATCAAGGAGAACCGCATACTTCGGATGATTTCTATAATAATCGACCTTTGGACTGTCGTAGTATTTGCTTCCCAGACAAATTTCTATCAAAAGAGACAGATGAGCAATGCTATCGGAATCATTTTCATTAAATAGCGATTCATATACCTCCTGACTCCACTCACGATCACACAAGACTGGCATTGTCCTCTCCTAAAAATTTTTCGTTCATGCTGGCGACGACTCCAGCAATGTGTACCTTACTCAAATGCGAGTAGCGCCTTGACATGCTGATTTGGCGGTGCCCGAGAAGTTCAGCGATCTCGATAAGGCTGGCACCATTCATGGCCAAATACGACGCCGCAGTGTGTCTTAGCGAGTGAAATACGAAGTCCTCTATACCAGCAGCTTTTACGGCCGCTTCCCAAGCACAGCGCAAGTCAATCGGCTTCTGAGGATCATTCCCTGGAAAAAGGAGGTGCGTATCAAGGCGACGCTTCTTTTCAAGATGCAAAAGGAGTTGGAGAGCCCGACCAGTCACTGGAACGACTCTTCGTTCTCCGTTCTTTGTTTCATGCAAAGTAATCCTCCCCTCTTTGAGATCGACGTCGCGCCAACGCAAATTCATGATCTCAGAGCGCCTCATTCCAGTAGACAAGGCGAGGACAACGACGATATAGAGAAAAGGATTGGAGCTTCCTTCGCAAATTCTCAGTAGGTTTACTCTTTCAGCGTCGTTAAGGTATCGAACACGGCCTCTTGGTTCCCTTGGCTTAGTTACCTTACGCGTAGGGGAATCATCGAGCCACCCCCATTCCTTAACAGCAATAGTGAAGGCATGACTGAGGGCGCTTAAATAGCGAACAACGGTGGCATTGCTGCGAAGTTTCTTCCTGACCGTCATTTCCCTAAGAAGCCTGTCTCTTTGTTCAGCAATTATGGAAGGGGTAATGTCGGATAAAAGTTTACTTCCGAGCTGCTGTTTCCACCAGAGAAGCTGTGGCTTCTGAGACTTCAGGCTTTTCAATTTCTGCGGAAGGATATTTTCGATATAACGGTCGATCAATTCGCCGAGAGTATGCTTCTTTGCCTCGGTCGTTTTGAAGTGCCGTCCTTCCCTGATAGCCACCTCGGTTTTTTGGGCCCACTTCCTGGCATCAGTCAGCCTTTCGAATGTAGCATACTGTGCGCGATGCCCTTTCAGTCTAACATGCACCTGGTAGTGAGGTTTTCCGTTTCTATCATCACGTTTTTTGATCGTAGCCATAGATTTCCTTGCTGAGGGGAATAAGGTTAAGCCGTATAGGCAAAAAACAGCAACATGAGATAGATAATCCCATGTATTTTTCGTGTTTTTTCCTATGAGAGTTGTTGTAACGAGTTGTAGTTTGCCGCACTTTCGCCGCACTGAGCTTGAAAAAGGCCATGTTTTTGCGTGTTCGCATAATCCTGTGCTCGGGATTTGGTTCGTTATGAATTGTTGCAATGGGATGCGGCAAAATCGCGGCAATCGATGGCTAGAAATGAAAAAAGCACCTAAGAATTGCTTCTTAAGTGCTTGAAAATTAAACACTCCGGATGCAAGATTCGAACTTGCGACCAATGGATTAACAGTCCACTGCTCTACCGCTGAGCTAATCCGGAATAGAAGAGAAATAATGTCATAGCCTGACATTAATTGGCAACCACTTAAGGTGCAAAACTAGCTACCCCTCAAAATCCCCTCTAGGTTACTCTGGAGGTCATGGAAGAAATTTTTGGTTACATCGAGAGCATTGTCTACAGCGAAGAGGTCAAGGGATTCACGGTAGCGAGGCTAAAAGAGCCGAAGAAAAAAGATCTCACCTGCATTGTCGGTACTATACCCTCTATCCAACCTGGTGAAAGTATCCGCTGCCAGGGCGTATGGAAACGCCACCCACAACATGGTCTTCAGTTCGAGGTCATGTCTTTTGAAGTGACCGCACCATCGGACATCCTAGGCATACAAAAATATCTTGAATCGGGAATGATCAAAGGGATCGGCCCCGTCTATGCTAAGCGGATCATCGAAGCCTTCGGCATAAAAACCTTAGATATCATCGATCAGACGCCTGACCAGCTCCTCGAGGTTCCTGGTCTTGGCGAAAAGAGGGTCGAAAAGATCAAATATTGCTGGCAAGAGCAAAAGCAGGTGCGGGAGGTGATGGTCTTCTTAAGAGGTCACCAAGTGAGCCCTTCTCTTGCGCAAAAGATTTTTCGCGCCTATGGCGAGCAGAGCATTGAAAAAGTAAAGACCAATCCCTACTCGATGGCCAAGGATATCTTTGGGATCGGGTTCAAAACAGCCGATCAGATCGGCAGCAATCTTGGGATCCCGCATAATTCTGCAGTAAGGATCGATTCGGGCATCGAACATACGCTATGGGAATTGAGCAATGATGGGCATGTGTGCTATCCACATGAGGAGCTCCTGAAAGAAACTGCCGAAAGGCTAGATGTTTCACCCGATGAAACCGCAGCTCGGATTGAGCTGCTCGTCAAACAAGGCGAACTTGTCCAAGAACGGAATGTGATCTGGGTCAAGCCTCTTTATTTAGCAGAAATCGGCATTGCCCGAGAACTCGCTAGAATCGTAAAGGGTTCCTCTATACTTAGGGCTGTAGATGTCCAAAGGGCGATCCCCTGGGTTGAAGAACAACAAAAAATCCACTTTGCTCCAGAACAAAGTGCCGCTGTTGGGGCTACGCTCAATGATAAATTGCACATCATTACAGGCGGCCCAGGAACAGGAAAAAGCACCATCACAAAAGCTATTTTGACGATCTTGTCGAAATTGACTAAGAATGTTCTTCTGGCTGCTCCAACTGGACGAGCTGCTAAGCGAATGACGGAGATCACGGGATTTGCTGCCTCGACGATCCATAGTGTGTTAGAGATGAATTTCGAAGCGGGAGGATTCAAACGCAATCGACAAAACCCGTTGCAATGCGATCTCATCATCATTGATGAAGCGAGTATGATCGATACACAACTGATGCATCATTTGCTCAAAGCCATTCCTACACACGCTAAAATGGTGCTCATTGGCGATATCGATCAACTGCCAAGTGTTGGCCCAGGAAATGTTCTCAAAGACTTAATCGCTTCTGGCAGCCTTCCTGTTACACAGCTCAAACAAATTTTCCGACAGGCGGCAGGTTCGCGCATCATTACGAATGCCCATCTCATCAACCAAGGCTCCTTTCCCGATCTCTCACCTATTGCTAAAAGCGACTTTTTCTTTATGACCAAAGAGACCCCGGAAGAAGTGCTGGAATGCATCATCGATCTCGTTACGGTAAGGCTGCCCAAGAGTTATCGCTTTCATCGTTTTGACGAAATACAAGTTCTTGCCCCCATGAAAAAGGGAATGATTGGCACCGAAAATCTCAATAGCGTGCTGCAAGCCCGCATGAATCCCAGCCCCCATCCTCTTGTGCGCATGGGTCGGCAATTTCATGTTGGCGACAAGGTTATGCAAATCCGCAACAATTATCAGAAAGAAGTTTTCAATGGAGATGTGGGACGCATAACCGCCATCGATTTGACTGAGCAAAATATCGATGTGCTCTTTGAAGAAAAGAAGGTGCATTATGACTTCAGCGAACTAGATGAATTAGTATTAGCCTATGCCGTCTCTATCCATAAATATCAGGGTAGCGAATGCCCTTGCATCGTGATCCCTGTCCATACAAGCCACTTCAAGATGCTGCATCGCAATCTTCTATATACTGGCGTCACCCGAGGCAAAAAACTCGTCGTGCTGGTGGGCACAAAAAAGGCTTTGGCGATTGGGGTGAAAAACGACGAGGTGAAAAAAAGGCATACCGGCCTTACCGAAGCGGTTCAGCAATTCTTGCAGCCGCAGGACCTTGCGAGCTCATTAAGAACTAGTTATCTTGAGAAGCTCTTATAAAAACCCCAGCGTTTGCCTTTTGAGCCGATTTGATTACGTTGTAACGGGCAATTGTGTCAGACAGCAGCAATTGGCAAGTGCATTGCCCACTTTGCGAAGCCCTGTCGTAACAGTACTTTTTACTTTTTGAATGCCTTCGTTCAAGAGCGTTCTGCAATCCGCTGTTCTATAATGAGCAATGAGTGATGCAGCTTCCATCACTTCAGTAGCCTCTTCACCAACGAATTGTTGTAAGTTAGACTGCACTTCTTTTTTCATGTGTTCCATGTTCTGCTGAAGCGGCCTATCTACCGTCTCTTTGAGTGTCGAGATTCCTTTATCGACGATTTTTTCTGCCACGATATCAATGCCTTTTTCAATACCCTTTTCTACATATTCATGGATTTTGACATTGGACAGGCTTGGTATAGTCTCAAGAGAAGGTAAATGAAGCTCTGGCCAAGTAGGTAAAGAAACTTCAGGCAAAGAAGATAAGGAGACATCGGAAAGTTTCAAAGACGCTAGAGAACCTTCTGGTAAAGAAGGCAAAGAAAAATCGGGTAAAGACGACAAAGAGATGTAAGGGGATTTTGGCCAAGTACTCTCAGTTGTCGATTCATTCTTAGAGGACTTTAAAAAAGAGAATGGGAAGATTTTCGAGGAGATTGCGAAATGCGGGGCGAAGCCAGCATCGGAACGATGATACGAGCAAGAACTGCATTTTGGAAGATCCCGAAAAGCTTTCCGTTCTCTAGGAAAATGAATTTGCAAATGCTTTCTTAATCTTTCCGAATTTTTACTACCCTACCCTTCGTTATCCTTAACAAATCATTGGGAGTGATCTGAAAGACAGAATGGGGAGTGCCAGCGGCCGCCCATATTTCGTGGTAGACCATTAAATCTTCATCGATCAGCGGATCTATCTCGAATGTATAACCTATTGGCGGCACTCCTCCGATCGCGAAGCTCGTATGTTTTAAAACATACTCGGCATCTGGCTTATCTATCCCTTCTCCTACATAGTCTGCGATTTTTCTCTCATCGACCCTATTCTTTCCACTCGCAATGATACAAATAGGTTTGCCGGTTACCTTACCTTTGAATATCAAACTTTTTGCAATCTGTCCTATTTCACAACCGATTGCATTTGCAGCCTCTTGCGAAGTGCGTGTGAGTTCTCGGAATTCGATCACATCTGCTTGTAGTTGATAGGCATTTAAAATGTCTTGAACCCGCTGCGACGAGGCTTTTATCTTTGCAGGACTAGGGGAAGGATTAAGAGGCACTTGCCACTCCCCTTGTACAATGGTAACAGCCTCTCCAGTAAGATGAACACGGTCTTTAACGATCGCAATCTCGATTTCTCCACCTCGTGCGGAGGCTTGATACGCTAAAAACGTCGATTTTTGTAATTTTTGCTGCCAGTAATGGGCTAATTTACAATGCGCCGATCCGGTAACAGGATCTTCGTTGACTCCGACTTTAGGGGCAAAGAAACGAGAAACAAAATCGTATCGACCGCTTCCTTTAGCAGTTAGGATAATCCCCCTACAATCGATTTGCAAAAGTTCGGTAGGATGGGGATGAAAGTTGCGCACCTCTTCTTCGCTTGCCACTTCGATAATCACATCATCGTGAGCTTGAATTGCCTGAAGTATTTTGCCAAAATTGTGTCTGATTGCTGCCGATTCCATTGCTGCCCCTGTTTTTTGCAGAGGAAAATCTAGCGTATACTTAGAGCCTGACAAATACACGCGCAATGGACCGCTCAAAGACTCAAAGAGGATTTCGTCCCCATCGATAAGCTTTTCTTGATGCAAAATGTGAGCGGATGCGAGGGTGGCATGTCCACATAGTTTAACCTCTACCTTTGGCGTAAACCACCGAATATGAAAGTGATTTGGATTCAATCGTTTAATAAATGCCGTTTCCGAAAGATTCATTTCGGCGGCAATTTTTTGACACACTTCATCGTCCGGAAATTCATCGATGATGGTGACTGCTGCTGGATTACCTGCAAAGGGACGATGTGTGAATGCATCTACAATCCAAATCTTCATTTTATACGTTCCTGCTAAATAGATTTAATATAATTATAAACGCTAGCCCGCGAAGTTTTTAGTTTTTTGGCAATAAATGGCGTCGCATTCTTAAAATTGAATATTCCCTTGCGATACAGTTGTTGTACGAGCTCTCTTTTTTGATCGCGGTTTAAATGGTTTAAGGAAAGCTGTTTTTCCTCTAAGTAGTGTTGAATGACACTTGCTGCTTGCTCTTCGCACTGACTACCAAAGATCTCAATGGGGTTTTCCGCCTCGTCTTTTGTTTTCAAAAATGTTTCGATTAAACGGTATCCATCCTGAAAGAAACTCATGTCGATATTCAAACAGATCAATCCCACAGGCTCGCCCTTTTTATTTCTCATCGTAATCGAGGTGCATTTAAGTGGCCTTCCATCCCAATTTTGCTTGTAGTACGGGGAAAAATAGTCTGGAAAATCTTGAACATTGACCTTCAACTCCTTAAGGGGAGAAGGATCTCCGACGTTTCTTTGAGAAAGATTGTGATAAATCGCTACTAGCTTTCCTTGCTCGAGATCATGAATTGCTGCCTCTACAAAGGGATGAAAAAGGTCTACAATGGCTTGAACCAAAGGTTCATATTGCTTCCTTAGAGCAGCAAACTCGGTGCTTTCCATAGCTTTTCTCCACAAAACTCTAGTTTACATCAAATCTGGACATTTTGTCAAAATTAAACAAATTGACAAAATCAGACGATGCGAGATATTCTTGTAGATATTTTTTGATTAGGAGTTGGTTATGCCCCGCTTCACACGGGTATCAAGACTTGCCCACGTTCCTGGCATCGGCGTAGATAGAATGGGAAACGCAGCCGACTCGGCCCATGACCCCGAAATATTGCGCCTTGAAAACCTCGACACAGACCTGCCACCTCCAGCTATTGCACTCGAAGTCACACGAGATTCAATCGATCTTGATGAAAATAACAGCTACCTCCCATTCCTTGGACAAGATCGCTTACGAAGTGCAGCAGCACAACGTGTTTCACGAGTAAGCGGCATAGACTACGACTGGCGCAGCGAATGCATCATCTCGGCTGGAGGCATGTCGGGCATTTTGAATTGCTTGCTTGCTATGCTTGAGCCAGGTGATGAAGTCATTGTCACCGATCCTACCTATGCAGGCATTATCAACCGCATCCGTCTAGCCTCTGGCATTCCAGTTTTTGTTCCTCTCATCCCCTCATCCACTGGCTGGAGTTTAAACATCGAATTGCTCGAAAAAGCGGCTTCGCCGCGTACCAAGATGCTATTGATAAGTCCTGGTATGCCAACAGGCCATATTCTTACCCAGGTCGAGTGGGAGGCAGTTGCACGCGTATGTCTAAACGCCGATGCCTGGCTTTTGTACGATGCGGCTATGGAGCGGATTCTTTACGATCATCGCACCCTCATCCATCCCGCTTCCTTGCCTAATATGAAAGAACGAACCATCACCGTCGGTGCAGCCTCTAAAGAACTACGAATGATCGGCTGGCGCGTAGGCTGGGTTGTCGGGCCAAAAAGCATCATGAATGATATCAGCCTCGTCAGCATATCGAATGTCGTCTGTCAAACCGGCATCAGTATGGCAGGAGTTGCTGCAGGGTTGGCTGCAAGCGATGATGGGTTGAAAGAAGCTCTTACCATATGGGAGCAAAGACGCGATACCCTACTGCATGAGTTAGAAGGACTGCCGGTAATTCCTCCTCATGGAGGATGGTCTTTATTGCTCGACACAGAAGCGATCGGAATTTCACCAGAAGTAGCTGCTAACAAGTTGTTAAAAGAGGCCAAAATCGCAACGACCCCAATGACTGGCTGGGGAGATGCGGCCGCTAAATATCTCCGTTTTGTTTTTTCCAATGAACCCAGTGAAAGAATGATCGGCATGGGGGAAAAAATCAAAAAAACCCTAGGAACAAACTATGCAAAAAGTGTTTTGGGATAATCCTTATCAACAGCAGCTAAGCACAAACGTCCTAGCGGTCAATGGCAACGAGGTCCTATTTGAAAAAACAATCGCCTATTCTTTTTCTGGAGGACAAGAAAGCGATAAAGCTTTTGTCAACGATTTACCCATCCTTCATTCGCGAATGGAAGGAACTCTGATCTACTACACCCTGCCAGATAGCCATGGTCTTTCTGAAGGCGATGAGGTTCTCATGGTCATCGATTGGCAAAGAAGATATAGGCTCATGCGGCTTCATTTCGCTGCTGAACTAGTTCTCGAGATCGTCACACGCAATTTTCATCTCGAAAAAGTCGGAGCGCATATTTCGGAAAATAAAGCTCGAATCGACTTTATCTACCACGAGCACATCTCTTCGCTATTCGACATCATTTCCAAGGAATACGACAAAGTTATTCATGCTGACGAGTTGATCCAAACTGGCTTTTCCGATATCAAAACGCAAAGACGTTTTTGGAAGATCGAAGGGTTTGCCCAGGTTCCTTGTGGCGGAACCCACGTCAAATCGACAAAAGAAGTTGGTTTTGTCACATTAAAAAGAGCTAGAGCAGGAAAATGCATAGAGAGGATTGAAATACGACTCGTCGATAATCCACTCGATAAAAACCAACACTTTGTTCAGAAGAGATCTATTTAGCCATAATTAAAATTATAGCAAAAGGACAGCATCTAGCTGAAAAAGAGAACGTAGGTAGCTGCTCAAAGCAACTATGAGCAGCTAGTAAAGCACAGATCATCCCCTGTAAAATCTGGAAACAGTCTGTTTTGCAACTTCATAACGATCGCCATCTTCACTGCATTGCTCATCGACGCCTTTTTCTATGCCTTCTGCTTGCTGTCGAGCATAATATCTTTTTTCAATGCCATACTCATAGAATAAATCTCCAGAATTTTGACAGGTCTTTTGGAGCCTAATGATCGGATAAAGCGTTTCAATTGAGCCAAGATATCTGCCAACTCTCAAGGTAGGCACAATCTGAGGGGCCCGCCAGAAATGATGGGGGAAGGCAATTTGCGTTCCTAGATTGCCATCGGTAAAAAGCCTGGATAATTTTTGTGTGGTCACAAAACGTCTATCGTGGGTGTCTATGACTATAGAATTTTTACAAAGGAGGGTCTTTAAAGAGGTTGCATAAGCTGCAAAATCGTTTGGATAGATAAAATCGTGAATATTGGAAATATAAGCCGCCCCAATTTGCAATCTATGTTTTTCCCAAACTTCTTTGATTTGTTTACAAGCCGCCACGTCTGTATAGTTTAAGGGAAGCCAAATAGGACTGTTGTTTTTCACAATCTCTTTAATCTTGTCATATCGTCGACGATTGCTAAGCCAGCAACATTCCATATTCATTGCCTCGGAAAACTTGGCGGCTAATTTAACGCTATCTCCTTGATGTCTTAGTGGTAAATAGCTCTTCATATGGTCTTTTAGATGATCTTGAATCTGGCGACGACACTCTTTCCTATTTGTGGATTTTGCAATCAGGAGTGTCATATTTTTCCAGAAGAGTCCCACTAGTTTCGAAGGATCGATAATGAAAATGTACTTTATTTTTGGCATTTCAGAGACCAGGTCTAAATTGCACATGGCGCTAGTACCGATAAACCCTTCTCCAATCAATTTCCATGTAGCTAGAGCTTTTTGCACATTAGCTAATCCTTGTTCATTCGTCCTTACGTTCACTTCGTAATTTTCAAAAATGGGACTCTTGAATGTGGGTTTAATGGACTGCAGCTCGGAGACCAAGGTATTTGTCGCACCCACCGACCCATCGCTAATAGGTGACATTGAAGGATTTTTTTTAGTTTCTTTGTCTTTTTGCTCTTTTGATTTGATGCAATCGACTTTATGACGTCCCCAATCTTTTTTCTGACAAGTTGTATTGCAGTAATGGATCTTTTTACAACCTCCACAAATACCCATTTTTTCAGCAGTCCTGGCACATTTTGCACAAGTGTCTAATGGTACGTGGTGCTGTCTTAGGGGTGCAGTCTGTACAGAACTTGCCGCACTCCAGCCTGAAATACTACTCGATGAAGAAGAAGACTGACTAGATCCTGAATACGAAATCATATTTTACCTGAACATTTTTTGTGGCAAGGATCTTAGCACCTAGGAATAGATACTTAAAACTATTTTTCTTTTGATTGAATTGGAAACTGTTAATACATCTGAAATTTTGCATCAAAAAATTCATTTGTATTATAAAGCAGCAATAAAGACCTCAACCCATAGATTAGAAGCTTAACGGATTTTATGGTTTTTGCTACCCTATTTGAGTTCCACGAATGGGGGTAAAGCCGATGCTCTTGGAAAAAGAATTTTATTTTGTACGGCACGGACAAACAGACCATAACCTTATCCCTTTCATTCTAAAAGGCGCTGCTCGGATCGATATCTCGCTGAATGCTACAGGAAGAAAGCAGGCAGAAACGCTTGCACCCATCGTTGCTGGCTTGCCGATCCAGACCATTTGTTCAAGCCCGCTCAAGCGCGCACAAGAAACAAAGGAACTCATCACCCCCCAACTTCAAGCGCCCCATCATAAAATAGAGGAACTTGGCGAATGCTCAGGCGACCTTTGGCATGAAATGGTGCGTTTGGGAATGCAGTCCTACGAATATCATGATGGTGGAATAAAAGATTTTATGGACCGTGTACGCAACGGCCTTGATCGAGTCCTCTCTTTGCCGGGTCCCTCATTGGTCGTAGCCCACGGGGGTGTACACTGGGCGATCTGTGCTTTAATGAAGATCGAAGAGCACGACTGGGCAATCGATAACTGCGTACTCGTGCATTTTTTCTTTGCCAATCATGGCAAATGGATCGCAAAAAAACTTTCGTAAGACTGGATGACAATCTCTAAATCAAGGTTTAGTCGCTTATGTTTCGTTTTACATTTAAGCCAGCCGAACAGAGGCAATGCTTGCTCATCCATGCTTGGCTAGCCCAAGAGCATATTAAGGCATGGCTTCATGGAGATGGCCTAAAGAATACACTCGAGGATTTAGAAAATTTTTTTAAAGGATCTTCTATCCATCAACATTGGATTGTCTATGAAACAGATATCCCTTTTGGTTATCTTTTGACTTCTGACGCTGGAGAAAATGCCATCACCTTAGACTTATTTATATGCGATCTAAACTATCTAGGGAAGGGTCTCTCAGTACAAATGATCCACGAATTTCTCCTTAGTCGATTTCCTCATGTAAAGAAAGTACTCATAGATCCCGAAGCTACAAATACGCGCGCTGTACATGTCTATCAGAAAGCAGGCTTTCGCATTGTAGGCGAATTTATCGCCAGGTGGCATCCTGTCCTGCACTACCAAATGCAGCTGGACGTAGAAAAAAATCTCGGCGAGAACCTGCAGGATATCTTCATTCGGCAGATGAAGGCCGATGATCTAGATCCCCTAGTAACTAACTTCTGTTTCCCATGGACATCCCCAGAGGCGACCCAAGAACTATGGCGAAGATATTATGAGGAACAGCAAAAGGGTATTCGCACTGTTGCTATAGTACAAAAAGAGAACCAACTCGTTGGCTATGGCAGCCTCCTTCGCCGCTCGGAATACCCTCATTTTTCTCATATCCCAGAAATCAATGCTGTATGGATCAACCAAGCGCATCGAAGAACAGGTTTAGGAAAAAAGCTGATCGCGCATTTAGAAAGTTTAGCAAGAAAAGAGGGCTATAAAGAAGTTGGTATCGGAGTAGGCCTCTATCGAGATTATGGCCCAGCACAAAAGCTCTATTTTCAACTCGGCTATGCACCTGACGGAAATGGGATCACTTATAAGCAACAGGCTGTCATTCCCGGCCAAACCTACCCCATTGATGATGATCTCGTTCTTTGGCTGATAAAGCCCTTATAAATAGAAAAATTTTCTCTTTCCTGCAAGGTGCAGGTTCGCTCGTCGCATGCCCATCTATTTTCTAAGAAATAATCAACGCTTGCTTGGATATCTGTGCGATTGGCATCGTAAAGAACGATATGCTATGACATAGCACCTATATAATCGCTAAGTAAGGACTGTGCCTATGAATACCTTGAGGCCTTTAAAACAGATACTCTTAGTGAATCGAAAAGCGGCTTAAAAGAACTCCCAAATCGACAGAACCTTAATCTCGAAAGAGATCTCTTATTTGGCAATAACATCTTTAGCTATATCCACCAGATCGTCAACCGTATGCGGTAGATCAATGCTTGTTATTACTGCTTTACCTATTGTTGTGTAGATTTGACTTTCTGTTCCTAATGTTACCTCCGATATGCTCTCTATCTCGCGTTTTAGAGCTGGAAGAGGTATAGCTTTGGGTATCTCGACCTGAAGTAATGTTTTAATGATATCTTGTGCCAATTTAGTAAAACCCTCATCCCCTTTTGACAATGTTGGCTGCTTTACAATCTTACTAAGTGTAACGCCCTTTTTGAATTTAATTTGAGGAATAATAGATCCTAATGTTTCCATAAAGTGACCACCGGCTCTAACTAAACGATTGTCTATTGCCTTTTCAACATTTTCATGTAATTCTGAATTATCAGAAGACACAGAATCAACAAATCTAGCTATAGCAGGCACTAATGAGCTCCAAAAGAAAACGCTCAAGTAAGTTTCAATTTGTGCAGCATTTCCTTTAGGATCATCGATATTGATCACGTCTGCAAGAAGAGGACCTATTTGCTTAAGAAATTCATCTTTGATGGTTTTTTCAATGTGTTCTAGAACAGCCTGAACATTAGCAGTTATTAATGAATCAGGTATTTTACCAAGTGCATAAATACCTGCTTTTTCTTTTGCAGTACGAGGAACCGCTGTCTTTTGTACTAAAGCTATAAATCTTTTAAGATACGAGGTAATTTTTGCTATTTTTTCGTCTTTGAGTTGCTCCAAAGATTCATATCCTAATCTTTGAACAAGACCTTCTTCAAACTCAGTTTCAACAAAGACTCCTTCAAGTTCATCCTCATCAAAGAATCCTCCAGCTTCACTATATTCTTGAGCATAAGCATTAGCTTCTCTCAGAAATTCGCTGGCACTACCCATAGTCTGGCTTAAAATCAACTTGATAAAATTTTTATTTAGACTCTTCTCCAATAAGGGAAGCATGAAATGCTGAAAAAGGCTATAGTTGTCTGTGTTTTTTTTAAGCTTATCAAGATCAGTGGAAGTGTCCTTAGAAAATGCTACCCTATTAAATACAAAAGCTGAGAGTTTACTTCCGATACCCGGTCTAGATTGAAGATTCAATGCTACCCCAGATAAAAATTCCCTCTTTCTTCTTTTTGCTTTTTCTGGTTCAAGAGGTAGAGATATTATAGTATCTCTAAGGCTAAAAGAGCGTAGTTTTCCCAACTCTTTATTTACTACCGCCCGGACAACTTTTCTAATCATTTTCGCCAACATATCTTCATACATTTTCGACCGTGATTCGAATTCTTTTTTTGATGGCTTTAGTACAACTTCCTTCAAAAACCATTCAAGAGTTTGTGCACAGCTGTTTGTTGCTCGACCGATAAAATCAACGGACTGAAAGGTTATTTCCTTTACTGTCGAGCCGATCTCAATCGATTTTGTTGCTGCCTTTGATAGCGTATTAAGAGTTCCTTTTCCTACTGTCGATGCAACTCCAATAGCTGCAGTTCCAACTTCAAGGGTTTTGTCCTTTACTGTCGATGCCACTCCAATAGCTGCCGTTCCAACTTCGACTGTTTTATCCTTTACTGTCGATGCCACTCCAATAGCTGCCGTTCCAACTTCGACTGTTTTATCCTTTACTGTCGATGCAACTCGAATAGCTGCTGATCCAACTTCAAGGGTTTTGTCCTTTACTGTCGATGCCACTCCAATAGCTGCCGTTCCAACTTCAACTGTTTTATCCTTTACTGTCGATGCAACTCGAATAGCTGCTGATCCAACTTCAAGGGTTTTGTCCCTTACTGTCGATGCAATCCCAACAGCTTTTTTTCTTATTGCCGCCCCAATTCCAATCATTGATTCGACGGTGGCTAAAGCTCCAACAACTTTTGCCCCGGTAACTAGACCCTCGATCTCCCTATGGGGTAATTGATCAGGTACAAAACCAGTAATTCCTATACTCATTATTTCCTCGACTCAAGATTGATTTGCTAAAAAATTAATACTATAATAGTAATAAATTAATTACATTTCAACCAAAAACATTGATTTAATTTTTTAATTATAAACTTTTTTGAATGATTAAGTTGTTGGGAATCAGAAGAGTAATATCATAAAATCAACACAAGCAAATATAAAATTCTCTGTTGAAATTTTATTGAATACAAATAATTATTTGAAAATCTGGAAGTATGCAGCCAAGTTCGGGGTGTACTTATGCAATTTGCCACAAAATCGATAATGCTTAGAGGGTGTCTAAGAAAATTTCATATTTTGGGCTACGGATAGGCTTATTTTAGATTCAATCGCACATTCAAGCTTAATTGACTTAATTTAAGCCACTTGTAGCGAAGTTCATATTAGAGAAGGCTAAAAAGCGTATAAAGCCTGTTATTTAGGCCCTATATCTAACTAACGACGTTACCAGATTCGCCCGCCAAAGAGACAAGTGGTACCAGCCCATGGGATGTGTCTGCTGCCAGGAGCATCCCCTGGCTTTCAATTCCCATGAGTTTGGCCGGTTTGAGATTCGCGACGATCACGACCTGTTTGCCTATCAATTGCGAAGGATCTTCGATAGATTGACCAATGCCAGCAACTATGGTTCGCTTATCAGAACCCACGCTAACGTGCAATTTAAGCAATTTATTGCTTTTAGGCACTCTCTCAGCTGATTCAATTTTAGCGATGCGCAGGTCTATTTTGCGCACATCGGCGATGTCGATCTCTTGTTTTAAAGGCTCATGGTCTGGTTTTTTGGCATGTTTTAACTTCTCTAAAAGATCGAGCTCTTCTTGAATCCAGAGGTCTTCCACTTTATGGAAAAGAAGTTCTGGCTTAGGAAGTTTTTGATCTGCTGGAAGCGGCTTCGAAATAACTTGTTCCCAGATTTGCTTCTCGAGATCAGAAGAAAAGCCAAGAAGTTTCCATAGCTTGGCGGCGCTTTGGGGAATGATGGGAAATGCCATGAGAGCAAGTGTTTTCAGAGCCTCTAAACAAAGTGCGATGGTCGTTTGCATTGTCTGTCTTGTTTCGACAGACTTGGCACTGATCCAGGGTTTTTTTAGATCGAAATAGACATTACCAGCTTGGGCCAATTCCATTACGATCTGAGCAGCTCTGCGAAGATGGAATTGTTCGTAAGCTTGTACGGCTGCTATGGCAAGCTCCTGAATTCTCGTTTGAAATGCGATATCGGAATCGTCTAAGTCCATTGCTAAGGGAACGATGCCGCCACAATGCTGCTGGGCAAACACAAAGGTTCGATTGGCAAAATTGCCAAATTTGCCAAGAAGCTCTGAATTGCAGCGCATCTGAAAATCTTTCCATGTGAATTCAGAATCTTGTGACTCCGGTGCATTTGCAGCAATCGTGTAGCGGATCTGGTCAGTCGTGTAACGCTGGAAGAATCGTTCGAGATCGATCGTCCAACCTTCCGATTTGCTGAACTGCCTTCCTTCGAGATTTAGGAATTCATTCGCAGGCAATTCATCGACGAGCTTATAAGGTAAGTTCTGACCCATTTCCATAGCAGGGAAAAACACCGCGTGGAAAGGGATATTGTCCTTGCCGATGAATTGGACGTATTTGGTGGCTGGATCAAACCAAAACTCTTTCCAAGCATCAGGCTTTCCTATCTTGATGGCCCAATCCTGCGTAGCCGAAATATAGCCAATAGGTGCATCGAACCACACATAAAAAACCTTGCCTTTAGCTTCTGGCAGTGGGACAGGGATGCCCCACTCAGAATCGCGTGTGATCGCCCGTGGCTTCAGCTCATCGACATAGTGGCTGGCAAAATGGATGACATTAGGCTTCCAATCGCGTGTCTTCAGCCACGTTTGCAGCTTTTCCTTGAAAAGATCAAAGCGAAGGAACCAATGATTAGTCGATTTTTTCGATAATGGTGCGCCACTAATTTTGGAACGGGGATTTTTGAGATCAGTCGCCTCATAACTAGCCCCGCACTTTTGACATTCATCCCCTCTTGCTTCTTCGAAGCTGCAACGAGGGCATGTTCCCACTACGTAACGGTCTGCCAAAAACTTATGGTCCTTTTCAGAATAGAGCTGTTCCGTTACTTTCTCCTCGATATATCCATTGGCAAGAAGATCTCGAAAGAACTGTTGTGTCGTCTCGACATGGCCTGGCCATGTGGTGCGCGAATAGTGATCAAACGAAAAATCCAATTTATGGAACAGCGCCTTGATGACTTCATGGAAATGATCAACATGCTGTTTAGGCGTACGTTCAGCTAGATCAGCACTCAGCGTGATGGCCACACCATGTTCATCTGAGCCACAAATATATAGAACCTCATTTCCCATCAGACGCATAAATCTGGCATAACAGTCGCCTGGTAAATAGGCACCAGCGATATGTCCGAAATGCAAGGGCCCGTTGGCATAGGGCAGAGCTGAAGTAACGAGAATCTTTCTGGGAACCATAACCTTACTTATCTACGCTCGTGCGTTGGCTGTTCCTGATGCTTTCGCTTAGCTTCATCTGCTAAACGCTCGAGTTCTTCTCTAGAATACTGATAGGGACGAGCAAGAACTTCTTCGAGTAGCTCGTCGACATAGACTTCATGGCCAGACAAAATCTTATAACGGGCCAGACGCATTGCGTAATTAGCGAGCTCGAAATTGCTTTTAAAAAGCGCTTTGAGACGCTCACTGGTGAGAAAATCTCTTTGCATAATACTCAACCTCTTTTGGTAGAAAACTGCCGAAAATGACATGTTTTATGCTCCTCTGCAATGATGATGCTCTTTAGGATCTCATAAGCTGCCTCGAGATCATCATTGATCACTTGATAATCATAGTTTACTGCGACACTTAGCTCATGTGTTGCCCAGGTAATTCTTCTTTCGATTACTTCTCGACTCTCGGTAGATCGTTTCATCAGACGAAGCCTAAGCTCTTCGATCGATGGAGGACGCAAAAAGATAAACACTGCATCGATCATTCCTTTGAGCCGCATCGCTCCTTGTGTATCGATGACAAGGATCACATGCTGACCTAAAGCACGCTTCTCTTCGACAAATGTTCGAGATGTGCCATAGAAGTTTTCAAACACCTCAGCATACTCGAGAAAGTCGTTTTTCTTAATACGTCGATCAAATTCCTCTCGCGATATGAAACAATAATCTTTGTCAGGCATTTCTCCAGTACGGGGCGCACGCGTCGTAAAGGAGATGCTCCCTGTGATAGAAGGAAACTCTTCCATGAGCTTGCGCACAAGAGTTGTTTTTCCAGTACCTGCAGGAGCACTGATGACAAATAAAAGCCCTTTTTGCAAATTCCCTAAGATCCGCTGCTTCATATCACTCGATATTTTGCACTTGTTCTCGAATCTTCTCGATTTCACCTTTCATCTCGAGAACTAAGCGAATAATCTCTAAATCTGTCGATTTGGCCCCAAGCGTATTTACCTCTCGATGCAACTCCTGCGTGAGGAAGTCCATGGTCCTGCCAATTGCTTGTTTTGTTTCAGCCATGATTGCTCGGAATTGATCGATATGCGATTTGAGTCGCGTCATCTCTTCGCTGACATCGATTTTCTCTGCCAAAACCACGCTTTCCCTCAAGATTTTTTCCTCATTGCCTACAGCATCACGGCAAATCTCATCGATCTTCTGCTTCAATTTCTCGCGGTATTCTTGAATAGCTCTTGGGAGCAATGGAGCAATCTTTTTCAGATACTCCTCTAAGGAGTTAAGCCTTTGGCTTAAGTCTTTTTTTAAAGCATTCCCTTCTTTTTCACGCATTTGCTGCCAATCGGAAAGAGCAAGCTCAGCGGTTTTCTTCAATTGCCCTTCCAACTCTTCCTCTTCCTCAAGGCTGAGTTCTTCACTTTGATCTAAGAGAAACCGCAAATCGATGACGCGATTAGGATCGTATCCCAATTCATTAGCAAGATGATCCCATGTGGCTTTTATGTTTTTGAGACGCTTCACATCGACGGCATTAAAGGACTTGGTGTTTTTTTGCAGATTGCCCCTAATGGTGACTTGCCCGCGGTGAACGCTTGGGGAAATCCATTTCCGCAAAACAAATTCCCACTTCAATAAATGGCGAGGCAAGGATATCTGTATATCCGCTGTCTTTCGATTCACTGAAGAAATCTCTACTGTCCACTTGCCAAGTGGGGTATCGACCTCCGCTCGGCCATAAGCGGTCATGCTTTTCATTGGAATCCCTAGGAGTAACCTAGTACTTATACATGACTAAATTACTCAAAGTCAAGGAACATCGATTTAATCCAAAATAGGGATTTAAAAAAAATATTGCCTTCCACCGCCCTTTCGAGTAATTGATAGGAAAAACCTAAGTTTTTTCTAGGGATGTCCGATGCTACCCATTGTACCTGATTCCGGTAAAGCAAAAATAACAAATAAAAATATAGAATTTCTGCAGCATTTAACGGGTGAAGAAGCAGTAGGCGTCGATAAAAAAGGCCGTTTATATACTGTATCAGGACTCAGATCGGTGGGCTTGAGATTGGGTAGAGTCTTCAAAAGCTCGCAGGAAATCGATCAAGTGGTCAATGACTCACTGAAAAGTTATCTGGCTCAAAAAAATACTGAGTGGCAGCAAAACGTTACTGATGTTCAAACAATACGGACTTTTTATAATGGGTTAATCTCCAAATTAAGTCGAGCCAGTATTCTTTCAAATAGTAATAAGGATCTTTTGCTAAGAGATAAATACGATCAAATCTACCAGGCCTTGCTTTCCAGCGGAAAATCTCCTTTTGTAGCTGAATGTATGACGACCATTGAAATGAGTCAGGATCCCTTAGTTCCCGATGGTATAAAAAATAGGATCAAACCCGAGCTTACTCGATCTGGGGTCAATGGTACTTATATCATCAAGAATCGAAGTGGAGAGAACCTCGGAGTCTTCAAGCCAAGCGATGAAGAAGTGAATATGCCTAATAACCCGCGTATTCCACCAGGTACGACAGAAACTTACGATAAAGCACATCCCAAAAGATTGGGGCCCTACGAGGGACATGTACAAGGAACCGGTTGGACAAAAGAAATTGCAGCCTACACGATTGGTAAAGAAATGGGATTCGTAGGCGTTCCACCAACAGTCAAGCTCTCTGTACAGTTTCCCGAACGAACAGGCTCGACTCGATTGGTAGCAAAAGAAGGATCTCTACAGCGCTTTGTTCGCGGCGAAGCATTAGAAAAGAGAAAATACGAAGATGTAATGGAACTGCCAGCTAAAGAAATTCATAAAATCGTCCTTTTCGATCTTTTAATTGGTAATGCTGATCGAAATTTGGGAAATTGTTTTATCGACGGAAGTGGATCAAAAAGTTCTTTGACGCCAATCGATCACGGCTTTAGCCTCTTAGATAGTGTCGTGGCTAGCAAAGCCCCTAAAACAGAAACCAATTGCCATCTAGCGACATTGCCGCAAGTTCGGGAGCCTTGTGATTTCGAGCTTATAGCAAGTGTGATTGCTCTTACACCCGATGTTGTTGATACCCTTGTTGCTGACCTACGACGAAAGGAAGCGCCCCTTACTGAAAATAGTCTGAAAGAATTCAAAATACGATTGATGATAATGCAAGTAGCCCTTAAGGAGGGCTGTACAGTAGCTCAACTCGTTCCAATGCTCATGTTTATGGGCACCTCAGCCCTTATAGAAACCTTAACAAAGAGCGGAGATGCTGAAAAATTCCTTGAGCAATGGGAAATCGCCGAAGGGGACTTGAGCCGCTTATCATCCACTTTAGGTAAAGCCATCGAACAGTGGGTACAAACAAATGAAGAGCAACAAAAAACTATTGAATACGAATCATAATGATTTAGTTAACGGAAAATTGGAAAATTAATTTCTATTTTTACTGAAAACAAACTGAATATATAGTATAATTCGCTGGTATTTAGTAAAAATGTGGAGCAATCAATGACGATTAAAACAATTTCTTCAACAGAGCCTGTCAAGCTGGTCTATCTACCAGCACAGCGTGACGTAGTTTCTTTTCGCAATGGGTTAAAAGGAAGAGCTGAATTCAGCCCAGATTATAAACATCTGGAAGTTGCCATGAAGCTAATTGGGTTGTCAGTTCCTTTTAAAGAAGAAAAAAATTACCCCGCCCTTAAAGCAGGTCAAAGAAGAATTCTTCTCAATGATCCAGACTTCGGCATAGCTTTTTACGAACTCTATTGGCAACGAACCATGAATCCCGATGAGTTTCGATGGCAGCCGATCAAAAAGAAGCTAATAAACTTCTAACGAGAAGCAATACCTTCATCGATGGTCTTCAATATCCGCTCAACTGGATTCAAAGGAATTCCCATAGAATCTATTAAATTAAGCTTAGGCCTTTTAATGGATGTGGTAAAAAGAGCTGAGCGAATCTGTTCAAGCGTTGTCATCTTGAGTGCCAGCTGTTGCTCTATAAGACTATTGGTGTAGAGATCGCCTTGGGGAACGACATAGAAAATCGGCTTATTTCCAAGCATAGCCTGGAAGCCAGCAGAAGAATTATATGTCACCACTTTATCAGCTATAGACATTGCAGTAAGAAGAGGGATCCCTCGCTCAGGATCTTTTGGTGAAATGATATAAGGGAAATCTTCACCTAGAAGCTTCTTGCAGCACTTCGTCTCAAACTCCCCTGTTGCCATGGGATGCATCTGAAAGATCACTTGTATTTGAGACTGAGCATCCGTTGGTGTTTTTAAGCTCCGCACAAAGAGTTCAAAAGCTCGTTCATAACGATCCCCATAGGTCCCGATAAAGGTAATGATGGGACGATCTAGGTTGAACCGCACTTTTTGAAGAACACTCTTTCGGTCCACATGTTGCAAGTCGTTCAAATAAGGAAGAAGGGTGGGCTTGCCTACAACGATCTTTTCTTCAGACTTACGTTGCTGGAATTCACGCGCCGTTGCTACGAATTCCGAGGGCAACAGCACTTTTTCTGCTTCGGCCTGAACTTTTAGAGCGACAGAAAAATAGAGAATTCCTCCTCGTGGCTCAGGACAATCCCAAAAAGCGATTGTTTTAGCTTGGCCGCGATAGGCCTCTAAAAATTGCTTCTGAGCCATCAAGGGAACCCCTGTAACGACCACTTTGGGATGGACATGTTCGACAACAGCATCAATTTTCTCTTGGGGCAGCTCACGATCATTTGGCCACTCCTTATCAATCGTAATCTGATAATCTCCCATTTTGAGGATATGGCTCGGATCGATGCGCGTTTGAACGAGCTCTTGAGAGACCCCAAGAGGAAGGATTCGAAAATCGCGTTCTTGCTTTTGCATCTCCTCCATCACGGGAAGTAAATCGTTTGTCTCTCCTGCGTGGGCAAGAATAAAAAGACAATCGGTTTGAATAGGCGCTGTAGCTAAGAAGGCGGAAAGAAGGTTAGCTGCGAACATGAATCCTCTATTTTTTTGAAAGGTGCAAAACTCTTGCGATGGAGCGGACAAGCCCCTAGTTTATGAATTGCAGCTAAATGCTCCGGTGTTGCATAGCCAAAATGCTTACCGAATCCATAGCCTGGATAGCGCAATTCCTCTGCTTTCATCCTTTCATCCCGCGCCACTTTTGCCAGGATCGAAGCGGCGGCAATCGATTGTGATCTTCCATCCCCTTGCACAAGCGGACGGGCATACCAAGGAAATGGTTTGGGCACGAGCGACCCATCGATTAAAACGAGATCAGGAGAAATGGGCAGCTTGGCAACGGCATTCCACATAGCCTGAAAAGTTGCTTGCAAAATGTTGATCTTATCGATCAAGTCCACTTCTGCTAGGGAAATACCAAAAGCAACATCGGGATGTGTAATGATTCTGTGAAAAAGATCTTCGCGTTCTTTGGCTGACAATTTTTTGCTGTCATCGATACCGACAAAAAAAAGACCTTTTGGGATAATACAAGCAGCTGCATAGACGGGACCGGCTAGCGGTCCTCGTCCAGCTTCATCTACACCTGCTATCGAAAAAAAACCTTCTTCTCTTAACTCTTCTTCGATGGCAAGGAGGCGCTCCTTGCTCATGAGATTATGAATTAGGTTCGGCGGAATTTTCCAGCTTGGATTCAGTTGTCGTTTCAGCAACGACTTTGACACCAAGACGTCCTTCGACTTTTGCCTTTTTCCCAGAAGCACCGCGCAATTCATAAAGTTTAGCTCTACGAACTTTTCCTCTGCGTGAAACTTCGATTTTTGCAACGCGTGGGCTGTGGATAGGAAATACGCGTTCGATTCCAGCTCCATAGGAAACACGATATAAACTTATGCTCTCCGCGAGACCGCTGCCGCGACGTGCAATCACGGTTCCTGTGAATATTTGAATACGTTCTTTTTCCCCTTCGACAATACGCGTATGTACATTGAGCGTATCTCCGATGCGAAATTCTGGTATATCGCTCTTGAGCTGCTTCGCTTCAAGTTCCTGAATTTCTTTGCACTGAATCATGTTAATCTCTCCTTATCAATCCCTTTTATGCAACGCGTCGATCAAATCGGGACGCACTCTGCAGGTTTTTTCATAAGCTCGTTCTTTTCGCCACTCTTTGATCTTGGCATGATGCCCACTTTTCAAAATCTCGGGCACTTTAAGTCCTTCGAATTCCTCCGGCCCAGCAAAATGCGGACCATCAAAAATCCCCTCTTCAAATGAGTCTTGCCAGGGCGCCTCTTCATTATCGATGACTCCTGGAATGAACCGAGCGATCGCATCGACAAGGACTACAGCCGCAGGGCAACCGCTCGTCAGCACATAATCGCCGATGCTAATTTCCTCATCGACTTCTGTCATGAGCACACGCTCATCGACACCTTCATAATGTCCACATAGAAGAACTAAATGCGACTGCTTAGCCAACTCGCGGCATCTCTTTGCATTGAGTGGGCGGCCTTGGGGCGATAGATAAATCACATGCGCACCCTGCTGCTTGCTCTTTCGAATTGCCGTTATCGTTGGCCCCGGCATGAGTACCATCCCTGGTCCTCCACCGCAAGGCCGTTCATCCACTTTGCGATGTTTGCCTTCTGCGAAATCACGAATGTTCACCAGCTCTATTTCAAGAAGGCACCTTTCTCGGGCACGTTTAAGAATGCTGACATCAAAAGGCCCTTGAAAAAATTCCGGAAAGAGCGAGAGGATGTCGATCCTCATAATTACAGACCCCTCTTAAGAAAGCTTATTCGCTAGCCTTGCTCGCTTTTTTAGTTGCAGCTTTCTTTGCAGCAGCTTTTTTAGGCGCAGCGGCCTTTACGGCATCAGTTTTTGGTTTTGCTTCTTTCTTTTTAAGAGCTCGTCGTTTGGCAGCCAATTTCATCGCTTTAGCGTGCTTGCGATTGCGAAGATCTATCACAACCTGAGGTGCAACTTTCATCGCTAGCTGTTCGACCTTCTCAGAAATTTGAGCCCCTTGCCCAATCCAAAAATTCAAACGATCGCCATCGATTTTTATATTGTTTTCTTCTTGGAATGGGTTATACCAGCCAAGCATTTCAATGTATTTTCCATCGCGCGGACTTTTTGAGTCTGCTACGACGACGCGAAAGGTTTGGCGATTGTTGCGACCTTGTTGCCGCAGGCGAATGATTAACGCCATATTTGTGTCTCCTTATTGCCTGTAAGCTTCATCATTTTTTGTTTCATTGAAGGCATTTCCTTTAGGAAATGCTTGAGTTGTTTAAATCCTTTGATCAACCGATTGACATCGTCAATCGTGGTACCGCTGCCGCGTGCTATACGCCGTCTGCGGCTCGGCTCCATTTCTACTTTCTCTTGTCTCTCATCCGGTGTCATCGATAAGATGATAGCCTCTACTTGATCAAAATGTTTTTCAGAGCCCTCTAGCATATCGAGATCGGGTACACCTGGCAACATTTTCAGCAGACTTTTCAAAGGCCCCATTTTTTTGAGCATGCTCATCTGCTTTAGATAGTCTTCGTAAGTAAAATTTGCCTTTCGCAGCTTTTTCTCTAGGGCCTTGCTCTCTTCCTCATCGATGTGCTCTTCGGCTTTTCGAACGAGATTGATCACATCACCCATGCCGAGAATTCGGTCCGCCATAGAGCGGGGATTGAAAAGCTGCAAATCGCCGATTTTCTCGCCGACTCCTTCAAACTTAAGAGGTTTACCGGTTACCTCGCGAATGGATAGCGCAGCTCCAGCACGTGCATTCCCATCGAGCATCGTCAAGATGGTACCTGTGATTTGAATGCGGCTATCGAATTCTGCAGCAGTCTTTACAGCATCTTGTCCCGTTGCGGCACTGGCAACAAAGAGAATTTCCTGGGGAGAAAGCAATGCTTTTAGCTCTTCGAGCTGTTTCATCAGCTCTTCATCAACATGCAATCGGCCCGCTGTATCTACGATGAGGACATCAAAACCTTCTTTACGGGCCTTTTCTAAGGCTAACTTTGCGACGATGCGTGGATCTTTCTCCTGTAACTGCGAAAAAACAGGCACCTGGATAGATTGCGCCAATGTTTGCAACTGTGCAATTGCGGCAGGTCTTTGCAGATCGCAGGCAGCAAGTAAAACCTTTTTGTTTTTCTTGAGTAAATAATTCGCAAGCTTCGCGCAATGGGTCGTTTTACCGGATCCCTGCAATCCGCACAGCAGTATCACTGAGGGATGCCCTTTAAGTTCGAGGGTCGACTCATCAGCACCCATCAATTCTATGAGTTCATCGTGGACGACTTTGATGAATTGCTGTCCGGGCGATACCGATTTGATCACAGCTTCGCCCAACGCTTTTTCTTTGATGCGTTTAACAAACGCGCCGGCAACAGAAAAACTCACATCCGCATCGAGCAAGGCCATACGGACCTCGCGCGCTGCCTCGGAGATATTCTCTTCGCTAAGCTGCTTTTTCCCTCCTAATGAGGAAAAGAGCTTCTGAAATTTTTCGGTGATTCCGCCAAACATTCTTTGATCAATTGAATTGCGTCTAAAGTATACTCGAGGAAATCATTCTCTTTCAAGGGTTGATTGCAAAACTCGTTCATCGGCTAGAGACGATCTTTCAACGAAAAAAAACCGATCTTTCCCTGCCCAATCTTGTTTTAACAGCGCGTTTTTCCAAGGTGGGCATGAAAATATTTTTGAGACCGCATCTCCTTGGTCATGACCGAGTTCGAGACAAAGCCACCCCCCTTCTTGGAAAAATTCCGGAGCCTCGATCGCTAACCGCCGATAAAAAGAGAGTCCATCTTCCCCTCCTATGAGCGCTAGTTTGGGCTCAAAATCACGCACAGAGGCATCAAGCTGGGTATAAGCCCTTGTAGAAATATACGGCGGATTGCATACAATTAGATCGGCCTTCTGGCCGGCAAACGGAGACAGCAAATCACCTTCTAAGAAGGTAACTTCGACGTGATTTTTCTTGGCATTTTGAGCGGCGATGCCTAAAGCGTCTTTTGAAAGATCGCTCAAAATAATCATTGATTCAGGAAATTTTTTCTTTAACGAAATGCCAACAGCCCCGCTTCCACAACAAAGATCCAAAATGATCATGGGATCGTTCGCAGAGCAAATTCTAGGTATCCGAGGTGAAGGAACATTCACCTTGGGTTCAAGAGAAGATTTGTCAGAACAAAACCAATCAGCAATAAGAGACACGAGGATTTCTGTCTCTGGCCGTGGGATGAGTACCGCAGGAGAAAGAGAAAGTTGCGCTCCAAAAAATTCAACTTCCCCTAGGATATAGGATAGCGGCTCTCCCTTTGCGCTCCGCTTTGTCAAGTTGCGCAAGCACTCGAGCTCTTCTTCCTCTAGAGGTCGATCGAACTGTAAATAAAGATCTAGCCTCTTACATTGCAAACAGAAAGCCAGCAATTCTTCAACAACACGACGAGGCTGATCGATACCGCGCTCTTTTAAGAATTGCGCACCCAAAGTAAGAACTTCGCCGATGGATTTCATCCAGCCTACCCAATGTTGGCAGCATTTGCGAGTTTTTCTTGATGGAAATGCTTGACGAGCGCCTCAGTAAGTTCGCCAAGATCTCCTTCCATAATGCGGTCGAGTTTGTAAAGTGTGAGATCGATCCGATGATCAGTTACGCGGTTTTGCGGAAAATTATAAGTTCTGATTCTCTCAGAACGATCGCCAGAACCGACTTGCTGTGATCGAAGGGAAGAAATTTCCTCTGCTGCTTTACGTGCCTTTTCTTCGGCAATTTTTGCAGAAAGGAGGCGCATGGCCTTTTCTTTATTTTTATGCTGACTGCGTTCTTCTTGACAATAGACAACAGTCCCCGTTGGTAAATGCGTAATGCGGACAGCTGAATCGGTCGTATTCACGTGCTGACCACCAGCACCAGAAGCTCGATAGGTATCTATTTTAAGATCCCTTTCATCGAGAACGATTTTGTCTTCTTCGCCAGGTTCGAGAAGGACAGCTACAGTGATCGCAGAAGTGTGCACCCTCCCCTGAGCCTCAGTCGCAGGGACGCGCTGTACGCGATGGGTACCTGCTTCGTATTGCATCAAACGAAACACGTTATGCCCTGAAAGCACCATGATGTATTCTTTGAATCCGCCCATTTCTGAGGAAGCACACGAAAGAAGCTCTGATCTCCACCCCATTTTATCGGCATAACATTTATACATCCGTATGCAATCGCCTACGAACAAAGCGGCTTCATCTCCGCCAGTTCCGGCACGGAGCTCAAGGATGATATTACGACTATCCCGAGGATCGGGAGGGACGAGAAGATTTTCAAGAGTTTTTTGTGCTTCAGATAGAGATGCTTCGAGCTGCGCTATCTCTTCGCGGATGATTTCGAGAAATGCTGGATCACTCTCTTGCCTTAAGAGGGCCTGGTTTTCGTCAATTTGCTTTTGCAGCAATAAACAACGCTGCCAGACCTCTTTGATCTCTGTAATATAGGCGTGCTCTTGAGCAAGAGCACGAAATTGCTTTTGATCCGCCAGCGCCTGATCTTGAGAGAGAAGTGCCTCGACTTTCTCTAATCTGTCGAGCAACTTGCGGACCCGATTTTCCATGAAAGAGGATTATTTTTTCTTTTTCTTGGATTTCTTCGCTTCTTCTTCCGCTTCTTGCTTTGCTGCCAGCTCTGCTGCTTGTTCTTGACGTTTTGCAGCATAACGCTTTGTAAAACGGCCTACCCTACCCTCTGTATCGATAAATTCTGCTCTCGATTTGTTAAAAAACGGATGGGAGAAAGAAGAAATCGGCAAGCGATACACGGGATATTCCTTTCCTTCAAACATTTCACGTTCTTTTGGCCGAAGTGTACTTCCGATGACGAACTTGTTTCCAGTAGAGGAATCGATAAATAGCACATCCTGATATTGAGGATGACCCTCTTTTTTCATAAGAAATCTCCTAACAAAGTGAAGCAATTACTAAACCCTATCAATGGTTAAAAAACAACATTTTTTTGCTGAGAAAGTATTTGCAAATTCTTTTTCTAGAGAACGGAAACCTTTTCGGGATCTTCCCATTCTCATAGAGAAGAGAATTTTCAAAACCTTCTTAAAACAACGTTTTAAGGGCTATTCCCTATCCTCTTTAAAGCCAAAAAGGCTGCACGAGCAGACTGCAAGCCTGCTAAAATCCCCTCCTCATAGCGGAAATGGGGGTTGTATTCTAGAGACGGAAAATCATTAGGCTGCAGAAGATCATCTTCAGTCAGATTAGGCCTGATCTCGCTAGCGACACTAAATAATTTTCGCTTTTGTTGCTCGATCATCTCTTCGAGTGTTTTTTCAAATTGTTCCATGACACCCCTCTCGCCTTTCCCTAAAAAATGCTCGCATGAGCTCAGCGGACTCTTGATGCAAGACCCCCCCTTTGACCTCCAGATTATGTATAGGATGCTCTAATTTCGTCAGATCGATCCAACTGCCATGTGCCCCATGGCGAATATCCTGCGTGCCCCAAATCACTTTCTTTATACGGTGCAAGATCATGGCCCCAGCACACATCACACAAGGCTCTAAGGTACAAACGAGTACGGCATCGATAAGTCGCCAATTGCCAATTTGCTCTGAAGCTCTTTTGAGACAAAGCATCTCAGCATGCGCTGATGCATCATTTAGCCCTTCGACTTCATTATGCGCCAGTGCGATGACGCGATCGTCCAAAAGAAGCACAGCTCCAACTGGAACCTCTCCTTTTGTATACGCAATTCTAGCCTGCTCTAGAGCGAGCTCCATCACTGCAAAATCATCCATCATGAGCTATAACCTTTGACCCCATCTATTTTTCGCGATTTGTTAAAAACATTTACATTTTATTATAATAATATTTTAATTATTACATTTTAATTTCAATTATTAGCGATAAATAATTAAATGAAACAAATATCGCAACTCTTAATTTTTGATTGATTCATATTCTATATTCCAATGTGCTTGCAACACTATAGCAGAAACTTAAGGCATGCTCAAGCAGTGGATTCTGATTGAACGGATGGATCGTTTGGGCTATAATTGGGGGCAAGTTGATCAGTGTCTAAATATATAAACTCTCAATTCTCAAGGGAGATTGTCTAAATGTCTCTAGATAAAGGTACCAAAGAAGAAATCACCAAGAAGTTTCAGCTCCATGAGAAAGATACCGGTTCTGCAGATGTGCAGATTGCTATCCTCACAGAGCGAATTGCTGAGCTTACGGAGCATCTTAAGCTAGCTCCTAAGGATCATAGTTCTCGCTTAGCCCTTCTAAAATTAGTTGGTCAGCGCCGTAAATTGCTGGATTATTTAAACTCTACCGATACTAAGCGCTATCAAAGCCTTATTACAAGGCTAAACTTGCGTAAATAGAAGATCGCGCTAGTTTTTTCTTCACAAAGCCGCCTCGATCAGGCGGCTTTTTGTTTTCCTTAACAACACTTCTTGCTATAGTCCCCCAAGGATCTCATGTAGGGGGATGAAATGTCCATTACCGAAGGCAAAAACGTTGATTTGCCTTTGGTAATGGTCAATTCATCCTCACCTAAATCGATCTTATTTAACACTTCTATTGGAGAAATATGTTTGACCATAAAAAACTGACCATCGCTGTAGCTGGTAAGGAATTGATTTTTGAAACAGGGAAATTGGCTAGGCAAGCAAATGGAGCTGTCATCGCTCGTTCCGGGGAAACAGTCGTATTAGCCACTGCTTGTGCGGCAACCAAAGCAGCTGAAGACGCCGATTTTTTTCCTTTGAGGATTGACTATCAAGAAAAATTTTCTTCCGCTGGTAAAACCCTAGGGGGATTTATCAAACGTGAAGGTCGGCCCGCAGAACGTGAAATTCTCGTCTGTAGACTAATCGACCGTCCATTGCGCCCGATGTTCCAAGATGGGTTTTTCAATGAAGTGCAAGTACTAGCTTATGTAATGTCCTATGATGGGATTCATTCGCCAGAACCACTAGCTATTTGTGCCGCATCGGCTGCTCTTTGCATCTCAGATATCCCTCTCATCAAACCTATTGCAGCCGTACGTGTAGGCTATATCGCAGATCAGTTTGTGATCAATCCTACGATTGAAGAGCAAAAGAAATCCAAACTCGATCTCATCATCGCAGGAACCCACGAAGCCATTTTGATGATCGAAGGATATAGTGAGTTTCTGAGCGAGGAGCAAATCCTCAATGCTATTCACGAAGGGCATGGCGCTATTCGTACAATCTGTGAACATCTTCATGATTGGCAGCAGCAGATTGGCAAATCCAAAATGCAGGTCGAACTTCGCATCCCTTCTACTGATTTGATCAAAGAAATGCGCGCGCTGACTTTTGACAGATTCAACAAAGCTCTCCGTATCCGTGAAAAACTGCTACGTGAACAAGCGATCAATGAACTTAACGATGAAATCTTCGAGCACTTTTTCAAAGAAGGCGAAGAACCAAAGCATAAAAAACTCGATGTAAAAACTGCGTTTAAGCATGTGCAATCCGATTGCATGCGGCAAATGATCCTCAAAGAGAATCTCCGAGTCGATGGACGCCATTGCGACCAAATTCGACAAATCCATGTCGAAATTTCACCTCTTCCACGAACACACGGAAGTGCTGTTTTTACTCGTGGAGAAACCCAAGCACTTGCCGTTTGCACACTTGGCGGTGAAAGCATGGGGCAGCGTTTTGAAACGCTTGAAGGTGATGGTCTTTCCCGTTTTTATCTCCAGTATTCTTTCCCACCATTTTCTGTTGGTGAGGTCGGTCGTATGGGTTCGCCAGGTCGTCGTGAAATTGGACATGGCAAGCTCGCTGAACGTGCTTTAAGCATGTCCTTGCCTTCACATGAGAGTTTTCCCTATACCATACGTCTTGAGTCCAACATTCTCGAATCCAATGGATCTTCATCCATGGCCTCAGTCTGCGGCGGATGCCTAGCCTTAATGGATGCTGGGGTACCCATCAAACATCCAGTAGCTGGCATTGCCATGGGACTTATCCTCGAAGAAGGACACTTTGCCATCCTCTCTGACATCCTCGGTGCAGAAGATGCGCTTGGAGATATGGACTTTAAAGTCACAGGCGACGCTCATGGGATCACGGCTTTCCAACTCGATATTAAAGTCGAAGGGATTACCGTCCAAATTATGAAGGCCGCATTAGCACAAGCAAAGCAAGGCAGAATTCATATTTTGCAAAAAATGCTCGAAGTCTGCCCCAAATCCAAAGAGCAGCTTTCACAATATGCACCACGCATTGAAACCATACAGATCAAGCCTAGCAAAATTGCAACGGTCATCGGCCCAGGCGGAAAACAGATCCGAGCAATTATCGAAGAGACGGGAGTACAGATCGATATCAATGATAGCGGACTTGTTAGCATAGCTTCGAGCAGCCCTGAGGCTATGGAAAAGGCAAAGGCCATTATCAACAATCTCACCGCTGAGGTGGAGATAGGGAAGATCTATAAAGGAAAGATCACCTCGATCGTCGCTTTTGGCTGTTTTGTCGAGCTCGTCGGCGGAAAAGAGGGATTGTGTCACATTTCCGAACTCTCTCACTCAAGAATCAACAACGTTTCCGATCACTTCAAGGAAGGCGATCTTCTCGAAGTCAAGGTGCTCGATATCAATGATCGAGGCCAGGTCAAACTAAGCCACAAAGTCTTATTGCCGCAACCTAAACGGGAGCATGTAGAGCAACGATAGTCATTGCTTTGCAAGACCTTAGGATGTAATTCGCAAACGATTTTAAGCATTTTTGGAACAAAACCGTGAGCCTGCCGATTAGCCTCTAGGGGCTTTTAGCAGGCTCACTGTTGTTTTAAATACAATAACGCTCTTGAGCGTCAAACCTGCCCTGCCCCGCTATCACCTGCAAGAATCCTTTCAGGCACTCATCTTAGATTGTGATTAGAAACGTTTCTACCTCTAAATCAATAAGTTAAAGCAACTTAAATTTCTTTAATAAAGTCAATTCTGATTCGATGTCTACTATAAGCCATTAATAATCAATAGGATACTAAAACCAGGCTGTATTATATCGATTATTTAAAGATGCAACTATTTAACATTAATAATAATGCATAAATTTTTAAATAATATATTAATAATCATTTAAAAATAACCATATAAATAGTATAATTAATTTAAATAGTTAATTTAATTCTAAAATATAATGAGGTAAAAATGTCATCAACTTCAACAATTAGTACAAGTCAGGCTATAACGCTACCTAGTTCACATAAAAGGAAATCAATAGATAATTCAACCAGCACAATAAGCTCTCCTATATCTCTACCTAGTACTGAGCTAGGTTCACTAGATCAATCCATAAAAAAACTCAAAATCGATGCTCCTCCATTTAGCCCAAGCTCTTCCTCATCTTCCAGTACAAGCACGTCCTCAACCTTACCCAGCATTGAAAAAATCGATACGACAAAGCCTCTTTCCAAAGAAGAAGAGATAAGAAAGTGCTTCGAAACTGCCACACCAACAACAGCCTTAAGTCTAATTCGCAGTAAAAATTATAAATTGAACGAATGTAGATGCATTCCACAATTTAGACGAACTCTTGATACAGAAACTATTGATGCAAGAAAAATTGCCGAAGACCAACTTACGACTTTAATAACAGAGAAATTTCCAAGAAAAAATCAGCTGCTCACTCTATGCAGCGTGGCTTCAGGTGAGGCTTATCAAGAACTTGTCATTCTTAAAAAATTATATGATCTTGGCTATACAAACATTAAGTTCATCTTAGTGGATCAAATTTACAGTCCCTATGCATCAGGTTCAGGTCCGAAAATTGGCAAACAGTTCCAAGAACTGGCCAACTATATTTGTCCAAAAGCTAAGGTTAAAGTCGAAACTCACGAAGAATTAGAAGATATCACCAGTCAAGAAATTGAAGCCGATGTCTTCCTTGATTTTGATGATGGCAGATTTGGTCAAGCCACCGATAAGGAGTATCAAGACTTGCTTGCACCATTTGAAAAACATATTCATGGCTTATCAAAACCTACCATCTATTTACACTCTGAAAAGCGAAATGCTGGATTTGTTTATGAGAAAAGCAAAGGCTTACAAGAAAAAGTCCAAGCACATGTTACTTTGAGCTATATAGCTCCAGACAAGGAACCTGAAAAACGTGTTATTGTCGATAACACAAGCGCAATGCCTGTACATAATCATGACGTTGCCATAGAAAGCCGACAAGATGTCGATTGGAGCGCCTATCAAGATACTTATAAGGAAATTCTCGATTCCAATGACTTTAATGCCGTGTGTATTTGTTTGAAAAAGGGAGCAAGTGCAAATCTTAAAGAAGAAAGCGGTGCTACAATTCTTATGCGTGCTGCTAGAAAAGGAAACTTGAACACTGTGAAAGCTCTAGTAAAAAATGGTGGTGCCAAGGTCGAGCTAACCTGTCCCTTAAAGCGAACGGTATTGCATGCTGCTACAGGTTCTACGTCTTGTGCGACCATGATCGACTACTTAGTCCAAGAAGGCAGGGCCCCGATTGATGCTCAAGATACCCGAGGCGACACCGCTCTGCATGAAGCTGCTCGTATGGGTAATGTCGAAGCGGTTCGCACTTTGATAAAAAATGGTGCAAGCCTCGATATCCCAAATATCTCTGGACTTACTCCTCTTGCTAGTTTCATGGCACATATAGAGATCCATGGTTCTTCCTTTGAATCTGAAGCAGTCCGTCAAATTCGAGAGCTCTTGACGCCCAAAGCGTAAGTTCTAAGAAAGAATTTTGTAACACCTTCTAAAGACAGACCATCAACTGATGGTCTGTCTTACTTACTAAGAAGCGCTAAAAATCAAGACCCAACTGCACGATGAAATTTCGTGCTACAAAGTCATTGATTGTCTTTTTGGTTTGCATCCCATTATTTCCCCGATTCTCAAAGGCTGTAACCAGATCAAGTATTTGGCTTTGCGTGAACCATTGCTTCATTTCATAACATAAATTGAAGGTAAATCGACATTTCTCTCTAAAAAAGGTCCTTTTCCACCCCAAACCGATCCCACCTTCAAAGTTGGTCTTTAAACGCCAAGGCGATGCGCTGATTGGAATCGGTATTTCTTTGGAAAAACTCGGTAAAGCATGCTCCATGAAGCACCTGCCTTCGATCAAAGATCCTGAAAGTTTACCGAATACATTCCATTCCTCAGTAATATATACAAACGCATCAACTCCTAAATGCAGTCCGATGCCTTTGAAATTGTTCAATGCTGTGTGCGTTGTTTGCACTGGAATCTTCCTTGTAATATCCTTGCTCTGCACTTCGAACATAGCATCGTATTGAGCATGGATTGTCTGATCGATCTTCACTACCCCTATGCCTATACGAGGACGAAACATCATTTTCTCATTAAAAATAAAGTCGTGTCCAAGGGCTATATCGATAGAATTCAATGAGAAGGTCTGGCTCAAAGAAGCAGCAATACCACCCTCTGATAACGTGATATTTGTCAGCTGCTCTGGGAATACCATATCCCGAGACGCTTCTAAGGTTTTTTCTTCAGATGTGCTATCTAAATGGGTCCAATCGTAATGAAAATTCCAATGATCGATCTCATCACTTGCGCTATTCAATGAGAAAGAAATGTCTGCTACTGATTGAAATTGGGGTTTGGTTTCATAAATCGCGGTATAGTCAAGTAATGGAACATCAAGGTATGCGTTCGATTTGTCTTCTTGAAGGCTTTTGTTCTGTGCAGTAACAGGTCTGCGCTCTTTTCTCTTTAAAGCCTGTGTACAATGTGTTTTTTTACATGCTTTATTAAGACGCTCCGATTTTTTTTCAATCACGCAAAATGAATTTAAACTATTTAAAACAATTAAAATCAAAAAAAATACCCAAAAACGGCATGATTTATGCATAATGCAAATAAATTGTTTTCATCATTTAACCTGATGTTATATTAATTATATTATTATTAAAGCGAAAAACAACTAATAAACTAAAATAAAATGAGGCGTCTAATGACTTGAAGAGAGTTTAGATAAATCTTTCAGAACTAGATTAACGCGAAGACTTTATATATTGATTGTACGTCATTCTATACACATCGTGACTCAACTTTTGAATCGCGATGTGTACAGGCACTCAGTACCTATGAAAGGTTATATCTGCTGCGGTTGGACGTTATCGGTAGAAGGAGGAAGTTCACGAGTAGGGGCGCCTGGAGGCGGAGGCGGTAATTTGCGGTGCGCCTCTTCACTCAGTTTTAGGCGTTTACGTTTTTTCTCCGTATCCCATTCACCTTTGATGAGCATCTGCACGTCATCACGATCTAATGTTTCGAACTCTAAGAGCATGTTAGTCATCAGTTCGACTTTATCGCGATTTTCCTGCACAATTTTTAAGGCACTTTCATGCGCTTCATCCATGATTTTTCGCACTTCAGCATCGATGAGCTTAGCCGTGTCCTCTGAATAGTTTTTCTCAGTAAAATTCGGCATGCCAAGATACTGACCACTTTCACTGCGCTCATCGTAAGCAACAAGTCCCAGACTGGAATTCATGCCCCATTCACAAACCATGCTGCGAACCAGGCGTGTCGCCTGAGTGATATCCATTTGAGCGCCGCTCGAGATATCGCCTACGAACACCTCTTCTGCTGCTCGGCCGCCTAGAAGAACTGCCAGTTGATCGATGAGTTCTTTTTTCCAATAGCTGACGCGGTTCTTCTTGGGCATGAAATGCGTTGCCCCAAGAGATAAACCGCGAGGGATAATAGTGACCTTATCAACAGGATCAGCATGTTTGACTGTAAGGGCCACGATGGCGTGCCCAGATTCATGATAAGCAGTCGTCAGTTTTTCGCTCTTGTCGAGTTCTAAGCTCTTTCGCTCTTTGCCGTAGCGCACTTTATCACAAGCTTCATCGACATCAGGTCCGGTAACCGCTGATCGACCTTTACGAGCACCGAGCAGAGCTGCTTCATTGAGTATATTTTCTAAATCTGCCCCTGATGCTCCTGGGGTATTTCGAGCAATGTTCATGAGATCTACACTGTTATCCAGCTTGATCTTACGAGCATGCACTTTAAGGATCTCAAAACGGCCCTTTATGTCTGGAAGGTCTATGATGATCCTTCTATCAAAACGTCCTGGTCGCAAAAGTGCTTTGTCGAGCACATCAGGACGGTTCGTAGCAGCAATGAGAATCACGCCTTCTGCCGTATCAAACCCATCCATTTCAACGAGGAGTTGATTCAAGGTCTGCTCCCGCTCATCATGACCGCCGCCGATGCCTGCTCCACGATGTCGTCCGACGGCATCGATTTCATCCATAAAAATAATGCAAGGCGCATGTTTTTTGGCCTGATCGAACATATCGCGAATCCGACTTGCACCGACGCCAACGAACATTTCGACAAAGTCCGATCCTGAGATAGAGAAAAAAGGACGATCGGCTTCGCCAGCCACAGCCTTAGCTATCAAAGTCTTTCCAGTCCCTGGAGCCCCAATGAGAAGCACTCCCTTAGGAATTCTAGCCCCAAGCGCTGTGAACTTAGCAGGATCCTTGAGAAAATCGACGATTTCATGCAGCTCTTCCTTAGCCTCATCGCATCCAGCTACATCTTTGAAGGTCACCTTGTTACGTTCTTTTGTGAGCAATTTTGCTGGAGACTTCCCAAAACTCATTGCACTGGAACCCACGCCTTTCATTTGACGAGAGAAGACAAAGTACAATAAAAGAACCACCATCAAAACAGGTAAAAGAGTGAGAAAATAGCTAAAGTAGTTAGGAGAGGGCTCTTCGCTTCTAAATGTACGCTCTAAGACTAAATTGCGCGGCTGATCGGGAGCTTTAAAGGCTAGGCCTTTATTGAGATTGAAATTGTCAAATTCTTGCTTAGTTTGTGCAAACCAGTGGCCAAAGACTTCGGGATCTTGCTTTTCGAGGGCGCGTGAGGAAAGCTCTTGGTTATTGAAGAACCAAATTACAGCACTAACAGCCTGGCGGGCTTTGTCGAGCTGCGCATCATTTTTTTCCAGCTCATCGGTTAGGGTAGCAAGCTGTGAAAGATCTTCTTTATAATTTCTAACAGAGCGAAGGGGTAAAAGACGCATGCCCTGCTGCTCGCGGTCAAGATCTCGCACAATCAGATCGAGTTGATTGAGACTATCCCGGTAGGCAGCTAGTCTTTGCTTGATGGACAGAGCATTTTCTTCAACCGTATTTGCTTCAACCGTTGTTTGTTCGATTGTTTTGAGCTGCACTTTTAGTGGTTCGCTGCCAATTCCAAGCAAGGGTGAGCGGAATCCTTGAACCAACAAAAGAAGCTGTTTGCCAAATTGATTCAATTGCTCTTCAGAACTGCCTTCGTTAAAAGAACGATATTCGACTTGCAGATCTGCTAAGCTCACGGTATCTGTGCGATCAATTTCCTTGATTACTATGGCATTCGTCTCATTAGGAGTATTGTAAATCGTATCGACGACTCGATATCCCCCCTTAGGCAGAGCTAAACCACTCAATCTTAAAAAAGCTAACGCACTTTCGTGAACTTGCTTGCGTAAAGACGCTATCTCTTCATCATGAATTTGCTTGTCTGCCAGGAGCTCATGATTGGCATTCACAAGCTCTAGATATCTAAAGCGAACCTTGGCATCATCCGTAAGCCTATCACGAAAGCGGCCACTGAACGTCACCAGATTTTCATTTAGAGCAATTTTTCGACTATCTTGAGGCTGAACCAGATCTAGATTGACGAGATGCTCGACCTCATGACTGAAGGCAACCTTTGCGTTCTTCTCTGTCGACATTCCTTGAAATGTCAGGATTAAGAGAACTATAGCTAAAAGAAAAACAAGAAATCCCCCAGGGATGTTTCTTTTAGGATCTGATTTGCTTTTATTATCGTCGTTCATCTTTAATGCCAAAGGGTTAGATTAAACCAAGTTATGCAGAATTCGTAAAGCAAAATGGCACCGGATAGCCGAATTCCATAAGAGACTGCCTATCACTTACTTGTTAAGCAGCAGCTCTCTTTTATTTTTATCAATAATTTCATTTTTATTTAAACTACAAGATATATTTTTTTCTGTTTTTAGATTTTTAAAAACTATTTTCAACTGGCTATGCGTTATATAAAAAATTGCTTTACCGATTGAAAACAATCTTTGCCCCCCTTTTTTTTGTAAAAGGCAGGCAAGCTGATCTAAATGTTGCTGACCCAAGCAAATACCCAAATCAGAAGTAATCTTTTTTATAACAAACTTAGCCTCAATAGGATGAACGCCATTGAAATCTATGAACACTTCATTCTCTTGGACAATGATTTGATCTAATAGTGATTGAACCTTGGTTTCGAAATAGGAGTTAATCTCGTCGCAATTTTGTGCAAACCTAGTCAAGTTCATCTCTATACATTTTCCAAATATCTTTTCGAGCATGGGCAATAGATCTTTTCTCATTCTAGCTCTTAAAAACCGCACATCGACATTGGTTCTATCGACAAGATAAGAGATTTCATTTGCAAGGCAATACTCTAGGAGGTCGCTTTTAGAAATCTTGAGCATTGGCCGCCACACAACCATCCCTTCTAATAACGAAACCCGCTGCATTGCACCTAAGGCTGTAAGACAGCTTCCCTCGAATAGTCGTTTCACCACCGTTTCAGCCTGGTCGCCTGCTTGATGAGCTAGAATCAAAGCTTGAGCCCCAAGAAATTGGTAGTGTTTTTGAAAGAGATTAAGTCTATCAAGGCGTGCCTTCTCTTCAAGATTTCTGTCGCTATTTCCTTTTTCTAAGCGTTCGAAAATGCAAGAAAGTCCTAGGATTTCGATATTTTTTTTAAGGGCCTCTGCTTCTTCAGCACTCTCTTCCCTCCACGAATGATCGATGTGGATGACGACCAGATCGGTTGTAAGGGTTCGAAAACAACCTTTCAACTGCCAAAATGCATGAAGAAGTGCTGAGGAATCAGGGCCGCCTGAATAGCCGAGGAGTATAGGCCGGCCAGGCCGATAATGTTCATGTAAAAACTCCCTTAGGCTATGTAAAATATCCGACATAAAGAACGTTAGAATAAAAACGATTTAATCCAGTATACTGCGTGAATCTATGATTCCAATCCTTTGGCGTTACTTAGCAACTAGTTTTATGAGGGTTTTTTCCCTCTCGATGGCAAGCTTTATCTCCGTACTCGTCGTCATGCGACTCGAGGAGATCGCTCGATTTGCCTCTGCTGGAACTTCTTGGAATACTGTGCTGCTTTTCACACTTTATCAGATCCCTTACATATTGCCGATTGCAATTCCTATCTCCTCGCTTATTGCAGCCCTTATCCTTTTTTACCGAATGAGTGACTCCCAAGAGCTAACCTCCTTACGTTCAGCCGGCATCAGCCTTGGTCATCTCATGGCTCCTTTGATTTTTCTCAGCATCTTGCTGGCTGTTGCCAACTTCCTCATTTCCTCTGAGTTTGCCCCCTATGTACGGGCTAAGTCTAAAAAACTTGTCTTTGAGGCTGTGACGAAAAATCCTCTTATCCTTCTTCAAAAAGATGCTATGCTTCAATTCAAGCAAGCCTATTTCGATATGCGCTCCTCACCCTCTCCAGGTAAAGCCTCTGAAGTTCTTTTCATTGCAAAAAACGCTTCAAATGGCCGCCTTGGATTGATGCTAGCTAAAGAGCTCGATGTGAATAACGGTGATCTGTGCGGCAAACAAGTCAGTTTTATATCTAGTCTCGACCCTAAATATCCCAATGCATTCGATCATCTCATCATCGAAAACCAAACAGAGATGACGACAGCTACAGCCGGGCTTTCACAAGTGTGGGAAGATGCGCAATGGCAGCTTCACGATGATTATCTACCCTTGCGTTTTCTTTTAGCTAAGGAAAGTGTCGAACATGGCAGCTTGTTGCGGCGTTTTGGCAAACCCCATGTAGAATTCGCCAAACGTTATTCCCTTTCTCTAGCTACGATTACCTTTACTTTTATCGGCCTTTGTTTTGGCATAAAAATCGGCCGGATCCCGCGTCGAAAAACTTTAATATGGGCCATTAGCCTGGCCGCGGCATTTTTAATCACTTTCATCGCTGCAAAATCTCTTAAATCTCTTCCCAAAACAGCCTTTTTCCTCTACCTCATTCCTCATCCTTGCATTGCGCTCATCTGCCTGCTACATTTCAGGCGCAGAGCGAAGGGCCTTGGTGCCTAATGCAAATGCTCTGGGAACGCTATCTGTATAAAGAGATCCTGAAACTCTCAGCCCTGTTCCTCATCTGTTTTTTTATCCTCTTTGTGACAATCGATTATTCGGCCCATATGCAAGCGTTCATACGCGGCCAACAACGAATCAATATCTTAGAAATCGCTGGTTATTATGGAATCCAGTTCATTAGACGCTCCGATCTGCTCCTCCCTCTAGCCCTGCTTGTTGCTACGATTAAAATCTTAAGGACCATGTCGGAACGGCATGAACTCCTAGCCCTGCAAGTGGCCGGCCTCCCAGTAAAGCGGCTTATGCGCCCTTTTCTCCTAGTAGCGATCATTTCAACCTTGAGCAATTTTGCCATAGCTGAATTCTTACTCCCACGTTCCCTTAAATTCAGTAGCGAGTTCAAAGAACAGCACCTCAAAAACCTTCCTAAACAAGAACAGAGGGGGCGTGTTCGCGTGCTCGAACTTAAAGATGGCTCTAGGCTTGCCTTTCAAAGTTTTGATGGGTCAAAAGCAATCTTCCACGATCTGTTCTGGATTCGCTCAACTGATGATATTTGGCGGATTAAGACACTCGAACTCGATCGAGAACATCCTCAAAATCCTCCTATTGGAATCCATGTCGACCATATCCAACGCTGCCAAGACGGCGGCCTACACAAAATTGCCTCCTACCCAGCCATTCACTTGGAAGCCTTGAAAGCCTCTTGTTATCGACTCAAAAAGGAAGCCATCCCCTTTGAACATTATTCCCTAAGTAAACTTTCAAGATCGCTTCATGCTAGCTCACGAGAAGAGATCAACCACCGAGCTATGCTTACCGCTGAATTTGCCATGAAAACAGCAAGGCCCTTCCTTTCACTGCTCGTCATTTTAGGGATAGCGCCTTTCTGTGTACGCTATTCCCGCTTTTCTCCTCCTTTACCGCTCTATGCCTGCGGTATCTTCAGCGTGATCGCTATTTTTGTAGCTATTCAAGCTGGAGGAGTTTTAGTTCAAAATGGCATCACCTCCTCATGGCTGGCTATTGCCATCCCCCTATTGGTACTATTCAGTTGGTCCACCTACAGATTTGCTAAACTCTAATTTTATCAACTATTATGTCTTGGAATTATAAAAAACTTCTCCTTTGCCACACAATCATTGCTGTGATGATCCTTTCCTATTTTGTTCCCCTGACTCGAGTCCTATGGGATACGATCGATCATGGATTCTTTCACTGGCTCAACGGTAGTCTACAAGGGAACAGACCATGGCAGCTCTTTTGGGCCATTAGCAATCATCGACTTGCAGATTGGCTGCATGATGTTGTCATCTTTGGCTTGATCTTAAGCACAATTTTTATGGTGCGAAAGGAAGAGAGGATCAAAAAAACGGCAGAATTTCTCTTTTGCATCCTCTATATCGGCTGCATCATCTACTTCATCAACCGCATGTTATTTCGCAAATATTTGGATTTCGAACGTCTAAGCCCTACTCTTGTGTTCCCAGATAGCGTTAAACTATCCAAAGAAATCACTTGGCTAGGGGTTAAGGATACTTCGCGCCAGAGCTTTCCAGGCGACCATGCAACGACCGCCATATTCTTTGCAGCCATTTATGCTTACTATGCCAACAAAAAGCTTATCCTCTTTGGTTGTCTTTATGCTGTATTTATGTGTTTGCCTCGCTTAGTGACAGGCGCCCACTGGCTCTCTGATGTCGTGATCGGTAGCGGCTCTATCGTTCTTTTCTTCTTAAGCTGGGCTTTCTATTCTCCCTTTGCCGCTAAAATCATTGGCTGGATCTGTTCCTTTTTACAGTTGCGCAAACAAAAGGCGCATGTTAAAGTTTGACGTTGAATTATGCACAATCCATCAGACAAAAATTATCATAAGATCGTCTCCTATACTCGCAAAATGACTGTGCTAGGATCCGTGCACAAGTTATTGGAGTGGGATCAGGAAACCTATATGCCCACTAAGGGGATCACAGTTCGCTCCGAACAGATCGAAATGCTCGCTGATCTGGTGCACAAGCAGAGCACGAGTAAAACCTTCAAACAGTTGCTGTCAACCCTGATCGATCTCGAACATGGCACCTATGTAGACACTAGTTTAAGCGAAGAAAAACTGGCCAACCTCCGAGAATGGCGGCGCGACTATCTTCACACCTCTAAATTGCCAGCAAGTTTTGTTCGGACCTTTGCACGTACCACGTCCCAATCTCAGCATACCTGGATTGAAGCCAAGCGCACAGGGAACTTTAAGCTCTTCTTGCCTTATCTGGAGAAAATCATCTCCCTCAACCGCAAAAAGGCCGATTTACTCGGATATCAAGAACATCCTTACGATGCCCTGCTCGACATCTATGAGCCAGAGATGACGATCCGCGATCTAACGCCTCTCTTTGCCAGGCTAAAAATTTCCCTCATGAACCTCTTGCGCGAAATCGCAGCAAAGCCTATTCCTCATAACGAATTTCTCTATCGCTTCTTTCCTCCACAACAACAAATGGCCTTCGCGCAGCTACTCCTCAAAGGGATGGGGTTTTCTCCAGAATCTTCCCGTCTCGATCTCACCATGCATCCCTTTTGCATGCCGCTTTCCCCTGAAGACATGCGTATGACAACCCATGTGCACCCTGAAGATCCTATGGCCAACTTTTTCTCAGTACTGCATGAAGGCGGTCATGGACTTTACAATCAAGGGGTGCCCATGGAACACTATGGTACCCCACTATGTGAATCAGTTTCCCTTGGCGTTGACGAAAGTCAATCGCGTTTTTGGGAAACCACCATCGGGCATAGCCTGCCCTTTTGGACATATTATTTTCCCCTATTGCAAGAATATTTCCCTGAACAACTTAGCGGAATTGAGTTAGACACTTTCTATCGAGCCATCAATGTGGTTCGACCTTCGCTCATACGCATTCATGCCGACGAGGTCACCTATTCCCTGCATATCATCATCCGATTTGAACTCGAAAAAGCGATGATCGAAGGCTCATTGAAAGCAAAAGAGATTCCCGAAGCCTGGAATGAAAAGATGCGCGAATATCTTGGCATCGAGCCATTGAAAGATGCCGAAGGGTGCTTGCAAGACGTTCACTGGTCTATGGGTGCCATGGGATATTTTCCTACCTATACCTTGGGAAATCTCTATGCAGCGCAACTCTTTGAAGCTTTTCAAAAAGCGCACCCAGATTGGGAAGAGAAAGTTTCTCATGGCAACCTCTCATTTATGCTAGAATGGCTAAGGGAAAAAGTCCATCGTCATGGCCGTCACTATCCACCGATAATATTGATGCACCGAGCAACTGGACTCGATTTGAGTGAACAGCCTTATATCAACTATCTCGAAAAGAAATACCGAAAGCTTTACGACCTAACTTCTTAGAAACCCTTTGCAAATTCCTTTCCCTATGAAAATCACAAAATTCTTAAGGGAATTTCTCATGCTTAGGATAAAGCCTGCATAAGCACTCTATTAGACTTCTTTCGAAACTCAGCGATTATGAAAATGAACGCAAAGACGCACAAGACGCAAAGAGTTTTATAAATCATTAACGACTCTTTCTATGCCATTGCGGAGAAGTTTCTGCCCAAAATTAAGAATTAATCCTAGTTTGATACAAGCTCTCCAACCAGCCTGGGCCGCCTAATATCCGATGTACTTCGATTGCAGCGTCTATTATCAACGCGGCTAATACATTATCAATTTTCTCTGCGTCTTTGCGGCTTGTGCGACTTTGCGTTCATTTTCACAATCGCTAAGTTTCGAAAGAAGTCTAATGGAAGCGCTTAAATAGGTTTTATCCTAAGCATGAGAAATCTCCTCGAAAATCTTCTCATCCTCATAGGGAAAAGAATTTGCAAATACTTCCTTAGATCTGAATTTCAGGCTTGAAGCATCCGATGCTTCCGCCTCTCTTCAGCTTTGAGGTACCGTCTTTTTTCCTCTTCTGTTTGAGGGATGACTGGTGGGATCGCTACCGGCTTCATAAAATCATCGACAGCAACAAATGTAAAATATGCTGAGAAAATCCTGGCGCTCTCCCGCGTTAGATAGTCCTCTGCCGATACTCGAACCCCTACTTCTAGAGAGGTATGCCAAACACGATTGATCGACGCCTGTAAAATGAGAATATCGCCATGTCGGGCAGGGGCTAGAAATCGGACAGAATCGATCCCTAAAGTGACACAGACTCGACCTGTATGCCGCTTAGCTACGATGGCACATAACCGATCGGCCATCTCCAAAACCCGGCCGCCAAAGAGCGTACCATGAGAATTCAAATCATTGGGAAAAACTACGGCTACCTGATCATGGATTGCAGAGGCGGCGACAGGTTTCCCATCTAATTGAGAACCACTCATCTTTATTACCTTTTTTTACTTATACATAACAAATTAATATTAATATTCAAATTATATTCCTTGATTTTTAAAGAAAGGTGAATATATGATTCTCTAATCACATTTAAAACCTGAGCCTTTGGTTTGTTTTATGGAGACCCAACTATGATAACGATTATTTCCCATACCCCGCTTTATGTATGGCCCTTACTGGCGTATTTAGTTTGGGGGGGTCTAAAAGCAAGAAAGACACACGTCGTCCCATGGAAGGCCCTTCTCATCATGCCTGTCGTCATGTTCCTATGGTCCATTTATTCGATCGTTGTACACTATGATCCCCTATGGATTTGCTTATGGGCGATTGGTATGACCTTGGGCATGTGGCTTGGATGGTTAACCGTTCGTAAACACGATCTACGCTTTGATAAACAACGTAATTTGATCGAAATCCCTGGTAACTGGGCACCGATGCTCTTATCTCTATCGATCTTTTCCCTTCGTTACTTTTTAGGCGCAATCTATGGACTGCATCCAGAATTGATCGAAGATGCAAATCTACTAAGCATGGAAACCCTTGCCACAGCTGTCTCGGGAATGCTCCTGGGAAGGTTGATTGGCTTTTGGCGACGATCTCTAACATCGCCTCATATTGATCTCGCATAGGGATCTCAGAAAGTATTTGCAAATTCTTTCTAAGAACGCTTATTCACTTCGCGGAAAAGCAGCGTAGTACCTCTTAATTTTCGGGCACCGGCAAATGGGCAAGCAGGAGTTGATTCTGCTTGCCAATTTCGACTTTCCGTCATAGATTACAATTCCAGAAATTTTTAAGGAACTCGTCTATGAATTTAAAGCTGCTGGGACAATCTTTTTTGGCTTTCTTCATCTCACCATTTGCCCTCATAGGCTCTGTTGCAAATTCTTCAGCAGATCCCTATCAAGTCTTACCATTGACTGAAGAGGCAGTCGAACGATTTATGCGGCAAGCGGAAGACCATGTGGTAAAAACGGTCGGTCGATTGACTTCTATTCCGAGCGATCAAAAATCTGCTGAAAAAATCATGAGACCCTGGAATCGATTGTCTAATGAAATTTTGGAAACGTTCACCGTGCTTTCATTCCTCACAAAATCTACTTTTCCTTCTAAGACGGCTGCTGGCACTGCGATGCAATCGTTCCAAACCTTCTTATCCAAATCTCTCGTCCAAAATACCCATCTCTACCGCTCTCTCATGGACTATGTCGAACAATCCCTTAGAAAAAACCCGCTTCTTTCTCCCTATGAGCGTTATGAAATCGATTGCTTACTGAACAGTTGCGAACAGATAAAATCTTCCCTAACCCCAAAAGAGCAAGAAACTTTGAAGGAATTGAAGACGTTGAATTCCCAGAATCCAAAAACACCGTTCATGTCTTTCAAAAGTCCAACCCCAGAAAAATCCTGCAAACAAAAGTACCCTCTGGAAGGACTATCCATTTTAACCTTGAATTCCTGTTTTGTGCCCACGAATTTTCCATTTCTATTTGGAGGGGTTTATTCGCCCTGGCAACAGAGAGTTTCTCTCCTGGCAAAAAAAATCCTCTCTTTAGATGCCGATGTGGTCTGTTTACAGGAAATCCATGCTGAAGATGCCTCTTTGGCCTTGTACGACCAACTAAAAAGTAAGTATACCTATTTTTATGGTGCGATCGGACCTCGCGTGCTCGGCTTTTCCCTGAATACACTTGGTCTTCCAAGCGGCTTATTTGTCGCTAGCAAATATCCGATCGAAAAACCTCGATTTACGCTCTTCACTAAATCAGGCTTCCCCATGAATTATGGGTTTTTCGATTTCGTCCTTAAGAATGGAGACACCCCAATCGGCCACCTCTATACCACGCATTTACAATCTTTGGATTACCCTCAATTCGATCAAATCAGGGCTTCTCAGCTACAGCAGATCCTAGACCAAATGCACTCCGATCTAGATGCTGAAAAACAAAAAACCCCGTTTTTCCTGTGCGGCGACCTGAATATCCCTTACGGCTCTAAGGAACCAGGAGAGGCCCTCATTCGAGCGCATTTCTATGATGATTATAATAAAAATCAGCAACAAATTGATGAAACTAGCAGCACATGCACGGACTATTTCACGAATTATTTGTTTTCCTCGAGTAAGAATCCCGACGAAATCGATCCTAATTTTCAGATCATCGATTATGCCCTACTCCTCCGTTCAGTCCCCTCGCCCAACCAACATTCCTCTAACGAAGGCTATCGCATGACGACTGCAAAGATCCCTATGCATGACTTGAAAAAACCTGATTCAGCCATCAGCGATCACCATGCGCTCTTGAGCTCCATCAAACTAAAATGAATGACCTGACGATCAAAATCATCTACGACAATTGTCTAGAAGACCCTACTCTTCGAGAAGGGTGGGGATTTTCTGCGTTCATAGAAACAGGATCGCGTAAGATCCTTTTCGATACTGGAAATGATCTAGGAGCCTTCCTCTTCAACTCTGAAAAATTGCAGATCGATTGTGGGGAAATCACGGATGTCCTTTTTTCTCATAAACATGCCGACCACACCGCTGGCTGCAAAGAAATTTTGGGTAATTTGAGAGAGAATTGCCGCATTTTTCTACCAAAAGGCTTTCCTGCTCGAAAAATCCCTAACCATTTACAGATCCAAATCGTGACCGACTTTTTGGAAATCGATAAGGGCATCTTCTCAATGGTTCTAAAAGGGGGGGCTTTTTTCTACGAACAGGCATTGATCGTCCAAACAGAGCAAGGGTTGGTGATCGTAACAGGCTGCGCTCATCCAGGCATCGTCCACATCGTCAGAACGATCCAAGAGAAATTAGATCAACCCATCCATCTCGTAGTTGGGGGCTTCCATCTATTCAAAAAAAGCGCCTGTTTAGTGAAAGCCATCGTCGATGACTTCCAATCTCTTCGCGTGAAAAAGGTTGCCCCTTGCCACTGCTCTGGAGAGGTTCCCATGCGTCTATTCCAAGAGACTTACCAAGGGAATTTTTGTAAAATCGGAACGGGTTCGATTCTCACCATCCCCGACCAAAATTAAGGCTTCAGATTAATGACTTAAGTCTTTTGTTTTTATAGATATACAACTGAAATTTTACAGCAAAAAAAATCTCATACAATCCACTCAATAATCAGGCACAAAATGTCTTCATCTCAGCAAATAATTGATCAAACGATAACCTGGATCCACAAAGTAGTGGTAGGCTGTAACTTCTGTCCTTTTGCTGCTAGGACATTACAGCAACATCATGTTCATTATCAGGTTGAAGACAGTACGGATATAAGTTTATGTCTGGATGCTTTTTTAAAAGAAATTGCCCGATTGGACAAAGAACTCCATATTGAAACCAGTTTTCTAATCTTTTCTAACGCTTTTCAACAATTTGATCAGTATCTAGATATGGCATCCATGGCTGAGCATTTATTAAAAGAAAAAGGATATGAAGGAGTTTATCAATTGGCAAGTTTTCATCCAATGTACCGGTTTGCCAGCTCAGAAAAAAATGATGCGGCTGATTATACTAATAGGTCCATTTATCCGATGCTGCATCTTTTGCGAGAATCCAGTATTGACAAAGCATTAGCACGCTATGAAAACCCGGAAAACATTCCGGAGCGCAATGTTGATTTTGCCAGGAAAAAGGGATTGACCTTTATGAAATCGCTGAGAAATTCCTGTTTGACATCCTCCTCTCCCTAAAGGGAACGGATTCCTAAGCCGTTCAGATCAAACGTTCTGAATGCGTCTCTCCACCTCCAACACCAAAGACTAGATCAACCATTCAAGCTTTCTTATTTCAAAAAGTGAAATGGATAATCTGGCTAAGGCTTTAACTCTTGCTATTTTTTCAAAAGACTTACTTATAAAAGTACTTGGCCCAACTGCTGATTATCTTGGAGATAGTATCAAGTCATTTACTAAGAAGCGGGTACAAAACACGAAGAGGATATTCAAACGCGCAGCAAAAATATACGTTTTAGCTCGGCACGCACCTCTTCACCATTAAAAACTTAAAAGACAGAGATAATCTCTTGGCCTTTTTAAAATCATTTAAGAAGAAGGGGTTCGCATTTCGAGTTTTTTCAGCAATTCAGGACTAGCCAATCCCTTATCGATCAACAATTTAATCACCTGCGGGCTTTCACGGCCATATTCCGCCTGCCTTTCTGCATGACCGGTCTGCGCATAAGGTTCTAAAAGACCTGGAGCAATATTGAGTTCTAGAAGCCTTTCCCACAGAAATTCCTTTCTCGAGCCGGGCGCGTAGGTTTGAACACCTCCAGTCAGTTCCACGCAAGCAGGAAGAGGATCTAGAGGAGATTCATCAGTTGGGTGGACAAACAAAACCATTGAAAATCGATCCTTATTTGGCTCTTGCGCCAAAACACGATGACGTGCGCTAACAAAGAGGCCATTGGTCAAATTCTCTAACATGTCCCCTATATTCACGATAAAAGTGTCTTCCGGGACAATCACATTTAACCATCGTCCTTCTAACTCTACTTGAAGACCTTCGGCGGTAGCGTAGGGCAAAATAGCAAGGAAATCGATATCTGTGTGGGGTGCAGCCCAATACAAAGGAGTGTCGGGCAAATTTATTTCCTCATTAGAGATCGCTGGATAGTAAAGTGCACGCAATAGAGAAGCTCCTTGCTCAGTCATCGAATTTAACAAATTAAGATCGAGCTGTTCATGTGCATGCTGGTTAATAGCCGCAATGATCGTCTCCTGCAGCGGAATCACATAATGTTCGAGCTCCTTGTATAAGGAACTCAATGTAGAACCTAATAAAGGGTTTTGCGGCCAGATATTTTCAGGCAAAGCACCTTCTCTCCCAATATGGTAGAATTCCTTCCTATCTTTTTGGCTATACCCCTTTGCTATCTCTCCTGGAACAAAACCGCGCTGCCCATTTAAATTCTGCGAGAAGCACTTCATTTTTTCTTCCAAATCTTGTTTAAAAAACGCCTGCGCTTGCGCATACGCATCTCGAACAATATGAGCATTTACACCCGTATTACGAACTGCAAAAAATCCAACTTGCGTCATCGCCTTATAAAGTGTATCGAGAAACTCCTCGCGATGACTCTCACTATAATAGTCACGCATATCCACTACGGGAATGCGAATATCCAGCAGCTCCTCGCCCTGTAGAAGAGCAGAAAATCCAATACAAATTGTTACTAAGAAAAAAGATCGCATATGCCCCCGAAAATTTCCGGGTGGATGCTAGTACAATTTTGAAATTGCTTTCAATCCAATATTTGCTACTTCTTTAGAGACTGTCCACAAACTAAGCTTCTGTTCACATTTTGGGGCTAATATACGAAAAGCGCAAAAACCTTTGGAAGAATGTTCCTCCAAAGGCCTTGAATTGAAATGACTGATGGAATCTTGAAAACGAAATTAACGCTTAGAGAATTGGAAGCGTTTACGAGCGCCTTTTTGACCATACTTCTTACGCTCTCTCTTGCGAGAGTCACGCGTTAAGAAGCCGTTCTCTTTGAGGTCGGGACGACGTGTCTCATCTTCTTGAACAAGGGCGCGTGAGATTCCCAGGCGTGCTGCAATGACTTGCCCTTCGATACCACCACCGCGTACTCGCACGAGGATATCGTAGTTCCCTTTCACTTGGAACTTTTCGAGCGGCAAGAGGATAGAACGTCTCTGCAGCTCCAAGGGGAAATATTGCTCAAAAGCGCGGTCGTTGACAAGAATTTTGCCTGAGCCTGGACGTAACCGTACAGAGGCTACGGCTGTTTTTCTTCTACCGGTACCGAGAAATTCTTTAATCATATAATGGTCGTCTTAAATAGTTACGTTAATTGGCTGTTGAGAAACCATATCATGCTTATCGTCTTTGAAAATGCGGAGCTTCTTGATCTGCGCTTCTGCAAGGCGCGTCTTAGGCAACATGCCTTTTACAGCGCGACGGATGATGTAATCTGGCTTACGGCTTTTCATCACTTCATAAGGCACTTCGCGGAGACCGCTCATTGCGCCAGTATGATAGTAGTATATTTTCTGTGCTGCTTTTGCGCCGGTGACGACGATTTTATCCGCATTGATTACGATGACCCCATCTCCGGTGTCGACATGCGATGTGAAGTGAGGTTTATGCTTGCCTCGCAAAATCTTTGCGACTTCAGAAGCAAAACGACCAAGTGTCTTACCCGTTGCGTCGAGTATAAACCACTTGCGAGCAGCTTGCGCCTCTTCTTTTGTGAGAAGGATAGTTCGATTGTTTTTCGCTTGTGCCATAGCGATTCAGCCTATACGATGTAATAAAAGGCAATATAGTAAGCATATCTTCCTTTTTTTCCAAGCATTCTTTAGAATTCCTCAATCGCATTAGGATTATGGACACCCCTTATGGCTTCGCTATCTAAGCAACTAAAAACTTTTTTTATACGAACATACGGCTGCCAAATGAACGAGCTCGATTCCGAGATCATGGTCGGCCAGCTCCTTAACCGAGGCCTTCTCCGCATCGAAGATGAAACCGAGGCCGATCTCCTCATTTTCAATACCTGCTCTGTTCGCGATTTGGCAGAACGCAAGGTCATGGGCAAGATCGGGAAACTCGGCCTTTCGCGCAAAAAACGCGCTGTGATCGGGGTCACTGGATGTATGGCGATGGCCAAAAAGGAGTCGATTTTCCGCAAACTGCCCCATGTCGATTTCGTCATTGGAACAAATAATATCTCGGAATTGAATAGTGTCCTAGACGAAGTATTGGAAACGGGTCAAAAAATGATTCGAACGGATGATCAGTTCGAAGAAAACCTCAATTATCTCTTAGCCAAGCGCGATGACCCCGTAAAAGCCTATGTCTCGATCATTCGAGGATGCGATAAATTCTGCACCTATTGCGTCGTTCCTTACACCCGAGGGCAAGAAGTCTCCCGTCCGCCCGAAAGCGTCGTGGAAGAGTGCCAGATGCTCGTGCAGAAAGGATATAAAGAGATCACCCTTCTTGGCCAGAATGTCAATAGCTATGGAAAAGATAAACCTGAATGGAACTGCCTTTTCCACGATCTCCTGTACAAACTCGATAAAATTCCAGGGTTAGAGCGCGTCCGCTTCATGACCAGCCACCCTGTCGACATCACTAAGGAACTCATGCAGGCCATCCGCGACCTCCCCTCGGCATGCGAATTCGTCCATTTTCCCATGCAAGCTGGCTCTAGCAGAATTCTTAAGAAGATGCACCGCATCTATACCATCGAGCAATATCTCGAAAAAGTGGCTATGCTGAGGGAAATCGTCCCTGATGTCTCCTTGGGCACTGATATCATCGTCGGCTTTCCCACAGAAACAGAAGAAGAGTTCATGGAAACCTATCAGCGCTTTGCCGAGGTGCGCTTTTCCGTTGCTTTCATCTTTGCCTATAGTCCACGCAAAGGAACTCCTGCTTTCCGCTGGGAGGATGATATCCCCGAGGAAGTCAAGCAAGATCGCCTGCAAAGGCTTCTTGCTCTTCACAGCGAAATCTGCGCTGAGCAGCGGCAAGCGGCGCTTGGCACCGAAGTCGAAGTCCTCGTCGAAAGGCGCAATAAAGATGAAAAGCTGCTTAAAGGAAGAACACGCTGCTGGAAAAATGTGGTTTTTGAAGGCAATGACGCCATGATCGGAACCCTACAACGCGTTAAAGTGCATGGCTATAGCCATCAAACCCTTCTCGCAGAACTTAGAAGAACCTAACCAAAAAAAACTGCAGCTTTTCCCTTAAAGAGAAAAGCTGCAGGATACTTTAAAAAGGAGGCGATACCGCTTGATCTATATCTCCATCTATTTTTCTTTAGAGTCCGAAAAGAGAAAAGAAGCCTGTCGATTTCGACTGCGCCTTCTCCGCAGCTAGTTTCTTAAGATTTTCCTCTCGCCACTGACGCTGTTCCTCTTCTCTTTTGCTCCTTCTTTCTTCCCTTGCCAGCATATCTTTATTAAGAGTTTCTTGCCGTGTGCCTCTGTGTTCATCCTTCAATCTATCCAACTCTTCAACCTGTTCAAGCCTTTCTCTCTCTTCTTCATACTTCTTTGTAACAGCTTCCAACTCTGTCTGGTCTTTTTTGTTCAACCTGTCCAATTCGTTGGAAGCATCATTGAAAGGACTTTTATGAGCGTCGTCTTTGATACCTTCATCCAATTCTGTATTCGATTGTATTGATTGTAGTAGTTGTATTGATTGTAGTAGGTGTGATGCCGTTTTAATACGATCAGGATCGATACCTCCAGCTTTAAAGCTCCTTTCAAAAAAAGCTTTTGGTGCTTCAGATACTTTAGGGAGTTGGATTTTTACTTTATTTGTTCTAGGCTCAGTTGGCTGAATATTTCTACTTCTTGTTCTTGGTTTTCTTCTTTTCGATTGAGGACGGCAAGATATCCGCTCACCGTTACCGTCTACTAATAAATGAGTTTTCGAGCCTTCCTCTATGTCTTGTTCATCCTTTACTGAAGAATGATCAGAATCTTCACTTTCTATTCGATTAATTTCCTCATCTCTTCTTAAAATTGGATTGCGCTCGACCAACTTTGTGAAAAAAGACGAAAAATCTCTATGATGCCCTTCTTTAGTAATACTTGATTCTATTCTTTGTTTTTTAACTTTCGAATCCAATTTTATTATGTTATTGTAGACATTTTGTACGAGGTCAGTAGCAAACAGAACTTTAGAATCTTTCACCAAAGTGTACAATTTTTGACCAATGGCAGCTGTATCATAATAGCCAAAAGCCTTTTTAATCGTTTGCCAAAGACTATACTTAGCTATCCAACCATTTTCTCTCTTTTCAACTGTTAAGTTTTTAGTAAGAAAGGATGTTTTTACATCAAAATTAGCAAGTCGCTGAACTATTTCATCTAGATCGCAATAGCACCCAAAAGCCTTCTTGATTGTCTGCCAAAGGCTATTATCGGTAAAATAACCAGCTTCTCTTTTTTCAACTGTTAAATCTTTAGTAATAAAATGTTTGTTTTTATCATAATCATCTAGATTAATGATTGCATGATTAGAAATACTAGAGTCTCCCATTCTTCTACCAGTAGAAGATTGTTCAACTTTAGTTGGATCAGTATTAATTGTAGTATTAGAAACGCTAGAGTTTTCTCTCCCACTAGCTGGATTGTCCTGAGTAGTGCGAAGTGATTCACCAGACGCAGCTAGAGTATCGAATGTTGAAGTAACAAACATATTATAACCTGCTATTTTTTATCTTTTTTATCTATTTGATTATAACTTATACCGAAGTTAAATTCAATTAATTTATATTTTCAATTGTTTTTAATAAATTTGAACTTTAACTGGTTATAATAACTTTTCGAATCTGTCTTCGGAAAGAATAGCAACCTTAAGTACTTTAGCCTTATCGAGTTTAGAACCAGGATCTTCGCCTGCAAGGACGTAATCTGTCTTAGCGCTTACAGACCCAGAGACCTTGCCTCCACGTTCTTTGATGAGTTCGCTTGCCTCATCACGTGAGTATTTGGCCAGGGTCCCTGTAAGCACAAAGGTCTTATTATTAAAGGCATGGTTGTGAAGCACCTTACGCCGGCGCACCTCGGGTTCCACCCCGACTTTGAGCAGGTCGTGGATGGCTTTTTTGGCTAGAGGATCGTGGAAAAATTCGACGACTGCCTTGGCAACAATATCGCCTACCCCTTCAATATTCTTGAGTTCTTCAATGGACAGGGTCGATAAGGTTTCTAGATCCCCCCCCCTTTCAGCTAGCAATTCCGCCGTGCCCTCCCCAACATGCTTGATCCCCAAAGCCAAGATCAACCGGCTTAAGGGCACTTTAAGCGATCGTTCGATGCTGGTAAGCAGGTTGTGAATCGATTTTTCCTTGAAGCCCTCGAGTTTGGCCAGATCATGTTTGGTGAGTTTATAAAAATCGGCATAGGTATCGACCAACCCCTTTTCGACGAGTTGCTCGACGTTTTTTTCTCCTAGATGTTCGATGTCCATGGCATCTTTACTTGCAAAGAAAATCAAGCGGCGGATCTTTTGCTCGGGACATTTCCAGCCATTTGGACAACGTATTGCCACCTCCTCTTCGCTGCAAACGACTTTAGCCCCACAGCTCGGGCAATGGCTAGGCATTTTCCATACATGGCAGTGGGATGTGCGCCGCTTCTTATCGACTTCGACCACTTTGGGGATGACATCTCCCCCTTTTTCGATCACGACATAATCGCCAATACGGATATCTTTGCGCTGCACTTCTTCTTGATTGTGCAAAGTCGCTCTAGCAATAGTACTGCCCGCTAACAAAACAGGCTCTAGTTCAGCCACAGGCGTAAGAACTCCTGTTCGACCCACCTGCACTGTAATATCGAGAATACGAGTGATCGCTTGTTCAGCGGCGAACTTATAAGCAATCACCCAGCGAGGCGACCTGCCTCTTGCACCAAGCAGATCTTGGAGACGAAATTCATTCACTTTGACGACGATCCCATCGATGTCGAAAAAGAGCTTAGGCCGCTCTTTTTCTATCTTATCGGCAAATGCCATAATGGCATCGCTATCATGGCAAAGAAGTCGATGACGTTTGGCAAATCCTGGAAAACCATGCTCTTCGATCCATTCGTGACAATGCTCTTGCGTAGTAATCGTTCCTGAACTTTCCTCTGCAATACCATAAAAAACAGCCGCCAATTTTCGTTTGGCCACTTCTTTGGGATCGAGCAATTTTAACGATCCTGCTGCTGCATTCCTAGGATTCGCCCACAACTCTTCCCCCGCTAATTGTTTTTCCTGATTGAGTTCCTCAAAAGCACGGTGGGGCATATAGACCTCGCCGCGAAGCTCGATGATCTCGGGGACTTTTTTACCCTCGATTTGGAGCGGTACGCTCATAATGGTCTTGATATTGGCCGTAATATCATCGCCCTTTCTCCCATCCCCGCGGGTGAGCGCTCGCACTAATTGCCCTTTTTCATAGCGCACACTGACGGCAGTACCATCCATCTTGAGTTCAGCATAGAAGTCTACATGGCGCTTCTCGGCAAGCTTATGAACTCGTTCTATAAAACTCTCCATCTCATCTCTTGAATAGGTATTATCGATGGAAAGCATTGGCACTTTGTGCGCTCCTTGCTTAAAGCCTGCGTGGGGGGCCTCGCTAACTCGTTGCGTGGGAGAATTTGGCGTGATCCAATCGGGATGCTTTTCTTCTAATTCCTGCAAATGTTTCAAGAGACGATCGTATTCGCGATCGGAGATCGTAGGCTTACATTCGACGTAATAGAGATGGTCGTGATGACGGATTTCATCGACAAGTTGCAAATATTCGCGACGGGTAGACACAATAGACCTCTTTCGTAGTCGATTTTACTTGGGGGTCAAATTCCAAACTCAATTTCAAAAATCATCGTCGAAAGAGGGGCAAGCTGGATTTCGATGCTTTCACCAGCGTTGACTTTCGGCTGAACATTGAGTTTACCAGAACCGCCGTATTCCTTACGATCGGAGTTGAAGACTTCTTTCAAACTACGGATATTGTTGACTCTGATGATATAGCTAGGAAAATAGGAAGGAGTAAAGTGGTGAACACATAGCAAGCATGATGTCGCACTCTTTCTTAAATAGCTGAGAACGGAGTTGGCCTGATCTTTGAGATCGATCCATTCAAACCCACGATAATCAAAGTCATATTCCCATAGCTCTCGATGCACAAGATAAAAATGATTGAGGTCTTTCACGAGCATCTGGACACCACGATGTGTGGGATAGCTCGTAATCTGCCAAGGGATAGCCTCTTGGCTCCCCCATTCTTCCCAAACACCAATCTCTCCTCCCATAAAGAGAAGTTTCTTGCCGGGCTGGCAAATTTGATAACTCAATATGAGGCGTAAATTAGCAAAACGCTGCCATTCATCTCCTGGCATCTTAGAAAAAAGGCTTTTCTTTCCATGTACGACCTCGTCATGCGATAGCGGCAGCAAGAATTTTTCCGAAAACGCATAAATCAGACCAAAGGTCAACTGATTATGATGATAGTGCCGAAAGAAAGGATCTGTGCGAAAATAGCTAAGCGTATCATTCATCCACCCCATATTCCATTTCAAATCAAAGCCTAGCCCGCCCCCTATAAGATCATGGGTCACTCCTGTGAATGCCGTCGACTCCTCTGCACAAATCAACACGCCTGAGACTCGTTCGTGGACAGTCGCATTGAGATGTTTGATAAACTCGATGGCGTCGAGATTCTCTCTGCCTCCATAAATATTGGGAATCCACTCTCCAGGCTCTCTACCATAATCGAGGTAGAGCATCGATGCCACCGCATCGACTCTAAGACCATCGATATGCATCAATTCAGTCCAAAATAGGGCGCTTCCTAAGAGGAAATTCGCCACCTCATGCCGACCATAATTGAAGATCAAGGTATTCCAATGAGGATGAATCGCCTTTTTAGGATCGGCATGTTCATAGACATAAGAACCATCGAATTGTCCAAGAGAAAATTCATCGACGGGAAAATGCGCGGGCACCCAATCCAATAAGATTCCGATCTTCTGCTGATGCAAATAATCTACAAAATATTGAAAATCCTCCAGACTGCCGTGGCGACTCGTAGGAGCATAAAATCCCGTTACTTGGTATCCCCAAGATTCATCTAAAGGATGTTCTTCGATGGGAAGAAGTTCGATATGTGTGAATCCCATTTCAGTACAATAGGCAGCAAGTTCATGCGCTAATTCCCGATAGTTCATGAATTGTCCCTTTGTCCTCCGCCAAGAACCTAGATGCACCTCGTAAATCGTCAGAGGGGCGGCTGACTGCTGCCTTTCTTTTCTCTCTGCAAGCCATGCTTGATCATTCCATTGATAGTTGTTCCACGTTGTAACAACCGAAGCATTACTAGGTCGCAATTCGAATTGGTTAGCGTAAGGATCTGATTTGATCTTGATCTGGCCTTCTTGGGTACGGATTTCGAATTTATATTTTTCTCCAGGCCCAATACCAGGGATAAAAAGCTCCCAGATGCCACTGGAGCCCATACTGCGCATGGGATTGACTCTACCATCCCATTTATTAAAATCTCCTACGAGCGCCACTTGCCTAGCATTGGGTGCCCATACGGCAAATTTCGTCCCAATACAGCCTTGATGTTCGATACTATGCGCACCTAACACCTCGTAAATCTTATAATGGGTGCCCTTGTTAAATAAAAAGGTATCCATCTCCCCAACAGTTGGCCAGAATGCATAAGGATCAAAACTAAGAAGGCCATTGCTATGATAAATTTGATAGTCTAGCGGCCCAATTCTCTTTGGCAACTCTATTTCGAAAAGACCTGCATCATCGATTTTGTCAGCCCCAATTTTCTCTCCTAACACTTGGACAACCACGCTTCTTGCTCCCGGCCGCCAAAGACGTATCACCCAACGATTCTCGTCTATTTCGTGAATGCCTAAAACTGCATGGGGATCGTGGAAGTGGATTTTTAGTTGCTCTAGCCTATTTATGCATCCCATTTGAACCTCTTAAACCAAACTAAGAGTAGGAATGCGAGAATCGCAGCTAGCAGAAAAGAGAGCATGAGATGGATATTCGATAGGCCTCCTGAAAGGAGCGGCGTCGCAAAAAAGGAAAAGGCTAACGAGCCATTCCAAACCCCGAACACCTTCCCTTCTTGGTCTTCATGCGCCTCGGTGGCAAAGAGAGCGTAAAAGCACCCGATGATGATCGACTGGGCAGCATTAGCAATCGCACTCACTATCCACATATACATGGGACTCTTCAAAAAGAGATAAGAAGCTATTGCGCAAGGAACGATGAGCATGGGGAAGAAAAGCACCTGACGCGCAGAAAACCGTTTTAAGAGCCATTGGCTGGCAATAAGCCCGCCTAAAAACCAAAAGCCGGAAAAGTAAGCAAAGGCCCGGCCGATTTCCACACCCGAAAACCCATAGTGTTCATGAAGATAGGTCGGCATGAATGTCTGGTATAGCAGCCAGGCAAAGATCGAGACAAACGCCATCAAAAGCAGCGTGCGCAGACGTTGATCGACGAGCACCTCTTGAAAATCATGCAAAAAACTTTTGAGATCGAGCTTTTTCTTGCTCGGTACGAATTCTTCTCGAAAACTCATGAGCAAAAACAGCGTGGCTATGACAAAAAGCAACCCCATCAAGGTAAATGGAATAGAGTAAGAAAACCAAGAGATGTAATGAGGATTGGCAAGAACGCTCCCTGCATAGGGCGCGATCACCCAAGCAAGCCCTCCAGCGATGTTGAAGACCGCCATAGCACTTGGTAGGCGGTTTGTTTCGACGAGATCGGCGATGCTCGCCTGGGCAACAGTTAAATTGCCCGATCCGAGGCCAGCCAACAATCGCGAAAGCAGCAATAGCACATAGCTATTCAACCCAATTGCAACTGCCGAAAAGCCATAGGCTATCGCCGTTGTCAGGGTCGAAAATAAAAGCGGTTTTTTCCGGCCAATCCGATCAGAGAGTTCTCCTAAAATAGGCGCTGCGAACAGCTGCGTCAAAGGATAGGCGGCAAAGAGAAGGCCAAGCAGGACATTTTTCTTACCAAGCGAAAGTGTAGAAGGAAGGATTGTATTCGATGGATCGAGTAAAAGCGGTGCAAAAACGACGAGAACAATCCCGATCCCTGCCAGATCCAGAGCGTAAATGGTATACAGTGTAATGAGCGAAACTTTTTTCAAGAGGCCCCTTAACTCTAAACAAAGAAAGTTTGAGTTAAAAACCACCTTACCGAAAGTGGATCTTTTTCCTCCACAGCATCATTTTTGATGATGCTGAGATCTATTTTTCGAAACGGTCTAAAAAAAGAGAGTGATTGCTAACAAGATTTAAGGATTCTCCTCTTTTCAAGAGATGGCCTCTGTCTTTTACACTCGAGCGCACTCTGCAATGACGCAGTTCTTTGGGCCATTGCAGCGTGATCGTACGATCGGCCGTAGGACGAAGGATCGCGCGCCGCAACGTGCCCTTGGACCACTCTAGATCTAAGCGATCTCCCTCTTGGGTCGTAAGATCGGTGAATCTTCCAGCGTAAAAGCTCTTAAGCAAACATGGAAGGAGGGATAACTGACCCTCCTCTTGCGCAAGAAAAAGATTTCTGATGAATTGCGCACCTTGGCTCAGCAATAGAAGTGCTGCTTTTGGATCTTCGCTAGGAGCATCGGATAAAATCCCTTGATGCTCGGGATCGTGAATCCGCGGGTTGAACATTCCCCCGAACCCAGCTAAGAAGAGATGCCGGAGACGAATTTCGAGCTCAGCGCGCTGCTTAGTTGCTACGAGGTGCTTGCATTCATCGAGTAGCAGGAGACTACCATAACGAGAATCACTTTGCTCTGTGCAAGGTGTCATCTGCCCTAGATAAAACCATAGAGGAAGGACCTCCGTTAGTTCTCTGTATTGCTTGACCCTCTCCCATTCTTGCTTTTTGTGAATCCCCATGGAAAGTCTGGAACACTCATGGCTATTTTTTTCCTTCCAACGAACTCCGGAACCAATCTTAATTGGGGCCTTTTTGCCATCGATCATTTCTAGCTCCCCTTCTCGGCAAGCAATGCATAAGCTAAGCACTTGCTCTTTGGTTTTTCCAAAGATCCGTACCTCTCTTTTTTCTAAATCTTGCTCGACGGTAAATTGTTCTAGGGGTCCCCGATGGGAAAATGGATAAGAGAGTTCTTCTCCGTGCGGGCCAAAAAAAGTTGCGAAGGTGGGATAGACCTGCACCCGCCATAGCGTGCCTGGAACAAGACAAATCGTGCCTGGCGCGTGAGAAAAAGGTTTGAAGCGAAGGGCTATGTCAATGCGCATAGGAGCCCCTCTGGTGTATTGGCTTCGAATCGGACATCGACTAGATCGTTCCTTGAAAGCCCGTGTTCTGGCACAAGAACCGAAAGAAAATTGCTCGTATGCCCAGACAGATAACCCGGATGGGAAGAAGAGGCACTTTCGATCAACGCCGACATCTTCCTTCCAATGAACTGCTCTCTCCAAGCATAGGCGTTCATCTCAGCTTGCTTGAGGAGAAGGGCTTTACGCTCTTGAATGACTGCAGGAGCTATGTGGTTAGGATAAAGGGCGGCTCGCGTGCGCGGCCTTACGCTATAGGGGAACATATGGACTTTTGCAAACTGCACTTCATTCATCATGCTTAAGGTTTCTTGAAAATCGCCTTCTGTTTCACCAGGAAATCCAACGATGACATCCGTGGTGAACCCAAAATCGGGATCCGCTGCACGCAATCTTTGTATCGATTCGAAGAAGATTTGACGGGTATACTTGCGATTCATCCTCTTCAAAATGACATTCGATCCCGATTGCAGCACGATATGCAAGGAATGGCAGGTCGTTTTACCATCGAGAATCGCTGCCTGCAATTCATCATCGACTTCATCGGGGTCGATTGAAGAGAGCCGAAGACGCTTCAACCCTTCGATCGCATCGATCCTTCGCACCAAGCCAGCAAGCCTTAAAGAACCCTCTTCATAATCGCCGATATTGATTCCCGTCAAAACGATCTCTTTATAGCCATTAGCTATGAGCTCCCGCACTTCTTTTTCAATGGCCTCGACTGAGCGGGATCGAGATCTTCCTCGTACATAGGGAAGGATGCAATAGGTACAAAAGGAGTTGCACCCATCTTGTACTTTGACAAATGCCCGGGTATGGCCGTCGAATTGCTTGATAGAAAACTCTGGCCAGTTCTCCTCAGGGAGAACAAGCGATAGAAGTTCTTCTTTTTTCGCATTAGGAATAACAGCGCTCACCCCTTCGATCGCTCGTGTCTTCTCTGGATGGCTATCAGCCATGCAGCCTGTAACAACGAGTTTGGCTTGAGGATGCTTTCTAGCGAGCTCACGGATTGCATGACGACTTGAACTATCTGCCGACTCCGTCACAGTGCATGTATTGACAATGCAAATTTCGGCCGTCTCTCCATGGCTTGCTTCTTCATAGCCAACGCTTTTGAGCTGATCGACATAAGCCTGGGCCTCGTACTGATTCGTACGGCAACCAAGCGTGACGATCTTAAATGTTTTTCTAGACGGCACGACCTTCCCCTAATCCAAAGAGGGGGAATTATGGCATGCTTCTGCTAGTTCAATCAAGGATCTATTTTCTCGCCTTAGAGAATTCAAAAAAAATAGTTTTTTGCCAATTTTTGACTGCTATCTCGCATTAAATTATTTGTTTTATTAAAGAAACAATTATGACGACCTCTTTTGTCTCAACGACGCTTTCTCTCTTTCTAATCCTCAATGCGATTGGGTCTGTTCCCTTTTTTATTGGACTTTTAGCCAAGCTGCCTCCTAAGCGGCAACGGCAGATTGTTATCAGAGAGCTGCTCATTGCCCTCATCATCCTTTTGATCTTTACCTTCTTCGGCGATGAACTTCTTCGAATTCTCGGCATCACCCAGCCAATCATAGGGATCGGGGGCGGCATTTTGCTGTTCATCATAGCATTGAGCATGATCTTTCCTAAAGACGAAGCCCACCATAGTCCAAAGGAAGAACCCCTTTTTGTCCCTTTGGCGATGCCGCTGATCGCCGGTCCAGGTTCCATTTCTGCGGTCATGGTCTACGTCGAACATTCCCAAAGTTCTTTGCTTGTCGCGGGAGCTTTACTCTGCGCCTGGATCCCTTCGCTGATCATCTTGCTCATTGCTTCCAATATCAAATATTGGCTTGGGGAAAAGGCCGTTCTTGGCTTAGCGAGATTTGGTGGCATGCTCCTAGCCCTGATTTCTGTACAAATGTTGACGCAAGGATTGATCGCTCTCATCAAAACGAATTTTTGTTAAATACTGTGTTGGAGAAATAGCATGACGAAATTTAGAGCAGATAGGGTTTATCAAGCCTATCGCCTTTTGCAAATTGCTTTTGTCGTGGCACCTATTCTGGCAGGATGTGATAAATTTGCCTATCTTCTTACCGACTGGTCAAACTATCTCTCCCCGATGATGATGCGCATGATCGATTATCATGATCGCGGATTCTTCATGTTTGTCGGCGTAGTCGAGATCATCGCTGGCATTGGCGTGATCTTCAAACCCAAAATTTTTGCCTACGTCATCGCTCTATGGCTTTTGCTCATCATCGTCAATCTCCTTATGACAGGAAAATACTTCGACATTGCTTTGCGAGATTTGGGATTATTGCTAGCGGCGTTAGCCCTAGGTAGACTTAGCCATAAATATGATGCCTAAATACCCGTCAGAAAAGAAGGCTGGCCCAGGCTAGAATCCCAAACGAGGCAATGATGATGCCCGCAATGCGGTTAATCCACATCATTGCCTTTTGATTCACCCTCTTGCGAAATAACGTCACTCCCTCGCTCAAAATCAGCCACCAGAGTGTCGATCCAAGAAAAACACCCAGGACAAGCCAGCTGGCATCCAGGTAATCTGTCCCTAAAGCCACTATACCGATGCCTGCAAACACGGCGACATAGGATAAAATTGTTAGCGGATTGGTCAGCGTCAAAAGGAATGTGACCAGAAAATCTTTGAAAAATGTTGTGTGCACTACAGGGTGTGTTTGATCTACCAACTTAGCAAAAAAAGTCCTCCATCCAATATAGAGCAAAAAAACACCCCCGATGAGACGCAACCAAAATTGCCCTGCTAGTAAGAATTCTGAAATCGCCGTCAGACCGAAGGCTGCAATGATTCCATAAACGGTGTCGGCAACTGCTGCGCCAAGGCCAGAAAAAAAGCCCGCTAACCGTCCATATTGGACCGTTTGCCGAATGCAATACACTCCAATCGGACCCACTGGAGCTGCGATCAATAACCCAATGATCATCCCTTTTAAAAGAATCGATGTTCCCATGCTGCGTAGTCTACAACCTCTAGAAAGAACTTCTGTGTATGTAGTATAATAACATCAAATCAGCTTAGAAAAGAATCCCGTTTGATAAAAAGCCCCGGGTCCTCTTAAAATTTCTCTATAAAAAAGATACCGACTATGTTAGAAAGCTTATTTTTTTAAAATCAACTCTCACCAAGTCGTTGACAGGAATTTTATTAACTATAGCATTTACAAGTTGTTCGAAACAAATGTTTATTAAATCAGATCATTGCGATGGTACATGTTTTTTCAATACTGAGGAACCAGCAAGAGAAAACCCTTCACTACTTAGCGTATTCAAATGGAAGGCCTTCGAACCTTGTGCAACCTGGCCTACTCATATTGATAATTCATTTATTCCTAAGTTACCCGACGAGGTAGCTGAAGGGGAAGCGTTCATCACCCTTATCAACCACGCAACAGAGCTGATTCAAATTTCCGGGTTGAATCTTTTAACAGATCCTATCTTTTCACAACGTGCGAGCCCTTTTTCTTGGATCGGCCCTAAAAGGATACGATCTCCAGCGCTCGCTATCGAAGCGTTGCCAAAAATAGATGTCGTATTGATTAGTCACAACCACTACGACCATATGGATATACCCAGCCTGGAACTACTTGAAGAAACTAACCATCCGCTTTATATCGTCCCACTTGGAAATAAAAAAATCTTAGAAAGCCTCGGTATCAAGAACATCGTAGAACTCGACTGGTGGGAAGAATATCGTTTAGACACCAATACATCGATTGTGATGGCCCCAGCTCAGCACTGGTCTGGTCGAGGATTATTTGATCGCATGAAAACGCTTTGGGGTTCTTATATTATCCTATCTGAGAAGATGAAACTTTTTTTCGCTGGAGATACTGGATATAGCAACCATTTTCATGAAGTGAAAAGACGTTATGGTAAGATAGACATTAGCATATTGCCGATTGGCGCTTATGAACCTCGTTGGTTCATGAAGCAACATCATATGAGTCCAGAAGAAGCCGTTCAGGCTTATTTGGATTTAGGATCGCATTGGGGTTTAGGGATGCATTACGAAACGTTTCAGTTGACCAACGAGTCCATTGATGATCCAGTTACAACTTTACACAACCATCTTGAAAAGATAACAGATATACAACCTGGTTCTTTCAAAGCGCAGATATCTGGAGAAACGATCTACTACAACACATTGACTCGCACTTCAAAACCTATTTCAGCCACCCCCCTTTAGAAAGTTTTTGTTCAATATGAAAACTGAAAAAATCTCAAGGAAGTTTCTTATGTTTAGGGTTAAACTTATATAAGCGCTTCCATTTTACATGTCGGATGGTGTGCTTACGCAGTAGGACACACCATCCGACATGTAAAATAGAAGCGCTTACGCGGATTTTATTCTGAAAATTCTCTTGAAAATCTTCCTATTCTTATTGAGAAAAGATTTTGCAAATTCTTTCTGACAACTCTTCTGTAAGTACTTTCTCAGAAAAATTTCATTAGGCCTTTTTCTTTTAGGGATACATAGGTCCCTTTTCCGATGATGAGGTGATCATCAATGGGAATCCCAATGATTTGACCAGAAGAAATTAGGCGCCGTGTCATCTCCAAATCAGCTTGAGAAGGAGTTGGGTCGCCGCTTGGATGATTGTGGGCGATGATCATGCTATGTGCTTTTTGACGTATCGCAGGAAAAAACACCTCACGCGGATGGATGAGGACCTGTGAAAGTGTGCCAAGAGCCACCTGATGAGTGGTGATCGCTTGCCCTTTAGCATCGCGAAGAAGGACCACAAGCGCTTCTTGTCTGAGATGTTCGAGTTTATCTTTTAGGAGAAGATAGGCATCGTGCAAAGTAGTAACAGCAACTTTTCTGTGGCTGTCATAGAGTTTGCGAAACCGTAGGGCAATTGCAAAAGCGGCTTTCAACTGAAGAGCTTTAGCCAACCCGATTCCCTTAATAGCCCTCAGTTCTTCTACCGAAGCTTCTAACAACTCTGGCAAACTCCCAAATGTTTCTAGGAGTTCTTGAGAAAGTTGTAGGACTGACTTTCCCCGTGTTCCTGTCCCAAGTAAAATAGCTATGAGCTCGACTAAAGAAAGCGCCTCTTCTCCCGCTTCGAGTAGACGTTCCCGCGGCCTAGCATGCGTGGGCAGATCGAGAAGCATGAAGATCTTTATCCAAAAAGGAAAGGTTGTACTTTATATTCGAGCTGCCTTGGGATCTCGACATCGAGCAAGACATCGTTCCCTTCATATTCAGAACTCAGCACCTTTCCTTCGCGCATGACTTCGCTGACGAGCACATAGTGACTTTGCGGCACGCGCAATTTGACCCGCTTGCGCAATGATGAAAGCTCTTTGATCATCATCTCCATCAATTCAGAAAAACCAGCCCCTGTTGTGGCTGAAATGGCAACGGTCTTTGGATACTGAATCCTAAGCTTATGAAGAATAAGTGGATTTGAGCAGGCATCGATTTTATTGAGCACTGTGATAATGGGATGTTTTTCAGCGCCCAATTCTTTGAGGACTTCATGCGTGGCGACAGCTTGGGCCTCGGCTGTAGGAGAACTGGCATCGATGAGGTGCAATAAGATATCGGTATGTGTTGCCTCCTCGAGGGTGCTTCGGAAAGCCGCTACAAGCATATGGGGTAGTTTACGAATGAAGCCTACGGTATCGATCAGTAGGATCTCTTGCCTGTTAGGAAGGGTGAATTTGCGCGTCGTTGTATCGAGGGTGGCGAAAAGTTTATCTTCTACTAAGACATCTGCCTTGGTCAACGCGCGTAGTAAAGTCGACTTGCCCGCATTTGTATATCCAACAATCGCAAATGTTGGGATTCCCGAGCGCAGCCGTCCACTCCTTTGTGTTTCACGCTGAGCTTTTACCTCTTCGATCTCCTCTTGCAAACGATCGACTTTGCGCCTTAGCATACGGCGATCGAGTTCGATCTGCTTCTCTCCCTCTCCTTTTAGATAGGCGCCGCCACCAGCCGATTGACGAGAAAGGTGGGTCCACAAACGCTTAAGACGAGGAAATTGGTACTTGACCCGTGCCAGTTCCACCTGCAACCGCGCTTCGCGCGTGTGGGCTCTTTGCGCAAAGACTTCGATGATCAACTCTGTTCGATCGATAACGGGCTTCTGAAAGATCTGTTCGAGGTTTCTTTGTTGATGAGGTGAAATCTCATCATCGAAAAGAATCACCTCTGCCTGTAGATCGATGGCAAGTCGTTTGATTTCCTCGATTTTACCCGTTCCAAGAAAGGTGGCAGCTTCGAGTTTTTTGACAGGACATGCCATTTTACCAAGGGTAACAAGGCCAAATGTTTCGCAGAGACGCTCAAGCTCAGCTAAGTTTTCTTCGCAGGTTTTTACCTCTTCCCCAGACCGATAGGTTCCGACGAGGAACACCGATTTGAAGTTTTTGAGTTCGATTTCCAAGACGAATTTTTGCGAGGCTGTCATGAAGAAACATCCTTATCGCTTAAGGTAAACTCAATCGACAGACCATCATACGCGAGAGCCACATTCGAAGGAAGATCTCTTGAAATACTCTCGTGATCGACTTCATGCGATAGATGAGTGACCCATGTTTTAGTCGCACCCGCCGCTATAGAAAAATCGATGGCCTCGTCGATCGAAAAATGCATGGCAGATTTGCTTTTGCGAAGAGCGCTGACGATCAAAATTTCCGCTCCTTTGATCTCTTCGATGACACGAGGGGAAAACTTACGGATATCGGAGATGAAGGCCATATTGCCAAGACGAAAGCCCATCACTTTCAGACCACCCTGGCTGTAACTTACGATATGGAAGTTGAACCCAAGAAAAGTAGCCGGGCCAAAGTCTTCTTTTAATATATGGAAATCGAGTTGCGCGGAAAGAGACGCGTCCTCTTGCTTAGGGTAAAAAAGATAGGGTATGCGAGTGCGGATTTCCTCGTAAGTATCTTTGGAGGTGAGGCAAGGTAAAGGTCGTCCTTTGATCAAATAGTAAATCCTTAGATCATCAATGCCCCCGATATGATCATAGTGGGAGTGGGTTAAAATGACACCGTCGAGGTCATCGATCTTATACTGCAAAGCCTGTTGGCGAAGGTCTGGGCCAGCATCGATGAGAATCTGCTTTCCTCCCGCTCGAAGAAGCGCAGCAGGCCTTAGTCGTTTATTATGGGAGGAACTCGAATGGCAAACTTCGCATGAACAACCGATGATAGGCACACCGCTCGAAGCTCCTGTGCCAAGGAAAAGCAACTCACCCTTCATTGATTATCCTACATTCTTGTGGAATAAGATTCTTGTCTTGTCTATGGATGGCCTCTGCCAGTTTTTTACCAAGAAAGGCATGATAAAGAAGACCGCGCGAGCCTAAGGCGCCAAAACACCAGAGCCCTTCTCGGATCTGGTCGACAAAAGGCACATAATGTGTTTGCCTTGCTAAACGGATGCCTGCCCGGCAATCGAGGATATCAACTTCTTCCATTAACGGATTAGACTGGCCGAGAAAGGAACCTATATTTTTCTTTAACAAGCTTAAGGCTGCGGCAGGATCTGGCTCTTCGCTTGTGAAATTGCGCTCGTATGTCGACCCCCAATGATAGATCCCTTTTTGAGAACTCCTCACTAAGTATCCTTTGGCGATCATCGAAGGTAGCTTCTCTGAAAGGCGTACTCGCAATATCTGTCCCTTAATCTTTGAAAACCCCTTTTGGAACTCAGGCAGCAATCGATCTAAACGATGACCAGCTGCAATGACGACTTGATCGAATTCCTTTACCTCGACAAGATCAATGATCTCTTTTTTTTCAAACCTTGCACCTTGCATGATACAGCGATCAAAAAGCCGTTGAAGATAAAGAGTTGTATCGATGACTAGCCCGGAACGGATCAAAAAATGATCTTCGCCAAGTGGCTCTACATCTTCGTAGCTGGCAAGCGCCTCTCTTTGCTCTTGACTTTGTGCAATCCGAATGATCCCCTCTTCTAGAATTGCCCCTGGTTCAGTTGCTAAAAGAAGCGCTTTTGCAGCCTTCAATGCTTCATGTCCCCACAAGCTACATCGTGTCTGTTCTCCCACATAAGGATGTAGAAGTCCGGCGGCGTGGCCGGAAGCGCCCTGACCAATGCCTCTTGTGTCGTAAAAAGTAACGCGGCAGCCTGATTCGGTTAGGAATAAGCTGGTGGCAAGACCGGCGAAGCCAGCCCCTATGATTGCGATCTTCATCTAACGGGATTTTTCCACCCATTCTATCTTAATACCCCATCATAAAAAAAGAACATTAAACAAGAACAAGATGCTCTACCATCGCCCTCTCTTCGAGGAGCTCTTTTTCAACCAAGGAAATTTTTTTCTCAATTAATGGATCCCAAGACAATCCTCCTACGATCTCGTAGTCTATTTTTTTCTTTGTAATACAGGGAAACGAAAAAATGAGGTCTGAAGCAATCCCATAAGGATTGCCATCCGACAGGCACCCTACAGAAAACCACTCCCCACTAGGCGTCGGAAAAATAAGTGATCGCATGGCATCGAGCGCGGCATTCGCCGCCGATGCCGCGGAAGACTTGCCGCGAACAGCAATGACTTCAGCCCCACGGTTTTGGACAGCTGGGATGAAGGTGCCATCGAGCCATGTTGCATCGTTTAGGACTTTTTGAATGGGTTGATTTTGTAAGAGCACATGGGTGAAATCAGGAACTTGCAGCGCCGAGTGATTGCCCCAAATGATCATTTTATGAACCTCCTCCACTGGGAGGCCTGCTTTTAATGCGAGCATGGCTTTAGCACGGTTTTCATCGAGGGTGGTCATAGCGTAAAAACACCTAGGATCAAGCCCTTTGGCATTCTTCATCGCTACCCAACAATTTGTATTGCACGGGTTTCCAACAACTAGAACAATCACATCTTTCTTGGCCTGGCGGCCCAAGGCCCTCCCCTGCGCCACAAAAATCTCGCTATTTTGCTGCAAAAGATCTTTCCGTTCCATCCCAGGCCCGCGCGGCTTGGCCCCAAGCAAAAAAGCATAATCAATCCCTCGGAAGATTACCTCAGCATCGGTGCCGATGACGACCTCCTTAAGAAGCGGAAAAGCACAATCTTGGAGCTCCATAACGACCCCCTGAAGGCCGTTTAGAGCCTCTGGGATTTCGAGAAGATGAAGAGCTAAGGGTTGGTCCGGCCCAAGTAGTTGGCCAGAGGCTATCCGAAATAGCAGACTGTAGGCGATTTGCCCGGCTGCCCCAGTGACTGCTATCCTAGCTAGATGTTTGGCTGATCGCATACCCCTCAAATACAGCCTATTGAGGTTTAAATCAAAAGAATTTCCCTAGTTCTTCTACAACCCACTTATTCTCTGAATGTTAAATTGAAAATAGATTAAAAAAAAGTTAATAGAATTAATATAAAATTAGTTGTATAATCATTATTACATAATAATGGGAAAAGCAATGACATCTAAAATAACAAGTCATGAGCCAATATTACACCCGAGAAAAGAAAAAGATCGCGTCCTCCAAGGGATGAGAGAGCATCAGGGTCCAGATGGCCGAATCAGTAAAGTAGCGCCAACCGCCATTCCACGATCATTTACTGGTAAAACAAGCGATAAACTCACTCCAACTCCAACCGACCCAACTGTTCACATTAGCGATAAAGGAGCCTGGACTGTTGACATCGAGGGCATACATGACACAGACTCTTCATTATCGATGACAGAACCTCAGCGTGGAAGTGATTATGATTCTTTAGATAATGCGGCCATAGGTCTTTACAGAAGTCGCCCTTACCCAAAATTATCTAAAAACGATCCGGAGAGGCAAAAACACCATAATGTTCATAGCATAACTAGCCAATACGATATTGTTGCACGACCTAAGCTGGAACCTCAACTCGCCAAAAAAATGGGCTTTCATACAAATCAGAATGCCTTAGCTACTCAACATATCCTTCTGAAAAATGGTCTTGCTGATTCCTCCTATCAAGCAGCTGATGGTACCATTGTAACGCCAAAATACGCTATCGCCGGAAGCCAAGATCGAGAAAGTCCCCGCCTTCAAATGGCACGCAGAATCGCCCCTCTTGTTGATGATCAGGCTGACCCAAAAGCTCCTAGCTATTGCTATACCGGACGCCCAGATACCCCTGAAAAAGCATTAGAACAAGGCAAGATGATTTTCTTTGCTGAAATGGATAGTGATGCTCCGAAGGGAATTTCGTCTGAGACAGACGAGGATGGCGAGGAAATTTACACACTGACGTATCTTGTTTCATCTATCGAATCAAATTCTCGCCTTTATAATCTTATTGATGATAACGAACGACGCCTATTTAAAAATGAAGAAGAATCTTTAAAAATGCTCCAAGATGGTGTTGCAGATGGCCGTACGGCTCCAACCAACGGTGTTTATGAAATTACTCATCCTGTGACCCACCAAACCTATAAAGTGCGTTTTCAACCACTTCTCTTTTCTAGACAAGTCAACTTATTTGCCAATTTAGAAAAAGCATTTAATGGCGGAATAACCGGCAAATCCACAGCTCTGGATGCTTCTCGAAAAGCCTGGAATGAATTTACTACTTTTGCAAGCCATCGTTTAGATGATTTAGATTCATCACCTAAAGATCGAGAATTGGCCAAGGCTCTTATCGCAAAAATCGAAGCATCAATGAATAAGAGGATGCTTTGGGGCAAAGAAATGGGAGCCGTTGAAGAACTTACCTGCCTAGCTATGTTATGCGTATTACTTGATTTACCAATTGCCTATCACTGTAAAAGTAGTACAGATCGGACAAGTATTGTTGTCGCATTGCATGTAAGCTTATGTCAGTGGATCAAGCAGGGCTTGCCTTTACCAGATGGTGCGAACTTTGAAAAGATCGTCGATAATGAATACTTCAAAGAACTCATTGCTCTGAATTGGGTCCAAGGGCATCAGATCACGCGAAATTCAAGGGCGCCAGAAGGAATCATTACACAAAATGGCTTCATAAAGGAACTAGATCACGAAGTCCTTGGGATTTCTGCTGGTAGCAGTGTTGCGCAATGTAATCTTTTATCTCGGCTTCTTCCCAAACGCTATCTAAAGGATTACGGTACAATAGGTCTGCTAAAAGATTTTTGGGTTGGTTATAAAGAAACGACAGGAAACTGGTTTTGGCCATCACTTATAGTTGGAGTACCGCTACTAGTTCTTATTTGGGTGGGTGCAGGACTTGCCAACATGATTTCTACCATGCGTCATCCTAACGGTACGTTGTGGAGACCGACTGGTAACAATTTTAGCGATTATATTATCTGGTTTGGACTTGGACTTTTCCGATTCATTTACAGAACTCCTCTGAGCTTTTTGTCAGGCTTGTTATCCCCTTTCCGTATCGCGCCAGATCAGGTAATCAATTTAGAAGCGCTGGGAGTAGGTCCACGTCGCTTAGTCAAAGATGCCCAGAAAGAGCAAAACGACTTCAATATGCCCATCGAAGCTGTCCCCGCTAACGCAGGAAAAAAGACTCCCAAAGAACTTGACGAGCACATGAAGCAGGTCAACTCGGCCTGGAAAAAAGAAAATCTGGCGAAAAAATCTCCCGTAGAAATTTACGATCTATTCTTCGAGAAACGCTTTGTACAAAAAAAGCGTCCTGTTCGCCATTTCTTAAAAGGCAATGTCATTGAGCACGCTAAAACACCATTCGAAACCCATGAAAGCGATGTCGCAAAAATTTTAGGCAAAGTAAAAGTGGGACGTAAACAGTGGAAAATTAAAGATCCAAAGACCGGAAAAACTAAAGCTGTTCATAGTCTGAACGATTTTTACTCATATCTGCGAAAAAAGCGTCATCTTAGCGAAGAGAGGGCTATCGAATTCATGAAAAAGAAGATCCCAGCCCTCAGAACAAAAAAACTACACATCGACACTCGAAAAAACAAGATTTTGAAAACACTGAGGAAAGCTAATCATACAACATGGCAGATCGATAACACCTCTTTCAAAAATCCAGCAAAAATCTACGAATATCTCACAAAGAAAAAGAAATTGGGTGAAGAACACGCGTTAGATATCTTGTGGTGCATGCAAAAGGGGATGCGCCACTACGCAGATAGCTACCTAAAAACAACCCTAGAAAGTGGTAACCTTAGCCACGAGGTAAACATCAAAACGCGGCATTGCAAAGATGTTCGCTTTCATCTCGATACGACTAAATTGACACTGGCTATAGAGAACGACAAAGAAGTATACAATACCAAAAATGATGATCAAGTCCATGCCACAATCAGTACGACAACCTATCTCAATTGCGATCCAAAGAGTACAGAATATGGCCAGGGACATATCGATTGCAGGTTAAAGAAAGGCTACACTCCAGTGACAGAGTAGTAACGCTTTTTTCGACTTCTATCAGACTTCTTTCGAAATGCAGCGATTATGAAAATTAACGCAAAGACGCGCAAGCCGCAAAGTAATCCTGTCTACTGAACCATTTTTTAGCTTTAACTTTTGATATGCAGCTAATGCATTTTCAATTTTCTCTGCGTCTTTGCGGCGTGGCGTCTTTGCGTTAATTTTCATGATGGTATTATTCATAAAAAAAAAGGCCTCGAAAATCTTTCGATCTTCGAGGCCAGAAAAAAAACTTGGCAGCTACCTACTCTTCCACACTCTTGTGTTCTTGACATCTTCCGTCTGATCCCTCGTTCGATCTCATGCCTGCGGACTCTTCGGTGCTACGTTGCTCGTTCTTGCCGATGCCTCTCGGCATCGCCTTCTAACGAACGCCTTGCTCCAAAGGTCCTCGGCTATGATCTCTTTACGAGTTATCAAACAGAAAATGTCTTGTACCATCGGAGAAACTGCATTGGGAAAATCACGAAATAATGCGTCTTTGCGTTAATTTTCATGATGATATTATTTATAAAAAAAAGGCCTCGAAAATCTTTCGATCTTCGAGGCCAGAAAAAAAACTTGGCAGCTACCTACTCTTCCACACTCTTGTGTTCTTGACATCTTCCGTCTGATCCCTCGTTCGATCTCATGCCTGCGGACTCTTCGGTGCTACGTTGCTCGTTCTTGCCGATGCCTCTCGGCATCGCCTTCTAACGAACGCCTTGCTCCAAAGGTCCTCGGCTATGATCTCTTTACGAGTTATCAAACAGAAAATGTCTTGTACCATCGGAGAAACTGCATTGGGAAAATCACGAAATAATGCGTCTTTGCGTTAATTTTCATGATGATATTATTCATAAAAAAAAAGGCCTCGAAAATCTTTCGATCTTCGAGGCCAGAAAAAAAACTTGGCAGCTACCTACTCTTCCACACTCTTGTGTGTAGTACCATCGGCGACGAGAGGCTTGACTTCTGAGTTCGGGATGGGATCAGGTATTTCCCTCTCTCTATAACCACCAAGAGAAGACTTTATCCGCTCGCTTTTTGAGCTCACTGATTGAAAATGACGCTTGAGAGTTTCTCATTCCACCTGTTTTATTAGGTGTTGTGAAGCTTCTGAAGCTTTAATTGTTTGCTTTCACTTTTCTCATGGACTTGCCTCTCATTTCTGAGGGACACGCCGATGAGTTAAAAAAAAGTGATCAAGCCAGTGGACCTATTAGTATTGGTCAGCTCAACGCGTTACCACGCTTACACTTCCAACCTATCAACCCTGTCATCTTCAGGGGGTCTCATTGGGATACCTTATCTTGAAGGAGGCTTGGCGTTTAGATGCTTTCAACGCTTATCCTTTCCGAACATAGCTACCCGGCTATGCACTTGGCAGTACAACCGGAACACCATTGGTTCGTCCACTTCGGTCCTCTCGTACTAGAAGCAGCTCTTCTCAAGTATCCTACGCCCACAACAGATAGGGACCAAACTGTCTCACGACGTTTTGAACCCAACTCGCGTACCGCTTTAATTGGCGAACAGCCAAACCCTTGGGACCTTCTCCAGCCCCAGGATGCGATGAGTCGACATCGAGGTGCCAAACCGCCACGTCGATATGAACTCTTGGTGGCGATAAGCCTGTTATCCCCGGAGTACCTTTTATCCGTTAAGCGACGGCGATTCCACTTTCTACCGCCGGGTCACTAAGCCCTACTTTCGTATCTGCTCGACTTGTTGGTCTCACAGTTAACCTGCCTTATACCTTTACGCTCGTTTCGTGATTGCCAACCACGATGAGGCAAGCTTTGGACTCCTCCGTTACTCTTTAGGAGGATACCGCCCCAGTCAAACTGCCCGTCTGACACTGTCCATCGCCCGGATTCACGGTTCGATGTTAGAATTCCGACTCTCCAAGACCAGTATTTCAACGTTGACTCCAGCGACCCTAACGAGCCGCCTTCTCTGTCTCCTGGTTATCCTACACATGGAGGGTCAGAAGCCAATATCAGAGTACAGTAAAGGTTCACGGGGTCTTTCCGTCTTGTTGCGGGTAAACGGCATCTTCACCGCTACTACAATTTCACCGAGTCTCCCGTTGAGACAGTGCCCAGATCGTTAGGCCATTCGTGCAGGTCGGAACTTACCCGACAAGGAATTTCGCTACCTTAGGACCGTTATAGTTACGGCCGCCATTCACCAGGGCTTAAATTCAATGCTTCGCCCTTGCGGGCTAACATCTCCTTTTGACCTTTTGGCATTGGGCAGGCATCACACCATATACTTCGTCTTAGACGACTTTGCATAGTGCTGTGTTTTTGTTAAACAGTCGCCTGGGCCATTTCTCTTCGGCCCCTCGTTGCCACTAGCGTTCACTAGCTACAACAAAGGGCTCCTCTTCTCCCGAAGTTACGAGGATAATTTGCAGAGTTCCTTAACGAGAGTTATCTCGCGCGCCTGAGAATATTCTTCACACCCACCTGTGTCGGTTTTGGTACGGTCGCCTTTGACGACTAGTGGTTATTTCTTGGAAGTGTCGCGCTATGCCATCGGTTCCCCCGTAGGTTCCCCTTGTCGATCACCTGATTTTATGTCAGCGGATTTGCCTACTGACCCATCTCATGACCAAACGGACGTTTCCAATTGTCCGCACACTTAACTTACTTCGTCACCCCGTTGTCATAGTTTACGGCGGCGCAGGAATATTTAACCTGCTTTCCATCGCCTACGCTTTTCAGCCTTGGCTTAGGGACCGGCTAACCCAGGGAAGACGAGCTTGACCCTGGAAACCTTAGGTTTTCGGCGAGGAAGATTTTCACTTCCTTTATCGTTTACTCATGCCATGCATTCTCACTAGTATGCGCTCCAATGCTCTTCACAGTACATCTTCTACGCACATACTACGCTCTCCTACCGCGTATATCTTTCGATATACACCCGTGATTTCGGCTCCATGCTTTAGTCCCGTATATTATCGGCGCAAAGTCTCTCGATTGGTGAGCTGTTACGCACTCTTTAAATGATGGCTGCCTCTAAGCCAACATCCCAACTGTCTTTGAAACTTCACTTCCTTACACACTTAGCATGGAATTAGGGGCCTTAATCGACGATCTGGGCTGTTCCCCTTTTGACTATGAAGCTTATCCCCCACAGTCTATCTCCCAAAGCGCTTCCCGGTATTCGGAGTTTGGTTCCCTTTGGTAGGGCGGTAGCCCCCCTTGTGGATCCAGTGCTCTACCCCCGAGAAGTTTTTCTTTGAGGCTAACCCTAAAGTTATTTCGAAGAGAACAAGATATTACCAAGTTTGATTGGCCTTTCACCCCTATCCACAGCTCATCCAAGGCTTTTTCAACAGACACTGGTTCGGACCTCCACAAGGTGTTACCCTTGCTTCATCCTGGCCATGGATAGATCACTTGGTTTCGTGTCTATGCTGTATGACTCTATCGCGCTATTCACGCTCGCTTTCGCTACGGCTCCAGAACGATTGTCCCTTAACCTCGCCATACAGCATAACTCGCTGGCTCATCATGCAAAAGGCACGCCATTAGCCTTTGCCCTTAAAGGGCCATAGGCCTCCGACCGTTTGTAAGCTGTTGATTTCAGGTTCTATTTCACTCCCCTAACAGGGGTTCTTTTCACCTTTCCCTCGCGGTACTGGTTCACTATCGGTCATCGTCTAGTATTTAGCCTTAGAGGGTGGTCCCCCCAGATTCAGACCAGGTTTCCCGTGTCCGGTCTTACTCAGGTACCTAGCTCATGCTCAATGTCTTTCGCTCACGGGGCTATCACCCTGTATCGCTCATCTTTCCAGATGATTTAGCTAAACATCTCACACTAAATGCCAGGCCCTACAACCCCAAAGAGAAATCTCTTCGGTTTGGGCTCTTCCCGTTTCGCTCGCCGCTACTTAGGGAATCTCGTTTGATTTCTTTTCCTCTGCCTACTGAGATGTGTCACTTCGGCAGGTCTCGCTTTCTATGCTTATGTATTCAGCATAAAATGATGAGATTTTACTCTCATCGGGTTTCCCCATTCGGAATCCTCCGGGTCAATGCTTTTTTCCAGCTCGCCGGAGATTATCGCAGGTTTGCGCGTCCTTCTTCACCTTACAATACCAAGGCATCCGTCAACAGCTCTTAGCAGCTTGATCACAACAATCTTTAATTCTGCTAACTTACTTAAAACTTACTTTCGCCTCACACACCTAATTCACATTGTGTTTATGAATATTCTCTCAAGCGCCATTTTCATTCAGTGAAATTGATTCGAGCCTTCTCGAATTCAATTTATTTACTTTATTACTCAAATTGCGTTTGAGGATATTGTCTTCTGTCAAATTTTCGAGATAGCAATGCCAAGCTTTAAACTTGGCTAAGTGATTTTATGTAAATCGTACATTGGATGCGGTTACCAAGATTTGAACTTGGGACCTCGACATTATCAGTGTCGCGCTCTAACCAACTGAGCTATAACCGCAGATTGGAGGCTAGGAGATTCGAACTCCTGACCCTCTGAATGCAAATCAGATGCTCTACCAACTGAGCTAAACCCCCCAAGTCATGGTAACCGTACTCTATGCAATTATTAAACAGCGTGAGGGAAGTGATGTGAACAAAAGCTCATCTCAACCTAAGAGTGTCCTAAAACACTCTATTGTCCTTAAAAGGAGGTGATCCAGCCCCACCTTCCGGTAGGGCTACCTTGTTACGACTTCATCCCAGTCATCAGCCTTACCTTAGGCGCCTCTCCCCTTGCGGTTAAGTCAGCGACTTCGGGTAAAACCAACTCCCATGATGTGACGGGCGGTGTGTACAAGGCCCGGGAACGTATTCACGGCGTTGTTGCTGACACGCCATTACTAGCAATTCCAACTTCATGTAGCCGAGTTGCAGACTACAATCTGAACTGAGATCGGTTTTAGGGATTTGCTTCACCTCGCGGTTTCGCTGCCTTCTGTACCGACCATTGTAGCACGTGTGTAGCCCTGGATATAAAGGCCATGCGGACTTGACGTCATCCTCACCTTCCTCCTGGTTAACCCAGGCAGTCTCACTAGAGTCCCCGCCTTTCGCGTTGGCAACTAATGATAAGGGTTGCGCTCGTTGCTGGACTTAACCAAACACCTCACGGCACGAGCTGACGACAGCCATGCAGCACCTGTACAGAGACCCTTTCGGGAATTACCATCTCTGGTAACGTCCTCTGTATTTCAAACCCAGGTAAGGTTCTTCGCGTTGCATCGAATTAAACCACATGCTCCACTGCTTGTGCGGGCCCCCGTCAATTCTTTTGAGTTTCACCCTTGCGAGCGTACTCCCCAGGCGGTATACTTATCGCGTTAGCTACGACACAGTCAGGGTTGAGCCTAACTACATCAAGTATACAACGTTTACGGCAAGGACTACCAGGGTATCTAATCCTGTTTGCTCCCCTTGCTCTCGCGCCTCAGCGTCAGGTATAAGTTAGAAAATCGCTTTCGCCACCGGTGTTCTTCCACATATCTACGCATTTCACCGCTACACGTGGAATTCCATTTTCTCCACCAATCCTCGAGACAGGAAGTTTTAAATGCCGCTCCGAAGTTGAGCTTCGGAATTTCACACTTAACTTTCCTATCCGCCTACGCGCCCTTTACGCCCAATAAATCCGATTAATGCTTGCACCCTCCGTATTACCGCAGCTGCTGGCACGGAGTTAGCCGGTGCTTCTTTACCTGGTACCCTCAAATCGGAGGACTATTCATCCCCCTCTCTTGTTCCCAAGCGAAAGAGCTTTACAACCCGAAGGCCTTCATCACTCACACGGCGTCGCTTCGTCAGGCTTTCGCCCATTGCGAAAGATTCTCGACTGCAGCCTCCCGTAGGAGTCTGGGCAGTGTCTCAGTCCCAATGTTGGCGGTCAATCTCTCAATCCGCCTAGACGTCTTAGCCTTGGTGCGCCATTACCACACCAACTAGCTGATATCCCATGAACCCCTCTTCAACCGCAAGGCCCCTTTCAAGGTCCCCAACTTTAATGAGTCTAAGATGCCTTAATCACACTTCATTCGGTATTAGCGGCCGTTTCCAGCCGTTATCCCCAGGTTAAAGGCAGGTTATTCATGTATTACTAACCCTTCCGCCACTAAGTAGCAGGTTGCCCTTCTACTTCGTTCGACTTGCATGCCTCATCCACGCCGTCAGCATTCAATCTGAACCAAGATCAAATTCTCAAAAATTAAAATCTTTGAGTCTTTGAGTAGTTACTAAAAATTAACAGGTAAACTAAACGGTTCCCCGTTCAGCCTACACAAGCTTCTGTCACATCACTTCTCTCACACTGTCTAATTATCACCAGCTAGGTCTTGCCTTAGCTATTCTCTTTCAGTTTCTTCAGTCGTTTAGACCTATTCTTGAAAGGAAGTCAAAAACATACACAACACCGCCCTTTTTCCGCAAACACTTTCAGAAAAATTTCGCGTATTCAGCTCGAAAAACGTCCATTTGGACTCAAGTCAGCGGTTGTTTAAGACTGTGGCCATTTTGCAAATAGTCTCTGGCGCTATTGGGTAGATTCTTTGGAGCAGGCACAAACCAGGGTTTGGTACATCCTATTGGTACATCCTATAAGGCGCGCGGCCAACTCTTCTCTTCATTTTTTCACTTACAGCTATAGATCTCGATAAACGTGCAGGAACGAAAGAAGTATTATTCAAATTTTTGCTTTATTAATTTTTTTCTTTGTGTTAACACTTCCTTAACCCAATTTTGGGATATAACCCTCAAGGAGGAATTCTATGGCAACACCAGCTTCAGGTACACCAAGGACAGGTATAGAAAGTCAAACTACAACTCAAGTTTACGAAGCTCTTTCCAAGCAATATAGCCAAAAGCAAAAGCCTTTGGACAGGGCTCTGGGCAGCATAGATACAACGCGTCGAAAAATTGATACGCGATACGAAGATCTTCAAAACAAACGAATAACGATTCCGGCTAAACAAGATCTTATCGATGAGCGAGATGCCTTTTGGATCATTTATAACCGTTTTCAAAGCTCATTCAGCAAGGCCATTAAGCTTAAGACTGGATTGGAAGAAGGTGTCAACTATCTCAATACTCCTCTCATGGAAGCACAAACACTTGAGACCATCAGGCGGCGTGATCCAGAAAAGCACACCAAAATTTTGGAAGACCAGGAAAAGTGCAATACTCAGCTCACAGACTTGAGAGACTGGCAAGGTCATATGACGACGGTCTGCAACCAAATGGATAAGCGCATGAATAACTTGGGCTATTCGTTGAAATTTTTCTTTGGGGTCGTGGGAAGCCTGACAGTGTATAATGCACCCTTGTCTAGCGTTCAGCGTGGAAGACTTCAATTGTCCTCTCTTCCTGATCTAAGCAAAGAGGTGGACGATAATAGAAAAGTAGCCCTCAAGAAGAAGATTAAAGAGATCGAAGTGGGCATAACTTCTGAAAAGCTCACCATAGCACTCGAGAAAACCAGGGAAAGCAAGAAAAGCCAGCTTGATAAAGTGCTAAAAACAGGTAGTGAAACTGAGAACGATTCAGATAAAGATTCGACAGGAGGTCAAGTCGAGGAAGTTGTAGAGGTAGAGGGCGGCATATTAACATTGCAAGATGGCTACGGAGCAGAAGATGAGGTTGAGGATGGCATGGGGGATACACCACCAAGGACTGGGACACCAGATCTCAGCGCGCAGGGTACAGACACATCATCAGAGGCCTCTGGAGACGATTCTGGAGCAGGAAAACCAGGATCCGTGCAAACCACAAACCCAACACCTCAGCCAAAAAGCACATCGACTTCACAGAAGCCGAATGGCGGTTCTGAAGCAACAGGGTCCGACAAAAGCGGTAAGCAAGGTTCGACGTCCAAAAGCACATCAACTTCAGACGCATCTAAAGGAAGTTCTGTAACAACACCTATTGTTACGACCAACAAGCCACAACCGACGACAAAAAGCCAATCATTTGTGGATGTGGCTAGACCTAGCTCTGGAGCAACAAACTCTGGCACAAGCGTGAAGCCAACAATGCCGCCAAGAAGACCACCAACTTTAGAAGGAGCTAAAGGAGGTTCTACAACAGGGAGCTTAAGCAAAGGCGAAAAGCAACAATCGCCAACACCATCGAGCAAGAACAAGTCACCAACTACTGGATCTAACAGTCCGACTGATTCTAACAGCACGACTTCTTCTTAAGGTTTAAGACACTAAAGGCACCCTTCCCGTCCTACGGGATGGGTGCTGAAGCTTAGCAATGTTCAGTCCCAAAGTATGATGGCGTATGCTCATAGCATCCGCTATCACACTTTGGGACTGAACATCTTATTTAAGCCACCCTTTCATGAAACTGCGCTATTCACAGCACTCCTATTTGAAAAAAAATTGCAGAGAACGAAAATCTTATCTTTTTCGATTTCATGGTCTGCAGTGTATGGGCTGACAACTGCAACCCTTTCTATACACCTTCTTAAAATCCTCAGTCTACCGATAGGAGGAAATGCGCCAAGGATCTTTAAAGATAGTATTTAAATTTTTCTTTAACAAAATCTTCAAATGCTGTTTACTTCACCTTAAATTTGGCCATCGGCCTTTTTAACAGGGAGGATTCTATGATTACCCAATCTCTATCCTTAGCAACAGGAGACTTAACAACGGAAAAATACTTTCACCATCTGGAGCAACAATATGCTCAAAATAATCCACGCTTAGCAACGGAATGCGTGACCATAGGCTCCATGACAGAAATGATCAATTTCGCATATGACAATATCGAAAATGGAAGGGTAAGCTTGCCCTCAGAAGGCATCCTACAAGGGGACATACAAAGGTATGTCGCCATTTTTAAAAGACTTAGAGCAGCAACTACCGAAGCTTTAAACTTGCAGCAAAAACTAGCTGCCGGAGTTCAATATTTAACACTCTCTCCTCTCAGTCCGAAGGATCTAAAGAGTATGCGACGTTTGAGCCCTCGAGCCTGCGATGAAATCATACAAAATGCACAGGCATGCGAAGCACAGAAAAATCATCTTAAATACTATGCAGAGCAAATGAAAGCACTCCATTCGAAGATGCATACAAATTTAGGTCCTCTGGAAAAAAGCTTGAAGCGATTTATTTCTTTAGACAACCAAGGTAAACCCTTGAACTACTATCTTATGATTAAAGAGACAACAGTTCTAACTTCTCCTTCTTCAAGTAGAGAATCGCTTAAGAATCCTAGCAAATCAGAGAGCACCAAAGCTCCTCCTGATACCCAATCAAGCACAGCCTATTTCCCATATCCAGATCTTACAGTACCTCCTCCTTATGTACCCTATACTTCGTCTAACCAAAACGCTTTCACAACATCCTCATTCGGTGCCTACCAAAGTGTACCTGAGCCAATGCCCCCACCTTACGAACGAAGAGAGGACACTCAATTCCCTACTCCATCCTATCACTTACCAACATATCCCACTTTGTACACATACCCATCGTATCCACAGTATACATCTTCTTCACAGCCAACTCCCTTTACTAGTCTATCATCCCCTCCTCCATTCCATCTCATCGCGCCACCTTCCTTAGGATCCTACCAAGTACCAATAACAACAAATTCTTCTGCTCCACAGACCCGTCACTCTTATCCATCAGCACCTCAACCCCCTTCCTTTCCAACGCATCGGATCTCCTCTTCCTACCCGTTTTCTAGACCCTCCTCTCCCGCTCCGAGTACAGTTACATCTGCTTCTCACCCTCACCCAAGTGGAAAGCGTCGCTTTGACAAACGCATTTCCTCTAAAACAGACCCGCGGTCATCAGTTGCTCCCACTAATTCTAAGTTCAGAAAAATTAGGGAAAAACCGGCCTCGAGTTCGGAACAGAGCGATCGCGAAGAAGGAGAGGAAGTCATAAGAAGGCCAATAATTGGCATTAGCAACTCATTGCCTAAACAGGGCGCAAGAATAACAGAAACTGTTGAGTTGGTACGATCGGACTACCGATCGGACGATTCTGGCAATTCTGATAGCGATACAACCCAAAGCTCGCAAGAGCTAGGAAGACCAATGGAAGAAGATGGTGCAGAACCAATTGGACAACACGGACAAGGTGTGCAAGTTGGACAAGGCGGACACGGACAACAACATCAAGGTAGATGCTGCGGCATGAGACGCTGCTGTTAACGAAAAAGCCAACGCAAACATGCCTGCAATCTTTGTACCTGAGATTGCAGGCAGTTCTGCAATCTCAGCAAATTAGGACAGCTTTTATTTTCTAGAGCAACAACGCTTGTGGATCTCCTTCCAAAGAAAGATGTGCCAAAGCGCACTTAGGCCAACTAGAATATAGATGAACTTCATCAAACCAGGTGACATCCCGAATAACCACATCACTAAATTAAAATCGAATGCCCCGATCAAACCCCAGTTGAGCCCTCCAATCAGAAGAAGAATCTTGGCAATCACATCTATAGCTTTCATATCCCTCCAAAAAGATCGTTTTCCTTCCTACTTATATATTTATTATTTTAAAAGATGTCTACTTTAATGATTCAAGGGAATGGAAAGAAAGAAAACTAAAGACTCTTCACCAGGGTTTTTATGACCCAGGCTGGCGTTGGAAATGTGATAAAACTGTGCTCCTAAACGGTGTTGTCTACAAAAGACGAATGCAGCTTCAAGCGATGAGCGAAACTCGAGGGGAAAACCTAAATCTTTTCCCTCTCCTCGATAATAAATGCCTGGAGCAAAGCTTGGGGTGAGTACGAATTTCCTTCCGATGAAAATATCATAACCTATCCCTCCATAGACATAAGCTGATTGCTTTGTGGTCAGCAAAAAGCCTACGAATGGTCTCAGCTTATAAATGACGGGGCTCCATTTATATTCAATAGAACCTTGGCCGCAATATTTAGTGCGAAGAACATTGAAAAAGCCTCCACCGATTTGTATTAGAGGCGGATCGGGCATTTTTTCGCCTGCGTTCACTAGGCCAAGAAAAGCCAAGCATAGAACAAAAACTACCCAAACCGCTTTGGAACGCATCAGCACCATCCATTGAATCTGAGTTTGATTTCTAACGGACTTGCTTCGTAGTTGCAAATGTTTTTTTGCAATTCAGCAAAGGTTTAAACAAATTCTCGCGGGAAAGTAATTTTCAAATACTTTTCAGGAAAGTATTTGAAAATTTTCTTCCCATCGAGAATCGAAAGATCTCGAATAGATTTCTATTCTCAAGGGAAAGGAATTTTCAAACATTTTCCAAAGGTAGAGCAACCTCGTCTTTCGCCTCGACATTGCTGATTTGCTTGAACTGCTTGCCTATGAAAACAACAGAATAGATCCAAGCTGCAAGCACGATGAGAAGAATGATTGCTATATAGGGAGTGGAAAGTGCGACACTTCCAAGCATAATAATGAACCCTTGATATGTCAGGGAAGCACCAGATTTGCCGATACCCGATCCTAGGCCATCGATGGCCGCCTTGCCTTTGAGCCTTGCCTCAGCATCGAGTGGTAAAAATGCCAATTCCTTAGATGCATCGAATAGAGAATACTTCCCCGCTTTGCTCAAACAGTTTTGCATCGATCCAAAATAGACTGTGCAAGCCAGTGGACTTAAGCCGAATAGAGCCATAGAAATCGAGGAGAGAAAATTTCCGAAAAAGAGAAAGGAGAAAAAGCCAATCGCCAGCACTAGCATAATCGCTGGTGTTAAAATGGCAGGGAACGTCCAACCCCATCGATGCACCATATAGGCAAAGAGCATGCCTCCAATCGTGGCAAAAACACCAATTCCCATCGTAATTTGGTTCATATGCGCTAGCATAGAATTAGGGTCGGAGAAAAAGGTTTTAAGCTGTTCCTTCCACAAAATATCTGTGAGGTTGATCGAAATATTGAAACCCAGAACCACCAGAGCTAGGCAAAGGAGGTAAGGAGACCGTGATATATAACGAATGCTCTCGCGCATCGACAGTCGCGTTCTTTTAGATTTAGAGGAGGCTCCTTTGTCACTTGCTTCAGAGGTAGACTCTGCCTCTTTTATCTCTTTTTTCGCACAACGATTGATCCAATAAAACACCGCCATGCTGAGCGCACCAAGCACGGCTATGAGAGAGATCAATTGCTTTAAGGTTTGCCCCCATACATCGAGATTGGATTGATCATTCCCAAATGAAACATACTGACTAAATACGAGAGCCAAGCCTCCACCGAGAATGGGTGCCACGTTGGATCCAATATTTAATATTCCATAGGTGCGCTTAGCTTGATTCACACCGCTTATCTCATTTACATAACCCCAGTAAAGCACTGTTAGAACCATCACGGCCCAAAGCTCGGAGATTACATAGAATGTTGTGAATGTCCAATTACGGATCATGGCGATGAATCCTTTGAACCCAGTTGGCAAATGGATGGCTAACCAGTCACCAACTCGATCTAGATGAAGCTGTTCGCTATGGGGATAAAGAACAAAAGCAAAAAGAAGAAAGTAGCTTAAGAAAAATGACACCATGATGTAAAAAACCTTCTCGCGGCTTAAATAGCGTGAAAGGCGTGTATAGAACCAGGTCATTAAAAAGGCACCTGGCAGCATCCCCCACACTTTAAGAAAGGGAATGACTTCAGCTCCGGAAGCCTTGGCTGTAAGAATCACAGTGTCTTTTACATTGCGCAGCACATTGTAACAAATGCATAGCAAGAAAAGTAGGATTAGCATCGAAATCACTTTCTTGGACTCAGAACGATGGATAGGCCAGAATAGAGATCGTAGAAAACCGAAAGATTTTTGGGGCTCTGGGGGCATTAGTAGTCCATTAGCTCAAACCTCCCCAATATAAACAATCCGGCGTTTAGTTTCAACCAAGCTAAAAAAGTCTTGTCAAATCTTTGAGACAATCCCCAAATTATGACTCAGGTAATTTTTGAGCTTTGTCTTGTTGCGCATCTCTGTTATTAAAAAAAAATGTGCTTAGACATCGAGATCTCTTACTAAGCACCGATTCAATTACGCTATGGAAAAGAAAGATGGTAGTAAAAAAGATTAGAAAAACACAAATGAAAAATTTTCTGCAAACTCACTATGGATTGCCGGCGAAAAAAGCCGGACATTATCTCTACGATGTCGTTATCGAAGAAGAGAGCAAGCCAATTTTTGAAAAACGTTGGAATAAATATCGTTCTACGCTCGTACCCAAACGACCCAACGCCTTTCAGAAGCGCTGCTCTGCATTTTTAAAAGGGATCCAAAGAAAAAAGGATGATGGCCCATTAGCAAAACACCTGGCCATTCGCTTGATCAATCCCAAAGTCGGCCATGGTGTTTTTGCTCTTAAATCGATCCCCGAAGGAACGATTATTGGCTTTTATGGCGGCATACTACGCTATACTCCTCCTAGCCGAGAAGAGGAATTTTTAAAAAACTATTACTTATTTGGGTTTCAAGGTCATCGTGAATTGATGAACTTTTCGATCGATGCAGAAAAAATGCACAATTTTACTGCATTCCTCAATCATGCATCGGCTAGGTCTTCAAAGTGCAATGTGGATGCTTCCTTTCATTTTGAAAAGGATCTTCCACGGATCGTCTTCACTGCTAGGCGAACAATCGAAGCTGGAGAACAACTCTGTTATAGTTATGGTACTGATTACTGGAAAGATCTTGGCAGTGCCCCGCAGCCCCTGTCTTAACGTCCTTCTTAACTTAGAAAGCACTTGCAAATTCTTTTCCCTATGAAAATGGGAAGATCTCGAAAAGGTTTCCATTCTCAAGGAAAAGAGACTTCTTCTGAAGCTCTGCGATTATGAAAATGTATTAGCCGCGCCGATAATAGACGCTATAATCGACGAACCCTTAGTTACGAAAGAGGTCTATAATGATTTATAAAACTCTTTGCGTCTTAGGCGTCTTTGCGTTTATTTTCACAATCGCTGAGTTTCGAAAGAGGTCTAGTGAATTTGCAAGTGCCTTCTTAGAAGCTGTTCTGAAGTTCTATCGATGTGGATTATTTTGGCGAATTTGAGAACGAAATAAATCTAATAAAAAAAGCCTGGCATTTGCCAGGCTTCTCTTACCCAAAGAGACGTTTTTCACTAACAACTTAGAAATCAAGACGGAGTGTCAGCGTGAGACCTTGGTAGAATTGATCTCTCGGATTCCATCCTGTCGCATTATTTACGCTCTCAACGACAGTTCTCACCATGTTCTGATCCCAGAATACTTGCATATCGTATCTGGCAGCAATATCAAAGTGGAATTCGTTGTCGCAGCAATAGGTTCCCCAGCCAAAGCCAAGGCCTAGTTCAGCATTTGGACGCATTACATCGTACTTGCCGTTGCTGCAACCACTGGTGCTCAAATCCAAGTCGACAACTTGGAAGCCAGCTGGAACAGCTGTTCCATCCCCTTTAAGGGTAGTTGTCGAATCATAGTTCAGCCTTGTGTAGCGAGTGAAGAGCAAGCTACCTGCAGCTCTACCATCTACGCGGAAACCGCCGCCAATGACCCACATGCTATCCAACCCAATGCGAGGACCAAGCCCCCAAGATTGTGTCTTTGCAACTGAAGTAAAATATTGCGTTCCACCTGCATTCGACCCATTCATTTGAAGCTTATCGGTGAACCATGCAGCTCTAGCGCCCATCATGAAGTTCATCGTCACGCGCTTACCTACATAAAAGCAACGAGCCAGACCGAAATCGAGCAATTGCATTTTGTCATGCCAATTCAAAGTCGCTGAGACTGGGACGTTAGCAGGAGCATCATCTAAGTAGAATTGACTTCCTGCACTAGCCGTCACATTGTTGCTTTCATTAGCACGGTACCATGTGTACTCAGCCATGAATGACCAATCATCAAAACCAGTGTCCCAACCAATGGCTACTTTGAAACCAGGCTTAAACTTTGGCTTAATGAAGTCGGAAAATCCAACGCCAGTAGGCCACGCTTCAGGTACAGTACCATAACCACTAGTGGCATTTGCAGTTCCTGTAATCGCATTGGCTATAGGAAACTGCGCTACATTAAATCCATCTGATGATGCCATCCAATAAATAAAACTACCAGTCACCCAAAAATCGCAGCTATTCTCAAGCCTAACACTAGCAGCTTGTGGATATGCAGCTGGGAACTGACCCATTTTATTAGCGTCTTGTTGTTCCTTCATTTGCATTTCTGATTGTTTGAGCGGTGTGCCTTGCTCAAAAAACGGCATAGGCCGATTTGAATTCATTCTATCGTTCATTCCATTATCAGCAGACAAGGCACCTGTCAAGGTTAGCCCAAGGCAAGAGCACAACGCTGCCATTTGTTTCGCGTTCATTTGACTGACCTCCATTAGCGTTCATTCCAATTCTTTTCACAAAGTAACTCTTGCACGAATTTAAAAGAAACTTTTTTTTTGGCATTTCTGCATAACACCTCGATTTTCCTATGTGTTGTGTTAGAATCTATCTGCATTTTTTAGTTTGGAGAACAGAATTCTTTTTCGATTCGATCGAAAAATAAACTGTCTTTTAGCAATCTTTCTAAGAAGCTGTTCTAAAACCCCAGCATTTGAGGTTTGGCGGGATTTTCGATGAGATTTTTCCTCATTCGACGAGGACACTATGCGAAGCTGCATATGGCCGAGAAGAACGAGGGAAAAGATCGCGAAAAGCCCCCAAAAATCGGATGCTCGGGTTTTAGAAAGTATTTGCAAATTCTTTTCCCTATGAGAATGGGAAAATTTTCGAGAAGATTGCAAAATGGGGGGCGAAGCCAGTATCGGGACGATGATACGAGCGAGAACCACATTTTGGAAGATTCCGAAAAGGTTCCCGCTCTCTTGGAAAATGAATTTGCAAAACACTTTCTTAGAACCGCTTCTAAGCAGTTTGCTAAAGAAAAAAAATCTGCGTATAAGATGCTGTTAACGCACTGGCTTTCGGTTGCTGATGGATAGATTTTTTATAGCGTTTGCAATCGATGCGCCTTGGCCTGATAGCTTGCCAATAGCACGACTCCTGGTCCCAGAAGAACGTCATTTGACACTGATATTTCTAGGTCATGCGAAACGCGAAGAGACAATAAAAGCCTTTGCAACACTGCCAAAGCCTTCTTTTGCGGTTGGGTTTTGCGGCTATTTCGACAAACTTCTTTTTTTGCCAGAAGATTCCCCTTCTCCCAGAGTTGTTGCTTGGCATGTGCAGATCCCCAATGAAGAAAACGTTCGAGGTTTTGTCGTCGATCTGCATCATCATATGAATCTTGTCTTGCCAAGACACTGGCTAGCACACGTCACTATTGGACGGAGTCCTTTTGAGAAAACGGCTTGGGAAAAAAGTTTTCAACCTCTTCCTTACGCTGTATCAAAGATCGTCCTCGTCGAAAGCCTAGGCAATCTACGTTACAATGAACTCTCGGAATTTGCTCTTATACCTCCTATAGAACGACTAGAACATACGGCTGATATTGCATTCATTCTCCGTGCTACTTCTATAAAGGAATTATTCCATAACGCTCTCATCGCACTTGCTTTTGATGATCCCCGTTTTTTGCGCTTTCAGCCTGACCTTTTTCTCGTTTCTTCAATCGATGAGATCATCATCGCACTCAATCGATTCATCGCTCAAATTGACGAAATGGAAGGTTCTCCTTTCAAAGCAGTTTCGTTCCATGGCAACTTGAAGCAGACTATGGGAATCTATGAATGGGAGATGATCGTCGATGTATGAACTAAAAAAGATCGGTCCAAGCCAGTTTATTCTTCCTAAACAAAAAGGAATGCGCGTCCCAGGACTTATCATTGTTAGCGATGCGCTTCTCAAAGAGCAAGCTAATGAAAATGCTATCGAACAAGTAGTCAATGTCGCTTATCTTCCCGGTATTTTAGGCTATAGCGTTGCGATGCCAGATATTCATTGGGGATATGGCTTTCCCATTGGCGGCATCGCTGCCATGGATGTGGAAGAAGGGGTTATCAGCCCAGGCGGCGTAGGCTATGACATCAACTGCGGAGTGCGACTTGCTATTGTTCCTATCCCCTTTGCTCAACTCAATGAAAGAACGAAGAATGATCTCTTACTACGCCTCTTCGAGCTGATTCCATCTGGAGTTGGCCACGAGCAGCGTGGACAAAAAGGTCTTTCTGAAAAGGATTATGAAAAAATTGCGCGCCTAGGAGCCCGTTGGTCGATCGAAGAAGGATATGGCCTCAAAGAAGATATCGATTTCATGGAGAGCCGCGGATGGATCGAGGGAGCCGATATGAGCGCTGTTTCCGCCGTTGCAAAAGCGCGCGGCCGCAATCAGCTTGGCACGATCGGTTCTGGCAATCATTTTGTCGAAATCGGTGTCATCGAGGAGATTTTTTTAGAAGACATTGCTAAAGCATGGGGCACTCCTCTTGGCTCGACTTATGTCTTGATTCATTCAGGCTCGCGGGGATTTGGACACCAAATTTGCCAAGACACGCTAGAAATTCTTCTTCAGCGAGGTTTTGCAAATGATTTGCCCGATAAGCAATTAGTCGCTGCGCCCATTCGTAGTCCTGAAGGAAAGCAATATTTCGCAGCAATGGCATCAGCGGCTAATTTTGCGTTCAACAACCGGCAACGCATCTTGCACAACGTCCGCATAGCTTTCCAAGAAGTTTGCCGTTTGCCTCCACAAGACCTTCGTCTGATCTACGATGTTTGCCACAATATTGCGAAATTCGAACGCCATCTCATCGATGGCAAAGAAAGAGAGGTTTGCGTCCACCGCAAAGGGGCCACTAGAGCCTTTGGTCCTGGCGCAGAAGAGCTCAACGAGCTTTATCATAAAACTGGTCAACCGGTACTCGTCCCGGGAGATATGGGACGAGCTAGTTATCTGATGGTAGGACAAGGCAATCCACTCACTTTCTGCAGCGCTTGCCATGGCGCTGGGAGAGCAAAAAGCCGCATCCAATCTATGAAGCAATTCAAAGGGCAGGATCTGATCAAACTCATGCAAAGTCGTGGTGTCCAGGTCAAAGCCAACTCGTTCCGCACAATCGCAGAAGAAATGCCCGAAGCGTATAAAGATGTCGATCTCGTCGTCCGCAGCGTTGAAGAGGCTGGCCTTGCCAAGATCGTCGCTAAGCTAAAACCTCATCTCGTCATCAAAGGTTAGAAACCAATGCAATTAGCAAAATGGTTGATCTTCATCGGCATTGGCCTACTGCTCCTTGGCGTCCTGGTTTTTATTTTTCAGAAAGTTGGCCTTCCTTTTGGCAAACTGCCGGGGGATATTGTGATCAAAAAAGAAAAATGGTCATTCTATGCGCCGATCATGACTTCCATTGCCGTCAGCATTATATTGACCTTGATCATCAATCTCATCATCTGGTTCACCAAGAGATAACCACATAACTATGTTTAAAAATCGACAAGACGCAGGAATCCAATTAAGCCGTTACCTCAAGAAACATCTCATTCTTGAAAAAGCTATTGTCATAGGTTTGCCAAGGGGGGGTGTTGTCGTCGCCGCTGAAGTAGCAAAACAACTTGGACTTCCTCTCGATATCCTCTGTCCAAGAAAGATTAGCGCTCCTATGAGTCCCGAACTGGCTGTCGGCGCCATTGGCGCCTCTGGCACCTGTTATCTTTCTGAACGACTTATCCGCGAGCTTGACATCGATCAGGACTATCTTCGACAAAAACAGGAAGAGGAGGCTCGAGAAGCAAATCGTCGCCTGAAAGTCTACAGAGCAGGCAAACCTCCTCTTTCTCTCAAAGGAAAGACCGTCATCATCGTCGACGACGGACTTGCAACGGGCGCCACCATGCGTGTTGCCATCCTCGAAGCAAAATTTCTTCAAGCCGATAAAATTCTCATGGCCGTCCCCGTTGCACCTCCAGAGGTGTTCAGAGAACTATCTCAATTGGCTGATGTAAGCTATAGTCTTTTGCTCCCCTCTTCATTTTATGCGGTGGGCGAGTTCTACAATGATTTCGATCAAGTTTCGGACCAAGAAGTCATACGACTGCTCGCATAGAAAAAGAACCTTGTTTAAAAAAAACGCGATGTGTTAACGGGAAATTAATCGAATAAAGAGGGTCTTGTGCTACCAGTCATTCTGTTTTTCACTGCCGTTGTTGTTGCCTTGATCCAAATTTCGATGAGCAAAAAAAATCTACAAATGCACCATATCATTGAGATTTTTTTGCACTATCTGATTCCTCTCAATATTGGAGTGATGTCGCTTGTGGCCTTCATTGCGCATGCCTTTTTCGGTGCAAAAACGGCACTTATGATTGGCTGGGCGCCCAATAGCCCGTTTCAGATTGAAGTCGCTATGGCGAATCTAGGACTTGGCGTCGTAGGAATCATGTCTATTTGGCTCAAAAGAGGCTTTTGGCTCTCTACCACGATTATGTACGGCATTTTTACTCTTGGGTGCGCTTGGCTTCATTTGACAACTGTGCAAAACATCGGGATAGCTCCTCTAAATTATAGCATTTATCTCTATGCCAATGATTTAATCTTTCCGATCCTCTTATTAGTGCTCGTCTTCGTCTATGCTTCTAAGGAAAAACACTTCGAATCAAATAAGTAAGTGAATTTCCTCATTAGAAAGAATTTTCTAATAGCAATGCACCTCTGAAACGAAGAAATTATTTTATATTCCTTAATATATCGCGCCTGAAATAAACTCCTTCCCCATGGTTTCCGCTCTAGAAAGAACAAGTTCGGCCCAAGTTCAAGAAGCACCTCTTACACCGGCTTTTCGACTTCCCTATCTCTTTAAAAGCTCTCTTATCACAACGATAGCTCTTCTCGTCATAGCTGGTTATGCCGTGCCTTTTAGCTTAGCATGCGGCGCTATTGCACTCTCTCTCATAGGGATTGTGCATTATCCCCATTTACTGCCAAATGGCTTACTCTACGAAGTTGCCATTGTTGATTTAATCGTCCGTTCGTTACTAACCCGATATCTGCCACGCATCAACCAAAATTGGTGGCATAAGATCACACCTAAGCTAATCCTTGGAGGCATCCCTTTAGATAACTACTGCCACCTCCATGAACTCAAGCAAGCGGGTGTCACTGCCGTCTATTCGGTGTTAGAAGATTTTGAGGCTACGTCTAAAACATTTTTTAGCAATCCCGTTCTCCAAAAAAGTTGGGCGAAGGCTGGTGTGTGCTATAATAGACTGAAGTGTCAGGATATGACGGCTATGTCATTAAAGGAGCTCGATCGAGGCATTCGCTGGTTGCGCCGCCAGACGGTTAAAGGCATTGCCTACGTCCATTGCAAAGCGGGTCGAGGCCGTAGTGCTATGATCGTTATCGGTTATCTCATGCGCTACTACCGATTTTCTCTTCAAAAGGCAATTTCCTTTGTCTCATCCAAGCGCGTTGTGATTTCTTTGCGCCCTTGCCAATATGACCGCCTTAAAGAATATGCACGATTCTTGCAACTTGCAGAGTAATTCTACCCTATGAGAATTCAAAGATTCTCATAGGGAAAACAGTTTTCAAACAGCTTCTAAAAAAAATTGCAAACACTCTCTACTAAGATTCGATTCCTCAGCCCCGATTTTTTCGAGGTCTATAGTTATTAAATCTGGGTCTAGGTTGAGAAAAGTTTTTTTTCGGTGCTTCTATACGCTCTTGAAATCCTGGGATGATAAGTGATGTCATTTTTAATCCCGTAAAGCGCTCGATTTCCTTGCGCACTTCGTGATCTTTAGGAGATGCAAAAGAAACAGCAAATCCTTTGGAACCAGCACGACCAGTCCTTCCAATGCGGTGAATGTAGTCTTCGAGCGAATGAGGAAGATCAAAATTGATCACGTGGCTTATGCTTTGCACATCGATTCCTCTTGCTGCAACATCCGTTGCGACGAGAATGCGAATTTTCCCTTCGCGCAATTGTTGCATTGTTCGAGTGCGCTGTCTTTGATTCATATCCCCATGCATAGCTGCAGCCTGAAATCCACGTTCGCATAATTTGTCTGCAATTTGCTCTGTTTGCATCTTTGTTGCAGAGAAGACAATCGCTTGTTGGTATGAGGATTCTGCTAAAACATGCTCGAGCAGTCGATATTTATGGTCTAAGTTCTCCGAACGATGCAGATGCTGTTCGATGAGATCGTGATTGCGCATTTCCTTCTCTATTTTCACTTCTATAGGATCATTGAGGAGGGTTTCGGCCAATTTCATCACTTTCTTTCCATAAGTCGCGGAAAACATCAACGTTTGACGTGAGGGCAGAGCTAAAGAAGCTATGTATTCCACAGGTTCGATGAATCCCATATCGAGCATGCGATCTGCCTCGTCGAGGATCAACATTTCGATACTAGACAGTTTAACGCGCTTTTGTTGCAAATGATCGATTAATCGACCAGGCGTAGCAACGAGAATGTCAAATTTCTTAGCAAGCTGGCGATTTTGAATTGGATAAGGAACACCACCATAAAGACACACTGTCTTTAGATTAGGGAGATATTTACTTAATTTCGCAGTATCTGCTGCTACCTGCATAGCTAATTCACGAGTAGGAACTAGGATCAAAACACGAGGATTTGCTCCTACTGAAGCCTTTAGCAACCGAACAAGCGCTGGCAAAATGAATGCTGCTGTTTTTCCTGTTCCTGTTTGTGCCGATGCACGAAGATCGACTCCCTTCATGACTTCGGGGATTGCTTTTTCTTGAATGGGGGTCGCATTTTCAAAGCCTAGCTCTTCAAGAGCGCGAAGAATGCTGGGGTCTGTGATGAACTCATCAAATTTCATAATTACCTTTTGTGTGATTGATAAACGACTGTCATTGCTTGTCATTTCTTCTACTGCAACGACTATTGAGATGAAACCTTCTGTTTCTAGAGCGGTCTCTAAGGTCGTTTACAAACACTCTAAAGTCTGAAAAAAGAGTGGGGATCGCAAAAGACGACTGGCGAACAGGTGCTAGTGTACTCTTATTTAGGAGATAATCGATACAATAAAAGATAGAGTTGAATTGATATAAATTATTTCTAATCGAATGACGCGGCTCTTTTCAAATTAAAATTGACGGCAGTCTCTAAAATTTTTGCCCTCCGCTAAAAATCACCGCGCCAAATGAGCAAAGAAGTCAGGGTTTTAGGAATAGTGCTAACTATCATTGCATGGGAGTTTCTGGATCATGCGATGGTTCTTTTTTAACACTTCCATACTGCGGCGTTGGAACATCTTCTTCAGTGGTTTGCCCTACTCTTTTTTCATAGGCCGCTAGGTTAAGAGCTGTACGCTCAAGATTGTTCTTAAATTTTTGACATTTGTCCAGCTCAGTCGTTCCGGTTAGAAGTACATCGGTTTTATGTGTTTTCTCCGTTGTATCTTGAAGCCTGTTTGAACAATCCACATAATTTCCTTCATTAAGTGCAATTCTTGCTTGCAGATTATGGAGTTGAGCCAATGTACCGCTATATATAAAAGTCTCTACCGGGTCTATAAAAGGAGGTATTTTCAAATTCTTTTCGCAATGAAATACTAGTGGGCTTTTCTCTTTTCGGCCAATATAGTCTTTTACAACATGAGCAAGATAGTACGAATAGTCTGTTTGTAAGGTATAGAGTTCTTGCTTCGATCGCTCTATCTTATCTCCTATTGGTTTTGCCGAGGAGAGTGCCGCTATCGTTGCCGTATGTCCTTTGGCCGTGTAAGTATCTCGAATATGGTTTCTGACTACCCTCGCCTTCATAATTTCTGAAAGCCGTTCAAAAAAACTATCCGTTTCATGCCGCTTTGCAATACCAAGGAATTTATCGTATAGGTAGACGCTGGAAATGACAGCAGTGGCTCCAAGAGCGCATGCGGTACGATTTGATATCATCATGGGGTCTCCTTGAATGTTGATTGATTTGAACCAGCTAGTGAGAATAGCTTCTTGCAGAAAATTTTTAACCAGGAAAATGGTCTGGATTTGAATCGATTACCAGCTAAAACTTTTGATCCTATTCCAATTTCTTCCTATGATGATCACTGCAGCCAGCAGACCCAATACACCTAAAACTGACACTCGTGAAACTTCAACTTCGGGTGAGAGGTGTTTTTGTTGAATCGAACGAATCAGCGCCAAAATAGCTCGCCCTTCCGAGTTTGGCAAGCTCCTATATGGCTGGTTCTCGTAGAGAATCCTGGTATACTGCACCTTGGTTAACCTTCTCGCTGGACCATCACATTCGAGTAACTGTTTCTTATGAAAAAAGAAATCGCATTCCGCGACTAAGTTTTTGGGATTTACAACTCTTAAAAAATTACGGTCAAGTTTATCTGCCACCGCTTCAACCACTCTAAATCCATGTAGTGGTTCCAATGAATGATGATCTTTGGGAAGTTCTATGTAATACCTTCGGTGATCAAAAATAGCGCTCATGACTCTTAAATCTATTGCCGATAGCTATATATATTAATTGTTCACTTAATTTTTGTGGACTCTTTCGCCGATTTTGACATCTCGAAAATCAGCCAAAGAGTCCACAAAAATTAAGTGAACTGGAACTTAGAAAGTATCTCTTAGCGATCTTCTAGTTCTTCTTGCTCTGCTTCAGCAAGTTCTTTGTTCTCGGTGTTCGCATTTTCTGTGATTTCATCGTAGAACTCTTCTAGTTCTTGCTCAGTGCCTTCAGCAATGTTGGTGATCAATGCTTTACTTTCGCCTTCTTGAGCGAGCACAGTAAACACAGGAACAAATAAAATGGATGAAGCAATCAACACTTTTTTCATAGGAATACCCCCCTTTTGTACTTGCTATTTCACATACAGAAAAATTATTCAATGGATTTTGAAGCCTAAGAAAATTTTTGCAAATTCTTTTCCCTACGAAAATGGGAAGATCTCGAAAGGTTTCCATTCTCAAAGAAAATAGACTCCTTTCGAAGCTCAGCGATTGTGAAAATGAACGCAAAGACGCGCAAGCCACAAAGACGGAGAGAAAGTCGTTAATGATTTATAAAACTCTTTGCGGCTTGCGCGTCTTTGCGTTCATTTTCACAATCGCTGAGTTTCGAAAGAAGTCTAATGAATTTGCAAATACTTACTAAGCATCATACAAGCAATTCCCCACCATCGATATAAAGCACTTTTCCTGTAATAAAACCACATTGCATCAGGAAGAGCACGCCTTGTGCGATATCTTCTGGTTGCCCAATGCGCTTGAGCGGTAATTTTTGTGCTGTTTGTTTGAAGTGAGCTTCGCGTTCTTTTTTAGGAACGATATCCCACACAGGTGTTTCAATTGTGCCTGGAGCGATTGCATTCACTCTTAAAGGTCCGAGCTCGAGAGCTAATGCACGCGTCAATCCTTCTATGGCAGCGTTAATAGCACAGCCTACAGCAAAGTCCATCATCGGTTTTTGGGCTGCGTATCCGCAAAAAAATGTCACCGACCCTCCCTTGCGAATTTTAGGAACGGCATATTTAGCCGCGCAATACTGTCCCCAAAATTTGCTCTCGAAAAAACTTCTTGCTTGCTCTAAAGATGTTTTCAAAAAGGGTCCCATCATGAAATCAGCGGCTGAAATCACAAGATGATCTAATCCATCGAGCGATGCAAAAAAACGAGCAACCTCTTTTTCCTTTGTGGCATCGAGAACCTGGGTGGTAATGTTTCCAATCTGGCGTTTAGCACGGTCCAATTTTTCCTTCGATCTGCTGGCAATGAGGACATCAAATCCGTTCTCATGGGCAGCTTTAGCAATGCTTAAGCCCATTCCTGAACTGCCGCCAATCACGACAACTCGTTCCTTTTTTCCCGTCTTCGTTTTTTTAGACATATGCTGCATTTCCTTATCTTCAGAAGAGAGTACCTACAAACTATCCAGATAGTGATTCAAAAACCATTTTTTGAGTCATGATGTATATACGCTTCTGTTGATTTTTAGGATTATTTTGTGGATAGTCTCTAAAATTGTTTTCACAATACATTGTCGGCTTCTTTTTTAGGAGGAATATGCTAAGGTGGCTAGCAATTTTAGTTATCTGTATTTCCGTTTTTTTCGCTTATAAGAGGTTCAATATGAATGTATCGCCTAAAGCTATGCCTTATGGTTCGTGGCCTTCGCCTATTACTGCTCATACAGTGGCTGCTGATGCTATCCAATTCAATGATATACAGATCGCTGAAGAGACGCTCTTTTGGTTGGAAGGGCGACCTGTTGAGGGAGGCCGAAATGCCTTAATGTCATGGAATGAAAGACAAGGCGAAAAGGAATTGCTGCCTAAAGAATACAATGTACGAACACGTGTACATGAATACGGCGGAGGAGCTCTACTGATCGGTGCTAGTGGGATCTATTTTATCAATGACCATGATCAGCAAATCCATTGTCTTCAGCCTAATGGAACGATCCGCAAAATCACGTCAGTCGAAAAAGGACGTTTTGCCGATGGTTGCGAACATCCTTCTAAACCATCGCTTTTCTATGTCATGGAGGAACATGGCGATCAGGTGATCAACTCAATTGTCCAAGTCGACCGTGACAGCGGCGAAATCAAACTCCTTGCCTCAGGCCACGATTTTTATTCCAGTCCAAGGCTCAGTCCAGACGGCCGCCTTCTTGCATACATCACCTGGGATCATCCTAATATGCCTTGGGATGGCACAGAGCTTTGGACTCTCGATCTCCAATCTGGTGAACATCGGTTGATAGCGGGCGGTCCTTCCGAGTCAATCGCGAATCCGCAATGGTCGACAGATGGAGAGCTCTATTTTCTATCCGATCGTACAAATTGGTGGAATCTCTATCGCGCGGGAGAAAACAAGCCTTTATGGGCCGTCGAAGGCGAACTCTCTTATCCTCAATGGACGTTTGGAATGTCGTGGTATGGATTCTCTAAGAGAGGCATTTTTTGCAGTTATGCGCAAAAAGGGAGCAATCTCTTTGCACATATTATGAAAAAGGGAAGCGCAGAAACGGTTGAACTCCCCTTCACCTTTGTCAAATATCTTAGCGTCGGAAAAGATAAGGTGGCTATGCTCGCAAGCTCCCCTCGCCTTCCGACCTCAGTCATCCTTTATGATCTCACTTCTGGCAAGGCGACAATTGTAAAAGGCAGCCGAACCAATCTTCCTGACGAGGCTTATCTCTCTCAACCTCTTGCCCTCGAATTTCCGACAACTGACGGACGCACTGCACACGCATTTTACTATCCTCCCTGCAACCCGAAATACTGTGGAATGCCAGGTGAAATGCCGCCCCTTCTGGTCGAATCTCATGGCGGGCCGACAGCACACAAAGCTCCTGGGTTTTACGCGGATTTTCTCTATTGGACTTCTCGAGGTTTCGCCGTAGTTCAAGTCAATTATGGCGGCAGCAGCGGGTATGGCCGCGAGTATCGCGATCGCTTAAAAGGCCAATGGGGAATTGTCGATGTCGATGATTGCACCAATGCGGCACTTTATTGCGCTGAACATGGGCTTGCCGACCGGAATCGACTGGCGATCGAAGGTGGCAGCTCGGGAGGATATACCACACTAGCTGCCCTTGCATTTCGCGATGTGTTCAAAGTAGGTGCTGACTATTTCGGTGTGAGCGATTTAGAGAGACTGACGCTTGATACACATAAATTTGAATCCCGTTATCTAGATCAACTTGTTGGACTCTATCCTCAGGAAAAGGCGGTTTATTTAGAGCGGTCGCCTATTTACAGCTCTGATCGTATTTCGTGCCCTGTCATCATCTTTCAGGGTTCTGAAGATGCCATCGTGCCACCGTCCCAATCACAACTGATGTACGAGAGCTTGCGGACGCGCAATATCCCTACTGCCTACTTCCTCTATCAGGGCGAACAGCATGGGTTTCGCAAAGCCGAGACAATCCAAAGCTGTTTAGAAGCCCAACTCTACTTTTTCTCTAAAATTTTAGGCTTTTCTTTGAGCGATGATATCGAACCGATCGCTATAGATAATTTTCCTTCGACCCAAGCATCATCAGCATCGGCTGAACCAAAACTGATCGATGCGAAATAGCCGTAGGCAATTGTGATCGATCCCTTTAAAACGAACCATTTTCTGGAGCAACTCAAGTGAAAATCCCTCCCATCGGCCTTGGAACATGGCAATTGACCGGCGCGGAATGCACAAAGACAGTCATGCTTGCCCTTCAAATAGGTTATCGCCATATCGACACTGCACATGTATATGAAAACCATCACGCTATTTCTAAGGCGATCAAAGGGTTCGATCGCAAGCAATTATTCATCACTTCAAAGCTTTCGTTAGATCAGGTGGATCCCCATGATGTGCAAAGATCTGTACACAACGCTTGTAACCTTGCTCTGAAAGAATTAGACACTGAATACCTCGATCTCTACCTCATCCATTGGCCTGATCGCTCCCTGCCCCTTTTAAAGATCTTTCAAGCGATCGAAATCCTCGTACAAGAGAAAAAGGTCAGACAAGCAGGTGTGAGCAATTTCACACTACATCACATCGAAGACCTTCTCAAAGGTGGAAGTAAACCCTTATTCAACCAAGTGGAGTTCCATCCCTATCTCTACCAAAAAGAGCTGCTCCATTTTTGCCGTGATCAAGGGATCGAATTAGTTGCCTACCGTCCTTTTGGCAAGGGGCAGCTATTGAACGATCCTGTTCTGAAAGAGATAGGGCAAATCCATCGAAAAAACACGGCGCAAATCATTTTACGTTGGTTGATAGAAAAACAAATTCCTGTCATCCCAAAAGCTTCTTCGGAAAAGCACTTGCGTGAGAACCTCGATGTGTTTGATTTCGTCTTAAGCGATCAAGAGATCCAACAGATAAAGCAACTCCATCGCAATAAACGTTTCTGCGGTGAAGAAGATGACGAGTTCAATTATTGATTAGAGCCTTCCTGACAGTGCTTGTCCACGGCAGCTCCCTGTTCATATACGAGATCACCGCCAAGCCACCCAACTACTAACAGGGTGAAAGCGCCAAGAAAACAGAGGATCGTGCTCAAGATAGTCCCTATCTTGATGAGACGTGAAGAAATGTGTCTGCGTTTCCACCAAACCTTCACCCAATCTATGATTACCGCTAGGGTGAAAAACAATGTCGCCAGATAGCCCAAAAGAGAGTGGTTTTCGACAACTTGAACATTGCATAGACTATCTTTTACAACATCGATGGCGATTTCTCCTGCTAAAATAGCCAGCCAGGCAAAGGCAATACCTAGAGTTAGCAGCAGATACGAAGTCATGCGAATCATCGGATAGAAGCGCGTCTTTATTAGAAAAAACCCTATTAATTTTAGGGCTGAGCCTGTCAATAGCAATGCCAGTGGAAAGTGGACGAGCATAGGATGGATAAGTTCTTTTCTCATAGTCAGCCCAGTGCCTCCAACAAGACCTCTGTCAAATAAAGTTTCATTTATTCTGGGCTATATAAGATTTAGGGTTCACAAGCAAGGCTTTCACGCCTATTAGGGGTCTTGGCATTGGGAATGCTCGGCTGTTTCTCTCTTGATCGTTTACTGTTTGTCGAATAAAATGCCATCGACAATATGTTTTGAGGGCATAAATATGAAACGTTCTGCTTTTTTTCTCTCCGCTGCTCTAGTTTTTTCAAGCTTTTCTCTTTTTGCAAAGGAGATTATTTTTTGGCACGCCTTTGAGGGGTTCCTTTATGAAAAATTGGCCGAAATCGTCGAAGACTTCAACCACCAATCCGAAATGCATCATGTAACCCTTGTCCATAAGGGCAATTACACAGAAGTGTTCGATCGAGGAGTGGAAGCTTTTGAGCAAGGGGCTCCCCCTCACCTTCTGCAAGTCTTTGAAGTGGCAACACAGACCATGATGTTAAAACCCCATATGTTCTTCCCTGTCGAAGATCTGCTGCGTCAACATTTCAAAAAATTTGATTCCGATGTCTACATAGACGCCGTCAAAGAGTTTTATTCGACAGCCGATAGAAAGATGTATTCTCTTCCTTGGAATGCTTCTACTGGGATCTTGTTCTACAACAAGGAGGCTTTCAAAAAGGCAGGTCTTGATCCAGAACGTCCTCCCAGAACTTGGTTAGAATTAGAGAAGGCTGGCATGAAGCTCGTAAAAGCAGGCTACAAAGGCTTTACAACAGCCTGGCCAGCTGCTTATCACCTAGAATATACTTGCTCTTGGCATAACCTACCTTTTGCTACCCATGACAACGGCTTCGGTGGGACCCAGGCCCGCTTAAACTTTAATGGCCATTATCAAACTCGCCATTTACAAAAACTCGTCGATTGGCAAAAGGAAGGGATCTTTAGCTACCAAGGAAGGTTTACCAATCTTCCAGAAAAAGCCTTCACTGATGGAGAGTGTGCCATTTTACTGCAAGGCTCCAATCGCTATCCAATGCTGAAAAAGGCCGCTTCATTTCCAATCGGTGTGGGATTTTTGCCTTTCTGGGCTGATATTGCAGCTTCCCCTTATCGCCTTACGATCGGAGGTTCCTCATTTTGGGTTATTTCTGGATTTGATGAAGAAACGTATCGCGGTATAGCCCAGTTTCTCGCTTATCTCTCTTTACCTGAAGTGCAAGCCCATTGGCACCAACAAACAGGCTATCTTCCCATCACTGAAGCAGCCTATCACCTTGCTAAGAAAAAAGGATTTTACGAAAAAAATCCAGCTGCCGAGATCGCTGTTTTGGAAGTCATGAATAAAAAATCATCAGCGAACACCAAGGGAATTCGTCTTGGCAATTATACCCTCATCCGCGAAAAGATCATCGACAACCTCGAGAAGGCTTTTGATGGTACTTCGACACCCAAAGAAGCCCTAGATAACGCTGTCAAAGAAGGAAACCAACTGCTCATCGAGTTCGAAAATGCCTGCAATGAGGAGACCGAACTGACTGGTTGTCCTTAGAAAGGATTGGCATTTTTTTCCCTATGAAAATTGAAAAATTCTCATGGGGGAAAGGAATTTGCAAAGTTCTTTCTTAGAAGCTTCTTAAACTGTGTAGAATTTCTGTCTAAAAGAGAGAGCGCTAGCTCTCTCTTTTACGTGTTTTTCCTTTCTTCTCTCGACGTACGCGGGTCGATATAAGCAAGCAAGGATTTGACCTGCTTGGACTGAGTATAGGTAGTAAAAATATCCGATATGTCCTCAATCCTTCCTCCCTTTGCCTTCATAGAGCTATGAAAAACCTTGTCTGCAGACAATGCTAATACTACGTGCGTAATGCGGCGCGATGCTGCTTTATCTCTTACAAAAATGAGATCTCCAGACTGCAGTTCACTTCGGGATATTTTGGCGATCGACCACCCCCATTTCTTGACCAGTGCTCTTGGCATATTGCCAATCCACTCTAACGACATTTCTATCTTAGCAGTTTTCTTATAGAGATAGTGGACTGAAGTAAGACAATCCGTCAAAGCTGGAGCATCTTCTTGTCTAGGGCAACGCTTGTATTTTGTTTGCTTACATAGTAGTTGGCATTCCGTATAGAGGGTATAAGGCTCTAGTTTAACTTTTGGAAGCCGTACGATGACCAATATTTCAGGAGAAGGATTTTGAAAATGAGCAGAGAATGCTACAACCTCGTTCAAGCTTAAAAACTGCGCTTCGAAGTTACCAACTCATGAGATTCATAACAAGCTTCGTGATATTACAAAGCACGTATATCTCAGCAAAAAAATCAGGCTATTAACTTTTCCAATAAGGATGATCTGGAACTTTTGTATAGACCATTTGTACTTCATCCCAGACCATGGCTGGCTCTAGGTTTTCGCTGTATCTACTTTTTAGAAAATCGACGGTCTGGTTTGGGGCCCAAATCGTCAACCCATCGAATTTTGCTTTTTTAAGCGGGAAAATTTGTTCGTACGTAAACGGTTTTTGTGCCTCTATGTCGGCTCTTTTCCAACTCTGGGGAAAAGGGCTGTCTGCAAATGTGAAAATATAACTGATGTTTTTCTTATCTTCATCGATTTTATAGTGCATGATATCGATGAAATTCTTTGTTTCTTTTATAAAAAGCTTTAAAAGTGTCTTCGGCTTCGTATAACTCGACCAATCTTGGATTTGGTAATTTTCGGGGCTTAGAGTAGAAAGAATCCTCTTCACATTTTCATGATCTTCTTGAAGAATTGCAATATCGATATCCCAATCCCATGGAATAATCCCCCCATAACGATATGCGCCCAGGCATGTTCCAAAATCAATCCAATAGATGATATTATGTGCTTCAAGTAAAGAAACTATGTCCTTTAGTGCACGAATTTCCACTTTCTGTTTCTTGGTTAAAAAGGAGGGACGCTTGTAACCTAGACAAGGAATAAACTCATCGCTATAAAACCCTTTGATTCCCTTCTGTCTATAGGCTTCATTTTGTGGAATGACAATTTTTGCCCTAAGCGCTGCTTCAATGATCTCATGTCTTTGCGTGACTTCCGAAGAAAGATACGAAATTCCTTTGAGAGAAATTCCAATAGGCTCAGCAACGGGCAAAGCAATCAGCGCTAAGAGTGTTTTCAACCAATTCCATTTTTCATAATCAAACGATTGTGCTATTTCAAAGTCAAATTTTTCCCTGCTATTTAGGGCTATAGTTTTACCAGCAAAAAGATATTGGCTTGGAGTCAGAAAAAAATTGCCCAGCTTTTCAAACAATGAACCGTTGGAAATTCTGGTATTGAGAAAGACATTTTCTCGAAGAGCATGAAACGAGGTGACTACGGGCATTCCTACCGGTTGCATGACGTCACGAATAAAACTAATAGGTACTTGTTCAGATTCTTCTTCTTCGCAAACACCGAAGACTGGGATGAGGGCAGAAATAAATAGAACTGCTTTTCTGAAAACCATCTTATTTATCCTCTCTCTATTTAAACTTTGGTCAACTAGATAAGTAGGAACCTACAGTTAATACGTTTCTCCGACTGGAGTCTATTGTCGAAAACGCGAGTGCAAGAGACGGAGTTTTTAAGACTCTTTTTAGTCTGCTAAAAAAATAAATGTAAACTTTTTTCTAAAGTTTCTGTCGAATCTCTGGCCAATCTAAACAGTCAATCGATGTCCTGCGAATGGTTGAGTTCAATCGATCTTTTGATCTGTTTCCTCTTTAGAAGAATCTTTATCACGCCATAGAGGCTAATGATTAACCACATCGATTCCATTAACGCCGCCGAAAAATTGGATTCATAGTACAGCGAATAAAGAATCATGATCGATCCCAGTGCATTGATCGCAGAATAGGCAATATCTTCGATCTTAAGATGGGCAATCTGCAGGAGAAAATAGGATAAAAGTGTAAGGATAACCCCTACCGTGCCAATAATGTCGTGTCCACAAAAGCTCATGTTTGTCTCTTTTTATCTAATTCCTTATGAAGTTTACGTCATCGATGACTTCCAGGCAGATTTCACTCAATTTCCTATCGTCGTCGATACAGTCTTTGATCGTCAAAATCGCTTGTCGGATAACGCTCGGCAATTCTACAGAGACCTCCCTCTCTTTTGGCCATGAAGCATCGCGCGTCGCTTGATCAGGCCATCTAGAATATGCTAGCCATAGGCCATCTTCCCTACGATGCAGGCACGAACCAAGAGCTCCCCTTTGTTCGACAAAATAGCGGGCGACCGTATTCCAGGATTTCCGATAGTCAGCTTCTCGGCCAGGTTTTAGAAACCCTTGATAAATCACAGCAAACATATTCCCCCTAAGAAACTTTAACGGATTTGGTTTAAATGGATTTTATGGTTCTTTTGAAACGCTTTTCGATTCTTGTCTGGGAGAGATGCACATCGTGATTCAAAAGCAAGTATGGTAGCAAAGCCAAAAATCGATTTTTGAGTCACGGTGTGTATAATATCAATATCCACATATTATCCCCAAAAACAGAATCGAAACGGCAAACCTAGTCCCCAAAATCTACGAAATCAGAACCCATTAACACCTCTCTAAGACCTACATTTCAGTTACTTACAACATAAGCTTCTATATCACAAAAGTAACTGAACTATTATTAGACAATATCATTCGACATTAAAACAAATGCAACTAAATAATTAGATTGTTGTTTACAATCTTTGTTTATTTAGGTAATAAAATAAATATACACGTATTTGGAGGAGTTATGGGTGTCAAGCGCATTTCCGGATTAGTCATTTTTCTCATCGGTATTGTTCTCGTTATTTTTGCTGTATACAACAAGAACCGCGTCAATGAGGCTAAAGGGAGCATAAGTAAAGGAACCAGTTTGTTTGGGAATAATCCAGTTGGCAATACAGCCGGTGGAGTTTTAGAAGGGCAACTCAGTCAATACGATACGCCTTTAAAGATCTGCCTCTATGGCGGGGTGGCACTAGTCATCATCGGTGGTGGGGTCATGATCTTTTGCAAGAGAAGCCGAAGAAGGTAAGCTTGAGTTAAATAAAAAAGCCAATTTGGAGATTGAGCTATGATGTTGCATCCTATTTTAACGCCTGTCATTTCATTGATTGCAGGAATCTTAATTCTTATTTTCCCTGCTATTTTAAACTACATTGTCGCAATTTATCTAATCATCGTAGGGATAATGGGGATTGCCACACGATTCTAGACTTTAGAGACTGTCGACGAAGCCTTAGTTTGTGGACGGTCTCTTAAAGAGATTGTCAAAGTGCTTTTGTGCATCCGTGCCTTTTTTTTGTGAAGGAGGTTTGCCTAGCAGGCAAAACTCCTCACAAAAGTTATTCGTAGTGCGATCCCTGATGGGTTCTGTCCCTGAAACGGCACAATCGTTAGGAAGTCCTGGCTTATAAAATTGACAATTCTTACAAGAATGCAACGCGGCATCACACCGATCACAGGTGGCGCGGAAAGAGATTTTTCCCCAATTGGGATCTGGCAAGATTGCTCCACAATTCCAATAATTCACAGTTCTCCACCCCTAAAAGATTTTTTCTTTTAAATTATAGAGAGTGATTAGGCAAAAGCGATAAGAGTTTTTCCGCCTTTTCTCTAACACCTTGAACTTGTTGACCTACAGTAACTTGCAAAAAATTTCTCAACAATTAGTATTAATTAATATTAATAGCACGTTTATATTTAATAACAAAATAAACGCATAATTATTGAAAGCACGCAATATAATATATTCAAAAATAATTTTTAATTCTGTATATTAATAATTGTAGAGGATGAGGGTTAGCTTGTATTGATTGCAACAATCCAACTCTCCCTCACATGGGGCTAATTCAAAAGCCATAACTTGAATAAATCCATGGGATGAAACAAAAACATCATCCCACAACCTGAGAGTACCTTATGATAAAACGTAGAAAATTAAACTCTAGAATGTTCAGAAAAAGAAAGACCATTCTCGCCCGAAAAGTCCGCAGGCTGTCCAATGATCTGCATGCATTGTCTGAGCATATTCGTCATTTGTCATACTAACAATCGACGATTCGTCTTTCAAATGGACTGAAATCCAGCGATTAGTGACTAATCGCTGGATTGTGTCATTTCTTGATGAGAAACTCTTAGAAAATATCTGCAAATTGCTTTTAACAGGCTGTCGTAAGAGCAGTCTATGGAGGTCCTACCCGCGTACCTTCATTGTTGGAAGAAAAATTAACGATTAGCAAGGATGGGTCGCCGGTGGTATTCGAAAATACAAATCCCGTAACGCCTGCAGGCGTATTGGCTGCATTATCATCGATGACATCTAGAGATATAGTGCCCACCCCGGAGATCTGTTGAAGTACGTATACGCCTCCAAGAGGAAGTGGTGCCATCGAGGGAACGTTCGGAGTTTCAACCAGATTGCCAATGATCGACACATTGAGAGGGCTATCGACGGAGGTCGTTATATAGATAGGAGCTACAAGGCCTGAGTTGCTTGCTTCTAGAGAATTGAAAATATTATCGACAATTGAAAGAACGATCGGACCTGAGACCTGAGGCGAAACAGATACTCCCTCTGTTAAACCAGACGAACTATCGATGCCGCTAAAGATGTTATCGCGAATCATGATATTCATATCCCCGCCATATACTACGGCTCCGAAAGTTGGATTAATATCGCCTCCTAGGATGCGATTATTGGCGACCGTAACATCACCATGTGGAATAGACACTCCCAATGGGTCTCCAATATTTATTGCATCTGCACTTCCTATCGTGGTGATCGTATTATGTGTAATGAGGGCATTGGTCCCACTCGGAAAAGAGATGCTTGCGGAATTAAAAACTCCTTGTACGTCGTTAATCGTAAAACCAGAAACCTCATTATTACTGCTCAAATTAATTGTAGATAACCCGCTGGATACCATCATATTATTGATAACGGGTGCAGTTGAGGCTAAGGGTGGTAAAGTGATTGTTCCGAAAATGGTGTGAAACTGGTGAGGTATACTTGCTCCTAAAAGCCTTTGGGAATCTTGTAGAGTAATTCCACTCTCCATTCCTGTCGCTGTGCCATCTCCTGGAAAAATATAAAGGATGTCACCTGGTTTAGAATTGTTTTCAGCGGCTGTTAAGGAATTATAGGGTGACTCAAAGGTCCCATTTGAATGGCTAGTATTATCGACAAATACGAAAGAATATGGCTGGCCATTAAGATCCTTTGCTAACCCTCTTTCACGTTTCTTATCGAGAACGATGATCTCATTACGATCGATCCGCTGTAGCGCTCTCTCTCGCAAGAGCATAGCATCTCTGCAGGCATCGTCTTCTTTTGTTTTCGCCTCTTTTTTGGAATGCATTGAGGAAAAAAACCCAGTCTCTTGTTCTACTTGTGTTTTGCGTACAACTTTTCTAGGACCAAAGGCATAAAAAACCCCAACTTCGCCCTGGATAATCCCCTTGAAGAGAGAATCGTATGAGCCATTTAACTGCAGACGGATGTGTTGGAGCGTCTCGAAGACAAGACGACCTTCTCCTCCCCAACTATGCTTTCCTGCATTCTGAAAATAATAGGGACCTACTGCTGCATAAAGTTGCGCATTCTTCGCGTTGGTTATGTGAGCGCCAACCTCAGCATTAGCACCCTTCATGGCGAATTCTTGTTTTACGGAAATGTACATTTGATTCCCTTGGAAGGAAGCAAATTTCGCATCATAAAATGGGCTTTTTTTAGCACCTACTGGCAAATACCCGTTGATCCGGAAGTCCCAGATAAGTCCTAGCGATTCGAGGCCAAGAGAAACTTGATTGTAGTGCTGATGGACTGTATTGCGATAGTCATAATAAGCATTGATCCCCCAGACGCGCGAATTCATATAGCGAAGACCCAAGCCCGCATTGGCTGCAAACTTTCCATTGTCGAATACGTGACCTCGCATGTCCAAATAGGGAATCCACGCATCATCGAACCAAGGAGTGGCGGCGAAAAAGCCTTCTAAGGTGCTATAGCCTTGACTGTAGCCCACTCCTCGACCAATCGTATATCTAGCTCCCATACGGATTGGCGAAGGGGAAAGTCCACAATCTTTCTGGCTAACAGTAAATTCCTCTTTTGAAAAAAGAAACGCCTGGGAAAGACAGACGGTGAGGATAATAGCCTTTAAATACGTTTTTCCAAAAGGAACTGAACCGGTTAATTTATTCTGTTTCTTTCGACGATGGAAAATGGATTTCAACACGGTTAATCATTCCGTTCTATATGTTCATATAACGTCCTTCTAGAAATTTAGTGCTTTTTTTGCAAATATATAATATAAATAATTATAAAATAGATCAAATTAAGCTAAATCTAGCCTATCAAAAGTGAGAATAGACTCATGCTTCACATTCATTTGATTCTGGCATTATTGGTCGTGGCAGTGTGGGGATTCAATTTTGTGGTCATCAAAGTAGGACTCGAAGGGGTTCCCCCGCTGTTTTTAGCCTTTACACGTTTCTTTTTGACTAGCATTCCAGCTGTGCTTTTTGTGAAAAAACCTGAAGTTCCCTTCCACATGATCATCTGGTTTGGGCTGATCATGTTTGCTCTTCAATTTGCTTTCCTTTTTTTGGGGATGTACGCTGGGATCACACCATCACTAGCCTCATTATTGATGCAACTTCAGGTCTTCTTCAGCATTTTGTTAGCCGTAGTCGTTTTTAAAGAAAGATTGCACATATGGCAAATCGTTGGAGGCTTCGTTGCCGCAGGAGGGATCGCATTAGTGGCAAGCCACTTCGGTGAAGGGGTGACTCTGTCGGGATTTTTGCTCGTGATTGCTTCAGCTGCTTCTTGGGGCATAGGCAATGTGCTTTCCAAAAAAATAGGGAAAGTCAATATGCTTGCCCTCATTGTGTGGGGAAGCTTGATAGCATGGCCCCCGTTGCTACTGCTTTCTTTAGCCGTGGAGGGTGTCCCGGCAATTCTCGATTGTTTGACCCATCTAACGTGGCTTTCAACAGGTACGGTACTCTATATCGCCTATCTGTCCACTCTTTTTGCTTTTGCCATATGGAGTTGGCTTATTCACCATCATCCCCTAACAACCATAGCCCCTTTCACATTGCTTGTGCCAGTTTTTGGCATGATAGGTTCGACTTTAGTCCTGGGCGAACCGCTTCAATCTTGGAAAATTTTAGCGGCAGTACTCGTGATTTCGGGATTGTGCATCAATCTGCTAGGACCGCGACTTTTTCCGCGCAAAAACAAATAGCCACTATCTCGCTGATCAACGCGTTCGGAGTGCGCTATTTTTTATGCCATAAGCAAAATAGATGATATACCCGATGATCATCCATCCGACGAGTTGCATCCATGTTATGCCAGGCATAGCAATCATCTGAAGCAAGCAGGTCAGCATACCAAGTAGAGGGATCCAAGGCACAAAAGGTGTTTTGAAAGGACGATGCAGGTTAGGTTGTGTTCGGCGAAGAACTAGGATGCCGAAACAAACGATCAAGAAGGCAAGCAATGCACCCATGGTAGTGATTTGAGCAAGAAGATTAAGAGGAAAAAGTCCTGCAACGATCATGGCAACAACAGAAATGAAGATACTGGTAAAGAAAGGGGTTTTATACTTTTTATGCGTCTTGCCGAAGACTTTTGGTAAAAGCCCATCATGAGACATCGTATAAAAAATACGAGCTTGCCCGAGCAACATCACCAGAACTCCTGAGCTAAGGCTGGCAGTGATCGCAATCTTGATGACATAGCGCAACCAGACAAATTTGGGGCCGAGCGCATTCACCACGACTGCAAGGGGATCAGCAACGCCGAGTTCGCTATAATTGACAATGCCAAGCAAGATCACCGCTACAACGACATAAATGAACGTCGAAATGCCAAGGGAACCAAGCATCCCGATGGGAAGGTCTCTTTTGGGATTGCGAGATTCTTGTGCAAGTGTTGAAACTGAGTCAAATCCTATGAACGCAAAGAAAACCACTCCTCCGCCTCGCAAAATGCCACTCCATCCAAATTGACCAAATACCCCTGTATTTTCTGGGATGAAAGGCTGAAGATTATCCCAGTTGATGTACGCCACACCACACGCAACGATGAGCAAAATCACACTGATTTTAATTAAGACCATCAAATTGTTGATCAACGAAGCTGTTTGAACGCCCACAGAAATCAAATAACCTATGAGGCCGATGATGATCACAGCAGGCAAGTTTACGATGCAACCTGTTGAAGTCCAGCCGGTAACAGCATCGTAGGCTAAAGGCGCGTTATAAAGCGCGGGAGGAAGGGCCACCCCAAAGTCTTTTAGTAGACTCACAAAATACCCTGACCACCCACCTGCTATCGACGTAGCAGAAAAAAGGTACTCCAAGGTAATGCCCCACCCGATAGTCCAAGCAGTAAATTCACCGAGTGTGGCATAGGCATAAGAATAGGCGCTTCCAGCAATAGGAATAAGGGAAGCAAATTCAGCATAGCAAAGCGCTGAGAAAATGCAGATCAACGCAGCAAAAACAAAGGAAAGCACAACTCCGGGACCAGCATAACTAGCGGCAGCTTGACCTATAAAGACGAAAAAACCTGCACCTACAATCGCTCCAACGCCCATAGCTGTCAAATTCAAGGGACCTAATGTGCGCTTAAGGCCATCTTTCGTGTCTGATGCTTCTGCAACAAGTGCGCTGATAGATTTTTTTTCAAACAATCGAGACATCGTGAACCTTGACAGACTTGTTAAACGACAGGCAATTGTACAACAGCCCTCAGTAATGCACAAGAATAGAAAACCACAGTCTCTTAGAAAGTATTTGCAAATTCTTTTCCCTATGAGAATGGGAAGGTTTTCCAGGAGATTGCAAAATGCGGGGCAAAGCCAGTATCGGGACTATGATACGAGCGAGACCCGCATTTTGGAAGATCCCGAAAAGGTTTCCGTTCTCCAGGAAAATGCATTTGCAAATACTTTCTTAGATGGAGAATCAGATTTTAACTTGAACTTTAGATTTTTAGTACCCGAAGCAACCAAAAATCTGTATAGATAGTTGTATATACTGCCAAATTTCGTGAAAGACCATGGATGACTTCATCAATCTCAAGATCGTTTTAATCCTTACGATAGGTTTTGCCTTTGCAAGCCTCCTTGGTTATCTCTCCTATCGTGCCAAGCTATCGCCCATCTTAGGCTATCTCATAGCAGGATATTTAATTGGTCCCTACTCTCCAGGCTATGTAGCGGATAAAGAAGTTGCCGAGCAGCTCGCTGAAATCGGGATCATCCTCATGATGTTCAATGTCGGCCTGCACTTTAAATGGCAAGACTTAGTCAAATATAAGAATATTGCCATCCCAGGCGCCATTTGCCAGACAGGCATAGCTACCCTTCTAGCTGCGACCTTTCTTCACTCCATTGGTTGGTCATTAGAGGCAGGAATCGTCTTTGGTTTAGCTATCGGTGTCGCTAGTACGGTGGTGCTTGTTCGTGTACTTTCAGATCATCACCTGTTGATGACGCCAGAAGGTCATATTTCCGTGGGATGGCTGATCGTCGAGGATATTATCACAGTGATCGCCTTGCTCTTAATACCTTCTCTAGCGGCATCGTTAGACGGGGAAAAAATTCCTATCGAATCACTATGCATCTCTTTTGGCGTTGCGATTGTTAAATTCTTTCTCCTTACTCTGGTCATGTTCACGATTGGTAGAAAAATTATCTCGTACATTCTTTCTAAGGTCATCCTCACGAAATTTCACGAGCTTTTTACATTAACTATACTGGCGATAACGTTTGTCATCGCATCAGGTTCTGCTATCCTATTGGGAACCTCTATCGCTTTGGGAGCTTTTGTAGCAGGAATGGTGATAGGTCAAACAAAAATACGCCATCAAGTCTCTATAACTGCTGTACCATTGAGAGAAGCATTCATCGTCATTTTTTTCCTCTCGGTTGGAATGTTATTCAATCCTCATGGAATTTCGGCCCATTTCCTGCTATTTTTGAGCATGCTTTCGATTGTCCTTATTTTGAAGCCGGCTGTTGCTCTTTGCCTTACTTTGCTCCTAAAATATCCATTCAAAACAGCGTTAACGGTTGCTTTTGCCTTAGCCCAAATCGGCGAATTTTCTTTTATCCTTGCTGAACAGGCTGTATCGCAACATATCCTGCCGCGAACGGGCTATAACGTAATAGTGGCCTGTGCTTTGATTTCCATCTCCATCAATCCCCTCTTATTCAAGTTTTTAAAACGACCTAGAAAATTGTCCTAAATAGACACTGCCTCAACGGCTGGATTAAGAGACTGTCGACAAAGCCTTAGAAAGAATTTGCAAATACGTTCTCAGGTTTGTGGACGGTCTCTAAGACTCTAAGAAAGGGAAATCTTCCAGCAGCGATGCATCTTTGGATCGTGAAAATCTATAGGGATTGTCTTATGAGAAATTTCTAAGATCGCACATCCAGGAAACTGCGTTTCTTCGAAAACAAACTTTCGTGAGTTCGTACTGAAAAAGATCACTCCGCCCTTCAAAAGAAGCTTTAGGGCTTTAGAAATAAGAAAAACATAATCTTTCTGAATATCAAATAATTGATCCATCTTCTTCGAACGAGATATGGTGGGTGGATCGATGATGATGATATCATACTTGCTGCTGGAGCACGTCTCCTCGTCCATGAATTTAAGGCAATCAGCTCGAACAACTTCATTCATTTTAAGCGGCAAAGAATTGAGCAGGAAATTGCTCCTTCCCCATCGAGTATAAGTATTCGACATATCTACGCTTTTAGTGAAAGTTGCGCCAGCCGCAGCCGCGTGGACGCTAAATGAACAGGTATAGGCAAAAAGATTTAGCACTCGCTTACCCTTGGAATGGGAGGCGATCAATTTACGCGTCTCACGATGATCGAGAAAAAGTCCCGTATCTAAGTAATCGTCGAGATTGATCCTGAATTGAATACCATACTCGAATACATTGACAAACTTTCGAGATTCGCCTAGCTTTTCGTATTGCCGCGTCTTTTTGCTCTTTATGCGTGTACGCCAATAGATCACATCAGGATGAATACCAAAAATTCTACATAATGCTTGCGTAGTTTCATTCACCAGTTCAGCAGAAGGTTGGGTATCATCCCGCGATTTTGAAAAATATTGCACACAAAAGCGTCCGGCATAAAAATCGATGGCTAAAGGATATTGCCCTATTTCTCTATCGTAAATACGAAAGCAATTCGTCATCGATCTCTTCGCCCATTTCCGTACGTGGCGATAATTTTTTCTGATGCGATTTCCCAAGATGGAACTCTTATCTTCTCCATCAGCTATATTCGGAAGAAATAAATGAATTTCACTCATTCTCTGATCACACCTTGGCAAGTGATTTTTTGCGGAAATTATCCCATAGAACGGATTAAGATGCATGGGTATTGCAAGCGAATTAAAAAATCGGCATCTTGCCAATCCAATCACCCCAGATTTATGAGCACAGCTGCCCCTATTTAAGGGCTGTTCCAATGGGACATAAAGATGTGTAATAAAAAAAATTGAATTTACTGCTCATAAATAAAAATTCGTTAAATCCCACGACTTTAGCGAATGTGGTTATTACAGGGGCATCGGCAGAAATCGGAGCTGCCACAGCACGACGATTTGCCAAGGAGGGCTATCACTTAACCCTTGCAGTTCACAAAACTTAAAAAAACTTTGGAATACTACTTTTAGAAGCTATCCTCGCCATCTTTTGGTTTCACCGCACGATATAGCTTGAGGGCTATTTTGGCTTCTTTATCATGGTCGAGCATGGGAGGTGTATAATCTGGACAAGAGCTATGTAGCTTTTCATCCCACCATCTATGGATACTTTTAGAGGGGAGCAACTTCAATTCTGGAATCCATTCTTTGATGTATGTGCAATCAGGATCAAATTTCTTTTGCTGAGCCCAGGGATTGAAGATACGAAAATATGGCTGAGCATCGCATCCTGTGCTTGCCGACCATTGCCAGTTCCCATTGTTCACTGCTGGATCGTAGTCTATGAGGTTTTGCGCAAAATATTTTTCTCCCCAGCGCCAACTTAAATGAAGGTCTTTTGTCAAAAAGGAAGCAACGATCATTCGAACACGGTTATGCATGAACCCAGTATTGTTCAATTCCCTCATCCCGGCATCAACTATCGGAAAGCCCGTTTGCCCCTGACACCATTTCTTGAACGCTTGCTTATCGTAGCTCCATTTCAATCGATCGAACTTTCTATAGAAAGCTCCAGAAAATACATGGGGGAAAAAGAAGGCAATCGAGGAAAAAAAATCACGCCAAAAAAGCGCTCGAATCAGTGCGTGATCTCTTCCGAAATGCTCTACGATGACAAAATAAACTTCCCTTGGAGAAATAATAGTGAATTTAAGATACGGCGATAGGTTTGTCGTACCTTTGATCCCAGGAAAATCACGCACCGCCGCATAGTTTGAAAACCGGCCAATCGTTTCGAGGATTCTATTACCTGCTTTTCTGCCTCCTTTAACGAGGAGGTGCTTTGATCGCTTTGGAAGAATTTTGTGATAAATATCTGCGTCCTGACTAAATGCTATTCTTCCATTAAAATAGTTCGTCATCTGATTCGATCTAGGCTTTAAGACAGGTAGGCCAGAAACATGCCTAAAATACGGTGAAAAAACTTTATATGGCTTACCATCCGCCTTAAGAGTCTCTTCAGGGGTATGCAAGAGTGCGTCTTCGAAGAGTAAAAAATCGATTTGATGTCGCCGACATGTCTTTTCGATGTTCTTGTCCCTTTTCTGGCTATGAGGAGTATAATCGCGGTTCGCAATGACACTATCGACATGAAGATGATCGATGCATTGCTCGACGATCTGTTCTGGCTTTCCATAAAATAGATAAAGCCGACCTCCTTTTTTCTTTAGTTGATCTCCTAGATCTTCCAAGGATTCGATCATGAACTGCACGCAATGATCACTACGATAGGGATTTTTATCTATTTGTTCGGGAGTAAAAATAAAACATGGGATAACGCTTTTAGAGTGCTCTAAGGCGTAAATAAGCCCTGTATTGTCATATAAACGCAAATCTCTTCGAAAGATGAAGAGACATTTTTGACATCGAGACGGCTTATTTATCATGCACATACCCAGCCATACCACTCGCCATTTTTCGGAAAATGAAAAAGTGAATAGGCCAAAGTAGATACCAATAAAGGCGTCCTAAGATGCCTCTTGGTCTGAATGTGGCTACTTGAACAAGAACCCATCGATCCCCTTTTCTTTCCAATTTAAACTCCAACCATGCTTCTCCAGGAACCTTCATCACAGAGAATAAGACAAGATCAGCTTCTTCTTTATCCGCGCGAAGGACTCTCCAAAAATCGATGGAATCGCCTACTTGAATTTCCGTTGGGTGCCTCCTTCCTCTGTTCAGCCCAATACCTCCAAAGAGGCGATCTACAAAACCTCTTAATTGCCATGCCCAATCGAAACTATAATATCCTTTAGCTCCACCAATCGACCAAATTCGCTCTATCGTTGCCTCTCTTGAATCCCTGATTACGACTATTTGTTCATCTTTCAAACAGCCATTTTTCGGAACTTCGATGTAGTTATTGATGTTAGGATCCTTATCTTCAACCTCCCAAGAATCCATCCATGTTGAAACAATCTCATTCTGGCCTATCTTCTGAAAAGCAAGCGCTAAAGCCTCCGTAAATTTTAAGCAAGGATGCGGGATGATGGCTTCGATCTCGCGCAATTTTACGATTGAACTGACTTTCATACTTTCGACTAAATAAGCACAAAGCGAAAAACGTACCGAAGTAATTAAAATAAGCCAGAAACTCGATAAATGTGGGGTAAGGACGGGAACCTCTATTATAAATCGTTTTAATTTTCTGAACTTAGAATATTGAAGCAGCAGATCTTTAAATGTTAAGACATCAGGGCCACCGATATCGAAGATTTTTCCATAACATTTCGGATTAAGAAGAACGTTAGAAAGGTAAAAAATCACATCTCGAATGGCGATCGGTTGACAGAGAGTATTCACCCATTTGGGCGCTATCATTATAGGGAGCTTCTCGCATAAATCTCTGATGATCTCGAAGGAAGCACTACCAGATCCAATGATTATGCTTGCGCGTAATATCGTTACAGGAATGGAACCTTGCTTTAGAACTTGTTCGACAAGGAGTCGAGATCGAAGATGGGGTGATAGTCGGTTTTCATCATTGATGATACCGCCCAAGTAGATGATCTGCTTGACCTTAGTTTTCCTTAAACCCTTAATGAATTGTTCAGCGACTTCTAACTCAACCTTGGTCAGATCATTGACGATTTCCGTCATAGAGTGAACGAGATAATAAGCAGCATCGATTTCGATCGGGATATTAGAGATGGTTTCAGGATTTCTCAAATCACCCCAAATAGAATATAAGTTTGGCTTATCTTCGACAAAGACTCGTGTGCCTTTGATTCGGCACAACGCATAGACTTCATGCCCTTGTGCCAACAGCGAGAGGATCAATCTCTTTCCTACAAACCCGGTAGCACCAGTGACTAGAATTTTTGCCATTACTTTTTCCTGTTTGGCCGGCTATTTACAACAAAAAACCAGCTCACAAAGATGAGCTGGTTTTTTACCTTCCTAGAGAGGAAACGGTTACATCCATTACTTGATGTGTTTATTCAACACGCCCGCAAGCTTAAGCATATCGACAGGTTTATTGCCAATGACTTCTGCAAGCTTTTTATCTGGAACGATCATCCGTCTATTTTTGGCATCTTGGCATTTATGGGCTTTGATATATACCCATAGTTTTTTTACGATTTGCGGACGTGTCAAGCTCTTTGCACCTACTACTGCTTGTAGCTCTGGCGATAGAGAGTAAGTTAGCTGACTTAATCCTCCCCCTCTTTTTTTCCCAGCCGCTTTCTTTTTTACAGCGTGCTTTCTCTTAACTGCTGGTTTCCTTTTAGCACCTGTTGCTTTCTTTGCTCTTGATTTGGTCTTTTTTGCCATAACATTCTCTTTCCATTTAAGATTTCTGCGAAAATCGCAATCTTGCATTTCCCTAGACTTCTATTATGTGGTCTAAGAGCTTTCAGGAATTCGTGCAAGAATATTTTTCATTTTTTGTAGAAATTGGGAAAAAGACATGACTTCGATGATCAGAAATACTCTCTCAGATGTCTGTTTCCAAAAATGCTGATCTTCTGTTTTTTGAAAAGATCGGAATGGTTTAATCTGTTCACATCATTTTCTCCAGTACTCCAAACATTAAGGAGTGTCAAATGACAGAGCCATCTTCACTGCCGCCTCTTAACACGCCATTTAAATGCTTACCGGTGCAATCTGATTATGTCTTTTATAATCAGCAAACTTTGCGATTCGATATAACACCGCGAAAATGGGTGATTGCTTCCTTAGAAATTCGCGACAAACCGATGCAAGAGAGATGCACTCAGACGCAGGATAAATTAAGAGATTTGGTTAGAAATCTGATTGGTGAACAAGCGCGAAGAGTCGTATGGGAAAAGAGTTATGAGACAGTAACCTGTAGAGACTACCTAAGGCTCGATAACAAAGTCCGCACGATTTCTGCAATTTTGCCTTTTGCCCGGCTACTACACAAAGGCATGCAAATTTGTAAAATTTTTTCTCAAACATCCAGCAGTTTACAACCCATAGAATTCGAACGTACTGATACACATTTCTTTTCCAAATCCAAGCCAATTACATTCAGCGTTTATCAAGAGGGGCACAAAGAGATCTATAATCGAGAAAATATCGAAAATCTAGTGAAGATCCTTCCATTTGCAAATCCTATTACCCCTATTGAACTCAAGCTAATCGTTGCAAAAATCATGAACTTTGTTGGCAACAACACTACGCGAATCGAGCAAAGAGATTTATTCTCAAAGATCGCACTTTCGTTAAAAGGCCTTGGATATGAATTAAGGATCCCTAAAACCTGGCTTATCTTAGGCCGGGATATTTCTTTCGGAACGGAGAGTTTAAATCTACTCAAATTCGATCGATTGATCAAGATAGCAACTAAACAGTTAAAGAACCTTAAACCTCACCCTTAAACTTTAGAAAGAGAAACCAATGACAGGATTTCCAACATTACCTCTATTAAATTGCGATCTCGATTTTTCACAAAAAGATCGAGTCATTTATAACCAACACAAAGGAAGATTTCAAATCGTTCAAAAATGCTTGGGTAGCCCACCCTCCCCGATTGGTAAAGCAACACAAGAGAAATTAAAGGAATTTGTCACCGAGAAACTTGGCCTACAAGCACAACAGCTGCTCTTTAAAAAGGACTATTCAAAATTATCATTTGAACAGTACGAAACTTTAAATCGAGAAATCGTACAGCTCTCCCAGGTCTTGCCTGCTGCACGAGAAATGTATAAAACACTGTTATTTTTGCGCGCTTATTCGAAAACTAAGATTGAGCCCGGATTCGTCACAAGCGCCATGAATCCTACTCTAATCCCAACAAACTATTCTTTCCTCGTTTATCATTTCTTAGAAGATATCGTATGGACTCGTCAAGAGGTCAGACAATTTGTAAAACGACTTCCTTTTGCAAAACCTCTCAACCAACGACAAATTAATCTGATCGCTACGTGCACGACAAGGCATTTACATAGAAACAACACACTAGGGATTCTACAGGAAGATTTATTCAGAAACATTGCATTACTCGTAAAAGGCCTTCATCATAAATTAACTATTCCTGAAGACTGGTTAGTTACAGCTAAAAGCATAACAACGTCATTCGATGAATTAAGCACTGACCAACTTGAGACCTTGATCAAAATAACGGAGAAATTTTCACTTGGACTGGGACCGATTCCTCTACGTGAGCCAAAAGAAGAAAAGTATCACTCAAAGGAAAAGGGGAAAGCAACTCCTCCTTCATCATCAACGATGCCGCAATTAGAATCGATTCATTTGAAAAGGGAAAAAGCAACTCCTCCTTCATCATCAACGATGCCGCAATTAGAATCGATTCATTTGGATAAGGGAACCCGAGAGTTTGGACTTCCATTCAGGGACAAATTGACTATCCCCTCTATTCCAACCTCAATTAAACAGGAATTTTGATTTCAGTCTGTAAGGGCCTGTCGACGAAATCTGATTTCGTCGACAGTCTCTTAGAAAGTATTTGCAAATACTTTCTTAGGAGCTGTCCTAAAAACCCAGCATTTGAAGTTTGGCGGGATTTTCGATGAGATTTTTCCTCATTCGACAAGGACAATATGCGAAGCTGCATATGGTAAGAAGAATGAGGGAAAAGATCTCAAAAATCGGATACTCGGTTTTTAGGACAGCTTTTTAAATGCGATTTAAAAAAAAATCTAAATTAACACTCAGCTCCAGTGGACTATGCTTTTCTTTTTTTTCCAAAAATTATGACCAAAACGCCAGCAATACCAAGGATAAAACCACCGATCTGCAATCTGTTGGCAAGAACGGTATATTCGTCAATCTGCTGATTGCCCTGGTCAATTTTCTTTTGCGCCGAATCGGTCATCCCTTGCCCTAGTTGTTTTGAAACAGGATTAAGAGAAAAAAGACTGCTGCTACGATCGACCTTTTTTTGCGCGCTGCTGACCTCTATTTGGCCTTCTGCAACGCGCTGCTTAATGTAGTAAGAGACTCCAAGGAGCACAATACCACCAACCAAGACCAAAATGCCTAAAATTCGTTTAAAGCCCATGATCTACCTTAGGTGACTGCTCAATTCTTGTTGCTAACCGTTTTTTTATCATGCTTTTGCAGATCTTTATCTGATTCCAAATCTTTGACAAAAAATTCCAGCGTGTGCTCCATCTCCTTAACGCTTCCATCTTTTTCAAGTGTCGGCCAGGAGATCCCAATTTGCACACCCGTACTATCGAATCCTTTGATAACCTCACCCCATGGCTCTATGGACGATTGATTCTCAGCGTTAGGAGGATCTAATCGACCGATATCTTCCATATAACAAACTTGCGTTTTCCCTTTTTCAAGGGCAAAATTTGTCATGGCTTGGTAAAGTGCATCCACAATTTGTCTATCATTATGTACATCGGGAGCAGTCAGAAAGTAACCTGCGTAGATCATCTTCGAAGGATCAAAACCGGATGCTTGGATTTTTTCTAGAACAGATAGCTGACCGAATTGCATCCTCTGTAATTCAGGTGCATCAAATGGGATGAGCGAGATTATTCCCACCACCCTGCCATCTCTTTTAGCTAAAGCTATTAGAGAATCACGCGAATTGACAAGGATGATATCCGTAGGCGAAACAATCTGATTTTTTGATGGGGAATAGCGATAGGGAGAGTGAACAAATTCACGTACTGACCACTCATTGAGCATGGGCAAAAGAGGAACAATGCTCCCTGCGCTATACATCTCAACTTTGACATTGTTTGGAATTTTCTTTTCAGAAGGTGTGACCCTTTCTTGAGCCGGTAAAAAACTAGATGAAAAAAGTCCCAGACAAGCAAGCAATCCGCTAAAAGATTTTCGAGTTAAATGCATCGTATTCCATGTTTAAAGTTAAAAAATTGTTTTTTTGATTGTGAAGAGAACGCCTTTTTTTTTCAATGAGACTATCCGTCAATTTAGGCATCTGATAGAAAGACGGTTTAAAAAACACCTACACGTTTATGGGGAACATAGACCCATGACTTTGATATATATGAGATTATTAACAGTCTCTAACTGTTTAGTATTGCGATTTCTTTTGGCAACTTTCCTCACCATGGGTTATCTAGAAGCTTCTTCATCAGATGATATATATTCTGATCTTCGACTTCCTAATCAAACATCAGTTTCTCTCTCCCTAGATCAAAAAATTCAATCCATTTGTCATAAAATCTTAGAAAAAACCACATTTATCAGTGCGGGAACTGCCCTTGGATCGGCATCTGTCTTGACTCGACTAGGGGGCGGCCTCTGCCTTCTTTCTCCTTGGACATCAAAATTTGGCAATGAATGTCTTCTTTTAAGCAATGTGCTTGGTTGCGCTGCTCATCATGCCTTTGCCTACCTTCTCAAAGGATCCCCATCTCCTGCTTTTCAAAATGTTCCTCTTTCTCAACAATCTTGGTATCTTAACCAAATGCTTCTTTCGAAAGTCCCTAGGTTTTCTCCTAAGGAGCAACAGCTTCTTGGTTTCTTAGAAAAGCGATGGCTGGCCAAATCGAGTGGTTTCTATGCTTCGATGGTCGATTGGATTTGCCCATGCTTTGGAATCTTCGTCCAAGTAGATCCGGAAGCTACGGGGTTCTATGCCAGAAATCCTGGAAATAAATTCTCTCCGCCATACACACAAAGGATTGAAGATTGGAAAAAATCCCTTCTCCAGCCTCAAGGTTTCCCTTTGCTCTTGACTCGCCCCTTCGACCTGCAAAACCATCTGCCAAACTGTCTTGCTCTTTCAGCATCCGAAGAAACGCCAAAGATGATAGAACAGTTACTTAAAATCTCAAAGGCAACGCAGGCGCAAGTCGTCGTCGATGTGAGTGTTCTTTTTGAAGAATGTGTGAAAAACCGAGAACAATGGCTTCTGACATGGAATGATTTCCAACTCGAATTCACTCGCGCTTGCAAGGACCGCGATATAAACCTAAAGCAAATCGTTTGCATCCAGCACATGCAGCAAGAAGAGATCGGAGGAATTCGCATCCTTCCTCTCCAAGGACAGTCTGATGAAGATATCGAACAACTCCACCGATTTCTTTTAGAATGGATCTCTCTCTTTGGTCTTTCGGCGAATCGCATAGAACTCGATCGATGGCCCCTTTCTTCTTCAAAGAGTCCTATGCATACGTCAAACTCTCTTCAGGCGAATAATACTTCCCTCATGCAGTTCAACCCCTATTCGAAAGAAGAGTTCCTCTCTTATCTAGCTGCTTTTGAACACACTTGGCACTCCGATCAGCCACAAGAAATGCTCATGATCAAAGGAACACTGCAAATACTAAAAGGCCTACTGACTCGTCTATCAGAAGAACATTGGAATCAGATCGTCCATTCACCGACATACTCTATGATCGTCTACCTCTCATTCATCAAAATAAAACATCAACTTGAATCCTTAATCCACAAGAAAAAGAGCACTTCCTTTTTTACCTTAGCTTCCCATATCGAGCAGATCCATGCAGACTATTCGACTCTTTTGGAAACCCTCTCCCCTTTCACCAGCGAGGATTTTCCCTCCATCTATCAAGACCTCCTAACGAGAATTCCATCGAACCTTAGACAATTGACCTCTTGTGGTCTCCATGCCTCAGGGATGACCAGTTTAGCAGGTATCTTCAAAGCTGTGGAAAAAAGCATCGGCAAGGCCCCACGAGTCCTATACGGAGAAAATGCCTATTTTGAAAATATTCAAGCAGCCAACCTCGTTTCAAATGCCTCATCAATCGACGGAATTATTTCCGATTGGAATCAAATCGATTTGCTTTTAGCTCAATTCCATCCGGCGTTGAAACGCATCGATTTTCGGGTCACAGAATATCGAATTGAGCGGATTGCAGACGTTCTCCATAAGTGTTTGAATACCGAACGGGAAAAACCTTTGACGCTAGCTATCGATTGCACGTTCGATTTTATCGATTCGTCCCATGTTGGTGACTTGCTCGTGGAGTTTCAAAAAGAGATTGAACAAGGTATTCTCAATGTCATTTGCTATCGGAGTGGCCTTAAATTCGATCTCTTTGGAATGGACAACTATTGCGGCGCCCCCTTCTTTATGATCCATAACGAAGAGACAAAATGGGCGTCTTTTGATTCCCTATTAACGGATCCAGTTTTGCAAACCGATCGACTTAGCCTCAATTGGTTTTGCGTTGCTTATCAAAATGCCGCTCCCCAATTAGAGCTCTATCGAAAACAGGTCTTTGACAATACACGGGCGTTCTTGAATAAACTCCCTTCACGGCTTCTACATGCTAATCAGGCAGACTATCGGATCATTCCCATGGAAGAAGGGGCTAATCTCGCTTTTATCGATATCAAAGTCTTTGGATCTTTTCATGCCATACGCACATCGCTTCTCGTCGGAGGGGGACTTACAATACATTGTATGCAGGCAGGTCATCCGATTTTTTATCGACCTAGCGTAGGTTTTTATCACCCTAATTTCACCGTCCTATTTGGCGAAGAATGCTCTACCATTCGTCTGACATTAGGACTCGACCCAGCACAGGTCGATATCCTTGCAAATTTTTTTGCGAAAATCGATGTGCTTAATGGCCCACCTGCTAAACTGACGGCACTTCCAGTTTATCAATTGGTCAACGACTTATGCATTTCGGACAAAAAATTTTAAGAAATATAACTATCTGCGGAGCGCTTTTTATGCCCAGCCTTTCACTTGCAAAAGAAGTGCCTGCTCAAACCATTGAAGTAACAACCTACCAAAGAGAGGAGATCGTCCCTCTTTTACCTTTGCTCAATCAGTGGATTTTACGCGAATTTTCTCAATATCCTTACTGTTCACCTCCAAAAGATCTGGTGGTTTTTCCCTCTGACATCATCTTTGTCAATTCTAGAGAGGCGCTCGTTGCCCTAGCTAAAAAAGAAGACCAAGTCATCGGAATGATCACGCTCATTGCTTTTGACTCGCCTTCCTTGCATGCGATGTATCTCAATCAATGGTTCCCTCATCTTCTAGAAGAAGTGCGTGCGCATGGGTTCGATCCTTCAAAATTCTTGTACGTAGATTATTTTTTGACGGAACCTTCTCTTCACAACGACGAACAAACCGTACAGGCTCTTTATCAAACTCTTTTGCACTTCGCCAAAAAACTTGGAAAAACACAGCTTTGTTACATGGCAGATGTTGGCCATCCAACTAATTCAGGGGGGAAATATTCCGTAGAACCATGGGGAGAGGTCATTTATGGCTTCCAAAGCATGGAAATACGGACTATTGCCATTTTGCCAACGATAGACCCAACAGGAGGCGTTAAAGAGCGCGAGCACACTATCGAATTCTTCTTCAAAAACCTTGAAACCCAACCCTAAAAATTAGTACAAATTCTTTTCCCCTATGAAACATCAAAAATTTTCAAGGGAATTTTTGATGTTTCATAGGGGAAAAGAATTTGTAAATATTTTCTAAGGATCGAAGGAAACGTATTTGATCGTGGTGCGGTTGTACGTGTAAGTGATATGTATGCGGCGATCGTCAGTTTGAATGATACTCGGATAAGAATATTCTCCTGGAGCCTCTTCTAAAGTAAGGAAGATTCGCCAATGATCCCCACCATCTTCAGAAAGAGCGACATTCAGTGGCGTACGCTGATCGACGGAATGATTGTAGACAAGCAGAATGCGGCCATCGTGCAGATGCACAGCATCGATCGCGGCATTGGGATTGGGAAGGTCGATGGGAATAGCTTCCGACCAAGTTTTCCCCAGATCCTCTGATGTAGCTATGCAGATCGAATCAATTCCACGAGAGCGCGCAAGAAGACGCAGCTTGCCTTCAGGTGTAAAGAAAAGAGTAGGCTGGATGATCCCATAGAGGTGATCTTTAAGATTGATCGGCTGGCTTTTATTCCAGCTAAGCCCCCCATCGCTTGTGCTATCGATCCAGCAGCCCCATCGGCGCCACGATTCTATCGATGATCCACAGAGTAGCGTTCCATCTTCAAGAAGAAGAGGTTTGTTTTTCACAGGCCCAACTATTCCCGCAGGTAAATCCTCTTTTGAAGACCAGCTTTTTCCTTCATCATGCGATCTTTTCATCACTGCGGACCAACAAGCTGGATGAGGGCCCACCTTATAAAAAAGCAGAACCTCGCCCGAAGGAAGCGTGAAGAGTACGGGATTCCAGCAAGGAGTCTCGGGATCCTCGGCTATTAGACGCGGAGTGCTCCAACCACTGGATGTTTTTTCGGAAAGCCATATCCCAACATCCTTTTCCCCCTCTTCGCTTCCACCAAAATATGCGCAGAGAAGCTTGCCTGATTGGGTTTGCGTAATGGTCGAAGCATGGCAGGAAGCAAATGGCGCCTTTTCGAAGAGAATTTCTTGAACCATCTCAGCCGAAAGGCTGGACCAAAGAAGAAGGAAACAAAGAGCGGCTATATGGCAAAGAGCCAGTTGCAAAACTCCACGGCAGCGAAAAATCGAGGTTTTTGGATCATGTTGAGAAGCCAGGCAATGCCTGGCCGCGCCGCGCCGCCGGTGGCCTGCCCAGAGGGGCAGGCGAGAAGGCGAGGACTCAACATGGTCCAAAAGGACGATTTTGCGCGCCGAAGAGTTTTGCAACTGGCTCCAAATCCGATTCATTCATTTTTACCGGTGAAAAATCTGGGGTTTTTTGGCCATGCATTATACTTGCCTTCCCTTCAAAACCATAGAAAAAGCAGCTTCAATCAAACAATAGTCATTAACGATCAAGTCTGAGTTATGCAAGGAGCTCTATCAAGTTTTAGTTTACTTTTTCTTTTCAATCGCTTAGATCTACAAAAGCAGCAAGCTAGCATTTGTTTTGGAAAATTACTTTGACAAACATCTCTAGAGACTACGTCGTACGATGAAAAAAACATTTAAAATCATCCTAATACTCTTACTCTGTCTTGGGGCTATTGCATTATCGATGTTGTACATCAGCAGTAACACCATTGCTGTATTAGAACCCAAAGGGATGATTGCTGAAAGAGAACGAGAACTCATCATCACAGCTTCTTTGCTCATGCTCATCGTCGTCATTCCGGTCTTTATCATGACGCTGGCCTTTGCTTGGAAATATAGAGCGAGCAATACGAAATCACAGCATGCTCCTGACTGGGAACACAATTACATTGCAGAGTATTGCTGCTGGGGCATCCCGATCATCATCATTGGCATACTTGCTGTCACTACCTGGAAATCAAGCCATGATCTCAACCCATTTACCCCTATCGATTCAGAAATTGAGCCCCTTTCGATACAAGTGGTGGCCTTAGATTGGAAGTGGTTATTCATCTACCCTGAGCAGGGTATTGCTACGGTGAATTTTGTCCAATTCCCTGAAAAGACCCCTATCAATTTTGTCATCACTTCCGATGCTCCAATGAATTCCTTTTGGATTCCTCAACTAGGCGGCCAAATTTATGCAATGCCTGCAATGAGATCAAAGCTCCATCTCATTGCCAATGAAATTGGCATTTTTCGGGGTGTTTCGGCAAATATTAGCGGCAAGGGTTTCTCTGGGATGACCTTCGATGCTAAATCATGCTCCAAAGAAGAATTTAATCAATGGGTGCAATCGGTAAAGTTCTCTTCAAAACCCCTTGGCCTCGATATGTACGATAAATTGGCCCAACCGACTGAATATCATCCCGTCGAATATTACCAATTAGCGCAGAACGATCTCTTTGATCAAATTTTGATGAAGTATATGACACCTCAAAAAGTGTTGGCTCCAGAAGCTGAATGACCGACTGAAGGAACTCGTATGTTTGGAAGATTAACTTTAGAAGCTTTTAAACATGATTGGATCGAGTACCTTGCTGGGGTCTCGATGGTCATGGGTGCCATTTTCTTTATCGTATTGATCTCCTACCTAGGCCGCTGGAAATGGCTCTGGAAAGAGTGGATCACCTCCGTAGATCATAAAAAAATTGGGATCATGTACATCCTCTTTTCCTTTGTGATGTTAGCCAAAGGTTTGGTCGATGCTATCATGATGCGTGCGCAACAGGCAATCGCGGTAGGCGATTCCATGGGTTACTTAGGAGCGGAGCACTACCAACAAATTTTTACCGCCCATGGCGTCACCATGATCTTTTTTGTGGGTATGGGAGTTATGTTTGGCATCATCAACCTCGTCTTACCTTTGCAAATTGGCGCGCGCGATGTGGCCTTTCCTTTTCTCAATAATCTGAGCTTTTGGCTATTTGCATCAGGGGGAATGTTCATCCTCGTTTCCCTTATCATCGGATTCTTTGCAGGCACAGGCTGGTCGGCTTATCCACCGCTCGCTGGGCTTAAATATAACCCTGGCGTTGGCGTCGACTATTGGCTGTGGAGCGTGCAAATTTCGGGAGCAGGGACGTTGCTTTCGGGCATCAATTTTTTGGTGACCATTTTGAAGATGCGTTGTCCAGGAATGAGTCTGATGAAAATGCCCATCTTTGTTTGGGCTTCTTTAGCCACGATGGTCCTCGTTGTTTTTGCTTTCCCCATTTTGACAGCCACAGCCGCCATGCTCTCCACGGATCGTCTTCTCGATACACGCATCTTCACTGCGGAATTTGGAGGGAACCCCATGATGTACATCAATCTATTCTGGGCATGGGGGCATCCGGAGGTCTACATTCTCGTCTTGCCAGCTTTTGGGATCTTCTCTGAAATAGTTCCAGTTTTCTCCCACAAAAAATTATTCGGTTATACCTCCATGGTGTGGGCCATTGTCGCCATTGCCTTTCTTTCTTTCATCGTTTGGCTCCATCATTTTTTTACTATGGGCGCAGGAGCAAATGTCAATGCTTTCTTCGGTATCATGACAATGATCATTGCCTTGCCTACCGGGGTAAAAGTATTTAACTGGCTATTTACGATGTTCAGGGGACGCATTCAATTCAAGACGCCCATGTATTGGTTTCTTGGTTTTATTGTCACGTTCACCATCGGTGGTATGGCCGGTGTTCTCATGTCCATCCCAGCGGCAGATTTCCAAGTGCACAATAGTTTATTCCTGATTGCCCATTTCCACTTCGTGATCCTTGGAGGCACATTATTTGGCTTTTTTGCAGGCTACACCTACTGGTTTCCAAAATTCGCAGGCTTTAAGCTCAATGAAACACTTGGCAAATATGCCTTTTGGTGCTGGATGCTAGGATTCCTAATTGCCTTCACCCCGCTTTATTTATTAGGGTTTATGGGAGCAACTAGACGGTTAAATCATTATGATGTACCTGAATGGCAGCCCTTGTTCATCGTAGCGGGGATTGGCGCCATGTTGATTCTCCTAGGCTTTGGTCTTCAAGTCCTGCAGCTCATCGTAAGCATCCTACAACGTAAAAAAACGATGGATCTAACGGGTGATCCATGGAATGGCAGGACATTGGAATGGGCCACAGCATCACCTCCGCCTTTTTACAATTTTGCCTTTATTCCAGAGGTTCATCAACGCGATGCATTTTGGGTAATGAAACACACCAAAGCAACGCAAAACGTAAATCGTAAGTATGAAGATATCCACATGCCCAAAAACACTCCCATAGGATTCTATATCGGCATGTTCAGCTTCCTCTTTGGGTTTGGGTTAATCTGGTACATGTTCTGGCTCGCTGCTATCAGCTTTGTCGGTATGATCGCATCCGTCATCATCCATCTATACCAAAAAGAACCTGATTACCATCTGTCGGCTGAAGAAGTAGCAGAAATAGAAAGCAGGAAACAACACGCATGAGAAACGCTGAAACGTCGATCCATGAACATTATCCTGATGTCTATCACGATGCTTACTCAAGGACAGTCTTTGGTTTCTGGATTTATCTGATGAGTGACTTCGTCCTATTCGGTGCTCTCTTTGCCACTTATGCCGTGTTGAATCACAGTGTCTTTGGGGGTCCACCGGCTTGTGAATTATTTCATCTCCCCTTTACATTGAACCAAACACTTCTCTTTCTTGTGAGCAGCTTGACCATCGGGCTTGGCGGCGCAGCAGCCCATCGCCAAAACAAGCGTGCGACTCTAGCTCTGTTTGCCGTGACTTTTTTATTGGGTTGCATCTTTATGGGAATGGAGCTAACGGAGTTTTCCCGTCTTTTAAATACAGGCAATCGCTGGGATAGAAGTGCTTTTTTATCAGCCTATTTTACGATTGTCACCACACATGGATTACACGTCATCTTTGGACTGTTGTGGATCATTATTTTACTCGTGCCGGTTTGGCGTGAGGGTATTTCGCATGTAAGCCTTCGCCGGCTAACTTGCCTAAGGATGTTCTGGCAATTCTTAAATATCATTTGGATGTTCATCTTTTCTTTTGTATATCTGTTGGGGGTTGCATAGTATGCTCGACGCACATCATGGATGGAATAAAAGCTATAAACCCCAATATCTTGGATTCGTAACTTCTGTTTTACTCACGGCAGCGGCCTATCGCATTGTCACTCATAATGAACTCTCTGATTCTCTTTTAATTCTTACCGTTTTTCTATTAGCGATCATACAAGCTCTCCTACAGATGTTTTTTTTCCTTCACTTAGGGATGGAATCCAAACCTCACTGGGGCATGATCACGTTTCTCTTTACCGTCTTGGTCGTCGTTGTCATCATCGGCGGCAGCCTATGGATCATGAGTAATTTGAATTACGATTTAATGCCGATGATAAACCATTGATCCAAAGGATATCTGATTTAATGGAAACAGTTGAAATAGTCTCGAGGTCTTGGGCAAAGCCCTATTTTTCACTCATTAAACCGGGCATCCTCTTTGGCAATGCCATCACTGCTATTGGCGGCTTTGCTATGGCCTCAAAAGACCATATCGACTGCTCTCTTCTGCTCATCATGCTGATAGGCCTATCTTTAGTCATTGCATCGGGCTGCACGTGCAACAACTACATCGACCGCTATGCTGATCAAAAAATGAGAAGAACGCAAAATCGTCCGCTGGCAAAAGGGATTATCCAAGAGAATCACGCGATCCTCTTCGCCGTGGTACTTGGTCTTCTTGGAACTTTTATCTTGGCATTCTATGTCAATCTTCTAACAGTGATGGTTGCCCTGATCGGCTTTTTTGTTTACGTCTTTTTATATAGCTTTTCGAAATACTATACCTCACATGGAACTCTAATCGGGAGCATCGCTGGAGCAGTCCCACCAGTTGCGGGATATTGTGCTGCCAGCCGCTGTTTCGATCTAGGTGCGCTTTTGCTTTTCATCATGATAGTCCTCTGGCAGATGCCTCATTTTTTCGCGATTGCAATCTATCGCCTTGAAGACTACGCCGCAGCATCCATCCCTATTTTACCCATTAAAAAGGGGATTTATCGAACCAAGCTCAACATGCTATTTTATGTTGCAGCGTTCCTTATTTCCTCACTTACGCTCACGCTATTTAAGTATACAGGCTTCTCTTATACTCTTGCTGCATCCGTTCTCGGCGCAGGTTGGCTATGGCTGGCCATCAAAGGGCTGACTTCCACGAATGATAAACAATGGGCGCGCAAGATGTTCATCGCGTCTCTTATAGTTGTCACTGTGCTCTGCTCAATCATTCCTTTTAGCGCAGCTCAATAAACGCGAGTTTTGGATAAGCCGCTTTATGAAAAAGGCAAAAATTTCGGATGAATTTTTTATTAAAATGGCGCCAATAGACGTCGAAGATGCCGTCATGGGCGCCATTTTAATACAAAAGTCGCTGAAAGATTGGTCTTTTTCATGAGCCGCTTATCCAAAATTCGCGTTAATAACCACATCCTTTTCACATGCTCGGCTTTTTATAACGCTTTGCATCTGTTTTTTTGACTTCCTGCATATATTTGAACAAGTCTTCCCTGGTATCAAACGCCCTGACATCCGCATCTTCGCGGTCGATATTTTCAATTCCTTGCAAATGGTCGTATTCGTGCTGAAATACCGTGGCAGCAAATCCTTCCAAAATCTTCTCGACTTTTTCACCATCTAAATTGAGAAATGTTACTTTTATCGCTTCATAGCGAGGAACATTAGCGAGCTTCCAGGTGTTATTGCTTAAAATCACCGAAAAACAACCTTCCCAACCTTTTACAGTTTCCTCACCTATCGGCTCAAAACTTGGATTGATCACTACTTCGAGATGTTTAGGATCGCGATCAAAACTAAAGATGAATATCGATTTACTAATCCCAATCTGTGGGGCTGCCAGCCCTGCTGCAGGCAAATAGGGCTTCAATGCTAAAAAGAGTTTCCTTGCAATTTCTCTGGCTAAGGGTAATTCATCTTCATTTATATTCTCGGTTTTTCGATGTAAAACCTCTTGTAATGGACTATCGACTGTAACGATCTCTACCGTTTCTGGAGGGCTTTGATTATCTGGTAAAAACATCCTGTTTCCTTTGAATACGAGTTTGTCCATCACATCGCATCTCATTGCAATGATCCAACTCATTTTTCTTTTCTAATTCAATAGCAAGTCTAGCTGCTAGGACGACATTATTCTCGATGAGGGCAATATTTGCCGCTAAGGTCTTACCTTCACTTTTTTTAGCAATCGTCCTGAGAAGGAACGGTGTAATATCCTTGCCTCGAATCCCTACCTGGTTGGCTTCTTCCAAAGACTCTTTAATCCATCCTTCGACAAGGTTTCTATCCAACGCATGCTGAACAGGGATCGGATTTACAATGAGAACCCCTCCCTTTAACTTCAGCGCCTTCTTTGTTTGAAGGACTGTGGCAATCATCGACGGATCGTCAAGACGAATATCGACCTTGCAACCGCTGTCTCTTGAAAAAAAGGAAGGAAACTCATCGGTTTGGTAACCGATTATAGAGACTCCCAATGTCTCTAACACTTCAAGGGTCTTAGGGATATCGAGAATGGATTTAACCCCAGCCGAGATAACTGCAACATCTGAGGTAGCAAATTCATGCAAATCCGCCGAAATGTCCCAACTTTGCTCTACCCCGCGATGAACTCCACCGATTCCCCCTGTTGCAAAGACGGGGATCCCAGCATAGTGCGCACAGATCATTGTCGAAGACACCGTTGTTGCACCTGATCCTTTTTGTGCCAAAATGATAGGTAAATCCCTTCGGCTAGCTTTGGGTATTTGTTTTGTCGCAAGCCGCACGAGTTGTTCTTTGCTCATACCTACGACAATTCGACCATCCATCAAGGCGATGGTTGCGGGGACAGCCCCCTCCCTACGAATAAGTGCTTCGATGCGCAGTGCGGTTTCGAGATTTTGTGGATAAGGCATCCCATGGGCCACCAATGTCGATTCCAGTGCTACGATAGCGCGCCCTTCCTTCTTCGCCTGTTCGACTTCATCTGAATAGAGAATTTCTTCAATCATGATTAACTCATAAGAACATGGGGTACTAGTGTTGGAAGAACAGTATGCTCTGATTCGATGGTGAGCTGGGCACCTCGCAGACCTAACATGAGGCTCTTTTCCATTGACAATCCTTGGCTGACACCAAAAAGAACACTGGCGGCAAGAGCATCACCTACTCCTGTAACATCGACGACCTGTGCAGAAAATGCTGGAAGCGAAATCTTGCTCCCATCGATCACAGCGTACAGTCCCTGTTCACCCTGGGTCACAATCACATTTTTGACTCCAGCTGCTAGGAGCTCTTTCTCATCTTTAGCAAAGACTTGGAGTTCTGCCTCATTTAAGAGAAGAACATCGATAAAAGGCAGGGCTTTTTTCCATCGCGTTACCTTAGCTGCAGAGGTAGCCATAGCCCAAAGCTCGACACCTGATGGACGTTGTTTGGCTAAATGATAGAGACAGTCTTCCGAAAAAGCTGCGTCCACGATCCAAAAAGAACATTCTTGAATTTTTTGCACTGCCGCCATGAGCATCTGCGGCGTCATCTCATCGTAGATCTGCATATCAGCCGCTGAGATGAAAAGCTCTCCATCTGCATCTAAGATGGCTGTATAGGTCCCTGTTGGCGAGGTATCTGAGAAAAGGATATCATCCACTCCGATGCCGATTGCCTTCATTTCTCTTAAAAGCCGTATACCGCGGTCATCATTTCCTACCCTCGAGATCAATTTGACATCCATTCCCAAACGAGCCAAATTTTCAGCCACGTTACGGATGACACCTCCAAAAGAACGCAAAGAACAGACAGGATTGGAACTCTTATGGCGTATAGGTTCTATCGATTTTAACTTTTCATCGTAGTGCGCTGCACCAATGCATGCGATTTTTACCATACAACCTTCGTGAGAATGAATTGCGGTCAGCGAATTTTATATAAAATAATTAAATATGGTAACGCAAATTAGCGAAAAATTGTAAAAAAATCCTGTAGACAACGGAGCTTGGCTCAAGTAAATACTATGAGCCATGGATAAGAAGAAAACCAAGTTCCCATTTTTCATTGTTATCTCTCTTTGCTTAAGTCTTCTCATCATCATTGCACTGCATATAAACCAGGATTTTGCTGTATTGAATCCCAAAGGTCCAATCGCCTTAAAACAACGCGATCTCATCCTTTTTGTCACTGCGCTGATGTTGATCGTCGTGATCCCAGTGTTTATCCTCACTTTTAGTTTTATTTGGAAATACAGGGCCCATAATTCTCGAGCAAATTACTCTCCCGATTGGGATCGTAACCGCAAGATTGAAAGCGCCTGGTGGGCCATCCCTTGCGTGATCATTATCTTCATTGCCATAGCCGCCTGGAAAAACAGCACTGCATTGGATCCTTTTAGACCCATCGATCAAGGGAAAAAATCACTTCGCATCCAAGTCGTCGCCTTACAATGGAAATGGCTGTTCATATATCCAGAACAAAACATTGCCGTAGTCAATTTTGTTCAGTTTCCCAAACAAACTCCCATCGATTTTGAAATTACTGCCGATGCTCCCATGAATTCATTTTGGATTCCGCAGCTAGCAGGACAAATTTACGCGATGCCGGGCATGAAAACGCACCTGCATTTAATGGCCGATGAGATCGGTCAATTTAGAGGTTCCTCTGCAAACTTAAGTGGCGATGGTTTTGCAGGAATGACATTTACAGCACAAGCTAGCTCCCAAGAAGAGTTTGACCTTTGGGTCCAGTCAATCCAGCAATCTCCCTCATCTTTAACCAAAGAAACCTATGATCAATTAGTTAACCCAAGTTCATATCACCCAATCGTCCCCTATTCTCTTGCTGATGCTGAACTCTATGATGAGATCGTAATGAAATATATGGTGCCTCATGCAAACCAGTGATTTTATTGGAAAATTGACAACCGATGCGTTCGCGCGCGATCCGATCGAAATTGCAGCTGGCTTGTCCGTCGTCATTGGATTCCTGCTTATCGTAGGCGCTCTGTTTTATCTGAAGCGCTGGAAATGGCTCTGGTCCGAATGGCTCACCTCTCTTGATCCGAAAAGAATCGGGGTCATGTATCTCATAATGGCTACTTTGATGCTGTTTAAAGGGGTTGTAGATGCGATCATGATGCGAGCTCAACAAGTTTTCTCGGTTGGCGATGCCTTCGGTTATCTGGGCTCTTCTCATTTCCAGCAGATTTTTACAGCCCACGGCACAACAATGATTTTTTTTGTTGGCATGGGCGTTATCTTTGGCATGATGAACTTAATCATACCGCTCCAAATAGGCGCTCGGGATGTCGCTTATCCTTTCCTAAATTCTGTTAGTTTCTGGCTCTTTTCAGTCGGAGCGGCTCTTCTCGTCATCTCGTTAAATATTGGAAAATTCTCAGCTGCGGGATGGGTCGCATATCCTCCCCTTTCGGGAATTGAATACAGTCCAGGGGTCGGGGTAGATTATTGGATCTGGAGCGTGCAGATAGCCGGAATCGGGAGTTTGCTTGCTGGGATTAATTTCTTTGCAACGATCTTTAAGATGCGCTGCCCTGGGATGACGTTCATGAAAATGCCTTTGTTTGTTTGGAGCTCGCTTGGGACTTTAGTCCTGATCATCTTTGCCTTCCCCATTTTGACTGCAACAGTCGCCATGCTGACATTAGATCGTTACCTGGGCATGCATTTGTTTACTTCTGATTTTGGCGGCAATCCAATGCTCTACGTCAATTTGATTTGGGCATGGGGCCATCCAGAAGTCTACATCTTGATCTTGCCAGCTTTTGGGATATTTTCTGAAGTCGTAGCGGTGTTCTCTCAAAAGAGAATCTTCGGTTATGTGTCTATGGTGTGGGCGATCATCGCCATCACATTCCTTTCATTCATTGTTTGGCTGCATCACTTCTTTACGATGGGAGCTTCTCCGAATGTCAATCTCTTCTTTGGCATCATGACAATGATCATCGCCATCCCGACCGGCGTCAAAATTTTCAACTGGGTATTTACCATTTATAGAGGTCGTGTCCTTTTCATGACCCCGATCATTTGGTTCATCGGCTTTGTCGTCAATTTCACTATTGGCGGTATGACCGGAGTTTTAATGTCCGTTCCTCCAGCCGATTTCCAAGTCCATAATAGTCTATTCTTAATCGCCCATTTCCATTCCATGATCCTGCCTGGGGTTCTATATGGTTTTTTCGCAGGGTTTACCTATTGGTTTCCAAAAATCACGGGATTCAAATTGAATGAACGACTGGGCCGATGTGCCTGTTGGTGTTGGATTGTAGGGTTTATCTTTGCTTTCATGCCGCTTTACTTGCTTGGCTTAAAAGGGGCAACAAGACGCTTAGACCATTATGATGCCGCCACTGGCTGGCAACCTTTGTTCATCGTCGCAGCACTAGGGTCGCTCCTCATCATGTGCGGTATTGGTTTTCAGATTTTACAAGTCATTGAAAGCTTTAGAAAAAAAGAGCGGGATACCACAGGCGATCCATGGAATGGAAGAACACTCGAATGGTCGATGGCCTCCCCGCCTCCCCTTTATAACTTTGCAGAATTGCCTCACGTTAAAACGCGAGATGCCTTTTGGACGATAAAACATAGCCGATCTCACCACAAAACCCATTATGAAGATCTTTCTATACCTAAGAATACTCCCATGGGGATCTTTATCGGTGGATTTGCTCTCCTCTTTGGTTTTGCAGCCGTCTGGCAAATTGTGTGGCTTGCGATAGCGGGCTTGCTTGGCATCACCGTCTGTCTAGCCATCCATCTATCAGATGAAGAAACGGAAACGATACTCTCTGCCAGGGACATAGAAAAACAAGAGAGACACACATGACTGCAACTATTCAAACTTCCTATGACAAGGCCGTCTTTGGGTTTTGGACATATCTTATGACCGACTGCGTCTTGTTCGCCTCTATTTTTGCTGTCTACATCGTATTGCACAACAATACCTATGGCGGTCCGAACGCTTCACAACTCTTCAGCCTTCGTTATGCCCTGACTGAAACCCTGATCCTTTTAACAAGCAGCTTTACTTGTGGTCTTGCTAGATTAGCTGCCTTTAAAGGCGCAAAAAATCAAGTCCTCGCTTGGTTTGTACTAGTATTTTTGCTTGGAGGTTGCTTTGTCGGCCTAGAATTGAAAGAGTTTTCACGTCTGGTCCATGAGGGAAATAGCTGGCAAAGGAGCGCCTTTTTATCCGCTTTCTTTACCCTGGTAGGAACACATGGCCTTCATATTTCGATTGGACTATTATGGCTCCTCATCCTCTTTTGGCAGCTTTTAACACGCGGTGTCACCGCATACACCTTTAAAAGGCTGACCTGCTTCAGCATGTTTTGGCATTTTTTAGATGTCGTTTGGATCTTCATCTTTACTCTTGTCTATTTGAACGGAGCTCTATGAAACCAATCGGTCGAACACAACATATCACGGCTCGAATCTATATAATAGGCTTCATACTCTCTCTCCTATTGACGTTCTCAGCCTATCTTTTCGTAGTCGACCGGGTATTCACCTCTTCCTCCCTCTTTTATCTCATCATCGCTCTTGGCTCCTTGCAAGCTGTGATCCAGCTGATCTGCTTTCTCCATTTAGGTAAACAGTTTAAACCTCGCTGGGATCTGACCATCTTTCTTTTTATGCTGCTCGTTATCGCCATCATCGTAGCTGGCTCGCTTTTCATCATGAACAGCTTAAATAACCGAATGATGAGCCCATCCAACTAAGAAAGAATTTGCAAATCTTTCTAAGAACTACAATTGAATTTTGCGGCTATAGCACCCAGAATGAGATACGCTACAAGGTAGTAGCCTGCATCCAACCAAAACATCGCAAGCGGTTTTTTGCCAAAAAGTACTGGGGAAAAAATCGTGGGCAGAATAAATCCAACCCAAGCTAAAAATCCAATAAGGATCCCCGACCTAATCATTTTACCATGCGTCAAATTGAAGAAGCATCCCATCGAATAAGCAATCAGTAGCGCGGTGGCAAAAGCGCCTAAGTAGACATTCGCTGGAACACCGTCTGCTCTTTTTTGCATATGGTTGGTGAGATCGGGCCAAAATCTCCCTAAACCCCAACGACTATAAAAACCCATCCCTAATAAAATATAGACGATTGCACTCACTCCAATTCCAATAGGATTCACCTTCAACCATGACATGTTTGTAGCTCCACAATTTGAATCCTCTTGGTGTTGATATGGTAATTAAAATTACCCACCTAATTATTTTTATGCTACAATGCTTATCGCACAATTTTTATAATCTGTTATCAAATTATTCAGCAAACCAGACTCTCCATATGAGAAATCGATGTTAGTAGGGGTTCTATTCGCCTTATGCGCTTGCTTTATCTGGGGCTTGATCTTTGTCGTGCCTCAGTTTATGAGTGGTTTTAGCTCGATTGAAGTCACGCTTGGCCGTTTTTTGTTCTATGGCATCGCTTCTTTGCTTATTTTTTGTAAGTCAAAAATTCAGAGAACATCTAGATATCCGCTTTCGATCTGGAAAAAAGCGACCTATTTTTCTCTCATCTCAACGATTATTTATTACACCTTTGTCGTGCTTGCATTGCGCTATTCAACACCGGCCATCTGTGCGCTGATTCTAGGTATTAGCCCCATTACGATCGCCTTTTATGGAAATTGGAAGCAAAAAGAGACGACCTTTAGAAGTTTGATCATCCCATCGCTGCTCATCTTGTTTGGACTCATCCTCATCAATGTTCCTCAAATAGAAACAAGCACCTCCCTTTCTTCTTATATACTTGGGCTCATTTGCAGCCTTGTAGCTTTAACCGCCTGGAGTTGGTATGTCGTGGCCAACTCACGTTTTCTAAAACACCATCCCGAGGTCCGCTCTAGCGATTGGTCGACTCTGATTGGCGTGGCAACACTCTTTTGGGTTCTACTCTTTGCCTTATTCATAAGTGTGTTCTTTGGCAATCAGTTACAACTCGAGAAATATTTCACCTTTACCCCTCAACTCAAAAACTTTCTCATTGGAAGCGCTATCTTAGGACTTTTATGCTCCTGGGTAGGTGCTTTTTTATGGAATAGGGCAAGCTTACATTTGCCCGTATCTTTAGCCGGCCAGCTGACGATTTTTGAGACGTTATTTGGCGTTCTTTTCGTCTACATCGTCGAACAGCATGTGCCCCCTTTGATCGAAGGCTTAGGGATTGTCATCCTGTTGACTGCTATCATTTACGGAATTCGGCAATTTACGAGGAAAAAAGCGTATAATAACCAGCTATCTCCTCATTAGACCTTCTTGCATCGTTTCTCTACTTCGTAGCTAACTGTCAATGCTATGTAGGTAAAATAAGCCGCCAAAGGGAGAACTGTGGTTAAGGCAATAGCCAATGCACTAAAAGAGGCAAACGCCACTCCCCTGATCAAATCGACGATGACTGGTTGTGCCAACGGAAATGCTAAAGATCCTGCAAATGCAGGAAGGGCAAATTTGTAGGCACAGTGTGTTTCAACAGTCAATCGGTAAAAAAGCGATCCGGCAAAACAGATTGCCGCATTCAATGGAGCTGAAAAAGGTAGCATTAGGCTAAATGCCGCCATTGAGGCCGCCCGAAAAACATGATTCACAAGCAGCGCTGTTTTGTAAAGATCGGGATGTTGCTTGAGATAGTCTGCCAGTTGTTCTGTTGGCTTTTGTAGAAAATCCCATTTTTCGATGCCGTTATGAAGAGAAAGTGCCCATGACATTGCAATCCACCTGAACAAATTTTTGAAGGCGAATTGTATTCAGTGAAAAAAAATAATGCAAATCCTAAACTGCGCCAGTAGTGCTTTGTAGCGATGAAGGGTCTCGCTCTCCAATGAAGACGATCTTGCTATTGATTTGCGCCAATATGTTCATGACTATTGCATGGTATGGCCATCTAAAATACCCAAAATTGCCTTTGCTCCTAGTTATTTTTGCAAGTTGGGGGATCGCTCTTTTAGAATATTGCTTTCAAGTACCTGCCAATCGCATAGGCATTAACCAATTTTCGGTCGCACAACTAAAGACCATTCAAGAAATCATCACACTGGTCGTCTTCTGTATTTTTTCTTATTTCTACTTTGGACAAAAGGTTGGCGTAAATCAAATCATCGGTTTTGGTTTTCTCGTTCTAGCAGCTTATTTCATGTTCAAAACAAGTTAAATAGTTTCCATATGGAGCCATGACTTACATAGCTCCAATCACCTTTAGAAAGTATTTGCAAATACTTCTTAGGGGTCATATTTTAAGAACATCTGGCAATCTTCCGGGAATAATTCGATAGGCCAAATCTGTTGTGGACATGAAAAGAGCTACATAGAAAACCCGTGGAACTGCCCCAGCGAACAATCCTTCTGTAGCCTTCAACACCTTCAAATACCTTCCCCTTGGCTTTGTCCTATTGTATAGCCCCTGTAATTTCTCTGCAGATCGTACCAAAGGACCATCAGAGAGAGGTATTGGTGGGCTTGTGATATTTCGGATGGCCTTCATAACGGTAAGCCTCTCTTCGCTTGTCTGAATCATGGTTTTGATCACCGACACTGGGGTGGTCATGAAACCTACAACTGATCCCGTGCCTATGGCAGCCAGCATCTCGCTAAGCGAAGGTGATAAATCAGGCCTCTTTTGTTTTAATTTTTCTGCCATTTTTGGTGTGATGTAGAATAGCCCTAGATTCCAGAACAATTCTCTATTAAGAGTAGTTACGATTCCAGGTAAGCGGATAGCTCTTTTTAAAAGCACGGGATCGGTATAATTTAGACCATTCGCTTGCCGATTTTGCATTGCACCTTCCCCAACTGCGATTAAAGGGGATGTTACAGCCGATGCCGCAACAATCGCTCCAATAGGGCCGAGATGCTTTTTGAACACATCATTCGTAATATATGCCATTCCCAGCGTAATTGCATCGACGGCACATACGGCATTCAAACCTGTAAAAAGTCTCACTAGGGGGATGCGACATCCCTTGTAGTCTGTCATCCAAGGAATTGGTTTACGCGCTTGTAAACATGTTTGTATGGTGGATAACGGTTGACTAAAGCCATTAGAAATAAAGCTTGCTGCGCCAGCAAGGACAACCTGTCCTCCTGGATTGAGCTGCGTTTGATTGATCGAAGACATAAAGAACCTTTCTTATTTTTTGTTGGATTAACGAATAATGTGAGATTAGAAACAAAAAATATCGCTGTGCTGCTAGCACAGCTTAAAAAAAACTTTCTTATAGGAGCAAACACGAGAGCGTTTGCCAGTTGAAGGTGGCCTGCTGGCCAGAGTATCGGGATTTAAGAGGCTGTCTGTAAAAACCATGGGCTAGATTTTGAAATATATAGGACTATTCTTCAATTATTAAAATAATAATTATGAAATCGGGGTATATAAGGAAATTTATCCAATCTCTCATCCCACTGAAGATATGAATCTTACAGAATGAGTCCGGCATTAAAAATTTTGGAAAATACAATTTTATTAAAAATAAAAAATATGATAATATTAAATATCACAAACCGAGTGTTTTAATGCTAAAAATAGAACCAACATTTTCTTTTAAAAATCACGATTTAAGCGATGAATTAGACTGCGTTTTATCTAAAACGGAATTATACGAAATAAAATCTAGGATGGAATTGGATTTTATTTCATTCATCAAAAGCACTACAACAACAATTGATGATTTCCAACCTCTAAACAAATGGGAATGCGAAAAGCTAGATCCTAAAAAAACCGTAGCAACTTGGAAAAATGCTCCTAATACACCTAAGTTTATTATAGATAAGACTACTGGAAAGCGGTATCTAAATGAGTCTAAAGATACTGTTCGAGACAAGTGCATATTATTATTTTTGGGTACCATTCCTATACAGCCAATTCTTTTTATAATCAACTCAGTGAAGTTATTTCCAAAGACACTGTCTAATATCGCTCTGCAAATAAAAGAAGGGAACTACAAAAAAGTAGTTAAGGACATTGCTAAAAAAATAGCGCGAGTTGTTTTTTTTCCATTTACTCTTCTTGCACTAGTGTTGGCAGCATTCTATGGAATAGTGAATCCTTATGATGGAAGAAAACTCTATGCTAGCATTGAAAGAGTGGGATTAGTCGGCCCTATTTTATTAGCACCCTGCTTCCAACCAAACCCTACATCTCACTTTTTTGGCTCAGACATCGAAATCCAAAATGTCTATTAAAACCCAATTGGGTTTACCTTTAAGCAGACCGCTTTATCGCCTGTTTTTGCAATAACGTTTTTCTATACGTAGCAGCAGCACTGTGGATAGCCTGAGCCTGCGCGGGAAAAGGATGAATGGCTTCAGTAAGAGCCGCTATTCCCTTTTTACTCTGCATAGCAACAGCCACTTCAGAAATCATATCACCAGCGTGCTTTACCATGACCGTTGCACCAACAACTTGCTCACTCCCCTCCAAAATGCTCCTTTTCGACAATAGCAACACCCGCTCCAAGTTCCAAAGCCGCAAAAGCTGCCGTCATTCCTCCAGGGCCCGCTCTGATGACGACGAGATCATAGACCGCGACAGGCTTGATCAAGCTCTGATTAAACGCATCGGACACAAAACCAAGCTGTTGCTTATCTCTCTTTTACGCGGCTTTTTTTGCAGAGCGATAATTTTGAGAAAACACTTTGCAAAACTCTTCCAATGAAGTTTTTCCTTTATGTTCCGCAGTCAACTCCTGCGTTGAGACAATTTTTCCATCATTGAAAGCCTTTTGCATTTCCACGACCAATTTGGCTACTTGATGTTTCATCCCTGAAGCAATGAGTTCCTCTTCCACTTGCTGAAGGGAATGATGCACATACTTCAAGTCAGGTTTGCCGATCGCTTTTCCAATGAGTTTCGTCGCTTCTGGCATCGTAATGGCATGAGGTCCGACGAATTCAAAGATGGTGCTCCCAGTAAATTTTAACGCGTTAAGCAACTCGGCGATCTTTAGCCCAATGTCATGCGTTGCCACCATGTTTATAGGGAGATTGGCTTTAATCGCGGCCGTGATCGTTCCCGAACTTTTGATGCTTGGGATAAATCCAAGCAAATTTTCCATAAAATACGTTGGACGGAAATGTACGACATTCAAATTAGGAATCGAATTCAATCTCTGTTCTTGCAGATGCAGCTCTTTGATAGGACCTGTTCCCGATGGGAGATTTGCTCCTAAAGAACTCAAATTCAAGACATGGGATATCCTTTCCTTGACAACTGCTTGCGCGATCGCTTCGCCAGTTCTGTCTCTAAAGACTTCAAAATCAGAGGCATCATAACCTGGGGGAAGAAAACTGAAAACAGCCTGACATCCTTTGAAGGCCTTACAAAGGAAATCGTGATTAGTGCAATCACCAGAAAAAACTTGAGCTCCCCTTTCTTTCAGCTCATGAAGCTTATGTGAATCACGGCAAATGGCGTGTACCTTATGTCCCTTTTTTAGTAACTCTTCGGTGATGACATGGCCGATATGGCCCGTAGCACCCATAATTGCATAAGTAGATTTTTTCATTTTACCCCCTCTTGAAGTAGGCTAATTGAGAATAACATCGAACTAATCTTCTCTTTATAAAAATTGCGACCAATTTGTCAATGCCATCTCAATTGTAAAAGAGAAAGGAAGCAACTTGATGATTAAATCAAAAAAGCGTGGATGATTAAATCTGCAACAAAATGAGCTGCAACAGCTGCTAAGAATCCTCTCGACCAATATAGCCAGCCAAATACCAATCCTGGAAAACCATTGAGCAAAAGAATGCGGAACGTTTCAAAAACCGATGGCGTCACGAGTTTGAAAGCTACTGGTAAATGTCCCAGTCCGAACAAAATCGCCACAATGATATTTGAACTCCAAAGCAAATAGAGACGTTTTTTGTTGGAATTTCTACAAATTTTAACAGATAGAAAGTAAATCAAAGAAAACAGAAACAATCTTAAAAGAACTTCTTCGTTAAGACCGCCATAGAGCGAAGCTAACATGCCAGCCCAAAAAGGAGGATGGAGGCTTGAAAGAGCGGAGCTTTGAAAAATCGATCGATCAAGAGCAACCAAAACGACTCCTACTAAGCCACCCGCTACGACAGCCAAAAAGACCGTTTGTTTCAAAGGCTTAGCTATAGAGAAGGGTTTCAAATCTGTCTTTGGCAAAATAAGAGAGGTGAGCCATAAAATGATGGCATAAAGGATCGCTGCCTGAAGAGTCGTCAAAAGAAGTAGCTTGGTCGTTGATACACTTGAAGGAATGACATTGAGAAAGCTGATATAGGGAAGCACTGACCACGATCCAAAAAGACAACCTACCCAAATAAAAAGAAAGATCCGATTTTTTGTCATAGAGTCATTTATCCCTTATAGGGAATCTAACCATAAGATGATTTCTTGTCAGCTTAAGGAAGCTTTAAACGCCCTACACTTCCCATCCTAGCGTAAAGTTCTCTTAAAGCTTCTTACGGGCTCATCCAAATCCTAACTACTCCTATTATTAAAAAAATTTATAGACTATTCTGGTAGAGGATAAAGGAAAATTAAAATTTTAATTTACCAAAATTCTCCCTGTATGATTTGCTAACGGAAAACCCAAATCCATTTAGGAGGACGTTATGGCAATACGTTTTGTTTCATGCGATCTAGATCCATATCTCTATGAAGGATCTTTAAAGAAGTATAAGGAAAAATATGGGATGCTCAAAGAATCGATCACTGCATTTAGCTCTTTTATTGAAGGACTAGCAAAGCGGGTCTCTGATCTTCAGCAAGGCAAATTAAAGAAGCTTGATTTAGAGAGCGCTAGTGCAGAACTCGAAACTCGACTCAAACGCGCTGCATCTGAAAAAAATGAACTAGAAGATTTGAATGCATTTTTGAAAAATGCAATATGGGTGCACTCACCTTCTTCTCATCCAAACATGGAAAACCTAAAGCAACAATTCCCCGATTTCTTTGTACAACTACAAAAATTGATGGAATTTGCAGAAAGCAACTTCTCCACGCTTATTTTTCAAGAACCTATAAAAGAGGCTTCGTTTAATTTTCTTGAACTAGAACGAATACAGAAAACGGTAGATCGTTTAGATCAACTGATGTCTGATAGCCAAAAGAAAGGTAGAGAACTTGGCGATCTCTATTCTACTTTGGCGGCTACAATGGATATCGGTGGGGAATCCTCTTCCAGCAGCCTTTCAATTTCAACACGATCCCCTGCATCAGACTCTCCATATAGAAGAATACCAGAGCCATTCACTAACTATTCACCACCTGATCAATGGCGTGGCCTAGTAATTTCCTCAACACCACCAAAATACTCAAGGGATCTCTTGGGAATTGATCCAAGTAAACTCTTCTCTGGATTGCCTCCGATTAATTACTCAGGTTCTTTTTCCCCTTCGAGTTCTTCATCAAGTCAGACAAGTTTTACTGACAACCCATTTTCATGGACATCCTCGGCTCTTTCCCATCCAAGCCCCTTGCGACCACCGCAATCCCCTCCAAATCAGACGATATTTTCTATATCTGAAGTGAGCCCATATTCGTTGTCGTCATCACCCTTTATTTATCCTAGAACTTCTTCCTCATCAAGTTCTTCATCTTCTACTAGTCTATCGTCGATCTCTTCTGAAAATACTCTTAAAGAACCAATCGATTTCCAGCCGCTTTTTCCAAGCATGCGATCAACTAAAAAAACCAGGAATAAACTAGAAAAAATAAAATCGAAGTCATGCGACAACATTCACGAACCCGAAAATTGGCTAAGAATTACGCCAAAAGCGCAAAGTAGACAAAAGATTAACGATGTTTTTGGGGTAACTCAAACTCCTGAATCGATAGGCATTCATATAAATATGATCGACACCCAAGCAAAAGAATTTACGGATCAAGTCAAATTCAAAAGAAGGATTGATCTTTCCACCTTTGAGGACAAATTGAAATTTATCTTGGGCCATGCTGAGGAAATTATAAATGCAATCGAAGAGGGACACCCTATCTACCTAGATAATCAAATCGTGGACAAAGTCATTCTAAGAGATCGATTGAGAAGTATTATCGATAACATGCAAGTGATAAAGGATTTCGGTAGAAATAGATTAAATTCTCGAGAGGAACTAGAGAGGTGGGGAGAGGGGATCTTTAAGAATTCAGGGCGTTGGGAAAAAATTTTTCACCCTATAACTCAACTGCTTGTCCTCCTTCATCGCTTAGAATTAAGGTTGAACCTTCACGGAGCAACAATAGGACACTGCACAAAAATTTCGATCGACGAATTAAATTACTTGATCGCTGAATATGCGGGTCTAGGTTGGGAAGATACGCAAACAGCATCTGAAAAATGATCATTATGTGATTTCTTGCTGGTGGAGGATTTTGGAAATCCTCCACCCTGCCTCATTTAGATCAGGCTTGATTTTTAGGATTGTTCCCTAGAAAGGATTTGCAAATTCTTTCTTAAGGGTTAGAAAATTCAAAGATCCGTTCTTTTTCGATTTCATTTAGTGATGTAATCGCTGCGCTAACGCCTTCAAGAGCAATTAGCCAAGGATGCATCTCTTTCGGTCCAAGGCCTATGATCTTCCCTATTTTGGCCTGTGTGGCAGCCGCAATCCCTGCTTTTGAATCTTCTATGACGATGCATTGTTCTGGAGCGAGATTTAACTTTTCTGCTGCTCGAATGAAGATCTCCCGTTTGGAAGGAAAGCAGCCATCATCGCAAGCAATTGTCGATAGATCAAACCACTTACCTAAGTTGAGGTGTTCGATGAAAAAGTCTACGTTATCTTTTTCTGAAGCTGTGGCTATCGCATGAGGAATATCGTTCTCGACCAAAAAATCCAACAAATTGATAGCTCCTGGAGATAACTGGAATTCTGCTCTATTTTGTAAACAAAGAGACCGGTAGAGCGCTTCTTTTTTGGACGAGAGCGTTATCAACTCCATTTCCGAAATCGGGCGTTCCAATAGATACTCTAAAATATGCCTGTTTCTCCTGCCATGGACATGCTGGAAAATCTCCTCTGCGGAAAGTGGAAATTCTCGTAAAGGGCTCGAAAAATCCATCCATGCTTTTTCATGGAGATGGGTATCCCATAACAGTACACCATTGAAATCAAAAATCATTCCCTTATATTTCACCAATCCTCCTCGCTTCTTATTTCCCAGTAGTAGACTAAGTCCAATTAAATCTACTCGAGATATATAAACTATGCTATGGCTCAATTAAGAGTGAATGAGGATAATGCATGCTGAGAAAACTCCAAGCTGCTTTTCTTTTTATCTTTTCTATCTCTGGACTTTTGGCAGATGTCTCCGACTCTCCACCATTGCCCCTACCCGTCAAAGTAGAAACAAGTTTTTATCTACTAAATTTCGAATCGATCCGCGAAAAAGAAGAAATCTTTACTGCTGATGTTTATTTTAAATTTAAATGGAAAGATCCTCGATTGAGTTTCACCCCAGAACCGGGAGAGGGCGTCAAAACCTATTTAGAAGAAGGAGCAGTAGCTCAACTCAATCTAATTTGGTGGCCGCAAATCGAATTCCTTAATTCTGGGAGCCCAACGTATAACAACCGTGCTTTGTTTATCTATCCTGATGGCATGGTAGAATATTATATCAGCATTACAGGCGACTTCCGAACACACTTGGATTTATCCCATTTTCCCTTCGACCGCCAACCTCTAAAGATCATGATCGATTCTTTCTTATGGAACAAAGATATCTGCGAATTTGTCCCAACACCTGCCATAGACCATCCCGATTCTGCAATAACACAGATTCACGACAAGCTAGGGATTTTAAGCATTAAAGAATCTGTTGAGACAACTCAGGGTCTCAATATTATCCAAACAGGCGAAAGTGCAGAATACTCCACGTATATTGTTACGATCACGACACAAAGGATCTCGGGGTTTTTTATTTTGCAAGTGTTCATCCCCCTGATCTTAGTTTTCGGCATCTCCTGCGCAGTCTTCTTCTCTTACAAAGAACCTTTCTTAGACCGCATTATGTTGAGCTTGACAAGCTTACTTGTTTTCCTTGCAGCTAAATTTACGATCAACCAAGACCTGCCTCAGATCGGGTATATGACCATCATCGACAAGGCCTTCTTGGTCGCGTACATAAGTTTGGGTATTTCGGTTATCATGAGCATCCTCGAAAAAGTCATCGGCAATACAAATCCCGAGCGTTCGGTTAGAATAGAAAAACATGCAAGATGGATCGTTCCCCTCTTGTTTGTCATCGCGATTATTCTCATCTTCAGTCAATGGGCTTAGAAAGTATTTGCAAATTCATTAGACTTCTTACGAAATTCAGCGATTATGAAAATTAACGCAAAGACGAGCAAGACGCAAAGAGTTTATAAATCATTAACGACTTCTTCTATCAAATTGCGGAGAAGTTTTTACCCAAAATTGAGAAGTAATTCTAATTTGATACAAGACCTCTTCATACAATCTCTCCAATAAGCCTAGTCTGCCTAATGTCCGATGTACTTCGACTGCAGCGTCTATTTCAGCGCGGCTAATACATTTTCAATTTTCTCTGCGTCTTTGTGGCTTGCGCGTCTTTGCGTTCATTTTCATGATCTCTGAGTTTCGAAAGAAGTCTATTCGCTAGGAAAATGAATTTGCAAAAAATTTCTTAGAAAGCATCCTTTATTTTTCGGATTAAAAAAATAATTTATGTGGTAGATTTTTTTTCATCTAGGAGGTAGACCATGCTTTCATTCCTCAATGTTTTCATAGCATCGTTATTGGTAATGTCTGACAGAGATCATTTTTGGGATGCCGACAAGGTCGCCAAGGAGACCGAGATCACTTGGGATTCTATAGATGGACAAGCCTCTATAGACATCGAGCAACTCAAAGATAAAAAAATTCTCTTAATTGTGCATGGCTTCAATAATAGTTCATCTGAAGCTATGCAGACCTATCGTTCTGTCACAGATCGTATTGCCGCAATTAGAGATGCTGACGGCAATGCGCTTTACGATCTAACGATTGGCTATCTTTGGCCTGGCTACAAGAACAAATTGGATTACTATGCAGCAAAAAAGCATGCTGGCGAACTGAAGGAAAAGATGGAATCCCATCTCCTCTTCCTCTCTTCGATTGCAGCCAAAGTCGATGTCATGGCGCATAGCATGGGAAATCGCCTTGTTTTTGAAGCACTCAATTTCTCCCCAAAGAACAATGGAAAAAAATTGGTGCAAAACCTCTACTCTCTAGCAGCTGCTATTGACAGTGAATCGATCGAAAAGAAACATAAGTATTTTCATTCCTCAAAAAATTGCGACCAGATTTTTATTTTTCATTCGAAACAAGATGAGGTTTTGGAGTTTCTTTATACGCTTGCTGAATGGGACAAAGCTCTCGGATTCGATGACACAGAAAATCTGAAAAAATTACCAAAAAACGTACAACTCATCGATTGTACGACATTTGTTTCTGGCCATAGCCAGTATTTCAGCGCTTCGAACGTCTATGAATTCATTCGAAATGAACTTCTCAATCATATACCTCCAGCAAGAATAGCGCCCAACCTAAAAATCCTGGCAAATGGCAATATAGAGATTGGTTCGAATGGGAAAAAGCCTCCTCAATTCCAGATCGAAAGGAAAAACATCGATGCTGTCATCCTTTCCGAATCAAAGAAACTCCCTATTGAACAAGCTCAAGGAAAAGCGATTGTTTTAGAATCACTCGAACCCCAAGAAGGGGTGAAAAAGTAATTTTTCTAGCTTAGAAACTGTCCTTAAAATCCGAGCACCCGAAAACCGTATGCTCGGCTTTTAGAATGACTTTTTAGCACTTAGGCCAGCAGTCCTCGTAGGAAAAATCAAACTCATCCCCAACGCCTAACACTTCTTTAGAATAGCGTTCGCGCTCTCCTACTTTAGCCCTTTGATCGATTTCATCCATTTCAGCCTGAGAAAGCATGAAGTCATTCACATCGATATTCTCACGTATGTGCGTCTCATTTTTACTGCCAGGTAATGGCATGCATCCATGCTGTATGATCCATCTAATCGCTACTTGAGATGCGGTTTTACCATATTTCTCACCAATCCTTGCCAAAAGAGGATCCTGACAAATGCGTCCTCGCCCTAATGGCGCCCAGGCTTGAACAATAATCAAATGCTCTTGACAGAACTTGACAAGTTCAAAATCAAAAAAATAGGGGTGCATTTCTATCTGAACCCAAGTGATGGGAACACCCACTTCTAGGGCTCTTTTTAGGTGATTCACTGAAACATTGCTGAGGCCAATGTGGCGGATCTTCTTAGCCTGCCTCAATTCCTCCAGTGCCCTCAAAGTCTTCTCAATAGGTATTTGGCTATTTGGCCAATGGAGCAAGTAGGCATCGAGATAGTTTGTTTGTAGCTGCTTTAATGTCTTATCTAGATCGTTGCGCAAATCTTCCGGGGACTGCGAATCATGCCAAACCTTCGAAATGATGTAGAAATGACGACGATCTTTATCCTTTAGTGCTTTTGCAATCCCATCAAAATTCCTATAGTACGTAGCTGTATCGATAATTCGGTATCCGCTTTTAGCCGCTTGCTCTACGGCTTCTAAACATACTTTGCCTGTCAAAGGATACGTCCCAAAGGCTACGACTGGAAAGTCTAGTCCATCAATTTTGCAAGTGCCTTTCTTAGGGTCGACTTCTACTGCATTTGAAGATGCGAATACATTCATCGTTCCTCCAATCATAAAAAGTAAAAATGCGAGCAATTTATTCATATTCAAACTCCTGTGATCCAGGAAAACTCTTTAGACTTCCAAAGAAATAGCTATACTACCTATTCTCTGCAAAAATTGCCTTAGTAAACTTATATCGAATATAGCTATGCAGCCTATTACTAAATCTCTCGTCTTGTTCCTATGCGGAACTATCGCAGCTTTTGCCAAAACGACCCCCGATTTTTATGAGAGTCCCCAGCAATATCGTGCTGCTGTCCGACATATCGAAAGCGGTGGCATCGGTTACAACCAAGGGTACACAACACTCGAGGCTTTTATCGCGCCGGATCCAGATGAAGAACTGTTCATGCCTTTTTTAGATACGCGCGGCCACATCTTTAACCATGGGAAATTGGCTGCAAATGCTGGCATTGGAGTTCGAGCAACATTTGGAAATAGAGCCTATGGGATCAATGGCTATTATGATTATCGTAACACGACAAAATTGCACTACAACCAGATAGGCGTTGGCATTGAAACATTGGGTATATTGTGGGATTTCCGTATGAATGGCTATTTACCCGTCGGCACGAAATTGTCATCGCCTTATGATATCCAGTTTAGTACCTCATCAACACCTCACACCATCCTCTCAGAGAAACGTCAATTTGCCATGAAAGGCCTTGATGCCGAGATTGGCTTTCACTTCGGAAAGTGTTCTTCTTGGAATTTTTATGCCGCAGCCGGACCTTATTATTACGACGGACCGATCGGACATAATGCATGGGGCGGCAAAGCACGCTTTAGCAGCAGCTACAAAAAATATGTCACACTAGAAATCAGCGATTCTTACGACACGCAATTCCACAATCGCTTCCAAGGCCAACTCGTCTTTAGCTTCCCTTTTGGGGCTAATATAAGGAAAAAGGAATCCAAGAACTCCCTTAGAATGGATGAACCGGATGTACTATTCGACTGCAGAATGCTTCAGCCAGTAGGGCGGAACGAGATCATCGTCGTCAAACGTAAAAAACAGCATCCAGATTAGCAAGAAGATAAGCTGGATTCCAAGGCGCATTCATCCTCTTCAAACAGTTCATTGGCAATAATCAGGTCGCTCTTGACAGTAACCTTTATGTTCACGTGATCTCCTATTACAATCTTTACCTTATGCCCTTCTATTGCAACAATCTCGCTATCGTCCGTTGCAATAAAATACTTATCATCGATTGCCGAGGCACATGCACTGAGCAAAATGTCGCGCCTAAACCCTTGAGGCGTTTGTGCAATCCATGTTGTATTTCGAGCTAATGATTTTTGGATCACTAAATCATCTTCGGCATATTTGATCGTAGCTGTAGGAGGAACAGCTGTCATCGCAGCTCCGTGCTCCTCAACGGCTTTGACGAGATTCTCAATAAGCCATACAGGTGTAAGAGGCCTTGCTCCATCATGGGTAAGAATGATGCTACCCTTCGCTACTTTGGCACCGTTATATACCGATTCGATCCTCTCGCTACCGCCTTCAATGACCTGTACATTGAGATCATATCTTTTAAAAAGATCCTGATAATGCACAATGTCCTGCTTGCGTGTTGCAACAATGATCTCTTCTACTTTGCTGCATTTGGCAAACTGCTCTACTGTCCGTACGATCATCGGCTTGCCTGCAATGTCTGAAAGCAGTTTGTTTTCGCCAAACCGTGTTGAATTCCCTGCCGCTGTTATAACTACTGATATCATGCCCTTAAGATCTCCATTGCGGTTTTTTGTGCATTTACTTCAGCCTCTATGATCTGATCAATATCGGGATTCTTTATATTTTCCGTCCTGCGGATCGTTTCTGCGATCACTTTAGGGATATCCATAAACCCAATCTTATTTTCACTAAAGGCTTTGACAGCAACATGATCAGCGCCATGGAGTACCGCAGGTATGATTCCCCCCAGTTCCAAAGCCATATAGCCCATATTTAAGCATGGGAATTTATCAAAAGCAGGTTTTTCAAACCGCAATGTTTTCCCAAATAAATCTGTAAACGAAGATTCAGATGCTTTGGCTCTTTCAGGATAAAATAAGGCATGTTGCGTATAGCGCTTCATGTCAGCAGTGCCTAGTTCCGTTATAATACTGCCATCTCTAAATTCAACCAGTGAATGGCAGATATAATCGGGATGTACAATGACTTTAATCTGTTCTGGGGCCAGTTCAAACAACCATTTAGCTTCGATGATCTCAAACGCTTTGTTCATACAGGTTGCACTATCGATCGTGATCTTGGTGCCCATGTTCCAAGCAGGTCTCGAAAAAATATCGTTCATAGTGACATTTTTTAACTGCTCTTCACTCATCTCAGCAATTTTTCCCTTGCCCATTGTTAAATAGATATTCTTTACTTCCGTTTTTTTGCCCGATCTAAGGGACTGGAACAAAGCAGAATGCTCTGAATCAATGGGAATCACTGTAACATGATGTTTTTGAGCTTCGCGCATAACGATCTCTCCAGCAAGCACCAAGGTTTCCTTATTTGCTAGCCCGATCGTTATTCCCTTTTTTATAGCTTCAAGAGTTGGAATCAGCCCCGCAGAGCCTACAAGAGCATTGATTAAAAGATTGCTGTCAAGGGTGGCAATTTCCCTAAGCCCATCCTCACCTTTGTACATGGCGACATCTGTTTTGAGAAGATCAGCCTTTTTTTCATCGGCAACGCAAACAGCTTCCGGCCTGAATTCATTTATCTGTTCTTCTAATTTTTCAATATTGCTGTTAGCCGACAGAGCCACCACTTTGAATTGATCGGGATGCTGTCGGATGATATCTAATGTCTGTGTCCCTATTGAACCTGTAGAGCCAAGTATAACAATACGCTTCATCCTATTCTCCACAACCAATTTAACAGGACTTTAGAAGGCTGTTAATGGATTTTTTTCAGTTGATTTTAAGGGTCTTTTTAACCCTGTTTCGTTTCTTTTGGAGAATAATATCAACATTCTCATATTCCCCCAAAAAAGAAGCGAAAAAAATGGCTCGAAAGAACCTAAAGATCAATGGAAGCTTAGCCTATGGATAATCTTAGGTGATTTTATTTACACGAAACTAGGATCCTCTAATGTAGATCTCGGGTTGATTTTTTTGATGGTGATGCATTGCTGACGTCTTCATTATTATATGGTTAGAATAATTATTAGCATTCAAATTTAAAGTGAAAGTCGCTAGACTTGATCGCAAGATTTTAAGGTCAAACTTAATTTTTGCATTTATTAATCAAATTTTTACTAAGGAGTAAAACTATGACACCAACATTTACTGCAGTAAGCTCATCCCGCCCATCTCAAACATCCACTTCTATTCCCGCAGAGACTTCCTCCACAAGCACCGCTCCCAAAAAAACAAACATTAGAACCGTTTTTGCCTCTTCGATGTCCTCTTTAACTACAACATCATCATCTAGCTCTTCCAGCAGCTCGTCTATTTCCTCTTCAGCTCCAACAACATCATCATCTAGATCTTCAGTCAGTCACTCTGTAGGTGTAGCTTCTAGAACATTGCCAAAAAAAGACAAGACTCCTCTACCCTCCTCCTCTCCATTGAAAACAAGTGGTAGCACAGTGGCTGGAAATCCAAAAAAAAATTCTGGGAATGAAAAAGCGACCTTATTTTCTATTTTACGAACTAACGATTACGAGCAAGTAAAGAGCTTTCTGGAAAGAGGTGGCGATGTAAATCAAAAAGATAGCCAAGGATTTACTCCTCTCATGACTGCCGCCGAGCGGGGTTATCTCAATTCCATGAAAGCTCTTATCGAGGTAGGGCATGCCGATGTCAACAAACCAGGCCGTGATGGACTTACCCCATTGCACTGTGCCTCTAGAGGCAACTCTAAGGCTGGCATAGACTATTTAATTGAACGGGGTGCTTCTATTGATGCTTTGGATAAGGATTTGATGACAGCTTTACATCATGCTGCAATCTCAGGGTTGCTCGATCCTATCCGCACACTAGCCGCTTCAGGCGCCAAACGTAATCTTGGAGATTTCAACAAATGTACTGCTTTAGATTTATTTAATTTGTTTCTATCTCAGAGCAAATCTCTTGGACATAATAGAGATAATTACGACAAAGATACTTGCCTAGAGATTCGTATCCTTTTGACTCCACCGCAAGAAGAATCAAAACCCCTTCCCAAAGAAACGAAAGAAGAATCAAAACCCCTTCCAAACCCAACGAAAAAAGAGGCAACTCTTACAAGTCCAGCAAAACCTGTTGAACCTAAAAGTTGTGAAGGCTTGCATCGTGCGATTAAAACTAACAATTTTGAGAGCGTAAAAAAAGGCCTGGAGACAGGATTCAATCCAAATCATAAACACGCAGATGGCTATACTTTTCTCATGTGTGCCTCTGAGCGTGGATATATCGAGTCCATGAAAGCTCTGATTGAAGTAGGGAGGGCCGATGTCAACAAAGCAGGAAAAAAAGGACTTGCTCCTATGCATTGTGCCGCTTTAGCTAACTCTAAAGAAGCCATCGAATACCTATTTCATCACGAGGCAGACATTGATGCAGTCGATGATCAGGGATTGACAGCTTTACACCATGCATCAGGCTTAGGGTTACTCAATTCGATCCGCACATTGGTCGCTCTAGGAGCCAATACCAATATCAAATGCTGTAAAGTCTGCAAAGCCCAAACCGCCTACGATGTGTTTAGCGAATTTTTACAAAAAAATCCAAGGACTTATGATGCGACTACTCAAAGACAGATTTTAGAACTTCTGGCAACCAAATAGAAAAATAGTACCCTATGCATTAGTATCCCCATGATCTACATGGGGATACTATCCATTAACGCCTATTGTCATTCGATGGATTTTTCATTCTGTTGTTGCATGCTTCTCTATGCCCTAAGATCTATTCAAAAATCACAGGAATGAACGCAAATAAACGTTCAGGTGGTCATACGGGAAACGTTGAGCACATTCCGAACTTTTGATTGGGAGAAATCGAAACCTGATTTAAGCTATTTTTAGATGTTAAACATGCGAATGAAACGAAATGAGAGTGAATGCATTATGACGATTATCGAAAAAATCAATCTTGGGATCAAAGAAGCAATGCGAAGTCGAGACCAGATTCGACTCAACACCCTTCGCATGCTTAAATCAAAGATACTAGCTGTTGATGCTCGCGCCAACCTTCCTGATTCAGAAGTTTTAAAACTCTTCAAAACCTACTATAGCAACCTCCAAGAAGCCCGAGAGCAAGCTGTTAGCCGTCCCGAGATCGTGGAGCAATTAGAAAAAGAACTAGAAATCGTTCAGGAGTTTTTACCTAAAGCTCTTTCTTTAGAAGAAACCAAAAAAATCGTCGCGCAGGCAATCGCCGATTCTGGAGCCAAAACAAAAAAAGACCTGGGATTGGTGATGAAAGGCATTATGAAACTGAACAATACAGTTGATGGAAAGTTAGCCAAAGATTTGGCAAATCAACTGCTGTCTGACTAAGCAAAAAAGCTCAGCGGTCACAATGCAGTCGGTTTTGCCACAGCAGAATATTGCCTTCAATTCACAATTTGCACCCTCCGGCCCAATAAAAAAACCTGCGATACTCGGTTGATTATTGGAGTCGGTTGAATTGGAAAAAATAAGATCAATCCGCTTTTAGCTAGCCTTAGAAAATATTTCAAGACAGTTTGCATACCATATTTAGAATGACTGCAGACAGTTATAAAATCTTCCGTGCAATAACAACGTGTTGCAAATTTTCACATCAGATCTTATAGATTGGATAAGTTTCATCTTACAAGAAGAGAATCTATGGGAAAAATGCGCGCAATTCAAGTTCCAGGACCCAAAAAGCCTTTCGAACTCGTAGAAAAAGAGATTCCCTCACCCCAAAAGGGGGCTGTTCGAGTGAAAGTCCAAGCCTGTGGGATTTGCCATAGCGACTCTTTTACAAAAGAGGGCGTCTTTCCAGGAATTCAATACCCACGAGTGCCTGGTCATGAAATTGCAGGGGTGATCGATGCTCTAGGTGAAGATGCCGGCGATTGGAAAATTGGTCAGCGGGTCGGCATTGGATGGCATGGGGGGCACTGCAAGATATGCCTTTCCTGCCGAAGAGGAGATTTTATGACATGCTCAAAACTACAAATTCCCGGCATTTCTTATGATGGCGGATATGCAGAGTATTTAATTGCTCCGATTGAAGCTTTAGCACTTATTCCGGAGAACCTCTCACCAGTCGAAGTCGGGCCCCTGATGTGTGCTGGGATCACCACTTTTAACGCTTTAAGAAACAGCGGAGCAACTGCGGGAGAAACTGTTGCAATTTTGGGAATAGGGGGCTTAGGTCATCTTGCCATTCAATTTGCTGTGAAAATGGGATTTCGCACCGTAGCGATTGCAAGAAGCAAAGAGAAGCAGTCCTTATCTAAACAGCTAGGAGCTCATCATTACATCGACAGTGAAAACCAGAAAGTAAGCGATGAACTTAAGAAACTAGGGGGCGCAAAAGTCATCTTATCAACTGTAACAAGTGCTAAAGCGGTAAATGCTGCAATCGAAGGGCTTTCCATAGATGGAAAGCTTCTCATCGTTGGAATTCCAGAAGAAGCAATATCGGTTTCTGTAATAGGGCTTATCGGAGCACGACGAATTATTGAAGGATGGCCGAGCGGAACTTCCATTGACTCTCAAGATACCTTGTCGTTTAGTGCACTTAGTGGTGTCCGTTCGATGAATCAAACATTTCCTCTTGAAAAAGCAGCGGAAGCTTATGAGCTCATGATGAGCGGTAAAGCCAGGTTTCGAGTAGTTCTGGAAATTGGCCTATAAAAAGGCGACTTCAGAAACCAACCCTGAATAGTGTAAATATCCCTCAAAGCCGACAATAGCACATAGCATATTATTTAAAAATCATCTCTTAAATAAAAACAGCCAACTGTTTATAATCTTTAGCCAATTCAAATCAATCAGAATCAAAATTGAATCTTTAACAAAGGCTAAAAGTTATGTCACTTAATTTAGATACAAGCATAGCTGCATCGCATCAATCCCCATCCCCCATTTTTAAGACTGGCTCCTCCACTAGCAGGCATTCTAAGACAGTCGAAAAACAAACAGAAATTGCCACTATTTTCAGTTCATCATTATCTTCTTGCGATACAGCATCATCTGCTTCCTCAACAAGCAGACCTGCTACTATAGTTAGCCCTCCTTTAGCGGCGTCATCTAGTTCCTCAACCAGCACGTCTATTTCTATGGTTGCCTCTCCTTTAGCAGCGTCATCTAGTTCCTCAACCAGCACGTCTATTTCTATAGTTAGCCCCCCTTTAGATTTAGATTCCGATTCTGAAACAACGCCAAAATCAGTTGTGCTCCGTGAGCTTCTCGCTGCAAAGAACCCAACAGAATTCCAGCATATTCAAGAAAAATATCCTGGAACAGTGCCAAGAAGCGAACTTATAGTTAATCTCTTCTCCTCCAAATCGCCAAGAATACTCCTACCTATTTTACAACAAGTCTTCAAGGCTCCTCTGAAGGAATGCCGGTGCGCCCCACAATTCTCTAGACTAGAAGACATCTCCGATGCGAGGGCAATTACCGAAGCTGAACTCGTTAAATTCGTCGTAAAGAAATTCCCAAAAGATAAACCTCTACGATTTTGCAGCATTGCCTCAGAAGGGACTTTTCAAGATCTGGTTTTGATCGCTAGATTGTACAAAAATGGTTACTCAAAAATAGCTTGGACGCTAGTGGACCCTTGCTACAAAGAACAAAATGGTAAAAGGACATTGATTCAATTTAAAGAATTTGCTTCGTATCTTTGTCCTAAAATTACCATCCAAACTTTGAACTCGATTGAAGACATTCAGGCATCTAAGCATGCTGCCGATGTGTTTTTCACATTAGACGAAGGACTGTTCGGACAGAGTTTGAAAAATTACAGTAAGCTAACTAGCTCCTTTAAAGGATATGTTGGCTTATTGTCCAAAATGCAACCGATCATTCACTTGACGTCAGAAAAAAGACTTGCTGGACGTCTGTTTGATAAGGAAGAAGGATCGATAACGAAACAAATTCAGGTAACAGTCACTTTAAACTATGCCTCTCCTGAAAAATCGAGGAGTAAAGAAAAGTTACTCTTTGACACCACAGAATCTGGAGAGCCAGCAAAGATTGCTGGGCATGCAAACGAACTCTTGTTTGACGCAGTGCGAATGGATGATTATGAGGCTGTAAAAACATGTTTGCTTGCTGGGGCCAATCCAAATCTAAAGGATGATCATAACTACACAGCTCTTATGACCGCCGCTGAACGTGGGTTTCTCAATTCCATGAGAGCTCTTATTGAAGTGGGGCATGCTGACATCAATATGATAGGCGATAATAAATTGACTGCATTGCATTGTGCAGCTTTAGGCAACTCTAAAGAAGCCATCGAATATTTGTTTAAATTGGGCGTTTTTATTGACCCAGTTGATTCACAAAACATGACACCCTTACATAAAGCCACAGGTTTAGGTTACCTCGCCGCTATCCGAACACTGGTTGCTTTAGGTGCTAATCGCAAAATCAAGGACTGTATGAAATATACTCCAAAAGATACATTTGAATTATTTCTAAAAGACCATACAGATACTTACGATAAAGCCAATTGTAGTGAGATTTTAAAGCTTCTGAAGCCAAAGAAAAAAGAAAAAAAGAAAAAAGGATAGCCCTTTCCATGTCTGTATCCCCATGGCCCGCATGGGGATACCTTTCATCGTGGCAGCAATAGCTGCATACACAGCATTCCCACCATTTTTTAAAAGTTCAATCCCAGCTAATGATGCAAGAGGCCGACTTGCTCACACGATTACTTTCACAACCTGAACAGAAGAACGATTGTTATTGAATATATCCATCACTTCAATGTCTAGCTGAAGAGATTCAAAAATATACAATCAATTTTTGAGGTGTGATAGCTTGCAAAAAAAAGGCATACGTATGAAACACCACCTTTCCTTTCATAAACTGAAGCCTCAGGACAGATCTGAAGGTGGATATCGAACCAGAGCTACAAAAAGCAACTTTCCTGCTTTAGAAAACATGTCATTTTACAAATTGGTCTTGCATAAGAAAGCAGTGAGAGAACCTCACTGGCATGCGAATGCCGATGAGCTTGGCTATTGTCTAAAAGGAAAGCTGCTTGTTTCCATATACGGGAATGAAAACACAAAAGACACTTTCGTGATCAAAGAAGGAAACTCCTTTTTCATCCCTTCGGGAGCGCTTCACAGCCTAGAAAATATCGGAAAAGAAACAGCGGAAGCGATTCTCCAATTTTCAAATGAAGAGCCGGAAGACTTTGCCCTCTCATCTGTTTTCGGGAAGTTTTCTAATGCGGTGTTAGGCAATACGTGGGATGTATCAGCCGGCCATTTTAAAGCGATGCAGCGTCTTTCCAATGAGTCCTTTATTGCAAAACTTAAACAATCCACTGCTGTCACTAAAGATATGCAATACATGTCTCCCTTCCAATTTGCCCTTGAAGAGAGCCAACCCCTGATTGCAAACCAAGGAGGACTGGCCAAAGTGGCAAGAAACAATGTTTGGCCAGTTCTCAAAAGACAGGCGCTCTTCTCATTGCAACTTACAGGAAAGGGCATGAGGGAACCTCATTGGCATCCTGAAACAGCTGAACTAGGATATGTGGCTCAAGGAAAAGGAAGAATGTCGATCCTATCTCCTTCAGGAAAGGTCGATTCCTACAAAATGGAAGCGGGAGACATTTACTTTATTCCAAAGGCCTACCCTCATCACATTGAGAATCTGCAATCTTCGAAGCTTCACCTTCTTATTTTCTTTGATCAATCGATGCCACAAGACATTGGGTTTTCAGGGAGTGTGAAAGCCTCATCGGATGAGGTGCTATCAGGCATAATGCGTTGCAAAAAAGAGATCTTTGAAAGCCTCCCGACCTACTATGAAGATCGATTTATAGTAAAAAAGAAAAATCCCTTAGATCCGTAAGACCACTATCTCCTATCTACAGAACAGGAGAAATTTTGTCGATTTTGCAGTGCTGCTGTCCCATGATGTTCTCATGGGACAACAACTAAAAAAGAACAGAGCTTTCAGCAATGAAGTTAATGCATCTAATTTTTAATAATTCTAATTCCACTAACTGTTGCATAGTCCATAGAAGAAACTAGGTTAATATTTACTATTCCGTTTGTTACCGTAACTGGAAATTGCAAATCATGAGGCACACAAAATCCAGCCGTTTGAAAAAGATCTAGATTTGTTATGACGGTGTTTCCGTTAATAGTAGCACTAAAAACCCTCTTGTTTGGCTGATTGAAATAAGTTTCTACAAGTTTTAATTTAACCAAATATGGGCCATTTGGAACATTAAAATTATAGGAAAAATTAAGCCCATATCGCGAAGTACCATAGATAGGGTTGGCATTTAGTACATTACCGCTGCAGTAAGTATTTGATGTCCCTGAAAACCCACTATCAGGTTTGAAATCAGTTCCTTGATACTTGACTTCAGCACCACCACAATTTACATAAATTCCAGTAAATGAATTCATTATATCTATAGTTTCAGCAGTCGTGGAGGAATTGCCTGATGTATCATAGGCAATAGCGCTCAACTGATGATTTCCATCACTCCATTTAGTAGTGTCGAGTGTAAAAATATACGGGGCAACTGTATCGGTTGCTTGAAGAACGGAATCTACATATAATTCCACACGAGCAACCGCAACATTATCTGTAGCATTCACATTTACGTTAATAGACTTGTTGACCGCACTATTATTTACTGGAGATGTGATACTTACTACAGGCGGTGTTGTATCATTGTTTTTTATAAAAGCATAATCGACGAATGGGGTTACTTGTGAATTGTCGCAATTCAAAGGAGTGCCCGAATAATTGATTTGTTTATTGTTAGATAGATCTAATAATGAAAAAGATGTTAGTGTTGTAGGATTCCCAGCTGTATTGTCTGCTGTGATCAAATAATAGCGTTGTGTAGCAGATGTCGTAAGAAAATCTGACATATCCACAACAAAGGTTGCTGTTTGCGGATTTCCTGGTGTGGTGCCATCAAACTCAAAAGGGCCGCCTTGATTTTGTAAGGCATAACACGCAAATGTTTGATTAGGTGTTGTTTGACTAGTAGCTGACAATCCCGCTTGGATAGAGATTTGATTGCGATAACTTTGATTCAAAGTGAATTGACCTACTAGGCTTGGCGAATAATTAGCTGCTTTAGGCACAATGCTGTATACATAATTATCTTGTGATGCTGGAACTCTATTAGTGGTTGGGCCGTTAACTACAGCCGAAGTATTCAGGAATGCATCGTAGGAAATCCACGTAAATCCTGCATTTCCCCAACCAGATCCCCAAGAATTTGCAACAAGAAAAGCCCCTCTTTCGCCCGCATCCACTTGTCCATTTCCATTTACATCAACCCAAATATTGTCATCATACCCGACAATAGTTATGAAATGACCTCCTGAAGTGCCGCTCATATACGTGCATGCTTGTTGACCAACATAAGGACTATTGGGGTTGGCTGGATCTGGGAGAATTTTATTGAACACCCACGAATAGATATAAGTAGCAAATGTCAAAACATGACCATTTGTCAAAAGCTGTTTGATTGTCTGCAGATTCTGAGAACTACCCCCAATTCCACTAATATACTGAACAGGGGCAATCCTATTTTTAAGAGCATTGATCCAATCTTGCGGGTTGAGATCCCAACTTCTGAAATCTCCATTTACATAAGGAAGGCTAGCAATACTCGGCGCACCATTTTGTGCTAGTAAGTTAAAAGCATAAACCACTACTAAGCCTTGATCATAGCCTCCATTTAAAAGATTATAAGTCCATTTTGGAGATAAGACATTAGCATTACTGGTTTTATTATTATATCCATTGACTAACCCAATTTCATGGCTGGCTTGATAGTAGGTAGATCCAAATCCTACGCATGATCCTTCCGATTGTTGATCTCCAATCGGCGGAAATGAAGGTAGACTACTATTATTAACACTGGTAGGCAAAGCAGCTGTGGAAAATGAGGATACTGCCATTTGCGCTAGTGAGTTGCCTTTCACGGTTATAAATTCTTCATCAGGATTCGCTGGCACAAGATCTTCTGGTGCTGCAAAACCCTTGCTTTTCAAATGTTCCTGAATGCGGGTTATCCCAATTTTATTTGGTCTTACCCCAACCACACGTGGCCATGTTTGCTCAATTTCTTGTAATTGCTCTTTAGAAAGAGGACGTAATCCAGTTCCATGATTAACAGCTGCAGGTTCTGTTGCCGCAAGGTTTTGAGTTCCTATCAGTAACGATACAATAGCAAAAACATAGAAAATAGGAGGATATGCCGCCTTCAAGCTGTCTAATTTTTTTCGGAACATTTTCAGGATATTTTTACTGATAGAATTCATAAAAAGCCCCTTTGGGTTTGGATGCAAAACATAAAAATTTTCACCGCTTCCTTGCCTCAATTAAACAAAAGGAAGATGTCTGCTCACTAAGTCGCAAGCCGACACAAAGTTTTTATAAATTAAGAGGTTAAGCTTCTCTCTTTCGCCAAGTCAACTTAAAATTTAAATGCAAAACTATTGACAAGATCAGGATCTTCTCTATGCAGTTGAGGAACACTTCTCCATGAGCGCTTTGATCAAAATTTTTCAGAATTTTTCCATCAGCTGCTACTGATGCACCGATGGCAAGCTTAAATGAGCCTTGTCGGGGAACTTGAGGAGCCAAGATATAAAAAAACGAAAGGATTGACCAAACTGTAAAATTAAGGACACGGAAATTCATTCAGAACTTTTGCCTGCTAAATTCTATCAGGTTTGATACAATGCTGATCGATAATAAAAAAATCAGATCGACTTCGCTGAATAACGGTTGCATTTTTCAACCCAAAGGAGATAGTAAAAACACACCTTTAGACAAACGCCAACTAACCCACTTAGGATTAAATGTTTAAAAATCACTCAGACAAGAAACTTGGAACTATTGAAGGGGTTTTCATACCGAACATCCTCCAAATGATTGGTGTCATTTTATTTTTACGATTGGGATTTGTTTTAGGACATGTAGGCATTTTTCAAATGTCGATAATCATCACCTTTTCTGCTGCCTTGCTTTTCATTACCAGTCTTTCTTTAGCTGGGATTGTTTCAAATATGAAAATGAGTGGGGGCGGCGCATATTACCTCATTTCCAGATCCTTAGGGATTGAATTTGGCGGAGCAATCGGTATCTTAAACAGCCTTTCTCAATTATGTTCCATCACTCTTTGCGTAACAGGTTTTGCTCTTTCTGTGAGTGAATTTTTCCCAACCACCTCTTTGCCTGTTGTCAAAGTCCTCACTCTAATTACTCTATTTTTAATCTCTTATATCTCGACGAATCTTGCAATCAAAACCCAAATTTTCATTTTTATTACTCTAATCATATCCATTGGTACAATTTTCCTTGGAAATGGAGATCAATTGGCTGGTCTGAATGCAGATTGTATGAGTCCTACTCTCACATTCTGGGGTGCATTTGCGATGTTCTTTCCCGCAATGACTGGGATTGAAAGTGGAATATCGATGTCTGGCGATTTACGTCATCCTTCCCGCTCTATTTCGACGGGAACTATCTTAGCAGTTTCTATCGTCTACGTTGTTTATCTCAGCATCGCCTTTTTTTTATCTACATTCGTCTCCCCTGAACTCCTCAGATCTTATCCTTTTATTCTCTACTACACATCTAAGTTCGGATTTTTGATCATCATGGGAATTTGGGCTGCCACTATTTCCAGCGCTCTGGGAGCAATTATGGGAGCTCCTCGAGTTATACAAGCAGTCGCTAAGGATGGCATTTTGCCTCGTTTTTTATCCAAAGGGTATGGAGAAATAAATCAACCGAGAATCGCCACTATTACTGTCTTTGTGCTTGGAATAATCTTAACCTTAGGGACTGAAATTAATCAAATTATCCCCATGCTGACCATGTCTTGCTTAATTTCTTATGGCCTTATCAATCTTATTGCTTGTTTTGAATCACTAATGAAAAATCCAAGCTGGCGCCCAGGAATTCGAGTCCATTGGCCTGTTTCGTTGATTGGTGCGATTAGTTGTTTTATTGCGATGTTTATGATTACGCCCGGGGCTGCATTTATCGTAATTGCAATAGTTGCCATTTTTTGCTCCTGGACAGGAAAACGGAAAATTCAGGCAAATTGGGATGATTTGAAACATAGTATTTTTTCCTTCTTTGTTCATCAGGGAACTATTAAATTAAGCACTGTAGAAGTAAGTGCGAAAAGCTGGAGGCCACACATTCTTACTCTCTTTGAAGAGCCGAAAGTAGAAAAAAATCTCGCCTACTTTTCACACGCCTTGAATCAAGGCAAAGGATTTTTAACGTTTGGCGCTCATGCACAACCTGGACAGAAAATTAGTGAAATAAGAGACAATCTTAAGACTGATTTGCAAGGATTTAAGATTCCCTCTCATGTCCATATTAACGATGGGCCCAACCCTTCTCTCTCATTGGGTCAGATCATTCAAAACTACGGATTTGGCTTATTAAAACCCAATACAATTGTGATGAAACCTCCTGGCACTTGCGAAGAAGATTCTTTTGCTCAACTTTTATTGAACACCTATTCGCAACAAAAGAATATTGTTATTCTGAAAGAAGACCCGTCTAAAGACTACTTATTTGCAGATCCAAGTCGAAAAAACAAAGAAATTAATCTTTGGTGGAGAGGAGGATCTCCTGGTAATTTTGAGTTTTGTTTAGCTCTTGCTTACTTATTACAGCAAAGCAAACTTTGGCCTAATTCCAAAATTTGCATTAAAATGATTACCAAAGATGAGATTCACAAGGAAGGCCTTGAGCGACAATTCAATGCCTATCGTCCTGAACTTCGAATCAACAACTTGGAATTCGCCCCTATTCTCGATCCAAATGAAGATTTTTTCTCCAACTTTGAAGCTCACTCTCAAAATGCTGATCTGACTTTCCTGGGTCTTAAAAAACCCGAAGAAAATGCAATTGCTAAAGACTATGCGGAATACTATCAAAATCTTTCACAAAAGACAAAAGGAGTGAAGAACATCGCTTTTGTCCTTTGTGGTGAAAAAATTAAATTTCGCAATATTTTTAAAGACTAATAGACTAGTACTTTATTCAATTGTTTAGCATAGCGCTACTTGAAAGAGCATTGAAAGGAGAGAAGTGAAGTAGATGGTATGTTGCAGCCGGCCGATCAGGGCGGATAGGTAGCCAATGGGGTTTAAAATCTCCATAGGAATTTCAAATTGCCAGTCTGCGTCAGCCATTTATTACCAAATTCTCCAGAATATGTCCCTGCAATCGAAAAGCTACCAGAAACAACTTATACCCAGTGGGTAATTTTATGAAGCGCATCCTTATAGGGTTGACTTTAGGCATAACACTTCATTGCCAAGCATTAGAAATATCCTACGAACTTCCAGGTATAGTCAATGTAGTTAAAGATGAAGAGGAATTGCATGATGTTGTTATTAAACTTTTTGAAATCGGAGCGATTCAATTAGGTTCTTTTAAATTGAAAAGCGGCATCGAATCCCCGTATTATATTGATTTACGTAGAGCGATCTCTCATCCGAAATTATTAGCTCGTATGAGTGATTTGATGTGGCAAAAAGCAAGCTCTCTTTCATTTGATGTTATTTGTGGAGTCCCCTATGCCGCTCTTGCCCTGAGCACGGGAATTTCTTTGCGCTACAATCAACCCATGATCATGGTACGAAAAGAAGTCAAAGATCATGGAACACGCCAACTTATCGAAGGGATTTATAAAGAAAACGATCAAGCTCTTATTATAGAAGATATCATCACTTCAGGTGAGAGTATTGTCTCAACGGCACAAACACTACATTCCAAAGGACTTATTGTAAAAGACGCCGTTGTGTTTTTAGATCGTGAACAAGGTGGAGAGCAGCGCATAGGATCGGTTGGGATCCAAGTTCATCCAGTACTCACTGCCTCAAAACTCTTTTCTATTTTTAAGAATGCCGGCTGTCTCTCAGAAAAGCCATCCAATATGAGTCTTAACAAAAGCTATCAACCTCTGAGTTATGCGCAGCGTGCAGAGTTAGCAATACACCCACTGTCTCGCGAACTTTTCCTCATCATGGAAGAGAAACAGACCAATTTAGCTGCTTCTGCTGATATCACAGATAAAAAAGAGCTGCTTGCTTTTGTAGATGCCGTAGGCCCCTCTATTTGCGTCCTGAAAACCCATGTAGACATCGTAGAAAATTTTGATGATGCATTCACCCAAGCCTTGCAAGCGTTAGCGAAAAAGCATCGATTTTTGATTTTCGAAGACCGAAAGTTTGCAGACATCGGAAATACAGTTATGATGCAATATCAAGGAGGAGTCCATAAGATTTCGTCCTGGGCCCATTTAATCAATGCTCATGCCCTGCCCGGGCCTGGGATCATTCAAGCCCTTCAAAAAGCTGCCGATGTTAGCGGTGCTGGACTATTACTGATTTCACAACTCAGTTCAGCGGGCGCGCTTACTGATGATTTCTACGCCCAAAAAGTCCTACAATTTGCTCAAGACCATAAGTCTTTTGTCATAGGATTTATTACGCAACAGCAGCTTACCCATGATCCCTGTTTTATTCATTTCGTCCCAGGAATACATCTTGCTAATAAAGGAGATCGCCTAGGACAACAATACACTACTCCTGATCAAGCGATTTGTAATCAAGGTGCAGATGTGATCATTGTAGGACGTGGTTTGTATGAAGCAGAAGATCCGCAAGCCATGGCTGAAAAATACCGCACGGCTGGTTGGAACGCCTATATGCAACTGGTCTCATCCCCATTTTAGCGGACCCCACATAAGAGACCCTTGTGTGTTACAAGAAAATGCAAGGTTGACTATTTGCAGGTTGACCTTTATTTTTTGTACAATTGTTAACCGGTGGGGGGGAAGTATCCTCGGATCTAACCGATTTGGAAGTGTCGCCAAGTGGTGGAGAAGAGATATTGTTAATTGATGGGAGAACCGGTAAGGGAGAAGTATCCTCGGGTCTAACCGATTTAGAAGTGTCGCCAAGTGCTGGAGAAGGGCTGCGGTATTTGGGATTGGTTAGGTAATCCTTAGGCACAACAACACGTTTTCCAACTGAAGTGTAGTGCTCATGAACATTAAACCATCTCTTTTTTTGCTGGCATAAAACGAGCCTAGGCTGGACAAAAAAATAGCGCATTTGACCCTCTGCATTACGGACAGAGTATTCGTATTGCTTTATGGTCCTTTTATGATTGCCTAACTCTCCAAAAGTGATCTCAAAGATTTTTTGATCTAGTTTTGTTGCTGTTCGAACAATCTCTGCTCTTTTGCTCATTATCCCCATATAGTCTGAGTTACTTGAATCGCCTGGGCTGGTTAATTCATTAGGCACGAGAAAATCCTTAAATTGATAGTAGGTTTTCCATGTATAAGGCACTGGCGGAAGCTGCCCTATGGAAGTGCCGGAAAAGAAATCTCGAACGCAAAAGAACTTCCAAAGACTTGCAGTTTCTTGACGCTGGTATAGCGTGTGAGAAGCGAGACCAAAATCGATAGCTGCTTTGATATGTAGAAATTCAAAGATATTGATCAAAAGGTCTGAAGGCAAAGCTGAAGTGTTTTGCTGTGGAGGAGTCCCAAAATAATGTGTTTCTAGTGATGTATTAGCAGTCATTACATTAATAGTGCCTTCTATCTTTCCACTCATATTTCTCCCTAAAATAATGTGATCTAGGTTGCGTTAAAAAAAATTCTAGAAGGCTGTTAAGAAAAATCCCCTAAAATAAAGAAACTCCTTTGTTGCCCTTTCAAGACAAACAAAGAAGTTCTAGATGCGAACATAAAACTGTCGTCAGTATAACAAATCTGTAATTCAAAAAGGAAGTCTTACTTCTCTCATCGACCCACAAAGCATGAAATCCATGGTGCCAAAGGTCAGGAAATGTCGAGGTTGTCCTCTCAAATTTTCAGACCAATTTATCTTTCTATTTCTTTAGCAAAAACATCTGTAGCGGCACCCAAAGCTGCAGCAATAGCCGGATCATTAGCAGAATGTCCTCCTTGAGAGATCATCCATAGTTTGCTGTTATTCCAACTTTGATATAGAGAATAAGCCATTTCTGGTAGATCTATTGCGTCCCAACGACCATGAATAATAATAGCAGGCAAATGCTCGATTTTTTTCATTCGAGATAGGATTTGATTGGGTTCAATAAAAAAACCGTGCTTTGAATAATGAAAAAATGCTCTTGTCATGCTAAGAATAAGCCTATCATTTTGTATTACGTTTTCTAAAGCCGCTGGATTTGGAAGATGCGTTGAGCAAATAGTGTCAAATCGCATGAATACACGTGCAGTAGGCATGTGAATATCTGGATTGGGATCAAAGATTCTACGATAATAGGCAGAAAGTAGATCATCGCGTTCTTCTTCAGGAATGAAATTAAAATAGGGTTCATGTGCTTCTGGAAATATTTTTCCCATTCCATAAAGCACATGTAAATAATCTTGTTCTCGCCCAAGAAATATCCCTCTGAGGATAAATCCTATGCAATGTTCAGGGTGTTCTTGGCCGTATAACAACGCCAAAGTAGATCCCCAGGATCCCCCAAATACGACCCATTTTTGAATTCCTAGATGCTTCCTCAAAGTCTCTATATCACCGATGGAGTGCTGAGAGCTATTTTCCTCCATACAACAAAAGGGCTCGGATCGCATTGCCCCTCTTTGATCAAGCATAACAACATTCCATCGATTAAGGTCAAAAAATCGAGAAAGGCTATCGTTACAACCAGCTCCAGGCCCTCCATGTAAAACAATAACTGGAATACCAGTGGGATTGCCATAAACAGCATAGAAAAGCGTATGTATTCCTGATACCTTAATATATCCTTCTTCTCTAGCTTGGGCAATCGGATAAAGGGAATGATCAAAGCAGACCTCTTCATGAGAATGTGAAAATAAAATAGTTCCATGTAAATCTAAGGACATAAAAATATAAACCCCTATAAAAACAACAAGTCCTAATCCGCTCCTAATTTTATAGTCTTTCTTCAAAATCAAAAGCTTGCAAATAGTTTTCATGAATTCCAAAAAAATGAGCACGCTGCCTAGGCAATTTTATATAATGCATCACATAATTGATCCACCTATCTTTAACTGCATTTAGTAATTAGCAAGAGAGTTTTGAAGACCTGAAGATAAAAAAAGATCGTCCAAGGGAACAAGAGGCGATTGGACACGTTCAGAACTTTTAACTGGGGCAAAATCCTGGAATAGTTATCTCTATACTTCTTACTAGCTGAATAAGCCTAACGAAGTACAAACTTGACAGTTTTTTAGATGAAAATTTTAAATTCGATAAACCACTCATTAGCTCTAAAACGCATCTTCCATTCATCGCCATCGACATCAACTGCAGATCCGCTAGCAACTCTTTGGTATCGAGGTCCTTTAAAACGACCTGCATCAAACCAGCGATAACCTGTTCCAATCGCCCAGTAGTTATTGTAACTATATTCCAAACCAGCAAGAAGCGTATAAGTAAAATTCTTGCGAAGCGTGTATTGATTTTCTGCAGAAAAACTTGCGTATGGGGCAGAGTCTCCAGTAGGAGGCAGTCCTGTTGTTCTGTAGTTCGTTATCTGAAGATTGCTAACACCCAATCCTACGCCTATCATTGGATAGATCTTGCCGCAACCAATATTCCAATGGAAATAGGGGACGCCTCGTCCAAGAAGGTTTACCGAAAAGAGAATGGGTGTGACCCCAAGATCAAATTTCCTTGTATAAGATCCGCCGCCGGCAACAGGAGTTTGGAATTTTCTATATTTAAACGTTGAACGATTGGAGATATTGACTTCTAGATCCACTATCTCCACGAACTCGCAACCGACGCCGAAGCTGGCAATGGGACAATTTCCTAAATTTGAACCATAGCCTTGAATTGCCGGATTCCATGGCGGAGAGGGAGCGACGACTTTGGCCGATCGAGAGAACGAGATGCCTGAGCCCACGTTAATATAGAAAGAATAATTCTGGGATGGACAGCAGCATTTACCGGTATCTGAAGCAGCGATACCCGAAGCGGTGATTGCAAGTAAAGACAGTGTGGCTAAAAAGCGCTGCATAAAGTTCCTTTTTAGAAAATCGTTCCGACCCTTGTAAATTGAAAATAGATTTTTTCGTCATCAGACGAAACAATTAAGCTAAATGTTTGTCCATAAAAGGGAGCTAGTCCAACCTTTGTCGTTGACACTACCGTGCATTCAGTAACCATGGAGTTTACGATGGTGTCTAATTCTAAATTGGCTAATGTTGTTGGTGTAAACCAAGTTACTATTAGTCCATTAGCAGCCGATAAATAATTGGATATATCTGCATAGATTTCATCAGTCTGCATACATAAAAAAGAGGCAGAGCATGTTCCGACCATTATATTATTCGTATTATAAATAGGTGCCCTTCCTGCAAGATACATTGAAGTGTTTGGACTTGGTGATACATTAGATGTTGGTATTTCAATAAAGTTGTCTACAAAATCGGAGATATAGAGATAATATGTTATTGTTTCTGGTTCAGTGTGATTAACACCGTATAAGGAGCGCGAATGACATACCAAACCAATAAATAACAACAAAAGGAGTGCTGCATAACCCTTTTTAAGGGAATTGAATAGTCTTAAACCGACACTTTGCTTGATCAACATCATAGACCCCTATTCTACACTTGTTCCCGAAGGTCATTCTGTTCAAGGATAGCATGATTGGGATTGTTCGCCTAAAAATTTTTATACATTTTGCGTGGCGAAGGAATACATCGAATTGATGGGTCTTAGTAGGATCGAGCTCTCGTTTTGTAGTGAATGGCTTCTTGACCGATCGAGATCTCTTTGCCCCCTCTTTCTCATTGAACTTTTACTTGTCTTCGATCGATTTCTCTATGACAGCTGCTTATTCTGGGGAATTTGGAAACCATTGGTTTTTCATCACCAAGTGCTTTTGTTTTAAGACCTCGATAACAAAACTAGAAATATCCACCGCATAAACTTTCCTTCCTCGTTCTAGCAAGTTAAAAGTAATATTACTGATTCCACACCCTAAATCGACCGCAATGCCTTGCCGAATACCATTTTTGCTAAGTCGAACAATCGCATTATCTACTAGACTTGGAAGTTTGTTAGATTTTGGTCGATCTTCAAACTCTTTCCAAAATTTGTTTCTGGCACGTACATTTCTTTTTCATGTTGATCCTTCCTTTTCAGGTCGATTCATAGCCGTCTGTAAATTGATTTGAGGTTTGTATAAACCTAATCGTTCTAACGCGTTTGCGAAGAGGTTGTTAGTGATGAGCAATTCATCGAAATATCCTCTTAAACCTTTGGAATGTACATACCTATTGAACAGAAAGAAAACTTAGAGAAAAACCATCTATAGCCACCAAATTAACCTTTTGATGCGTTAGATCTACTTCGAAGACTGCAGTCGCACCGTTTTTAGGTTCGTTGAAAGGGGGATCTCGATAATCAACTTCAATACCACTTTCCGATAAAGCTCCCATGATGGGAATTTTGATAGAGGAAACCTTATGTCCAAAAGCTAAGATGGTTTCTCCAGGGTGTTTTGATGCAGCCTCTAACATGAATTTTTTGACGCGGACATAAATTTTTTCAAAACTCTCTGCATCATTTACCACCGTATAAGTCCATTTCTGCAAAAAATTCATCTGCTGCGTTTCTTCTTTTTCTATCGCGGCAAATTTTTTGTAGATTTCTTCTGATTGTCCATCGATTTCTTTGCCAAAAAATTTCTCTTTAATTCTTTCGTCAGTTTCGAGCGGCATCTTTCCAGAATATCTCATAGCTGTGAGAGCAATATTTGCTGTTTGCTGTGCTCGTAAAAGAGGAGATGCATATACTGCTCCTATTCGATCTCTAAAACGAGCAAGTGCATTTCCTAATTTTCTAGCGTCTTCTTTTCCTTTCTCTGTCAAATTAAGGTCGGCCAATTGGCTAGAACCCCCTACTCTTTTAAGAGCATTTACCTCAGATTCCCCATGTCGCACAAAAATAATATAGGTTTTGTCTTGCTTTGGCGCTTCTTGTAAAAATTCATAAGTATTCAACACACTGATTTTCGTTGCTTTATCAGGGCTTTTCGCATGTACTTGTGGAATTGCTAGCGAAAATAGAGAGGCTATTGTTGTTGCTAAAAATAAGCGAGAAAACTCCCTTCTTTCACCAAAGCCCGCTTTATGTTTAGTAAAGTAATATTGTTTTTGAAAGAGCATCCTATAACGATCTTGTGGTGAAGGAGTGCTATACTCATATCGGTTAACTCTAAAGAAAGAGGTAGCTCTATACCATTGGGGTGAAGAATTTTTTGCTAATTTCAATAAACTGGTCATAATACCTTCTAGATTAATTGGCTTTAAAACAAATTAAAATGGACTACATAATTAGTATTCACAATAAGACGCTTTCTTACAATTCGATTAGTTAAAAAAAACCGAAATTAGAAGAATTTTTAAACTGAAAAACACTAATCCGTCAATAAAAGACTCCTAAAATTGCAACCTTTGGGATACTAAAAAATCACATGATTCCCCTAAAAAGCACATTCCCACCGCGTTTTGTATCGATGAACAAACGTTAAAAATTTATGACTAATGCTGTTCCATCCGTGCCCCATTTCTAGCTAGATGGATTTTAGATTCTAAAATTAAGTGATTTCTCCATAGAAGAAACCGGAAACTCGGGTGGTTTTGCAAAACATCCCCCGAGACTCGAGTCTCACATGGAAGCCAAACTCTTGGCTTCCTCGCCCCAATAAAAAAACCCGCTAATGCGGGTTTGTTTTTTGGGGGCGGTGTGACTCGAACACACGAAGTCCGAAGACGGGGGATTTACAGTCCCCTGCAATTGCCGCTATGCGACACCCCCAGATGAGGAGAAGAAAAGAATTGCTGGCGAAAGGAATTGAACCCTCAACCATCCGATTACAAGTCGGGCGCTCTACCAATTGAGCTACGCCAGCTTAAAAGCTGAGCCGCAATCTGTATTTATCTTTCTGGGATAAACTTCATTTGCAGCATTCAAATACAAGGGTTCGTTTATACCAAACAAGTTCTTTCGTTTCAAGCATTTCCAGTCGGCTCGTTGGTCTCATGCGCTGCAGAACGTTGAAAGACGCGACTTAGGATATCGACCCGGCTAGTGATACTATCGGCACCTAAAGAAATTTTTTGCGCATTCCATTTTTTGGGTTCGGGTTTTTTATTTTCACAGCATTTCTTGAATTTTAAACCAGAACCGCATGAACAGGGATCGTTGCGCCCAATTTTTTCCATAATAAAGATCATTTGCAAATTTTGGCCGGAGATCGTAGCAAGGGAAGTTTTTTGCGTCGAGAAAGATTTCCAGTTACGCTATCCTTTATGGCCATGAAAACATCTCAACTATCCATTCATCTTCCTATTGCCCGGCCTCCCTGGACGCAGCTTGGCAGAAAGCTGGAGAGCATGTGTAGAAAAGCTCTTTACCAGTTCGAGCTTCTAGATGATACCGATCGTCTTGCCATTGCCTTAAGCGGTGGAAAAGATAGTCTGACCCTTCTTTTCTTGCTCAAGGCGATTTTGGGAAATGGGTTCCCCTTTAAGCAACTGGTCGCCATCCATGTCGATGGTGCCTTTTCCTGTGGCGCGGGGTTAGGGCAAACGTTTTTACCTGCCATTTGTAGAGAACTAGAGATTGAATTTATTTCCTTGACCTCTGAGCAGGACAGAAAAAATTTAGAATGTTATAGCTGCTCTAGAGAGCGGAGGCGGCTCATTTTCGAAGCTGCCAAGAAAGCCGGCGCTTCTACCATCGCATTTGGACACCATCGCGATGACCATGTTCAAACGCTGCTCATGAATCTTTTGCATAAAGGAGAATTCGCTGGAAATCTGCCCAAAGTTCCAATGGTCGATTATGGAGTGACCATCATCCGCCCATTGATTTTCGTCTCAGAGGAAGAGATTGTTTCTTTTGCTAAACTGCACGGTTTCGCCCGCGTGACTTGTCAATGTCCAGTTGGTCAAAACTCCCTGAGGAAAAAAACACGCGACCTAATCGATGAACTTGAACAGATCTATCCCAATGCTAGAACCAACTTAGCCAATGCCGCACTGCTTTACGGATCGAATAAAGCCCTTAAACCGTAATATACACATCACGATTCTCTTGACGACGTTAGAGAGAGAACGTTAATATTCAGACCAATGAGTGAACAAAACTATTCTTGGGAAATCGTCGCGATTGTCTTATATTTCGTCTTATTGACGACGATTGGTATTCTCTCTTTTCGTAAGCAAAACAACAAAACCAGCGCTGATTTTCTCATTGGCGGCAGAGGACTGAACTATTGGCTCACTGCCTTAGCAGCCCATGCCAGCGATATGAGCAGCTGGCTTTTTATGGCCTATCCAGCAGTGATTTATGCAGGCGGTCTTATCAATCTATGGACAGCTATCGGTCTGCTCGTTTTTATGTTTCTCAATTGGCAGCTTGTCGCACCGAAGATCCGCGTAGCGACAGAACAATACAATAGCCTGACGTTCTCTTCCTATTTTGAAAACCGGTTTGCCGATACTTCAGGCTGGATTCGCGCAATTACTGGAATCATGGCCATCGTCTTCTACACGATCTATATTTCAGCTGGCTTAGTTGGACTTGGTTATCTCTTAGAAACACTCTTCACACTGCACTACAACTGGGGGATATTGATCGGTATCCTCGTTGTCGTTCCCTATGTCTTTATAGGCGGTTACACGACACTTGCTTGGATCGATCTCTTCCAGGGAATGTTCTTGATGTGTGTAATCATCTTCGTACCCCTTTATGTCATGAAACAATTAGGCGGCTGGCATCAAGTCGATCTGGCGATCCATGCCAAACATCTTCCCCTTGCGCTGATTCCCAACTTCAAGCCCACAACACTGGCCAATATCTTGTTTATGGCTGCTGGATGGGGGCTGGGCTATTTCGGACAACCGCATATCGTGACAAAGTTCATGGGCATCAAACACGTAAATGAAATAGCCAAATCCAAATGGATTGGCATGAGCTGGATGTTGCTTTCCTTAACTGCAGCTACTTTAGTAGGACTAGTTGGGATCGCTTTCTTCCAACACGTTGCTTTGGATGACAAAGAGCATGTTTTTACGCTGATGGTGCGCGACACGTTCCATCCTTTTTTACTAGGGCTTTTCCTTTGTGCTGTCTTGGCAGCCACGATCAATGCGATGAGCTCTCAGGTCTTAGTACTCTCAACGAGTTTGACAGAAGATTTTTATAAGCGTTTCTTCCGCAAAGATGCACAATCAAAAGAACTGCTGCTTGTCTCTCGATTGGGAATTTTATTCGTAGCGATTATTTCCTTTTTGATTGCCCTTGGAAAATTTAGCACTATTTATGGATTGGTACTCTATGCCTGGTCAGGGCTAGGATCCGCTTTTGGCCCGCTTTTGCTGCTCTCTTTGTATTCGAATAAGATCAATCGATATAGTGCCTGGGCAGGAATTCTCGTTGGCGGCATCGTATCAGCCTTTTGGCCGATCTTTAATGAAAGATTCATTAGCAATACATTGGCCATTCCGCCCCTCATCCCAGGCTTTGTGCTTAGTCTCATCATGATCTTTATCGTCTCCCGCCTTACCCGTAATAAGGAAATGAAACTCTTAAAAAAATATGACACACAACCGATCTCGTCTTCTTTTGACTAATGATGATGGCATTCACGCCCCAGGCCTTTTCGCACTCTGGGCAGCGCTTAAAGACCATTATGATCTGACAATTGTCGCACCAGCGCACGAACAATCAGGTGCAGGGCTTTCTATCACCACACGCCGCCCTTTGCATATCAAACAAGTTCCTTGGGAAGGTTGCACAAAAACATATCAAGTCGATGGCACCCCAGCTGATTGTATAAAATTAGCTATACATGCCATCTGTGAAACTCCTCCTGATATGATCGTTTCTGGCATCAACCGGGGAGCAAATTCTGGCCGCAACATCCTTTATAGCGGCACGGTGGGTGGCGTCATAGAAGGAACCATGCGTGGACTACCCGGAATTGCCTTCTCCTGCGATGACTTCGAGGCACCTAATTACCAACGTGCAGGATCGTATGTCCATCCCTTAGTGAACTATTTACTCGCTAATCCCCTTCGTCCTGGAAGTTTTTTGAACGTCACCTTTCCAGACCATTGCGGCCCTATTCAAGGTATCAAAATGGCAAAACAAGGCAGGAGTTATTGGGTAGAGGATCCAGAAGAAAGACTCCACCCTGAAGGTCATCGCTACTATTGGCTTGGTGGGCACCGCATCAAGCACGAGGAACATGAGGAAAGTGATATAGAACTGATCTTGGCAGGATACATCACTGCAGTACCTGTGCAAGCGCAGGAATTGACCGATCATGAGCAGTTCCATCATCGAAAAGAAGATTTCGATCGCTGGTTTGTGGAAGGCATCCAGTTTAATGGAGCCTCTTAAAAAAGAATTTGCAAGTGTTTTCTTAGAAAGAATTTGCCAATTCTTTTCCCTATGAGAATGGGAAGATTTTCGAGGAGATTGCAAAATGCGGGGCGAAGCCAGTATCGGGACGATGATACGAGCGAGAACCGCATTTTGGAAGATTCCGAAAAGGTTGCCGTTCTCTAGGAAAATGAATTTGCAAATGCTTTCTTAGAACAGCTTCTTGGAGGACTTGCGAAGCACAGCATCGAGGCGAAAGAGGCTTTCGCGTTGAGCATTTTCCATAAGCTCTCTTGCCCCTTCAAGACGATAGATGCGCTTCATCTCTATCATCAATGCTTCGCTCACCAGATCATCTGTGGGATACCAAGCATCGATTGCTTCGCCAAAATGTTCTTCTTTGAACTCGTCCACCTCAATCATGAGATCGGCGATTTCATCATACCGTTTCCTTATTTCAGGAAGGGCCTTGACGAGATCCTCGCGCGTTTCGATCTGCTGTAATTGTTCGGTGAATTTACGCGAAAGCGCCTCCCCTTCTCGACGGTATTCTTCCATCGATGAGGGCGCGCAAGAGGTCAAGATCATTGTTAATACAAGCACGACCCCTTTCCTAGTACGTATCCTAACCATTCTTCTTTGGACGCCCTTTCAAATGAAGATTGTAGATCCCTTTTAAACCGCGAAAATACTCCTTATAATCAAGCCCATAACCCACGACAAAGTCTTGATCGATAGTAAATAGTGCATAATCAGGCTTGTAAGAGATTTCTCGTGCTATATTCTTCGAAAGTAGGACAAGTGATTTTATGCTGCTCGGTTTCTTCTCTTTTATTTTGCTTACCACGGTTGCCAATGTAGTTCCTGAATCAAAGATATCATCAACTATGAGAACATTCTTTCCCTCGATTTTTAGGCGGCCTAATTCTTTCACAGTTAATTCGCCACGAACACGTCCACGGCTACCATAACTAGGACAACGGACAAACTCTACTGAATGAGGACATTTTAATTGGCGTATCAGATCTGCTACGATACACAAAGAGCCTTTAAGGATGCCGATGACGACGACTCCATCTTCGGAATATTCTTTATCGAGATCGGCTGCGATTTTTTCAATCTTTGAGGAAATTTGCCCTTCGTCGATGAGCACTTCGAGAGAATAATTTTCCACAGGTCCATTCTTGGCAGCGAATCCCAAGCTATGAATTGCAAGGAAAAGAATGCTTAGAAAAAATGTAATTTGCATAATTCTTCCAGAGAAAAATCTTCGATTGGGTAATTCATCCAGTCTTCATCATCAAAATGCCACCATTCTGTCGGGATCCCGATAAATCCTTGACTTACCATTGCAGCCTCTAGCACAGCACGATTGCAAATTGCCTCTTCGCAAGCATCCATATTATTACGATGGGATTTTTCGCTAAACGTATCGAATTCCGTAGGCATGATTAGCTCACCATTTCGATCCACGAGCGTGACATCGACAGATGCGCCTCGGTGATGACGCGATCCTTCTACTGGGTTAGCCACGTAACGTTCATCGGGGAATAACTCCCAAAAAAGCTTCTGGGCTGTCAATGTGCGATATCCATCGTAGACCTTCAGTCCAAGCCCTAGATGTTCTAGCGCATCTTGGACGCACTTTAGCTTCAATGCTACAGGTTTCCTTAGGAAACATTTTGCCATAGTATAAACAGGCTTGCGAACGAAATTATTCTCCGTCGCATAACGAATATCCAAAATGATACGGGAATCTACTTTTTCTAAATCGACAAATGAACAATCAAGCATATCCGTTCCGCATCAAAAGCGAACCTTGATAACGAAACACTTATTGCATTGCAAGTACTATCAGTAAATGGATCAAAAAAATTTCTGCATCTTTTAATGTTGCCTAGACAGGCTCGAGTGATTGCCCCAATTGCATTGAAACTTGATTGACAAGACCTTATAAGAACAGCTATGAAAATTTTCCTGTTTGGAATTTTGCTATGCGCACTTATGTCCTGTAACCAAAAAGATTCTACTCGAGCCAATCGAGGGAATGATTTACGAATTTGTTTACGGAAAGAACCTATTTCTTTAGACCCTCGAAAAGGAAATGATATCGTTGCATCTCAGGTGCAATTCATGCTCTTAGAAGGGTTAGTCTGCTTAAATCCCGATATGACCCTTTCTTGCGGTCAAGCACAAAGCTATGAGGTTTCTCCCGACGGAAAAACTTACACATTCCACTTGCGCGATGCGCTCTGGTCAGATGGCACGCCGGTCACCGCTCATGATTTTGAAATTTCATGGAAGAGCATCCTCGATCCTAATTTCCCATCGCTAGACGCATATCTTCTCTATCCTATCAAAAATGCCAAACTTGCTAAGGCCGGAAATCTCTCGATCGATCAAATCGGCATCAGGTCGAAAGATGCGAAGACATTGATTGTCGAACTCGAATGCGCGACTCCCTATTTTTTACAAATCGTTGCTTCATCGGTATTACTTCCAATTCATAGCAAACATGCAGCAATCGATCCCAACTGGGCTTGCCAAGCTCAATCCTTTTTCACCAACGGTCCATTCAGGCTAAAAAAGTGGACGTTCCATCAACACTTGCTGCTCGAAAAAAATCCACTCTATCACAACTCTCAGAAGGTAAAATTAGACCATATTTGCATCGATATCATCGATCATGAAATGGCCATCCTTCATATGCATACCAAAGGAGATTATGATTTAGTGGGAAGCCCTCTTTCATTTTTTCAAAGAGAATTGCTCGATGATCCAGAAAAGAAGAACTTATTGGCACTCTTTCCTGTTGCTACGACAAAATTTCTTGGCTTTAACACAATGGCCGCACCTTTCCAAAATACGCATATTCGACGGGCCTTTGCCTACGCAATTTCTCGCAAGGCTCTCGTCGAACATATCACTAGGCTCCATGAAAAAGAAGCATTAACGATAATCCCTCCCATCCTCTTGCCAGAAACTATGCCCTATTTTTCAGATGGAGATCGAGTCAAAGCCAAAGGCTATTTTCAAAAAGGTTTACAGGAATTGAACACCAGTCACCTTGGATCCGTTGCACTCATGTACGTTCCTACAGAACTCAACCATCTTATCGCCCAAGAATTGCAGCAAGTTTGGCTGCAAACTTTAGGCGTCGATGTTCTGCTACAACCTGTTGAGTTCAAAATTCTTCACGAGCGTTCTGAACAAGGGGATTTTTCCATTGGTCTCTTCGCATGGCTTGCCGATTATGGCGATCCCATGAGCATCCTCGATCGTTTTACCGATAAGACCAACCATCGCAACTATCCCAAATGGGAAAATACGCAGTATAATAGGTTTATCGAAGAAGCTCATCGAGCTTCGTCCCCTCTTCAATACATCGAAAAAATCAAAGCAGCTGAGCAAATGCTGATCGATGAAATGCCCCTTACTTGCCTCTTTCACGAGAACTATGCTTTTCTCATTCATCCCCGTGTTCAAGGACTTACGATTTCCCCTCTTGGTCGTATTTATTTCGATCGAATTTCGATCGATCAAACCTCTTGTTCAAACAGATAGTGATAAGCTAAGCGGAAAATTCAGGTCAGTAGAATGATCTTTCCACAATGTTGTGTGGATTCCATTAACTTATGTGCATCGGCAGCCTTTGAAAGAGGAAACGTAGCTGTTACGACGGGCCTTAATGCCTTGCTCTCAAAAAGAGGCCAAACATTTTCAAGAAGCCCTTGAGCAATACGTGCTTTGGCTTCTGAAGATTGAGCCCTTAAAGTAGAACCTAAGACTGTCAAGCGCTTGAAGTGCAATCGATTTAAATCGATCATCGCGCTCGATCCCTTCATGCATGCGATCTGCACAAGACGTCCCTCTTCTTTGAGAAGTGCGAGATTCCTTTCAAAATAGTCTCCGCCAACGATATCCAAAACGACATCCACTTTTTGTTCTTTTAAAACATCAAAAAAATCTTCCTGTTTGTACTGAATGACAACATCGGCCCCTAAGTCTTTGCAAAAACCAGCATTCTTAGAACTCCCTACAGTCGTTGCGACGTGTGCTCCAAATGCTTTCGCAAGCAAAATTGCGCATGAACCAATGCCGCTTGCTCCGGCATGGATCAAGATCGACTCTCCCGCAAACAATCTGGTACGCATGAACAAATTGCCCCATACGGTAAAATATGTTTCGGGTAGAGAAGCTGCCTCTTCAAAATGCAATCCATAAGGTAAGGGAAGGCATTGACCCTCGGGTACGGCGCAATACTCTGCATATCCTCCCCCATTCGTCAAAGCACAGATAGCGTCGCCTAGCTTCCATTTTCGGACATCTGCACCTAATTTGACGATAGTTCCTGCAATTTCCAATCCTAAAGTAGGACTGGCTCCTGGTGGCGGTGGATATTTGCCTTCTCTTTGAGAAAGATCTGGACGATTGACACCCGCGGCTTTGACATGAACCAAAACCTCTCTTTGCCCGGGTTCGGGAATAGCCCCTTCGTTCAAAAAGAGGACATCTGGAGAACCTGGTTGTTTAAAATCTACATAACGCACTCTAAGCCTATTATTTTAACGAGTTGATGAACATACCCCCTACTCACCTTAATGCTTGAATGATAGGAATGGCGGGACTAAAAACAATTTTATACACCATCGATCTACCTACATCGATATACGTTAAAATCGTCATCGATATAACGGTTCGGATATATTTATTGCTGAATTTTATTACGATTCATTATAATAGATGTCATGAAAACTACATTTTTTGCAGTATTCAATCTTCTGTGCTCCCCTCCTCCCCCTCCCTTTAGGGGTTAATTCCTTTTTACTTCATTGTTTTTTTAAGCAACAGCTAATTGCCATTGATTTGGCCTATTTAATTGCATTCCTTGCAATTAAAACTAAATGATCGTGAATTTTTACGTTTAAAAAAGTTATTTTTTATGAAGGCTATGCACAAAATTGTCGTTAAAGTAGGTACAAGCACCTTAACCCAAGGAACACAAAGATTATCCCGTCGTTCTATGTTGGGATTAGTGCAACAACTTGCTCATTTGCAAAATCAAGATTTACAAATCGTCATCGTCAGTTCCGGAGCTGTGGCCACGGGCCAAGATAGCTTGAACTCTTATCCAATGGATCGCTCCCCGCTTTCCAAACAGACACTGGCCTCGATTGGACAAATCAAATTGATCCACGCTTGGTCGGAACTGTTTGCTTTATTCGATCTCCAAGTCGGCCAATTGCTTCTCACAAGAGACGATTTCTCGAAACAAGGACGCCGTCTTACATGCGATACGTTGAATTGCTTATTGCAGCATCGGATCATCCCCATCATCAATGAAAATGATACCACTGCAACAATGGAAACTCGTATTGGAGATAATGACAATTTGGCAGCATTGGTCGCCGATCTGATCTGCGCTGATACCCTCATCCTTTTAACCGACCAAGAAGGGCTTTACAACGCAGACCCTCGACTTCATCACGATGCGGAACTAATCCCTGTTGTCAATCAAATCGATGGGGCCATTTTCGCATTGGCAAAGGGGTCTTCCACATCTCTTGGAACTGGCGGAATGATGACTAAAATCCAGGCCGCACAAATCGCTTCTCAATCTGGGATACAAACCATTATCGCCTCTTCTTTTCGTCCTAATGTTTTGATCGATCTTGCAGAAGGCAAGTCGATAGGAACACTGTTTTTAGAAGAAAGCAAAAAAATGATCTCTGAGGAACAAATACTATGAATGATCATACGATAACTTTGGCGATAGCAGCTAAAACAGCCTCGCTCGAAATGGCCAAAGCCTCACTTGAACAGAAAAATCGTGCTCTAAAAGCTTTGATCGAACACTTGAAAGAAGATCGAGTAACCATTTTACGAGCTAATCGACACGATCTGCTCCTTGCTGAAGAGCAAGGACTGAGCACCCCACTATTAGAGCGGTTGTCTTTAGAAAAGCGACTAGATGGCATGATCCACGATATCGAACAAGTAATCAGCCTTCCCGATCCCATCGGTGAATTATTCGATGAGCAATGTCTTCCTAATGAATTGAACCTGGCAAAACGCCGCACTCCTATTGGAGTCTTTGGAGTTATTTACGAATCGAGGCCGAATGTCACGATCGATATCGGAATGTTGGTGATCAAATCGGGCAACTGCGCGATCCTGCGGGGAGGGTCAGAAGCGCTTCACACCAATCAAATCCTTGTCGAGCTTATCCAAAAGTCTCTTGTTTCAGCAGGTCTTCCTGAACAAGCGATTCAAGGAATTTCCAACCAAGACCGTGCTGAAGTCCAAAAATTGCTGCAGTTACACGATTATATTGATTTGATCATCCCTAGAGGAAATTCGACATTACAACAATTTTGTAAACAGCATAGCACCATTCCAGTTGTCACTGGAGGAATTGGCATCTGTCATTTGTTTGTAGATGAATCGGCTGATTTAGAGCGCTCTCTCAAGGTGATTTTGAATGCTAAAACACAAAGGCCGACGGTATGCAATGCTTTGGACACTCTATTGATCCATGCTGCTATTGCCCCTCTTTTCATGCCTCAAGTTGTGAAAATTTTAGAAAGAGAAGGAGTAACCTTTCGGCTAGATCCAAAATCTTGGGAATGGCTTAAAACTGCTTCATGTACGCCTGCAAAAGCAGAGGATTGGCACACGGAATGGTTAAGTCTCGTCTTGGGAATTAGAGTCGTTGAAAGCCTCGATGAGGCAATCGAGCACGTCCAAACCCACAGCACTGGACACAGCGACGGCATTTTGACAGAATCTGTGCAAAATGCAGAACGTTTCCTACGAGAAATCGACTCCGCAGCTGTCTATGTAAATGCTTCGACTCGTTTTACCGATGGGGGACAATTTGGTTTAGGCGCCGAAGTGGCAATCAGCACGCAAAAATTTCATGCTAGAGGTCCCATGGGATTAAAGGAATTGACCTCTTATAAATGGGTTATTCGCGGTAATTACCAAATTAGAACCTGACAAAGCTGTCGCTGAATTTTATTTCGGCGACAGCTCCTTAGAAAGGATTTGCAACTTCATTTTCGTAGAGAACGAAAACCTTTTCGGGATCTTCCAAAATGCGGTTCTCGCTCGTATCATCGTCCCGATACTGGCTTCGAACCGCATTTTGCAATCTCCTCGAAAATCTTCCCATTCTCATAGGGAAAAATATTTGCAAATACTATCTTAAAAACTTAACTCGAGATCAGCCTCTGATTGCTGATGATGGAACCGTTGAGTCTTTTGGAGGGATCTTTTAGATTCAGCTTATATATGGCCTTTAGGCCCCGAAAGCACTCTTTATAATCGAGGCCATACCCTACGACGAAATCATTGCCTATTTCAAAAAGTGCATAATCGGGCTTATAAGAAATCTCCCGATGTATGTTTTTAGAAAGGAGGACAAGCGATTTTATACTGCTTGGCCGCTTCTCTTTAATGTTATTCACAACTGTTGCCAACGTATTTCCTGAATCAAAGATATCATCGACGATGAGCACATGTTTTCCTTCGACTTGCAGCTGGCCCAGCTCTTTCACTGTTAGCTCACCGCGTATATGCCCATGTATTCCATAGCTTGAACAATGAATGAACTCTACTGAATGAGGGCATTTTAGCTGTCTCATGAGATCTGCCACAATGCACACAGAACCCTTGAGGACACCAATGATGACTACTCCCTGTTCGTTGTATTCGTTATCGATAGCAACAGCTACTTTCTTAATCTTTGAAGAGATTTGCTCTTCATTGATCAACATTTCAAGAGAATAGTCTTCAGCAAGGATATTTTTCATAGCAAAGGCATGCGTATGGATAGCAAGGAAAGATACACAAATTGCAATAAGTTGTTTCATTTTCATAATTCTCCAGATGTTGAGGGATCATTCTCTGCGATAGATGCTACTCGCAGCCAGCTTGTGCATTCGTATGTCTACATAAGGTGAGAAATTAATGGGTGTTCACTTTTCGGACAAGAAGTTATCGATTTAATGCATGTGAACAAAATGATTTCTAGAAATTTGCCGACTACTTTTTAATCGCAATGCGCCCTAGGATAAAACGGGCAATTGTCTGAGCAGCAAGAGGTCGTTGCAACATCAGCAAATTACCCTTCCATGAACGCCAAAGAGCTGCTTCACCTTGCATCATGCGGATCATCAAATTCTTGAGCTCTTGTGAAGTTTCTGCAACAGCACCTACGCCCTGCTGTTTGATGAGGGCAACATTCCCTTCTTCTTGGCCTGGAATCACCTGACTGATAATCATCGGACAGCCCGCGGCAATGCACTCCTGTACAATAGCTCCCCCCGCTTTGCCAATGAATAGGTGCTGACGCAGCAACCTCTCCGGCATATCATTGATCCAACCTAAAACTTCTACTGGCAAGGAAAGTGTCTTGGCCTCTTGTTCGAGCATAGCTTGTAATTTTTGGTCTTTGCCCGCAACCAGGGTGAGCTCAATTTTTGGCAACGAAGCTAAGACGCGTATATTTTCTTGGATCTTATTCCATGGCCCACCAGGCAAATACATCACATGCCATGGAGGAGGATTTCCGCGATCGATTTGACAGTTGGCAAATTTCAAAGATACTGGAAAGCCAAGATCTAAAATATTCGCAATCGAAACTCCATGCTGCTTAAGAGCATCTAGTGTTGGACGATTGGGGACGATGAAAAAATCACTTTTTCCTTTGGCCCAAATAGAATTGATGCAGATGGAATCTGTCACAACAGTGATTCTCAAAAAGGGCGTTTCTTCTTTTGAATAGAGAGAATCGATGATCTGATTATAGAAAGGAAATGTGCTTACAATTGCATCTGGTTTAAACGCTTTGATCTCTCTTTCTAACCGATCCCGAATTGAGCTAAGCACTCGCAACCTTTTTTCAAGCAAATGCGTGCCATCGAAATGGTCAAAGACCTTTTCCCATAGCCGAGGTGCATGGTGAATGGCTTTAAGATACCCCCACCTTGCGATCCTAGTCAAGCGAGGGTAGACTTCGGTACATAGATCGATCAAGCGAGTTTCGGCATAATGGCCTAGGCTTAAATGCGCCCGTTCTTCGAGAGCCATCTGCAACCCGCGCGCCGCCGCATTATGTCCTTCGCCAAAGCTTGCCGTTAACAACAAAATTCGCGAGGCAATCGGCGGATTCTCTTGCCATTTATCATAAAGACTCACAGGAACATCGCTCAACGTCATGCTGTTGATCCCACATTTCTTCGATGGTAAGTTCTTCAAAAACCCTGCTGATCCAGCTAAAAACAGCTCATTTTTTGCAAAACCGCAGGAACTCTAAAGCTAAACCGGCCTTCATCTTTGCTGGACTCTATCATACGCGCATTTAACTGACAAATTTAGTTGATAGCAAGAAAAGCATGAAAAATCCTTGTGAAAATTCCTCTTTTCGATATAGACTCGTTCTTCTTCGTCGGGCGTATAGCTCAGTTGGTAGAGCGCCTGTCTTACACACAGGTGGTCATAGGTTCGAGTCCTGTTGCGCCCAACAAACCTCCATGCGGGAGTAGTTCAATTGGTTAGAGCACCGCCCTGTCACGGCGGAAGTTGCGGGTTCGAGCCCCGTCTCCCGCGCATCTTATGCATGCGTCCTTTTAATGGTGTGCTGTTAGTGAAAATAGATTCCTAAAAATTTAGTTCAACATATACTCCTTACTGCGGTTTGAAAGATCTCGAAAAGATTTCTCGTATAGAGGGAAATGAATTTGCAGATATTTTCTAAGATTTGCTGAATCGTATTCAGCTTAAATTTTATTATTTTTGAGGAGCGCTAAATGAGTATACTAACAGTCCAAGATCTAAAAATCTCCACATTGCGACTTCCACAATATTCCCCTACTTTACCCCAGAAAAATATGCATCAGGAAAAATGCAGAAAGTGCTGGAAAGAATATAATCCTGAAGCGATGAAAAAATTATTTCACACAGTAGATAAAGATTGTGAGCTAAATTTAAAAGCGCGTGTATGTATTGAATGCTTTCCTAAAATTGAGAATCCTTGCCCTATCTGCCAAAATCCTTGGTATGAGACCTATGAGCAGGCACTAGCAGCGCCTGTAATTTCCTCTCAAGAAACGGCGATAATGTCTACGGACCTAATAGATCACTCAACTCCTGTTGACGAAGAACACCCCATGATACCACCTCAAAGACTGCATCAGGTTGAAATCCCTATTGTAGAAGAACAGGTGCCGGCACAGCCTCAGCAGCCAATTGTTCACTTCCAACCTCCTATCGAAAACGAACTAGAGAGAAGGAGGAATACTATAAAAAAATGTATAGTTGTTGTTTGTTGTCTTTCTTGTGTAGGGTTTTTCATCTATCGTGCTGTGCAGCCGACCCATTAAAATCCTTAGAGTTTTTGCTATCTAATGATTAGGTTTTTTCTGTACATTGGTTCCCAAAAACGCTATTTTCTGCTTTTTCTCCAGGTATTGTTTCCATGGCTGTAAATGTCCCTCCTCTAAAACGTTTCTTGCATCATGTGGTTGTTTTTTCTTGGATAGCGGTCGGTGCTTTGCTTGCAGCCGTTGCTGTCAAAATTTTTCTTTTACCCAACCAATTGATCGACGGTGGCATTGTTGGTATTTCCCTAATCCTTGCTAGGCTATTTGGTGAAAATCTCGTTTCTTACTTTCTGGTAGGGCTGACACTTCCTTTCATTGTTTTAGCTTATAGGGCTCTCCGGCGGCTTTTTGTTATCCATATGATGGCGGCCGTGCTGCTCTTTGCTCTCTTTATGCTTATTTTGCAGCAAGTCCCTCCTTTCATTGGCGATCCATTAGAAATCATCGTGATCGGCGGCGCTATTTTGGGTGTGGGAGGAGGACTTATCATCCGCAATGGAGGATGCATCGATGGAACAGAGATCCTTGCCATCATTATCAATCGAAAACAAGGTTTTACTGTAGGTCAGGTCGTTCTCTTCATCAATATCTTTGTCTTTGGGGCCTATGGATGGATTTTTCAAGACTGGCATATCGCCTTGCGCTCCTTGATGACCTATATTGTGGCTTTTAAGATGATGGATATGGTGATCGTCGGACTTGATGAACTCAAGTCGGTCATGATCATCTCTTCCAAACCAAAAGAACTAGGCGAAGTGATCATCAAAGAACTAAATCTAGGTTTTACAATCATGCATGGTCGAGGGGGGTTTTCGGGCGAGTCTCGCGAAATTCTCTTCATCATCGTGGAACGCCTAGATCTTGCAGATCTCAAAGAGATCGTGCTGAGGGAAGATCCGCGTGCGTTTATGGCCATTGAAAATCTCCATGAAGTGGTATATGGCAAGCATGCACATCTTGCTCACGGAAAACGCAATAGGGGTAAACTTCTTAAAGGGAAAATTTAGTGCATCGAACCTCTCTTCCTATTCCTTCCGCTTTAGATGCGTGGCGGGTTTTTCGTATCCTTTCAGAATTTGTCGAGGGTTTTGAAACAATGACCGACCTCGGGCCGTCCGTTGCTATTTTCGGTTCTTCGCGCATCAAAGAAAATGACCCCTATTACAATATTGCCGTGAAGCTGGCAGGAAAAATTGTGGAAAAGGGTTTTGCCGTGATCACGGGCGGCGGGCCAGGAATTATGGAAGCTGCTAATGAAGGCGCTCGAATGAGCGGTGGAAAATCCTGCGGTCTTTGCATCGATGTCCCCAATGAAGCCCCCAACCCTTTTATCGATGATGACCTCATGCTCAAATTTCGTTATTTTTTTGTGAGAAAGGTCATGTTTGTCCGCTATGCGCAAGCATTTGTTGTTTTGCCAGGCGGCTATGGCACACTGGATGAACTCTTTGAATCTCTGACCTTGATCCAAACAAAAAGGATCAAACGGTTTCCCGTCTACCTATTTGGAAAAGAATATTGGGAAGGCCTGATAGATTGGCTAAGAGACCAAGTCCTGAAAAAAGAGAATTTATCGGCAACCGATCTCGATCTTTTTACTATCACAAACGATCTCGATGAAATCACTAATGGCATCGCAGATTTTTATGCACAAACAAAAAACTTAGAAAATTTTTGAGATTTGTATGCAAACCTCTACACCTATCATTGGATCGATCGTCTCTTTTTCTGTAGAAGATTTGACGAAAAAGTATGGCAATGAACTTGATCTCAAACTTGCTGCAGGTGAAAAGGGGATGGGCCGTTTGATCCATAACCCCATCGTCCAACTACCTGGCATTAGCTTAACAGGTTTTCTCGATAGCTATATCAGCGATCGACTTTTGATCTTTGGTGCTTCAGAACTGCTTTATTTGGCTGAGTTCGACCGACAAACATGCATTAACCGTCTAAGGTTCATCCTTCGCGAGGATACGCCCGCCGCATTTGTAGCAGGCGGCATCGATCCTCCACAAGAGCTGATCGATCTATGCAACCAGCAGAATATTCCCCTTTTTCGTTCCTCGATGTCTGCTATTAGCCTCCTTGGAAAATTGAATTATCATCTCGCCGAAGAATATGCTCCAACCATGTCGTTCTTGGGAACCTTTGTAGAGGTTTTTGGCGTCGGGATTCTCCTGCAAGGCGAAGATGGGATTGGCAAAAGCGAAGCAGCACTAGGGCTCGTCGATCGTGGACATCGTTTGATTGCCGATGAATCGATTGTCATCAAACTCAAACATAAAACCTATCTTGAGGGCACTGGTGCTGATAATACACGTCATATGATCGAAATCCGCGGTATCGGTATGATCGATGTAGCCCTTTTGTACGGATCGGTCTGCGTACGCGATCATAAAAATGTAGACATGCTCATTGAACTAGAAAATTGGGATAATAATAAAACCTACGATCGTTTAGGGCTAGAGGATAGGACAACAACGATGATGGGGCTTCATATTCCTTGCTATTTACTTCCTGTCAAACCAGGCCGAGACGTTGTATTGCTCATCGAAACACTGGCTAGAAATCTTCGCCTTAAACAAATGGGCATCCATTCTGCCAGACAGTTCAGTCAACGTTTGACTACAGCTATTGCACGAAAACAAGAAGAGCTGCTCGAACAGACGCCAGCGCGTTATCCTTCAAAAAAACGTCCCTCGAATTAAGAAATCGATGATGGATGAATGCTCTGGGTACAAACTCAGCCAACAGTTTTCAGCATCTTCTTCGCGTTATAAATGACTTCTTCGTTGAATTGTCTATAAAAAGCAGACTCAATGGACCAATAGTGCCAATATAGAGGAATTTCCCAAATCTCATTGCTAAAGAGTTGGATCAACTCTTTTTTCTTAAGTTCTTCGACAATATCGATCTTAGGGATCAGTCCGTAGCCATAGCCTAAAAGAGCGAAGCGTTTAAACCCCGCTACAGAAGGAACGACCTGATAGTTCAACTCTCTCCCATCTAAATGAAAAAACTTCTCAAGATATCTTTCATGCAACCTATCGTTTTGGTCGAATTTGATTGCCGGAGCTTTGCATAGTTCCTCCTTGGAGACTTCTTTAGAGAAATAGATTTTTACGAATTCAGGAGATGCAACGAGCACATATTGCATAGTTCCTAAAAACTGTACTCTACCTCCTACAATTTCTTTCTGCGAAGTGGATAAGCAAGCTGATACCAGTCCATTCTTGAGATAGCCCAACGTCAATTCTTGATCATCTGCGATGATATCCAAGATAACCTTCTTGAAAATATCCACCTCGCCAATCAAGCGCAAAAACCAGGTCTCTAAACTATCGCGATTCAAGGCAATGGAAATGCGCGGTATCTCTTCTATGCCTTTGATTTGTTTATCAAAATCTTCCTCTAGGAGACAAATCCGTTTAAAATGCCCAATGAGCTGTTTACCCAATGCTGTAGGACGATATGGCAAAATGCGAATGAGGACCGGTTCTCCATACTGCTTTTCCAATCCCTTGATTCTCTGAGAAACGGCCGATTGGGTGATGTGCAATTTTTTGGCCGCCGCCTCGAAACTTTGCAGTTCTTGCACCATGTATAAAGCTTCTATCCCCTTGTAATCCAACATCTTTCGTCCATTAATTAAACTTATGATTCATAATATATATTAATTTTACTTATATGCTATTAGGAATTAAAATAATAGTAGGTTTTGATAGAAATAGGAGTTGTTTATGTTGATCTCTATAGAAGAGGAAATTCTAAAAAAGTATCCAGACATGGAAATCGGCTATTTGGTAGCCCGAGTTGCTGTCAAAAAAAGCGATCTTTTTGTAGAAGGCCTAAAACAAAGTTTGGGAAAGCACCTTCACGATCTAGGCATCAATGCCACGAATTTTGTGGCTCATCCGAGCATCGCTCTCTGGAGAAAAATCTACGAGGAAGACTTTCAGGTGAACCCTAAAACCTATCGTTCTTCGATTGAGGCCCTGCTAAGGCGGGTTGTCACAGGCAAGGGGGTCTGGAATATCTGCTCAATCGTCGATCTTTACAACTGCTGTTCGATTATCTCTTTTCTGCCTATGGGAGGGTATGATTTGAAAAAAATCTCTGGGGATATCTGCATCCGGTATGCCAAGAAAGACGAACCATTTGTTGGTTTAGGAGAATGCGAACCGATAGCTGCAAAATCCCAACATGTCGTCTATGCTGATGATGATAGAATCCTTTGCTGGCTTTGGAATCACAAGGATTCCGCTAAGACATGCATCGATCAAGATTCCGAGCATGTCCTCTTCTTCATAGACTCTTTTAACCATGATAAAGTTCAAGCAGCCTTGAAACACCTCGCAGAGAACTTGAAAAACATCGATTGTGTCCCTTTAGAAATGGGCGTTCTCAATCGTCTTTCTCCGCAAGGACAAATCAAGATTCACATCCCCTCTCTTTCATAACTAATGTTCTTATCATTGTTAAAGGGTTTTACCACTAGTGGAAGTCTTATCGTAGCGATTGGCGCACAAAACGTTTTTGTCCTTCGACAAGGTCTAATGCGCCGTCATCTTCTATTAACAGCGCTTTTTTGCTCTTTCATCGATGCATTCTTGATCCTTTTGGGCGTCTTAGGTTTTGGAAAACTCCTTACTATCTGCCCTCTAGCCATCGAATTAGCGAACTATTTGGCTATCGTCTTTCTTATATGGTATGGGGCCTTTGCCTTAAGGTCGGCTTTTAAGCCTAAATCTTTGGAAACGGGAAATGGGCAAGAACTCCCTTCCAAAACAAAAACACTTTTTTTGCTCTTTGCTATGAGCGTACTTAATCCTCACGTCTATTTAGATACTGTCATTTTATTGGGAAGTATTGCTTCACAACAACCCTCTTATGAGCAGATCTATTTTGCTTTTGGAGCAATCAGTGCTTCTTTCATTTGGTTTTTTACTCTTACTTATGGAAGCCGTCTTTTAGCACCTCTTTTGAGTAAGCCAAACTCTTGGAGAATCATCGATAGTCTAGTTGCTGTAATGATGTGGGGAATTGCCATCACTCTCATGCTGGCTCAGTGAAGCTTTCGAAAAATCTATTTGATATGCGAGGAAGGTTTTCTTAGAAAGTATTTGCAAATTCATTTCTCTATGGAAATCGAAGAGTTCTCGAGGAGTTTTTTGGAATAAAACCTGCGTAAGCGCTTGCATTAGACTTCTTTCGAAACTCAGCGATTATGAAAATGATCGCAAAGACGCGCAAGCCGCAAAGACGCAGAGAAAATTGATAATGTATTAGCCGCGCTGATAATAGACGTCGCAATCGAAGTACATCGGATATTGGGCAGAAACTTCTCCGCAATGGCATAGAAAGAGTCGTTAATGATTTATAAAACTCTTTGCGTCTTGCGCGTCTTTGCGATCATTTTCATAATCGCTGAGTTTCGAAAGAAGTCTAATGGAAACGCTTATGCAGGCTTTATCCTAAGCATGAGAAATTCCCCTAAGAATTTTGTGATTTTCATAGGGAAAAGTATTTGCAAATTCTTTCTTAGAGACACAGTCTCTTACTTTTTCGGAAGGTTCTCTAGAAGGAGGGCGAAAACGCCTCGAAGACCTCGGAAACGCTCTTTGTAGTCTAACCCATAACCTACGACAAAACGATCTTCGATCTCGAAAAGAACGTAGTTGGGCTGATAAGGTATTTTTCTAGGAATTCGCTTAGAGAGCATGACAAGGCTCTTCAAGCTTGCTGGCTTTTTCTCTTGGATGCGTGTATAGATTGCACTCAACGTATTGCCAGAATCGAAAATATCATCGATGATAAGCACATCTTTGCCTTCGACCTCAAACTGATCAAGACCAGAGATTCTCAGTCTTCCTCGCAAATGCCCCCCAGATCCATAGCTCGAACAACGAATGAATTCTATAGAATAGGAAGATTGCAGATGGCGGATGAGATCTGCTGCTAAACAGAGCGACCCCTTGAGAATTGCAATGATAAAGAGTTCTTTTCCTTCATAATCGCGATCGATGGTTTCAGCAATTTCTAGAATTCGATCGATGATGGCTTCTTCGGGAATCAAGAGCTCGAGGAATGTTTCCTGAGAGCTATTCACGTTGTTCATTGAACGTACATCCTTCAGCGATTAATTGGTCTATATATGTGATTGTATAATCATTGGTGAGAAACCGATTATTTTCAAACATATAAAGAAAGAATGGAATGGTAGAATGAACACCGCCAATATGAAATTCCTTAAGAGCTCGTTTAGCTACCATAATGGCTTCTTCACGCGAAACCCCTTTTACGATGAGTTTAGCAATCATCGAATCATAATTGGGCGGAATTCTGTAACCAGAATAGCAGGCACTGTCGATCCGCACATGCGGTCCACCAGGAGGGATATAATATTCGAGATTGCCTGGCGAAGGAGCAAAATTACGCATGGGATCTTCAGCATTGATCCGACACTGGATAATATGGCCATTATATTGTACATCTTTCTGCTTAATTTTGAGTTTTTCGCCTTGCGCAATTTTGATCTGTAAACGCGCTAGGTCGATCCCCGTCAACTCTTCAGTGATGGTATGTTCGACCTGTATCCGTGTATTCACTTCCATGAAATAGAAGTTGAGATCTTCATCTAACAAAAACTCGACCGTACCAAGCGAATGGTAATTAGCGGCACGGACAATTTCAATGGCAGCTTCGCAGATTTTTTTCCGCAAAGCGGGCGTAAGAATGGGGCTTGGTGTTTCCTCGATCAGTTTTTGACGTCTTCTTTGGATGGTACAATCTCTTTCACCAAGATAAAGATAATTACCATGTTTATCGCCTACTACTTGGATTTCGATGTGCCGTGGATTCACGATCATTTTCTCTAAGTACACATCGGGATTGTTGAAGCTTACTTCCGCTTCTGTTCTGGCTGAAGAAAATTGCCTTGCGAAGTCATCAGGATCGTGGACGATCCTTATCCCTTTGCCCCCCCCTCCAGCCACTGCCTTGATGAAGATGGGAAAACCCAAGCGTTTCGCTTCTTTTAGAGCCTCAGAGACATCCTGTATCACACCATCAGATCCAGGTATTATCGGACATTTAACGCTTCTAGCAATTCCTTTGGCTTTGGCTTTATCGCCCAAAAGAGAAATTGCTTGATGCGAAGGGCCGATGAAATTTAAGCCGCAGCTTTCGCAAATCGAGGCAAAGCCCGCATTTTCACTCAAGAATCCGTAACCCGGATGGATAGCGTCAGCGCCCGTGATTTCACACGCCGATAGAATATTGGCAATTTTAAGATAAGACTTTTGGGAAGGAGGTTCTCCGATGCAAATAGCTTCATCAGCCTGCAATACATGCAGCGCTTCAGTATCAGCCTGAGAGTACACCGCCACAGTCTGCAAACCTAAATCATGGCAAGCACGAATAAGGCGAACGGCAATTTCGCCGCGATTAGCAATGAGTACTTTTTTCATAATGCTTATTGGATCCGGAATAGCTTCGTGCCAAATTCTACAGGATGGGCATTATCTACAAGGATTTCTAATACGATCCCTTGGATGCCTGCCTTGACCTCGTTCATCACTTTCATAGCTTCGATGATGCAGACTACGCTATTTTCATCGACTTTATCGCCAACTTTTACAAACGATGGATCATCGGGTGATGCAGAGGAATAAAATGTGCCCACCATAGGAGATGTGATGTATTTGCCAGGCTTAGTTTCTTCTTTGACAGGTGGCTCTTCGGTTGGAGATATTACTGCACCAGAAGAAGGATGATGAGGTGGTGTACTGCTTGGGAAGCGGTGATGAGCTTCAAATGGAGGGTGATAAACGGGGTGGAACATAGGTTGTGACTGGGCTGGAGCAGCAGTGGGTGTTTCATGTCTCTCTAAATGCACCTCAAAGCCATCCTTTTCTTTGATACTTGCTTTTTTGATGCCGGCACGCTCCATAGCGGCCATGAGTTCTTTAATCTGCTTCAGTTCCACAAAAATCCTCCAAAAAACGACAAACTCTCGATTACCCTATTAAACTCTCTGAATATATTCATTTAGCTGTGTATCAACCTTGATGATATCGCCTGATTCGACAAACATCGGGACGTAGATCCTCGCACCCGTCTCAAGGATAGCTGTTTTACCATCATTGGACATCGGATTATCGCTTTCACTACCCTCGGTTTTCACAACCATCAACTCAAGAAATTGCGGCAGCTCCACGGAAAAGACCGAGTCGCCATAGAACATAGCCTTGATCTCAATGCCTTCCTTGAGAAAATTGACCTTGTCTCCGATCACATCGCGAGGAACGATCACCTGATCGAGACTTCCAATATCGAGAAAGAGATAATCTTTACCTTCTAAATAAAGGAATTCTAGTCTTCGTTCTGAAAGAGAAACATCTTGGACGGGCTGACCTGGCTTAAAGTTCCTTTCAATGGTCTCATCCGTCATCAAGTTTTTTAATTTGGTCTTGATGAAAGGCGTGCCTTTAGGAACGGTCACTTTGACGGTCGATTCGACGCGATAAATTTTCCCATCTAGGGAAAGTGTCATCCCCGGAGCGATTTGATTACTTGTGGTCATACTTAGCCTTGATTCTCCGCTTCATAACTTTCGACGATCGCAATGAGTTCATGAATATGCTCAATGGCATGATCGACAACATAAGAACTTGCATAATCTACTTTGGAACCATCATGCCCATCGGATGCGCAAACGCGCTGATGTGGATCCAAGCAGAATCCACCGACAGGTTTTCGAGCTTCTTCTGTTTTGAAGATTTGCAATCCCCGTCCTTTTAAAAGACGAACGGTTCGACAGCCTAATTCTTTAGCTGGCTGCAAATCGATCATGACTCGATCACCTATGACGATGGTCCTTTGAGGGACTTGTCCATACTCCCTCATCAGGGATGTATAGTGATTTTTTTTATTCCTCTCTTCGGTGACGACAATCTTACTAAAAAGGCTTGGATCGAAGCCAGCTTTTTTCAATTTATAGAGCTGAAGCTCCTCATGTCCTATAGTAACAATCGCAAGTCTATGGGAACTAAGGGCTTGTACAACACTTGGAGCATTTTGCATGGCCAAAATAGTACATTGAGAATCTGGGATCATTCGAAGAATCCCTAGCGTTTCCCTTAGAAGCCCCTCATTAACCACATATGCTTCAAGAAGGGAGGTTAGAGCATCTCTGCCACAAAGAGAATTTTGGTTGATCTCCATTAAGCGTATATAAGCCTCAGCAAACTCATTCAACCTTCCTAACTTTTGCAAAGCGAATTCAAGTGCTCTTTTGAGCTGGAAAGGGGTTATACTTCCGGAGGTATCGATGAGAGTATCGTCGAGATCAAAGATGATGAACAATCTTCATCAACTCCTGAGCAAGTTTTTTGGGATCATGACGAATCAGGCTACGCTTAATAAAATCCGTCGCAGGCAGTTCTTTTAGCTCGCCTAGAAGGGCGGCTAAGATGACACGAGTGTCGTTGAGGAGATCGTTTTCCACAAGATCGCCTTCTTCAGAATAGACCTCGATCAATGATTGTGGTGGTTTTTGATCGTTGACGAGAATGTAATCAAAAATATCTTCCCCAATAAATCGATGCACTTCTTTGAGATAATCGCTCACCTTAAAGCCGGTGGTCTGCCCTTTGCGATTCATCAAATTCACGACAAATGTTTTTTTTGCCTGACTGCGTCGTATTGCATCGACAACACCATCTACGAGAAGATTGGGAATGAGCGATGTATGCAATCCACCCGGACCTAGGACGAGTAAATCGGCATTATAAATTTCATTAATGGCATGAGGGTTTGCTTTGGGGTACGGTTCTAAAAAAATCGATTTATAACCTTGATCTATCTCTTGAGAAAGATAGATATCTTTTTCACCTTCGAGCAGGGTGCGGTCTGCCAAAATCATTTTGAGACGCACTTGATGCGTCGTTACGGGTATCACTTTTCCTTTAATATTCAGAATCTTGCCCGCTTCTTCCACCGCTTTTTCAAAACTTCCCGTTACTTTTTCGAGCGCCGAAAGTAAAAGATTGCCAAAACTATGTCCGCCAAGACCGCCGTTTTCAAATCGGTAGTTCATCAAACTTCGCATCAATCTCGAGGAATCGGAAAGAGCGACCAAGCACTGTCTGACATCCCCCGGCGGTAAAACCCCAAGTTCATCGCGCAAAATACCTGTGCTTCCACCGTCATCAGCCATGGAAACGATGGCGCTTAAATCGACCTCGTAGTTCTTAAGACCTTTTAAAACGGTGAAATTGCCTGTGCCTCCGCCGATGACAACGATTTTTTTCATCCAGGCCCTTCTCTTCTCAGCGACTCAATCGCCTGATGCAGATCTTTTTGCTCAAAGATATAAGTGCCCGATACTAAAACATTGGCCCCAGCGTCGACACAGAGATTGGAAGTTTTAGCATCGATTCCCCCATCGACTTCGATAAGAAATGGGGAGGGAAGCACGCCTTTTTGTTCTTCAGCTTTGAAGATCTTGCCTCCTTCTCGGACGCCCATTTGATTGCACATATCCCTTACAAATTGGATCTTGGGCAAAACATCTTTTATAAACCCTTGCCCCCCAAAACCGGGGTTGACCGTCATGAGTAAAATCAAATCACAATGCAATAAAAACCGAGGAATCAGTGATTCAGACGTCTCTGGACAAAAAGCTAGGCCGACTTGTGCATTGCACCGCCTAACATAATTCAAGGTATCTTCGACATCTTCTGTCGCTTCAAAGTGGAAAATGACCCTCTGGGCCCCGGCTTTCACAAAAGCCTCGATGTAATCATAGGGGTTGTACATCATCAGATGCACTTCGAGAAAAAGATTGGTCGAACGGCGAATTGCCGCTACGGCCTGCGGGCTGAAAGCTAGGTTGGGAACAAAATGGGCATCCATGACATCGATATGGATTCCATCGGCTCCTGCCGCTTCAAGACGTTTTGCTTCTTCTGCTAAACGACCTATATCAGCCGCCATAATCGAAGGGAGCACGGTAACTGGCCATTTCGACATAGAAACGCTAAATTAATTTTAAAGACTAGTTAGATCAGAATCAAAGGGAGATTATCACAGACATCTTCCCCAATGTCAAGAATCATAGAAAGAACAAATACTTTCTAAGGGTTGTGGACAGTCTCTAAAGGTAGGATTAAGGATTATGGTCAGGAAAAGAGGCTAATATAACCCCTATCCTCTTTCTTTGTTCAATTACAGTAACCCTATTACGATTTTCTCTGTGGACTCGACATCGACGGATTGTTTACCCTCAAGCTTTTTCCCTGTATCAGCCAATATTGCCATATCGATCTCATCCATTTTAGGCTGAGAACCCTTGATTAGAGCTTCCATAGTCGAGTTCGCAACTGTCTGTACGAGTCCTGGTAAAAAGACCCTCTCAAAGACCTTGCCGAACTCAGTAGGTGTGAGCTGCTCCTCTTTCAACCGTTTTAGGATATGCTGCTCTTCGCGGTTGGAATAGGCGCGTGTTTCACCCATTGCAATCTTGCCTTGAAGAACTAACTCTTCAAATGCTGTCAGGGTGCCTTTTAGACTCTTAGCATAGAGTGTTTCACGGTCGATGGACGACGCTCCTTCGGCATAAATTCCATCGCCATAGGTCGAATGCATCGATGGGGAAAAAAGCGCTAGGTTATAGCGCCGCGAATCAACATCGTCAGCGTCTTGTTGATCTTGCCGTAAATACTTAAGCATTTCCTTTTCTTCGTCAAAAGAGAGGACCATGAGTCGCACATCTTGCGGATTTTCTTTATCTTGGATGAGCAGCATCGATCCGAGCGGCCTTTGGTTGCCACGGAAAAGACGGCTACCGCCTGTTGCACTGGCAGCATTGAAAGAAGTCAACAGATTAGGGCTAAAGAAATGACTCGCCTTTCTTTGTGAAGGAGAAACACCTTCTTCATCGATGAGCAGCGTATCCGACACCGTGAGAATCGGACGACTTCCTCCATCTTTCAGAACCTCAGAGAAAGAACCTATGTCAGGCATGGAGTAAGGCGAGAAATAGTCCTCTTCAAACATCTCCTTGGGATCAATCCAAGAGATGGGCTCAACCCAATCTTCCATTTTACGCAGAGTGAGATTGACTTCGCGCTGATTTTCCTGTTCGTTCTCATTTTCAGTCTCTTTCTCCGTTTCCTGTTCGAGCTCGACCTCCGTTTCCTGCATACCATTTTGCTTTGTGGGCAATGTTTCAGGTACGAGTGGCCGCTGGGGATCGACTGCCTTGTCGATGATCTTTCCCATCTGCTGATCGAGACCTTGGATATCGATGATCTTCTTTAATTGGCCGCCAAAATCGCCTGTGAGAACTAATTTATACCTATCAAACCAATCCGTTAATTTGCCAATTAATGCTCTGCGGTGGTCATGCAATACTTTTTCTGCATTTTCGATGACTTCTTTCTGCCCAAATTGCTTATAAGGCTCATCCTTCACGACAGTCGTTGTGAACCGATGGAGCTCTTGGTAAACTGGCTTTTGCCATTGTTCAATCGGAAGAACATCAAAGATCGCCTCGCACTGGTTGAGAAAAGCGCTATCGAGCATTTGGTAGACAGCCTTTGGATTATTGACCATCTGTGTCCGCACTTCACGCAGGACAGTATACGTAAGCAAATCAGAAGACGTGATCTCCTCAACAGGTTTTTCAGCTTTTTCTGCAGTCAGTGCCGCTGCATCTTCAGGAGCAGCCCAAATCAAACATTGCCCCTTGTCTAACCCACGCATACGCCATCCAGCTTGCTCGACTTGCTGATAATCGGTATTTTTATTCATCGTAACGATCGCAGCAGCATTGTAAGTTTGAGGGATATCAGCTCCGATCGTCTGTGGCTGAGGATACAGAGTAAAGCGCTTAGCAGGATCTTTGTCCAGGTCTGCATTGTAAAACTGCGGCTCGCTCTTGCCCCGCTCCAGGACAAGCTTTTTATTCTTGTCATAATAAATGACCGATTCAATCGGCGGCTTTTGCGTTTTGCCCCACTCTAGGATGACTTTGGCAGCCTCTATAGGCTCAAGATCTTTGAATAAAGCGCCTCGATCAATCAAAGCGCGGATGCTATAGTCTTGGACTTCCTTGTGAGCAGCGGCTCTCTCAAGAGTCTCTTTTAAAAGTTCGATCGGTTTGAGCGTAGTTTTTAAAATGAGCGGCTTTTCGATTTTTTCAGACAAAACAAGGGTTTTTCCTCGAATCGTCGCATCGGTTGTGACTTCAAAGCGAGAAGAGAGACTATCTTTATCTCGCTCAACCGTTCCCGACACGCCATGGACCCGAAAGAGCATATCGACCAATGTTTTTCCATTGCTGCTGATATAGCCAGGATATTGCTTGATGAGAGGCAGGATACAGCGTTCGATAAATCGAATAAGGATACGCGGTTTTTTGGAAATTTCTTCTGCTAGTTCTTGGTATTGCTTTGTCTTGATCGTTTCTAAGGGATATTTCTTAGCCAGTTCTTTGCCTACTAAGCCAACATAGCGACTGTAAGCACGGGTCAACTGTGGAGCTAGCGAAGTGCGCTTCATTTCTGTGAACATTTCGCTACGGATTTTCTCGAGATAAAACTTCGCGAGTTTGGCTGACAATCCTCCTTTCAGATATGACTGCAAAATATAACTGATTTGCTCTTGATAGCTGGCAAACTCCGATTCTGGACGGGGCTTTAAAGCTCCTCCGTAAGGGATCGCCGTATGAGTTTCTTTCTTTTTCCCATTTTCATTGGCCTTTTCTGGGAATAGTCCATAATTTTCGTTATAGATCTTGCCTAAAGTAATGGGGAAAATGACGTGCAATTGATTGCGGACGATCGCTAGCGTGTCTTTAGTGCGCTGATCAAAATGATCGGGCAGCGAGAATCCCTTCTCCGGCGATTGCATGAGATAATTCAAGACCACTTTGCGATCTTTTTTCTTATCATAGGATAGGCGTAGCTGCTTTATCTTAGGCGAAGCCAGAAATTTTTTAGCCAACCTTCTGATGAGGAATGTTTTGTGCTTTTTTTCGACATAAGGCTGGGCAGTTTTCTTATGTGTTTTGGAGAAATCGAAATACACCTTGGATGTGATCCTCTTGTCTGTCTTGAGGATATCAAAGAGGATTGCGGTAGCATCGCAATATTCTTTAGGAATCCTAGAAGGAACTCCAAGGGCGCGCAGCACTTGAAGATCTGTTCTCAGCTGCGAATCGACTTCGTCGATGACGGCATAGCCTTTTGTCTTTAACAACCGAAGAACTTGACCATACCCTTGTAGCTTTGCTCTTAAAAACTGTGACTGTGCACCCGCTCTTAGATAATCTTCGCGCGCTTTGCGCGCGGCCAGAGCAAATTGATGAAGCTCATTGGTGGTGACTAGTAAAAACTCTCGTCCAGCGATAATTCTCTTTAAGTTCTCATAGAGAGCGCTAGGCGCTAGATTCCAATTGAGACGGTTGGCAGTTTGTCGAAAAATACCCCGTGCCCGGATATGCATTTGCGAGGTAATAGTATCGATCAATTCTTCGGGAACGACAAGCATCGATAATTTTTTCCCATCCGCCAATTTCAACGCTATCAAGGGCAGTAAGATATCGGACTTGCCACTTCCCATGATAATCTCCAGAACAAGATCGCGGGACTCATTCATAAGCATCTCGATCTGCCTCACCTGAGATTCTCTCAAACGTAAATCGCGTCGGTATTCATAGACGAGGATTTCTGAGTGTTCTACAGGCGAATAGGCACGTTTGGTCGAAATTTCTTGATAGAGCTTTTGAACGAGTTCTGCTCTTTGATGGGTGCTTTTAGCTGTTTTAATGTCAGTAATAAGACGAAGAGCACGGGCTCTTTGTTTTTGCTGAGTAGCATCTAACAGTAGCTCCTCGGTATCGTGATAGATTTTGGCCACCATCTCGTCATTTAACAATGGATTCAATTCTTTATAAGCAAGAGCATTGCCCTGCACGTATAAGAGTTGCAGATGACGCCAATCGATTTTCTCTCTCAATTCGGCTTTCTGCTTTAGAGTATGCTCGATCGCTGAGGCGGAGAGGCTTGGATAGGCATTGGCCAGATTGCGCAAGGCCTGCTGTCTTTGGCGCAATAAAGGCCGGTTCGTCTCTATTTTTTCAGTCAAGATCCTTTCTAACTCTACTAAGCGAACATCGTCGATCGTCCATTCACTGCTCCTGTTTAGTTCTTTGACATAATCCTCGGCGCTAGCTTGCAACACTTGCAACGCATTTTTTTCAGGTTTTTCTGTCGCTAATCCTTCATTAACAAACTCACTAAGAAGAATAGGTTTTTTGGGAGCTTGGTTAAATAAGACAGCTTGCGTGATCTCACCGATGATGGGCTTTGGAGCCGGAGAAGGCAAATGAGGAATAGGCTGATAGCCAGAAGGTGGTATAGCTGCTACCGATGGCTTTGCTGCTGTTTGAAAAGGCAGGTTATAGCTAAAGCTTTCACATGGTTTGAATAGTTCCACTAGCTTAAAAAAATCTTTCAGTCGTTGATCATCATCTTCGGTGAAATTCTTACCTTTTAACAACCGCTCCATTTCTTTTAGGGTGGGAACTTTTTCTTTGGCCACCTTGCCTTGCAAGATGAGCTGAAGAATTTTGCAAAGCTGAGCAGTATCGCCTCTAGAATTAGTAAAGGCATTTTCGAGAAAGACGTTCAATCGCGCTTTTCTTTCTAAACTTACAGCGTCAGTTGAAGAATCGCAGCTGATAGCATAAAAACTCAAAAACGCTTTGCCCATTTCTTCTGCAGCCAGCTGCGGCGAAAAAGCCCTTTTATCTAAGATATCTAATGAAGGTGTGTCGCTATTCTTGCAGTTTAGCCAAATCCAGCTGAAACGATCCACTGTTCTGTTGTTACCCTTATCTATGGAATACCCAGCTGGTATTGATGAAGAATTGAATTTGGCACCACTGTTCATATAGCCTTGCAACAAAGCTTCTTCATCTGCTGTGAGCCGCATGAATTCGGGGATTCTCATTTTATTCTTGGAATAAGCTCGGAAGTCCTTTGACAATGTCTTTTTAGCTTGCTTATCTTGATCTATACAATATTTACTCCAAGAATCAGCGAGGTCTTGATGGCTCTCCTTCAAAATATTTAATGGATCTTGCTGATGATTCTTGAAAACTATGGCGGCTGTTTTTAAACGTATTGCAAGCGCTTCTGGACTTTCTTCAGCTTGATGATGTGGAAAATCTTGTAGAATTTCTAGTAAGATCGTCCATTCAGCTGCGGTATAAGGTTGCGGTGAGATCGCCTGTTCAACTAGAAGTTGATACGCTTGCGCATGTTTATGTTGCGCCAGATATACATTGACTAGGTAGAGACTTTCTTGAACCCTCTTTTCATGACGAGTTGGCTCCAAGCGTTCGCCTTTGCCGACGACATTAAATACCGCATAGTCAACCTTTTTAGAATAGTAATCAAAACCTGAAGAGTTGTAGGGTTCCGTAAATTCTTGTTTGCCATGAAGAGAACGGATGGGTAAAAGAACCCGCTTTTCTTTTGTCACAGGATTTTCTAGGACTAGATACCCCGAAACCCCCGTCAGTGTTTTAATCGACTGCTGCTGTGCGATCCGCATGCCAGCAAAATCGCCCGTTCCTATAAATCGTCCTGTTTCATCTGCGTCAAATACCAGTCCAAAACTCGGTAGATCGACTTGCTTGACAGTTCCAAGGACTGTCTTCCAGACTTGAGCATAAGGATCAAACCTTGTGAAATGCTTATAAACTTCTTGCTCCATGTCGGCGGCTTCTAAGCGATCTTTGAGTCTCAATAAGCGCTCTTTACGAACTTCATAAAGATGCGTTAAGCGTCCTGTAGTTTTAGAAAAAAAGCGAATTTTATTACCATCCAACCATGGGTCCGATTGCTTTGTTATCGATCGCAAATGCATTAACAAATTGGTTTCGAGCTGACACCAGCGATTCTTATACTTCATGAAAACCTGGAAATCCCCATTCTCCTTTGTCCTAATGTGCAGCTCCCTTCCATTCGAAATAAAATAGCACTCTTTAGGAGGTCCCTCCTCTTCTTGGAAACGGGAACAATGTGCATCTTGTATAAAGAGTCGATAACAGCCTGAAAATCTAAGCCATAGAGGAGGAGAGTCAGCGCTGCGCTTGCCATCGATGAATAATGAGCCGCTGTCTAAATGTAGGGCATAATCCACTTTGTTGCCCTTTTTTCCATTCTTCTTTAGCGTTCCTTTTATGACGGGCAGAGTGCTGAAATCCCAATTGATTTCCCTCTTGACCTGTAATCCCAAAGCTTGCCCTAAAGCTTGTCCGATACTGATTCTAAAAGATGGCTTTTTTCTCAACTCTTGCAAGAGTTGAATGAGAGCCAATCTTCCTTTTCTGCCTTGCTCTTCAAGGTAATAGTTTGTATGCGTTTCAGGAACAGCATGATCGGTTAAGAACAATTGATATTGGAATATCTCTTTCAGACATCTAGGTTCGGCAACGATCTGTTTGATCTTCTTATTTCCTCTACCTAGAAAAGCTAATGCCTCGCGCGCAATCAAGCTGCGCAAAAGCATTTGCTTTTCTTTTGGGAGCTCGGCGTCTTCCTCTATTTGCTTTTGCAACGCAGCTATCTCTTGTAAAAAAGAAGGAAAGTTGACTGTTTCAAGGATGGGGTCACCATCTAAATTATCTTGGCAATAAGCCTCGAGCTGACTGCTCAAGCGCAAGATAAAGAGTGCTGTTTCGACACGTTCTTTGCTGGCGCTGGCATATTGCATGGCGATGAATTGCGCCAGTTTTTGAGCAAACCCAGGGTTGCACTTTAACTGCGCTCTCAATAGTCCTGGGTGGAACAAACAACTAGAAAGGATCACTTGATTTTCTGGCTTGTCGAGTAGATGGCTATATTTAGTGAAAAATTCAATAGCACGTATAGGACGATCCATCGGATCATTCTCGAAAAATTCCTCCTTTTTGCCCTTGATCCCTAAGGAGCACAACGCTTGCAAGCCGCGCAGTTCTTCATCTTGTAACTCTAAAATATCTTTCTCTTTCTTCGAAAAAAATCGGTCCTTGATCCCTGAAAGATCTGCCCATTTCTTGTGCCAAGGATTGCCTCGCGTCCCTCTAGCAATGATGGTAAATTCCCGCATCTCTCCATCATACTCAGATAAAATCGGGGAGAGATTGAAACCAATAGGGCCTCCTTGCTTCAAGTATAATGCATACATCATCGAGAAAATGTGCTGTTTGACCATGCGGAAGCTAGGCGTTGGAAGGCCCCTTATAGAATCATCGCTATCGTAATGAGTCATTGCATAGGCCACGATCAAGGAATTCGGCAATGGTTTGTCTGCTAGTTCGGGATATTGTTTTTTTATGCGATCTTCGATCTCTTTTTTCTTGCGACCTCCATCAGCCTGCAGATAGTCCCAAATAGCTTCTGCTTCGTTGCTCGATGAAAAGGTATTCCCGTTGTCTATACGCTCATGGAAATAAAATTCACCAGGACCACCTTTTAGAGGGATTTCTGAAAAAATCGTCTTCTTTCCTGGCTGCTGCTGGTACTCTTTAAGAAAAGCGCGCGTAGCAAGGATTTGCTTATCGGTCTGTGGATTTAAAGCAGATAGCATCCGATAATGCTCGGCATCATTTATGCTATTACCTGGCAACCAACTCAAATCGACCACGATCTTGCTTAGAATAGGATCGGATTGGGATAGCTTCAACATAATCACAAGAACCTTCTCCATCTGGAAATAGTGGAGCTCTGGATCAAAGAGATTCTCGCCTACAGAAACATGGCTTAACATATCGACAAGTCGATATACGGTTTCTATAGCATCCGTAGAATAATCACCTAAATCATCCCAATAAGAGTCGTCTATCGAGGGGATTTGGGAAATCAGAGCTGAGATAAAACTATACCTAAGAGATAGATCTATCGAACCGATATAGTTTCCCCCCGTCCATTCTTGCACCCAATCTATTAATTTTTCCTTAGGCGGCCATTTTAAGGAAGGAGCTCTTGAACTAGGGGCCTTTACGGCCTTATCGCCCTTTGGAACATCAGTATTTCTTTGAGGCAAGTGAAGCATAACATGAGAACGATCGCGTCCAAATGGCTTTAAAGCTGTCAACTCTTTGAGTTTGGCCTGGCATGCAGTGCGCTGCAAATGGATTCTTGCTTCAAAGTCTTTGAGCAATGCGATGCGCTCCCTGCGACCTTTAAAAGGGGTCCCCTTAGGTCTTTTTCTAATCTCCTTTAAAGTTTCTTTGGAAAATCGCTTGAGACATTCGTGGAAAAAATCGAGGATACCCTGATTTCTGAGAATTCCTTCACGAGTAGTTGCAACTGCCGCTACATCTGAATCCGCTGCGGGAAGATACCCCTTATCGACTAAATACGCTGCATAATCGGCAAAGGCCTTCCTTCTGATTTTCTCCTTGACGCTTAGAAACGATTTAGTTTGCTTGCCAAGCATCCAGATGCTTTCAAACGCACAAGTATTGTACTTTTGCTGATTATGAAAATCACTCGGCTCTAACTTTGAGGCAAGCATTTCTTTCGCGCCCTTGACGATGAAACCCTTGTGAATGCTTTCTAACCACTGGTAACACTGAGTTTCTGTTGTTTCTTCGTAGTACTTTGAGACATTGGGCTGATGTAGATAGGGCACATATTCGTGTGTCATTTCGTAGTAGGTCTGCCATACTTCCGGACGCTGCAAGCTTTTTAAAGAAAGATCCTTCTTAGACAATGGGAGGACTTTAGATCCGTTGAGCAAGTGGTATTGAATCCCGGCGCCAGCATTATAAACGCGCATGCTATAACGACCATCTTTTTGCTTGATGAACTGATAAATCTCCGCGTGTCCGGAAGAACGCTTTCCTAACCACCCACCTGGAATCATCCATTGCTCCCCGGCTTTCATCGTAGTGATCATGTGGATCATCCATTCTGAGAAGAGTTTGGCTCGTTTTTCCCACTGCTCAGGCTTGGGATAGATGGACCGGATTTTTTGAACAGCGGCCTCGACACGTAACATTTGACGCAGGGATTTCCTCAAAAAGGCCAGCTCTTTATCGCCAGTAAGACCTTCCTCTTGTTCGACATCCTTGAGCGTATGAAGAAAATAAGCAGCTATCGATCCAGGGTCACTTCCCTCTAGCTTTTCCCCATCGACTCTTTGCTCTTTTATAAATGGACCGCTCAAGAAGTGCGCAGCGATCTTGTGGCTCATAGTCGGTTTTGTTGATTTTTCTGGATCCAATTTTTGCGTAGCCTTCAAGACTTTCAATAAGGCGGGTGAGCTTGTTGGCATGCTTTCCTTTTTTGGCTTGGCAACTGCCGCTTTTTTTGGTGCAGAAGACTTATGGACTGATTTTTTAACAAGCTTGTGCGATGAGGTTTTATGATGCACAGACGTTGAAACTAAAGAATGAATTGGGTTGGACATAAATAAAGCTCGACCGTATTAAATTGTTATTACTACATAAATAATTATATATTATATAGTTTATAACTATTAATTGTAATAAAAAACTGGTTATTTCTATTTATTATTAAACATATTTTCTATTAAATTTTTATTTACATAACTAAGTAATATTATAATTTTTTATTATACATTCGTTCAGGCGGTCTTTACTGGTTTGCTACCGTATAAAGAAGCGAAGATTCGCTTAAAGAAAACCCGAAAAATCAGAGGCTTGGGATTTTAGAGCAGCTTATAAGTTGCAAAAAAGGTCTCTATATAAACAACTTAGAGTGTGTCTGCAACAGATATATTAGTAAATTTTTTAATGCAATATATTAGAAATTTATTTAAGACTCTTTTCCCTATGAAAATGGGAAGATCTCGAAAAGGTTTCCGCTCTCAAGGAAAAGAGACTTCTTTCGAAGCTCAGCGATTATGAAAATGAACGCAAAGACGCGCAAGCCACAAAGACGCAGAGAAAATTGAAAATGTATTAGCCTCACTGATAGTAGACGCTATAATCGACGAACCCTTAGTTACGAAAGAGATCTATTTGGAGAGCTTGTATGAAAAGGCCTTGTATCAAACTAGGATTACTTCTCAATTTTGGGCAGAAACTTCTCCGCAATGGCATAAAAATAGTCGTTAATAATTTCTAAAACTATTCGCGTCTTCGCGTCTTCGCGTCTTCGCGTCTTCGCGTCTTCGCGTCTTCGCGTCTTCGCGTCTTCGCGTCTTCGCGTTAATTTTCATAACCGCTGAGTTTCGAAAGAAGTCTAATGAATTTGCAAATACTTTCTTAGGTTTGGCAACAGTCCCTTAAGGTTTCCATAAAAACCTCACGGGCGTTGGAATCCCCTGTAAAATAGATAAACCCTAAATATAAAGTATCGGCCATCTGGACAGCTACCGTAGGCAAAGAGGTGGAAGAAATGCCAAGCGGCTCCAACCTAAGCGCTACCTTGCTTTTAAGACTCAGATCTTCGCTGCGAATGATGATATAGAGGATTCTATCCTCTTCCTTAGCAACCATCTCAGTCTCAGCATTTCTCGATGCTCCGATATCGGTGAGTTTCAAAAACATGACAAATAAATTTTTTATATACTCAGGATCGAGTAGTCCTCGTTGCTCGATCGGCAAGATCGAATGGAAAAAATTCTCCAAAAGCAGATCCTGCTGTTTTGCTGCTCCACCAAGCGCTTTTTGCACTTTTTCAAACACTTCGATCTGTCGCGAGATCATCCCCCCATTGTAATCACGCACTTCGCCAATCACTTGCTTGAGTTCTCCTAAAACTGCCTGTCTGGCACGGAAAAGGTCGAGCGAATGATCACTTCGCACAAAAGGCGCAACTGGAAGGCGGATGCGAACGACGGAGGCTTCTTTTGGATACTTTCTCCAAACAGTCCCTACCCTCTTGACGCGATCGATAGAAAATGCATAACTCATGGCCCCTTTTTCGAAGAGTTCCTGAACGGAGCTTGCATGAGGCAACAAAATCCGCAGCATGATCACAGTGAATGAAATATCGCTATCGGTATGTTCATCAAAAGAGATGATCACTTGAGGAATATCGCGCAAATAACGAAGCTCTTGGCTGAGGACAACAATATTTTTCATCACCTCTTCTTCATTTCTTGGCATAAACACTGGCCGAGTCAACTGCTGAACTCTCTTTTTAAGATCTTCGCCAAGCTCGCGTCGCAAAAGACGGATTTCCTCAGACGTAAACTCACTGCTGTTCGATTTCATGACTTCTAAGTACATCGTCAAAATTTTCTCTTCTTTGCGATGCTCGATAAAGACAGAATCTTGTACAAGATCAACCGTAGGAACAAAGCGCTTCAGGGCATCTACCAGATAGCGATCTTCGAACACTTCGTTGTCTTTGAGGAAATTCAGCGCAACAAGCACTCCAAGCACACGTTTGAATCCAAACGGAAGATGCAATCTTGTCAGACCGATTTTCATTTTTAGATGGCGCCGTTCTGGAAGGAGCTCCATTCGTTGCTTGATTTCACGCCGCATCAAATAAAAGTACCCTATCAAGCGCACCATTTGGCGTACTTCTCTTGGCGCTTTGAACTCCGATCGCCCTGCAATGAGAAAATGCTGCATTTGCGTGAAAATATCCGAATCAAAATCATTAGGGCGATGATGCAATAAAGATGAGATTCTCTCTTGAATCAAGGCGGTTTTTTCATCAACAGCCAACCCCTTGATCTCGAGAATTTTTGCCGCATGGTAAACGGAACTGACTCCTAAACGCACCTCGGTTTCCAGAATCGGCAGATTCCGTAAGGCTTGCTCAAACTCGGTAATGTCATTTAAATGCACGACGATTTCGGCTAAGGTGTAAATCTGATCATCGAAATCAGGAATGCGAAAATCGATACCAAAAAACAGGCTGACATTCACTTTTTTGCCAGGAAGAAGCCAACGATGGATCATCTCATAAAAAAACTTGCCAGAACTCAACCGAAAGTTGCTGACCAAAAAGATAGAGACATTCAGCGTGACAGGATCCCACACCACCCAGCGAAAAAGAGGGAATGTTTTACTGAATTCCACCCATCTTTGTTTGATGGTTTGAAGAGAAGGTTCCTCCATGACTTCTTCATTCGGCATAAGCCGCTTAAGAACGCTGACCACAGCACTGTTGTACAAAAAAGCATTAGGATGATCTGTTGAGTCATTGAAGATCGTTTGCACTTCTGGAAAATTGGCAGACGAAGGACCAAAGTGCCCTTTCCTGACAAACTCATCCACATCATCGCGTTCACTCAGCACTTGGCCACGCGAAAGATAAAAACCCATTTGATTAACCATCTTCTTTATCTACTCAAGTTAACTATTGTTCCGTTAGCGAAGGATTCGTTCCATCTTCTTCGTAGATACACTCACACATTGCGCCCTTTTCCCCCTCTCCTATCCATGTGCCAAGATGCTCAATTTCTTCGTGATGCTCCACCTCTTTGGCTTCGTGAAAAGAGAGGATATGCATAGGCATCTTATTCTTTTTTGCCAGCATCACGCTTCTTGGATGAAGTACTTTCGCACCATTTTGGGTCATTTGAAGCGTCTCATCATAACTCAACGACCGGAAAAGTGTCGCAGTCTTCTCCATTTTAGGATCTGCACTGTAGATCCCTGAAACATCTTTGTAAAATTCCACCTTTTCAGCTTGTAGCGCGACTGCGATGGCAACAGCTGTGGTATCAGAACCTCCGCGACCAAGCGTCGTGATCTCGCCTTTTCTGCTAACTCCTTGAAATCCTGCTACGATGACGATCTTTTCTTCTTCGAGATGAGGTTGAAGCCTCCAAGGTCGCATTTCTACGATCTTAGCATCGGCATGCTCGCTGGTCGTAATGATCCCAGATTGACTCCCAGTAAAACTAATCGCGCTCATACCTTTGAGATCCAAAGCCATTGCCAAAAGAGCAATGCTAATCCTTTCGCCCGTAGAGATCAGCATATCGAGTTCTCGTCTAGGAGGATTGGAATGCACCTGTTTTGCGAGGCGGAGTAAATCATCTGTTGTCGTCCCCATAGCACTGACGACAACAGCAATCCGTGAATACACGCGTTTTCTCATTTCAATGATATCCGCGATCGCTTTAAATCGACCCACATCCGCAACCGCTGCCCCACCAAATTTAAGTACTAGAGTTCGCATAAAACGGAAGAAATGTAATAAATTTTTGATTAATAAGCAATCAAGATTTTCCTTAAATTGCATGTTCAAACAGACTATCCCCCGCACCTAATTTTATGAAAGAGGGATCGCCTTAAGCCGATAGGCAAGTCTCTAACTTTCGAGATTGCCTAAATACTAATCTTTTGTTACCTTATCTCCGTTAACTGAATGGCTCGTCTTTTCCTCGAAATCTTTCTTTAGCCTTTCTGTTTGTTCTTCGAGGAATATTTCTCCGTAATATCCGCGGATTTATGGAAGACGATCTGGTTCAGATGTTTTATTATGATCAGGAGAAACCCTAAACATGTCCAAAACCCTTAAACAAGACTGGAATCAAAGCAAGATCATCGACGATGTTGCATTCCATGAAGAAGATGCTCAACAATTCCGCAACCTATTGAACCACCGCGAAGAAGGCGAAGGAGTCGGTAGTGTTTCCTCAATGACTACCGGCCAAGTTCTAAAAGGTAGAATCGTCGAAATCACCAAAGATTATGTCGTTGTCGATGTAGGACTTAAATCCGAAGGGCTAGTGCCAATCGAAGAATTTGCTGATCCTTCCGAGTTGTTCCTCGACAATGTAGTGGAAGTGTTTCTCGATCAAACTGAAGGCGAAGATGGACAGATCGTCCTCTCTAGGGAAAAGGCTGGGCGCTTGCGTCAGTGGGAGTACATTTGCAACCATTGCAAAGAAGGTTCTATTGTAAAGGGCAAGGTAGTCAGGAAGGTTAAAGGCGGACTCATGGTCGATATTGGGATGGAAGCATTCCTCCCAGGCTCGCAAATCGACAACAAGCGGATCAAGAATCTCGACGAATATCTGGATCAAACTTTCGATTTCAAGATTCTTAAGATCAATACCGAAAGGAAAAATATCGTCGTCTCTCGCAGAGAACTACTCGAAGAAGAGCGTATTTTCCGCAAAGCAGAACTTCTTGAGAACATCAATGAAGGAGAAGTGCGAAAAGGAATTGTTAAGAATATCACCGATTTCGGCGTCTTTCTCGACATGGATGGCATCGATGGGCTCTTGCACATCACCGATATGACATGGAAGAGAATCAAACATCCTTCTGAGATGGTACATCTTGGCCAAGAACTCGAAGTGATGATCCTTCATGTCGATAAAGAAAAGGGCCGTGTTGCTCTTGGAATGAAACAAAAAGAGACAAATCCTTGGGAAGAAATCGAACAGCGCTATCCACCAGGCACGCGCATTCGTGGGAAAATTGTAAACCTCGTTCCTTATGGTGCATTCATTGAGATCGAGCCTGGAATTGAAGGACTTATCCACGTTTCTGAAATGTCTTGGACAAGGAATATCACCGATCCAAGTGAAGTCGTCAATAAAGGCGATGAACTCGAAGCTATTGTGCTTTCTGTTCAAAAAGAAGAAGGGAAAATTTCTCTTGGGCTGAAACAAACCGAGAAGAATCCGTGGGAAGACATCGATAACAAATATCCGGTCGGTTCAAGTGTTGTTGCAGAAATTCGCAACCTTACCAATTACGGTGCATTTGTAGAACTCGAGCCTGGTATCGATGGATTGATCCATATTTCTGACTTAAGCTGGATCAAAAAAGTGTCCCATCCTTCCGAAGTGCTCAAAAAAGGCGATAAAGTCGAGGCCATCATTCTCTCGGTCGATAAAGAAAGTAAAAAGATCACTCTTGGAGTGAAGCAGCTTAGCTTAAATCCCTGGGAAGATGTTGAAAGAAATATGCCTGTAGGATCCCTTGTCAAAGGCATCGTAACAAAAATCACAGCTTTTGGAGCCTTTGTAGAGCTCGAGAATGGCATTGAGGCCCTCGTTCATGTATCTGAACTCTCCGATCAGCCTTTTGGCAAAGTCGAAGATGTGATCTCAAAGGGGCAAGAAATCACCGCAAAAGTGATCAAACTCGATCCGGAGCATAAAAAAATCGCTCTCTCCATAAAAGAGTATCTCGTCGACACGAACAAGTTTAGCCGTGATGATATCATCGTAGGAAACAAAGGACGCTCCCCCAATGCTAAAAAAGGCAAAGAGAAGCGTGCTGCGAAAGATCACGATGAACCTAGCGATGAAGAAGAGCAAGAGAGCTAGAATAATATTTCCCCTCTTAATAAGTGGGTGAAAACAAAAAATGGGCGGGGGCCTATCAGTCGGTTGAAACGAGGCGGCCCCTGGGTAGTGACTAAAAAGGCGAAGGAATACACATTCCTTTGCCCTTGCGATAAACTTTTTAACGGCAAGGCACAATACGATGAATAAAGATCTGGTTGCCATATTTGAATATCTCGAAAGGGAAAAAGGAATCAAAAGAGATATCATCATCTCCGCGATAGAAGAATCCCTTAAGGCAGCCGCACGCAAAAGCATTAAAGGCCTTATCAATGTAAGTGTTCAAATCAATGCCAAGTCTGGTGTTATCGATGTCATTGCCCAAAAGGAAGTTGTAGACAAAGTAACGATTCCCGAGGAAGAAATTACCCTAGAAGAAGCCCGCAAGCTCAACTCTCAAGTCGAAATTGGCGAGTGGGTCGACATCACCGTCACGCCTCAAGATTTTGGTCGTATAGCTGCTCAAACAGCGCGGCAAGTTATCGCGCAAAAATTGCGGGCAGCTGAGCGAGATGTCATTTATGAAGAATATAGACACCGCCAGGGCGAAATCATTTCTGGCGCTGTAAAGAGAATCGTACGTGGGGCTACGCTTATCGTCGACCTTGGTAAAGTCGAAGCCATCATGCCAGAACGCTATTACCCAAAGACCGAAAAATACAACGTCGGCGACCGTGTACAAGCTTTATTATTAGAAGTTCACGATACTGAAAACGGCGGGGCTGAAGTAATCCTATCGCGCAGTCATCCGCAATTCGTCGAACAACTCTTCATCCAGGAAGTTCCTGAACTCTCAGATGGCACAGTTATTATCGAAAAAATCGTGCGGGATGCTGGATATCGCACAAAAGTGGCCGTACGCTCACAAGATGCTAAAGTTGATCCTGTCGGAGCTTGTGTCGGCATTCGAGGTACGCGCGTCAAGAACATCATTCGTGAACTCAACAACGAAAAAATTGACATTTTCGCCTATTCCGAGGATCCAGTGCAACTTTTGCAAAACGCGCTATCCCCAATACAAATCAAAAAAATCAATGTTTCTGATGATGGCCAAACAATCTCGATCGTCGTTGCCGATGAAGATTATCCAACCGTCCTTGGCAAACGAGGAATGAATGCTCGTCTGAATGGACAGCTCATCGATGCAGAATTGCTCGTGAAGAAGATGAATGATTATCAAAATGAACTATCTGTTGAGCGGGCACAAATGGCCCTCGTCGACGATCCTTCTCTAGATGAGCCATTGCATGTCGAAGGCATGAGTTCGATGATTCTAGAAAGTTTGATCAGCGCAGGTTATGACACTCCCCGCAAATTATTGAATTCTAATCCAAAAGAACTATCTTCGATCCCTGAGATCAGCCTAGAAATGGCCGATAAGATCTTAGATCAAATCCGAAAAAAGAGGGCCTAAGCATTGGCTAAAAATCTTAAGCTTAATATCAAAAATGCGCAGCTTGCCGAAGCTTTAAAGCTGAATAAATTAAAAAAACCTTCAGCCCCAAAAGCGAAAAAGAAGGCTGAAGAGGTCGAGTCGATTCCACACGAAGTGGAAGCGCCAATTGTGAAAGCAGAGATCGAGCCAGTGCTTCCCGAATCAAGGAATATCACTGAGGCAAAACCTGTTCATGTTCCACCCACCCCAGCTGAGTCTGAAGGCGTTGAAAAAGCCGCAGGAATGGGAGAAGACGAAGGAATGGAAGAGGTTAAGCAAATAAAACGCACTGAATCGACACCTTCGTTTACTCCACGCCCATCACAACCACAATACCAACAACCAACCTCACATCGACCTACTGAACAACGCGAATCTACATCTGGTGAATATCGTTCGCAACAAGGAGCAGGTGGTTACCGACAACAAGGACCTAATGATGGGTACCGCCCACAACAGGGATCTGGAGGTGGATATCGATCGCAACAAGGTTCTGGCCATAGTGGTGGATATAGACCACCGCAACAAGGCTCCGGCGGCGGGTATCGTCCACCAGGTTCTGGTGGTGGCGGATACAGGCCACAACAACAAGGAACTGGTGGCGGTGGGTATCGTCCACCACAACAAGGAACTGGTGGCGGTGGATATCGTCCTCCACAACAAGGAACTGGTGGCGGTGGATATCGTCCTCCACAGGCTCCTGGAAGCGGGGGATATCGCCCAGGTCCCCGTCCACCCTACCGTGGACCAGGTGGGGAACCTTTAGCACCTAGAGGACCAGGAGGTCACGCGGGTGGTGCTGCGCGTCCAGGATATAATCCTGGGAGCGAGCCTAATAAAACTGCTCCCGTACACAAACCTGCTTCAGGCGCTTCTGTCGAAGCAAGAAAGAGCGGTGTAAAAGATTTTAGAGATGTCAAACCGCTTAAAAAAAGCCTTGCCGAAACAAGAACCTTCGACTCTCGTGATCGACAGGGCTTGCGAGATGCAGAAGGCGAAGGATGGCGCAAAAGACGTCCTGCCAAGACTAAATTCATCGTACAAGAAGAAGTAATACGGCCTAAAGAACTCAAAATACGCCTGCCTATCACTGTCAAAGACCTTGCCAATGAGATGAAGCTTAAAGCTTCGCAGCTCATTTCTAAGCTTTTCATGAAGGGCGTCATCATTACTGTGAATGACTTTTTGGCTGATGAAACGACGATTCAACTCCTTGGACATGATTTTGACTGTGAAATCCAGATCGATACTTCAGAAGAAGAACGCATCCGCATCACTGATAAAACCATTAAGCAAGAAATTCAAGAAACCAATCCTGACTTGCTATTGATTCGACCACCTGTTGTTGCTTTCATGGGACATGTCGACCATGGCAAAACAAGTCTGATCGATGCAATACGCAAATCCAACCGCGTTGCAGGTGAAGCTGGAGCTATTACACAACACATAGGTGCCTTCCGGTGCCATACAGCAGTTGGAGACATCACTATCCTCGATACCCCTGGCCACGAGGCATTTTCCGCTATGCGAGAACGCGGCGCCGATGTCACTGATATCGTCGTCCTCGTCGTTGCTGGCGACGAAGGGATGCGTGCGCAAACGTTTGAAGCCATCGATCAAGCAAAAGCAGCTAAAATTCCCATTGTCGTCGCCATCAATAAAGCCGATAAGCCTGGATTTAATACAGAGAACGTCTTTAGACAGCTTTCAGAACGCGATCTTCTTCCAGAATCCTGGGGGGGAACAACAATTACCGTAAACTGCTCCGCCTTGACAGGGCAAGGAATTAAAGAACTCCTCGAAATGCTCGCCTTACAAGCTGAAGTCCTCGAATTGAGGGCAAATCCCCATGCACGTGCACGCGGGGCTGTCATCGAATCTGAAATGCATAAAGGTCTGGGTGCGCAAGCAACTGTTTTGGTGCAAAATGGATGCCTCCGTTCCGGTGATGCTCTAGTATTCGACCAACATTGGGGTCGCGTCAAAACCATGCACAATGAAGCTGGACGCGAATTGCAAGAAGCTGGACCTTCGACTCCTGTCAAGATCACTGGACTTTCCGGTCTTCCAGAAGCGGGCAGCGAGTTCATCGTGGTGAGAAATGAACGAGATGCAAGAGAATTAGGAGAAGCTAGAACGCTTGGTCAGAAAAATTTACTCCTGCAACAAGCGAAAAAAGTCGGTGTCGAAGGCCTCTTACAACAAAAGGCTGAGAACACTAAGAAAAAAATTCTAAACCTTATCTTGCGCGCCGATGTTCAAGGCTCATTGGAAGCACTCAAAACCTCGCTACTTAAAATCGAATCAAAGAAAGTAGACGTCAATATTATTTCTGCTGCTGTTGGCGAAATTTCAGAGTCGGATATCCAATTGGCGGCGGCCTCTAAAGCGGTGATCCTAGGTTTCCATACGAAAGTAGAAAGCCATGCTGATTCACTTATCAAAGAACTCAAAGTGACTGTACGCTTGCACGATGTCATTTACCATGCAGTAGATGATGTGAAAGCGTCGATGGTCGCGCTTCTCGATAAAATTGCTCAAGAAGAGGATACTGGAACTGCGCTTGTCAAGGCGACCTTCAAAGCATCTCAGCTAGGTGTCATTGCAGGCTGTCAGGTGACCCAAGGAACTATCCGACGCAATCAGCATATACGCCTCATGCGCGATGGCACCCAAATATGGAAAGGCCCTATCGCATCGCTCAAGCGTGTCAAAGAGGATGTGCGCGAGGTTGGAAAAGGTATCGAATGTGGGATTGTCTTGCAGAATTTCAGCGATATTAAAGAAGGAGATATCATCCAAGCCTTTGATGTCCATTACCTCACCCAAGAACTCTAATCTACAAAGCGAATTATGGGCAAAAATCGTGTCGATCGACTGAACTCGCTCCTCAAAGAGGTCATTTCCGAAGTTGTCATCAACGATGTGCGCAATCCCAAGGTAGCGCCCCTCGTCACTGTCACGCGCGTTGAAATCACCCCTGATTTGCAGCACGCCAAGGTGTATATCAGCATCATCGGCACGAATGAGCAAAAAACTGGAACGATCGAAGCCCTGCAGACCGCGGCAGGCTTTATCGCTATTCATGCTTCAAAAAAAGTCGTAATGCGCCATTTTCCCGATCTCACTTTCAAACTCGATAGCTCTGTCGATGAACATCTTCGTATCGACGCCATTCTGAATAAGATCCACGAAGAACAACAAACGAGAAAAAATGGCAGCAATGACCTCTCGTCTACCTGAAGGAATTCTCATCGTCGATAAATCTCCCGGTAAACCATCATTCAGTCTGGTTTCTTTACTGCGTAAACTTTCTGGACAAAAGAAAGTTGGGCATGCTGGAACACTTGATCCCTTTGCAACTGGAGTGATGGTTCTACTTTTGGGGAGTCGCTACACGCAGATGTCTGAGCGCTTTTTACATGACGACAAGGAGTACATAGCAACACTCCTGCTTGGTATCGAAACAGATAGTTTTGATTGCGATGGTAAAGTTCTTTCGCAGTCTGATCGAATACCTTCTTTAAAAGAGATCGAAAGCCATTTGCTTTCTTTTCAAGGCGAGGTGCAGCAGACTCCTCCCATGTTTTCTGCCAAAAAAATAAACGGAAAAAAACTCTATGAACTTGCCCGTCAAGGCAAGGTTGTCGAGAGACAACCCGTTATAGTTAAAATGGAAACAACCCTTCTCTCCTATGATTATCCCCACCTTCGTATCCATGTTCGCTGCAGTAAAGGCACTTATATTCGCAGCCTCGCACACGACCTCGGACAAATGCTGGGAACAGGCGCTCATCTCTCCGCTTTGCAAAGGACGAAAAGCGGTGGATTTGCTCTTGAACAAGCCATCACCCACTCCTCACTAGAAGAAGGGAAGACTGGGTGGCAAGCTTCTTTGATCCAACTTTAAATAATTATTTGAAAATAAGACTAATTCTGATGGGAACGCTTTTGCTTGATTAGCAGCAGTGCCCGCTGCTATACTATAGCGTTTGATTTTAGGTTTACATGTCAAATCTCTCTTGCGGCATCGTAGGGCTTCCCAATGTGGGAAAGTCGACGCTTTTCAATGCATTGACCCGCAAGGCTGCGCCTGCTGCTAATTATCCTTTCTGTACGATCGATCCCAATATCGGGATTGTCGAAGTTGACGATCCGCGTCTAGCTGTGCTTTCTAAGCTCTCGCATAGTAAAAAAATCATTCACGCTACAATCACTTTTGTCGATATCGCTGGGTTGGTCAAAGGCGCTTCGCAAGGAGAAGGCTTGGGCAATCAATTTCTCACGAATATTCGTGAAACCGATGCGATCGTCCATGTGGTGAGATGTTTCGAAAATGACGATGTCATCCATGTTGCTGGAAAAATCGATCCAATTGCCGATATCGAGGTGATCAATCTAGAACTCATTCTCTCTGATCTGCAAATGGCCGAGAATACTATCATGCGTATGGAAAAACAAGTGAAGGGGAAAAAGGAACTGCAGCCTGTTCTCGATGTTTTGAAAAAAGCCAGTGTCCATCTCAATAATAACCATCCTTTACGCACCCTTGCCCTTAATGATGAAGAACGCGAACATCTTGCGCATTATCCATTCCTTACTTCCAAAAAAGTCCTGTACGCCACCAACGTTTCTGAAAAAGACCTTCCTTCAATGGAAAACAACTATGTAGCCCAAGTGCGGGAATATGCCGCCAAAGAAGGAAATTCTGTTGTTCCTATTTGCGCGCGGCTGGAAGAAGAAGTTGGACAGCTTTCCCCCGCGGAAGCACGCGAATATCTAGCTTCTCTTGGACTGAATGAAACAGGGCTCGACCGCCTGATCAAAACAGCCTTCGGAATGCTTGGGTTGATCACATACATCACAACCGGGGAAATCGAAACACGTGCATGGACAATCTTGAGTGGCATGAATGCGCAAGAAGCCGCGGGAAAAATCCATTCAGATATTCAAAAAGGGTTCATCCGTGCTGAGGTGGTGACCTATGACGACATGGTCGTTTATAAGAGCCGTGCTGCCGCCAGAGAAGCTGGCAAAGCTCGTTCCGAAGGAAAAGAATATATTGTAAAAGATGGCGATGTCATTCTCTTCTTCCACAACTAGATGTTTCGTTTCGTGCGCTGGGTCTCTTGAGAAGGTATTGGTTGCCGAGCTCAAAGAGCTGGGCCTGCGCGGGATTGAGGAAGGCTTCCGCGGCGTCTATCTGCCCAAAAGCCTAGAAGTAGTTTACACTGTGAACTATGCTTCGCGCATTGCTGCCCGTGTATTATGGCCGCTTTTGACTTTCCAATGCCCCGACCGAGAAGTCCTTTACAAGGCCGTTCGTTCGATCGATTGGAGCAACTATCTGGATGTCGAAGAGACTTTTTCAGTCGATGCCAATGTCACCCCCCATCCGACGATCAAGAATAGTCATTTCGCTGCCCTCGTCATCAAAGATGCTATCTGCGATCAACAACGCGATCGCTTTGGAGTCCGCTCTTCAGTGAATCTCCTCCTTCCCGATCTACAGCTCAATCTATTTCTTCACCGAGGCAAGGCAACTTTGTACCTCGACACATCGGGACAACCTCTTTTCAAAAGAGGCTATCGAACGTCTGCTGGGACCGCTCCTTTGCAGGAATCCCTCGCCGCCGCCGTTCTTCGCTTAGCTGGATACGATCCAACTAAAGATGTCCTGGTAGACCCTTTTGCTGGCTCTGGAACGATCCTCATCGAAGCCGCTATGATCGCGACACGAACTGCGCCTGGTTTCTATAGAAAACGCTGGGGCTTTGAACGACTGCCAGAATTTTCTGACTCTACATGGAAAGCTTGTAAAACGTTTTTTGACGAACAAAGAATCCCATTAGGCTCAGGAAAAATTTTGGGCGCTGATCGAGATGCTTCGATGGTCGATTTAGCAAAAAACCATCTTGAAACGACGGGGTTTTTACATAGCGTCGATGTCTTTACACGTCCAATAGCCAAGTTCAATCCCCCCATTTCCCCAAACCTCGTCGTCACAAATCCCCCCTATGGAGAGCGACTCGAACGGGATGATGGCTTATATCAAGATTTCCTCCGCTTCATAGGCGGAATTTCTCCAAGAGCCACGTATTTTCTCGTTCCATCTAAACTGAAAACAATCATCCCCAGCCGTAGGATGTTTTCTTGCCTCAATGGCGGTCTCGAAGTAGATTTGCTAGAACATTTGACCGTTTAACGTTATATAAAAATACTATATGGCCGAGAAAACCGAAAAGGCGACCCCAAAGAAGCTCCGTGATGCGCGCAAGAAGGGACAAGTTGCCAAGTCTCAGGACTTCCCGTCTGCCTTTACCTTCGTCGTTTCGATTGCAGCTGCAATCGGGACGGCTGGCTATATTTATAGTCAGTTGATCTCCTATTTTGGCTATGTTTTCAGAGGGATCTCGGGCAATCCCGATTTAGTCAACCGCGGCGGCGGCTATGTTTCACAAGCACTACTGGTGATTTTGAACGCTAGCCTCCCCGTGATGATCATCACGACCCTAGTCGGGCTTTTGGTCAGCTTTTTGATTACCGGCCCTGTTTTTTCCATGGAAGCGATGAAATTCGATGTAAAACGGCTCAACCCCGTTACGAACATTCGCAACATGTTCAAATTTAAAACAATTTTTGAACTCCTCAAGTCGATTTTAAAAATTTCGGGTGCTGTCATCCTGATCTATTCGGTCATGAATACGAGTTTACAGGAGATCATCGCTACCGCCGCCATGCCTCCCCTTGCAATCGTGTCGGTCGTTTCTTCCTTTCTGATCAAGGTAGCAATCCGTGTAGGAATTTTTTTTCTCATTATTGCCTTGATAGACCTCGTCTATCAGAAGAGAATTTCGCCAAAGAAATGAAGATGGAAAAATTCGAGGTAAAACAGGAATACAAAGATACGGAAGGCGATCCGCTCATTAAAAGCAAACGCAGGCAAACAGCGCAGGAAATCGCCTACCAAGAAGGCCCTAGCCGCAGTTAAGCGGGCGAGAGCTGTGATCACCAATCCTACACATATCGCTGTTGCCATCGAATATAAAGCGGAAGAAGAGCCCGCCCCTAGGATCATTACAATGGGGATGGGGATCATGGCTGAAAGGATCATTAAAGTAGCCATCGAAAACAAAGTTCCTATCATGCGAAACGTAGAATTTGCACAGAACTCTTTACCAAAAAGGCAAAATAAGCGAATATATCCCTGAGGAGACATATAAGGCCGTAGCCGAAATCCTCAAGTGGCTTAAGAACAATGGAAGAAGGCGGCGAAGCCGGCGAAGAGACATTGGAGATCTTTAAGTGAAAAAATTTATCTACAGCTTATCACGCTCACTTGGCGGCGAACGAATGCTCTCGCTCATTTCGAAATCGAGCGACCTCATCCTTGCGATTTTTGTCATCCTCATCATCATGATGATCATCGTTCCGGTCTCCCCTGATGTCATCGATAACTTCATCGCCATCAACTTGACGTTATCGATTGCCTTGCTCATGGTCGCTATCTATATACCCAAAGCCGTCCATCTCTCGATATTTCCTTCGCTTCTTGCTATTGACCACACTCTTTCGCTTAGGCATTGAAATTTCGGCGACAAGCCAAATCCTCCTCAACGCCAATGCTGGGCACATCATCTATTCTTTCGGGAACTTCATCGTCGGAGGGAATTTCGTCGTCGGGGGCATCGTCTTCCTGATCATCACCATCGTGCAATTCATCGTCGTGACAAAGGGCGCCGAACGTGTTGCCGAAGTTGCTGCACGCTTTACCCTGGATGCTATGCCAGGTAAGCAAATGAGTATCGATGCCGATATGCGCAGCGGTGTGATCGATGCCAACCAAGCCAGGGAACTGCGCCTTTCTTTGACAAAAGAAAGCCAGCTCTATGGTGCTATGGACGGTGCGATGAAGTTCGTCAAAGGAGATGTCATCGCAGGTATTGTGATCGCCGTCATCAACATCATGGGCGGCCTCATTATCGGGGTCTCGATGCACAGGGATGTCGACCTTGCAAGCAGCGCAGACATACACCCTTTTATCCATCGGGAGCGGCCTTGTTTCACAAATCCCCTCCCTTTTGATCGCACTTACCGCCGGTATCGTCACGACTCGTGTTTCAAGCGAAAAAAAAGATGCCAACCTGGGTAGAGAAATCTCAACCCAGATTCTGAACCAGCCTAAGGCCCTGATGATCGCCGCGAGCGTGGTGCTGTGCCTCATGCTTTTGTCCCAGGGTTTCCTAAGGTTATTTTTATCACTATTGGTCTTGTTCTCTTCGGAGTTAGCTTTGGAAAGTGGTTCAATACTCGCAAGGTAGCAGCTAAAGCAGCCGCCGGCTCTAACATCTGCTGCCATCGATACTGATGTCGAAGGGCACACTGTCGTCAAAGGCGGAACGGATGAATACGCCCTAACCCTTCCTGTCATTCTCGAAGTGGGCAAGCATCTTTCTTCTCTCATCAAAAAAGAGAAGGGAGGAGTAGCCTTCATCGATGAGATGATCCCAAAGATGCGCCATGCTCTTTATCAAGATCTCGGCGTACGCTTCCCTGGCGTACACGTCCGAACCGATTCACCCAATTTAGAAGATGATGAATATTCGATCTTCTTGAACGAAGTACCCATTGTGCGGGGCAAAATTCTTGCGAACGCCCTCCTTACCAATGAAAATCCAGAGACCTTGCGCCGATACAATATGCCTTTCACGACGTCGAAGAGTCTCAAGGTCAAGCCGTCTATCTGGGTCGATGACAAATACGAAGAAATTCTTCAAGAAAGCTGGCATCAAATACTGGAAAGCGCTCGAAGTCATGATCCTGCACCTCTCTTATTTCTATAGACAATATGCAAGCGAATTCATCGGCATCCAGGAAGTGCGTGGAATCCTCGAATTCATCGAAAAATCCTATCCCCGATCTCATCAAAGAAGTCACACGCCTCGTGCCTCTGCAAAAACTCACGGAAATTTTTAAACGTCTGATTCAAGAGCAAATCTCGATCAAAGACCTTCGCACTATCCTCGAAGCCTTGAGCGAATGGGCGCAATCAGAAAAAGACACCGTACTCCTCACCGAATACGTCCGCTCCTCGTTAAAACGCTATATCAGTTACAAATATTCACAAGGTCAATCGATCCTGGCCGTCTACCTACTCGATCCTGAAATCGAGGATATGGTGCGAGGTGCAATTAAACAAACTTCGGCTGGCTCCTACCTTGCTCTCGATCCCGATTCCGTACAGCTCATCCTTCACTCCATGCGTTCGGTCATTGTGCCAACGCCTGTTGGAGGACAGTCGCCTGTATTGCTGACAGCCATCGATGTCCGTAGATTTGTGCGTAAATTGATCGAGGGAGAATTCCCCGATATGGCGGTAGTTTCTTATCAAGAGATTGTACCAGAAATACGAATTCAGCCATTAGGAAGAGTACAGCTATCTTAGAAGCTGACGACAAACTTGACGGAGGGCTTAAGATAACGAATGTCTTCTTCCGAAGGTCCAATTCAGTCATCAAGAATCCAATCTGTTCATGCTGATCTCATGCGCGCTCAGCGCGCTTCGCAATCACAGCTCATAGCACAATTACAACTTCGAGAGGCTCAAAGCGAAGCTGCTATGGCAGATCTAACGGATGAGGCTACATTCAACCCCCTTGCTATGGCACGACGTTTTGAAACTCTAGAATCAAAGACGAGAAAAGGGGGCAAGGAAGAGGAAACAGGCAAGACTCAAAAAGATGAAGAAAAGAAAATCAAACAGGTAGAACGCGTCAGCAAGATTGCTGATGAGTATTCCCGCAAAAATCAAGAACTGCAAGCCCGTACGCTGATTTTCGTCCGCGATAGGATCACCAAGAATGACAGTCCTGAAGAAGTCATCCGCAAGGTTTTAGAAACCTATCCTGATTACTCGCTAGCCGATGAAGTGCTCGATTTCCTGATCGAGACCTCCGAACCGAATATCGTCAGCGTTGTGCGACAAGCCAAAGAACAGCTCAATCGGGATTTCGGAAGAGAGATTCGCGCCGGACGCAACATCAGCGAAAAAGCGCAAGAATTTTCCAAGCAAGGCCTTGGCAACCCCACCGCTTTACGGGATATTTATCGCGATATCACCGGCAATCCCCGCGACCCTAATACCTTATTCGAACAGCTTTCAACTAACTTCCCTTACGAAAAAATGAAGACGCTGATCGAGTTTATGCTCCATGCGCTAGGAAGCGATCTCAAATCTAAAGGTCCTTCGATTGCCCGCGGCGAACTGCATAGGCTCATGACAGAAACCCGAGTACTCCAAGCGATCTTGGGCGTCTATCGCTTCTTTAAGTCCCGCATAAAATTAATTAACGGTTCTTTTACAAGGCATGGGCTCGTGTTGCCCTCGCGCATTACCTTTGAAGCTTTAGCTCGCCTCTACATGCGCTATCTTCAAGAACGTTATCCTAGTGCTGATAAAGTTCTTCAACTTGCGATCCAAATGGGCATTGCTGATGAACTGGAAGCCCAGCTGATCATTTTTATGCAGCTTCGCGATGCAAGCCGACAGGTCGCTCCACGTCTATTCCGCTCTGAACAGCAAAGGCTCGATACACTGCGCTCTTTCATGGATGCCCTAAAGCAGATCGACGAGGAATTAGAAGAAGAGAAGAGGAAGAAGGGCAAGATGAAAAGGGGCGAAAATTTAAGCGTCCCAAAAAGAAACCTCCAAAACTATCGTAAACAAAAGCTATGAATCTGTTTGAAGAATTACTGAAAGAACTCTCCCCCCTCATCGGCATGAATTTGCATGTCGATGGGAACAACGTTTGTTGCCTATGGGCCGGAGATACACTAAAAGTGCAAATGGAGCAGAATAAGCAGGGGCAATTCGTTGTAGCAGCCCTCATCCTTGAACTTGGACCGGGCAAATTTCGCGAGGAAGTACTAAAAGAAGGCCTTAAAGCCAATGCACAGCTGCTCCCCGGCGGAATCATCTGTTTTAGTCCCAAAAACAGCCACCTTGCTGTCTATTTAACTCTTCCCATGGAAACGCTTGATGGGCAAAAAGTTTTGGAAGCTTTGTCTATTCTCATCAACTATGGCTTGCAATGGCAAACAGCTTTGCAAGAAGGAAAATTAGCTCCGCCATCCATTGTCTCAAAACCTGCTACTTCTTCTGTCTTTGGGTTAAAGCCGTGAATATCGACATAGACGCACTCATGCAGACTCCAGCTGGACATGCATGGCGTATCGTTGGAGCACATCCCCATCATGGGATCGACATTTTTCTTTCTGGATTGCACAGCAGCAATAGTTGCGGAATTGGAGAATTTTTGGACTTGCTGCCTGTAATGAATTTTTGTCTGAATGTAGGGTTTGATGTGATTCAGCTACTTCCTCTAAATGATTCAGGATATGACCCAAGCCCCTATAATGCCCTCTCATCGCTTGCGCTCAATCCCGTCTATCTTTCTCTACACTCTCTTCCTAGACTCGAAACTAAGGATGAACAATGTCTATCTCTTATCGAAAAGCTCAACCCAATTAAAGCCTATTCGCTCTTACCTAGAGTCGCTTACCGCGATGTCCTTGCGGCAAAAATCCGATGGCTTAGAGAATACTTCGACTTTTTTAGAGAAGAATTTGCCGCAGACCCAGAACTCCAACTCTTCAAAAACGGCAATCCTTGGGTCGAGACCTATGCTCTTTTCAAAGCGCTAAAGGAAAAATTCGATCATGCGTCTTGGGAAAACTGGCCCCAAGAATATCAGAAATTCGACTCAGATAAACGCACACTCCTCATCGAAGAATTCAAAGACGCGGTCGAATTTTACTCCCTGCTGCAATATCTCTGTTTTACGCAGCTCAAACAAGTGCGCAGCTTCGCTGATCGCCATAGCCTTCTTCTGATGGGCGATATCCCTATCCTCGTAAGCAGAGACAGCGTCGAT
>CAWBSQ010000003.1:0-203719 GCA_963791555.1 uncultured Simkaniaceae bacterium
GGATGCATTGGCTAGCTTTGCTATCTCATGCCTTATCTTCGTTTCTTCCTAGCAAGAGACGATAGCCCTGCAAACAGCTTCCGTGGGTGACGGTTCCCTCAACGCATCGCGATACCATCGTTTGAACACTCTTTCTAAGGCAATTGAGCAGAATAGTGCTAAAATACCTGTTTTGTTCCAAGAATTGCACAAAGATGATCGAGCCAGGATTCTTGCCAAATTCAACATCGACGCGTTCGACTGGGCTGTTATGCAAGGATTCAAGAAACCTTCCTCAAAGAAATCGAAGCGATGAAAGTCGAGCGCAGCTTTACCCTTCGTGCATCGAAGTTACGGGCAAATCATATCCGAAAGTTTCCCTTCGGTGTCATGTCACCAGCTTTAAGTCAATTTCTTTCTCCCACAGAGATGGCTAATCTCCAACAGAGTTATAAGAAAGCTCCTACAGCCTCAGGTTCTGCCGCTTCTATCATCAAAACCAATCATCTCGAGCCTTTCATAGAAACCTACCTTCATCTCTCTTGCAAAGATCTAAGCAAAACCAAGCAAGCAAAAGCCCTAAAACAATTGATGTCGATGGTGCAAGATTTAAGCGGGCTCGAACACATCGAATTACCAAGCTACCGATCGATTGGACAATTCTTCGAACTCATCGAAGCGAGGAATCTCTTGAGGATGTCAGCTCAAATGCACAGGACTCATCGGTTTGTAGGTTTAAAAAATGAACAGCTGCAAATTGCCAAAGATTCTACAACTACTCTGCAAAGAGCAGAAAAAGTGAGGGCATGGTTGGGAGAACATCAAGCGGGGCTACAAGCTTTTGTCGAATTGGATTTGCGAGAATGTAATTTAACTCTTCTGCCTTCAGAAATTGGGCAGCTCGGGGCTTTGACTCACCTTCGGTTACAAAATAATCGCCTGGCAAGCTTGCCTAAAGAGATCGGGCAGCTTAGGGCTTTGACTCAGCTTTGGATAGATGATAATTGCCTGACCAGTTTGCCGAAAGAGATCGGGCAGCTCGCGGCTTTGACTACGCTTAATTCAGGTGGTAATCGCCTAACAAGCATACCTAAAGAGATCGGCCAGCTCACGGCTTTGACGCACCTTTGGTTTTACAATAATCGTCTCACCAGTCTACCTAAAGAGATCGGCCAGCTCGGGGCTTTGGAAGCTCTTGGGTTACAAAATAATCGCCTGAGAAGCCTGCCGAAGAAAATCGGGCAACTCAGGGCTTTGATTTTATTAGAGTTAAACAATAATCGCCTGACCAGTCTGCCTAAAGAGATCGGCCGGCTCGGGGCTTTGATTCGGCTTTGGATAGACGATAATCTTCTGGACAGTCTGCCAAAAGAGATCGGACAGTTCGTGAAAGATCGGGCAGATCGTGGTTTTCAGTCATTTTGGGCTTGAGCATAATCGCCTGATCAGCCTGCCGAAAGAGATAGGCCAGTTAAAGTGACTAGATTGGCTATGAGGTATAGCATACAAATAGATCAAACAAAACTCATTGCCATTGTAAAGAAGGATCATCTATTAGGGATTCTATAGCGCCTATCATAATACCCCCTCTTTAAATACATTATCTGTAGTGGTTCAAGCCCAAGCGTATTAATATAGATTTCTTAAGCTGATTGATTGGATTATGCTGGACGACTTAGAATATAGTGTTAATCCACAGCTTGAGCAGTTCGATCTTTTTGGGATTTTTTCTGAAAAAACGCCGATTTTTTAATGCATACAATGTAGTGTTGATGAAATAAGTCTTAATTAAGTCATTGATTGGACATTTTTTCTCAATAAGAACAGGATAGTTTTCCTAGAGAAGCTGACAGCGTTCCCTAGGAATGTCTTTCAAAGGCTTGACTATTCGGCTTTTTCGCGTTTGCCTTCTTTCCGTTTTGACTCTTTAGGATCAATAGATAGCCTAACAAGTGCCCCAGACAGTGTCTCTCCCTCTTCTAAAAAGTCGTTCAAGGGCTTTGGTTTAGGAGGTTCCGAGGGGGCTTTCACCTGTTTTTTAGGGGGTTCTTCTTCATCGACGACATATTTTTCGTTTAAGTAGATTGGGCTAAGAGAATGGTGACTCATCTCATCAAAAGAGACATCTGGATTAAAAAAAGCCATTTTTACATTCCCCAGTTTTCTTTGGGCGATGATCTCTGGGCTCTTAGTAAGGCTTATCTTTCCGGCAAAATGACGGTCATGTACTACCCCAGTAACATAAACGGAAATTCCTTCGTCTTTATACTTGCTCGCCCTTTGAGCGATTTGCTGTCCGAGATTCGCCCTCCAACCAGACCAGTACGCTAACGAAAGAGTGAGTGGCCAGTGCCAATATTTCCCGCTTGCCTGGTCGATAGAAGAGGGGCCGCGATCAAAACAGATGTGGCGAGGGAGTTTTCCTAAATCATTATCGAAAAGTGGAAGAGCAGAAGAACCCAGAATCGTCCCCAGAGAAATGCAATCAAATAGATCAAGCCGCCCATGCGTTTGGTATAAATTGTTCAAGACTTGATGGACGATAGAGCCTGCCTTGTTTAAATCCTCCGGTTTATAGTCTTTAAGACCGTAAAGACTGATAATGACAAATCGACCTTGAGGAAGCGCTTGGTTTGTTTCCAGCTTTTCAAGGTACTCATATATATAGGGATGAACGCTTGCCATATCGTAGATCGTAGATAGATTCCCTGGCATCACTCCACAATTATAAAAAGGCCGTTCCGGATCAACTTGTTTTGGCTCTATCACAAGATAGGAGAGTTGAATAGGTGTGCTACCGATCTGCAAAGACATCTCTTTTTTCTGGGGGGGTGAAGTGCTCTCGAATTTCCCAATGACGTGCATAGATGCTATTAGGCTTTGTGTTGAGATCCCAGAAATCTTTAAAACGTTTTTCGGCAGCGCCGAGTTGCTCATCGTAGATTTTAGGAGAAGCATGTAATGGGAAAAAGAATGCATCCCGGATGACAGATCCCGCGCTGATGCGGATTGCTTTCTCCTTATCGCTGGCAAAAGCTAAAGCTTTTTTAGCGACTTGCGTGCATCCGTACTTCTGTTTTTCGGGTTGGCTTTGTTGAAATTGACTACTAGTCGTTAGAGCTTGTGAACTACTCGTAGATGAAGTTGTTGCCATGATAGACTCCTGTCATTTTCTAATGAAAATTAAGCAATGCTATGGTTTTTTTTAATTTTTTGTAAAGATTAAGAGAACGTCCTATGGGAAGGCCATACCCATCTTTCTGAGAAAGTATTTACAAATTCATTTTCCCAGAGAACGGAAACCTTTTAGGGATATTCCAAAATGCGGTTCTTGCTCTTATCATCGTCCCGATACTGGCTTTGCCCCGCATTTTGCAATCTCCTCGAAAATCTTCCCATTCTCAAGGGAAAAGAATTTGCAAATACTTTTTAAGAGAAAAGAGTTGGGACTTGGCGCAAAAAGCAAAAGATCCGATTGACATAGATGCATTTTCCTTTTAGAGATACGAGATTAAAAAAAGGGAACTTTATGATGAAGATATTTGCTTTTTCTCAATTAGTGTTTGCATCATTTCTCATGGCAGAAGAGCATGGAATAGATGATGCGCTAAACCCCTTTAAAAGATACTTGGAGTGGGGGACATATGAAGGACAAGACTGGTCCTCTTTTTTCTAAACTTCCTCAATCACGATACGAGACATTTAAGGCCGCCTTTGAGCATTTTGATGGCCATAACGGAAGGGTCGTGGTCGAATTAGGTACATCGCGAAGCTTTACGCATGGCGGTCTTCCTGGATGTGACAGCGATAATCGCGCATTTTGGTCGTCTGATCATCCTGAAAACTGGGATTGGGGGGCGGGTTTTTTCACACGTATGGCTGCTACAGCTTTACAAGCATCCCAAATTCAGATCCATACAGTAGATATCTCACGCTCTCATATCAATCGCTGTAAAATCATGACAGAAGAGTTTAACAAGAGCATCACTTATCATGTTGCTTCCTCTCTTGACTTTTTGAAAAATTGCTCATTTCCTAATGGCATCGATCTTCTCTACTTAGATACCGGTGACATAACGCCGATTGAACCTACTGCACAATTACAACTTGAGGAAGCTAAAATTATTGTGGAACGCAATCTTGTAGCGGCTGATGGAGTGATTTTAATCGACGATGTCAGAAATCAAACGCCAAGGAAATTTGGGGAGTCCTCATCTTGGGGCAAAGCAAAATACTCTCTTCCTTTTTTGCTGGAGCATGGTTTTGAGATTGTGATGGATGAATATCAAGTGCTCCTCAGAAAAAAGTCAGAGGGGGAATAATACTCCGGATCAAAAGATCGGAGTCCGACTACCGCTATGATTTAGATCTTTTCCAACTAATTGGTGTAGCTTTGCATAGGCCGTAATTTGAAAAACGTATCATTTCCATTGGGGAGGCTATAGACCCAGCAACGACTCGCCCAATGGGGTGAGATGAATTTTTGGCTGAATATAGCTTGGATCCTCAAGATACTGTTCGAATTCTTGTTTGATGAGTTTGGTATATTTGAGCTCGGGATAAGCTGGGTTGTGACCAGTGGAGACACCCATTTCGAAAGCCTTCTCTTCTAAGATCCCTGCCCTCATTCGTTAATCTAGCCTTTGGCACATAACACAAATAGCCAACCATTCTTACTTTGGGGTTATCGTATAGGGCCTATCCTTGCTTGCATGTTGATTCCAGTGAACGGTTCTTGAGTCCCATAAAATAAGTGAGCCGCGAGGAGCTGTTATATGTTTCATAGCAGTAAGGGTTTCCAGATTCATCTGTCCCATGGCCGAAAAAGTCTTGTAAGATAAGCAATTCTAGCTTTTCTTTTTTCATTCCTAGGGATTTCTAGTGCGCTGATGGCTTCTAATTGGGGAGCAAATTCAGTGAACCTGAGATGGGACTTTGGAATGCAGTAAAATCCCCCATCACCATCAAAGGAATCCTCAAATAAGAACTGCCCTTGAATAGTATATGGCTTTGTTTTCAATGATGACTCACTGACGAAACCAATGGGTGGATTATTGTTATGTGCGACATTATCTTGTCCGTCTCAAAACTGCCTGATCAACATGAGGCCATGGTTCAAAATAGCCTTCTCTTATTTCCGGCGGACACATGAAAGATAGCCCATCCATGCTTACAATAAGATCGTTTGTGTTCCATACTTGAGCAAATACATCGACAATGCGAGGATCTTGTCTTAAATCCCACATGACCTGCGTTTGACCGGCAGGCCCCGCAAAGATCCCATATTTGTTATGCATCGGAAATGCTTCTTTCCAATTGCTTCTGTCGTCCATCCTGCAATTTGGCCAAGCTTTCTCAATGAACTCATGCCAAACGCGTTGGTATAATAACTTCGTTTCAGAAGTCGAAAGTACCTGCGGAATAACGCAATACCCTAGTTCTTCAAGATCCTTAAGGTAAGAAGAGATGAGAGGTTGCTGCTCCTTTGCAACGACATGATCTTCTGATGAAGGCTGTGCATGTGTGAATGTGGGTGCAAGCCATAAAATGGTAAATAAAAATAAACGCACAGCTCTTTGGAACCATAGATTTTGCATTTCTTCCAATCTTAGCATAAGAACCCACCGCTCTGTTGTTTAAGATAATTATCCAAGAGTGAAATTTATATGGACTTAACGATATTTTGACAGTCCTTTTTGCAAAGGGCGCAGAATGCATTGTTCAACTAGAGATGGTGATCAATTGTTCAATTCCTTTAGTATTTCGCGACCTAAGAGATGTTCTTTGAATTTGAACAGCTTGCTTTTTGCGTCTTTTCACCATTAAATCAATTTCTTTTCCTTCGCCTAGTTATTTAACTATGCCGAGCGGAAAAAGAAGTTTATTTAATGTGAAAATCCATCAAAAATCAAACTATCCAAATTCAGAGAACCTCTCTAATTTTTTGCAAATTTTTAAAAACATTGAGGAGTGTGAATGTCTTCGGGGATATCGTCATCGTTTAGGTGTATGCCAACAGTGCTTACATTAGAGGTCTTTACATTCTTACGGCCTGAGGATTTAGGTCGTGCTGCCCTCGTTAAGACCGAATGGAACGAGTTCATGTCAACGTCAAAAATAAAGGATCTTTGGAAGGGATTTAATCTCAAGAAACTATTTCCCTCTTTGGAGATCTTTGGCAAAACAAAATGGAAAAAATATGTGGATCTTAAACACTATAAGCTTTCTGTAGATGACGTTGAGCCTATTGATAACCGACAATGGATACCCCTTTTGAAAGAGCTTTCTTCTGTACCGCAAGAAGAAGCGGGCGCACGTATAACACTTTTAACTATACCTAAAGGACTTACTTTAACGAATGCTATGAATCTTATTCGTGAGCCGTTAAAAGGTAATCCGGTTGATGTTTACCAAGAAAGCTCGATCTTTGTCATTAAGCTGTTATACCAAGATGCGCAAAATCCTGTTAAAAAAACTTATAGAGTAGCGATCACAAATTCTATCATTAAGGGCAGTACCAATTGCAATATTACAAAACAAAGAGAGCTTGCAAAACAATTTCGTACTGAAATTTCCGCAACATTGCCAACTTTTGTGTTCATTGGTTTAGAGCATATCCGTTTTGCCCACCTATCAAAGGAACCAGTTCAAACTATGCAGTCCTCACAAACCTGGGTACGCTGCTCAGACGCGTTTAAGAGAGCAGATCTTTCTTCTGATCATGCTCCAACCGTGTTGCGTAAAACTTTAGGCAACGTGCTTTTAGTGGATCTATTTGCATCGGCCGCTAGTTCTTCTGATAGTGGAGTATTGGCGATGAAAAGGTTAGAGGCAGAAGAAACAGTGATCAATGGAACTAGAAAGAGAGTGCGCAATCAGATCTCGCTCGTATCATCGTCCCGATTTGTTTCTAAGAGTAGCCAAATTTGAAAGCATGTAGTTCTCGCGGCTGTAATTTTAGTTGCGTGATTTGATCTGCGATCTTCTTTAGCGCAACTTTAACCCCTCTTCTTTCCAGAAATCCTGGCCATTGCCATGGAGTTAGAAGTTGGGTAGAGGGTGCCACATCGACGGAGATGATTTTAACATTTTCTACTGAACTTTCTTTGCCTTGATAGTAGATGTGTGGATTTTTAGATCCACTATGAAGAACAAGGCAGTAACCCATTTGAATCCATTGGTGGATGTCTTGGAGCATATTAGAGCTAGGAATGGGTGGTTTGGATTTTTCCTTCTCCCATGCCAATTCTTGTCTTTCAGCTTCTACCTTCATTCGTACTTCTCTCGCTTCTCTAGCCTTTCGTTGAGCGATTAGTGCAGCAGCTAATTTATCTTGATGGGCCTTTTTCTTAGCTTGTTCGATCGTATCTTCTAAGCGTGTTAACGTGACGATTTGATCTGTTTGCTTTAAGGTGCTTATGGCCTGCTTGATCATAGCAATATTGGCTCCAATTATCGTCCATTTTTCTTTTGATATATCCTTTAATTTAGGATAGCGAAGGCTCGCAGGCTCTTCTTCCCAAAGATGGGCAAGTTGTGAATCTCTTGCTGTGTATTTGGCCTGAATGGATTCTATTTGATCCTGCTTTACCCGCATAACATCGCGCAGGATTCTTTGGTTGATGGGTTGTTCCTTTTCAGTTTGATATTGATTTAATATCCCATCATATTTAGTTCCCAGCCCAATATATTCATTGTCTATAGAGCGTATAACACCTGTTTTAGTACGCATAAAATTGTCACCGCGCGAATCGCCCTTGCCAAGGATCATTTCTAACAGGAATGCTTCTTGATAAGTATCAAGCTTAACTTGAGGTTTCTCTTTTTGACCTGTATGTATTTCTACTTCAGAAGGAAGGGTATCGCCCTTGATAAAACCTTGTAATGTACAAGTTATCGGTAATTTTCCTGTTTCATCGATAAATGGCTTCATCAATTCGAAATAATACGCCGCGGTTTTTGGCGATGAGATATCATCTTGATGGATAGTTTTTGTTTTAGGAACTGTTCGCCATCCAAATAGTTTGGAAATTTTATAGGCGATTTCTTCTGCATGGGGTAAATAATCGAGTAGTTTTACATTTCTCGATTGAGCCGTATCAATTTTTATTACCCACTGTGGACTTTTATAGACTGATCGAGTATGCGTAGATCCTATGCAAAGGCCATTTTCATCATATAAAGGTTTTGGCTTGATCTCCTTCCAAGTTAGTTCAATTTTGAATGCAAATTTTCCAAAACAATCTGCTAAGAAAGAACGTAAAACTTCTCGATCTTCCATGGTTGAAGATTCTGCTGGATCAGTATAATAATTTAGTATTAAAGAGGGGATGTTTGTAGACATGTTAGCTCGTATAATAATGTTTTAATTAAATCGTATTTAATTATATATTAGTATGCTTTTAATTAAAATTTAATAAATAATTATATTATTTTTTGTTATAAATAAAAAAATTTATAATAACTGCGACGCAGATAAGGATCTATTTATATTAAATAGTTTATCTTTCCTCCTGGGGAACATGCCTTTTAAGGGGGGTATTTTCAAACTAACTGCTTTGGCCGAGTTCGAATCTCGTCCTCCAACTTGCAATGCCAGTCATTAAGGCGTGTATGTTCACACCTTAAATTCTAGGAAGAAATTTTCAAAAAAATGTATGGTTCTTAGCTGGTTGCGATTTTTTACGAACTATGACATTACCTTAAGGCTAAATAACTATGACATTAACACTCGACCGAACTGTGAAATCTATCGACTCCCGTACCAAATTTCATTTGCAATCCCATTTGATAAACAATCGCCATAGAGACAAATCTAGCTATCTAAAGCTTGGAACTCTTGAGCAACTCAAGACTGTGGCCAAAATTTCAAAAAGTGAAAAACTCAACTCTTGCTTTGATTTGAGTAACGAACCTTGTTCTTATCCTGATCTTCCAAAACACTCTTATCTGGTTGCATGCGTCGATCTTTGGGAAGATATTCAGGTGGTCGCAGTGTACTCTTTAAATCAGATGAAGATTATACAGTCCAATCACGCTGCTCGACAATATACAGATGTTCAATGGCGTGTCTTAGAACTTTCAAAAGACGTTGAATCGGCTCTGTTGACCGGAGTGGATTTAGAAAAGGGCTGCATCCTTAGCACATTAGACTCCATACGTTCTAAATTGTAATTGTAAAGACTGTTAACGGATTTGGTTTCGGTCAAAAACACTCCAAAAAGCAATGAAATCGAAATCCTTTAACAGTCTTTTATTAGGGAGTGCATATTTGTAAAAAGGATCTTTGTAAAAAATTAAGATCTGCATAAGATCCGGTGATTGAGGGATAGTGATAATAGAGTAATAAAATCCTAAGAGACTCTCTACAAAACTAAGGCTTCGTCGACAGTCTCTAATCTTAAAAGAGTGAAAAATGGGCAGAAAAACAATTTGTTTAAACATGATTGTCAAAAATGAAAGTCACGTGATCCATAGGTGTCTTTCATCTTTGAAACATCTCATCGATTATTGGGTCATCGTCGATACCGGATCAACGGATGGCACGCAGAAGACCATTAAAAAGTATCTTGATGACATTCCTGGTGAATTGCATGAACGTCCCTGGGTGAACTTTGGACATAACCGCAATGAGGCTCTTGATTTGGCAAGAGGTAAATGCGATTACATGTTGTTTATCGATGCTGACGATCGGTTAGTTTTCTCTGATGGATTTGTCATGCCCGATTTAGAGTTTGATTGCTATTGCGTGCTGCAAAGTCAGAATGTACAGAAGGTCGGTAGCAATGCTAGTACGATCGTCGTGCTGATGATCAAAGACTTGCCCGAATTTCGATGGGAGGGTGCAGTGCATGAAGCCATCGTCTTTCAAAAAGGGATGAGCTATGCCCTGTTGCCAGGCATAACAAATGAGTACTTGTCCGATGGGCATCGCTCGCAGGATAAGCAGAAATATGAAAAAGATGTAGTAATGCTCCAAAAAGCCCTGGAAGAAGATCCTGGGAATACGCGGAATGTCTTCTATCTTGCCAAGACGTTTGCATGCATGGGCAACTTCCGTTCAGCGATCGTCTATCTTGCCAAAAGGGCTGCTATGGAAGGAGGCCGGGCCGATGAGGTTTTCTATAGCCTATTGACTATGGGTCTTCTGCAAAAGGAACTTAAGGAGAGTTCTTCCATTATTCAAGAGAACCTGTGCAAAGCGTTTTCGTCTCGCCCTTCTCGAGTCGAATCGCTTTATGCGCTTGCGGAGATGTTGATCGAAGAAGAAAATTACTTATTTGGGTATCTGGTGGCTGAATTTGCCCTTTCCATTCCTCTTCCTTCCGATCCGTTTGAATTATGGTTAGTGCCTTGGATCTACGATTGGGGTGTCCGCTTTCAAATATATAGATGTGCTAAGCGGATTGGAAAAAAGCGCCAAGCTTATGACTTACTCCAGACTCTTCTTTCAAATCCGAATTTTCCTAAGGAACGTCGTCAACAAATTGAGCCTGATCTAGCCTATTTTAAGGCGAATTAGAAAGTGTTTGATTTTTTAGTTTGTGAATCCTTTCTTCTGTTATAAGATCGACAGCCCATCTGTAAATAGAGAGAAGCGAACGATGCAGCAAGCGAGGGTAGTAAGGCCTGAAATAAGACTCGTGGGCATTTGTGTGCGCACGAGCAATCAACAAGAACTCGACAAGATGCAAGGGAATATTTTTCCTTGTGTGCAGCGCTATTTTCATGAAGCGCTTTTTGAGAAAATACCCCATCGGAAAAATCCTGGCACAACCTTCTGTGCATATACGGCATACGAAGGCGACTATAGAGGCGCCTACACCTATTTCATCGGTGAGGAGGTCACTTCCTTTGATGGTCCAATACCTCAAGGCCTTGATAGATTAGTCATTCCTCGGCAGACCTACGCTAAGTTCACAACAATACCTGCTCCCATGCCAGACGTCATTGTGAATGCATGGAAAACAATTTGGGAAATGCCGGATGAAAAATTAGGTGGGCAGCGAAACTATCTAACCGATTTTGAGATCTATGATGAAAGGGCCGCAGATCACCAAAGGATTGTTTTAGATGTGTATATTGGCATCGTACCGTGAAACACTCAAACTCAGACTATGGGTTCTATTTTTTTATTCGATTATGGTCTCTTGCGAGATCTTTAGCAGCGAAGGGGAGGAACCGCATTGCGGACTTGGAAACTTCGCACTTCCAGCATCGCAGGAGCCAGGGCCTCTCATTAGCTTTGGAGAGAACCTCATTGAGCGTAACCAAGTCCAGATATTTTTATTTAGCGATGCCTATCTAGGACAGAAAAAGCATTCCATCGATGTGGTTGCTGAGATCCTCTATGGGATCACGGATGATTTCTCAGTTTTTTTCAATGTTCCTGTGGCTGTCAGCTATCGAGATGGCGCGTCTCATTCTGCTGGATTCGAGGACCTTTTCTTGCAATTTGAATATGCTATTTTCTCTAGGCAATCGTCTTGTTCTAGCGATCAAGTAACGCTGGTGGCGAATGCATCGTTTCCAACAGGATCAAGGCGTAAAGATCCTCCGACCGGATTTGGTGCCATGGCCTTTTTCCTTGGGACAACCTATAACCGCACTTGGGTGGACTGGTTTTGTTTTACCTCTTATGGAGCGGAATTTACGACGGCGCACAATCGAAGTCGATCAGGCAACGAGTACCTCTATCAATTTGGGTTTGGACGGAATATCACTAATACAAAAGATTGGATATTGGCCTGGCTTGTGGAAATTGATGGAGCGTATTTAGAACACGATAGAGATAAGGGGAAAATCGATCCTGACTCGGGGGGAAATGTGATTTATGTGACTCCTTCTTTTTGGGCATCTTCAAAAGATTGGATCTTGCAATTTGGATTAGGTTATGCGGTTCAGCAAAATTTGTTCGGCGATCAAAGACGAGCCGGGTATTTGGTAGCCTTAAATCTTGGAAGAACGTTCTAGATGGGCAATCAAGTGGTTTTATTTGCTTTTTTGCAATGCCAATAATTTTGGAGAGGATCTGCGAAATACTCTACGTGGGCTTTGATGTGCCCTTCTTTTACTAGGTCGAATCGATCTTTTATAAGTGAGTCGTAGTAAGAGAGGGGACGGTGATGGACGTAGTAGCCGATTTGCGTATTGGTAGAGCGGACAATGCCGCAGGTCTCTCTAAAGAACAGCTCTCCGCGAGGTTTCAACCAAGTATGGATACGATCGATTAAAAGCTCGGTTTCATGATCATCTAGATACATCAGCAGCCAATTGGCGAAGACGAAGTCTAAGGAACATTCCTCTGTGTTAAAATCGAGCGCATTAGAACAAAGGAATGTCACATTGGTGCAATCGATGTGATCCGCGCGGTTTTTTTCTACAAATTGAGGTGTGACATCGACAGAGATTAGGCAACCCGCCTTTGACGAGAAATAGCGCGTAAAACGACCAATGCCAGAGGCTAATTCTAAGACCGTCTTTCCTTGCAGATCGGGGAAATAGGAGATGATCTCTTCTCTTTCATAGGCGTCCAGTGGTTCTACATTAGGCCGTTTATACATGGAGCTTAGCGTAGCTTTTTGGTTTTTCCAAAACTGCAGTGATCGATTCATAGACGCGCACCCCCATCGACTTCCAGATCTGTATAACAGCCTGGTCATAACATGGTTTGTTTACGATTTACAAATAGAATAAGTTTTAACGGCTCTAGAAGATGGTTTGTAGCCAGAACGAGAAGTTGAAAAAGTTGGTTGTTGTACGTTGCTGAAGGGTATGACATTTTTCAAAGTCGTAGGGCTATCAAGAGAGGGTGGGGGCGCAAGTCTTAGCTGCTTTTGCGCTAAAATGGTATCGAGTGCTTTCTGTCTTGCAAAAGGCGAGCTAGTTATTGTCCTTTTCAAAGGAGGCTTATTCGACGTTTGTATAACGGTGGTATGGTCGATTTTAGCACCAAGACGCTTTAGTTGATCGACGACCAGTCCTACTCGATTCATAGGCGTAAAATGCCCTGATTGTTCGTCGATGGCTGCTAACACTCCATTGTTTGCAGAAAGCATCCCAGCCGCAATTGGCCAGTCGCTAGTTTCCGATACCAAGCTGGAATGATAGGTAACACCTTCTTTAGCGGGAGCCACGTAGATCTTTCTATTTGAGTCCATCACGTACATCAGTTTGTATCCACCGGTGTGGAATAACGTTTTTTTACTACCCACTACGAGCTTTTTATCCCGATCGACAGAAAGCTCTAACTCTACTAATTCTTTATCGGAATATTTTTTATAAGAACCTCTGTCTCTTGCTGTTTGATCTACAAGCATGCCATGCTCGGTCATGGCAAGAGGAGAGATTGTTTTTCCTTTGACAGAACTATTATTAACAGAATGGTAAGTCGTAGGCTCTTTTGCTACGCTTGTGCCGGGTATTGAGCGTGTAAATATGCTACATATAAAGGAAATTAAACTGCTTGCAACATCATAAGATTGGCTAGCCTGAGCTTCCATAACTCTTAGGGTTTGCCCAGTAATTGGGCGATCTAGAACAACTGAACTCATAAAACCTATTATTTTTTTGTTTTCGCTAACACAATTAAAAAGTTCGGAAATTATATGAGATCAACTGTTTTATTAATATAAAATATTCGAATTAAAAATAATATTACAACTATTGATGCGCGATTGATGTCTCAAATACAATTTAATATTGTATAAATAATATTATAAAATTTCATATCCGACTCATTTTCAATGGGTTGTTGTTTATAAAATTTTTAACAAGAAAATGCTTTGAAATGTTTGAAGCAAAAACTATGATCTGTGCGATCCCTTTTGGAAAGATTACAATAGTCAGGTTGCCTCGTAGTGGTTAATAAAAGAACGATCATTTGCGCCGGTCTGGCTGGCGCCTTAGGCCTTGTGGTGTTCTTAGCGATTAAGGGCTTTTCTGTAGACCAAGCTAAGCAGCGCCTAGACCGGTTTTCGATCGAAGGTATAAGGAGTAGTAGTCCTAGCGATTCTCGCTGGGCTGTGCATTGTGATACGGATCTCGAAAGCGTTTTAGCGCAAAAGTTTAGCTATTTAGCAGAGGGCGGGCAGTGTTATGCCTTCCTTTCGGAAGATCGCCGATATGTCCTTAAGTTTTTGAAACAAAAGAAATTTTCCCAAACGAGATTTAAAAATTACGATAAACGCCTAAGGAGAAAAAAGAAGAATTTCATCAGCTATAAAATTGCCTACGATTATCTCAGAGAGGAAACGGGGCTGCTCTTTATTCACCTCGTTCCAGGGGATGGTTTCAGCAAGCAAATAACGCTTGTCGATGCCTTAAAGAGGCCTTATCAAATTGAGCTTGGAGAATTTGAATTTCTCTTACAAAAATTTGCCGATCCCATTACGTCTTCGCTGACCAAGGCCATGAATGCTCACTGCGAAGAAGAGGCTAAAGAAGTCATCGATAGGGTTTTCACTCTGATCTACCATCGTTTAGACAAAGGTATTGCTGACCGCGATCCCGCTATCGCCGGTAATTTAGGCGTTATAGAGGAGCGGATTGTGCAGCTCGACATCGGCAGGTTTTTTATGGTTCAGCAGCCGGAACAATGGTCAATTGAGTTGAACGAGTTCCTTAAAAAGAATCGATTTTTTGGAGCATGGTTGCAAGACAACTATCCAAGCTTACTTCCCTATTACCAAAATAAGAAGGCTGAGCTAGAAAACCACTACCGCAAGAAAATGCTGACCCCAGCATGTAACACAGAACCATGATCGATTTTTGACACCCCAGCGTAAAACATAATCCGGTTTTTTTTGTGTTTTTATTGTTTTTATCAAAAAATGACTTTAAATATTACAACTGTAATTAAAATTCAGTTGCGTTTATTATACTTTATAAGTTCATTTCAACAAAACCTTAGGGGAAATCCTTATGTCCATCAGATCTGCTTCCTCGGCTAAAGAACTTGGAAGTCATGCCATGCTCAGCAAAACTCTTGATATCTTGAAGGCAGGCGACGAACGCAAAGGCTTAGAGCATGTTCGCCAACTTGAAAAAAGCTATCCTGAGATCGTAAAAAAAATATTCGGTCACATATGGCATTTGGAAGGAGAAAGATTAGTTAAAACCGGCAAACAAGCAAACCATGCTCAATTTGGGAGATTAGCCTTCTATGGTAAAGAAGGGCGGAGTGTATCTTCTGCAACAAGGATCAAGGCCATAGAGACCGTCCGAGCTAGATGTATTAAGCCAAGAAAAGTCCCTTGCATTAAGCCTTATTTTTTAGATAAGGATTTCAAAGGCAATCAACAAGCGCTATTGAACAGGGCATGGGCAGATACTCTTTCTATACTCCAAGCTCGCGGATACACAACTTATAAAGGGAAAAGGGTCTCCATCAATACTAGCACTTCAGTGAAAAAAACCGTTGCTTACAAAGATGCTGGAAAAAAAAGCATTCCCAAAACTGGAAAGAAGCAAGAAATTGTCATATGGGAACAAGACTGTCTCTACGCAGCTGAAAAATATGCTAGAAAAGGAAAGAGGGTGGCTGTATTAAATATGGCTGCAGATACTATTCCTGGTGGTTGTGTACGAAAAGCAGGAAAGGCTCAGGAAGAGCAATTATCTCGAAGAACAGGACTTATCGATGCCATTGCATCCCCGCGTCTGCAAGGAAAACAAAAAAATTATTATCCGCTTTCAAAGAAAGTAGGTCCAATTGCTGCTGGGTTGTTCTCGCCGCAAGTTCCAGTTTTCAGGCATGGTGCGGAAAAAGGATATGCTGTTTTGGAAAACCCATTTGTAGTCGATATGCTTACTGTTGCAGCTTACAATAAACCGCGCGTTTTAGAAGGACGCATACAAAAGAAAGAAATCATCGATGGTACCAAGGAAAAAATCCGTACAATTTTAGAAATGGCTTATCAAAATCGCGATGAAGTCGTCATCTTAAGTGCACTTGGCTGTGGTGCCTTCGATAATCCCCCCGCTCATATCGCGGAGTTATTCCAAGAGGTCATTGAAAAAAGCTATCCGGGTGCTTTTGAAACAATTGCTTTTGCCATCATCAATGACAGTCGAGCTCCCAAAGGTGGAAATTTCCTCCCGTTTGCAAAATGTTTTGGGGAGAGAGGCGCTAAAGTATTCGACTCTAAAGGAAAAGAAATGTCGGTTCAATAGACCTTCTGCAAAAGGTGAGTGATTTATCCCCCTTATAGGGGAAACACCATCCTCACTAAAAGGCCCTAATAGCCGGTTGTTGCATTTTCGCTTTGAGAATTTCAAAACAAAGATCGGCTGTTTTGCAGAGGCGATCTCTGTGAGGATTGTATTCAACGAGTTCGAATACCTTGAAAGCTTCTTGTTCTTCGAGCAATGGTAGAGCTCTTAAAAGATCCTGCGCAGCAATGCCCCCATCAGCCGGGCTGCCTACTCCAGGTGCTTCTTGGGGATCAATGGCATCTAAATCTAGGCTGACTCCAAAGACTTTTGTGCGGGAGCTGACATAATCGATCGCTTCTTTTAGTACAGAGGCAAAACCCCGTTCTCGGACCTCTTCTACCATATAAATACGCACCTTGAGGCGTTTTAGGAGTTCTGCTTCACCCTCTTCGAAGGAGCGGGTGCCAATAAGGCAAAGATGCTCAGGCAAAAGAATGGGTTCTTGTTCTTTGAGCTTGGCCATGGCATCAACTCCATAACCCAGCAACCCAGCCAGAGGCATCCCATGCCAGGCGCCTGATGGGGTGGTTTCCAATGTATGGGCATCCATATGGGCATCGATCCAAATTAACCCTAAGGGGAGGCTTCTTTGCTTTTTAAAAAACTGATAAGCCCCATTCCACGTTCCAACGGCAACCGAATGATCACCCCCTATTACGATGGGGAATTCCTGAGAAATTAGTGTTTTTTCCACGCTATCAGCCAAACGGGCATTGAAATCGTGAATCAGGGATAGTGAGTCTACTAGTAGGATGAGTTCTTCTTTGGCCCGCTTTGCTGGGTAAAGTGTTTCCCAGCTGCTTATCGGGAATCCTTCTTCGCGTAACCTATTGAATAGGTATGTCTTAAGGATTTCCGGTCCCTCTTCACAGGCCCTGATCTGGGCACCCCAGCCGCTCGCGGCGCCAATAAGCTGATACATCACTTCTCCTTAATTTCAGTCAAAAAAACAACATAACGTTTTCTAGTCTAGCGTCTTGTAGTTTGTTTAAAAATGCGATCTCAAATGGAAACCCGCAAAGTATAAGGAAAAAATCAACTAAAAATCAAACAAATCCACTTTAGAAATATGCGATTTAAGAGAGACAAGATCATTAAGGTGTCCAATAGACCTTGCTCTATCTTATTGATTGTAATCAAGATGGAATAGTGGATTTGATTGTTTTATAATAAAATCATAAATCGCCTACTCTGAAATACATTTAATATAAGAAATCGAACAACTGACTTAAGTATTGCAAAATATTTTATTTTAAGATTTTGTTAAAAATTTATTGCTGTATTATTATTTTATTGATATAATTTCGTTAAATAAACAGTAGTCGGTGGTGGTACTTATGATAGTAATGGACTCAATGATAGGTGAAAAATCTTCTTATTTAGCGTATAAGAATCAGGTTGCTAAAGAAGGTAATCTTAATGTTCTAAATAAAATAAGGGATGTATATCGGCAACAAAAAGATATTCCTGATATAAAAACATCTCTAAATGAAAGAATAAAAGAGATAGATAGATCAATAAATAATTGGGAGCTTGGTGCGATGGTTGCAATATGTCTTATTGTAACAATTTTATTCTCAATGGTTTGTTATGAATCAATTAGCATGTTAAATGCTGAGAAACAAGTTCATCTACAGAGATTGGCTAAATTATCTCAAATAGAAAAACAGTTACCTAGTCAGCTTGCAGAATTGCAGTCTCAATCACCGCAAATAGTCGAAAGCCCTTCAGATCTCGAAGAAATAGAAGCAGCAACATGCGCGACATATAATGAGAGTCCAGAACGGGAATATGAAGCATTGCTAAGCACTACAGCTTTGAATCTAGCTGCCATGAGACACAATATAAAAAATATTGCATCCGAAAATGCTTTTGAGGACGTAGGTGAGCAAGTCGGTTTTGAATCTCTACACTTGCGTAAACAAATTGCAGAAAAGTTACAACATATGCCAGTTTTGGATAGGATAGGAGAGTTACAGAAACATTGTACTGATTTAGAAAGTCTAAAAAAGTTTTTAGACAGTCTAGAATGATAAATTATCGATTCGACTCAGTACTGTATTAGATAAAAAAGGCCCCAATGGATTCCATCGGGGCCTTTTCTTATGTTTTAAAATGATAGAAGCTTAGCTTGCTTGCTTCACTGCAACTATGTCTGGCTTTTTCTTTTGCTGCTTGGAAAGATATTTTTCTTGAATGTGCTGCAAAATGTTATGGCTCGTGACGTACTGGTCTTCTGTGACCATGTAGGGGGCCCGTCCAGTAAGAGGGCTGCGCTGAAACGCAACAGCTTCTTTAATATTAAAGGGTTTTCCGCTCTCGATATCTTCCTTGCCCTTATGGAGGGTGCAGAATGTTCCTGTGCGTCCTACACCTGCAAAGCAATGGACGGCAATAGGGGCTTTATTCTTCTTTTGAGCTTTGTTGACCTTTTCTATGACTTTTAGAATGCCAGACTCTCTGGGGGCTTTTCCATCATGCCAATTGGTATAGTGAATATGTGTGATCTTGCGCGCAGGGCCAGTTCTTACACTTTTGAGTAGCAATTCACGCGTATGAATGACGGCTGGCTTACGGCCTGTCGATAGGCCATTTACGATAGTTTCCTGTTTATTGAGAAGCTTAACCGAAAGTTGCCCGTACTTTTTCCACCGATTAGTTTCCTTTGGCCAGTAAGGAATAATTCCAGGTTCGGAAAGTTCGTTCAGCATAACGATCGTTTTGACTTTTTCCTGAGAGATCAAACTCCAGAACAATGTCAGCGTTTTTTTTGTTGGGGCTTCTGTCTGAATATATTTTCCAGCGAAGGCATAGTTTGCATTGACATAATGGTTCTTTAGAGAAACGATCGTTCGGTCGTGGGGAAAAACACCCTTTGTTCTATTAAGACGGTGATTTGCAGAGCATCTACCTATCTTGCTGTATTTAGAATAGATTCCCTTTACGTAGGTTCCCCTGACTTTTTGCAAAGCACCAAATTCTTTACGGATGTCTTTATGTGGTTTTGAAAATTGCGATGTGCAAGTTGACTGGAAATGGAGGCTACTAGGTGTTGAGCTTGTTACGTATGCCATTGATCCTCGAGAGTTTTAAAATGTTGGCTTAATTATAGCAAAAAACACATTTTCTAAAAATAACAAGGTTTTGCTAGATACACAAGTTTTATTAACTTATAATTAATAATTAATTTTTTTTGGAAAAAGTGAATAGAAAAAAAATTCTAAGAATTAGCGAAGATATTATGAGATTTAAAAAATCAATTATAGGGCAGAATTTTTTTGATTCTTTCTGCCCATAGAGACTAACCAAAGATTATGCAGCAGGAGCAGCGGCTTTATTCGCCTTGATCTGGGCGTATTCAGCTTTTGCTTGAGCTGTAGTGATCACTCTCACTCCCATATTTTTCAGGCTTTCGACCGCGGCTTTTGTCGAGTCTGGGGCTACGCCACGGCAAGCATCGACAACTAGATTTACTTTTAAGCCTGATTTAATTGCATCTTCTGCGGTGTATCTTACACAGTAGTCGGTTGCTACGCCAACGAGGTCGATCTCTCGAACATCGCGGTTTTCAAACCATCCTTGCAAACCAGTAGCACCAGGTCGGCTAAACAGGAAAGAAAGGATCCAGCCAAAGAAACCAGAGAGATTGCGTTGATCGTTGTCGAAGAAGCCGCTGTAGCTATCGACATGACGATTTTGACCTTTTCTGACACGAACATCGACAACATCTGTAAGGCCTTTACGCACGAGAACCCCATTGCTGCCCTGGATACAATGATCGGGCCACAGCATTTGAGGAACACCGTTGAGTTTGGACATCGTGCACGGCTTACCTTTTGGATGGCTCGAGGCAAAACTTCCATGGCCTTTAGGATGGAAATCTTCGGTCATGGCAACGTATTCGCCAGCGGCATGGGCTGCTTTTTCGAGGTCATTGATGGGTTTTACGAGTTTGTCAGCGCCTTGAACAGCCTGTGATCCCTTAGGCGGCATAAAGTCGTTCTGCATGTCGATGATGGTCAAGGCGCGATGTCCAGGAACTGCAGCCTGACGAATTGTCTCAGCGAAGATGCGTACTGGGTCGGCAACTAAGCCTACTGTCATTGCGGCGATACCGCTAACAAGGGCTAAAGGAGCGCGCACGACTGAGATGATGAGATTTTGTAAGTCAGCCGCCGCCTGAGAACCATTTCCCTGCGCAGCATGCAAGAATGGCAGGCATATCTTACCAACGAGTCCAACCGTATCCAAAAGTGCGCTACGGACCAAATGGAGGCCTGCTAAAGTGGCAAATTTATGATTAAAAGCTTCGCCGAATGCTTTATTAGCTGGTTGGGCGTTTCCAAAGACACTCCAATCTTTCAAAGTTGGCTGGTATCCTTGAATTTGTGTTTGGGTTAACAATTGCGCAGATTTTGTCATGCAATGACTCCGTGATTTGTTGAATTTTCCACTGTTGAATAGTTGTTTTCTATAAATACAGAAATGCTGTTCAACAACTAGCGGGAGTAGGATAAAAGTTTATGTTGTTTTTACACAACCTTTAAAAACAGCCCTGAAAAGGTGGAGTCGAGATAGTTAGTTAAATTAAAAAATTTACACCGTATAGGGGTGGTTCTCGCGATCATTTCCTCTCGAGGGTCTTGGATATAGAAGGATTGACGCCTGCTGTGCCTAAGATGATAAACAACGCTCCAAGGTAGAGATTCCATGAAAGTGTTTCCCTTAAGAAAAAAGCACCCAGGATCATGGCGATAATCGGTACGAAGAGTGCTGTGAGAGAGGCATAGGTAGCGCCGGCTAGTTGGATTGTTTTATAGAAAAAATAATATCCGAGTACTGTTCCGATCAAGGCAAGTCCTAAGACACCTAATATGGCGCTATAGGAAGGAAAAGCAATTGAAAAGGGATGGTCGATAAAGACGACAAATGGCAGGAGGAGGAGAGTCGAAAAAATCAGCTGCACTGTTAAGGCTGCAATGCCTGGAATTTTGTGCAGTTGCGTGCGGGCGTAGACGATTCCAAAGCCATACGATAGGGTTGCCAGGATCATGAGCAGGGTCCCTGATTCACTTTTTAGACCATGCTGAAGAAGAACTGGTGCATAGATGACCAGCAATCCCGCTATACCAGATAAAATCGCTAGAATTTTTCGCTTTGTGAAGGGTTCATGAATGGATGAATAGTGGGCGATGATAGCTGTGAATATCACGTTAAGGCCATTGAGAACACCGGCTACAGAACTAGAAATGCTTAACTCGGCTTGACTGATTAGGAAAAAGGGGAGGGCATTCAGGGTAATACCCATGACGAGGAGTTCCTTCCAATGCTGTTTGCATGCCAAAAGACGATAGCCTAACCAAAGACAAACAAAATAGAGGATCAAAGAGGCGATTGCTACACGAAGCAAGACAAGCGTCAGAGGCGGAATTTCAGGAACAGCGATTTTGATGAAAAGATAAGAGGGTCCCCAACATAGCGCTGAGAGTATGAGGTACATCAGGCTTCTTTTCATGAAATTTCTTTTGCAATGTCCCGAAATTTTAATTATTGCAAACGGACATTATTCTGGATAGATAGGTATTCAACAAGATCCTTTGATTTCAGGTGAACGTCCTTTATGAAACTCACAACATTTATTCCTCATAGATTACCGCTTGGTTCTTTGGATTGGGAAGCTGTAGTCGGGTTGGCGGGAAAAGCACATGCTGTTCTGGCTCGCTATGATGAGATGTTAAAGAGTGTTCGTTGTCCTGCCTCTGTTTTTTCTCTTCTGACAACTGCCGAGGCAATTGATTCCATGCATTCTCAAAAGCTCTCGCGATCTCTAGAAGAGGTCTATCTCCATGAAGCAGGGGAGGCTAGCCCTGATGAGAGCTATGACAGGGGGACATCAAGGATCTTAAATTATCGACATGCGGTAGAAAATTCTGCCAAATGGGTCGTAAAGCATCCAATTTCTCTTGCCTTCATATGTAAAATCCATGGCGACATAGGGCACAATGCAAAAGGCAATAAGAAAGAGATTGGTCGATTTCGCAAACGGCAGAACTGGATCGGTCCAGAAGGATGCAGCATAAAAGAGGCCTATTTTTATCCTCCGCGTGTAAGCATTCTAAATGATTATTTGCACAATTTGAAACAATACCTCAGCTACAAAGAAAACGATCCTTTAGTACAACTTGCGATTTTTTTTGCGCAATTGCTCATCATTCATCCATTTATGGATGGTAATGGCCGTGTAGCTAGGATTTTGATCTCTCTGTTCCTCTACAAAAAGGGGCTTATTTCCTTGCCCATGGTCTATCTTAGCACCTATTTTAAAAAGCACAGGCTTAACTACTTTGAGAAATTATACTTGATCACATCGAAGAATGCCTGGGAAGATTGGATCGTTTTTTTCTTGAGAGGAATCATCGATGCAGGCGAGCAACAACTGACTCAGGGTAAGGAGATCGTCTCTCTTTATCAGCAGTTCCTTGAGCTGGTTGGTCATTCACACCAAGCTCAAAAGACCATTGACATGCTCTTTGCTCAACCCATTCTAGAGCGAGAAATATGGGTTCGTCAAAAAAGAGCCTTTAGAGCACTAAAGATCCTTGAAAAGGAGAAACTGGTTGTCCCTTACAAAAGAAAACCGATGGTCGTAGTGAAAGAGCTTCTGGCCATCGGTCATCGAGACAAAATCTAGCAAATATCACAAGAGCCGCCGGAAGCGCCTTTTTTCATTTTTGCTTTCATTTTCAGAGACGTCTTATGTGTTCTTGCTGAAGAGGTTTTCTTCGCATGTTTTTTTTTAGATGTGGCCATAGTGTTCTCCCTTATGATTTAAATTGAGGCTCCCGCTACCTTCGGTCCGTCTTTTTTTCTCATATGCGATTGCGTCAATTCACTTCAATAGCATCCTAATTTTTTTTTGTTTACATTCAATTGATTGGGGAATATTCTGATCCTACGGGGGATTTCGAGCCCTATTCAACAGAAGGAAATTTTATGAAATTGACTCGTGAATATGATTTTATGACCCGTAAGCTCCGGCAATTTTTTCAGGAAAAGAAAGGATTTATAGAAGTTCCAGCGCAGTCGCGTTTATCGATTTTAGCAGCTTGCGAAGACCCAAAGACAATTACGCAATATATGTTGGGAGGAATCCTTTATCCTTCGCCTCAGACAGGACAAATGTGGCTTGAGCATGAGATTTTGCAAAACCCTCATTGGCCGGGGGTATTTTGCATCACGACAAGCTATCGGGACGAACCAAATCCTATTGAAGGGCGTCACTATCGGATTTTTCCTATGTTCGAATTCGAATCTAAAGGTGGTTTTGAAGAGATGAAGCAATTAGAACAGGAATTATTGCTGCATCTTGGTTTCAAAAAACCTTGTTCTATTGAGTACACGGAAGCATGCCGCAAATATAATACCAAATCGATCGAGGCTCAACACGAGCTGCAAATGGAAAAAGAACTTGGAACATCGATAAGCCTGGAACACTTCCCTCAGCACACGAATCCTTTTTGGAATATGAAACATAACGGGGAGGGCCTTTATAATAAGATCGATGTCCTTCTCCATGGGATGGAGACGATAGGTTCAGCTGAACGGGAAATAGATACAGAATGGATGAGAGAGCGCTTCCATACAATTGAAGATGGCAAGTATTCAGCCCTCTTATTTTCTAAATTTGGAAAAGAGCGGGTCTTAGCAGAGTTAGAAGCCTATTTGGCTCTGCCAATGATCAAACGTTTTGGCGCTGGGATAGGGATGACCCGCCTCGAGCGTGCTATGCGATTGGAAGGGTTCTTCGACCATTTTTCAGAGACCAGCGGTGCTCAAGAGCTGCTTGTGAGCACAAGGTAATTGTTGATTTGAACCTATCTCCAGGGTGAGATAGGTTCTTTTCTTTGCAAGCAACCTCGTTACTGTTATTCTGGCGGCAAAAATCTGTTAACACCCTTTAATCATTTATGATCCCTGCTGCCAAGAATGAGTTCGAAAGCCAAGACTACAATAAGATAAATCTAGTTGAACACGATCTCAAGAGTGCAGTTTTTACCCATTGCCGATTTTTTTCGTGCGACTTCACAAAGGCCAATTTGACTGGCTCTCGATTCATCGACTGTCAACTAGAGAACTGCAACTTTAGTTTGGTGAAATTGGACGGTTGCAGGCTTCAGGATGTAAGGTTTGAAAACTGCAAGCTTGTTGGAATGAATTTTGGGAAGTGTGAACAACGCTTCTTAAGTCTGAAGTTTAAAGGATGTTTGATCGATACCTCTAATTTTTCCGATCTAGATCTCAAGAATACCTCATTTTGCGATTGTGTGATCCGAGAGACCTATTTTGCTAACACCAACCTTCAGGGCGCTAATTTTTCAGGGACGGACCTACAAGGATCGGTTTTTCATAATAGCGATCTTTCTAAGGCGAATTTTCAAGGAGCGTTCAACTACTCGATCAACCCTTTGACCAATAAATTGCAACGCGCTAAATTTTCACGTCTTGAGGTTTTGTCCTTATTGAACCATCTAGACATCATCATCGAGTAAGAGAGCTTTTATGGAGACCAAGAAAGCAATGGATCGACCTAAAGTTGGAGTTGGTGTGGCTGTCATCAAAGAGGGCAAAATGCTCCTCGGCAAGAGAAAAGGAGCCCATGGTGAAGGCAGTTGGTCGACAGCTGGAGGGCATCTCGAATATGGGGAAACGCCGGAACAATGCGCAGTAAGGGAATTACAAGAAGAGACAGGCTTGAAAGCGCTTTCCTTGAAAATCGGCCCATGGACCAATAACATCTTTGAGGAAGGAAAGCATTATCTTACGATTTTTGTCCTCGTCGATGAGTTTGAGGGTGAACCACAATTGCTCGAACCCGATAAATGCGAAGGATGGCAATGGTTTGATTGGAATGCCCTGCCTGCACCTTTATTTCCTTCTGTTCGTTCTTTTGTTGAAAAGATGCATAGCCCAGAAAGGAAACTCGATCGCGTGCTTGCTGATCTCATCGCCTCTAGTAAAGAACGTGAATGGGAGCAATTCCATTCACCCAAAAATCTTGTGATGAACTTGGCCTCAGAGGTTGGTGAACTCATCGAACCTTTCCGTTGGCTGACCGAAGAACAGAGTTATATACTCGATGAAACCACTTTAGAAGAAGTGCGGGACGAGATCGGCGATGTTTACCTAATGTTGATCTATTTAGCTCATAAACTAGGCATCGATCCGATCGAAGCTAGCATAGATAAGCTAAAGAAGATCAATCAAAAATATCCTGCAGACCTAGCGCGAGGAAAAGCGCTTAAATACACGGCCTATCAAACGGACTAGTCTATGAATTTATGCCCTTGTTGCAGCAAGAAACCCTATAGAGAATGCTGCAAGCCCTATCATGATGGAACAGCTTACCCTGAAAATGCGTTGAAATTGATGAGATCGCGTTACGCAGCCTATGCTTTACATAAGGCCGATTATATCATCCAGACGACCCATCTTAAAAATGTCCATTATGACACTGACCTGGCCCGGTGGAAAAAAAACATCCTTGTATTTAGCGCGTCTACGCAATTTAAAGGCTTGGAAATCGTCGCGTTCGTCGATGGCCATGAAGAAGCCACTGTGACATTCATTGCTCATCTTGCGAACGAACAGCAAGAAGACGTCTCTTTTAAAGAAAAAAGCACGTTCGAAAAACTCGACGGTCGTTGGCTTTATAAAGCTGGAGAAATAGGTCCTTAGAAGCTGTCCACAAATCTAAGTTCATTATGAAGCTGATTGCAAAACAGTCAATGCTCGATCACGGCGATAAGTAAGTAAGGGATGGTCGTCTAAGAGTAAATTACCGCTTGGGGTGATTTGAAGCTTTTTTGCATATGATTCGATAAGCGATTTTTCAGGTTGAGAACGATGAGTTTGGAGTACGAGACGGATGCGTTCAAAAAATGAAACAGCTGCTTGTGCTATTTCTTCTTGGGGCTGAAATTGTAGGGCAGTGTCATCAGCTCGTTTCTCCCTATATTTTAACTGTAGAAAATTGGAAATTGTGCCAAGGCCTTTCATAGTTAGGGAAAATTTTATGGCACGGAAGAATAAAAAAGAATCAGGTGAAGAGGACAACCAAAAGGTGCTAGCACCTAGCAATTGCACGAGACAAGTAATTATGGGTTTATAAAATTCATCGCTATGCAATGCGTGGGAATATTCGTGGGCAAGGAGGAATAATTTCTCTTCTTTGGTAAATTGATAGAGATCTCGTTGAACTTTGATGATGATTTGTTTATTTATTCCATCGACAGAACCGGTGCAACTTGCATTAACGTCTTTAGAGAAATCGAGATAGATAGGTTTTTTTATGGGTCGTTGCCTTTGCAGAGTTTCTAAGTGAGCTTTCCAGGTCAAAAGTTCTGGATCTTCTTGAGGGGGATGGCTGGCCTGGTCGGCCAATATCGACATGCCAAGTGAATAGATGAGAATATAAACAGGCACTTCTAAACTATAATTGGTCTGTGTATAGCAAGTTGATAGTAGAGCTATCTCTATTCCATTATAAATGAGAGTCTTGGTATGGGGTTCTAGGATTCTTTTTAGTCCATCCCAATTCTCTTGAAGAACTCCAGTTAACCGATGGGCTTTTTTCAGTGCTGAAGATGGGTCTTTGGCTAAATCGATCATTCCCGAAAAAAGCCCTACCCCCCCATCCTTTATCCATGTGGCACGTCGTTTCCAACGAGACCAGCATCCCCTGGTTGATTCTTGGGTTGATTCTTGATTTCTATTTATTTCTTTAAAAACGTCGTTATTTTGAATTGCTGTTGTCATGTTGCTTTGTTTAAGTATAAATTGTTTAATTATATTATAGATTAAAACAAAATAAAACTGGCTAATTAAAATAATTATATTAGATTCAAAAAGAATGTTATTTACGATGACTTATGGGTTCTTTGAAAACATAAGCTTAAGATACTTATAGTAAGTGACTTGAGAATTGTAGAGAGAGATGATGAATCCTTCCTTACCTCCTAAAATGCCTCGTTTGAGTACGTAGTTTTTGAAAAAGGCCGCCAAGCCATGTCCGACAGCTTTCCACATCGAAGAGCGCTTCTTTCCTCGGTTCTCTTCCGCAAAAAGAGTGGAATAGGTTTGCATTTTACTCAAAAAAGCATCGATAGATCGGTAGGGAGTATGTAAAAGGGGTCCCTTCAAAGGGATCACTGTAAGGCCTTCTGACAGTATCCGTTCATGGACAAAAGCTTCGGAAAAGCGGGTAGTTTGCTTGTGATAAAGTCTTACGATCAGATCGGGATACCAGCCGGCACAGCATTTGATCCACTTGCCATTGAAGTAATTATGTCGGTCTAAAGAGTAGACACACCTTGGATTCAATGAACAAGAGAGAATTTGTTCTGCAAGCTCTGAGGAAACCACTTCATCACTATCGATCGAAAGGATCCAATCGTGTTTGGCTAAAAGGGAGGCGCGATTATGAGTGGGACCGAACCCTTGGAAAGGCTCGATGGCAATGCGCACGTTAAAAAATAGTTTGGCAATGGCGAGCGTCTCATCGGTTGATCCTGTGTCGAGTATGAACACTTCGTCAAAGCCTTTGAGCGACTCAAGCGTAGCATGCAGCGTTTCTGCAGCATTTTTTGTAAGAATCGTGACAGAAATCATTTCGTCCAAGAATAATCAAAGATAGAATTAAGGAACAACTATGAGAACAGCTTATACGTTTGATGATGTGGCATTAGTCCCGCAATTCAACAATGTCCCGTCACGTACCGAGCCCGATCTTTCTACGTGGCTGACGAAAAAACGAAAGATCGATATCCCATTGATTTGTGCCAATATGGACACGACGATCAGCTATGAACTAGCTGATATTCTAGTTGGATTTGGAAGTACACCTATTTTTCATCGGTTCACGCCCTTTGAAGAACAGATCAAATGGGTAAAGAAGTATGGCGATAAAACCTATATTTCTTGCGGGATCCTCAAAATCGAAGAAACCAAAAAACTCTTAGATTTGGGAGCCGCTGGAGTCTGCATCGATGTAGCCCATGGCCATTCAGATCGGATGATCCATTTAATCCAAGAGCTCAAGCGGAGTTTTCCCGATAAAGACATCATTGCAGGGAATGTTTGTACACCGATGGCCTATCACGATCTCGTCAATGCTGGTGCAGATGCTGTGAAGGTGGGTGTAGGTCCAGGGGCTGCCTGTACGACGCGTATGGTGACGGGGTTCGGCGTTCCGCAATTTACCGCCATTTACGATTGCGCCAAGATCGCAGAAAAGTTGCGCGTGCCTCTCATTGCCGATGGAGGCATTCGCAATAGCCGCGATGTAGTCCTAGCATTGGCAGCTGGCGCCAGTACGGTCATGATAGGAAAGCTCTTTGCTTTTACGAATGAGAGCGGGGCCGTCAAACGGAAATCTGCCAGTTCGCCTACTGGAGTAGAAGCGAAATTCCGAGGACAGGCTAGCGAAGATTTCCAAAATGATTTCTATGGAGGACTCAAAGATAAGACAGTTGCGGAGGGGGTCGATTTTTGGGCGCCAGTGTCTGGAAGTGCGGAAACACTCATCGAAACATTGCTCGGGGGACTGCGCAGCGGGCTGACTTATGGTGGGGCGCGCAACATCAAAGAATTACAGCGTAAAGCAGAATTTGTGCATGTCACCGGAGCCTATATACGCGAGAGCATGCCTCGAACTGGACATGGAGAACGAGTATCGTGAGGAAAATCTTCGATCCCGTTCATGGATTCATTCTGTTGAACGATCTAGAGAGCACTCTTGTCGACACAGAGCCTTTTCAGCGGCTCCGCTATATCCGGCAGCTAGGGAGCGCTTATCTCGTCTATCCTGGAGCGACGCATACGCGGTTTGAGCATTCCCTGGGAACCATGGAACTCGCAACGCGCATATTCGACCGTATTGTCCTTTCCGAAGAAACTTCATTATGGCTCCCTGAACCAGCCTACGCACGACAAATCGTGCGCTTGGCGGCATTATGCCATGATCTTGGCCATCTCCCATTTTCGCATCTAGCAGAGCATCTCGTCTTAGGGAACGAAGGACACGAGCGTTGGACAGTATCGATGATACAAAGCGACTTGCTGAATCGTGTTTGGCAAGAATTAAAAGGACACTTTCCCGCCTACGATATCGAAGCAGACCTCATCAAATTGGCTGTGGGCGAAGCAAAACTACATCAGATGGGGATAGAAGAGCCATTTGCCAAATGGCATCAAGCCCTTGGTCAAATCATCGCCGGTGATTTTTTTGGTGCCGACCGTATCGACTATCTCTTGCGCGATGCGCGGTTTACGGGAGTCTCTTATGGGATGTTCGATTATCATCAACTCATCGAAATGGTTCGCATTCTCCCTTCGACGGATACCGATCGTTTACAGATGGGGATCGAAGAAGGGGGTATCGAAGCGTGCGAAGCATTGCTTTTGGCGCGTCATTTCATGCATCGTCGCGTTTACCAATACGATACGGTCAAAAGCCATGCCTTCCATATTGCGCGGTTCATTGCTGCCGTTCTAGGTAAGGATTTTTCAGGAACCTCTTTAACTAATTATTTAACGTGGACCGATAATGAAATTTTGACGTTGATGCGTTCAGCGCAAAAAGATCCAATGGCTATCGGTTATGAGGAGGCTCTTTGTATAGGCGATCGAAGCAAGCGATTCCGCGCATTAAAGCTCCATGACGTGCCCTTGGAACGGCTTCAAGCGATCGCGGCACTTTTACCAGAGGGAAAAATTTTTTGGGAAATAGGCCATAAAAAGACGACGAGCGAGCAAGTCTTCCCCGTACTCAAACGGAGGGGAGAAATTGTCTCCTCAACAAATGTCTTACAAGTCATCGTGCCCTCTCATCCTTCCACCTGGGTCTACATCGATCCAAAGTTCTTTAAGGAGGTCGAAGCAAAGCTTTCGCAGTATATTTGATCATTCGGTATTCTTCTATACGCGATGATCAGTAAGATCTTTAAAGAAATTCGTAATGGTATATGGCCAGACTCTCTTCACGAGAGATACTTCCTTTTGGCCGCATTCTGCTGCAACTTTTTCATTTCAGCTGATTATGCTATTGTTCGACCAGCTTCCAATTCGATCTTTTTGAGTTTTTTTTCCAGCAAGATCCTGCCCTATATCTGGTTAAGTGGACTGCCGCTGAATTTTCTTTTAGTCGCCCTTTACAATCGGTATTTACCAAAGCTTGGTTGTTGGAAGATTTTCCTAGGACTCCTCAGCTTGATCATGCTGGGTAATTTTGTAGGCGGCCTTTTCTTGATCGATAGCCCTTGGCTATCAGTCGTCCACTTCATCTGGAAAGAGATTTACGTTCTTCTTTTATTCCAAACACTCTGGTCGCTCATCCACATGACGATTTCCGCTGAACGTGCCAAAGCTGTCTATGGGATCATGTTCGGCATCGGCGGGATGGCCTCGATGTTAGGCAGTTTCGTGCCCGGATTTTGTGCTCATCTCATGGGCTCTGAGGCGCTGCTTTTTCTCAGTTTGCCCATGATGCTGCTGTTAGCAATCAGCTACCGGAAAGCGATCTCCTTCAGCGAGCCTTTGCAAGCCCATGGCACGTTTCACAAAGGGGGAGGGGAGACGGCGTCTCTTGGGGTTGGGATAAAGCTCATCACGCGTTCTCGTATCTTACCCTATATTCTTTTGATCGTGCTCTTCATGCAGATCACTGCCACCCTGCTCGATTACCAATTCAATGCGTTTTTGCAAGAAGTCTATCCCATTAAAAACCCACGCACGGAATTCCTTGGACGCATGGGTAGCATCGTAAGTTTTTCCAGTACCTTCATGCAATTCGTGGGTGGATTCTTGCTGATGCGCTTTATTGGACTGCGCGGAACCCATTTCTTTATTCCCCTTGTCTTAGGCTGCAACGCGCTAGGGTCTCTTATTTGGCCAGGGCTGCGGATGTTAGCTTTTTCTTTTGCCTCGATCAAAGTCTTCGACTTTTCTCTATTCGGTATCACCAAAGAGATGCTTTATCTCCGTCTTACAGCTGAAGAAAAATTTCAAGCTAAGGCCTTGATCGACGTCTTTGCTTACCGAGGGGCCAAGGCTTTAGCCGCGATGGTGATTTTAGGCCTTCAAATCGCCAATTTTACTCAGCTGCATTTTCTTAGCTGGGTCTGCCTTCTTTTTTTCCTTGCTTGGTGCTTTGCGCTATTTTCTCTATTTCGAAGAGATGCGCTGTCTCAACCTGTTCATTAGGAACCTATCGAATTTTGAAGATGCTTGACAACTCCCTGTGAGGATTGTTAAAGGGAGCTTATGATTATTAAAGGCAAAGCTCTCCTACGAGATCCCCTATTGAATAAGGGACTCGCATTTTCCGAAGAGGAACGAACAAAACTTGGGCTGCATGGCCTTCTACCCTATGGCATAAGGGATTTGGAGCACCAAGTAAAGCGCCGTTATGAATTCTTCTCTCAGCTGCCTACAGACTTGGCCAAAAGTTTGTATCTGTCTGATGTCTTGAATCGCAATGAAACGGTTTTTTATCACCTCGTGCTCGATCACCTTCAAGAGATGATGCCGTTGATCTACACCCCGACTGTAGGGGAAATTTCTTTGCGTTATAGCAGTCTCTATAGTCATCATCGTGGTCTTTACGTCTCGTTTCCCTTCAAGGACCGCATCGATGAATTACTCGCGAACGCAGCTGGTCATGACGAGGTAGACGTCATCGTAGCTACGGATGGTGAGCGCATTTTAGGCTTGGGCGATCTTGGTGCCGGCGGAATGGCGATCTCCGTTGGCAAATTATCCTTGTACACACTCCTTGGCGGCATCCATCCTTCAAGAACATTGCCTGTCATGCTCGATGTGGGAACCAACAAACAAGAGCTGCTCGATGATCCACTCTATATGGGCTGGCGTCATGTACGCATCGATGGGGCTGCCTACGATGAGTTCCTCGACTGCTTTGTCAAAGCAGTAAAGAAGCGTTTTCCTAAAGTGCTTTTGCAATGGGAAGATTTTGGCAAAGGACATGCCCGTCCATTACTCGAACGTTACCGTCATAAGATTTGTTCCTTCAACGATGATATGCAAGGTACAGCTGCTGTGACGCTATCTGCGATCATGGCGGCTGTTAAAGCTGCCGGGAGCAAGCTCGAAGATCAAAAAATCGCCATCGTCGGAGCTGGAACAGCTGGCCTTGGCATTGCTGATCAACTCGTGCATGCTATGGTGCGCCATGGCTTATCCTTAGAAGAGGCTAGAGGGCGCTTTTTCCTCTTCGATCGCTATGGTCTGATCCATGAAAATTCACCTACCACCGATGAAAATCAAAAAATCTACGCCCGCAAACACAGCGAACTCGCTCATTGGAAACTAGCTCATCAAGAGAAGATCGCATTGCTCGATCTCATGAAAGTCATGGCTCCTACAGTCTTAATTGGAGTTTCCGGGCAAGCCGGCGCTTTTACTCAGGACATCATCGAGAGTATGGCGCATGCTGTACCGCGCCCCATTATCTTTCCACTTTCAAATCCTACCTCCTGCATCGAAGCCCACCCTCAACAACTCATCGAATGGACCAAGGGCAAGGCGATCATCGCGACGGGCAGCCCCTTTGCGCCTGTTTCCTACGAAGGAAAGAGCTATCGCATTGCGCAGTGCAATAATTCCAATATTTTCCCAGGATTGGGCCTAGGGGTGATCGCTGTGAAAGCGCACCAGGTCAGCGATGAAATGTTCATTCAAGCGGCTGAAACACTCAGCGCCCATTCTCCTTTGAATCGTGGCGAGAAAGACTTATTTCCTGCACTTAGAGAGCTGCGACAAGTATCCAGAGAGATCGCCATCAACACAGCAAAAACAGCACGCGATCAGGGCTTCACGGATAAAAAAATGAGCGATGCCGAGATCGTCAAGGCTGTCGACCACAACATGTGGTTTCCCGACTATGGCAACAGACCATAACAGAAACAGATCATAAATATTTTAATCAAGCGGTTTATTTGTAAAATTATAATTTTAAGGCATTATAATATATTAAAAATTTAATTAACCGGTTTTTATAGTTTATTTGTATTTAAATTTATAATATTGTATAATTAATTATGTTTAATTTTTTATAAAAACAGGAATAAAGAATGAGTCATTTAACAATAGATTACAGTTCCTTAACGAGATCGAGGATCGATCGCTTACATAACTTTTACCAAAGCAATAGAGAAGGATCAAGACCAACAGAAATTGCTCTTTCAAGGATTGCACCAAAAGGATCGTGCCAACATTCTCGCTATTTTTACCGACTATGGCATTTCGCGGTTTTCTCAAACCGAGATGACAATGCGGCCAGCTCTTAAAGGGCGAGTCCAAACAGAAATTCGTGTCATGCAAGGAAAACTAAAGAAAGCTGCTTCTTTAGAAAATCCTGGCAAGAATCTACTTCCAAAAGTTCCACCTGTTTTGCTATCCCATGTTCTATCTTCGTTTCTTTCTAGCAAAGAGACGGCAGCCCTACAAACAGCCTGTGTCGGTGACGGGTCTCTTAATGCATCGCGATTCCATCGTTTGAACGCTTTTTCCCAGGCAATTGAGCAGAATAGAGCTGAAATACCCGTTTTATTCCAAGAATTGCACAAAGATGATCGAGCAAGGATTCTTGCCAAATTCAACATCGACACGTTTGACTGGGCTGTTATGCAAAGATCTAAAGAGCCTCTTCAAAAAGAAATCGAAGCGATGAAAACTGAGCGCAGTTTTATTCTTCGTTCTTCAAAGTTGCGGGCAAATCATATCCGAAAGTTTCCCGTCGGTGTCATGTCATCAGCTTTAAATCAGTTTCTTTCTCCCACAGAGATAGCTAATCTCCAGCAGAGTTATAAGAATACTCCTACAGCTTCAAGTTCTGCCGCTTCTATCATCAAAATTTATCATCTCGAACCTTTCATAAAAACCTATCTTCATCTCTCTTGCAAAGATTTAAACAAAAATAGCCAAGCAAAAGCCCTAAAACAGTTGATGTCGATGGTGCAAGAGTTAAGCAAAATAGAACAACTCGAAGTACCAAGCTACCGATCGATTGGAGAATTCTTTAAACTCATCGAAGCAAGGAACCTCTTGAGGATGGCAGCTCAAATGCATAGAAATCATCCGCTGATAGGTTTAAAAAATGAACAGCTGAAAATTGCCAAAGATTCTGCAACTACTCTGCAAAGAGCTGAGGCAGTGAGATCTTGGCTTGGAGAACATCAAGAGAGTTTACAGGGTCTTGTCAAATTAGATTTCCGCGACTGTAATTTAACCCTTCTGCCGCCAGAGATCGGGCAGTTCAGGTCTTTAACTAGTCTTTACTTAATGGGTAATCATCTGCCCAGCCTGACGAAAGAGATCGGCCAGCTAGGGGCATTGACTTATCTTGAGATACATGGTAATCGTCTGAGCAGCCTACCGAAGGAAATCGGGCAACTCAGAGCCTTGCATCAGCTTCTTTTAGGGTATAATCACCTGACTAGGCTACCGAAAGAGATTGGGCAGCTCAAGGTTTTGAATGGGCTCATGGTGCACAATAATCGCCTGACAAGCTTACCTAAAGAGATGGCGCAGCTGACAGCTTTAGTCTCATCAGCCTATAGAGAGAATGGCATTTTAGAGTTTCCTCCAGGGCTCAAGCTTGATGGCAATAAGCTCAAACATCAAAACAAAAAACTCCAATTACAGAATATCGTTCGTCAATTACTTGCTTGCTTTGACAAAAAGCATGACATAAAAAGACTCGGGCAGCTTATGGGGAGCTTGGAAAAGATCTTTGGTAAGGAGACACGCCGTCGATTACATAAATGCCTTTTCGAAGTGGCGCAAGAAAAAGCAAAAACCGATAAGTCCTTGCAGAAAAAGCTTAAAGATCCGCACTTTGGCCGAAATGGCTTCCTCGATAAGAGTGTTAAGCCACAACTCAAAGCTGCCGCTATTGCAAAGTTTTGGAAAGTAATGGAACCTAAATTACGAGGCTAACGAATTGTAAAAAGAGGGGAGTACCCCTCTTTTTTCTAAGCTATAATTTGCGTTTAGAAACTAGGCCCAGTCAGGCTTACATTGGTATAATGGAAGCCTGACTGGGCCTAGTTTCTAAATGAATAGTCAATTAAAAATTTTATAATGCATTTGAGTGTGTGTAATGTTTAGTCGCGAATTTAACTGTGTTATTTTGAGCATTTAAATTTATAAAATGTAGATTGTATTTTACTTGTTTTAAACTTTTTAAAGTTGTAAACTTTTAATATCAATTTTATTTATTTATAATAACAAATAAGGCTTGAAAATGAGTTATTCAACTGTAGATTACAGTACCTTTACAACATCGAGGCTGAGTCGAATAAACATTTTTTTACAAGCGATAGGGCAGAATCGAGAACAACAGGACGAGCTCTTTCAAGGGTTGCATCAGGAAGATCGGGCAAGGATTCTTGCCATTTTTACAGCCTCAGGCATCCCTCAGTTCTCCCAAGAAGAAATGACAAAACGAGCAGGTCTTAAAGGCCGCCTCCAAACAGAACTTCGCATTATGCAAAGGGAGCTGAGAAAGGTTGCCTTATTAGAAAAACAGGGAAGGAATCCCTTTCCAAGAGTTCCTCACGTACTGATGTCCCATGCCTTAGCCCCCTTTCTTTCTAGTGAGGAGAGGACTGCATTTCAAATCTCTTTTGTGGGAGATAGTTCACTGACTGCATCGAGATTTCACCGTTTGAGCCGTCTTTCTAAAGCGATCATGCAAGATAAACCCGAAGCAGAAGCCTTATTTCGAGGACTGCATAAAGATGATCGAGCCAGAATTCTTGCCAAATTCCCGATCCAAAATTTCGACTGGACTGTAATGAATAAGGTCATCAAATCGATCTTTGAAAAAATGGGTGCAATGAACCCAAACGAGCAACTTGAATTTCAAAGTTTATTTCAAGAATTACTGAGAAAAAATCAAACATTTTTAGCCGAGGGATGGTCTACGGAAGATCTGGAAAAAATTCTAGCCAAACTTGGGATCACGGAATTCGGTGAGATGATCAACCTTAGAGCTACCCTTCTTAAAGAAATCAAAGCCATGAAAGATGAACTTGGATTTCATAACACTTCGCTAAGGCCTCAGCGTAATTCAATGCAAAAGCTCCCCACCAATATCAAAAGAAGTGTTGTAGGGCAGTTTCTTCTCCCAGAGGAGATGGTTCATTTACGCACGACTGATAAGTCCACCCTTCAGATTCCAGGTTCTGCTTCGAACTTGATCAAAACCCATCATCTCGAACCTCTCATTGAAACGTATCTGCATTGCTCTTGCGAAACTTTAGACAACCCAGAGCAAGAAAAGGTGCTTGGTCAACTGATGTCTATGGCATTTAAATTAAGTGAAATCGAAAAACTTCCTAGGCCTAGTTATCAGTCTTTGGCGTCGTTCTTTGAACTCGTCGAGGCGCGAAATCTCATCCGAATGATTAAAGCAATTAACGAAAAGCATCGTTCGCTTCCTTATATTGAAGGGCTAACGGATAACTTCCAAATTCCACAGGATTCGACAGAAACGTTAGAAAAGGCCAAAACTCTTCGAAAATGGATCGAACAAGACAACGGTGTTGTATTAACTTTAGAAGGACTGAACCTATTCTTTAGTGGATTAAGCCTCTTGCCTAAAGAAATTGGGAAATTCAAAGCTTTAAGAATGTTAGATGCAGGGGATAATTCGCTGGTGAGCATACCTCAAGAAATCGGAGGGCTAAAGGCTTTAAAGACACTTGATTTAAGGGGAAATGGTCTTAGGAGCTTGCCTAAAGAGATCGTAGAGCTAACAGCTCTGAAACAGCTTGATTTAAGCGGGAATGGCCTTAGGAGCTTACCTAAAGAAATCTTTCAGCTCGAGGGACTATTAGAACTGTTCTTAAACAACAATCGCTTAACGCGCCTTCCTAAAAAGATCAGGGAGTTAGCGGCTTTGCAGGAACTTGGATTACACAATAACCAGCTTACGAGATTGCCCAAAGAGATCGGATATTTAACATCTTTGCAAAGGCTTGGCTTAAACAACAATCAACTGGTGAGTTTTCCAAATGAGATCGGGCAATTCAGATCTTTGGATGCCATTGATTTTAGAGGAAATGGCCTGATCGATTTACCCAGATCACTTAAACAGCACAGGGCTCAACTCAGACAACAAAACCAAGAACTGCAATTAAAGAATATTGTTCGTCAACTTCTCTCTTGTTTCAAGAAAGAACACGATATCAAAGAACTTGAAAGTCTTTTAAAAATCTTAGAAACGTTTTTTGGTAAGAAGATACGCAGCCGTTTGCATCAATGCCTTTTTGAAGTGGTCCGAGACCATTCACAGACCGATCGGGAATTACGCAAGAAGCTCAAAGATCGACACTTTGGCCGAAAGGCTTTTTTCGATGAGGGGATCAAGCCTCAGTTCAAAGCGATTGCCATTCTGAAATTTTGGAGAGTGACACGGCCAGAGCTTAGCTTAAGGTTCTAAGAAAGTTTTTGCAAATTCTTTCTAAAACCCTAGCTCCAAGTTAAAAATAAATAAAGGATAAAAAATGAGTCTTCCAATCGTAGATCACAGTACTCTAACAATGTCGCGGATGAGTCGATTGCATAATCTCTCTCAAGGGATAAAGACGAACCGTAGGCAGCAGAGGATTCTTTTTAAAGAGCTGCACCAAAAAGACCGAGCAAGGATTCTTGCAATTTTTACAGCCTATGGCATTTCCGAATTTTCACCAAAAGAGTTGCTAAAACGACCGAGTCTTAGAGGGCGTGTCCAGACAGAAATCCGCATCATGCGAAATGCGTTGGGCAAGAGGGCTTCTTTAGAGAGTCGTTGTAAGAACCAACTTCCAAGAGTTCCTCAAGCTTTGATGCCGCAAGCTTTAGGTTCTTTTCTTCCTGCCAAAGAGATGACAGCACTTCAAGTTGCTTGTGTAGGTCACAGTTCTCTTGCAGCCTCGAGATTTCAACGTCTAGACGCATTTTCTAAAGCGATAAAGAACAATATAGATGAAATGCCAATTCTGTTTCTAGAATTGCACAAAGATGACCGAGCTAGGATTTTAGCTAAGTTCCAGGTGGAAACCTTCGAGCAGCTTGTGATGAATAATACGACTAAAAAATCTCTGTTCAAGACAATCGAAGTGTTGAAAGCCGAAAGGAGCTTCACACATCCTTCGACTAAGTCTCGGATGGATCATATGCAAAAACTTCCTTTTGCATTGATCGGGCAGTTGGGCGGTTTTCTTCTTCCAAAAGAAATGACCGATCTCCAAAGGACGGATAAGATAGCTACTAAAATTCCAAGTTCTGGACCTTCAATTATTAAAATCTACCATCTTGGAACTCTAATTGAAACCTACCTTCATCTTCCTTACAAAACCTTGAGTCAAAAAGAGCAAGTAACGGCATTAAACCAATTGATGTCGATGGCTTTTGAATTAAGTGCAATCGAACAACTGCCTCGCCCTAGTTATCAATCCTTAGCATCATTCTTCGAGCTTATCGAGGCACGAAACCTTTTGCGCATGATGAACATCATTCATGAAAGGCACCCAGCGCTTGGTAGTGAAAGATTGATAATCGAGATACCAGAATCACGTGAAAAAACAATAGAAAAAGCACAAGCCCTGCGCACTTGGATCGAACAAGACCAGGATGTTTTACCAGCTTTAGAAAGAATCCATCTTCATTTCTGTGGGTTGAGCCTGTTGCCAAAAGAAATCAGTAAATTAAAGGTGTTGAAAGAGCTTTCTTTAGGAAGTAACCAGATTGTAAGCCTACCCAAGGAAATTGGGCAGCTAAAGGCTTTAGAAACGATGAGTGTAGTCAATAATGATCTTATGACGCTGCCCAAAGAAATCGGGCAATTAAAGGCTTTGAAAACGTTTGATATAAGCTTTAATCGCCTGACTAGCCTGCCTAAAGAAATTGGCCGGATGAAAGCCTTGATAACTTTCATAGCAAGCAACAATGAACTCACTAGGTTACCTAAGGAGATTGGACGGCTAAAGGCCTTACAGCACCTTTTTTTAGGAGATAACCGCCTTAGGATCTTACCTAAAGAGGTTGGGCAGCTAAAGGCTTTGCTGCAGTTTGTTATCACTATAAATAAGCTCTTTAACATACCTAAAGAAATGGCGCAGCTTACAGGTTTAGTTGCGCTAGATTTTAGCGAGAATGGCATTGTCGATTTATCTCCTGCTCTTGAGCAGTATGGAAATCAACTTCAGCTGCAGAATAAAATACTCCAATTACGCAATATCGTTCGTCAATTACTTGCTTGCTTTGACCACAAGCATGATATTAAAAAACTACGACTACTTCTAGAGACCTTGGAAAAACTTTATGGTAAGGAGACTCGCAGTCGTCTACATAAGTGTCTTTTTGAAGCGGCTCAGGAAAAAGCTAAGGCCGATAAGACCTTACAAAAAAAACTCAAAGATCCGCACTTTGGCCGAAATGGTTTCCTCGATAAGAGCATCAAGCCACTACTCAAAGTTGCTGCTATCGCAAAGTTTTGGAAAGTGATTAAATCTGAATTTATTCAATAACGCCTGGTCGTAAAAGCAAGGGGAGTCGACCCTTGTTTTTAGGTGCTTTCTGCCTCTATACAGACGTTTCTTAAGTCGCTCATTATTATATGGTTACGACAGACGTATTTTCATGAAAGACAATATTGAAATATTTTGTAATTAACTTGTATTTAATATTATAATATTTTATAATTAATTATATTTAGCTTAATTTTTTTAAAAACCCGGAATAAAAATGAGTCTTTTAACGGTAGATTACAGTTCTTTAACGAGATCGAGGATCGATCGGTTACATAACTTTTCTCTAGCAATAGAGAAGAATCAAGGCCAACAGGAAGGTCTCTTTCAGGGGTTGCATCGCGAAGATCGAGCCAAGATTCTCTCTATTTTTACAGCTGATGGCTTTTCTGGTTTCTCTCAAACCGAGATGACAAAGCAACCAACTCTTAAAGGGCGAGTCCAAACAGAAATTCGTAGCCTGCAAGAAAAACTAAAGGAAGCTGATTCTTTAGAAATGTCTAGAAAGAATCAACTTCAACAACTCAATAACGAAAAGCGTTCAACCACCAAAAAAATACAAAAATTAGAATCTGACTATTTAACTTGTACAAGAGATGCGGAAATACTAGAAACTAGAATAATTCAAGTCGATAGATCAAAAAAATGGTTTGAGCTAGCCAAGATAATTTGTCTTATATTTACAGCTGTATTTGGGAATTTCTTCGATGTAGAAGAGCAAAGGTTAGAGGTTCAAAAAAGTTCCTATCAAAGAAGCTTGGAAGTTGCAAATGAAAATTCAAGGTTAATACAAAATGAAATCGAAAAACTAAATAATAGATTGTTTGAAATAGACAAAACATTGAAAGGCGAGCGCGGCTTTACCCTTGGTTCTTCGACATTGCAGGAAGATCATATCCAAAAGGTTCCCATCCCCGTCATGTCATCAGCTTTAGGTCAATTTCTTTCTCCCACAGAAATGGATAATCTCCATCAGAGTTATAAGAATACTCCCACAGCCTCAAGTTCTGCTGCTTCTATCATCAAAACCAATCATCTTGAGCCTTTCATCGAAACCTACCTTCATCTCTCTTGCAAAGATCTAACCAAAACCGAGCAAGCAACAGCCCTAAAACAGTTGATGGCGATGGTGCAAGAGTTAAGCAAATTAGAAAAACTCGAAGTACCAAGCTACCAATCGATTGGAGAATTCTTCAAACTCGTCGAAGCAAGGAACCTATTGAGGATGGCAGCAGAAATACATTCTGCAGAACCTCTGTTAGGTTTAGAAGGTGCACAATTGGAGATCGCCAAGGATTCTGAGAGCACACTGAATAGAGCGGAAAAAATCAGAGAATGGTTTGGCCAACATCAAGCTAGTTTAAGTGCAGTTAAGCGATTGAGGTTATCCGACTGCCGCTTAACTCTTCTGCCTCCAGAAATTGGGCAGCTTAGGGCTTTGGATCATCTCGATTTAGAACGTAATCAACTGACCAGCCTAACGAAAGAGATTGGGCAGCTCGGGGCTTTGACTCGTCTTGAGTTAGGATATAATCATCTGACAAACCTGCCGAAAGAGATTAGGCAATTAGGGGCTTTGACTACGCTTTACGTAAGCAATAATCACCTGACAAACCTGCCGAAAGAAATCGGGCAGCTCTGGTCTTTGACTGATCTTAAGTTAAATAAAAATCGCCTGACTAGTTTGCCTAAAGAGATTGAGCAGCTCGGTGCTTTGGAGTATGTTTGGTTAAGCGATAATCGACTGAAAAACGTGCCAGAAATGATCAAGCAATTAGTGCCTTGGATCAAGCTGTGCTTTGCTTAGGCTCTAATCGCCTGACCAGCCTGCCGAAAGAGATTGCAAAGCTAAAGGATTTAGAATCATTCAATTTTCAAGATAATAGCATTTTAGAATTGTCTCCAGGACTCGATGGTTACCAGCGGTAGCTCGAAAATCCAAAGCTTCGATTACAGAAATAACATTAAAAAAATTAATTTCGACGGCCTTTGAATTAAGTGCAATCGAACAGCCGCCTCCGCCTGATTATCAATCTGTAGCATCATATATTAACTAACGTTTTGCAGCAAAAGCAAGGAAAGTCGCCCCTTGCTTTTGTCTTTTAAGTGCTTTCTACGTTTTACTAGAATCCTCATCAGACATATGCAGCTTATATAATGTCCTTCTCAGATCTTATCTAAAAAACGGCTAATAATCAAAAAATTAGATATTTATTATTAGCGCTTCTATTTCTTATAATTATCAATTAAAATTATAATTTACCTATTGTATAGGTTATTTAATTTAATATTGTGTCGCCTAGTTTAAACAGTGCATTATAATTGATTATAAATTTTTTATACTATAAAATAATGTATTAATTATACTTATATTTAATAATAAAAAAGGTTTAAAAATGAGCCATTATTCATCAGTAGATTACAGTTCTATAACAATATCGAGAATTGGTCGATTAGACAATTTTTCCAAGGCGATAGAGCGGGATCAGGGGCAGGTAGAGAGTCTCTTTAAAGGGTTGCATCGCGAAGATCGAGCAAGGATTCTTACCATTTTTACAGCTTCTGGCATCGAGGGGTTTTCCCAAGAAGAGATCGCCATACAATCGGGTCTTAAAGGTCGGGTTCAAACAGAAGTTCAAATAATGCAAGAAGAGTTAACGAAGATTGCTTCGTCAGAAAAGCGCGGGAAAAGCGCACTCCCAGGAATTCCACAGATTTTGATGTCCCACGCTATATCTTCTTTTCTTCCTCTAAATGAACCAACAACTCTGCAAACAGCCTATGTCGGAGATAGTTCACGAGCTGCATCGAGATTTCATCGTTTAAACAAGCTTTCTCAGGCGGTAGAACAAAATAAACCTGGAGTAGGTGCCTTGTTTCAAGAACTGCACAAAGCGGATCGAGCAAGAATTCTTGAGAAAATGGTTGGGAAGTTCAAAATCCAAGACCTCGATGGGAATTTGAGCGGGCATAATGCGTTCAAGGCCTTTTTTCTAAAAGAAATCGACGCTTTGAAATCTAAGTATGGTTTTACCCCTCCTTCTCTGAGGGAACGAATGAATCACATGAAGAAGCTTCCTCCTATTATCATGACACATCCTTTGGGTGGACTTCTTCTTCCACAAGAGATGGTCGATCTGCAAACGACCAATAAAGCAGCCTCTAGAGTTCCAAGTCCTGCGTTTGCTATCATCCAAACCAACCACCTCGCTCCCCTCATTGAAACTTATCTTAATGTCTCTTGCAAAACTTTAAACAAGCAACAAAAAGCAAAAGCCCTTGGCCAATTGATGACGATGGCCTTTGAGTTAAGTAAAATCGAAAATCTTCCTCAGCCTAGCTATCAGTCTTTAGCCGCATTCTTTGAGCTCATCGAAGCAAGAAATCTCATTCGGATGATGAAAGCAATCCACGAAAAGCAACCGCTTTCTGGCCTTGAACACCTGCTGAGAGATCTCGAGATCCCCAAAGCACCTGAAGCAGCGATAGAAAAAGCAAAAATTCTCCGTGATTGGATTGAACAAGACAAACACATTCTCTCAACTATAGAAACACTTAATCTTAATTATAGACATTTAAGTCTATTACCTAAGGAGATTGGACAGCTTAAAGCATTAAAAGTTCTTTCTTTGAATCATGCCGGTCTCATTCTTATACCCAAAGAAATCGGAGGGTTAAGGGCTCTAAAAGAACTTTGGTTGGGTTATAATCATCTAAAGGAGTTGCCCGAAGAGATCGAACAGTTAAGGGCGCTGAGAATACTTCAAATAACAGCTAATCGCTTTACGATCCTGCCTAGAGGAGTCGAGCAATTGACTTTGGAATCTCTTGATTTTCGGGAAAATGGCTTGATCGATCTTCCCGTCGCAATGAAATATCGTAGCAATCAACTCTACGAACAAAATGAAGAGTTTCAATGTCAGACTATCGTCCATCAGCTCATCGATTGCGTGAAAGGCGAGCAAGAGGTAAAGCTCAAGCAGCTTTTAAAAACTTTACAAAGGTTCTTTGGTAAGAAGGCGCTTCGTCAGTTACGCAAATGCCTAGTTGAAGTAGTTCGAGAAAACTCTACCACGCATCAGGTCTTACGAAATAAACTAAAAGATCCACACTTTGGCCGAAAAGGCTTTCTCGACAAGGAGATCAAGCCTGTATTCAAAATAGCTGCTATTGAAAGGTTTTGGGAAGTCATGAAACCAGAGATCCCAAAGCTCTTTACCGATCAAGAGGGAACCATCTCGTTTGGGACTCTTTAGAAAGTATTTGCAAATTCATTTTCCCTATGGAAATTGAAGAGTTCCCAAGAGAATTTTTAGAATAAAGTCTACATTAGCGCTTCCAATTTACATGTCGGATGGTGTGCTTACGCAGTAGGACACATCATCCGATATATGCAGCTTTACCTATCGACCTTTTCTGGAGTTCAACCCAATAACGCATCCAAAGCTCTTTTATAGTCGGGTTCTTGTGTGATCTCTTGGACGAGTTCGTGGTAGAGGACTTTTTCATTCTCATCGACGACGAGTACCGCACGAGACGCAAGACCAGCAAGCGGCCCATCGAGGAGCAGCACACCGTAGTTTGTGGCAAACTCTTTGGATCGCATCATGGACAACGTCAAGATATTCTCAAGTTCTTCGCTGGTGCAAAACCGTTTCTGCGCGAAGGGGAGATCTGCCGACACAACGAGGACGAGCACTTCGGGATGTTGCTTGATCGCCTCATTGAATTTTTTAGCCGAGAGCGAGCAAACCGCTGTATCAAGGCTTGGCACAATCGAAATGAGCTTGCGCTTACCATGAAAATCGTGCAAAGAATGATCTTTTAGATTGCTATCGGTGAGAACAAAATCGGGGATTTTGCTGCTGATTTTCGGTAATTCTCCGTTAGTGTGGACGATCGTTCCTTTGAATTTGACATTGGCCATAGCAGGTATTTCCTTTTCATGTGTGATCAGTGAGCGTTCACAAATCGAACCAGGATACTCTATTATGAATTTTTTTGAGAAAAGAATTGTTTTTAAATGTAAAGGTTCGGTAAAAAATTCTGTTAGATTATTTAAACTTGTACGTGCGTGCACAAGAGTTCTTTTAAGGATCTTTGCAGAAAGGTCAGGTCAGCTTGGCCTCAATCTGATGGTAAGCAAAGTGGGGGTAAGTCGCTATTTCAACAAGTAGCACTACTGCGGAGTTTTTCTAACTTAAAGCGGTTTTTTCACTCCAATAGAGAATTGGGCCCTTCTACAACTCTTATCAAATGCATCGATGAGGAAGAAATGAAGGGTGAAGCGGGTAGTGTCTATCGATGTTCTTTAGATGCGCGCCATTACCATTTAATGATCCATGGCGAAGCATTGGCCAGGCGGCATATGGTAAAGAAGCGATTCTACGTCTGCAGGCATAGAGAAAAAGAGATTGCGATTATGCATCTTAAGCGGATTCAGTGGCTGCAGGCTTGTTTACAACGGCGTAAAATCTTTCAAGTGTGCCTTGATGAGAAGCGTGCGTCCTATGACTTGATGCATCCTAATATTGTCGTTGAGAAGAATTGTTCTCTGAATCGTATCACGAACTTATATAGGCATTGAGGCATATCCGCAATAACCAGTCATCAGGGATTTGACAAAGGCAAAGTGAAAGTCCTTCCTAATGCGTCCATGGCGTAAAAGCTCCCACCATGCAGTTTGACGAACGGCAGGGCGCAGTCCATGCCATTCTTGGCTGACCAAGTGATGCTTTTTTAGCATTTCATCGAGTTCCTGTGGTTTGATGAACAAAGAATAGACATGGATGTTTTCTGGAGTATTGGCGACAAACCATTCTACACCTTTGATGATGAGCAGATAGCTCAGCCATGTTCGATTGAACGTATGAAAGAAAAATTTCCCTCCCGGTTTAAGGACGCGTGACGCCTCAGCGACGACTAGTTCTGGATTTTCGACATGCTCTAGGAGATCCATTGCAGCAACGGCATCGAAAGTGTTTTGTTCAAAGGGCAGCGCTTCTGCTGCGCTATGAAGATAGGTGACGTTTTTTGTTTGATCGGACAGACCTGCTCTTTCCAGAGCTCCCTTTGAAAGGTCCACGCCAAATAGGTTCTTGAAGCCTTGAGTAGCTAGGTCATTGGTCAAAAGGCCGGCACCGCAACCAATATCGAGGAATGACCCCTCTTTATCGAGAAGACTTGCAATCCATGGATTGCGTACAGCATTTTCTGCGCGAAGCAAAGCAATGGGGTGATCGTAGGCGGATTCCCATTTTTCGCCTAAAGCATCATAGAAAGAGTTGTTGACGCAGGGCTTATTGCTCATGGGCTTTGCTGTTTCTCCTTTCCTATGTAGAAATTCCAGTAAATCACTTGATAGAGCATGAGCAGCGCAGCAAAACATAGTTGGGTTTTTAAGAAAAGGCTGGCCCATGAAACGTGGGTTGCCCAGAGAAAACCAGCGGATGTGAGCAAGACGGGGTGGTTGAGAAATAATATGGCGTGCACCCAATGTTCAGCCGCTGGGCAATGGTGCTTGTGAACCCATTCGTCTTTGGTCACCATGAGGCAAGAAAGGATGGCGAGGACAATGTAGAGTTTTAGAAGGGGAGGGGAGTATGCTGTGAAGGAGGGGATGAGGAGACAAACAACGACGCTAAATGTGTCGAGGGGATGACCAATTCGCTCCCAGCGTGGAAGCCCTCTTTTTTTATGGAAGACCCACTCGTCGAAGAGGATCAGCGGAGCTTGGAGGAGAAAAGGAATCGTCCATAATGCCAACATCATAGCTTATCTCTTTTTTAAGTGGGCAATAGCCACAGTTAACCCCGGACCGAAAGCTAGACTCACAATCGATGTCCCGTTGGCAACAGCTTCATCAGAGAGGATTGCTTCCCATATATGAGGGAGAGAGGCAGAGGACATATTCCCATAATTTTTTAGGATATCGCGACTGTGAGCCACTTGCCAGGGCTGCAGATTAAGAGTGGTTGCAACTTGGTCGATGATTTTGGGGCCGCCTGGATGGATAGCGAACAATACAGGGTTCTTATCATCGAGGAAGGGGTGGACGAGGGGTTCCAACTGATTGGCGATGAGCTTGGGGACCTCTTTTTTTAGTCCCATTTTCAATCCCCAACTTTCTGTCTCCCAACTCATGGCATCGAGGGTTCCTTCGAGCAAATATTCTTTTAGTGCCATCACTTCTAGAGAAGGGGAGCTAGGTACGCTGCGGAGGGTATATTTGATAAAACCATCGGCAAAGAGTGTTTGGACGACGAGTTGCTCAGGTGTATGCACAGAGGGATTCATGTGGAGGGCACATAGTTCTGTATGCACGATATCGATCTGGTGGTTCCCAGAAGCGGCAAATCCTTTGGCCATTCTTAAAGCAGGGATCGAGGCATAGCATCCCATATGATAGGCATGGGTGACGGTGGTCGAATGGCCGCCTTTGCGATTCGAAACGAGTTTCTGCGCTCCGCTTGGCGAGACATAACCTGTGCAAGAAACATGGATGAGATCATCGGGCAGGGGGATGGTTTCTGGATAAAAGCGCTCGAAGATTTTTTCGACCTCAGCATCGTAGTAGCGCGTACGTTTGCCGAAGCAAGGATTGTCGCCGTTAGTAAAAATCTCGCTTTCTGTCCATGCCATATGTTGAAAATCGGGATGGTGCACCCCTCTCGTGGCAATTTTGCCAGGTCCTGCTCCAATGCGTAAGAGCAATCCGCGCATAGTTTTATGAAAGGTCTCTTCATCGAACCCTTCTTCTTGCTTTTTAGCCTCTGCTTGGGTGTGGATCTGACTGATCCATTCGATGGTATGCTCTTGGCTGACTTCAAAATTAGGACGTAAGATGTGAAAATTGGTTAAAAAATAACCCATGAAAACCACTCTAAGGCAGCGCAAAATAAAAAAAAAGAATGGATTCGAGAAAGCCCTTCTAGAGACCTCTGCATAACTCAGTTATGCAGAGGTCTCTTCTAGGATTAAAGGGCAGATCGTATACGGCGACCAAGTTCGGCGGCTTCGGCATGATTCAAAGCGCGGTTGTGCGGATTGAAAGCGTCTGCTTCTTGGGAGACGAGTTCGATCGCTTCACTTTTGACCTTGGGTGGAAGTCGGTGGTGAATATCGTATTTTTGCATTCCCTCAAAGAAGGAGGCGGCATAGGGGATAGCATCGTCTGCTTTGTCGTAGACGATGATCTTGCGTCCTTTGAGTTGGCGCCATTCTGCTCTGGCATCGAGCTGCCATTGCAAAAGATGGACGAAAAATTTTGCAACTGCCCCAAAAATTGTATCAGCGGCTGTAGCTAAATCACTAAATGAACGGTCGGAGACAATCGAAACCTTAGCATTTTTATGTTCTTTTTGAAAAAGGGCGGCGCCCTTGGCAGTGGCATAGCCTCCAAGAGAATGCCCATAAAAGAGCACTTTAGACGCTTGAATTCCAACGCGTTTATGCAGATACTCAGCAGCGGAATAGGTGTCTAGGGCCAGACCTTGCGGCGAACTCGATCCCGTACTATTGCCTACCCCTCGATAGTTCAACACGAGAACATCGACGTTGCCTACGTTTTTTCTCGTAAACTTTAAGAATTTAATGACAGGATTTATATGACGGGGAGAAGCAGCCGAAAAATTGGTGTTATTTCCTGGAGCAAAGACAATGCCTTTTTTCGAAGAAGAAGAGCCTTTGAAGTAGGCCCCTTCAAGGGTTTCCCCATCTGGGGTTTTAAACTGCACGAGCTTGCCGCCAATTTCTTGGATTCTTTTCCTAGCTACATCGCTAATGACAGAATCGTGAAAAGAGGCGGGATGGATTAAGACTCTAGCCCCTGAATAGGCAATCCGGCTAGGGAAAACTACGTAGGATAAAATCGTCTGCGCAAATTCAGCAGCTTTGCTTAAAAATGTTGGTCTAATGGTTTCAGGCCATTGTGCTTGAAAAATAGGGGAGGGGGAACCAATTTTCGTCATCTGCCTACTCCACATTCATCTTTTAGAAAATTCTTCACCACTTGCGTAGAAGCTTGGCGATAACAGCTCTCAAGGGGATTACGATACGAGCTTGGTTGAGATGCAGGTCGTAAAAGTTCAATATCGGGATCAGGAGGATTTTTCTGATAAATCCTCGAAGCATTTGGCGATAGGAAAGGGACGGCATCTTCTTCGAGGATGATGTGTTTTACTCGGCCACAGAGTCCTTTCTCGATAAGTTCAGCAGGAGCGATCGCCAAGACCTGAATGCGTGGACGAAGTTTTTTGTCGTAGGTTTTAAGCGCGACATTGACATGGATGGCGCCTTTGCTGGAACAAATTTGCAAGAACTTGGCATTCGTACGCTTTGACTTGGCAAAAAATTTATCCCAGCTTTTATGAAGCAACTGCACAGGTGGTGTTACGGTACCGCCATAATTCAAAATTGTCTCGTAATAATCTTGGCTTCCGTTAGAGGCTGCATGGACACAGTGGAGGTTGTATTTTTTGCCAATAGCATCGGATATTTTTTTGGCTTCTTGTTTAGCCTTTTCTTTCGATTGGCTCGTGCCATTGATATAGCCGATTTGACCGCGAGGAAGTTCTCTACGATTGAGATGGTATAAGCTCGATTTATGTTTTTGGCCCTTCTCAGAATTTGTAATATTAGGGGCAGAACCTAGAGATTGAAGCAAAATCGTCGTGCTATCTTTAGCATGACGCATGCCCCAGTCTTTCTTATGTTGCCTAGCCCAGGCTGTATTGTGGTTAGTCAAAGCATGTTGATAAACTCTATTTGCTACGGCTTCTTTATGTGTTCGGTCGAGATGGTCGAATTTATGGTTGGCAAATAACTTGATCGCTTTTCTGAGGCGGTCTCGGCTATCAAAGGCATGTCGTTCGCCCCAATCGGCATCAGGTGCTCTTGGCTTGGCTAGTTTGCTGACGTAGTAATAGATTTTTTCACTCGTGCTCGGGGTTAGCTGCTCAAAAGATTTCTTTATAGCGCTGATGGTGCTTGGAGATTCGCCTGTATAAACCTTAAAGAGGAGTTCATAGTCTTTGGCATTTCCCGGGCCATTGGCGGGCGCCATGAACCAGTTGACCATATGGATGGCGTTCGTCTTTAAGTAGTCTACGGTAGGATGTGCCAAATAAGTATGTATAGATGAAGAAGGAGCTGACGAAGAAGATGCCATGGATGTAACCTTTTATGGGTTTAATCTCTAAAAAAGCCCCTTCATTTTAGCATGATGATTGCATTAATCTCACCAAAAACCATTTATGCAAAGTATTAACTGTAGCAATAAGTTAATAACAGCACAAAGCAGCGTATTATTTAATAAAGCAGCAAAAACTAACCGTGTAAATAGCTTTAAATGTTTAATTATAAATACAAATTCTTAGAGACTGTTAAGAGCCACTTATTCGTCCTTGAAAAATAGGAGCATCGTGGCTAGTCTTTCAGCCCTAAAAGATGAAGGAATTGATAGTATGTCTAGTCTGAGACCAGTAGCTCTTCCGGTAGCTCTTGCTGTACCAAATGATCTTATACGGGCGAATCTTCTGCCCTGTTTAGATAGTAGGGATTTTCAGAAAGTCAAACGAGTCTGTAAACAATGGCAAGCTATTAAAGCACCCTTACGGGTGCACGCCAATTTACGGTCGAAGTGTTTAGAGGGGCTCGATAAGTTAGCTCAGTTAGAGAGCTTTATTACCGATTTCGAAGGACAAGGATGCAAAATCGTTTCTATGGACCTTTCATCTGCCCAGGTCTCGAATGCCCCTGAAGTTTGGGGGCGACTGGGCAAAATTGCCAGCCTTGAACATCTAATTCTAAGCAGCGCTCGTATCTTGGATGAAGATCGAGCTCTCCTTAAGCAGTTTGTCTCATTAAAAAGCCTCGACCTTACAAACACCTATACAGCCCTGTGCAAATTGCCCGATCTAAGTAACATGACTTCCTTAGAACACCTGAATTTGTCTCACAATTTCATCATTGATCAAGAGATAAGCTGTCTCAAAATTCCGCCTTCTTTAACCAAGCTCAATCTTTATGGAAATACGATCTCAGAAGCGGGCTTACCAGATCTCGAAGCTCATGCCATTAAAGAATGTGATCTAGGTGATAATGACATCCCTTATGCTGACCGTCGATCCTTTTATATACGAGGCCATTTTCATAAACGGCTAAAGGTTCTCGAAGGCGATCAGCGCTTTTCTACGTTCGGTGATCGTCCTTCTCAGATAAATTCCATTCGGAAAATCGGCCAACTGATCACTGAATATGAAGGGACTAAATTCTCTGACCTAACGATAGCATGCCAGAATGTCTATGGTGTGCTTTGTGGGCGCATCACAGTGATCCACAGAAGTGCCAAAGGAAAGCTCACCTTTGTATCCACCCTATTTCGTAACATAAGATAGATTATCAGACGTAATATTCGGGTGTGACTTCAGCTCCCCTTTGATAGTCAGATCCTTAGAAAGTATTTGCAAAAACTCTCTTAGAAAAGATTAGATCCCTACGCTGATACTCAGACGCCCTGCTGACCGGAGATCCCAATCCTACGAATTCTTACTAAAAATCTCTGTCTAGTAGATACTCGTTCTATTTGATGTGTAAGCATCCATTCCTATCACTTAAGGGTTCTACAATGCGCAAATTATGCAGCTTCCTATTGAGTTTACTTCTTTTCGAATGTCTTTACTCCAAGCCATTCATTATTTCCACTGACTTGGAAAAATTGCTGGAACTCACTGATATCCAATGTGAAAGGAGTTTGTCTAAAATTGTCGAAGCAACACAACAAGCTTGGCTTCGACCAGCTGGGAAAGAAAGATGGGAAGTTTCTGAAAAATACAATGATGCAAAGCAAAGAGAGATCTTTGAGTGTTGTAAGCGTATGGGGCTTCTAGATGAAGTTCGCCCCAAGAACAAGAACTACCATTATTGCTGTATTTTGGGCGCTGCCCTACCTACCGTTGCACTGAGGCTAACCTTTGCAGCCAAGCTCTGGCAAGAGGGCATTACGTTTCACGAGCTAGTCTTTTTGACGGGAGACCGTCCTTTAGATGAACGGATAGATCATGTTCCTTATTTAAGGACCCTACCTGAAAATGAAACAGATGGCATGAAGGCTCTTTATGAAGCGATGCTTTTGCCAGAGGGCTTTAGAAGGTTGCCACTCACTGTCGTTAATGCACCTAAACGAGCCAATATCGAAGGGGTACAGCGTCCGACCACGTATGATACGCTAATCCATTGGTTGAAAGATAAGCCGAAGCCAGGAACGTCTCTTTTTGTTTCCAATCAACCTTATGTGGCTTATCAGAATGCGGTGGTGGGCAATGCCATGCCGGCGATGTTTACTTTTGAGACGGTAGGATGTGCAACTAAAGAGGGCTATTTTCTTAGGGCCAGTCTGCTTTTAGATACACTCGCTCGCTTCCTTTATCAAGAAAACGAGCGAGAGCGTCAGATGAATCAATGATGGATAGGGTTATAGTGCAAAGGCATTTGCATCACGCATCTGCTCAAGAATATCTTTCAATGCAGGCCTTACCTTCTCTATGAACGAAAAGGCTGCTCTTAATTCCCGAGAGCGTCGGATAGTACCTGCAGGCAATCGATCAAGGATAAACTCGAGTTGTAGAAACTGTCTTCCAATAGATCCATCTCTGATGAGTTCATCGAAGAGATTTTCTGCTAAAACGAGGTTTTTCAGTTTTTTCCTAAGCGCTTTTTGCATTTGTGAATTGCTTTCTGCATCCTTAATCTGCTCTTCCAATTCATGCTGAACAGGATGATTGGCGAACAGAGAACCTATCCGATCCGTATAAGCATTCGCTTCCTTTTGCAAGGTTTCCATTTTTTTTCGTGAGCGCTCTTCATGTCCTGGGGAGCGATTTGTTCTCTGAGGATTTGATAATTCGGTTTCAATCGTATGGATCTCTTGATTTTTTTGGATGAGTGCCATCTGAAGTTCTTGCATCATTACCGATGCCGGCTTATTAAGCCTTTCCATCAAACGATCGTGGAAAGCGATAATGGAAGCTAATGCTTTTTGGCTGCTTTCTTCTTTATGCCGATGAGCTTCGATGAATTGTCGAATGCTACCACTGAGGAGTTGAATTTCATGCAATACGGTCCCAGGGCTATCTGCCTTCTTAAAAGCTGATTCAAGCCCTGATTTCAATTTTTTAACATTACCCGCAATTTTGTCTGATGAGCTTTGGCTACTACCCTTTTGCTTAGCGAATGCTGAGCGATCGAACTGCTCGTAAATATGGTTTGCAACTTTAGGGCATATAGAGAGTTGAAAAGTGAGGTTTGTATCGCAAACTAAGCGCCGAAATGTATGGCCTGCTTGCGAACGTGCAAAAAATTCGCATCCTGGCAGTTCGCTCGGTGTGTGCTCTTTTTCGAATTGCACTTGAAGATGAGGAAAGGGTTTCACGAATTGCATTTTTTTAAGATGTATAAGAGCATAGTTATAGCGAAGCGCATTGCATTGTGATTGAGTTAGGTCATTTATCTTACTGTTTGCTAGCTCAACTAAATGATCGATGAGAGGCTTCGTAGCTATCATTTCTTTAGAAGATACATTGGAAGAGTTATCAGTATCTTGAGTTTCTGAGGCCTGCTCGAGCTTTTGTCGAAGTTCTTCATTCTCTTGCTTAAGTAAACCATTTTCTTCTTCTAACTCTGCTGCAGCCTCAGGCGGTTTTTTGGAAGCTTCTACTTGCTTTCTGAAATCGATATTAGTTTTTAAAGCTGTTTCTTTTTCGATTTGGAGCTGTTCGATAGCCTCTTGGTTATTGCTAAGTTCCGCTCTAAATTTATCATTTTCATTTTGGAAAGCTTTAAGTTGCTCTGAAATTTGCTCACACTGCTCTCTGTAGTAACGAATCATCTCTTTTGGAGAGCTTGATGTTATAAGAGGGGTTTGTTCTTGATTAGGCTTAGTAAGGATTATGCGAAAACGGCCATCATTTTGATTATTCGATTTAGGACGACTTTCCTTAGCTTGCTGATCTAAAAGCTCTTTAAGCCGGGCCAGTTCTTCTTGTAATGAGGAATTAGCCTGTGCTTTGCCTGAAGAGGTGTTGTTTAAATTTTTAAGGAGCTGAGCATAAATGGCATTGCCCCGGACGCGGTTAGCTTCAGCGCTGCTATCGTCTTTGAGAAAGAAGGTTCTTCCATAATTAGGATCTGACAGCTGTTTAGAATTAGGTCCCTTAAGCTTGGCATGTTGCAGCTCATAGACATTGAAATAGATTCCAGAGCGATCTTCTTTAGGCAGCATAGAAAAACACTCCTTGAGTGTTTTGCTTTTTTGCTTCCCTAGGGAGGTGAAGTCTATGGCAAGTTGCTCTAAGAGCAGATTACGAAGGGCGGTGCTCCGGTCTTTATTTGTCGCCAGAAGATTTTGTTTGTTTTGGAAAGCTAACTCACCATAATTACACTCATTTTTTTTGCCTTTGGAGGCATGGAGGAGATGTAGATGGAAATAGAGGCGATGAAGGATAGGAGTAGGCAGGGTTTTTATCGTAGTTTCAATCAGCTTACGTTGATCACTTGATTTCGAACTTTCGAAGGCTTTTTGCAAATTGACTAGATCGCGCAAGATCGATGAACGATTGGTGGATGGACTGATCGCTTTTAATGATGCAATCTTTGCGGGTAGAGCTTGATGATTCTTTGGATTCCCTTTCCAAAGGTATGAATTCGCATCGCAACCCTTTTTGGTTTTAAATGGATCTGGAGAGGTCTTGTTATTTTTAGGAGAAGTTCCATGAATTGGATTGTTTGAATCTGTTCCATTTTTACTAATAGTAACTGCTAACATGGAAACACCTTAATTGTGTTCAATTTTAGATGTGTATAGTTTACCATATCACAAAGTTTTTTTCATCTAAACTAAACATTATTGCTTTTTGCAAAATAGCAGTCAGATGCAATATTAGTTTCTAAAAGTTTTATAATAAAAATTTAATTAAGATGTTTGATCGCAGCTTCGAAGCGTTGTTCTATTGAAAATATAGGATATGAATAGCACGCCAAATTCATAGACAGGTTTTTTAGCTATAAGATATTCTGCCAACCATGTCTGAGCTATATTGGTTTGTCTTACTGGGATTGCTTGCAGGTTTTAGTGCAGGATTGCTTGGAATTGGTGGCGGCAGCATCACCGTTCCCATTCTCTTTTTTATCTTGCATAGCAAAAATATTTTGCCAACAGCAGATCTGATGCAAATTGTCATTGGGACGACTTTTGCGGCGATGTGTTTGAATTCGCTGATATCGATGGTTACCCATTATGCCTTTGGAAACATTCGCTGGAAATTATTTCTAACGATGCTGCCAGCGTTGATCATAGGGCCTATCATTGGGACCCTGATCGCTACCCACCTCAATGGCGAGATCCTTGGCTATTTATTCGGTAGTTTCCAATGTCTTATTGCCATCTATCTTTTCCTTCCATTCAAACCTAAAGAAGATCCAACGCATCACCCCTCCCCTCTTATCCTAAATGGATGCTGTTTACTAATAGGCGCCTTGGGTAGCATTCTTGGTATTGGAGGAGGAATACTACTAGTTCCCTTTTTAAGCTTTTTAAAAGTGCCACTCAAACGGGCCATTGGTACATCTGCAGCAGCAACCTTTATCATGATTTCTCTTTCGACCCTTTGCTATTTCTTTTTGGGAATGAACGAGAGATTTGGTGGAGCTGAAGAGGTGGGATTCATCTACGTGCCCGCCTTTTTAGCTATTGGCTTAAGTTCTGTAGCCGGAGCTCCGATCGGGGCATACCTAGTGCAATTCATCCCTACACAGCCGCTGAAAAGGATCTTTGCAATAGCCCAAGCGGTATTAGGCATTGTTCTGATCACACAATCTTGACCGGGTTATACACATCGTGACTCGAAAATTGGTTTTTGGCCTCACTATCATCCCTGCTTTTGAACCCGACTCCATCGCACCTGTGCTTACACAGACGTGCTTCGTCGCCGGCTGCGGTGCCAAAATTCCAATTTTTGAATCGCGATGTGTATAGCTTGTAGATTTTAGATAACGACTCGAAAGCCTGTATAAGGATCGGAAAGAGTGGGAGGAAGAGGGATCTTTGCAGCAACGCGTAGGTCGAATACCCCATCGCCATAACTGCCCCCTTTAGTGATTTGCAATAGGCCATCTTCATCATACTGTGAAGATGTCCATTCTCTGACGTTTCCGGACATATCGGAGCAGCCCCAGGGACTCATGGAATGATTCGTTTCAATGCGGTTGTTGCCCCTTGAATAGACTTTTTGCCCATCGAAGAACCCGACAGGCATTGTGAGGTTGAGTGTAATTTTCGCCATACCCGATTCTCGGAAAGGAGCCCATGCTGAGGTCAACAATTCAGCGCTACATCCATAACGTCGTTTTTTAAGGGGCTGACCATATTCAGTTGGCAGCATGCCAGCAGCTCGTTCCCACTCTTCTTCACTTGGAAGCCTGAAGCCATTCGCTCGGCAGAATGCTTGCGCTCCAAGGTAGGTAACATGAACTACAGGATGATTTTCACGGCCAGGAGTCGAACGAATAGCAAGAACACCCCCAGTTGAAGATAGCTCGAGCTGGCTTGTTCTTGCCCCTTCGACGGTCATAGCGAGTAACCGTCCAGAATGATCGACGATCTTGCCGGGGTGTATAATATGGATTGTTTTATTCAAGAGTTCATCGGAAAGCCAATCGGCATATTGTGCATTTGTCACAGGAGTTGATGCGATCAGGAAAGGATCTAGCTGCTCGATGCGCGTTGGCTGTTCATCAGACCGCCCCTCCTTGAAGGGGTCGCCAATGATGACAGGTCCAGCTGGGATGAGCAACATGACCTGTGAAAGATCTTTGCCTCCGCCGAAGCCAGGCTTTCCATTGTTGTTCTCTTTTTTCACGCCTCCCCTTTCTGAAGAAGACGTCTGTTTATGCGATTCGTTGAATGTTATGCCAATTGGATAAGGAACAATGATCGGCAGGGGCTGCATTACGCCTTTATTAAGATGGGCTTGGATCATCCCAGCCATTTCCAGGGTTGTTTTGGGCACTTGCAAAGCAAGCGTCAAAGGTGTTTTACCATCGACGGGGAGAAAATAGACTAAATTGGAAGAAGAAGTCGATAAGGCAGACTTAAGCTGATCTTGATTAAGAGGCGTTGCTAAATTACCTAAATTGAGTGTTGGCAGAGGTTCTGGTTTGGATAGCAGCGGGTTGACTAAAGGGTGACTAGTTGCAAGAGCCGGTTTAAGTGTCTCTAACTGCCTAGTTTCCTTTTCCGCTTTGGCTGTAGCAATCAAAATGGACAGCCATTCGACTTCTTGATTGAGCCGGTCGAGAACAGCTTCTTTTTGTAGACGATTCTGTGGATTAGAAGCTATTTGGGCCTCTGTCCGTAATTCATCAGCGATCTCTTTGAGGCGGTCTACGACAATTCGATAAAAGTTGTTATTCGATGCAAGAGTTTGGGGATCAAGAAGGGCTTTGAGTTGCTCGATGTGTGTGAAAAGCTTGCCTACTTGGGTAATAATTGCCCTATCGGTCAGTTGCCGTGAGGAGATAGAAAATAGTGGTTGCTGAGCAGATCTGACCCCAGAAACGAACGTTTGCGAAAGTTGATTGATCGACAAGAGCTTTAAGGCTAATTCAGCTAGGAGAAGTTTTGGATTTTCGCTAGCAGATGTTGGGGGTGTAGATGGTGTACTGCGCAGAGCTCCTGTCTGAGTCATTTGTTGCATGAGTTCTGCATTCAGCAGGTTTCGATTATGCTGACTAGTAGGATCCATTCTCTGAGAGTTGATCGTACCAGCAGCATTGGATGAGGAAGCACTGATTGGTTGCTGTGGATTGGAGGGCGTAGTGCCGCGAGAAGTTGGATTTTCCCTAGTTTGCCTTTGCTCGATGTCCCGTTCTGCACGGCGATCGGTTGATTGAGCTAGCTTCTGTGCAAGAGTCGCTTGTTCTGAATCGCTCCTAGATGGTGGTGAAAAGAGTGATAAATTCAAGGCGTTTTGCAACTGATTAAGAAAGAAGAATAAAATGCGCTGATCCCAGGAAATAGGGGGTTGATGGACGCCATCTGGATTGCCTATCTCTTCTGGAGGTACTGGCATGGGATTGCCTTCGATAGGTGGTATAGGCGCATCGTTTGGTATCTCAGGTTGTAGCGGCATAGCGCCGCCCCGCTCTTGGGGGTTATATTCTGGTTGGGCGATTGGCGCGCGCAGGAAGCCTATTCCCTCATTGGGCTCTTCTAGCAGTACTTGCATTGGTTGAACGTGAGGCATGCGGTATTGGGTTGTCTCAGATGGGGGTTGATAGAGTTGATGTTCATGGAGGGGGGCGATCATCTCGTAATTGGGTTCTCTAAGTTGCAGAATATGAGAAATTAGCGAATAGAAATCGGCATTTGAAATTTGCATAGTCGGAGGATTGATTTGTACAAAATCGACAGGAGGAATAAATGTGGGTATTGTTTTTATTTCATTCATGCCTGTAATTATAGCAGGTTTTTATCAAAATAGAAATAAAATAATCAATTTACAGTCAATCGATATTCCACCCTAAATCATTAATTTCAAGTTTGATGCAATATTATCATGAGAAAAAACATTCATAAAAAAATAATAGAGGTAACAGCTTTATTCTATGAGGGTAGTGTTTTGATTATAGAATATGGAGGAATGCTAAATCATAACATCTTGAAAATTAATGTGTTGTGGGATAATGATGTTTTTTCTCTATGTTCTTTTGCTCTCACTTCAATATTTTCATCGAGAATAATATCCCCGATTTGGCAGATAGCAGATTATAGAGAACTGTGAGCGCTTTAGACTCTTAGAAGGAATTTGCAAATACTTTCTGAGAGGCAACGGTTCGATATAAAAGTTTAAGAGTAAAATCAAGATTTGAGCTAAAATCGCGAGATTTTAACAAGGAGAGCAAGAGTGAAAAAAGCCTCAATGCTTTGGAAAGTTCTTATCGCTATTGTCTTGGCTGTCATTGTTGGCAATCTCACTGGTAAAACGGCGGCTATTTTTGGGATCACTTTCTATCAGCTCTTCGATCTCTTCGGCCAACTTTTTCTCAACTCCTTGACCCTTCTAGTCGTACCCTTAGTTGCTTCAGCGATCATCAGCGGCCTTGGGCAGATGAGTGGCGAGCAGTCTTTTGGCAGGTTGGGACTTAAGACGTTTGGTTTTTACGTTCTAACGATCTTGCTAGCAGTTTTGGTCGGCGTTCTGATGGTCAATCTGATCAAGCCGGGTATGCAAAAGGATATCAGCACGATCATAACCAACACCCCTCCTCATCCTGGCCCGATGGTTGAACACGCAGCCCCTATTCCAGTAGGTCATATGGAGGCGATTTCCCAAATTTTATTGAAGCTGATCCCCGTGAATATCGTCGAAGCGGCAGCGCAGAGCAATATGCTTGGGATTATCTTTTTTAGCCTGCTCTTTGGGTTTGCCTTGATGAAAATCGAGAGTCAGGCCAGTCAAACTCTAGTGAACCTGATGCGCGGATTATTCTATGTTTTGATGCGCATGACCCATTTCATCATGAAAGCTATGCCTTTTGGAGTTTTTTGCCTTGTGGCAAAAGTGATCGCCTCTCAAGGGCTACAGTCTATCGGAGGCGTGCTTTATTTCTTCCTTACTGCATTTTTAGGTTTGCTCATTTTCTGTTTCATCGTCATTCCAGTCCTTTTAAAATGCATGGGGATCAATCCCATTCGCCATCTCCGTGCAATCGCTCCGGCTTTAGTCACAGCCTTTTCTACTAGTTCATCAGCTGCCACATTGCCGATCACAATCGATTGCGTAGAAAAAAGAGCAGGGATTTCAAATCGGGTGTGTAGTTTTGTGGTGCCGCTTGGCACGTCAATGAATATGGCTGGATCAGCTTTGTATGAATGCACCGCCGCACTTTTTATTGCACAGGCCTATGGAATAGAGATCGGTTGGGGCCATCAAATACTAGTCGTCTTCTTATCCTTGATTACCTCGATGGGAGTGGCAGCTGTTCCTTCGGCAAGCCTTGTTGCCTTAATCATCATATTGAATGCGATGGGACTGCCAGCTGAAGGGATTGCCCTTATTCTTCCCGTCGATCGTCTTTTGGATATGTGCCGCACAACGGCTAATGTCTATAGCGACACGGCTTGCGCGGCACTTGTTGCGCATACAGAAGGTGAACACATCCTTTCAGATGTGCCGCTTAAGTGAATACCCAGGCCTTAAGGCCTGGGATTGCAAGTTGGGGGCTGAGCTTCGACTTCGACTAAAGCGGTTAGTTTGAAAATACCCGGCCCTTAAGGGCCGGGTTTCCTCCGAAGGCGGGATAAACACAGTTTTAAAGCTTTTTAAAAAACTGAATGTGTATGAGCAGGCCTTTTGCGTCGGCTGAGCTCTGCTAATGTGATTTTATTCGCTTTAATCCGCTCATCAGAGCTTGGATGACTCCAGAAAAGACGATCGATTACATCAAAAAAGCGGATGCCATAGGTATCTTCATAATCTTTGAGAAAGTGCTGTGCCCAAACAGCAGCTTTTGGATCGTAACCAGCTTTCCACATCATTTCCATCCCATAGCGATCAGCTTCAAATTCTTGGGAACGGCTATAGGAAGAAAAGAAGAAACCTTCCAGCAAGTCATATCCAGCAAGAAGCATGAATGCCGGTTCAAAAACAACCGCGATCAAAGTCCAGAATAAGGAGATTTCAACCAGCCTGGCAGTATGTCTCGCTGCAGGGTGTGCCATTTCATGGCCTACTACGGCTGCAATTTTGTGCTTTATGGGTATATGGCCAAGACCAAAGTCGCGTTTTTCTGCTTCCATCCGTTCGATCAAGCCGCGATGAATTCCCATGAATCCACCCATTTTAGCCCAGGCATTGACGACCTGGTTATTGACCATAGTCATTTTCCAAGGCAGCTTAGGACGTCCAGTGAATGGGATCATCTTCTTCATCGATTCATCGGTCATCTTTTTGTAGTTAGAGACCATGCCATTGTAGCCAGCGGGTTCCCATCGATAGGGACGCCAGGGGCCCCCATTTGCGTCGATGCTATTGCCGTAACCATATCTGCCAAAGGCGATTTCCAGCGATTCTGGGAAGATGCGCAATTGTCTTTGCTTGGTTAAAGGATTTTCCGGACAAACAAAATCATACAATGCATAGAGAGCACGAAAAGGTGCCATAGAGGCAGCATAAACGCGTTGATTAAGCGAATGGCTGGCTCCCCTTCCTTCATCAGCAGATCGTAAGAGAGAGTTGTCAACAATTGAGGAAGCTTTTGGATGGAACGCAACTCTAGACATCGTTAGGTAATCTCCACATTGTGGGTTTCAGATTTAAGGTTATGACAATTAAAAAGTTGGACTTTGAATGTCCGCGGAACTTCATCGCCTGGGATAAAAAGATAGCGATGAATGGCCGAGAAGGGAACTATGATCTCCCCTTCCTTTTTAAGCATAGCGGCATGCAAGCGATCTTTCAAAGCATGAATCGAATTCATAGAAACAATGCTCTCGATTGTGCCAGGGATCGATATCGGCCAGAAAAACAGCCCAGCGACTCTGAAAAGCATCGATCTCGTGAACGCGGAGTTTTTGACCTTTTTCATCACCGTTTTTCGATCGGTGAGATTCAAATCCACGCTCTCTTTTTTTAATTCAAATTGTTGTGGGCTGTGATTTTCGATAGTGAGTGCAATCACAGTATACCCTTGCTGACTGGCCATATGGGCCATTCCTTCTGGAATTTCTTGTGCAGGCAGGGCATGGGCAGCAATGGTGACTCTCTTTGAAGACTCAAGGATTGATAAAGCCTTAGTACCTTTGTTTATGACTTCTTCTGCTTTGAAAAATAAGCAGAAAATAAAAACGATCAAGAAGGTTGCTGCTAATATCTGTTCCAATAATTTTTGTTTTCTTTTCATATTGAACAGTATCATTATCTTTTCTGATTTTTTCAACAATTAAAAGATCTGATCTAAGTGAATGCAGTAATAATTTTTTGTATATACAATCAAAAATCATACAATTGATTCGAAAGATAGTCCGCTGTAAAATGCATGAATAAAAATAAATATCAAACTCTCTTAGGAAATTTATTTATGACAACCCCCTTTTCACCAGCAATTTTTAGATCGGATAAGACCCTTGAAACGTACTTGAGCGGTAAAGAAACCATAGACTCCATCAAAGCTAGGGCTAAAAATACCTACGGAAAACGGCTCAATCAATGGAACGCTCTGGAAGTGACTTGGCTGGCTGTGACAAGCCCTTTCAAGGTTGTTATCGCATTATTTATCCGGGCAGCTGGAGAGCTCTCTATCTATTCATTTGGAGCATCGAAGGAGGGACAGAAACTACTGGCTCAGGCCAATTACCTTGCCCACGATTCTGTCCGTTGGATCGATGCTGTCCGTTATGGGGAAAATCTTTTGGCTAGCACCATCAATGTGCTGTCGCCTGATCAAGCACAGGAAATCTATACTCATGCACCTGTCTCGGTAGCAAAGCTTCCCAAATCGCTGCAAACACGGTTCCATTTTTTCATCCGTAATGGTCAATTGCACTTCGATAAGCATGGAGGGCAATGCGTTGGGTTAAGTGATTGGTTTGCTCACCTCTACTTTCGAACAAAAGCCAATTTCAAAGATCCCGAGCATCATTTGACGAATGTTACTTCGATGTTGCAAAATGGAGCTGGCAAGGAAGCGGCTCTATTAGAACTTGGGCAAGTCGACACGACTCCCTTGCTGGGATTGAAGAAGAGGCAAATAGGCCCTCTAGTGGTGAATGCAACGGCTGAAAAAGTCGCTACCGTCTTTCAACGTCTTAAGCCAGGGCTTTATGCCATTGGCACCCAAACGCATCGCATGAATTTTTACAAAGGGAAATCCTGCCATTACCTCTTTGAACCAGCTAGCGGTCTGATCGCACTGCGTTCGACAAAAGAGCTTGAAGATTGGAGCCGGGTCCACCTTGCTAATAATAGCACATTTAAGATCTGCCAGCTATCTCATCGCATGTTCTGACAATCTGGGCAAAAATGAGTTCCGCGCTGAGCTAAGATCATTTTTTCTATTTTAGTATGGCATTGGGGACAAGGTTGTCCCTCTTTATGATAAACATTCAGGAAGTTTTGTTTCTGGCCGGTTTGACCGTTGACTTGATGAAAGTTAGCAAGTCCATTGTGAATGCTTGTTCCTCCAAACCGAATTCCCTCTTCGAGGACAAAGCGAATTGCTCGATGTAATTTTGCAATTTCGTCTTGCTTTATGCTGCAGCAGCGTCTTCGCGGATCTAATTGGCTTGACCACAGGCTTTCGTCGACATAGATATTCCCAAGGCCTACGATTTTAGTTTGATCGAGAAGAAATGACTTAAGGGTTTTATTGCTATTTCGCAAAAGCTTCGCTAGAGTTTCCTCGTTGAATTCCTCACTCAAGGGTTCTATGCCGAGGGAACCTAGCAAGTTCTGTGGTTCGAGAGTAAAATGCCACTTGCCAAATTTTCTTGTGTCGTGAAAAGAGAGTCGGATTCCACCCTCTAAAATTAGGGCGGCGCGCTCATAAGAAGAAGACGCTAAGGCAAATTTCCCACTCATTTTGAGATGCACGAGAAGATGCAAGCCATCCACAAGCTCAAAATGCAGCCACTTACCTCGTCGGCTTAAAGATAGAATTTTCCTTGGCTGCCAGTCTGAAATATAGAGGTGCCCTTGAGCTATTGTATTCTTCCAGGATACATGGACAGCATGGATGGTCTTTCCAATAATGGCAGCTTGGTGCAATCCTCTTACGACGGTTTCGACTTCAGGCAATTCAGGCATATCTGTACAATATAGCACATGTCTCTGCTGATTCAGTGTAAAAATATTTGTAAGTCGTTTGGGTCGCGCACTCTTTTTAAGGAGGTGTCCATAAGCGTGTTCGAGAAAGACCGGCTGGGACTTATTGGTATCAATGGGTCTGGCAAGTCGACTTTGCTCAAGATCATGGCTGGGTTGGAAACTGCAGATAGTGGCGAAGTTGTCAGGGTGCGCGGCCTTAAGGTGGGCTATGTTGCCCAGCAATCCCCTCTTCTCGATGCTACTCTTCGACAAATTTTAATGGAGGATCTCGCTGACGATCCCCGCGATGATTATGAAAAAGAGATCGCTATAGAAGTAACCTTAGGGAAAATGGGGTTCAGCGATTTTGACACGAATGCCAGCCAACTCTCGGGTGGGTGGCGTAAACGCTTAGAAATCGCTAGGCAGCTCATTCTGGAGCCAGAAGTACTTTTCCTCGATGAACCAACCAATCATCTCGATTTAGAGAGCATTCTCTGGCTCGAGAAATTTCTTCTGCAATCGTCTTTTGCTTTCATCGCCATCAGTCATGATCGAAGTTTTCTCTCAAAGGTAACGAAGAGCACAGCTGAGCTTGGTTATCGATTTCCCCAAGGGATCTTCCAAATAGAGGCGCCATTCGATCGATTCCTCGATCTACGCGATGATTTTCTTGCTGGTCAGCGAGAACGAGAAGGATCGCTGCGTTCTAAAGCACGGCGTGAGATTGAATGGCTAAGGTCAAACCCAAAAGCGCGTACGACAAAGTCTGTTGCCAGGATACAAGAAGCGGAAGAATTGCTCGATGAGCTCAAGACGATCAAAGAACGCAATCGAGAAAAAACCGTAGCAATTGATTTTTTTGCCTCAGAGCGCGAAACGAGAAAACTCCTTTCTACACATAACCTAACCTACTCGCTTGGTGCTAAAACGCTTTTTGAAAAGCTCGATTTTGTCCTTTCTCCTGGCAGCAGACTCGGTCTTCTTGGAAAAAATGGAACGGGAAAAAGCACGCTTTTAAAGATCTTAGCTCGTGAGATTAAAGCAACTCAAGGTACGATCAAATATGCGGATGATCTAAAAATCGTCTATTTCGACCAAGAGCGATTTCGATTACCCCAAGATAGTACGATCCGCACCGCCCTGGCTACTCATGGGGACTATGTCTACTATCAAGGGCGCGAGATCCATGTCATTGGATGGGCTGAGCGCTTTCTATTTCCTGCTTCTCTCATCGATATGCCTATCGACAAACTCTCTGGTGGAGAACGGGCTCGTCTTTTGATAGCAAGGCTGATGCTCCAACCAGCCGATATTTTATTGCTCGACGAACCGACGAATGATCTCGATATCAGCACCCTTGAAATTCTCGAAGAGAGCTTGTTGGAATTTCCAGGTGCCTTAGTTCTCATCACACATGATAGGACCATGCTAAGCCGGGTCGCTAGCCAGTTGCTGGAACTTGGAAGAGATATAAGGCCGCGCTTTTTTTCTAGCTTTTCTCTATGGCAAGAGGACCTTCAGCAGGAAACACTGCAAAAAGCAGCACCTGCTAAGGCTTCAAAAGCACTCCCCTCCCCTGCCTCGGGCAAACGTTCGTGGAAAGAGACAAGAGAGTTGGAGGAAATCGAAAAGAATATCCCTATCTTGGAATTAGAATTAAAGGGACTCCACCAAAAACTTGAAAGCGCCCCAGCGGATGAACTTCATACACTATGTCGCAGTATCGATGAAAAGCAAGCGCAACTCGATCAATGGTATTCGCGTTGGCAGGAATTGCTCAATTGAAACTAAAACTGAGGAGACATCTTTGATTATGGAAGCGATCAAATGGTTGGTTTTACGAAAGTTGCCCTTCTTTTGTGGATTGATGCTGATGTTTATGACCGATTGCATGCAAGCCAAGGTCTTGATCATGACCCATAGCTATAATCGTCCCGATTTCATCAGGCTTCACTATAAAACCTTCCAAAAGTTTTTAAAAGATGACTATGAGTATGTTGTTTTTAATGACGGGCCAACTGAGAAACTCTCCAAACAAATCCAAGAGGTGTGCCAAGAGCTTGCTATCCGCTGTTTCACGATCCCGCAAGAAATTCACCAGCTACCCTATCTAGCAAGGCAGCCTTGGGAAGACTGGAATTGTCCATCTGTTCGTACGGCAAATGCCATTCAATACTCCTTTAGCACCTTGGGATTTGATTATAGCGGCATCGTCGCTGTCATTGATTCCGATATGTTTTTAATCAAGGAATTTAGCATAGAAGACTATATGAAGGATTACGATCTTTCAGCAGTTGCCCAGTGGAGAGGATCCATGGGAGCTATCAAATACATCTGGAATGGAATCATGTTCTTTAACATGGAAACTTTGCCCAATAAACAGACACTTAATTTCAACTGCGGGTCGATCAATGGCAATCACACCGACACAGGTGGGTTCACCTACTATTATTTAAAAGAAAATCCCAATATCAGAATCGATTACATGCGAAACCAACTCGATTTGACTGATGGCGATTTCGTTACCAACTCTTATGAACTCGAAGAGCGAGGGTATCTATTGCGTGAAGGCGTTCTTAGTGCGATCGGATACAACTCACATCTTGCAAAGTTCATAGAATCTAATCCTGATGACATGCAATTTTTTTTGGATTATGCCTTTTTGCACTATAGACGGGCGGGTAACTACAACCATAAATCGAATAGTTATCATCAGAAGAAAACAGAACTTCTCAATCACTTTATCGAGTCGATTATACAAGGACCTGATAAGCCCTACCCCTCCATCGGCCAAAGAGCCCCCAAGCAAGTATAAGAATAGGAAGCTTCCCCAAGGAGATTCCTATTTCATTTGCAAATAACTGAGTTAGATGTTGCCAGGGAGCTCTTCGTTGACAGCCAGTAACTCCATTTCGAAGATGAGCAGTGCGTTGGGAGGGATTACCGGTGGATATCCTGCTTCACCATAGGCAAGATAGGGCGGAACATAAACTTCCCACTTTTCCCCGGGTTTCATGAGCTTGATCACTTCTGCCCAACCTGGAATCATTTGATTGATCCCAATCGATTTCGGCTGATTTTTTTCATAAGTATTTTCAAAGACAGTACCATTGGGAAAAGAGGCTTTATAATGGATGGTGACAAAGTCGAGCAGGGTTGGACTTACACCAGATCCGCTTCTTGACGAAAGAACTTTGTATTGAAGGCCGCTTGGCAAAACAACAACCCCAGGTTTTGTCTTATTGTGCTCGAGAAACTTTTCAGCTGCCTTTTTATTTTCATCGGAAAGCTTAGCCAGCATTTGCCGTTGTTGCTGAAGCATTTGGTGCTGGATTGCAGCCATCACCTGTCTTACCTCTTCTTCCTTGATTTTTGGTTTCTCATCGCTAAAAGCGTCCTTGAGACCTTGGTAAAAAATCGATAAATTAAGATCGGCGAATTGCATTTTAAGACCACGTCCTGTTTCAAGCCCAAGGCAGTAGCTAGCTTTTTCGCGAGTGTTTTTGTATTCAGAATTTTCCATATCATGGTCTCCTGTCTTGTAAAGATGGCATTTTAATCATAAGTAGAGCTTTCAAGCAAACAAAGATCTGCGATATACTCTAGCGACATGAAATTAATCGATCGATTGCAGCAGTTACATCCTGATAGTTCTAAGACCAGCCTTAAGCAATGGATTTTGCACGGACGTATCGAATCGGATAACAAAATTCTCAAGTATCCCGATGCAGAAGTTGCTGAAAATCAAGAGCTTATCCTTCTTGCTCGGAAAAAATATGCCGATCACGGTATCGAAATCCTCTACGAGGATAAAGAACTCGTCGTCATAGAAAAGCCAGAAGGCCTTCTTACAGTGGCCACAGATTACGAAAAGCTATGTGTCCATAGTATCCTAAAAAGGCGTTTTTATAAGGCCACGGTGTTCCCCGTACATCGCTTAGACCGCGAGACATCAGGCGTTTTAGTTTTTGCCTATACACAGCGAGCGCGCGAATTTTTAAAGAAAAAATTCGAAGCACACGATCTGGAACGCCATTACGAGGCAGTTGTTCAAGGAATTCCTTGTCACCAGACAGGTGTATGGAAAAGTTTACTAGTTGAAGATGAAAGATATTTTGTAAAAAGCGGCAAAGATGGCAAGCTCGCTATTTCTCATTATAAAACGATCGAGTCAAAGAAAAATTTTTCTCGACTTGCCATTCGCTTAGAAACAGGAAGAAAGAACCAAATACGCGCTCAAGCTAGCGAGGCTGGGCATCCGATTGTTGGCGATCTAAAATACGGTTATTTAGGGCCTGCGGTCAGTCGACTTTACCTTCATGCGAGAACATTGGCTTTTGCTCACCCTTTAACTGGAAAAATCCTATCTTTTACTTCAAAATACCAACTCAATTTTTAATTAGAATAACGTAAAAATTTAACTATATTCAATTTGTTAAAAATTATATATTTAAACGTAACTAAAAACAATTTGTTTAGTTGACTTTTCTTTACTTATAAGTTAAAATTTCCTACAAAACAGTTTAATCCCTAAAGAGAATTTGCATGTCAGCAATATCATTAATGCCTTCAAGTTTTTTATCGAGCAAAGAAAATGAACAGGCCGACGTTAATTTGTTAAAAAGCCTAAAAGCACAAGATGTAAATTTTCAACGATATATTGAAACATTACAGCAACGACATCGTTCAGAAACCGACGATACTGCTTTAGCCACAATCATGCAATCGATCCAAAAATTTGATGCTAGATCTAAAAAAGTCCAAGAGAAAATCGAGCAAGTTCGAGCGCGAATTTTAAAAACTCACCAACTAACTAAGCTTCATACCGTTTCTCCATCTGATCAGTATAAACGATTAAAAGCTCTGAATTCTAAAATCGCGAAGATGAGAACAGTATGCTCTAACCTTGAAAAAACATCTGGAGAACATACGCGTGCCGCTTTAAAACTTTTAAAAACATTGCCAGATTCTGTTCAGAAGCAGCTTGGTAAAGATGTTCAAAAATACCACTCCTCTAAAAACAAGTCGGCAGTAGCAGGGAGTGAATGGGGAACTAAGACTTTAGAAAAACAACCTCGCCTAGCAGTGACTTTAAAAAATCAGCACAGCCAGCCTCTTCTACAGAGTTATATTCAAAAGACAAAAGTAGAGATCGATACCATTAAAAAGGAACTTGCAGGGTACTTCAAAGAAAAAGCATCGACGTTTTCAAAAAGGGTGACAAGCGGTAAATTCAGTCACGAGGTTTTGGAAAGGTTATATGAATCACTAGAACCTGAAGTGCAAAAGCTTGTCTCCCAAAAACCTCCATACTATGGTTCAGGCCTTTCTAAGGCTGCGAAACAGCATGAAACACTCGGTGCACACCTGCAACCCGATGGTTCTGTTATTTTTCGTGTTTTTGCTCCGAATGCAAAAGCTGTTTCTCTGGCATTGACCAGCATAGGCGAAGAGGAATTGGAAGCACCTAGCTCTATACAAATGAAGAAAGATCCGGTCTCTGGCATATGGACTACCACAGTTCAAGAACTTCCAGAAGGGAGCAACTATTACTACCAAATAACCGCCTCATCAACTAAAAAAGCAAAACCTGGAGACAGAGAAGCTGCAACTAAAGACAAGCGTATTATCCTTAATAAAGTTGATCCTTACGGTTTTGGTATTTCTAAACATCTTGATGATCCCATGTTTTACCATAGTGTCGTGCGCAAAAGACCGCATGATTTTCAGTGGAAAGATGATGCATGGATGCTCAAGCGTCAGAACAACGATGCTAAACCCATGAATATCTACGAATTTCATCCCGCCTTGTGGAGGAAAAAGGAAAATGAAGAACCGCTTAAATGGAATGAATTAGCAAAACAGATGGTTGCGCACTGTAAAGAATTTGGATTTACTCATGTTGAGATGATGGGAGCACTTGATTACCCAGCAAATACGCAGATGGCCTGTTACCAAGTTCTTTCGTTCTTTGCTTCGAATCACCGTCTTGGAACCATAGAAGAGATGCAAAAATTTGTCCAATATCTTCACCAACATAACATCGGGATCCTCATCGATTGGGTGCCAGCCCATTTTTCTATCGATAGCATTGGTCTTCAACAATTCGATGGATCGACGCTCTATGAAAATCGGAATTTTATCGAAGATGATGATAAGCTACACACCTTTAAATTTGAAAAAAACTGGAAGACACCCATTCTTAAAAAGAGCCGCCATCCTGATTGGAATACTTGGGAGTTTGATCTTTCAAGGCAAGCGCCACGTAATTTTCTCTATGCAAGCGCCGATTTTTGGCTCAAGGTCATGCATGTCGATGGTATGCGTGTAGATGCTGTGACGTCGATGTTCTTTCTCGATTATTCGAAGAAACACAAGAATATCCAATGGCTCCAATCAAAGGAAGGGGATAATAGAAATTACGATGCCATGGAGTTTGTACGAAATCTCAATAGCTATGTTCATCAGAACTTTCCCGGAGTGCAGATGATTGCTGAGGAATCCAGCGGGGCTTTTCCTGGCCTCAACGATCGCATCGATCAGCAAAGAGGCTATGGATTCGATAAGAACTGGAACATGGGTTGGATGAATAATACTTTAAATGGATTTAAGCAGGGGTCATTTAACAAAATCGTCCACGGATTTAATATCACTCGCAAATCACCTACCGTCTACGAAATTTCTCATGATGAAGTTGCTGGCGACAAAGGATCGATACTGAAAAAAATGCCAGGAAGTGAGCGTGAGCGATTTGCCAAGTCGCGTAATCTCCTCGCCTATCAGATGTGTCTGCCTGGTGCTAAACTTGGCATGATGGGTAATGAATTTGCACAAAGCCGTACCTGGAGTAGCTATCCCACCGAAGCTGACCTGTCCAAGTCAAAAAATAAAACAAAACAATCTAAACGACCTATCGGCGTATTATGGGGCGAAATGAGCAAACCCTATCATCAAGGCGTAGCGAATATGATGAAGAGATTAGGAAAGCTCTACCTTGATGAAGATGCTCTTTGGTTAAGAGATGGAAAAAAAGATGGAACAATGCATGAGATTATCGATAACGAAAATCGCGTCATTGCCTATCGACGAAAAGGAAGCGATCCTTCAAAAACGCTCTTCTGCGCACATAACTTTAGCTCCCAAGCATTAAAAAAATACCGCATCCCTCTTCCAAACGATGGAAGTTTTTCGAATCTCAACCAAGTTCGTGAAATCTTTAATTCCGATGATCGTGCATGGAGTGGTCAGGGACTGAAAACAGACAAAGTACGCATTTCTCACTTTGAAGATGAGCACTATATCGAGGTTACCCTACCACCCAATTCTACAGTGATCTTTGAAGAATGCTATTCCTAGGAAAGTAGTAACGCCCAGGCCGTAAGGCCTAGGATTGCAAGCTGGGGGGGCCGAGCTTTGAACTCGGCCCAATAGTTATTTTGAAAATCCAGCCCTTAAGGGCACCGGTTTCTCCCTTAGGAGGGATAAAAAACTATGACTTCTACACAGCCCCTATCGCGATCGCTTCCACCCATTGCTGTGCAGTCTTATTTTTCTAAGACGGAAAAAGATCGACTTTTTCGAGAATTTCAAAGTTGTCAAATCTTAGTCAATCAATTAAAAGAAGGCTTGAATCAACCAAGAAACTATCGTTTGCAAAGCAAGATAGTCGTATTGCAAAAGCATATAGATAGAATAAAAGACTCCTTGCAAGTCGATGACAAGCTGTTAAATTCTCCGGTGTTTTCCCTTGATCCAGAGGAAATTCAATCTACCGATGATAAAATCGCAAAGATCAGAAAACTCTTATTGAATCCTTTCCCAAAGAATTCGGAGGCGGCTCAACTGATCCGTTCCCTTCCAAAAGAGATACAAGAGTATTTAGGTAAAACCGTTTCTTCACTTTCCCCTATACATGATGGGGCAAACTCAGCCTATCGCCGATTGCTTAGAAAACCTAATCTTCTTTGCACACTTCGTGATCATAAAAAGCACACTCTACTTGATAAGATTCGACATATTCTTAGTCTTCAAATGCCCATGACCCATGCAATCAATCCTCGCTTGGATCACTATTTTGGGGCTCATTTGGGAGCTAAAGGAACCACATTCCGTGTTTTTGCTCCCCATGCAACAAGTGTCTCAGTAAGAATGAAGGTAGAAAAAGGGAGGTTCTCTACTAAAGTCCTTAAGAATCTCCCTCATACAGGAGTTTGGGAGATCTATGCGGCAGGTATAAAAAAAGGGTGTGTTTACGAGTATATCATTGAGGGTGCAGATGGAAAAACACGATATAAGACCGACCCCTTTGGAGTCGAGGCAGTAGAATACCGCGGAGTGACATTTCGGCATCAATCGGTGGTATGCGATCGCAAAAAATTTCAGTGGCAGGATCGAAACTGGATGCAAAAGCGAAAGGAGCAACCAACCCGCCCCATGAATATCCTTGAAATCCATCCCTATGTTTGGAAGAAACCGAAGGATGGTAAGCGATTGAATTATTCTTCTTTGGCCGATGAAATGATCGCCTATTGCAAGAAGCAGAATTATACCCACGTCGAATTAATGGGATTGCTGAACTACCCTTCCGAAAATTCCATGGGTTACCAAGTGACGAATTATTTTGCCCCGAATTTCCGTTTTGGAACGCTGGATGAATTCAAAAAATTTATTAGCAAACTGCATAAGGCAAATATTGGCGTTTTCATCGATTTCTCCAGTGCTCATTTTCCAAGAGATGAATTTGCTCTTCCAAAGTTCGATGGTACACCCTTGTTTGAAAAAATCTATCCTATGTATTCCGACCCTAAGAAAAGTTTGCATCCTTATTGGGGCAATCATGAATTCAAGTACGAATCGTCATGGGTTCAGGATTTTGTAGCTTCTAGCGTTAGATATTGGTGTGAAGAGCTCCACATCGATGGAGTGCGCTTTGATGCCGTAAGTAACACCATAGCAAAGGATTATGCGCGAAAAAAAGGTCAATACCTTCCCAATCTAAACGGCAAAGCTTACGATCAGGATGCAGCCCAATTTTTCAGTAAGATGAACTCGAGGATCCATGAGATTGTGCCAGGAGTTCTTTTGATGGCAGAAAATTCATCCTATGCTCCTACGCTTAAAACCCCTGCAGACCGTGGAGGATTAGACTTCGATCTCGATTGGGGATTTTACAGGCAGGCCGACATATTTCATTTGATGAGAACCCCTTTTAATAAGCGATCTGCAAACTTGCATCTCATAAAAAACGCGGTCACCGTGAACGCCTCTTCTTCTCTCACGGTTTCCTCTCATGATGAGTTTGCTCATGGAAAAAAATCCCTTTTAGGCAAAATGCCAGGGACGCGCCAGCAAAAAATCGCTGGTTGTAAGCTCTACCACTCTCTGCTTTATTGTTCTCCGGGCCGTGGGGTTTTGAGTTGCATGGGCACGGAATTTGGTCAGCCTCACGAGTGGACAAGAGGTTTGCTTCATCCTCAATTGGGCATCCCTTCTGTCCAATGGGATGCACTAGAGGATGTCAATCACCGCGGAGTTCATAGATTGACTCGGGATCTTGGAGCCTTATATTTAAAAGAACCCGCACTCCATTCGTCGAGGCCTGTAACGTTTTTCGATGATAGCGATAGAAAAAATTGTGTTGTGCGATATATTCGTCGGGATCCTAAAGGGAAAAAATTCCTCATCGTCCACAACTTTAGTCCCTCGCGCTTGAAAAACTATGCTATCCCGGTTCCTAAACTCTCCTTCACTTCTGCAAAAGAGATCTTTAATACAGATCATGTTCGTTATGCAGGTTCGGGACTGAGCAATCCTAAAGTAGCCATTCGCAAGAAAAAGGCAAGTCCGATCGCGGAAGTTCTCGTCCATTTACCTGCTTTGAGTACCCTGATCATAGAGCTGTCATAAGTGAAACTCTGCTAAGCGTCTCAAAGGTTCGATCAACCCTTGATAGATGAAAGCACCTACAATCCCTCCCAAAATCGGGCCAATGATCGGCACCCAAGCATATCCCCAATCTGAAGACCCCTTCGCTCGCATGGGAACGATGGCATGGATGATCCTCGGGCACAGGTCGCGAACAGGATTGATAGCGAAGCCCGTTGGACCGCCCAAACATAGCCCTATGACTAATATAAGAATCCCTATTGCATACGATCCTATTCCGCTGGAAAGATCGTTGTGCTTATCTAAGATTCCTAATACACCGACCATCAAAACCAAGGTTGCGATGAATTCTGTGACAAAATTGAAAAATGGCCGCCGGATCGCTGGTTTTGTCGCAAAGCATTTTAATTTGATTTCGCCATCGGGGGTTGCCGACCAATGAGAATAGTAGGTAAGCCAAGCAGCAAAAGCTCCAATCAGTGCTCCGACAAATTGACCTAAAAGATAGGCAGGAATTAACACTGCTGGACTTTTACCAATAGCTGTCAAGGCGAGGGTGATCGCTGGATTTAGGTGCCCTCCACTTGCCCAACCTGATACGTAAACGGCAATAGCGACTGCAAATCCCCACCCGCACGAAATGACAATCCAACCGCTCTCATGTCCCTTGGAACGGTTCAATAAGACATTGGCATTTACACCAATTCCAAGAAGAATAAGAAGAAAGGTGCCTATGACCTCGCCCCAAAATACATTCATCATCGCCATAAAAATTTCCTCATAACTTGTTATTCATTGATAACTGTTAAGGATTTTCTTGACAATTGAGTTCAAGATTTTCCATGAATAAATCATGGAATACATTTTAGCCATCGACCAAGGTACGACGAGCAGCAGAGCTTTACTGATTGAGCATCGAGGCAGTATCAAAGCTGTAGCACAAAAGGAATTTCAGCAATTTTTTCCAGAGCCTGGTCAGGTAGAGCACGATCCCAATGAAATTTGGTCTTCACAAGCTGCCGTCATTACGGAGGTTCTCGTCAAGGCAAGGATCAATAGCAGCGCCATTGCAGCCATTGGCATCACGAATCAAAGAGAAACCACCATCGTTTGGGAAAGGGAAACAGGCAATCCGATTTATTATGCCATTGTTTGGCAGGATCGTCGCACCGCGCCTTTTTGCCAAGAATTGAAAAGGCAAGGATTAGAACCACTCTTCCAGAAAAAAACCGGTCTTGTCCTCGACCCCTATTTTTCTGGTTCAAAACTCCATTGGATCCTAGAGAATGTGCCAGGAGCAAAAGAAAAAGCGATAAAAGGGAAGCTCGCTTTTGGTACTGTAGATAGTTGGCTTATATGGAAATTGACTAATGGCAAAAGACACGTCACTGATGTGACTAACGCTTCCCGCACACTCTTATTTAACATCCATAAAAAATCATGGGATGAAGAAATCCTCAAATTATTGGAGATTCCTTCTTCTTTACTTCCTGATGTTGTCAGCTGTAGCGAGATGATCGCTGAAACTTCAAGCACTCTTTTTGCCTCGCCGATTCCCATTTGTGGTTTAGCAGGCGACCAACAGGCCGCTCTTTTTGGACAGGGTTGTTTTGAAAGAGGAATGGCAAAAGCTACCTATGGCACAGGCGGATTCATGCTCATGAACACCGGTACAGAAGTTGTCGATTCTCGCAATAATTTAATCACTACGATTGCCTATGAACAAGGTGGAGAGATGTGCTATGCCCTGGAAGGCAGTGTCTTTATAGCTGGGGCCGTCGTCCAATGGCTAAAGAACAATTTAGGGATCATCAAATCTTCTAATGAAGTTGAAGCCTTGGCTCAAACTGTACCAGATACTGCTGGAGTATTTTTTGTCCCCGCATTCACCGGCCTTGGCGCCCCCTATTGGGATCCTAACGCCCGTGGGACGATTGTCGGTCTGACCCGGGGGGTGAAAGCTGCACACATTGCAAGGGCAGCCTTACAAGGCATAGCATTTCAGGTTTCGGATGTGCTCAAAGCCATGGAAAGCGATTCTGGGCTTTTACTGAAAGAATTGAGGGTCGACGGCGGTGCTGTGAAAGATAATTTGCTCATGCAGATGCAGGCTGATCTTCTCAGTGTTCCTGTTACTCGACCGGTTGTGACAGAACTTACAGCTCTTGGTGTTGCATTTCTAGCTGGGCTTGCCATCAAATTTTGGCGAGATCGCAAAGAGATCCAGCAGTTTTGGCAAACAGACAGAATTTTTTCCCCGACCTTATCCCAAGAACAAATAAGAAAAGCGAATGATGACTGGAAACGTGCCGTACGATGCGCAAAGGCATGGGAGTTGTGAAAAGAGAGCAAATGCTTAAAATCCTCGGTAGCGAAAGCCAATGGGATATCCTTGTCGTTGGCGGAGGAGCAACTGGCCTTGGAATTGCTGTGGATGCAGCGTCACGGGGATTCAAAACCCTGCTTCTCGAACAAAGCGATTTTGCCAAAGGCACATCGAGCCGTAGCACCAAGCTCATTCATGGTGGGCTTCGCTATTTGCAACAAGGAAATCTATCCTTAGTTATAGAAGCTCTCAAAGAACGCGGTCTTCTTTGCAAAAATGCTCCACAGCTTGTTCATCCGCTGCCTTTTCTTGTACCTAACTACAAATGGTGGGAAGGCCCTTTTTACGGCATCGGCATAAAACTCTACGATTTATTGGCCGGCAAGCTCGGATTAGAATCTTCTTATTTTCTCTCCAAAGAAGAGACGGTGAAGTCCATCCCTACTATCGAAACTAAAGATTTGCGTGGGGCAATCGTTTATTATGATGGTCAATTCGATGATGCCCGTCTTGCTATCACCTTGGCGCACACAGCGGCTGATCTTGGAGCTGTTTTGCTGAACTACATGCCAGTCACTGGCTTTATTAAAAAACGCGGGATCATCGAAGGCGTCATTGCAAAAGATATGTTAGGTGGCGGGAAAGTTTCTATTAGGGCCAAAGTGGTCGTCAATGCAACAGGGGTCTTTTGCGATGCATTGCGTAAGCTCGACGATGGAAAAACCACTAAAATCATCGCTCCTAGCCAAGGGATCCATCTCGTTCTTCCTAGAAGCTTTATGCCCTCTAAAACGGCGCTCCTTATTCCTCATACAGAAGATGGCCGAGTTCTTTTTTTCGTGCCCTGGCATAAACACATTTTATTAGGAACAACGGATACCCCTAAAAAGACTATCGAACTGGAACCTCGTCCGCTCGAAGAAGAGATCGATTTTCTTCTGACTTATGCTAAAAGGTATTTAGCTTCTGCACCCAAACGTTCCGATGTTTTAAGCATGTTTGCCGGTCTAAGGCCACTTGTCAAAGAAGGGCATACTAAGGGTACAGCTACCCTATCGAGAGATCATTCGATCATTGTTTCGCACTCGGGGCTTCTGACGATATGTGGGGGAAAATGGACGACTTATCGAAAAATGGCAGAAGATGCAGTGAACAAGGCGCTTTTAATCGGTGGATTACCTGATCGTTCTTGCATCACTACGTCATTGAAACTATGGGGATATAAGGCAAAAACAAACTACGATGATCCACTTGCAGCCTATGGCGATATCATTCGTCCGCTGAAAAAGAAATTCCCTAAACACATTCATAAACATCTCCCCTATTTAGAATCGCAGATTGTTTTTGCCATTCGCGAGGAAATGGCCGAAACCCTCGAAGATGTTCTTTCCCGACGTACGCGAGCACTTTTACTCGATGCTCGTGCTGCAATTGAATGTGCTCCATCCGTCGCAAAGATGATGGCAAAGGAAAAAGGCTTGAGTAAGAAATGGGAAAAAGAGGCAATCGTGTCCTTTAAAAACCTAGCCAAACATTACCTGCCGTGAACACCCAGGCCTTAGAAAGTATTTGCAAATTGAGGGTCGAGCTTCGAACTCGGCCAAAGCAGTTAGTTTGAAAATACCTAGCCCTTAAGGGCCAGGTTTCCTCCGGAGGAAGGATGAATAGTAAAGTACTTCTCTATCTCATTCGACATGGTGAAACAGCTTGGACCTTGAGCGGGCAACATACAGGCACAACAGACCTCTCCTTGACAGCGAATGGAAGAATTCAATCACATCTTCTTGCCAAGGCATTGGCAACTCAACACTTCAATCAAGTTTTTGTCAGCCCTCTAAAGCGAGCTAGGGAGACTTGCGATTTAGCCGGTTTTGGCAAACAGGCAAAGATCGATTCCGATCTTGTTGAATGGGATTATGGCGATTTTGAAGGAAAGACATCGGCGGAAATTTTACAGGAGCACCTCCATTGGGATCTTTTTAACGATGGCGCTCCTAATGGAGAATCGGTTTCTCAAATAACCCAAAGGGCCGATCGATTCATTAAAAAAATTGATAGCTATCAAGGTAAAACTGCAATTTTTTCTAGCGGGCACATTCTTAGGGTACTCATTGCCAGGTGGCTTGGCTATCCAGCGAATTATGGACGTCATTTCTTATTGCAGCCGGCATCGCTTACGATTTTAGGGTTTGAGCATCAATACCGCGTTCTGATTACCCCTTCACTTGCAGACAATCTATAAAATAGTAATTTGACACATCCTTAAATTAATATTTTGATAGTGATATAAAATTTCGTATATGATCCCCAAAATGCGAAATGAAAATCGGCTTAAAAGAACCCGAAAATCGATGAAGCCTTAGATTGGTGGACAGTAGTTGGTGGATAGCCTCTAAATAAAATATAGATTATTATTTTCAAGAGAGGTGCATGGCTATGCACTTTGTGCCATCAAATTGAAATTATCAATATTCTTATTATTTTTAAACATTTTTTATATCAAATTATGGTCTTGCCCGAATCTAGGAAGACATCTATAATGCAATCCAATTTTTATTTTTGTTTCTTTGGGTGTTAAAAAAATACACACTATATTTATAAAACAAAATCAATTGATTATATATCAAGTTTTTGTGTAAAATATTGTTACGTTATGTATTTTTAATACAGAGATTAAATTATGCTTTTACTTGATTCTACTATAAGTAACATTATGGACTGGTTTCCATCTAGTGTTCGTTCGAATAATCACCATCATAAAAAAGGCTCGACACATTCGCCAAAAAAACCAAGTTCTCCCCGCAAAGTATCGCATACAACTCCGGCACATCATCCTCATGCTTCACCCATCGGAAAAACGAATCAAATTGGAAAACATACTATTTCTCCGCCATCCCCTAAACGTGCATCTTCTCCCACTAAACGAACGTATAAGCCTATTCAGAATAGCAGCACTAAATTTACGCTCGGTCAGCAGAGTCAGAAGTTATTCAAGCATGATGTCGCTGCAGCAAAAACTGCATTGAGGAATTGCTTTGAAAAGCTCGAAGTGGCAACGCAAGATTCTACTACGTGGAATGCATACCAAAGTCTTTCCCGCAATTCTCCAGTTGCAGCCGAATTCCTGAAAAAATGGTTCAGCGAAATCTTAGGATGCTCATTCCCCACATCATTCAGTAGCTCGGATAAGTCTTGTAAACAAGTTCTTGCACTTCTTCGCAGTTCTAGCGGCCGTGCAATCGTAAAACATCTCGAAGGGGCTTTCAAGGAAGTTAATGCCAGTGTAGGGCAGTTAAAGCACATAAAACGATTAAACGAGACGCTAAGTCGCGATGGATCATTTGCAGAAACTTGGAGAAAATTGCCTCAAAAAGTGAAGGACAATCTACGTGCGGCGATCAATAAGATCAACCATTCTCCTGAAAACTCTGATGCCGCTCTTAGACTCATTCATAATAATCCAAAAATTCTCCATTCCCTATCAAAGCAAAATTGCTTGCAAAAGGAAGCTGAAAGAATCGAAGCAGAAATCGTATCCACCTTCTCTAAAGGACAGGCAGCAGCAACCAAAAAATGTTCAGACACCCTTCTACATGTCGATCTTTCAAAATATCGAGATAAGATCGATGGGTTTAAAGACGAAATTAAAAAGCTGCAGCAATTAAAAGTTACTGTGAATAATCAGCCTAAATTTCGCAATGAATCGTTAGAAAAATTTGCCAATCTTGAGCAGGACACGACCAATGCTTTAGAGTACTTGGTGTGGGTTGCGGACGGTAAGCCAAACAATGGAGATTTTGCTCATGGCTTTCATCGATTAGAAAACAATATGGGTCTTTTAGACTCAATTAAAGAAGAAAACAGCAAAGCTTCCCTTATCGATTGGGCTATTCTTTTCTACCAAACTCAAATAGAGAATTATCAATCCTTAGCCGAACTAAAAGCTCTAAAGAATTTGTTGGACAACAGAAAAAAAGAATCGTATTCAACTCAGGTTCTTTTTTGGCTTTTTAAAAATGCCAATCAGAAAACCATTCGAGATCCATTGATAAAACTGCTAGGAGAGCAGGGTGACTCATTGGAAGATTTGAAAAAACAGCCCCGCCTATTAGTTATAGAAAAAACCTTAGGAAGCCTCTCCCCTATAGCGAACTTGATTGCAAAACGAGAAAAACGCTGCCTCTCTTCGATTCACGATTTCGTTCAATCTGCCGAAAAGCCATTGAATGAAGGCGATCGTTCCAAGGTCAACAAAAATATCGGAGTAGAGCGTTTTTCTCAAGCGGTTCAAGATTCCGGAAAAGAGCCCAAAAAAATTGCCTTAGTCACCCCAGAATATGCCAAACTTTTCGATGCTGGAGGTCTTGCACCTGCCATGCAAGGGCTAGCGCACTCCTTGGCTAAGACCAATAAGACTGTTAATATCATCCTACCTTATTATAAAGATTTGCTGCCCGATGCTTTTAAAAAAGCAAAAAAAACAACTACTTATAGAATCACTGATGGAACGAAAGATAACAAGCCTTGCAAAGTATGGAAAGCCCATTTAGCGGATGCGGGAATCTTTTCCCATTATGGGCTACAAGAGACTGATCGAACTTGGGCTAAAAATGTTAACTTTTATATGATCGATCCATCCTCTAAATATAAAGACATGTTTAAAAAAGCGTATGGCGGTGCGGATGAGAAGCGGCGTTTCGTTTATTTCCAATCAGCGGCGGCCGAGCTCTTGCATCAGATGTACACAAAGAAACGGATCGATGTATTTCATGCGAATGACTGGGCCACGAGTTTAATCTCGATGGGCATGCATCATCGTTATCCTCGTAAGGAAGTGCCGCCGAATATATTTGCTGTGCATAACAATGCGAATGATTATGTGCCGGAAATCGATGGAGGAACCCTGGCGTGGGCAAACTTGATACCAGATGCAGATAAAAATAAACGCCGAAACACCGTGATAGAGGGGATGCTCCATGCTGATCAGGTCGTCACTGTGTCTAAAAACTTTGCTAAGGAAGTACAAACTAAAGAAGTGGGCTTTGGGATCGATCCTTGGTTTCGTTTGATCGCAAGCCAAAATCGTCTAAGCGGTATCATCAATGGTAACAACACGGCAGCACACAACCCTGCAACCGATAGGACATTACAAAATTGGGTGGATCCAGATAACGGGAGATCTTATCGATCTCAGGTACAGCGCAGAAAATGATGATGCATTGCTCCTAGAAAAAAGAGGCAGATTAAAGAACAATTGCAGAAATGGTTTGATTGCCATTATCCCCAAGCTAGTATGGCGATCGATCCCGATCCTAAAAGGCCTCTTTTCTTTTTCATTGGGCGTCTCGTCGATCAAAAAGGATTAGATATCCTCGAACCCATTATCGATAAAATCCAGGCCGAAGGCGGGCAATTGATTGTGGTCGGCATGCAAGATACCATGGATGGCCGGACGAAGGGATGGCTGAACAAAGCTAAGAAACATGTTCAAGAGCGCTGGCAAGGTACTGGCACCGCCATTATCATCGATGAGATGGTAGAACATTCAGTCACGCATGCAAATGTACGCAAATACCAGCAAGGCGATGGAATTATTCCAGGTGTAGGCTCTCTTATACGGGCAGCAGCAGATATCTTTTTAATGCCTTCTAAATACGAGCCCTGCGGTTTAACGCAAGGAGAGGCAAAATGCTATGGCACCCTATTTACCGTTGGGACCAAAACAGGAGGTCTCTGCGATACTGAAATCACCCCAGAAAATGCTGAAGATCCATCACAAATAACAGCATTTCTTTGTCCGCGCAAAGGGCATTACCATGATTGGCATAAGCCCGCGCAAATGAAAGCCTTCGTCAAGACGATTGATCAAGCCATGAAGCATTACAAGTCGCTTACTGACGAAGAAAGAGCAGCTCAAATGCGCTACGTCATGGGAATCGCTAAAAGCTCAAGCTGGACCGAAAGCCATAATGGAGCTCTCAGTTCTGCAGAGCAGTATAATACTCTCTATAGTGCAGCTCAACAAATGCCTCGCCAAGTGGTGAAGTCCAAGCCTACTGTCATGATACGGATTGATCCGCTTTACGATGCTTGAGAATAATCTTTCTACTCGCTTATAAGGCAAATTGTAGCAACCTTGCGTTTCGGGCCTGCATCTTAGAATTTGCTTGAGCAAATTGTAAAATGCCTCCAATACTCGGGTTAGGGCTACAGGGGGGCGATAGATGTCTGTTTCGTGGGTCTTTCTCTTACTCGCAGGTTTTTTTGAAATCTGTTTTACTATTGCTTTGAAGTATAGCCAGGGATTTTCACGTCTTATCCCTAGCATCATAACTGTGATTTTTATCGTTCTTAGCTTTTTTTCTGTTTCCCAATCCATGAAAACGATACCCATCGGTACTGCCTATGCAGTTTGGGCTGGGATCGGGGCTGCAGGAACGGTGTTGTGCGGGATCTTTTTTTTTGGAGACTCCTATCACATCGTTCGTTTAATCTCGATTTTCCTTATTGTTGTTGGCATAATCGGCCTGAAGCTTGCGCACTGTGATTAAAGAAAGCTTAGTTTATGAATAGTCTCTAAACCCCTGCTGATGCTCAACTGGATTACGGAAAGCGCGCTAAGATTGCTTTGCAAGTATTGGTGCCGCGCATCGCGCAATTGCCAAAAAAGCGCCCTATATTTTTCCCATAGTTTACAAGCTTCTTCAGTTTTTTCTATAGCAACCGTTTTTCCTGAAAGCAGACTAAGGAGATGGATTTCCGTGCAATCTGAGTTTTGCATTGCTTTTTGTAAGGAGGCGGTCTCTCTATGCAAGTTACCTGCAGTGACCGTCAATTGTGTATTCATGGCAAAATCGTCGACTAACTGCCTATAATGAGTCTTAGCGAGCCTTAAACAGCTTGTCACTCTTTTTTGCAGCCTATTTACACTTTCTTTGGAGGGTTGTGCAAGAATGACGACAGCCCGCTCTAGCATCTTGGTATAGCTCGTATATAACTCTGCAGCTAAATCTTTATATTTATTGCGATCGTTTTTGATAAGTTGTTGCATTGCCTCGATCTCTTCTGTAAAAAACTCATTCATCGGATCGGAAATAGTGTCAGCATCTGTAGATTTGAATGGGAGGTCATCCATTGGGCTCAGAGGTTCATCTTCATCGTCTACCGGTTCTTTCAACCACTTCACAGGCTTATCGACTGGTATTTCATAATCGTCTTCGCTTGTCTTCAAAAGCATCGCTACGGCTAGTATGTCTTCGAAACTTTTGATATGGCCTGAAACAAAATCAGCCATGGTATTTATGTCATGTATTCCAGAAATACTCTTCTTATGCCAATTCGTAATTTGATGATATTTAGCAATTGGGAATAACCCATGTGAATTTGTCATTAGAAAGTTTATCCATGGTTTTAATGTGGATGCCATTCTGTATTTTTCTTGTAATGATTGAAAAGTTTTCGAAATTTCTGGACTGGTCGTCGATGAGTCAGTGGTGGAATAAGTCGATTTAGTCGCGTTAGGTTTTGAAAACGGATGTGGGCGTTTTTTACTCGCCGTAGAGTTTTTGAAAACTCGTTTGGCTTTCGTTGTTGTTACATCGGTGCTGCTTTGAAGAGAAGAAGGACCTGGTTGGGTTATAGAAAAACGGCCGCTGGATTTTGCAGAGAGATTTAAAGATTTATGTTCTTTTTGGTTGAGAGGGATTATCGGAAGGATCCCAGTCATAAGCACCTGCTGCTTTTAAAATGCGATTGTAAAGAGCCTCGTTTGCGCGCGTTAGAGCGTCGCATAGAATGATAATTTCCTCAAGTCGATCTTGATCAGCCCTTCGTAGCACTGCATAGAAAGTCTCTCCAGAAAGAGTATTTTGTTCTCTAGACAGGATCACTCTTTTCTTCTTAGGCGAAGTTTCTATGTACATCTGCATCGCGCTGATCTCATAAAAGAGCTGAATTGGAGCTTTAGGCGCATAATGCCGGTATTTCATCCCTGGGCAAAGAGGTCTGTCAGCATGACAACCATCGATCACCGCCTTTTTGATGATACGTTCGATCATATGAGGGGTAATCGACCCAGGTCGCAAAATTCTGGCTTCAGGCCCCATGCATACGTCTAAAACCGTTGATTCGAGACCGTGACGGCAGGGACCACCATCGATGGCAGCTGCGATCTGTAATTCAAAATCTTCTTTTACATGCCCGATTGTAGTAGAACTAGGCCTACCCGATAAATTAGCCGAAGGGGCAACAATAGGCTCCCCTGTCTGTTCTATTAACATCAAAGCTGCTGGATGGGCTGGCATCCTCACTGCAATAGTTGGCAATCCCGCTCTGGCTATGAGAGGGACCTCGTCGCGCGCTTCTAAAAGGATTGAAAGAGGGCCAGGCCAGAAAGCTTCGGCGAGCAGGTATACTTCCTTGGGAATAGTCTTTGCGATTTTTTCAAGATCGCTCAGCGAACTTATATGTGCAATCAAGGGATTATCAGGAGGTCGGCGTTTAACGGAAAAGAGTTTTTGGATGGCTGCTTCATGAAAAATCGAGGCTCCAAGTCCATAGACCGTCTCCGTTGGAAAAGCGACGACTTCTCCCCGACGAAGCAAATCAGCCGCGATAGATATTTGCTGTACCGATAAAATCTGCATGAGACGCTCCATTTAATGACTATATCAGGTTAGTAGAAAGAAGAAGCCTAGCGTCAAAAGCACTTTTGCACCCATTGCCATGAAAAGGTGAGAGAAATGGCGATCGAAGAAAAGAGCGATCTTCTCTCCCCACTGTTGTACACTAACGGCAACTAGAAAAAATCGTACAGCTCTAGCTAAAAGAATATAAAAAAGAAAAGGAACGAAGGGAATTTGGCAAAAACCAGCCGATAAAGAGATCGCTTTCAATGGAACTGGTAACAGCGAGCCGATCAACACAGCTAGGGCCTCATTTTGCGCATAGTGGTCTATCAAGCGATGGAAAAAATCAGGTGAAAGGAGATGTCCTACGACAAAAGTGCCTATACTATCCCAGAGCAACCTGCCTAAGAGGTACCCCGCAACTCCACTCAATAACGAGCCTAGCGTTGCTATGATGGCGAAAAGATAGCGCCTTGACTTGTTATGCAGACAGAAAAACACTAGGACTGCATCGAGAGGGAGAATAAGCACGAGCTCAAGAGCAAAAATTGCCCCTAGCCACAAAGCAGCATACCGGCCAGCGACCTTACAACAGGCCCACTCGTAAATCTTTTTTGATATGTTCATCTTGAAGAGTAATTTGCATAAATATTATAAGTGCTGGGGTTGTTAAAGGGCAATTTTTTATGAAGATCGCTGGTTGGACTACGGTTATCTATGGTATTATAGTTTTTATTGGTGGGTTGATCGGCTATGCCGTAGCAGGAAGCATGGCCTCTGTGGTTGCAGGCGTGGCCTCTAGTATTCTTTTGTTAGGCAGCGGGATTGGGGTTGTTTTAGGCAAACGCTCCGCCATTATTGCAGCTCTCGCTGTTACGCTCTTCCTAGACGGCTTTTTCAGCTATCGGTTCATGTTATCGTTTTCGTTTATGCCTACAGGCATGATGGCTTCTTTAAGTTTGATCGCCCTGGTGATTCAAGTCGTTGCTTTGCGTACCACAGCTGGAAGCCGCCGAGCTTCTTAGTAAAAATTTGCAAATGCCTTTTTAGAGTTCGTGTAAGAAGATATGAGGTGAGAGATCGCTGCGTAGCCATTCAGCGATTCTCTTCACATGCTGCAAAGGTAGAGCAATACATCCAGCAGTTCCCGCCTCAATAGATTGAAAGACGTGAAGAAAAATACATGACCCTTTTCCTGCTATGGGATAAGGCATATTATATCCTATGACCACGCCTATCTCATAAGGGCTGCCAACCTCTTGCATTTTCTCGGAGCTTTGCCAATCGGGATCGTGGATAAGGCGACAGTCGACAATTTGATTGTAATAACGCGAAGCGGGATCATCGATTGCTTCGAGATATCCATGGATGCTGATGAATGGCATATGCCTAACCTGATGCTCTTTCCATCCAAACACTGCGAGCAAGGGATAAAGGCCTACGGGTGTTTTGCCATCCCCTTCCCTTTTGTCTTCTGTGATCCCGTTAGTTCCAATCACGGCTTCAAAGGGGCCGAAACTCTCCCTCCATTCACCTTCTCTTTTTTCTAGTGCGATGACCTGCGCCTGATGATGTTTGTGGCCAGACACACGAGTTACGAGCAGTTGCTTGCATTCGAGGGGTATAAAAGCTAAATCTATATCCCTAGACATGGCTTAAGAGGTGGTGCAAATTAGGATTTGGTTGGCATTTTGGTTTGGAAACGTTTTTCCACGATATCCCAATCGATATTATCCATAAAGGCTTGGACATAGGCTGTGCGATTCAATCCATACTGCGTCAAATAAGCATGTTCCCAAACATCGAGGACCAGCAGCGGTTTTAACGTGGCTAAATGTCCTACATCATGTTCATTGATCCATGCATTGATGAGGCGCCCTGTTGATTCCTCTTGGTACAAAATGACCCATCCGATTCCCCGCATGAGGGCGGTAGTTAAAAAATCACCTTTCCACTTATCAAAAGACCCAAACTGCTTAATAAGAGCAGTGTTCAAAGAATACTGAGGGGTTGGCATACCGCCCGAACCGCCTAGATTTTCAAAATATAGTTCATGCAAACGCATTCCATCGAATTCCCATCCTACACGTCTCTTAAGAGATCCATATTCATAGATATCCAAAGGAGTTTTGCTTTGGAAGTCTTGAAGCGCATTCAGAACAAGATTAACGTTCTTGACATAACCTTCATATAACTGAAGGTGCATCTTGATTAAATCATCATTAAATCCTTTCATTCCGAGCAGATGAGAGTAGTCTTTAGGCATATAATCAGCCCCTGCAATCGAGGCTGTTAGACATAGCAGTGAAATGATCCAAGGTTTAATCATGAGAATCCCTATTGCGTAATGGAATTTTGCAGACTTCAAATAGACTCCCAAGAAGATCGATCAAAGAACTAAAACATGGTTTAGTCAACTGAGGATCGTCGTTGTAAACTTGATATCTGCCTAAGCGTTCGACGACCGTATAGTCAATGACTTTTCCCTCATCCAGAATAGCAGTAAGGGTAAAACATCGAATAGGCTCTATAAAGCGCATTATGAGTTCTTCTTCTAAAATGTTGGCAAAAGGATCCTTGCGAAAGAGATAGGTCCCGCATGGACGTCCTTCAAGCCATTTTTCGGCCATTTCTCGATTCATATGAGGGTAATACATCGTTAAAAAGAGTTCGCTATCAGGCGATATGATCTCTATTTGTTTAAGAGAGAGAATTGCCTGTTCAAAGCCACTCTCGGAAATTCTTTGTGACACAATGTGATTGATCGTATGGATCGTCTCGGAGAGGACAGTATTCGCTTCATTAGATAGATCTCCGCTATGAAAAAGGATTGCCCCCTCGTTACCTTGATCGTAGACCTCGAAAAAGCCGCTTTCCCTAGTTTTACTAGCTATCCACCGGATTCGAATGGTTCTCCATTGGGAATTTGTAGTTTTGACCTCTAATGAAGGCATCAGGCTGCCCGAAGAGACTTCGACAAAGGCTTCCACATCATCGATTGATTTGGCTGGGAGTTTTTCAATGTAATTAAGGAGATTCTTCAACAACTCTAAATTACTCCGAAGTACTTCATTGCGAACATGGACACGCACAAGCAGACTCCTGAAGTATTAGACCTCTTTCGTAACTAAGGGTTTATCGATTTTAAGGAATCCAAAAATCAACAGAACCGTAGTTACGAAAGAGGTCTGTTTGCTTCTTTTCGATTACTGTGAACCGAGCTTTTTTTCAAGGTATTTCTAGAAGATGGCCCTTGCTTTGGCAAAACTAGCCTGAAGGGCTTGTACAAGAGCATCGTGTACCCGATGTCTTTCGAGAACATTCAATCCTTCGATCGTCGTACCTCCTGGTGAAGCGACCTTTGCTTTTAAAAGCGCGGGAGGATGCTTTTCCTCTTTGAGAAGAGTTATAGCGCCTTCGAATACTTGTAAGACAAGAGCCAATGATTGCTCTCTCGGGAACCCAAGAGAAATACCCCCTTCCATCATAGCTTCTATGAGATAGAAGACAAATGCGGGGGCTGATCCAGTGAGAGCTGTTAAGGCATCGATTTTATCTTCGTTAAGAAAAACGAGTAGTCCCATGCCTTGAAAAAGCGATTCAATCGTTTGCTGAAATTCAGGCGTTATGGGTTCGTCTTTGACAATGCCAATCACTCCTTTCTCATAAGCAACAGCTAAATTAGGCATGATTCGAAGAATAGGCTGTTTAGAAAAAAGTCGATTTAAGATTTCGATTTTCACTCCGGCCAACATACTAATAACCAATGTCGATGGTGGAATGAGAGGCGTAATTGCTCTGGCAAGTTCTTCAACATCCTTGGGCTTAATTGCAAGCAAGAGAGCATCAGTTGTTAAGACATTAGAGTCTAATTCCTTGGCAAAATCCATCCCAAGTTCTCTTGCTAAATGAGCTGCTTTGCTGACATCTCGATCGAACAAAATGAGATCGTGGAAAAGGCAAAGCCTTTTAGCCATAGCACTTCCCATCGCACCACAACCAATGATAGCTACCCTCATTGTATGAGAGCCTCCTCATAGCCGAAAACATGAAATGCTTCTTTATCAAAAACCAGCTTGATGTGCCCACCATTGCGAATAAAGAAGTTTAGATCGGGCTTTTGGAGAAAATAGACCACCAAGCTCCGTATGACCCCTCCATGGCATACGATGGCAATTTTTTCGCCTCTATGCCTTTTCTCAATTTCTTTTAAACAAGGCAAAACACGATCGATGATTTCCTGTGGCGTTTCAACGCCTTCAGCAATTCGATAGCACAAAAAGTGTTCAATGGGAAGGCGTTTCCTTGCTGCAATCTCTTTGATAAATTTCTGCTCATATTCCATGCGACTCATCCCCTCATAAGGACCATAGCGACATTCATGTAGTCCGTCGATGGGTGTATTGATAAGCCCTAGGTTTGAAGCGATGATAGCAGCGGTTTGCTTAGCACGAATCATAGTCGATGAATAGACTGCTGCAAGGGGGACGTTTGCGAATTCTTCCGCTACCACTTGAGCTTGCGATCTCCCCTCTTCATCGAGCTCTCTTTCGACATTCCCTTGGAGAAGCTGTAAAGCATTCCAATCAGTTCTCCCATGACGAATGAGGTATAATTCAGTAGGTTTAATGGACATGGCGGGTGTGAATTTCTCCGACGTAATTTTTATGCATGATGCTTTTAATTTCATCCAAGGTTTTGGCCCGATGAAGTGCCCACATTAGCTTAGTAGTTGTCGCTTCTCGGCTCATATCATAGGCTTCAATAGCACCATAATTTAACGCATGTTGCCCTGAGGAATAAACAGACATATTTGTAATACCTTCGATGCATTGTGAACGGATCACAATGGGAATCGATATATCTTGAGCTCTTTTTAAAGCGGGCAAGTAGACAGTAGGAATGTTTCCTGTTCCGTAGCCACTAAGGACAATGCCTTTTACCCCATCTTCGAGCAATTTGAACAAAATATCCGCTGTCATGCCTGGAATCAGAGAAAGGCTTACAATACGGCTTTCAAAGCCTTGAAAAAGGCTGGGAACTACGGAATCTCTTGGAGTTTTATAGAAGAGGTCCAATTGCGTTCCGACTTGGCCGATCTTTGGATGGTTCACACTGGCAAAAGCATTGAGTTTGGTATGCGATACCTTACTTGAATGCACCCCTCGAATGATCTTGTCCCCAAACAAAACCATAACCCCTGTTGCATCATAAGTGGCAAGCTTTACGGCATTGACAAGATTATGCCTGGCATCACTTTCTAAAAGATGCCCCGGTATCTGCGCCCCGGTGAAAACTACAGGTTTGCCTAAATTCTGAAGGGCAAAACTAACAGCGCTTGCCGTATAGGCCATAGTATCCGTGCCATGTATCAGGACAAATCCGCTGTAATGGTTATATTCAGTAAAAATCACACTGGCTATTCGATCCCAAATTTCTGGCGTCATATCACTAGAATCTATATTGATGACGTAGCGGATATCGATATCGGCGATCTCACTGAGTCTAGGCTCAAAACCGAGAACTGAAGTGAGTATATTCTCTGGCGAAGGTGGTTTAAGTGCACCTTTCTCATCTCGGACCATGACCATGGTACCGCCACAGAAAAGGATAAGAATTTTTGGTCTCATAAAAGTCGATATTCGTTATAACTCAAAGTGTGTTTGAAACTTTTTCTAGGGCGATACAATGAATGAAGAAGCATTAAAGTTGCGCAAAAACCCTTTTGGAATTCATCCTCTTATTATAGGCCGCTGGTCCCAACGTTCCATGAGCGGTGAAGAAATCTCCGATAGCGATTTTAAAGCCATTCTAGATGCCGCTCGATGGGCGCCATCGAGTTACAATAACCAGCCTTGGCGCTTCCTCTTTGCCTATAAAGACTCCCCTTCTTGGCCGCTATTATTCGACCTTCTAGTCGATTCTAACAAGGAATGGGTTAGGAATGCTAGTGTGATTCTCTTAATCTGTTCGGCAAAAAACTTCACTCATAACAACAAACCTGCCGTCACACATAGTTTTGATACCGGTGCAGCTTGCATGTGCATGGCCTTGGAGGCATTTCATCGTGGATTTGTCGTTCACGGAATGGAGGGATTTGATTATGAAAAGGCGCGAAAGGTTTTAAAGATCCCTGCAGAGGTCGCAGTTGAAGCTATGTTTGCCATTGGAAAGCCTGCGCCAAAAGAACATTTGAGCGAGGCACTTTACAAAAGAGAGACCCCCTCCAATCGAAATCCTAGTTCCGCCTATGCCTTCGAAGGAATGTACCCCTGACCCAAGAATTTGCAAGTGCTTTCTAAGTTCCAGCCATAGCATGGGCAGCGATCCAAGCCGTTGTCCACGCACTTTGGAAGTTGTAACCACCAGTAATTCCATCGATGTTGAGGACCTCCCCTGCAAAATGGAGGCCAGAATGTTTTTTGCTCTCCATTCGTCGAAAATCGATCTCATCCAATGCTACCCCGCCGCAGGTAACGAACTCTTCTTTATTGGTACTTTTTCCTTTTGTTGCAAAGGATGTTTTTAAAAGCACCGCCACTAATTGCTCGGTTTCATGTTTGGTCATGTGAGCAAAAATCCGTTCCCTTCCAATTCCTGCCTTTTCAACAAGTCGTTTCCATAGTTGTCTTGGTAATCCACCGATCGGTTCGTTCGAAATTTGCTGTTTTGCATCAGTTCGACGTTTGTCGTAGAGCAATGTTTTCAAGCTCTCTGCATGATGATCTGGTAACCATTGAACATAGAGATCCGTCTGATAGGATACCTGATACAATTCACGTGCTGCCCAAGCGGAGAGCTTTAATATAGCAGGTCCGCTAAGCCCCCAATGCGTAATGAGCAACGCGCCAATTTGTTCAAATCCAATAACCCCAACCTTCACATTGGGCACACTGATACCAGCTAAGCCTTCTAAAACAGTATCTTCGATGGTAAAGGTAAACAAAGAAGGAACAGGTGGGGTTATCGTATGGCCGAGCTCCTCTATCCAGGAATAGGCCTTTGAAGCACTACCAGTAGCAATGAGAACCTTATCAGCTTCAAGGATTTGCGACGAATCTAAGACGATTTGCCATTTTCCCTGATTTGCAATCTTTACCACATTAGCGTTGAGAAAAATACTCACCCCGAGCTTTTGGGCCTCTCCTGAAAAACAATCGATAATGGTCTGCGATGAATTAGTCACCGGAAACATTCTTCCATCAGCTTCTGCTTTCAAGGCGATTCCCCTTTCATCCAACCATTTCACCATTTCTTTGGGCTGAAATTGATGAAAGGCTCCCAAAAGTTCTTTGGCCCCGCGGGGATATCCTCTAAGAAGCTTGGGTGCCTCAAAACAGTGGTGGGTTACATTGCAACGCCCCCCCCCTGAAACTTTAACTTTAGCAAGTGGTTGTCTTGATTTTTCAAGAAGAACGACCTCGGCTTCATTTTGAAGAGATTTTGCGATGATCGCCCCAAAGAAACCCGCAGCACCCGCACCTATTATAACAATTTTCATCGATCGCCGTTTAATCTAAAGTTCAGATAGATAGTATACAAAAACTGAAGATAAGAAAGAATTTCTAAATACTTTCTAAGAGCGTGTTGTAGAAGGCAGATTCAGGCTTTTTTGGGTGCTTGTGAATAGTAGCGAAGTGCATAAAAAAAAATCGAGCAAGCTCTGACTTGCTCGACGAAGATTATGATGTGTTTAAGAATCAGTGTCTTAAAGACATTCAGAGCTTACTTAGCTGCCGCTTTTCTTGTTTTGCGACGAGCAGTTTTACGTGTTGCTTTACGGGCACCTTTACGAGCGCCTTTTCGAGCTGTTTTTCTAGATTTCTTTTTCGCTGCCATAATTAACTCCTTGTTGGCTGTGGTAGGTTGTAAACTACTGGTGTTTACCTCCTACAGTTTTCAGTATAACATTTTTAGAATTATGGTTAAATTTTTTTTCTTGAAATTAAACTTATTAAAACACGAAGAATCTTAAAAACCCTTTTAGAATGCTACTAGAAGGCATTTTAACGGACATAAAAAAAATTAAGTAAGCCACAAAAAAAACCAAAAAAATACCGACCATTTTGCAAAAAAAATATTTGATTTCATTTCTTTGATGGTTATTTTGGGAATTATCAACTTCAAACAAGAATGCAACACGAGGCTATAATTATGCTGAAAGAACCTACGACTAAGATAAGAAGACTGATCTTTAAAACGGTTAACAGAAATCCGCTTGCAAAGAAGCTCCGTGCAAAACAAGAGGAATCTTTTCTTAAGATTTACAAACGAAGGAACCTTGTTTGAAATAAACTGAGAAAAGCACCTCGAGCGCTAAATTTTATTTTATATACTTTGAGCGACAATGCAAATTTGGAGAACAGGTAGTAAGACAGGCTCTAAGAAAGTATTTGCAAACACCTTCTAATTATGAAAAATCTTTTCTGAATCATTCTTAAAACCCGAGCAACTGAAAAAAGGACGCTCGGGTTTTAAGACAACGTCTAACGCGGCAGTGTTGTAATTTCAATTTCTTCGATCTTATCGCCCATACTGATTTTCTCGACGATATCCATCCCTTGGACGGTCTGACCAAAGACCGTATACTGTCCATCAAGGAAAGGAAGGTTCTTAAGAGCAATATAAAACTGGGAGCCGCTAGATCTTCTCTGGGGATTCACTTGATCCCCTAATCTTGCCCATGCCAACGCCCCTTTTTCATGCTTAAGGCGAATTTCTGCTGGCAAAGTAAAGCCTGGTCCCCCTGTTCCATTCCCCTGAGGATCCCCCCCCTGGACAACGAAATCTGCTACAACACGATGAAAGGTCAGACCTTTATAAAACCCGCCTTTTGCAAGATTAACGAAATTAGTCACCGAAATCGGGGCTTGCTCCGGATAAAGCTCGCAAACGATCAATCCTTTCGATGTCTTAATGCGCGCAACGTATTTCACGTTGGCCTCAAATGCCATGGATTGCTTAGGCTCAGAAAAAGCCATCTTTTCTCCTCCACACTGTCCGTTTTGGGTAAAAGCCACAGAAATGAGTGTGATGAGAAAGCAAATCGACCATCGTTTCATGTATCTATCACCAATTGTTGACTAAAATTTAAAGCTGCTGAAAGAATCAAAATTAATGACTGAAAGAAAAAAAAGCAACTATGAAAAATTTTCTCATCATATACACATCATGTTGTATAAGCCTGTTGGTTTTTTTACCCTTTGAATGGCTCCATTCTTTTCAAGCGGTTCGAGCCCCCTCCATTCTCCTTTCCTCGGCTTTAGACGCAGCGGGCTTCGAGACAACGGTAAAAGCGCCAAATCAATCGGAAAGGCCTAGATTGCTTTTAATCTATGGTCCAAGCTGTCCTTATTGTCTTAAAGTGCTTGATTTTTTAGCTCGCATCCAGAAATCGGTTCCCTTGTGCAACGTGCGAGAAAACAGGGAGTGTATTGAAAAATTACTCGGGCAGGGAAAAAAGGGGCTGGTGCCATGTCTTTTTATCGATGATTTTGCGCTTTATGATGCGAATGCGATCATCGAATGGCTGAGATCGCATCAGGAGTGGTTAGATCAACCAACTCGTTAGGGACGAGTTTTTGAAACCGTTGTCAATCATAGATTGACAACGAATATTAAATTGCAATCCGTATGCTGGTCAGGGTTATACACACGTGATTCGAAAATTGGTTTTTGGATGCGCTAAAATCTGTGCTTTTGAACCCGACTCCGGCCCACCTGTGCATACAAAGGGCTCTTCGTCGCTAATGGATGGCTCAAATTCAGGACGTTAGCTAGGCTAAAACTCCAACTTTGGAATCACGATGTAATATATGAATCAATAACCAATCTATTGATCAGTCCGTTGATGGTATTTTTCTTGTCCGGGCTGTTTTGGTTTAGGTTGATTAGGAACGTTTCTATTTTGTGACCAATCCGGGTTTTTGTGTGGACTTGGTTGGTTAGCAGGCTGGTGCGGTTGTTTTGTTTGTTTCATAAAATTCCCCAATTCTTAAGTTCTTAAAAAGAGGTTTGATTTGTCACCACCCCTCTCTCTTTAATAATAAAGATAAATTCAAATAAATGAAACAAATTAAAACGAAATTGCAACGCGTAATTTTTGATATATCATATTTCCTAAATTAGCTTGTTAGATATGTTGTTTGAGTTTTGTTAGGAATGGAGAGTAAGAAAAATCGACCACAAAACACCTAAAAATAGTCAAGTCGTCCATTTTGTAGACATCTTCTGGGAAAGTATTTGCAAAAACCTTCTAAAATATTTCTACATTAAAAACAACGGTATGGGTTAACTAGGGTTTTTATAAAGGATTTATGTATGGCCGAATTGTCGCCTGCAAACCAACCACGCCGTGTCTTGAATGTTTTCATTCTAGCGCTTCTGAATGTATCTATGATGGCGAGTCTGCGCAACCTTCCCCTTGTTGCAGAATATGGACTCAGTGCGATTGTCTACTATGTTATTGTAGCTGCAGGGTTTCTGGTTCCTAGTGCTCTAGTTTCGGCTGAACTGGCAACCGGATGGCCAAAGACCGGGGGTGTCTATATTTGGGTCAAAGAAGGGCTTGGCGATCGTTGGGGTTTTGTGGCTATTTGGATGCAATGGGTTCACAATGTTTCCTGGTATCCCGTGATTCTTTCTTTTATCGCCACTTCTCTTGCTTTTGTCATCGACCCGGCGTTAACCAATAACAAGATCTATGTGCTGAGCGTTGTTTTGATTGGATTCTGGGGCATGACCCTGCTTAACTATTTAGGAATTAAGACGAGCAGTCTCTTCAGTGCGATTGGCGTAGTCGTCGGAACTATAGCTCCTGGTCTTTTAATCATTTGTTTAGGATTGCTATGGTGGTTAAGCGGAAACCCACTGCAAACCCCTGTGAACGCAAAAGCGATCCTACCGAATGTTACAGAAGTTGGTAACATCGTGTTTCTAACAGGGCTATTTTTAGCTTTTGCCGGTCTTGAGGTTTCAGCCTCGCATGCCAGGGAAGTAAAAGACCCGCAAAAAAATTATCCGAGATCGATCATTCTGGCCGCAATCATCACCTTTTTTCTGTTCATGCTAGGCGCCCTTGCGATTGCATTCGTGATCCCTAAAGAACAAATAAGCCTAGCGTCTGGATTGATGGATGCATTTAAAACTTTTTTTGCCCATTGGAATCTCAATTGGTTTCTCCCCATCATGGGTATTTTGCTCATCATTGGTGCTGCTGCCGAAGTGAATGCTTGGATTGCAGGGCCGGTAAAAGGTCTTTATGCTACCTCGCTGCATGGCAACCTTCCTCCTATTTTTCATAAGACGAATTCTCATGGTACACCGACAAACTTGCTCTTGTTTCAAGCCATTATTGTAACGGTCGCTTCTTTTGTTATTCTCTTTATGCCAACGATTAGTAGCGCCTATTGGATTTTAAGCGCCCTAAGCGCACAAACTTACCTTGTCATGTACATTTTGATGTTCATTGCAGCTATCCGCCTTCGCTATGTTAAGCCTCATGTGCCGCGCAGCTACCGTATTCCCTTTAAACACAGTGGAATATGGTTAGCAGGTACTGTGGGCACTTTTACATCGATTTTCGCACTATGCATCGCATTCGTCCCCCCTACACAAATTGACGTAGGTAGCGTGCTTTTTTTTGATTCATTCTTAGGTATAGGATTCATTGTGATGTGCGCCCTCCCTATTATCATCTATCAATGCAGAAAACCACACTGGCTCAAAACAATAGACTAGGGATAAAATGGCGGAATGGAAACTATTCCGCTTGCAGAAAAGCTCCGCCCCAGACGTTTAGAGGAAATTGCCGGCCATCGCTCATTACTTCAAGAAGGGAGCTGGCTTAATTCCGTCATAGCAAGCAAAAAGCCCCGTTCTCTTTTGTTATGGGGGCCTCCTGGGTGTGGCAAAACAAGCCTGGCCCGCATCTACGCCTCGTCTTTTGAGATGCCCTTTACTTCTTTTAGCGCAGTTTCAGGCAAACTTGCCGAGCTCAAAAAAACGCTAGAGAATCTGTACGATCACCCCCTTCTTCATCGTCAGCCAATTCTCTTTATCGATGAAATTCATCGCCTCAACAAAGCTCAGCAAGAGTTTTTTTTGCCGCTCATGGAAAATGGATCTCTGGTTCTCATAGGAGCTACGACGGAAAATCCTTCCTTTTCCTTGCAACCAGCGCTTCTTTCACGATTCACTGTTCTAACAATGCAATTCTTAGATGAGCTTTCCCTGAATAAAATCCTCGCACGCTATGAAGAAGTGCATAAACCTCTTCCCCTCACAGAAGCAGCCAAACAATCTTTGCTCAAAGTTGCTGGCGGCGATGCTAGGCACTTATTGAATCTCATCGAACACCTCTCTACCCTTCCTCAAGACCAGATTCATGATTTTGCTCAAATTGCCTCCTTTCTTCAAAAGCGTGCCCCGCTTTACGACAGCAGTGAGGAATGGCACTATAATCTTATTTCCGTATTGCATAAAGCTGTTCGAGGCAGTGATGTCGATGCAGCTCTTTATTGGTTAGCGCGTATGCTCAAGGGAGGCGAAGACCCCCTTTTCATTGGCAGGCGGCTGATACGAATGGCTATCGAGGATATCGGGCTTTGCGATCCAGAAGCTTTGACAGTGGCAACACATGCGTGTGAAGCCTATGAACGCTTAGGCTCACCCGAGGGAGACCTAGCTTTAGCTCAAGCTGTAGCCTATCTTGCCCTATCTCCGAAGAGTAATGCTCTTTATCAGGCATTCAATGAAGCTATAGTTCTTGCTGAAACAACAGGGCATCTTCCACCTGCTAAAGCTTTTTTAAATGCTCCTACCTCGTTTATGAAAGACCAGGAATATGGTCAAAATTATCTTTACGACCACGACTTTCCACATGGATTTGCAGCTCAAAATTTTTTCCCAAGAGAACTCCCTAGGAAATCATTTTTTATCCCCGTCGAGCGTGGTTTTGAAAAGGAATTATGTAAAAGAATAAATTTCTTTAATCATTTGCGAAAAAGCGACTCTTGACATTAACTTTACAAATCCGCAACATTAAAGCAAATTAATATGGCGGTTACTTATGAGTATGGCATTAATAGATTCTATACATCAACAAACAGCTAATCTGCATTTAAATTGCGAAAGAGAAGATAAGGGTTCCTCTGAGGATAATTATCTAAAGCGCTTTGTGCAATGGATCCGCGTTGACCGACCCGCCTACCAACAATATTTGGTGTATACATCCGTTGCCATAGTATCCATAGCACTCATTGCCTCTATTGTAGGTATTCCTATAGCCTTAAGGCTCCTCGATGAGAGCAGAAAAACAAAACTGATAAACCGTGTTCACCTAGAGGACAATCGAGTTTATGAGGCCATCGGCGGCAAACAGAAATATATGCAACTTCCTGAACTCCGCTTCCCAAAAGCCATATTTGACGAGAATTATGCAGTACAACCTTCGCAAATGAAGGCGTCCATAATGCGTGGCACTTTTACTTATAAACGCCCTTGTCTTGCACTGAAACTGATCGACCGGGCCAATGGCGTGAAATTCGTGCAGGTTCTGCATAGAAAATTTACTTATTCCCCCACCTGGGATTATACCCGCGGCGAGAACACCCCCTTCGTTGGCCATGATGTCGATGATAGAGCCGTTGACATAGTGAAGGAGATCGTTCAAGGTACACACGCCCACTATCGCCTTGCTTAGAAACCATCCCGCACGGTCAACATAGACCTGTTGGCCAGAACTCTAGTAAGACATCATAAAATAAAAGACTTAATCGCACTCTTGGACAACCATGTTCAAGACTTGCGAGAAAGACACTTTCATTTTCGAAGAGATTGTCCAAAGGATTAAAGCATTATATGCAGAACTACCGAAAAAGAAATCAGTATGCTAGCCTGTTGGCGGGTTTAATTCCAAAATCGGAGCGAATTATGTCTGCGATACATTCTTTACCTCAACAAGATAGATCCGCTTTAGCTAGAATGCCAATGCATCGTGTAGATCAACTACATGCTGCCGAGGCTCTATCTAAGGAGATTACTACATTTTGTATCCCCTTCCCTCAATATTCGGGACGCGATTTGAGTACAGATGCCGACAAAATAAAAAATGATTTTTCTTGCTATAAAAGAAAATTGCAACAATTTGACCGAGAGGGCCTATGCGAAGAAGCAACAAACAGTCTTGAAAATTCTGAAGCCAATTTAGAATTTACTAAACGACTCGTAGAAGAACGCATTTCAGACTTTTATCAAAAAAATCCCAAGTATTTGCACTTTTCTTCGTCTAATTATTTGTCTTCTTCCTCGGTTAGTTATCTGTCTTCTTCGTCGTCTAGTTCCTCATTCAGTTCGACTAGCAGCTTTTTAGAAGGAGGAGGAACCTTGTCTGGGGCTCTCATTAGGCTCTCTATCGACCCCAAAGAGACAAAACGGAAAGAAAGCAAGCATGAAAAAGACGAATAGGAAAGTCTTTGATTTTTTTCCTGGGGAAAAATGATAAAAAAACGCTCTCTAGCTGAAATGGTTCAACTAGAGAGCAAGAGAGCCAATTATTCCAAGCAAAAATGAAGGTAGGACGACACTAAATTACGTAGCCACCCCTCTCAATACTCTATAAGAGTCGTTGGTACCCTGGAACATCCCGAGCAAGTTGCTCATGGTACATGTACTCTCTAAAAACAGTGATTCGAACAAGCGTGAGTCCTAATTGCTCTCCTGTGGTGAATCTAGATTAGCATGCTTACGCTTTTCGTGGATTTATTTGGGTTACTTTTGCCTTTGCATCAGTGAACCACAACCCTCGAGAAGTTGAATAAGCCGACTGCTCTTCAACCACACACAGCGGCAGAGACATTTGTCCGAAACACAGGAGATATCTCCCCTTACCTTCAGTATACTAATTAATACATTATATTTTAAATGTAATTAATTATAATTGTAACTCGTTTATTTTAAACGTGAATCAATTTTCATTATGAAAGATAATTCTGAGGGCACGAAGCCCTTCTCGGAGGATATTGGGATCTTTAGCATGATGGCCATATAAGATGAGGCATGTGCTGCTGAAAACAGCTCGTAATTTGGCTAATGTCCAAGTCTCATCAGAAATTTCTCCGTAAGCCTTCCTGAACGATTTATGTGCTTCTATCGGTAAAAAACTATGAGCGATCGCAAGATCGATCGCAGGATCGCCAAGGTGGATATCTCCCCAGTCGATGATTCCTGCAAGATGATGGGCTTCGTCTACGAGCAGATGCCTGACATAAAAATCACCATGGACAATGCAAGAGACGGTGGGAGCCCTAAAGTGACGTAAATGACCAATTGTGGACTCGAGCTCTTCTTTATTTTCAAGCAAGCCAAGTAAAGAGAGTTCGTCAAAGGATTTAAGGATTTTTGGGATTAACAAGTCGCCATTGATTCGACTTTGATTATCACCTGGAATATGGCATTGAGAAATGATAGATTTGGGCGTTGCATGCAGCGTTGAAAGGAACCTAGCGAGCGGTTCGGCAAAAGAACTCCTTTCATCTTCAGAAAGATTAGCATAACAAGCCGTAAAACCAGGAATCATCTGATAGCCAAGGAACGGCCAAGGAAACCTTGGAGTTGGAGAGCCCCTCCACTTGGGGACTGGGATCGGCAAAGGAAGAAAGTGTGCTAGTTTTGGCAAGGCGCACCATTCCGCCTCTAGAAGAGGAAGAGCTACTGTTCTTCGAGGGAATCGAAAGATGAATTGTTCATCGATAAGAAAAGCTGAATTATCCCACCCAGCACCCAATAGATGGATCTTTTTTGCGTCGAGCTCGGGAAATTGTTCTTTAATCAACTGAAGCGCCATCGGTGGTTCGATGAGCTGTTCTGCTTCCCAAGGATGTCCCATTTGTCTTAACTCGCTTTATCTGCTAATTGAATTTGAGCAGTAGGATCTTCAAGGGCGGTTTGACGGATGCTTTGCTTTTTGCGACTGCGCCCCATGATGAAGCCATAGAAAAGGCAACAGGCCGCACTATAAAAAACAACAATTCCCCACGCCCATTCGACAGAGTAGTTGTTGCGTTGGATGAGCCAATAGGTTGGTAAAATAAGACAGATAAATAAACCAGCCGATCCTGCAATGAGCATTGGCAAAGTTTGTCCCACTGCACATAGAAAACCCCAAAAAAGCCATTGAATGCCTTGGAAAAGCAAATATAGCAAAACTAACCGTGTGCAAGTTTCAAATGTAGGAAGCAAATTCAGCAGCTCATCCGTCAACGGAGAAACGCTGATCAAATAGAGTTTGGGGCTAATAGCGAGAATAGCGAGTTGTATCACGAGGAATGCCCCTAGGATCATACTTGCCGACGCAAAAATTTTGACGAGATGTTTTTCGCGTCCTTGAGCAAGACAGTTATTAGCCTGGAGTAACGTGCCGCGGTACAGACCTTCAGAAATAAAGGTGAAGAGATAGATCAGCCCTTGGCAAAGACTGGAAATAGTAATATGGATATGGCTTGAAGCTGCCATCATCGTATAGAAAAGGCTCCATCCCCATAGCTCAAGATTGTAGAGGATCACCAAGGGGGCTGCGATTTTAATTGATTTGATCAGTGCATCAAAACGCGGCCTCCATTCTCCGGTGCCAAAGGTGATGCGATTGTTCTTTTTTACAAAGAGAAGGAAGAGGATGGTCGATTGCAAGAACATGCTCACTCCGCCAGCTAAAGCGCCTCCCTTGGCACCAAGAGGAGAAATACCGGGAAGAATGCCAAAAACGAGAAGATAATCTAAGACAGCATTCCAAAGTGTGGTAGCTAGTGTTAGAGAAAGGATCAAACGAAGTCTGTTCTGGCCGACAAAAAATGATGTCAGAGCGTAAGAAAGAGGCTGAAACACTCCAAATGGCATTGCCCAAATAAAGCATTCATATTCGGTCGACCCCGGATTGTAAATGCGTTTAGCAGTCAGAAGAGCGATTGGAATAAGAATCATACCCGCTGCAAGCGAGATCCAGATCGCATTCCAAGTAGCCCTTCCTAATTCCAAACGGCGCTCAGTTCGGCTTTGCGCGACAAAGACTTCACTCAACCCTGCAATGACCGTGATCCCTCCCCAAAAAGCCCATGTCAGAGTGCTGGCCTGGACTGCAGCGTTCAGGGCGTCCAGCGAATAAAACGTTAATACAAAACGATCCACTACATAGATAAGATAAACTGAAAGAGAAGTGAGCATGAGCGGAAATGAAATCGCCAGCGTCTCACGAAGAGTACGGGCTCGATGCTCGAAGATGGCCATTTTTCATCAAAATATGGGCTAGCGATCAAAGACTAGTAGAGTGTATATCAAAGGGTCAATAAACCCCCTAGAATAAAAAATGTTTCTGCAAAAACATATTGAATTGCTGCGAACGATGCGACAAGTGTCGAGTTTCCAAAAAACGCAAGAACTCCATGTCAGAAAGGTTTTTTATGAAGATTTCGCCTTTAGGGAAGTCGACTTAGCATTGAAAAAAGAATACCTTTGGCAAAATCCCTATCGAGTGAGCCGCCGCTTTTGGAATAGTCATGTCTATGGCGAGACGCCTTTGGCAAGCCTGGAGATAATTGGACTTAAGGCACAATTAAACAAAACCGATTGCTTTGTCGATTTAGGGTCGGGAAGAGGAAGAGGGGCTTTTTTTATGCATTATCGTTTTGGATGCAAGGCCGTTGGAGTAGAAGGCGTGCCGCTTTTTATTGAAAAGGCACTAAAAATACAAAAAAAATTAGGGGTAGAGGGGGTCGAATTCCTAAATGCCAACCTTTCTCAGCTATCGCCTCTTAGAGGTTCTGTTTTCTACCTAGCATGGACCTGTTTTGAGGAGGCTCTTACGATCAGGTTGATTCAATGGCTTGAGCAGTTGCCTCATCCAGCTAAGATCATCACGGTCAGTGAACCTCTTGCTAGCGAGCAATTCTCGTTGTTAGACCAATTTAATGTCCCTTTTCCTTGGGGCGATGGAGAAATTTACTTGCATGAAAAAAAAGCTGCTTTATGAAAAAAAATGTAGCGCATGTTCTGGCGATACCCCGCCGTTAACTGTAGAAGCTGGAAATACTCTTCTAAAAGAACTTGGAGGCGGATGGAAGATCCTCGAAGGGAAGAAATTGGAAAAATTTTATCGCTTTCACAATTTCCGCGAGGCGCTCGCCTTTGTCAACAAGGTCGGAGCTATTGCAGAAGATGAAGGGCACCATCCCGACTTGGAATTAAGCTGGGGGCTTGTTAAAATTTTTCTTTGGACACACAAAATAGGCGGTCTATCAGAGAGTGATTTTATCTTAGCTGCCAAATGTGATAAAATAACTTTGCCTTAGAAAATATACGAAGATGCTATCATTCCCTGGGTTTGAGGTCGAAAAGCGGCTCTAAGAAAGAATTTGCAAATACTTTCTAAGAAAGTGCTGGAACTGTTTTCGATGTTAGACTCTTGAATTTAAAGACTTTTTAAAGTTCAATTCCCTCGTATAAGGAAAGTATGCAGTATTGTTCATCACATCATCGATCAGAGCGCTTTAAAACACGTGAAGTCATGGTAGGCAAAGTCGGCGTTGGCGGTGCCAATCCGATTCGGATACAGTCGATGACCACATCTAATACACGCGATGTTTTAGCAACTGTTGAACAAGTAATGCGTCTTGCTGATGTAGGCTGTGAAATCGTCCGCGTAACCGTACAAGGAATGAAAGAGGCCGAAGCCTGTGAAGAAATCAAAAATAGTTTGATTCGGAAGGGGTGCGAAATTCCCCTAGTAGCAGATATCCATTTTTACCCTCCTGCAGCTATGCGCGTAGTCGAAAGCGTCGATAAAGTACGCATCAATCCGGGTAATTTTGCTGATAAACGAGCTAGCTTTAAGGTCATCGAATACGACGAGGCTTCTTATCAGGCCGAATTGAACCGTATCGAGGAAGTATTCGTGCCGCTTATAGATAAGTGCAAAAGATTAAAAAAATCTTTACGTATTGGAACGAATCACGGTTCGCTTTCCGATCGCATCATGAATTACTTTGGCGACACACCGATAGGAATGGTCGAATCCGCCTTTGAATACGTCCGCTTGTGCCGCAACTACGATTTTCACGATATTATTTTCTCGATGAAAGCAAGCAATCCTCTTGTGATGATCCAAGCATACCGATTGCTAGTAGCGGAAATGCTTAAACTTGGTTGGGATTATCCACTGCATTTGGGTGTCACTGAAGCTGGGCTGGGAGAAGATGGGAGAGTTAAGTCGGCAATAGGCATCGGTTCATTATTACTCGATGGCATAGGTGATACAATCCGCGTTTCTCTTACCGAAGACCCTTGGTTTGAAATAGACCCCTGCCAACGTCTGGTTCGCTTGTCTGAACAGGCTTTGGGCCAAGGCATACCCTTTTTCGAAGAAAAAGAGCGTGAATTTCTCAACCTTTCTCGTCGAAAGGTGCAACACTCTATAACTCATCGCGATGGATCCGTCTTCCTATTTGCTTCGAAACAACAGCTCGATGATGAGTTGTTTTTTCAAAATATCGGATGCGACATTCAATTCGGGCGACCTGTAAAGAAAGTGGGATCCGCTGATGCTATCGTAGTCGGTAAGGAAGATGAGGGGCATCATAAACTTGCCCATCTTGCCAAGGCCGGTATGGCAGTCATTGTTGAGCCATTGCTCATCGATGGCGATGATAGTGACAGCTGGCAAGCTCTTTTACTCAATCCCCCTTCTTTCGCCCTTTTTAAAGTGCATGGCAGCCGTATTCATAAGGCGCGCCGTTTTTTTGAATGGGTTAAAAAGCACCAACTCAACGTTCCCATTCTTCTGGCATTTGATTATTCCTCTTCCCCAGAGGATATCGTTCTATGTTCCGCAGCTGAGTGCGGGTTGCTATTGGCAGATGGCTTAGGTGAAGGTCTAGCCTTGATAACATCGCTTCCTCTCGATACAGTCCGGTCACTTTCTTTTACGATCCTTCAGGGCGTGCGAATGCGTGCTTCCAAGACAGAGTACATTTCTTGTCCAGGATGTGGTCGTACGTTGTTTGATTTACAAGAGGTCACCAAACGGATCCAGGCACGCACAGGACATCTGCCAGGAGTCAAGATTGCCGTTATGGGTTGCATCGTCAACGGTCCAGGTGAAATGGCGGATGCAGATTTTGGCTATGTCGGTTCTAAACCTGGCAAAATCGATCTGTATGTCGGTAAGCAGTGTGTCGAGCGAGATGTTGCCTTTGACGATGCTGAGGACAAACTTGTTGCGCTTCTTAAAGCTTATGGAAGATGGGAAGAATTGGAGGAAACACTATGTACCGCTACTTCGTTATCAGCTCTTTGATTAGTACTGCTTCAGCCTTTTGCCAGCAAACTTTGCCATGCGAAATCGTCCAAGATAATTACGAGGCTTTTTTTAGAGAAAGTCTGCTGAAATTAAATGTCGATTCTGAAACAGTCAACCGTCTTTTCTCGTACGGTACAGTTGCCGAACAAGAGGATGATACGGTCTTACGTCCTAAATACATCAGTATACAGGCAGCCTTTGAACAACTTTTAGCGCACGAGCTGATGATAGAACGTCTTAAACAGGTCATAGCAGTTATCCATACGCCTATGCCAGCGACCCCACTTTGTACTGAAGGGGAAGTAACTACTGAATTAGTCGACAGAAATCTCCTTAAGGACGAAAAACGAATGCGTACAATCAGCAAACGCTCAGAAACCTTGCGCACTATTTTACAATCAGGCGGCACATTGATGGCAGCCTATCCTGGATTAGCTAGAACGAAACGCTCCCCCTCTCAGCTTGCTATTTTTGAAGACCTGCTAAAAAAGTACGCTAAGAATTTATTTGACATCCCTATGGGATGTTTGGACGTTGCTCCAGAAATGATAGGAGCCACCTATATTTTTGAAACTATGCAAGGAAAATGGTTAACATTCTCCATCCGTGCTACTCAAGCAAATGCTATTGAAACGCCAGCCTCCTCAACAATGTGGTTTGGCTCGGTTGACAAGGGGCCTGCTGCAGTACGGCTAGCTCAAGTGTCAGCCTATCTCCGCGCCTGCCAAGGCCCTGACCTCATTAGCTACACCTCCCCATAAATAAAATAGGTGTGGCCTCAAATTATACAGATCACGAATGAATAGTAGTTGTATTTATTTGACTATGGTTGAAGAGTTTTTTCATTCCGCTTTAGAGCTGTTTGTTATAGAATTGTGTCTATGAAAAAATTCCTATCTGCATTTTTGCTGCTCCCCTCTCTTCTCCTCAGTGAAGAGATCAAAGAGGTCGTTGTCCTTGGCGGTGGGGTAGGCGGCCTTACTTCGGCTCTTTACTTGGCAAGGGCTGGCCTTCGGCCGCTTGTCGTTACGGGACAGAACCCTGGCGGGGCCCTTGTTCAATCAGCTCTTGTCCAAAACTGGCCTGGAGAACTTGGCATCGGTGGTGGCGATCTTGCTGATAAAATCCGTAACCAAGCAGAAGAAAGTGGTGCTGAAATAGAACCAGCCGAAGTAGTTAGAGTAGATTTCACCTCTGGAACTCTCTACGAAATTGTTATTCGCAATCCTCTAAAGCCTGATTCCGAACGGACGATCAAAACCAGAGCGTGCATCATTGCGACCGGCGCTACGCCAAATATGTTGAATGTTCCTGGAGAAAATTCCTATTGGCTTAAAGGCGTGCATAATTGCGCTGTTTGCGATGGAAATCTCTATAAAGACCAAAACGTCATCGTCGTCGGCGGCGGAGATGGAGCGATCACAGAGGCCAGCTATCTTGCTAAATTAGCAAAAAAGGTCACACTGGTCGTCCGTTCTTCGGCTCTTAAATCGATCGAGACAGGAAGGAAGGAACAACTCCTCGCCACTCCCAACGTCGAAGTGCTGTATAATACAACTGTGCAGGAGATTTGCGGTCATGATGACCAGATGACAAAAGCTCTTCTCAAAAATCATATCGATGGTCAAATAAAAACCCTTCCCGCTAATGCACTTTTTCTCGGCATAGGATCGACACCAAATACGCAACTTTTTAAGGGACAGCTCGATCTGGACGATAAAGGTTATATCGTCCTCTCCAACCAGCAACAGACGAGTAAACCGAACATTTTCGCAGTCGGTGATGTAACAGATCGCTATTTTCGGCAAGCAATAACTGCTGCAGGCGATGGAGCTAAAGCCGCTCTTAAAGTTTTAGCCTCTTCTACTCGTGAAAGCAAAGATCCCCAAACGCAACACCCTATTGAAGAACCGCGCGTTATTTCTATCAAAAGCTTGGATCATTTTGAAAAGGAAGTGATCAATTCTGATTTCCCTGTCATCGTCGATTTTTATGCTGATTGGTGCGGCCCTTGCAGGATGCTCGAGCCCAACATCCAGAATTGGTCGAAGCAGTTTCATAACAAAGTGAAGTTCGCTAAAGTCAATATCGATCAACTCAGTAAACTAGCTACGCGCTACGGCATTCGAGCTGTCCCAACCGTACTCTATTTTGAAAAAGGTGGCGTTTTAGTCGAATCACGCACGGGCATGCAAGAGATCGCTAATCTCATCAGCTCGCTAGATCACTCAATACCCCCATTGAATGGCCCATCTAAATAGACCGCTAGTGCCATGCAGACTCCTCACTTATTAGACCTCTTTCCTAACTAAGGTTCTGTTGAGTTTCCTTTGCCAAATGTGCATTTGCAAACGACAATCCTCTGGTTAAAAATATTTCTAAAATGCATTTTGAGGATAAATGAGCAAGAGTCTGCATGACTTCACACAAATCGCTTTCCTTTAAGCCTTTTATTAGTACTGAGTCAAAGGTTAAAGAATTCAGTGTTCGAGCTATCTTTTTAGGTGTTCTGCTTGGGCTTTTATTTGGTATCGGAAATGCTTACTTAGGCTTAAAGGTAGGAACCACTGTTTCCGCTTCTATACCTGCAGCTGTGATGTCTATGGCATTGCTCCGTTTTTTTGGTCGTAATGTCACGATTCTCGAAAACAACCTCGTCCAAACAATCGCTTCGGTGGGAGAAGGGTTAGCAGCTGGAGTCATTTTTACTGTACCAGCTCTTTTCTTGCTTGGTGAACGAATTCCCATTTATCGGATTTTTATTTTATCAGCCCTTGGCGGTATTCTGGGCGTCCTTTTCATGATCCCTATGAGACGCTATATCATTGTTCAAGAGCATAAAATCTTTCCATTTCCTGAAGGGACAGCCTGCGCAGAAATCCTCAAATCTGGAGCGGCAGGCATCGCTAAGGCATCTTTAGCAGGAATAGGTCTTTTGACAGGTGTCGTCTGGCGCATCTTGAATGGTATTTTGTACCTTTGGAACGAGGTTCCAACATGGGTCATAAAACCCTTTGAAAAAACCATCTTTAGTATCGATGCGACCCCCTCACTGCTTGGTGTTGGATTCATCATAGGTCCGCGCATCTGCAGCATCGTTCTAGCTGGCGGTGCGATTGGATGGTGGGTGCTTATTCCACTGATAAAGATGTTTGCACAGGGTTCTACTGTGATCTATCCGGGTGAAATCCCTGTGGCACTGATGACCGCTGATCAAATCTGGTCGAATTATATTCGCTATATCGGAGCTGGTTCCGTGGCCTGTGGAGGCATTCTCTGTCTTTTTAAAATCGGTCCCCTCATTCTCAAAACCCTAAAAACTGGATTCAGCGAGCTATTTCAAACCGCACGTTTAGGCAAAATACCCTTGCGAACCGATCATGATATTTCTCTTCGCTGGTTGATCTTAGGCTCGGTCGCGATCCTTTTGACTCTGTGGCTCTTGCCAGGTTTCTCGATGAATTTTCTCACGATCCTTCTTCTGATCCTGCTTGGATTTTTCTTTGTTGCCGTAACGTCGATTACCGTGGGCATTGTCGGTAGCACATCAAACCCTGTCTCAGGAATGACTATCACCACCCTTCTTATTACCTGCCTTATCTTTGTCGCTTTAGGATGGACAGAAAGAATGTATTTGATCGCTGCATTGACGATGGGCTGTGTAGCGAATGTCGCCATTGCTCTCGCTGGAACCACTTCTCAAGACCTTAAAACAGGATTCCTTCTTGGAGCAACTCCACGTTATCAACAAATTGGAGAGATCATCGGTATCCTTTTACCGGCACTAGCTATAGGCGGGACTCTTTACCTATTAGATGACGCTTATGGATTTGGATCTCCCCAAATGCCGGCACCACAGGGCACAATGATGGCTCTTATTGCCAAAGGAGTCATCAATGGGGATATCCCCGTTGTTCTCGTAGTCATCGGGATCATTCTAGGCCTTGTCATGGAAATGGCAAAGCTACCTATTCTTCCTTTTGCCATAGGTTTGTATCTTCCTCTTTCTTTAAGTACCTCCATGATGGTGGGTGGCATTGCATCGTTTGTCGTACAAAAACTCTCCCGTTCGTCAGGCGCTAGAGATCGCGGTATCTTGGCCGCCTCAGGACTCGTTGCTGGAGATGCTTGCATGGGCGTACTTATTGCGCTCTTCGCCGTGCTCGGTTGGATCTCCGTCGATGGAAAAGGCTTGCTTCACGATGCGTTCGGCCTTCTATTCTATCTTTTGCTTGCTCTAGGATTGAGCTGGCTTTCACTTAAGTCGACAAAAAAAACTTCTTAGTCGATTTGATTTTTTCTTGTGTAAATACAAACATAATCTTTAAAATTCAGCTGTTCACAACACGAGGATACCTATGTTGAAAAAACTTCTTCCATCAATCGCCAGTTCCCTTTTACTTCTAACATCGAATGTCGTTGCCGATGATGGAACCTATTCGATTCCGGTGAACTATGCAGTAGACGTTCCTCTCTTTTATCATGTAGCAGCAAATATCTTTCCCAATGAGCGCATGGTTCAATTAGAAGATGAATCACGATGGAAGATTTCCGAATCTGATATGCGAGATCTAATGTTTAGCTGGCGTGAAGGAGATTTTCTCGTCGTCAAACGTAATCGACGATGGTTTAGCGATTACAGCTATTCCATGGAGAACCAAGCGAGCCGAACATCGGTTCAAGCGAATCTCATCTCTGGCCCACTTCATAACAGCCCATATACGCACCACATCACTGGCATGGATCAGAATACACCCGGCCGGAAAATCTTCCATCTCGATGGCAAAACTAGCTGGAGTATCGCATCAGACGATTTTGGCATTGCTGATGCATGGCAAGTTGGTGATACCATCATTTTTCTTTCGAACGACTCTTGGTTCACTGCCTATGATATGCTTATGCTTGATGTAGAAACAAATACTGTTGGTAAAGCACGTAGAATGTAGGTTTGATGCATCTCAAGTTTAACTCAAGGAAATCGCATGAGCATAGCACATTTTGATATTGGGTCATATCCTAAAACAGATGACATTACTTACCTGAAGCATCTTAATTTTAATCAAAACAAATTGGAAACACCACAATCTATTGTGATCCATGGCAAGCTTGGACAAAAGGAAGCTTTTCTCGCCGAAAAAACGAATAACCTAGCGCCTGTGACCATCACAGTCCTAGGGGGTATTCTTTTAGCAGGATTATTGATCTCTTTTGAAGCTGCCGTCCTCTCAGCTCTTATTGTATCTCCGATTTTTATCATTCCCTGGCTTTTAGATGTTCCTATTTCTTCTTTCCTGCCGGAGCGAAGTTATATTCCCTCTTTCATTCCTATTGCAACTCCTAGAAGCGGAACCTATATCCCCGGAGGAATCCGAAGTATGGGAGGAAGCCTGCCTTCTGGAACAACTCCTTCTTTGGATGGACCCTACGCTACAGTAGGTAGCCGAAGGACGGGAGGAAGCCTGCCTTCTGGCACAATTCCTTCTTCTGGTGGATCCTATTCTACAGTAGGAGGCCGAGCGACGGGAGGGAGCACAACTTCTGGTGGATCCTATGCTACAGTAGGTAGTCGAAGAACGTAAGAGATCCTGAGGAGATCTATGAGCATACAGTCAGTTTATACAAAAGGACTCGTCAAGAGTCCTTTATTCATGCCCGCGCCATCATTCGTGGTGCAAGGTAACCTGAATAGGCAAGAGCGACTATTGGCGGAAAAAACCAACGCTTATGCATCTCCTCTAATCCTTTCTTTAGGAACAGCGCTAATCGTCGGAGCTCTCATTTCCTTTAAAGCTGCTGTGCTTACTGGATTTGTGCTCTATTTTGTGATTTCTCTGTTTTCAAACTCTCGTACTCCTTGGCAAAGCAATCGATTTCATTTGCCTTGGTTTCAAAATCCCCCTTTTTATCCTAGATCAACGCCAACTTATCACACCCCTTGGTGGAACTGGCTGCCTTTCAGTTCAACTTCCTATCCTTCTTCATCTCATGCTCAAGTGGGAGTGAGAAGGCCTGGAACTTATACTCCGACTACGTCCTCAACGACCCACACCAGTTGGCCTAGCTGGATGCCCTTTAGTTCACCTTCATACCCTTCCTCATCTCATGCTCAAGTGGGAGTGAGAAGGCCTGGAACTTATACCCCGACCGCTTCTTCAACAACCCACACTGGTTGGCCAGGTTTTGTTCCCTCAACTTTGCCCTTCCGCCCTTCCTCAGCTTATGCGACAGTCGGAGGAAGAGGAGTAACTTCTTATCCCAGCTCCCATAGTAGCTATTCCCCAAACTTTCGGCCTTATACTTCAGGAGGCGGCGGTTTTTCCCAAGCTTCATCCCATTCATCTAATCCATCCGGCGGTGGGCATGCCGTTGTTGGCATTCGCTAGAGACTGTCGCTACGAAAACAAACACAAAACTCAGGTTCTCAAGAAATTTTTGCCTGCTTGCTTTAATAGCATTGAAAAATGAACCGATTTATGCTTGAATTTTGAGAACATTAGCAACCGTAATTTTTAGGAGAAGAAGAATTATGACTAAGTCGCAAGATGCCAAAAAGGATGAGAAGAAAAAGCCAAAAAAGACGATGAAAGAAAAACGTCTAGCCAAACAGGAAAAGAAAAAATCCAAGTCTTGAATATATTGACATCCGAATGAAAAATTCAGTTAGATTTTTGGATTCTTTTTTGTGCCGATTCTTGTAGTTAGCGGATTGATATTTCCCAATGCCAGCATCGAGAATCGGCTCAAAAGAACACCAAATCTCTAGGGAATAGCTTCTTAAAAGCTTGCAAAAAGAAAGATGGTCTCCATCTCTTCTTTAGTGAGACCGCCATGCATAGCGAAGAAATGTTGATCAAAACGATCTTTTTCATACCACCAAACACTCTCATGCCCATAAGAAAGTATGACGAGATTTCCGACGCGTTGTAAAAATTCTTCAGACGTTGCTTGGCCAAAAAATCCCTGTTCGAGCAATTCTGAGGTCTTGACTACCCATGCACGCTTTCCGAGACCATTTTTTAAAAGTTTCATAGCCTCGTCCAAAAATCCCTCTTCAATATGAAGAAAGAAATCGCGACAGGAGCCCGCAGGAACAATGGGTTGGCCCCGATGATTTCTTTTTAACATCGGAATAAGTTCAGGAAATTTTAGATTTAGATAAATCGTTGTTTTAGGATCGACCTGAGTCATTCCGTGATCCGCCGTCACGATGAGAGCTGCTCTTCTGTCTAGTTTTCGAATTTTTTCATGAAACCTTTGCTCTAAGAGGATCATCGTTTGCATGACTATTTGTTCATATTCTGGACTAAATAAACCAGAATGATGGCCTGCTGAATCGATCTCGCTGAAATACAAATAGAGATAATGTTTTTCTTTGCGAGGAAGATTTTTCATCAATTCCACGACTTGGTCTAGCCCTTCGCTCATATGATGGTAAGGCATATAGATCGCCTCTTTGCACATGGCTTGCGAAAAGGGTGAATGGGCGATGTTGATCGGCTGAAAGACGTAAGAATGGATGCCCTGTTTCTTGAATTGTTGATAGAGCGTTGTTTTAGGATAAAGAGCTGCAACATCGATCTTAGCCTTTTGAAGAGTGCAGAGCTCTTTATCTCCTGCAAAGGAAGTTAGAAGCGGTGCGATGACGCGATCGACAAGAGGCTCATAGTAAAACCATTCATAAACACCACTGACCCCTACCTCCAACCCAGTATGAAGGCAAGTGACATGTGCTGCTGTGGTCGACGGAAACTGCGAGGTGAGCTTACTAACGACACCGTCCTCTTCAAACCATTGCAAAAATGGGTATTGTGATCGATAGTGCTCAAAAAACCGCCAACCAAATCCATCGAGCAAGATGAGGACTACGATATCTAAATCTAAAGGATCTTCATGCTGACCAAAAACATCCTGGGGCAACGCTTGTTCTTTCCCCTTGCTGGTCAGCAGGTACTGAATAGAGGCGGGAATTCGGGAAAAACAATACGAAGAATAGAGCGGACGGCAAAATTGTTTCTTGAAAACTGCCCCTTCAACGGCCTTTAGCGAATGTTCATTGATCATGATTCAAGAAGTCTTCACAGGTGCTTCTGGGGGCGGTTTACTAAACAGAATAGTCAGAACTCCCCCACCGATCACCAAGATACTACCCACGATCGAAAACCAATCTGGCATATGATGGAAGATGACCGCATCGTAAATAAAACCATAGACTACTCCAGAATAGATAAAGGGACCGATATGAGCAGCCTTCGCAAAATGGAAAGCTTTGATCATAAACAATTGTCCAAAAAAAGCTCCCATCCCGACAAAAATTAAATAGAGGAAATCAATAAATCCGATGGGATTCCATTGATAAAACGCAACCGGAGCAGTAACAAGAGCCGGAAGTAAAAAATAGTAAAACAACACCGTATGATGCTTCTCTGTGAAAGTAAGCAGCCTAACCGCAAGCATTCCACAAGCTAAACTAACTGCTGCCCCCAAGCCATAAAGAGCGCCAACATCAAGCAGTCCAGCACCAGGTTTTAAAATGAAGCATACGCCGATAAATCCTATGATTATTCCATACCACAGGCGCATTTCGATACGAATCTTGCACCATACAAGGATAACAAAAGGCAAAATCAACGGGGCGCTATTATTGAGCAGAAGGGCATTCGTTAAGGAAATTTTATTTATCGCAAGAAAAAGACAAGTAAAACCTACAAACCCCGTAGCTGCACGAAAGACCATTAGGCCTTTTCTTTGTGTTTTAAGATCCTTCCAACCATAACGCATGATCACAGGAAGCGTGCAAAGAACCCCGATCAAATTCATGACAAAGAGATTGACAGAGATAGGTACACGAGGTGAATCCAATCGAACAAATAAGGCGGCGGTAGCTATAAAAGCCGAGGCGATAAGGATATAAAAGACACCCTTTTTAAGATTATGCCTGTGGATTTCGCTCATAAATAGTGAATCTCTGGGACTCTGATTTTTAATTCAACGTATCAAAAGCACCCCGTTACGCACAAGTCGAGATCTCTTTTTCGTTGTCTTTTCGATATAGATTGGACAGAATGAGATTTTTAGGAGAACCCCCTAATAGGTTTCTATATGGAGACAACGACAAGACATATCCCGCGCACTATTAGCGTATTCATGTTAGCCATGATCAACGTGGCAGCCATTGGTGGTGTGAAAAACTGGCCCATGATTGCCGAGTATGGATTTGCTGCGCTCTTTTTCCTCTTCCTCGGCGCTCTTGTGTTTTTCTTGCCAGTTTCTTTAGTTGCAGCGGAATTGGCCACGGGCTGGCCTAAACTTGGCGGCATTTATGCTTGGGTCCGCGAAGCTTTTGGACATAGAACGGGGTTCCTGGCCATTTGGCTGCTTTGGTTCGAAAATGCTATTTGGTTCCCCACAATCATGACCTTCATCGCTTCGACGCTAGCCTATATTTTTGATCCAACGCTATCACAAAATGCCGGCTTTACAATCGCTATTATTTTGATCGCTTTTTGGGCTATGACATTCCTGAATATGTTCGGCATGCGCACATCTGGGTGGATCAGCACCGTTGGAGCCTTGTGCGGAACACTCATTCCAGGTGCTCTCATCATTTTCTTAGGGTATATCTGGTTCTTTGGGAACCATCCCATTCAAATCGTCATGAATTGGGATACCCTCATTCCAAATATGGGGGATCCTAAACAACTCGTTCTCTTTACGGGAGTTCTCCTCTCTTTTGCTGGAATGGAAATGTCTTCGATTCACGCACGAGATGTAAAGAATCCTCAGCGTGATTACCCACGCGCTATTTTACTTTCGGTTATTCTGATCTTGGTCATTGCCTCATTAGGTGTTCTGTCAATTGCTATGGTGGTGCCTCAGCAAGAGATCTCCTTAACGTCCGGTTCTATGCAAGCATTCACCAATTTCCTTGATTATTACAATCTGTCCTCGCTAGTTCCACTCATTGCCACCATGATCTTCATTGGCGCCTTAGGATCGGTGAGCACTTGGATCATCGGACCATCCAAGGGGCTTCTAGCTGCCGCGCAAGGCGGCGATCTTCCTCCCTCCTTGCGAAAGGTCAATCAAGCTGGAATACCCATTCCCCTCCTCCTTTTGCAGGGAGCCATTGTTTCTGTTCTTTCGCTTCTATTCGTCTTCATGCCAAGCGTCAGCAGCGCATTTTGGCTTTTAATTGCCCTTACGACACAAGTCTATTTGATCATGTACATCATCATGTTCTTTGCAGCGATCCGTCTACGTTATAAGCATCCAGAAGTCAAACGCTCCTATCGTGTACCAGGCGGCAATTTCGGCATGTGGCTAGTAGCAGGAGTCGGCATCCTGAGTTCCCTATTCACGTTGACCATTGGTTTTTGGCCCCCCGAGCAAATTGCCACTGGCAATTATCAATTCTATTTGAGCTTCCTCATCATAGGCATCCTCATCATCTGTTCTGCTCCTTATCTGATCTTGCTTTTCAAGAAACCTTCCTGGGATCATATGCCCAAAGGAAGCAATCGATAGGCAAACGTCAGATAAAACATCATCGCAATCACATCGACGATCATCAAGACCACTGGACCTGCAGCAATTTTCGGATCTTTTTTGAAGAATTTCAAAGCCATCGGCATGATCGAGCCAATCATGGCAGAAACCATGATCGACAGATAAAGCGAAATGCCGATCACTAAAACAATCGTCCATCCTCCACCCCAAAGACACGAAAGCAATCCAATGGCAATAGCTGAGAGCGATGCCAGAAAGAACACCGTCTTCGCCTCGAGCACTAGTCGTCGTTTGATCATTTTGATGATGAGCCGTGGACTGCGCAAAATGCTTAAACTCTGTGTCATCGCCTGCATGGAAATGGATTCACTCAAAGTCAGTAAAAGTGGGATGAACATGGCTAGAATGATCGCTTTGGCCAACACATCCTCAAAGGCTTTAGATATCATGGCGCAGCACAATCCAGAGACCATGTTGCATACGATCCAGGGCATTCTTGCTTTGAACCCTTTCCAAGGGGTGCCTAATTTACCTTCTTCTATAGATAATCCAATGAATTGAAAAATATCGCGCCGCGCTTCACTGCTCACCTTTCCTAAAGGCTGCTCTATATAATGCTGTACATCGATCGTACCGAGCAATCGCTGTTCTCCATCTATCACAGGCAAGGCGAGTAAGCTCAATTTTTCAAGCGATTCGAGGGCTTCGCTCATCTTCTGCTTAGCACAAAGCGCATCGACCGTCGGATCCATAACCTTTGAAATTTTTTCATCCAAAGAGGCCAATAGAAGATTTCGCGTCGACGTCACCCCTACCAACCGCCCTTCGTGATCGAGCACGTAAAAGTAAAAAATTTTCTGATCGATTTTGCGCCCCTGCAGAGAGGAAAGTGCCTCACGGATCGTCTCGCTTGCCCTTAAAACAGTCGTAACAGGAAGGATAAAATCGATGACAGGTCGATCGAGTTCTTTGCTGGATAACGGAACGCGTTGTTTCATATTTAAGAGCCTGTTAAGATATCTTGAGTATTTATAAAACTATTTTTTAATGATGTCAAAGAGACCTCTACATAACTTCAAAAAGCCCGCAAGAAAAGGCAGCTCTAACCATCTGCAGACGAAAGACTCTTCCTGGGAACCTGTACAGGAGTGGTATCAAGGACATGTCGGTGAAGAAGGGCACTACTATCATCAGCACATCATCCTGCCCAACGTTTTGCGCTTTCTCAAACAGGCCCGCAAAGTACTCGATATTGGCTGCGGGCAAGGGGTTTTAGCCCGCAAGCTCCCTAAACCCATGGGCTACTTAGGCATCGATCTCTCACCTAGTTTGATCGCTAAGGCAAAGCAACTTCAACCTGAACGAAAAGAACGCTTTCTTCTTCAAGACGCATGCCAATCATTCTCTCTTAATGAACGCGATTTTTCGCACAGCGTCCTCATCCTCTCTTTGCAAAATATGCTCCAGCCAAAAATCGCCTTGACCAATATACAGCACCATCTTGAAGCACGAGGCACGCTCCTCATCGTCCTCAACCATCCCTGCTTTCGCATCCCGCGCCAATCTGGCTGGCAGATCGATCCCGAGAAAAAATTGCAATCGCGGCGCATCGACCGCTATATGTCATCTCTTGAAATCCCTATCATGGCTCATCCAAGCCAGGGCGATCAATCAAGCTCCTCGCTCACCTTTCACCACCCTCTTGCATTTTATTCACAAATCCTCATGGAGACGGGATTTGTCATCGAGTCGCTCGAAGAATGGTGCAGCGATAAGACCAGCCATGGGGCTAATGCACGCATGGAAAATCGTGCTCGCAAAGAATTCCCTTTGTTTCTCGTAATTAACGCCCGAAAAAAGTCGGATATTTGATAGCTTAATGAGATAAACCGCACGCGGGATAAATAAGGGATAAAAGATATGTGTGGAATTTTTGGCTATATTGGACCGCGCGACGCTGCACAAATTTGCCTCGATGGTCTTAACGCGCTCGCCTATCGTGGCTATGACTCCGCAGGGCTAGCCGGAATCATCGAAGGAAAGATCAGCTATTGTAAAGAACTCGGTAAAATCAACGCCTTGGAAACTGCCTGGCAAAAGGCCCCGCAAAAACTACCCGTTGCCATCGCTCATACGCGCTGGGCAACCCATGGCAAAGCTACAGCTGAAAATGCCCATCCCCATTTCGATTCTACCCAAAGTGTAGCTGTCGTTCACAATGGCATCATCGAAAATCACAGCTGTTTGCGCGATACTCTCGAAGCACAAGGCATAAAATTCTCATCTGAGACCGATACAGAAGTCATAGCACAACTCATCCAACAATTCTATAAAGGCGATATACTAGAGGCAGTGCAAAAAGCCCTAGCCTTGCTCAAAGGATTTTGGGGCATTGCAGTTGTGCATAAAGACCATCCCGATGTCATCATTGCAGCCGCAAGAGAAAATCCCATCGCAATAGCCCATTCTCCCGAGCGCAATGAAGCCTTCATTTCATCTGATGCCAATGCTTTCAGCGAAGCCAACGTCGAAGTGCATTTCCTGCGCAATGATGAAGTAGCTGTTATACGGCGAGATAAAATAGCCATCTATGACCAAAACGCCTCCCCCATCGCGCGAACCGGCGAGAAGCTTGCTTTAGAAAAAGAGACCGTATCTAAAAATGGTTATGAACATTTCATGCTCAAAGAAATCTTCGAGCAGCCACAGACCATCCAACAAGCCATGCACGGCCGCTATATCGAAGATTTTGGCACGGCAGAATTCGAAGGCTTTCCCTTCTCACCAGCAGAAATGCAAGCGGTCAAGCGGATTTTGATCCTCGCCTGCGGCACCTCTTGGCATGCCGGATGCTTAGCTGCACTCATGATCGAAGACATGGCACGCATCCCCACCCATGCCGAGATCGCATCAGAATTCCGCTACAGAAATCCTATCATCTCAGAAGGGACGCTCGTCATTGCCATCAGCCAATCGGGCGAAACGCTCGATACCATTTCCGCTGTACGCGAAGTGCGCGCTAAAGGCGCTAAAGTTATCAGCCTATGCAATGTGCGCAACTCTACCTTGACGCGCGAATCCGATGCTTGTCTCTTCTTACGTGCCGGCCCAGAGATCAGCGTTTGCTCTACGAAAGCGTTTACGAGCCAGTTGACCGTTCTTGCCTTATTTAGCCTTATGATGGGACGTCTTCGCCACATGAGCAAAGCAGATGGACAAGCTTTTTTGCGCGATTTGAAAGAACTCCCCGATCTCGTAGCTAAAGTTCTAAGACAACAAGAAGCGATTCAATCGCTCGCCAAAAAATACGCTAAGTTTGAGCATTTCTATTTCCTTGGTCGCCACTACATGTTCGTCACTTGCCTAGAGGCAGCCCTCAAACTAAAAGAAATTAGCTACCTGCATGCCATCGGCTATCCAGCTGGCGAAATGAAACATGGGCCTATCGCCCTTGTCGATAAAACACTCGTGACCGTTGCTTTGATCGGTAACAAACGCACCTATGAGAAAATGCTCAGCAATCTCATGGAGATCAAGGCACGCAGCGGGCCCATTCTAGCCTTTGCACCTGAGGGTTCTAAAGAAGTTTTTGCCATAGCAGATGATATGATTTGGCTTCCAACCATCGATGATGCTTTGGCAGCTATTCCCTATTCTGCAGCCTGTCAGCTATTGGCCTATTACATCGCTAAAGAACGCGGAACGGAAATCGATCAGCCTCGTAATCTCGCAAAATCGGTCACTGTCGAGTGAAGAAATCGCTAGATAAATTTTTCTACACAGCCAGATTTGCCCTGTGCAGAGCAGTCCAAAGTTGCATGATTTGTTTAAACCTTATTTAACATCTTTTCAAATAGGTTTAGAGCGGCTATTTTGTACTTAGGGTCGATTATTCGATAGATGAAGGCCTTTCTGTAAAATCGCGAATTCTTGAATTTCTTCTTTAAGTACCTCTCTTTTTTACATACTTCACGGATACAAGCACGGAGTTTGGAACACAGTTCTTTCTCTTGAAGTTTTTCCATGGTGTTTAGAAGTGCTAAGATGGCTTTACAATCGTGCTTTCCTTTCAAACATTCCCTTAATTGACTAAGGATTGCCTTCATTTGGAGTGTTCGATCCTGGTTTTGGAGCTGATTACTAAAGCGACTTAATTGAGCAGGTAGATCTAAAAGCCCGTTTCTCTCAATGGAAAAAAACTCAAAAACTTGTAACAACACAATCTCTTTCGGTAGACTTGTCAGGCGATTATTCTCTAACGTAAGTTCAGTCAAAGCCTTTAGCTGCCCGATCTCTTTCGGTAGACTTGTCAAGCGATTATTCCCTAACTTAAGTTCAATCAAAGCCTTTAGCTGCCCGATCTCTTTTGGTAGGCTTGTCAGACGATTAGAGCTTACAAGAATCGTTTCCAAAGCCTTTAGCTGCCCGATCTCTTTTGGCAAGCTCATCAGGTAATTATAATCTAACTCAAGCGCTTTCAAAGCCCCAAATTGCCCGATCTCTGGTGGCAAAAGGGTTAAATTACAACCTCTCAAATCCTCGTAGATTCGCTCAAGGACAATAACATGATGTTCTCTCAAGCATGTTCTCACTTTTTCTGCTCTTTGCAGAGTAATTACAGAATCTTCAGCAATTTGCAGTGTGTCTTTTTCTAAACCTATAGACAGACATTCCATATTCATTCGAACTGCTATCCTCAAGAGATTCCTTGCTTCAATAAGTTCTAAGAATTTTCCAACCGATTGATAACTTAGCACTTTGAGTTGTTCGAGCCCCCTCAACTCTTGCACCATTGACATTAGCTGATGCAAGGCTTGAATTTTTCCACCTTCGCTTAAGACTTCGCAATCTTGATGGCAATATCTTGCGATAAGGGGAGCAAGATCGTAGTTTTTGATGATTAAACTAGCATTACCTAATTCAGGAGCGGCTTTATACGTGCTCTGCAGGTTCGCCAGATCCATTCCTGTAAGGAATGGTAATAGATGGGCTTGGGTCATGTCTTTTGAAGGCAACTGCAATAAATTGGACAATTTTGGTCCGTGAAATAGCCGTCGAACGGCGTTTTGCAGTGTTTGATTACCGATCTTGCTCCAATTGACTGTTGAACCTCTGATCTTGCATAAAGCAAGGAATGTGATGCGATCTTTTTTATCTAATGATTGGAAAGCAAGGGTTCTTCCCTGTCCTTTTTCGATGGCGTGTGCAAGATAATTCAAACGCTCCTGTCTGGATGTTTGCGTTGAATAAATAGATGGTAAAATCATTTGGTGTCAGCATATCAAATCTCTAACTTCAAGAGAAAGTTTTACTGCTCTCATCTACTCGCAAAGCATGAAATCTCCTTGAGAATTTTTAGGATAGAATCTATTTAAGCGCTTCCATGATTATGAAAATGAACGCAAAGACGCAGAGAAAATTGAAAATGTATTAGCCGTGCTGATATTAGACGCTGCAATCGAAGTACATCGGACATTAGGCGGCCCAGGCTTATTGGAGAGTTTGTATCAAAAACTTCTTTGCAATCGCATTGAAAGAGTCGTTAATGATTTACAAAACTCTTTGCGTCTTGCGCGTCTTTGCATTAATTTTCATATTCGAAAGACGTCTAATGAATTTGCAAATTCTTTCTAAGACAATTTCTTAAGCTCGCGACAACCATTTGCGACACTCGTCGATCCAAAGAACAATACTTCCAAGTCCTAAAAGAACTAAGACCTGCCCTATCGTTAACGGAACGGTATGGAAGATTTGGTTTAAGGAAGGTACATAGATGACCATTGCCTGCAGAACCACGCTTACAGCAAGTCCAATGGCCAAATAAGGGTTCTCGAGAAGTTTCGATTGAAATACGGAACGTTTCTCTGAGCGCGTGCTAAGCACTTTGAACCAAGCACAAAATGCCAGCAAGGTGAACATCTGCGTCTGGATAAGGATGAGGTTAAAGTTATTTTCCCACAAATATATGAAGTAGCTCAACATCAAGATCGTAATGATGGCCGATGTATAGATAAGCCGTATAAGAGTGCTCCTCGAAAAAATATGGTCGTTTACCCGTGTAGGAGGACGTTTCATTTCATCTCCTTCTGGCGGATCAAGGATGAGGTTGACGGTGACGGTCCCTTCGGTCACGATGTTGATCCAAAGGATCTGTACGGCCGCTAATGGCAAGGGAAACCCGAGTGTTATGGCAATGAGGAGCGTCAATGCCGCGGAAAAGTTAGTGGCGATCAGGTAAAAGATCACTTTCTTGATATTGTTAAAAACAAGACGCCCTTGTTCCACTGCTTTGACAATAGTAGCAAAATTATCATCCGTGATGATCATCTTAGCAGCTTCCTTAGCTACATCGGTACCAGTCATTCCCATGGCTATTCCGACATCCGCACAGGCAAGGGCCGGTGCATCGTTGACACCATCACCTGTCATAGCAACCACTTCTCCTCGCGCTTGCAAAGCTTTGACGATTCTCAGCTTCTGGGCGGGATGAAGACGTGCGAAAACGGCAATTGTATGGATTCGTTCCGATAAATCTTTCTCTGAAAGCGCATCAAGCTCTTTTCCATCGATCGCTTCATCATGCTCCTTTAAGATTCCTAGTTGCTTAGCAATGGCTTTAGCTGTCCAGAGATGGTCTCCAGTCAACATGATAGGCCGAATCCCGGCTTCCCAGCAGGTCTTGACCGCTTGGAACGCTTCGTTGCGCGGTGGATCAAAAAGTGCAATGAACCCAAGAAACAACGCTCTTCCTTTGATCTGCGAAATATTATCGATTTCCTCTCCATCATCCTCGACTCGCGCAAAGGCTAACATTCGCAATCCTTGTTTGGAGCTTTCCTTAGCTTCATCTTCGATTTCCTGGCGGACTTTTGGCGTCAGTTCTCTTTCTTCATCATCAATCAAAACGGTCGGACAGAGTTCTAAAACAGCTTCGAGTGCTCCTTTCACCATGACGACTCCTGCGTGCAGGGTCGCCATTAATTTAATCGAAGAATCAAAAGGGATTTCGGCTTTGCGTGGAAATTCCTGTCGAATCACCTGATCATCGAGTTGTGCCTTCCTAGCTAAATGGATCAAGGCTCCTTCCATGGGATCTCCAAGAATATGCCATCGATTTCCCTCTAGTTCGAGCTTGGCGTCATTACACAGCACCGCCGCTTCGAGCAAGACGACAAGAGCATTATTTTCATCAGGCGCAATGGTCTTTTTCGCCTGGATGAATTGAGCCTCCCCTTCCAAAAAGATCACAGGCTGAGCAGGAAGAAAAATCGCCGATGCCTCCATTTCTCCTCGCGTCAAAGTGCCTGTTTTATCGGTGCATATCACGGTGGTAGAACCTAATGTTTCTACAGCAACAAGACGTCTGACAATCGCTCCTCGTTTAGACATCCGCTGCACTCCTACAGCCAGAGCAATCGTAATCGCCGCAGGCAGTCCTTCGGGGATGAGGGAGACTAACTGGCTGACAGCCGCCATCAATATTTCCACAAGCGGCATCCCTCGTAGAAAGCCGATCCCTATCAGTAGGAAAAAGATCACGATCGCAGCAATGCATAATTGACGGGTGAATTTTGCGATCCGCCTTTCAATCGGTGTTTTAATCGTCTTTTTCTCTTCCACCCCTATCTTTATTTTTCCAACTTCTGTATTTGCGCCCGTTGCAGTGACCAGGGCCAAACATCGCCCTCTAGAGATAAAGGTGCCGGTATAGAGCATATTTTTTCGTTCTGCGAGAATGATGTTCTGATCGATTTTGCCATTGATCTTGCTGATCGCTTCGCTCTCTCCTGTTAAGGCGGCTTCGATGACCTCAAGCGAGACTGCTTGAAGAATTCTTGCATCAGCAGGCACAGCATCTCCAGCCGCAAGATGAATGACATCGCCGGGAACCAGCTCGCTTGCATCGACCTGCTTCTCTTCTCCATCGCGCACAACCCTTGCGCGGATCTTAGAGAGCTTTAGCAGGGCAGAAAGAGACCTCTCTGCCCTCCCCTCTTGAACAGCTCCAAGGACAGCGTTGAATATAACGACTGCAAGGATGACAAAAGAATCCGTTGCATTGCTCATGAAGAACATGAGGACTGCAGCAACAAGGAGCAAATAGACAAGAGGGTTTAAAAACTGTAAGAAAAAATTGACAACCCAGCTCTGCTGCTTCTTAGCAATCAGAACATTAGAACCCACTTCAGCTCGTCTTTTTTCGACTTGCAGAGGGGTAAGCCCCTTTTTCTCATTGGAGCCAAAGTCCTGAATGAGTTGATCGATCTCCTCGGAATGGGCGGCTGTGTGTCTTTCCATTATATTTTTTGATTATCATAAAACCTATTTTATATACTAAACACTCGCTCGTCTTTGAACTGGCCAAGAAACTCTTCTGGCCGGATAATCTTAGCGATGCTCGTACTAGGAATTGAAACTACTTGCGATGAGACTGCCTGCGCTGTCGTTCAGGACGGAAGTAAAATCTTATCTAATGTCATCACCTCGCAAAACGACTTGCTCGCTCTTTACGGAGGAGTTTTTCCAGAGCTTGCTTGCCGGCGGCACATCGACATCATTCCTTCGGTGATAGATGAAGCTATAGCTCAAGCTGGCGTCACACTAAGCCAAATTGATCTGATCGCGGTCGCAAGAGGGCCTGGGTTAATTGGAGCTCTTCTAGTTGGGCTGAATATGGCTAAAGGTCTTTCTTTAAGTCTTGGCAAACCCTTGGTTGGCGTCAATCACGTCGAGGCGCATCTCTATGCAGCCATGATGGATCAAGAAGCCCCACTCTTTCCATCGCTAGGGATTGTCATCTCGGGCGGACACACCTTTTTCACGATTATCCACGATATTGGCACTTACGAACTCTTTGGAACAACTGTCGACGATGCGATTGGAGAAGCCTTTGACAAGGTAGCAAGAATATTAGGACTCCCTTATCCAGGAGGCCCTGCAATCGAAGAACTTGCTAAGCAGGGCGATAGCTTGCGCTATCCTTTTAAAGCTGGGCGCGTAAAGGGCAAACCATGGCATTTTTCTTTTAGCGGCCTTAAAACAAGCGTTCTCTATGCCGTGAAGGGCCAAAATGCCGAACAAGACCGTCCTTTAGACCCAGCAACTATTCCCCATCTTGCTGCCTCGTTTCAACGAGCTGCATTTGAAGATCTTATAGAAAGAGCTATCTTAGCGATCAAAGAATTTTCTCTAAAGGCCATCTATGTTGGTGGAGGTGTGAGCAATAGCATGACACTGCGAAAACTCTTTGAAAGCAAAGCTGGAAAAATCCCCGTTTACTGGCCTAAGCAGGCCCTCTCCCTCGATAATGCTGCGATGATCGGGGGATTAGGCTATCACCAATTCCTCAAAAAAGGGGCTGATACCATTGACTTAGGCGCCTTAACCCGACTTCCCCTCGTCAACTGGTAAATCTTCCTCAGCAAATTCCTCTTCATCTAGACCAATCATGCCATCGCCAATTGTGTCATCAGTCGAAGCTTGGATTCTACTTCGTCCTGGCGACACCTTGCGTGCCTTAGGAGTACCGGGCTTTGTTTTTTTTGTCCACCGACGTTTCATCGTTTGACGGGGATCGCTTTTTTCATTCTCTGCCCCGGTCTTCTTTTCAGCCGATGCAGTTTCTTTTTTTTCTTTCTCTTCCGTTTGCACCTTCTCTTCTTCGCCGAATAGAGAGAATGCGAATAAACCCATGATCATTGTAGTAAGCACCCATCGGATCATAAAAACATCTCCTTGCTCAATATCCTTCTTACTCTGCTCTGCTATCCTCCGTCAAGTTTTTGTAATTTTACATACTGCGTGCTAAAAGTTTTTTCAAAATTTTTCTAAAAAAACTTAAACACCAAAAGCAGCTTCAAATTTTTCAAGCACAAGACGGAAGGGAAGAAAATAGGAAAAACGCAAATAATCCACGTTTATAAACAATTCCCAGAATACGAAAGATTGTTCTTTAAGAGGTTTTGCTCTAGAATCTTGCCTTTTACCAAAATTGTACTTTTACTGAGGTATACTATGGCCAAAGGCGCCCGCGAAGTCATCAAACTGAAAAGCACTGAAAGCGATGATGTCTACTGGACACAACGAAACAAACGCACATCGACCACACGTCTCGAGCTGAAAAAATTCGATAAAAAAAAGCGTAAACACGTGCTTTTTAAAGAGTCGAAGTAATGCTTCGGGCTTAGTTAATTGAGTTTTGGGCTCATTTTCATAGTGCCTTAGCTCATTTTTCAGGCTCTTTTTGAAATTCGTGCTTCGTCTTCAGAAGCTTTCAGCCATTGGGCTATGTGCGAATTCCAAAAATCGCCGCGAAATTTGCGATAATTCTCTAGGAAATAAACCCAAAACTCAGATTAGTTGAATAGGTGTATGCTTTCTTGAACAACCAATTTGACACCTTGAGAGTTGACTCGAAGAATGTTTGAACTTTCGATTGCTAGAAAATATTTGCTGCCGAAACGAAGACAGCTCTCCGTTTCACTGATCGCCTTAATGTCGGTCTTGGTTATTTCTCTAGTTGTCTGGTTGGTCCTCCTCTTCTTATCCATCACAGAAGGGATCGAGCGTGGGTGGTTATCGAAACTCACCACTCTGAACGCTCCTCTAAGAATCTCCCCCACGCAAGCCTATTTTGATTCGTACTACTACCGAATCGATCCATTCTCGCAAGCTAGCGCTTACTCCACCCCTTCTATAGGACAAAAAGCAGCTGCTTTCAAAAGCGATCCCTACGATCCTTTAGGCGATATGGAATTACCTCGCCGCTTTCCCAAGCCTGAGCTAGATCAAACTGGCGAGTTCATCGACCCAGTCAAACGCGCCTATCACACACTCAGCTCAATGGGCTTATCATTCCAAGATTACGAGATTGGCGGTGCCATGGTGCGGCTGCAAATGCTCCGCAGCTCGTCTGGCGATCCGAAGGATCTGCAACAAAACATTCTAACGCAAGTCACCTATGTCGCCTCGCTAGCGCAAAATAACCCAAAATTGAACGAGCTTATGATACCACCATCACCCGCTGATGTGGAACATATGATCCTCATGAACTCCTTGAACTTCCAAGAAGAGAACGAGTCTGTCGAAAGACTCTCTTCAGAAATTTACTCCGAGAATCTTAAGCAGCTGCTAAAAACGGTTCATATCGATCAGCTGAAAAGCACTTCTTACTGGTCAATCCCTCGTCATTTTTTCCCTTCCAATTTCCGCTCGCCTGCTAAACTCTTGCGCGCTCCCAATGAACTAGCGCATGTGATCATCGGTGCCCAGAGTTCTGATAGGAGTTCTGATAAAAGCGGCATTATTATCTCAGAGAAGGGACAGCTCACCTTTGTCGAAGCCAATGGAAATCGGATCGCTCTTGCAGACACTACCGTTCTTTTTTCCGAAGACCCCATTCTCTTTGAAGCAACACTCCTAGATATCCGCTCAGATGCCAATGATCGCACACAGCCTTTTGAACGTCTTCGCTTCGCTCTCTCTGGTAAGTTGGGAGCCATTCCTCTAAGAGGAGAAGCTCCGTTAGAAGGGGGGCTGAAAATTGCTAACGTTAAGGCATCCTTCCCCAAAAAATCGATCAATGACGTCTATTTACCTAAACAATTCCAAGATAGCGGCGTGCTGGTCGGTGATCAAGGCTATCTCTCCTTTGCTGCACAAGGGGCTGCTTCGATGCAAGAACAGAGGATCCCTCTGACCGTTGCCGGCTTTTACGATCCCGGCATCATGGCCATTGGCAATAAATGCATCCTTGCTTCACCCGAGCTCGTCCACGCACTCAACATCGCCAACCAGTCTTTTCTCATCGATCCTTCCTCTTCCACCGGCATTCAAGTCTGGGTCGATGATCTTACAAAGACAAAACGCACAAAACTCGAAATCGAACAAGCTTTTGCCGAAGCTGGCATTGCTAACTACTGGAAAGTGACCTCTTATCATGACTACGACTTTGCCAAAGATCTGCTCTTGCAGTTTCAAAGCGATAAAACCCTTTTCACTCTTATTGGCATCATCATTCTAGGCGTTGCGTGCTGCAATATCATTTCTCTTTTGATCCTACTCGTCAACGATAAGAAAAAAGAGATCGGCATCTTGCAAGCCATGGGAGCGAGCACACGCAGCATTGCACTCATTTTTGCCCTTTGCGGTGCTGGCATGGGCATCCTCAGCAGCTTAATAGGCATCGGTGCAGCTCTTTTGACACTGCATAATATCGACACCATTGTACACATCTTGAGTTCGCTTCAAGGACATGAGATGTTCAATACTTTATTCTATGGCAAATCACTTCCGAATGCCCTGAGTTCCGAAGCTCTTGAGTTTATCCTTATCACTACGCCTCTGTTGTCGCTCCTAGCTGGCCTCGTTCCTGCCCTGAAGGCCTGCCGTTTGCGCCCCTCTGCAATTTTGAGGACAGAATCATGACCTCCCCTATCCTCTCTGCCTCTAAATTGACAAAATCGTTCCACAGCCCTACGCAGATTACAGTCTTGAATGAGGTTTCACTCGAACTCATGCCCGGAGAATTCGTTGCGATCCGCGGACGTTCCGGCGAAGGCAAGAGCACATTATTGCATATCCTTGGGACACTCGAAAAGCCAGATGCAGGAAAGTTGATCATTTGTGGCCTGGATACTGCAAATACTTCCTTGAGCACTCTGCGCAATGACAAAATTGGTTTTATCTTTCAGGCCTTCAACTTACTCGATGATTATACGGTCCTCGAAAACGTCTTGATGCCAGCACGCATCGCTCGAAAATCTATCTCCTTAGAGTCCGCTGCAAGAAAAAGAGCTTTAGACCTTCTCGAAATAGTTGGGTTAAGACAAAGAATGGAATTCCCTGCTCGTTTACTGTCAGGAGGGGAAAAACAGCGCGTCTCTATTGCGCGTGCTTTGATGAACAATCCAGAGATCCTCCTTGCAGACGAACCTTCAGGAAATCTCGATGCGGTTAATCGTGAAACCGTTCATCAGCTGCTCATCGAAATTTGCCGAAAAGAAGGAAAGACGCTCGTCATTGTAACGCACGATCAAGAACTTGCCCATTTAGCTGACCGCGTGCTCACTCTCAGGGAAGGAAAGATGCTGTGAATATCCTTGTTATAGGCGCTGGCTATGTCGGTCTTGTCAGTGCGGCTTGCATGGCGGAAATGGGCCATTGCGTAACATGCATCGATATCGATGCAAAAAAAATCGCTTCTCTCAATGCTGGCGTTATTCCCATTTATGAACCAGGCCTAGAAGAACTTGTTTTGCGTAATCTTAAAGCTGGCCGCCTTTTCTTCACGACATCATATCCAGAGGCTGTTGCAACCTGCCAGATTTGTTTCATCGCCGTTGCGACTCCCGAGGCGCAAGATGGTTCATGCGATCTTCAATATGTACTTGCAGCAGCACGTTCCATCGGACAATCCCTCAATAGTTATCGACTCATCGCGATCAAATCGACAGTTCCGGTAGGGACTGCCGAAAAAGTTCGTCTTGTGCTCGATGAAGAACTGAAAAAGCGCGAGCTTTCTCATCCGTTTTCTATCGTTTCCAATCCTGAATTTCTCAAAGAAGGTTCAGCTGTATCTGATTGCTTAAAACCCGATCGGATCATCATTGGCGCTGACGATGTGCAAGCCAGAGAGCTCATGCGCGATCTCTACGCTCCTTTTACGATGAATCACGACCGCGTGATCTTTATGACCGTCCGTTCTGCTGAAATGACAAAGTATGCCGCAAACGCCATGCTAGCAACGCGCATCTCCTTCATGAACGAATTGGCCAATCTATGTGAGGAGCTAGGCGCAAATATCAACGATGTGCGCATAGGCATTGGCTCTGATTCTCGCATTGGCTATCAATTCTTATATGCTGGTGTAGGCTATGGCGGATCTTGTTTCCCAAAGGATCTCCGCGCCTTCCAAATCATGGCTGCGCAAGCTGGATCCACATCGCATCTTATTCATGCCGTTGAACACATCAATCAAAAACAAAAATTACGATTGGTCGAGAAATTGAAGCACTATTTCAAAGGCCAGCTCAAAAATAAGACGATTGCGATCTGGGGCCTTGCTTTCAAACCCAACACCGATGACCTGCGCGAAGCCCCATCTCTCGAAATCATTCGTGCCCTGTTAGAAGAGGGTGCGTCACTACGTCTATACGACCCAATTGCTATGGATCATGCCCGCAAGATCCTCTTAAAAAAGGACTATGACTTTGATGCTGCTTGCTTGACGTTTTGCAAGAATGAATTCGAAGCAGTAGAAGGCGCCGATGCTGTTGCGCTAGTGACCGAGTGGAAACAATTTCGCTTCCTCGACCTAAACCAAATTCTTGGGTTGATGAAAGGCAAAGGCTTTTTCGATGGTCGCAACCAATATAAACCGCATGACATGAAGGAGAAAGGTTTTGACTACTTCGCAATTGGAATCCCTTCTTGTTGACATCGACAGCAAACGAGAACAAATCGAACAGACTCTGGCCAGTTTCATTCCCAATGAAACCGACCATCGCCTCTTTGCTGCGGCGCGCTATTCTCTTCTAGGCCCTGGTAAAAGACTTCGCCCGCTTCTTCTTTTACTCACTGCTGAGAGTTTTGGCGCCGAGACAGAACCTGCTTTGTACCCTGCCTGCGCCCTAGAAATGATCCATACCTACTCGCTGATCCACGACGATCTTCCCTGCATGGATGATGATGATCTGCGTCGAGGCAGACCCACCCTTCATAAAGTCTATCCTGAAGGACACGCTGTGCTGACAGGGGATTTTCTTCTTACCTATGCTTTCCAAGTGCTTTGCCAAAGCCCATCTTTAAGTCCTGAGCAACGATTAGACCTTGTTCGCGCCCTCACTATTGGGGCTGGGGAAAAGGGGATGATCGGAGGCCAAGTTTCCGATATCTTATGGAGCCAGACAAAGTATCGGCCGAGCTGGCCCGAATTGGCCGAGATGCAGATCAAAAAAACGGCCGCCCTCTTTGCAACTGCTCTAGAAATGGGTGCCATCGTAGCCAATGCTCCAGAAGACGACCGCCAAATCCTGCTCACCATCGGCCATGAAATCGGCCTGGCGTTTCAACTCACCGATGATCTGGCCGATGGTGATGGTAGCACCCTCCTCCTCGGTATAGGGGAAACTAGGCGCCATATTCAAGATCTGCTCCAATCTGCTGAGAGGCTTACCGAAAGCCTATCACGACCCATTCCTCTCTTAATCCTATTTTTTCATAAACTCCTGAATCTATAAGATTAAAGATCCCAAGATCTTTGTCTTTGATCTCATCGATTTAAAATAAATTTTAGATATAATTATAAATTTTTTAATATATTTATAATAAAAACAGATGCTTGTTAACATAAATTGCACTAAAATATAAACTATCATAGTTAAAGTATTGGATAATAATTCTCAGCAAATCAATCGCCTAGGTTAATTAATAAATACAAAGCACACCATTATGGATGTTTTATGACATTAGGTAGTTTACTCCCACAATACCAAGATAGCCATGCCTCTCTTTCTGAAGTAGGGGCATGTGCCCAGATACTTCAAGGTATGTACAGCCAAGAAGATCATTATCGTTGGATTCAACCTTCTGAGGCCTATTCTGTAGAAGGAAGTATAACCACAGTAGTGAGAGGAATTCGGCCTTTCGCTATGATCGATCTTCCACCATCCTCCGCCTATATTCTTGCTTTAAAAACAATTCCTGGTATTTCTGTTGTTCCCTCGCCTTATCAACATGAAAATTATCATATTTATAGAACAGGTGCCGCGCATTTAAGTGAAGCATGCACCCAATTAGATAAAATGATGGAAGAACGAGTTGCAAAAGAGGGTTACGTCAAGATAAAAACTTATGAAAGAATACTTGACTCGCATAAAAAATATGGCGAGATTTTATATTATAAGCCTGAAGCAATTGCCGCTTTTGAACTTAAAATCCGACAAATGTTAAAAGATGAACTAAGCAAAGAAAATGATGGAAAGAAAAAAGAAAAGCAAACCAATAAATCAGAGTTTTCGCAATAGTCCAAATCCAAGTTATTTCTGATATTTGGTATTAGCCGAAATGCAGATCAAAAAACGGCCGACCTCTATGCAACCTCTCTAGAAAGCCATCGTAGCCAATGCTCCAGAAGACGACCGCCAAATCCTGCTCACCATCGGCCATGAAATCGGCCTGGCGTTTCAACTCACCGACGATCTGGCCGGATGGTGATGGTAGCACCCTCCTCCTCGGTATAGGGGAAACTAGGCGCCATATTCAAGATCTGCTCCAATCTGCTGAGAGGCTTACCGAAAGCCTATCCCGACCCATTCCTCTCTTAATCCTATTTTTTCATAACCTACTGATTTTCTGACACTAAGAAGCTATTAATAAACTCAAGACCCTTCTTCCTACCTCGTTGATTAAAATAATTACTAAATAATTAAAAAATTAATTACTCCAATTCGCTAATTGTCAATTATTTAACGCTTTAAATAAACTAAATTGCAACTGACATTATAATAAAAGGATGATTATTATAATTAATTTCATTAAAATATTTATATTGCAATCGTCGATAACGCAAATAATAAATAAATTTTAATAATATTAAGAGGGCATTATGACAATAAGTGATTTAACTTTTAAACCTGAACATGGCAGCGCCACGTTTTCCGAAGTAGTTGAATGTGCCAATATACTTCAAGGCATGTACAGTAAAGAGAACCACTATCGTTGGATCCAACCTTCTGAAGCTTTCTCTCATGAAGGAAGTATAAGCACAGTATTAAAAGGGATTCGGCCTTTTGCTTTTGTCGACCTTCCTGAATCTTCCGCATATTTAGCAGCTTTAAAAACAATTTCGGGCATTACTGTTGTTCGCTCGCCTTATAAAACAATGACTTATCATATTTATAGAACAGGTGCAGCGCATTTAAGTCAATTTTGCGCGACAGTAGATAAAATGGTCGAAGAACGACTCGCAAAAGAAGGGTTCAGCAACATAAAAGCTCTTGAAAGAGTACTGGCCTCCCATAAACAATATGGCAAGATTTTATATTATGCTCCTGAGGCGATTGCCTCTTTTGAAGCCAGAATACAGCAAATGTTGAAAGATGAATTGAGCAAAACAGAAGAACCAGGAAAAGAACAAGAAAAAACATCGGAAAAACCACAGGAAAAAACATAATCAACATTTTCCCGACTCTTTAATCTCTCGTTTTTCTGTAAAAAGCTGCTTGTTTATTTCCAGGGTAATTACAAGATAATTACCCAATTTCTTTATGCAAAAAAATCAATTTTTACCATCACACTCTTGCTTGCCCACGGCTGCGCAACCGTGCTGTAACATGATCTAGCCAGCAAGTTGATCTCGATTTTCAAATTGAAATAATAATTATTCATATAATCAAATTTTTAAACACATCAAATATTTATTTATCAACCGTTTAATTAAATCGATCGTTTTAATAATTAATTATAAACACAACGGTGATTATTATTTTTAATTATGCTAAAATATTAGCATAACAAATGCTTACTTTTTACCAAAAAATATAATTTAATTTTTAATATTATTAAGGAATTATTATGACAATAAGTGATTTAGCTTTTAAACCTCAAGTTAGCGGCGCCTCGCTTTTCGAAATAGGTGCATGTGCCGAGATACTTCATGGCATGTACAGTAAAGAAGACCATTATCGTTGGATTCAACCTTCTGAAGCATTCTCTATAGAAGGAAGCATAGCCACAGTGGTAAAAGGGATTCGACCTTTTGCTAGCGTCGCACTTCCTGAGTCTTCCGCATATTTAATTGCTTTAAAAACAATTCCTGGCATTTCTGTTGTCCCCTCACTTTATATCAAGAATCACTACAATATTTATCGGAAGGGTGCTGAACATTTAAACGAATTAAGTTCCCAAGTAGATAAAATGATGCAAGAGCGCGTTGCAGAAGAAGGGATGAGCAAGTCGAAGTCCCTTCAAAGAATATTGGACTCGCATAAAAGCTATGGTAAAATTTTCAATTATCATCCTGATGCAATTGCCTCTTTTGAAGTCAGAATCAAGCAGATGTTGAAAGAAGAATTGATCAAACTAAACGAGCCTGAAATCGTAGAAAAGACATAATCCGTGTTTTTTCAAACTCTTTAATCAATTATTTTGCTGTAAAAACGCTGTTTGTTTATTGCTAGGGTAATTACAAGATAATTACCCTATGTTTTTGCGCAGAACTTCAATTTTTACCATCACACTCTTGCTTGCGCACGGCTGCGCAACCGTGCCGCAACATGATCTCGCCATCAAGATGGCTTCGAGCAATTGCCAAGAAGTTGCCTCGATTGCTATCGATAAGGGGTTGTTTGAAGAAGGCGATTGGCCAAAAGACGAATGGTGGAGGGATTTCGAAGATCCTACGTTAAATGGTCTCATCGAACAAACTCTAAAGCTCAGCCCTACTCTGCAGAGAGCTGAAGCTAGATTAAAAGCATCTGCTCAGGTGGCTTTGCAAAAAAAAGCACGCCTCTACCCTGAAATCGATCTTGATTTTATCGATAATTGGCAGCATTTGAGCCAGCATGGCCTTTATCGTCAGTTTGCTCCTGTATTTCCCGCTGTCATCAATCAGATCGATTTCGATTTGAACTTCTTTTACGAATTTGATTTTTGGGGGAAAAATCGCGATCTATTCCAAGCAGCTTTAGGTCGCGCAGCGGCTCAAGCCGCAGAAAAAAAACAAGCGGAACTGATCCTAACGACATCAGTAGCCTATAGTTATTTCCAGATTCAATTCCTTCTAAAAAAGCTAGAGCTCTTAGAGCAAATCGAAATCAATAAAGAGGAAATCTATGCTCTTACCATCAAACGTCAAAAAGATGCCTTGTCCAACTCTTTAGAACGATTAAGTTCATCGACATTCACTCTCGATACGAAAACGGAACTTTTTGCTACAGAGCAAGATCTACGGACTGAATTGCACAAAATAAAAGCTCTTTCCGCCCTTGGTCAAGATGCAGACTTGGATCTCAAATGGACACCCCTTAAGGAGACCAAAGTTGCTATTCCTGCCAACTTATCGATCGACCTCTTGGCACGCAGACCTGACTTAGCGGCGCAGCTCATGCGTTTAGAAGCTTCGGCCAAGGAAATCGCTGCTGCCAAGACCGATTTCTACCCCAATATCAACATAACGGCATTTCTCGGTCTTGAGACTGTCAAAAATGGGTTGTTATTCAATAGAGAAAGCTTTAGCGGCTCAGCCGCACCGGCCGTGCATTTACCAATCTTCACAGCTGGCCGCTTAAGAGCCCAGCTCTTTGAAAAAGTTGATCTTTTTAATGAGGCTGTCTACGCCTACAATGAACTCATCTTATCAGCAGCGCAAGAAGTCGCCAATCAGTTGACCACCATCGCCCTCCTCTGGAAACAGATCGAGATGCGAAAGGCCATCGTGGACAATGCCACGAAATCCTTCCGTTTAACCGAAAGCCGTTTCGTGAATGCTTTAGACGACAAAATTACACTTCTCGATAGCAAAAATCGGCAACTTGAAACAGAACTCGAGTTGACACAGCTGAGATATGCTAAGCAGACAGCCCAGATACAACTCATTCGTTCGCTAGGTGGAGGCTACCATCATGAGTAGTCCGAATCCCCAACCTGCCTCGCAAGAACCGGTATCGAACACAACGCCTTCAAACAATTCGCCTGAACTCCACAGAAAAAGACGCCTATTTACCACAATCGCCGTGATCATTTTCGTCGTTTGCGGGCTTGGTTATTTGATCTATTGGCTAGGATGGGCTAGGTTTGAAGAAGAGACCGACGATGCCTATGTCAATGGCAATATGATCATGTTGACACCTCAGATCAATGGTATTGTCAAAACAATCATGACGGACAACGCGCAGCTCGTTGACGAAGGTCAGCCAATTATCGAACTCGATCAGCACGACTATCAAATTTCCCTTGAAAAAGCACGCGCCGACCTTGCAGAATCAGTGCGCACAGTTATTCAGCTTTTCATCAAAGTCTCCCAGCTTGAATCCTCCGTCAATGCACGAAAGGCAGATCTCCTAAGGGCAAGCCTTGACTATGGCCATAGAAAGGTACTCATCGATGATGGCGGTGTTTCTAAAGAAGACTTTGAACATAGTGAGACAACTTTGCTGGCAGCTTACGCCACTCTCTCGGAAACGCAGGAAATGCTCAACGGCGCCTATGCTGAAATCGAGGGAACGACTATTGCAACACATCCTCGTGTGCAGCAAGCCAAGGCCGTTTTTAAAAATGCCTATTTACAGCTTCATCGCTGCCTAATTTTATCGCCGGTGCGCGGCATTGTGACCCAGCGCCGGGCCCAGGTCGGTCAATATGTTAGCGCAGAGGATCCCTTGCTTTCTATCGTTCCTCTCGATCAGATATGGGTCGATGCGAATTTTCGTGAAGTGCAGTTAAAAAATTTCCGCATCGGCCAACATGTGACGATGTTTTCTGATATGTATGGACGCAGAGTCGAATATCATGGACAGCTTGTTGGCTTAAACCCAGGCACGGGCAGCGTTTTCTCCATCTTACCACCGCAAAACGCAACTGGCAACTGGATCAAAATCATCCAGCGCATTCCTGTTAAAATAGCCTTTGATGACGAAGAACTTAGACGGAACCCTCTTGTGCTTGGCCTCTCTATGACTGTAACAGTCGATATCCACAATATACATGGCGATCAGCTGCCTTCACAAGCACCTATCCAAGCCCTCTACCAAACCACGATCTATGACGATGAACTAGAGGGAGTCGACGAATTAATCGAAGAAATCATCGCTGAGAACACTTTTGATGACTACGACGACAATACCTAGCCAAGCCAATATCAGTCCCTTAGCGCGCATTGTTCTTTTCCTTGCCATCTCGCTTGCGACGTTCATGATGGTCCTCGATTATTCGATCGCCAACGTATCGATCCCCTATATCGCCGGCGATCTTAGCGTCAGTACCGATCAAGGCACTTATGTCATCACCTCCTTTGCCGTCGGTAATGCCATTGGTTTAGCGATGACTGGATGGCTTGCCAAACGCGTAGGGCAGATAAAACTACTCTGTCTTTCTCTTGCCCTATTCACATTATTTTCTTGGACCTGCGGTGCATCGGTCAATCTCTCGATGCTCGTTATTTTTCGCTTCATCCAAGGCTTTGTATGCGGTCCTATGGTGCCTCTTAGCCAAAGCCTTGTTTTGAGCATGGCCCCCACACCTCAAAAACGTTCGCGCGACCTTGCCATATGGTCGATGATTGTCATCACAGCCCCAGTCTTGGGGCCAATCCTTGGAGGCTATATTTCTGAGTGGCACCATTGGCCATGGATCTTCTACATCAATATCCCCATCGGCATCTTCAGCGCAGCCGCGATTTGGATCATCATGCGAGAGCGTGAAAGCGCCAAAGAAAAAGCCCCCTACGATGTGATAGGGTTTATCCTGCTAGCCATGGGTGTGACTGCCCTCCAGGTCCTGCTAGATAAAGGGCAGCAATGGGACTGGATGAATTCCAATCTCATCCGCATACTTGGCATTACAACGATTGTCTCTTTCACTCTGCTCATCATCCGTGAGGTTTATCACAAAACGCCCTTTCTAGAACTTCGGCTATTTTCGATTCCTTCGTTCAGCCTTGCGATCACTTGCCTATCTATTTCCTATGGAATTTATTTTGGTTCGATTGTTCTTGTTCCTTTATGGCTGCAAGAATTCATGGGTTATGATGCTGTCTGGGCAGGCCTTGCCGTCTGCTCTATTGGGATTGGACCTTTCCTCTTCTCTTTAACATCTCCCTACGTCATGAGAAAAATCGGCATCATCCCTACTATTATCCTGAGCTTCTCAATCTTTGGCGGGGCCTGTTTTTACACAGCCTACTTCACTCCACAAGTCGATGTGCGGACGATCGCATTTTCGCGCTTATTTTTTGGTCTAGCCATGGTCTTTTATATCAATCCGCTGACACAATTGAGCGTTTCCCATATTTCTAATGTCAATCTGCCAAGTGCAACCGGCATCTTCCATTTCTTTCGCTCGATGTTTGGAGGTATCGGAACCTCCGTTTTTACGACACTTTTTCAAAGACGCACTATCTTTCACCACCATCAGGTCGGCTCAGTACTGACACCTTATAACCCCCTTCTTCCTCCAACAATGGATGAAGAGAGCCGCGCGCTACTCAACAACGGACTCGATGTGCAAGCTTCCATGCTTGCGATCAACGATGCGTTTTTTCTCATGGCATGGCTCTTTATCGGATTGATCTTACTGCTCCTCTTCTGGCGATTTTGGCGAGGCACTCCCTACAAACTCCCTTCTTCCTCTGCACATGTTTCCGTAGAATAATTTCACTCAGAAAGCACCTTATCCGTAATCTCATGCAAAATTCCACTGGCCGCAGTTTTTTTTCTCAAGGCATCGTATGCCTCGTGGAAATAAATTTCCCAAAACTCTTTTTGAGTGTACTGCGAGCGACTGTATAAAACCTTTCTTCCACCATAGGCTTTAGTCTTTTGCTCGAGCCTCCGTGTAATTTCACGAATGGATGCATAATAAGATGGCAGTCCATAGATCCCGACATTGATGAAATAATCGATCTTACTGTCCTTGGTAAGCAAATGCGGTGCAAAGATCTGTGGCTTTTTTGTGCCCTTGATTGGGCAAAGCCATAGTGGGTAGGTGCCTGGATCATTCAGGATGTCTCTAAGAAAGGACACGGCCTTATTCGCTGGAATGCACAAATCTTGGATGATGACCCGATCCTGCACCCATTTTTCTGCTTTATGCAAAAGGCTCCATAACCGTTGACTCGACATCACTGGCTGCGCAAGAAAACGTACAAAAGCATTGGGACAAGGCAGCTGATGAAGCGTTTGAACCTCTTCTTCGCTAAATCGTTCTTCGCGAGTTCTCCATAACTTCAGGATGCCTTGACCGATAAATCTCGCTAAAATTGGAAAGCGAAATAAATAAGCACCCATCCAAAATGCGCCTCGGTCATAGCGAAAAAGATACTCTTGCAAGGCAATGGCCTCTTCATATCTATCTAGATGCGCTTCTTGCGCAATTTTTTGGACATGTTGGTAGTACCACTCAGAACAGCTTGATTTCGATGAAAACCTGGGTAAGTTGGCCACCCCTTCTTTTGTTTGTAAACGTCCTTCGATGATCACTGCTAAATCACTCGAAAAAACCAGCCCGTCGATGAACTCTGGGGCAAGAGCCGAGTTAATAAGTTTTTGCAGATACTCTATAGCCTCTACGATGTCCGAGAATAACCGATAACTTACATGGACAAACTCTTTAGCTGGCACTAGATGGATCTCTGCGGAGAGAAGGACTCCAAGCGAACCGTAGGAACCAGCGATCCCATAGAATAGGTCTGCATTTTCTTGTGAGGATGCCGTCAATATACGGCCATCGCCGCATAGGACTTTAAAAGAACTACATCCATCGTTAAAAGTTCCCCATCGATGGGATGAGCTTTCGGCTGCGCCTCCCATAATAGCGCCGCCTACTGTGATCCCCTTAAATTCGGGAACTACACAAGGGATTAGCCCGTGGGACAATGTGGCGTCGACAAGTTTTTCCATCGTCACTCGCGGCTCTACAATCGCGATGCGCTTGTCCTCATCGATCTGAATCACCTGATCGAAGTTTCGAAAATCGATTTGCCGAGCGCTTTCTTTATACGATTTAGAGCGCGTTGTATTAGAATGACCTGAACCATAGCGCAGGGATACTTTTTCCTCTTTTCCCCTTTGCTGATAGCAGGCTCGCATTTCTTCTTGTAGCCGCTCGATCTTCTTCAGATGCTCAATTTCCATAAAAAACCGCGTTTCCAAAAAGTGATGACGGATTAGCCCTAAGAGTGCAGTTAGCTGTCACGCTCCCAACACCTTGGATGTACGCCTTAGCGGGATAGGACTTTGCGCTTATTAAGGAAACCCTTCTCGCGTCAATTATACGCCTATACGGATAGGGCAGCTCTATCGCTCATCCTAAGAAGCTTCTAAAAGACTGTCAACTAGGTAATTCAGTAATTGAGCAATACCATAATTCCTATTTTATGTAGGAATTTTGGCAATCCTGCATATATAATGCTCGCAAGTACAGGTCATAATCGCATGCGAAATACAAGGATCTACTGAAAAAAAATCAAATAAACCCCTAAGATCCGTAGTCGTTTTTTATTTTAAACAAATTAATTTGGATTTTGCACTCTATGATACCTTCAGTAAGTAGCGATGAAAGAAATTTCAAAACACTCCCTCATTCTGAAAAATATTACGAATTAAAGGATTCAAAGGGAGGGGAGACGTCCAAAAAGGTAGTAAAAAAGATGCGTGAAAAAGATAAACTTATGCAGTTTCCTAAGAGTTCTTCCACATCTGCCTCCTTTTCGACCTCCTCAAGCAGTAGCTCATCTAGTTCATCGTCAAGCTCTTCCAGCTTAGTCTCAAAGTTCAGTCAAAGTATGCTATCCCAAGGGTCGACTAGCGGATTAGGACAGTTAAATCTGATCCAAGGCCTCGAAACACCTTTTAATCATGGCACTATTCAATTAAAAATGTCGGATGGAAAAATATCTTCAGCGACTCGTATACCTCAAAAATCTATTGATTTGAGCTGGCTTAAGCAAGACCAACGCCTTCTTCTTCAAACGTTGTTTAACGAATATGCCTTAGACCAAGGAATCTGCTTATATGACTTACTAGCTTTTCATTTTCATGAAATGTTGCAAAAGTTGAAGAATGCAATGCCTCTAGAAAGCCGGGAAAAATTTAATAATGATGTTATTAAGGAATTTAATTATCGCTATTTTTTCATGGGTATATCAGCTATTGCCCACGACCCAAGAAATTTCTATGCAGAAAACATTAAAGCACTGAATCTCAGTTATTTACCAGAAGAGCGCTTTGTAAACCCAAAAGACTTTCCCTTCAACTTTGATTTCCTAGATAAGGAAATAGACACCTTTATAGAGAGAGCACGTTCAGGCGCCACGAGCACAAAGATTGCACGAACAAGAACAGCCTTGCTAAGATCAAAAGTCTTTGAAAAAGCCATGCCGATTATTCAATCACAGGCTGCTGTTATCAATAATTATCTTAGTCTATTCAGGTCAATTTTAACCCGTTCTAACGGAATACAGTTGCCTTTTTCATCTGTTGTAATAATTCCCGGCTCAGCGGCTCTCAAAAAGGAACCTATAAAAACACGCGATGATCTCACAAGATGGGTTACATTCCTAAAGCAAGCGTCTTTTGATCTAGCAGAAAAGATGGGTGGAGGGGAAGTAATGGTCGGTTTAATCAGCGATGAACCATTAAAACGCTTACCCCATCTCATCACCCCTGACCAATCTGTTTGCTTGACCGCCAGTACTGCTCTGAAAGAAAGCTATAAAAATGTCCACAATCAAGTAACTCAAGTCGTTCTTCCATTAAAAAAGGCTCTTTTAGAAAAGCTTGCTGAACATGATAAAACCAACAAGACCTCGGATAAAGAAAAGCATCGTGAGTCCGCAGCACCCCACTCCCCTTATGTTTATAAAATACTCCAAGAATGTGGGTATTGTAATATGATGCTTCATTTTAGCAATCATATTGACAGAATCATTAGAATAAATATTATCGCAGAACTTCAGAAAGGGGTGGTTATTAGCAGAGAGGATTTAATTACGCGAATTAAACTGCATTCGCATTTAATTTCGCGGGATCTATTGCGCATCAAACCATCCGATGGAGAACCTATTCCGTTAACATCTACAATGCCTAATCTCAAGCCTCCATCTCATAAAAAACATTTAAAATTATTCCATAACCGTCTTCAAGAAAAACTAGTCCCTCTACTTGAAACTTTAAAAACAGATTTTACAAAAGCAATACCGGATGCCCTCGCTAAAATTACTCAACCAGGTTTAAAACACATAAATCCTATAGATCAGTTCACCTTTTGGGGGTCTATTCTTCCCAAATTGCAACCAATTCTTGGAGTTCAGGACAATCTCTATTTACAACTATCCTTAATCCGAGAAAATACTCTTGCCAAGCTTAAATCTGATAAGGCCTTCTCTATCAAAGACAGGGAAGTTGTTAGCGAGATTGCTTTTCAAGCAATGCAACCATTCTTCTCCTATCTTTTTTTCATGAATGATGTGCAAATTTTATTGGAAGAAAGAGAGCTAGAAACTACATTAGAAGAACAACTCTGCCCCAAAAATCTAGCTGATCTCGTTATATTCGATGAGGAAGATTTTACACAGTTTCAAGAGCAAGTTCGAGAAAAAGCCGATGTTCTCAAAGTTGAACCCCGTAAAAAGTCAACAAGCGAAGAATCTCCCTTAACAAAAAGGGACGTAAGAGAAATAGACAAGCTTTCTAGTCGAGAAAAGCCAAGAGAACCACAAGCTGAATCTCCAGAAAAACTACGTTCGATTTATAAACATAGAAAGCTTCTACAGTACCTAAGGAAGGCAGGATATCTGCAAACCACTTCACACAGTACCTCCCATAAGGTATTAAAAAGTAAAACGGGTCAAACAACGGTAATTCCTAAAGGAAATAAAAAGAACGGGATAGCCAAAGGCACATTACGCGCTATTGAACGCCAAACTGGACAAGGCCAAAGTACCACAACCGTTATCCAGGGACGTCCTTTGAAATCAAAAAGAAGCAAGGCTACATCGAAATCGATTGAATCTTAAATAGTAACACCATGGATCTATCCATAACCTTCAATGTTTGTGGATAGATTCATACTTCCTATTTTAGAATCCGAGTGTAGTTTTAAATCTTTTATGCTCTTCGTTATACCATCTATCAAAAACAGCTTTAAGTTTGGCGAGAAAGCTGCACATTTTTTTTTGTCTGGAGCGAGTGACCATTACCAGAATAGCAAGGCGCAAGTGAAGGCTAAAAATTTGTTGCAAAGCTGACCCAGCGAAAGTCAAAGCTAATTTTTATAAATGGTATTACCTTACGGTAGAGATAATATCTAATTCTTTGTAGTCCTAAACATGTAGCGCTGAGCTGTTAAAAAGAAGATTTGTTCACTTAGAAAGGCGGATACGGTAGATCGTCTCGATCTGATCGATGCTCGAAATGCAACAGTCGAGGTCTTTAAGGATTCCCGTGTTAAGATCATAAACCCATCCATGGATCCAAAGCTTCTGCCCACGCGTCCAGGCGCCTTGCACAATGGTTGTGTGGCAGACATTATGGACCTGCTGCATCACGTTGAGTTCGACAAGACGGCGATAACGCTCTTCTTGATCTGGGATTTTCTCTAACTCTTCTTTGAAGCGCCAATAGACATCGCGGATATTTCGCAACCAGTTGTCCACCAGTCCTAGCTGATGGTCTTCCATAGCAGCTTTTACCCCGCCGCATCCATAATGACCACAGACAATGACATGCTGGATTTTGAGCAAATCGACGGCATATTCTAAAACGGAAAGGCAATTGAAATCGGTATGCGGAAACAAATTAGCAACATTGCGATGGACAAAGAGTTCGCCTGGCTCCAGTCCAACGATTTCATTCGCAGGCACACGGCTGTCTGAACATCCTATCCAAAGATAATAGGGGTCCTGGGCTTCTGCCATGTGGCGGAAATAGGCAGGATCTTTACTAATTTTGCTTTCGACCCATTTCTTATTCTTATGAAAGAGAGTGCGTAGTTGTTCCATAATCGCAAGGATAGCAAATAAAAGATTTTAGAGGGAGATCGCTTTTGTGGAGTCGATGGCAAATTCTAATTCATACTCCCTTTGGGGGTGTTGTACGATTTGACGAAAGTAAGCACTCATGCTAAGCTCTCATTCTTTATTTCATTCTCTATTAGACGCTATGGGTGGTAAACGAATCTTTGACATTCTCTTCAGCACTCTGGTTTTGGTATTCGGAGGCATCGTTTTCCTCCTTTGTATTTTCTTGGTAAAACTCTCTTCTAGAGGCCCTATTTTTCATAGCTGCATGCGGGTTGGCAGAAACGGAACTCTATTTCGGTGCTGGAAATTTCGTACTATGGTCGCCGATGCTGAAGAATTGTTACCAGTGCTTCTATCGAGCAACGCAACTCTTTTGGACGAATGGCGGACTTTTTACAAACTAAAGCAAGATCCAAGAGTTACCTCGGTTGGAAAATGGCTACGGCGGACATCGCTCGATGAACTGCCGCAGTTTTGGAACGTATTGCGTGGGGACATGAGCATTGTGGGTCCAAGACCACTCACTAAAAAAGAGGTCGATGAGTACCTAAAAGAAAAAGCCCCCAAAATCCTTGCTCTGCGGCCAGGCCTTACGAGCATTTGGGCAATATCTGGCCGCAACGAACTTGCATTCGATCAACGAATCCAATTGGAAGAGCACTACGTCGATACCCGTTCTTTTTGGCTCGATGCCTTTCTTATCACTAAGACATTTTTTTCGATCTTTATTTCGCGAGGAGCTTTTTGACAATTAGTTCTAGGACCATTCTCGTAACAGGCGGCGCTGGCTACATCGGAAGCCATGTTTGCAAGGCGCTCTTTGCTAAAGGATTCACCCCGATTGTTTATGATAATCTATCCCATGGCAATGAATGGGCAGTGAAATGGGGTCCTTTCATCCATGGAGATATCCACGATGCTGCCAGCCTCGGCACCGTTATCGAGCACTATGGCCCCCTTGGCGCTATTCATCTAGCTGGCGCGATCGATGCACGGGGAGCAGACAAACATCCGAGCTTCTACTATCAGCAGAATGTAGAAGGGTCGCGAATCGTCTTCCAAGCCCTCTTAGACGGCGGTATCAGCTCGGTTGTCTTTGCAAGCAGTGCCTCAGTCTATGGTCATGCCGAACAGCTGCCCATCGAAGAAGAGCATCCTAAAGCGCCACTGAATGCTTATGGAAAAAGTAAATGGGTGGTCGAGGAAATGCTCTCTGATTTTGAAATGGCGCATGGCTTGCGCTTTGCAGCACTCCGCTTTTTTAATGCCTGCGGCGCAGACCCTGAGGGAGGCATAGGCGAAGCACACCCCCATGAAACCCATTTTATCCCTCTAGCAATCGAAGCTGCTCTCGAGCAAGATAGATCCCTTGCACTTTTTGGAAAGGGCCAGGCTCTGCGTGATTTTATTCATGTGTGCGATGTTGCAGACGCCACCGTGGCAGCATTGGAATATCTCCTAGCGGAAAATGGATCCACACGGTTAAACATTGGATCGGGTCGAGGCCACTCTCTATTGCAAGTCCTACAAACTATTGAGGAGATCCTAGATCGTAAGGTCCCTTACAGATTAGCATCTTGCAATAGAAACGAAAGCCAGGCGCTGGTTGCAAATTGTGCGAAAGCACACGAGATTTTGAACTGGAAACCTAAACACTCCGATATGACCACAATCATCCAAAGCGCTTGCGCCTGGTATCAGCAAGGAGCAGCCCTGTGCTCTTGATGGTTTCTGCTTTTGCCTTTTTTGCTAATATAGTCTTGCAGCCTTGGTTGCATGTGCAGTTGTTCTTTCCTCTGCTTGCCCTTATTGCATTGCGTTCTTCCCGCATAAAAACAGCCTGGTGCGCTGCCCTATTAGGCGTTCTCATCGATGTTCTGGGAGCTACTAACCAATTAGGTCTTCATGCCGCAATATTCACAGCTGTGGCAATGATCCTCTATTCTTACCGGCGTTACTTCTTCGAAGAAAAGTGCCTTCCCTTTACCCTCTACGCAAGTATTTTTGGTGTGCTCGCTTCATTCCTTGCAGCATTGGCCATCACATTTAAGGGTATGCGATTCACCTGGAGCCTGGACTTTATCGCCATCGACCTGCTATTTCTACCACTTTGCGATGCATGGATAGGATGGATTCTTTTTGTAGCACCTAAAGTTTCTTTCTATTTTTTGAAACGCCTATTCGTACAGTGGCGATGGAGGACCTCTTGAACTCTTCTCTTTTATGTCTTGCAGGGATAGAAGCTGCCTTAGCTGCCGGAGATCTCCTGGCTAGAGGATTCGGCACTTCATTTGCGGTCGATTCCAAACCTGAAGGACACCAAAATCTAGTCACTGAATACGATAAAGCCGCTGAGAACCTGATCATAAAGACGCTTTCACGCAAAGTGCCCCATAGTTCGTTCCTAGCTGAAGAAAGCGGCGCCACTGGCGGGAAAGAATCTGTTCTTTGGATCATCGATCCTTTGGACGGAACCGTCAATTTTGCTCATAACATCCCTATTTTTTCTGTGAGCATCGGAGCTTATGTAAATGGTCAAGTCGTCGCAGGCATAGTCTACCAGCCCTTGTTGAAAGAACTCTTTGTTGCAGAACGAGGAAAAGGCGCCTCGCTCAACGGTAAACCTTTACGCGTCAGCTCCCATTCTTCAAACGCTGATGCCCTCGCTACCACAGGTTTTCCTTATAACGCTCATGAAAACCCCCTTGGCTGCATCGATGCCATGATCCGTATGCTCCAAACTGGAATTCCCCTAAGACGGCCTGGATCGGCCGCGCTCGATCTCTCTTATCTTGCCGCCGGACGTTTTGATGCGTATTGGGAAGTCATCCTGCATCCTTGGGACATGGCGGCAGGTCTTTTGATCGTCGAAGAGGCTGGAGGTAAAGTCACTGATTACCATGACCAACCCATCGATGTGACAAAAAGCAGCAGCCTCATTGCAACCAATGGCGTTTTACATCCCTTTATGCTCAAAATGATCCAACCAAGATAATCGATGAAACTTCTCGATGGAACTGCAACGGCCCGTGCACTCCTTCTCGAATTGCACGAAGAGATCAAACATCGAGCAAAAAGACCCCCCACTATCGCTTTCATCCTCGTGGGCGACCATCCAGCTTCCCGTTCATATGTCCAAGCTAAAAAGAGACGCTGCCAAGAAGCTGGGATCCGTTCGCTTGACCACGAACTTGAAGCAACAGTAGCGCAAGCAACTCTTTTGCGTCTGATTTCCTCGCTCAATGATGATCCTCTTGTCGATGGCATTCTCGTACAGCTTCCCCTTCCTTCGCATATCGATAAAGAAGCTGTGATCATGACGATCGATCCGAACAAGGATGTCGATGGATTCCACCCAATCAATATGGGCAAGCTTTTATTAGGCAATCAAGATGGGTTCATTCCATGCACACCAGCCGGCATAGTAGAACTGTTGAAGCGTAATCAGATCACCTGCGAAGGTAAACATGCTGTCATTATCGGTCGGAGCACAATTGTCGGCAGACCTCTGGCGGCTCTACTTCTACAAAATAAAGAAGGTCTCAATGCTACTGTGACGATTGCACATAGCAAAACACCCCATCTTGAACAACTCTGCCAAGAGGCCGATCTTCTAATTGCCGCCATTGGACAGCCAAATTTTGTCTACGCCACTATGGTCAAAAAAAATGCCATCGTGATCGATGTAGGCATCAATCGCCTTAGCAATGGCAAGATCGTTGGCGATGTCGATTTTGAAGCAGTAAAAGATCGCTGCTCCTTCATCACTCCAGTTCCTGGAGGGATTGGACCCATGACCATTGCTCTTCTATTACGAAATACCTGGCAAAGCTATCTACTCCATGAGCGAATTTAGCTCAAATACCACACTGCGCGAGATCGCCAATCCTAAAACGTCGTTCAAACAAGTTGGAACGTTAATTGTTTGGGAACCAACCCACCCTCGTGCACGAGAGACTCTGCTCCTTCAACTCGAAGATTCTCCTTTATTGAGCCGCCTCTACAACAATTGGAGGCACAACTTAAGAAAAACAGCCCCAAAGGAAATCTTTGAAGATTTGCTCACCTATTTGAGAACAGTGGTTTTTGATATGAAACAGAGTTGCCGATCGATCATCAAAACCCTTGTCGAAGAAGCCTCTTCACAGGAAATTTCTATTGAGTATTTTGTTGAAAAGCGAGCTGGGCTTTGCCGCCATTTCACCCTAGTCGCATACTATTTTTTACAACGATTGAATCGGGAAGCTTTTCTTCCTCCCTTCTCTATCGAGATCCTTCGCATGCCGATTCTTGTTGGCGGAGTTCTTGGACGACATGCATGGCTATCTGTTTTCTTTGAAGATGAGAATCGATCCTTTCATTTCGATCCCTTTTGGAGTATCGTAATGGATAAGGCAGATCCTAACGCATCTCTGACCTTAAAAAATTATTATGGATTATGAGAAAGACGCTCTTCTTTGACCTAGGCAATGTCCTTCTTTTTTTTAGTCGAGTGCGCATGTTCGAGCAAATTGGCCAATTGCTCAAGCTCCCTTCACATGTCATCCAAAAAGAGCTCGTCGAAAACGGGCTGGGGGATCAGTATGAGCGAGGAGATATCACTAGCCAAACCTTCCACCAGCGTCTTTGCGCTCTCGCCGAGATGCCCGTGAAGTTCGAAGATTTGCTGGAAGCGACATCCAATATCTTTACACCCAATTGGAGCATGCTTCCACTTCTCGACGAGCTCCAACGCAAAGGGCATCACCTGCTTCTTTTATCCAACACCATCGACGCCCATTTTTCTTATGCCCAGAGACATTACTGGGAACTTTTACGCCTCTTTGATGGATTCATCCTTTCTTACGAAGTTGGCGCAATGAAGCCTGAAGAAGCCATTTATAGAGCAGCGCTGACAAGAACCTCCTCTCCCGCCTCGAGTTGTTTTTATATCGACGATATTCCAGAGTTTATCGAAGCTGCTGCTAGAGTCGATATTCCAGGTGTGGTATTTACTGGGTTTGATCCCCTAGTCGACACATTGAAAGAGCGGGAGTTCCTATGAAAACAATTCTGTGCTTCGGTGATTCGAATACGTATGGGATCAATCCCGACGATGGTAAGCGTTTTTCTAAACATAAAAGATGGCCTGGCGTCGTTTCAGCGCATCTGGGACATGACTTTGAAGTGCTCGAAGAAGGTTTAAAAGGACGTACGACAACGCTCGATGACCCCATCGAAGGAAAGGTCAAAAATGGACGGCTCTATCTCAAGCCATGTCTAGAATCGCATGACCCTATTGACCTCGTCGTTGTTTTACTAGGTACATGCGAGATGAAAAATCGGTTCAGCTTGGATGCCCTAGATATAGCCACCGGCATGGAACGTCTGCTGAAAACCATCTTTCATTCTTCTTCCGGGCCTGATGGAATGGCACCCGATGTTTTGTTGCTCAGTCCCATTCCTTTTGGGCCGCATATCGATAAAAACCCCCATTATTCACAGGCCAAATCGCTGCCCCACGAAGTTGCCAAGCTCTACGAAGAACTAGCAAAAATACATGAAATTGCATTCCTGGAAACTGGCAAAATCGTCCAAGCATCAGCGCAAGACTCCCTGCACCTAAGCGCAGATAGCCATCACAAGCTTGGGACCGCAATTGCCGCCATCATCAATACCTTATTCGAATAAACTAAAAATGAAAAAACCAGATCGTCTTATTGAAAATCTAAAGCGCAGCATCATCCAGTTTGTGGAAGGAAAGCGCTATGAACCCATAGGAATGACAGCCCTCTTCAAACGGCTGAAAATCCCTGATTCCTTGCTTAAACAAGCCAAAAAAGCCGTCGACGAGCTCGTGAACGAAGAGAAAGTCGAATTTCGCAAAAAGCAGCTATGGCTCAAAACCCTCACCGCCGAATATCTTCGTGGAAGCTTGCGCGTACATCCCAGAGGTTTTGGCTTTGTCATACCCAATAATCGCATCGATTGTCCCAAAGATATCTTCATACCGCGCCATCTCATGGAGGGCGCTGTCGATGGCGACGAAGTGGAAGTCGATGTATTCCCCGAATCACTTGCCTCCGAAAAAGGCCCCGAAGGCAAAGTCGTCTACATCGTAAAAAGAGGGCGCAAACATCTCGCGGGCATCATCCACGAGATTGGCGAAAGCGAAATCGCTTATGCCTATGCGCCTTTGCTCGGTTCATCAAAACAGGTCGTCGTCAAAACCGAAAAAAAGCAAAAGCTCAAAGTCGGCGATCGAATCATCCTGCATATTCAAACATGGGGCAAACAAAATTCTCCAACCATCGGTGAAGTTTGTCACCATCTCGGCAATATTTCAGATGCTTCTATCGATGTCAAAGCCGCTGTCGAGGAGTTTGATCTGCACGACGAGTTTTGCCCAGAAGCCGTTGCAGAAGCGACATCCTATGGAACACGTGTGAAAATCTCCGATATAAAAAATAGAGAAGATCTTCGTGACCTTGAATCGTTCACCATCGATCCCGAAACCGCTAGGGATTTCGACGATGCACTCTCTTTACATAAAGACAAAAAGGGACATTATCACCTCGGCGTACACATTGCCGATGTAGCGCACTACGTCAAACAAAATTCAGCCCTCGACCAAGAAGCGATCTCTCGATGCAATTCCACCTATTTTCCTGGCCGATGCGTGCCCATGCTCCCCGAGGAACTTTCTAATAATCTTTGCAGCCTACGCGCTGGAGTCATGCGCCTCACGATGTCCGTCTTGATGACCTTTGATAGTACTGGCCATCTACTGGATTCGAAAATCGTCCGTTCTGTCATCAAAAGCCAAACGCGCTTCACCTATGAAGAGGCTAAAAAGGTCATCGATGGCAAAAAGAAAAGCGCCCACAGTGCCTCTTTAAAGCTCATGGTCGAACTCTGCTTGCTCCTCAAGAAAAAACGAACCGAGCGAGGCAGCATCGATTTTGCTCTTCCCGATACCATGATCCTTGTCGACAAAAAAGGAGAGCCCTTAGGCTATACTGTCAGCGAATACGACATCTCCCATCAACTCGTCGAAGAGTTCATGCTGAAAGCCAATGAGATGGTCGCCACCCATTTTGCTAAAAAAGGGCTGCCTATTCTCTTTCGAACCCATGAGGAACCGTCCGAAGAAAATATCGCAGATTTCTGCGCATTTGCCAGAAACCTTGGGTTCACGATCCCCGATCTCCCTGCCAAACAAGATTTGCAGACTCTCTTTGATCAGGCAAAAAATAGCCCATTTGCTTATCAACTCACTGTAGCCTTTATACGCAGCATGAAATTAGCCACTTATTCCCCTGAAAATATCGGCCACTATGGGCTTGCGCTTGAAAATTACTGCCATTTTACGAGTCCTATCCGACGTTATAGCGATCTGGTCACGCAGCGCATGATTTGCGAAGAACAGGCATCCGAAGAGGATGAGCTCGGGCGGATTGCACTCAAGTGCTCTGAACAAGAGCGTATCTCCTTCAAGGCGGAGATGAGCGTCAAAAACCTAAAAAAACTACGTCTGCTTAAGAAATACTTCGATGAAGATCCAAAGCGGATTTACGAAGGAACTATCAGCCGCGTAAAACCCTTCGGCCTTCTTTTTGAAGTTCCACCGATCATGGTGGAAGGTTTTTTGCATATTTCCCATTTAGAAAACGACTATTTCATTTATGATGAGCAACGAAGCCTGCTCGTTGGCAAGCACACTGGCAAGATCCATAAAGCTGGTGAAACACTTCGCATACAGCTCGTGGCCATCGATCTCATTATGCAAGAGACGAAATGGGAACTTGCCTCTCAGGAAAAACGACAAGTAAGGAAAAGACGACGATGAAGAAACATTTTGTCACAGGGCTTATCATTTTACTTCCTCTTGCGGTGACAATAGCGGTAATTGCCTTCATCGTTAATTTCCTCACCGGCCCTTTCTTTACCTTTGTTTCTCACCTGGTTGCTAAGCTACCTATTCCCGAACATGGGTTGTTCTTTTTCAATCGCGCGCAGTTCGTTAGTTTTCTCTCTAAAATGATCATCCTTCTTGCTATTTTCCTCTTCACGGCCTTTTTGGGCATGATCACAAGATGGTTCTTCATCAAAAGCTTGTTTACCGTCGGCGACCGGATCTTACATCGCATTCCCCTCATTAACACCGTCTACAAGACTACGCAAGACATCATAAGGACGCTTTTTACTTCCGATAAAAACTCGTTCAAGCAAGTCGTCATGGTCCCCTTTCCTCGTGAAGGCATCTATGCCATAGGTTTGATTTCCCGTGAGTCGCCCCCTGCCTGCTCACGCCTTGTTGGCAAAGATCTCATCTCGGTGTTAATTCCTACGACGCCCAACCCTACAACAGGGTTCTTGCTCATGTACCCAAAGGAACAGCTCGTCTATATCGATATGCGTCCTGAAGACGCGATTAAATACGTTGTCTCATGCGGCGTGATCATACCACCTGATCATACCCCACCTTCCGTAGGCCCATGAAAAAAGACCTTACAGCCGGCCTAATCATCCTCCTGCCGATTGTTCTGACGATCTTCATCGTAGTATGGCTCTTTGATTTTATGACTGAGCCTTTCGTCGGCATCGTCGAAAAGCTCATTTTGGCTTATGAAAAATCCCAAGGCATCGACATCAGCCATCACGATATATTCGTCACTGTGATCAGCCGCATCATCGTTTTGGTCGCCCTTTTCCTATTGATCCTTGTCCTCGGGTTTGTGGCACGAAAGTTTTTCTTCCACCACTTAATTGCGTTTTCGAAAAAGATTTTCAACAAAATCCCCTTCATCAAGACCATTTATACACTGACTTATGAAGTGACACATGCTTTGCTCAAAGAGGGCCAGAGCACTTTCAAGGAGACCGTCCTCATCCCCTTCCCCCACAAAGAAACCCATGCTTTAGGCCTTGTCACAGGAGAGGCGCCACCTGCCTTACGCAAGCTCATCAAAGACGCTGAATTGGCAGTTTTCATCCCCACTTCGCCACATCCTATATCAGGCTACGTCTTGCTCGCCCCGCGCGATCAACTTATAACTGTCGATATTACAACTGAAGAGGTCTTCCGCTTCCTCATCTCTTGCGGTGTCACCCCTATTGAAGAAAAATCCCCATGATGGTCCATCTCATCCCTGTCAATAGCGCCAAGGAAAAAGTTTTCATCCTGACACAACTAGCAGCCCAACATTTTCAGGAAAAGGAACCACTATTGATCATCGTCCCGGATGAAAAAGCGCTGACGTATGTCGATGAGCTTTTGTGGAAAGAACCGGCCGATAGCTTTGTTCCCCATTTTTCCAGTCATATTCCCTGTTCTTCGCTCATCACCATTACGACCATCAAAGAAAATCTCAATGCTGCCAAGCACGCGCTCAATTTAACGCATGATCCGCTCTTTTGCGACGGGTTGACTACCCTGTATGAATTCGATGGACAGACCAAGGGACCAAGCCGCGCGGCACTCGAAGCCCGCTACCATGCTTACCGAGAAAAAGGCTTCACCCTGCATCAAACACCACCAAACATCCTTTCCAAGTGAAAGCCTAAGAAAGTATTTGCAAAAACTTTCTAAAGCATGAGGGCTGGTTTTTATTCAAAAGACCTCTTTCCTAACTAAGGGTTCACAGAACCTTAGTTAGGAAAGAGGTCTAAAAAACTAGCTTTCTCTATTGTACTATAACTTCAGCTTTTAGAAGTTGTTCAAATAGCTTGATTGCAGCAAGCTTAAACTTAGGGTTTATGGCCGGATCGACGAAGGCTCTCCTTCCAAAGTGTGACCTCTTCACCTTCTTATGCAAGGCCTTTTCTTCTTTGCATACTTCATAGATGCAACCATGAAGTTTGGAGCGCGTTTCCCCTCCATATAATTTCTCCATAGTCTCTAAAAGCATTAAGATACCTCTGCAGTCGTGCTTTCCTTTTAAGCACTGTTTTAATCGCCCGACGATCGTCACCATTTGAAGTGTTTTGTCCTGATTCTCGAGCTCCTTGCTAAAGCGCTCTAGCCCAGCCGGTAGATCGACAAGACCATTTCTTCTTACTACAAAAATTAGTAAATTTCTTACCTGAAGGATTTCATTAGGTATGTTATTCAGGCGATTATCTTCTAACCAAATCCAAGTCAAAGCCTCTAGCCCTCCAATCTCTTTAGGTAGGCTGATCAGGTGATTATTATTTAATTTAAACTCACCCAACGCCCTAAGGAGTCCTATGTTTTTAGGTAGATAAGTCAAGCGATTATGGCTTAAATCAAGCACTCTCAAACCTTGTAGTTGTCCGATCTCTTTAGGTAGATTAATCAGGCGATTATTTCCTACCTCGAGCCGGGTCAAAGCCCCTAGCTGTCCGATCTCTTCAGGCAATCTAGTCAGGCGATTATCTCCTAAACAAAGTTCACTCAAAGCCCCTAGCTGTCCGATCTCTTTCGGTAGGCTCTTTAGGCTGTTATTATTTAATTTAAGATCAGTCAAAGCCGCTAGACGCCCGATCTCTTTAGGTAGGCTAGTCAGTTGATTATCATATATCCAAAGCACAGTCAAAGCCCCCAGCTGTCCGATCTCTTTCGGTAGGCTAGTCAGATGGTTATGCTCTGCAATAATCGTAGTCAAAGCTGTTAAACGCCCAATCTCTTTAGGTAGGCTGGTCAGTTGATTACGGCTTAAATCAAGATAATCCAAAGCCCCCAGCTGCCCAATCTCTTTAGGTAGGCTAGTCAGACGATTATCAGCTAACCACAATCCAGTCAAAGCCCGTAGCTGTCCAATTTCTTTAGGCAGGCAAATCAGGCGATTCCCAGGTAACCAAAGCTTAGTCAGAGTCCCAAACTGCCCGATCTCTGGAGGCAGAAGAGTTAAACGACAGTGGCCTAAATTCAATTGATTAAGGGCACTTAAATCTGCCTGATTTTGGCCAAACCATTCTCTGATTTTTTCCGCTCTTTGCAGTGTGCTCTCAGAATCCTCAGCGAGCTCCAATTGTGCACCTTCTAAACCTAACAGAGGTTGTCCATGATGTATTTTCGCTGCCATTCTAATGAGATTTCTCGCTTCAACGAGTTCAAAGAACTTTCCAATGGATTTGTAGTTCGGCGCTTCTAGACGCTCTAGTTCGCTTAAGTCTTTAGCAAAGGACATCAACTGACTTAACGCTTTGATTTTCTCATCTTCACTCAATGTTTCGCAATCGCAGTGGCAGTATCTTGTGATGAGTGAAGCAAGGCCATAGGTATGGATGATCGAGGTAGCGCCGCCTAATTCCGGTGCTGTTTTGTAGGTGCCTTGTAGATTAGCTAAATCTTTCCTGCAAGAAATGGGGTTAGATGTGTTTTTGTCATGTCTTGCGGGGGCAATTGCAAAAGGTTGGGCCAGGTTGGGTGTTGAATTAATTGCTGAACTGCACTTTTTAGCCTTTGCTTGCCAATCGTGTTCCAATTGATCGTCGAGCTCGAGATGTTGCATAGCGCGAGGATCGCGATGCGATCTTTTTTATCTAACGATCGAAAAGCAAGGCTTCGCCCCTGTTCTTTTTCAATGGCGTGCGAAAAATAAGTCAAGCGCTCATACCTTGATGTTTGTGTTGAATATATTGAATGTAAAGTCATTTTTAATCCTTATTATTTTTAATTTTCATTAATTAACAGCCGCTATTAAAGACAAGCCTGTTGCAGTCTTGTTCTTCTTTTATTTATTCTGTGCTTCTTTAAGGATATGCTCGAATCGCTCGAGGGCAGTGAGCTTGAATTTGGGAGCGATGGTCGGATCGATGAAGGCTTTCCTTCCGAAGTGTGAACTCTTCACCTTCTTATGCAAGGCCTTCTCTTCTTTGCACACCTCATAGATACAACCATGGAGTTTCGAACGCATTTCCTTGCCGTGGAATTTCTCGATTTTATCCAAAAGCGCAGCAATGCCCTCACAGTCATGCTTGGCTTTTAAGCACCTTTTTAATCGCCCGAGAATCGTTTTCATTTGAAGCGTTTTATTCTGATTTTCGAGCTGTGTGCTAAAGCGCTTTAGCTCAGCCGGTAAATCTATAAGGCCATTTTTTATTAATATAAAAACATACAATTTCCTTAGACTGATGATCTCTTTAGGTAGGCTGGTCAGTCGATTATTGTGTAAGTAAAGTAGCTTCAAAGCCTTTAACTGCCTAATCTCTTTGGGAACATCAGTCAGACGATTATTTTCTAAATAAAGATATTTCAAAGCCCTTAACCGACCAATCTCCTTAGGTAGATGAATCAGTCGATTATTGTTTAAATGAAGATTTTGCAAAGTCCCTAACTGGGTAATCACTTTAGATACTCTAGTTAGGTAATTATGATTTAAATCAAGCCCCGTCAAAGCACCTAGCTGCCCAATCTCTTTAGGTAGGTTGGTCAGACGATTATTTCCTATACCTAGATACTCCAAAGCCTTTAGCTGCCCTATCTCTTTAGGTAGGCTAGTCAGACGATTATAGCTTACAACAATCGTTATCAAAGCTCTTAGCTGCCCGATCTCTTTAGGCAGACCTTTCAAGTGATTATTCCCTAAATCAAGATAATTCAAAGCCCTGAGCTGCCCGATCACTTTAGGTAGACTCGTGAGATGGTTGTCGCTTATATTAAACAACCACAAGTTTGCTAGCTGTCCGATCTCCTTAGGCAGGCTAGTCAGACGATTATGAGCTAACCATAATCCAGTCAAAGCCCTTAATCGCCCAATCTCTTTTGGTAGACTAGTCAGGTGATTATTGTTTAGCCAAAGATGAGTCAAAGATCTTAGCTGTCCAATCTCTTTAGGTAAGTTAGTTAAGTGATTATGGGTTAAATCAAGCTCTCTTAAAGCCTCTAGCTGCCCAATTTCAGCGGGCAGAAGAGTTAAGTTGAATAGGTTCAATCTGACAAAAATTCTTAAATCAGGCCGATGTTCTCGAAACCATTCTCTGATTTTTTCCGCGCTTTGTAGTGTGCCCTCAGAATCCTCGGGGATCTCTAATTGTTCATTTTCTAGACCTGCCAGTGGATGGTAGATATGCATGCGCTGGGCGAATCTCAGGAGATTTCTCGCTTCGACGAGTTCAAAGAATTTTCCAATCGACTGGTAGCTTGGTACTTCTAGATGCTCTAGTTCACTCAGATCTTTAACTAAAGACATCAGCTGATTTAAGACTTTGATTTTTTCGTCTTCGGTCAGAGTATCGCAATAACGATGGCAATACTTTGCTATTAGAGGAGCAAGAGCATAGGACTTAATGATCGAGGTAGCACTTCCTAATTCCGATGCCGCTTTGTAGGCACTTTGCAGATTGGCTAAATCTTTTCCTGCAAGAAATGGGGTTAGATGCGCTTTTGTCATTTCTTGCGGGGGCAATTGCAGAAGGTTGGGCCTTGCTGCCCCTTGAACTAATTGCTTAACCGCGTTTTTTAATTTTTGCTTACCGATCTTGTTCCAATTGATCTTGGAGCTAGAGATATTACATAGTGCGAGAACCGCGATGCGATCCTTTTTATCTAATGATTGAAAAGCGAGGCTCCACCCCTGCTCTTTTTCGATGGCATGCGAAAAATAGCTCAAGCGTTCATACCTTGATGTTTGCGTTGAATATATTGAATTCAAAGTCATTTTTAACTCTTATTAAAAAATATAATCAATTATACTAAAAAATAAATAACGCCGCAACTAATTGCGCATTATTTATCGGTGGATTTTTTTATTAAAAAAAGTGTTATGAACAATAAAAAGAGACTGTTAATAGCAAACAGTTTTAGTAAAGTGCATTTTATAATAAAACAAATTTAAATATATCTAATAATTAGAAACAAGCCAAGAAAGCGGACGGCGTATTAGTTAGATAATAAACTTTAATTTATAAATTATTATTAACAAGCAATCCAGTGCTCAGTGTGATTTACACAAATAAATATTAAATATTTTTTTAAAACCGCGTGAAATCCAGAATGTAGGCTCTTATTTTACAACCTACGATCAAGGCTCCTTGGTGAATCATAAATGATGTGTTTTTTCCGAGGAAATATGAGAACCCATACTTTCTGCTTGCCGCTATAAAGGATTCTCTCTATACTTTCCCCATCATTATTGGAGATATTTTTATGGTTAGAATCAGCAAGCAAGCTGAGCGTAGACAGCGTTTTCCACGTCGCTGTAAAGCCCCTTCACCAAAGACAGGCCCTTTAAAAGATAACCTTCCTGAAGGTTATAAACTGCATCAAAATGCTGTGGGCGGCGAGGCAGCGAAAAATTGCTTCATTCCTAAAATAGCTTAAAACTGGACGAGAATCATATGTCAAGACACGCTAGCTATGGTAAATCAAATAAAGGCGGAAAAAAGCGCAACGTCCTAAAACGTTTTGAGCGCGTTAACGTCCTGCGCGAGCTTGGACGCTGGAAAGATGGAGAGAATAAGCGGGTTACAGGTCTTCCTAAAACCCCAGTTCTTCCTTAATTCCTTTTTAAGGCGGGTTTTAGATAAGCCAGTTATCAACCTCCATTAGTTTATTTGGGCTGGGTTCCATTATCCAGCCTTTTCCTCGTCTACTTGCTACCCTTTTGTGTTGTGCGCATTGTCATTAAAAATCGACAAAGAGATTTCAAGATCTCTTCGAGAGAGCTGAAAAAAGGTCTTGCAGCCTTTCTGCTTTCTAAGAAAGTTCTCTGTGCAGAAGTGATAGTCCATTATGTGTCTGAAAAAACGATCTGCCAAATTCACAAACAATTTTTCGCCGACGACAGCCCAACTGATTGCATCTCTCTTCCGATCGATTCCCCAGACGACAATTCCCCTTTTTCTATCTTAGGCGAAGTCTTTGTCTGTCCAAAAGTGGCCTTAGACTACGCTACTGAACACAATAGCGATCCCAATAAAGAAACTCTCCTCTACACGCTTCATGGACTGCTGCACCTTCTGGGATATGACGACCAAACGGCGCACGATCGCAAAATCATGCGCCAAGAAGAAGGGAAAGCGATGAAGTTTCTAGCCTCTATAATAGCCAACTGAATAATCGGATGCATTGGCATCTGTGCCATCAGCTAGTATATGAGCATAGGGGCTTAGTTTTGCCCTTAAGGAGGATTTAAGTTGATCTTCTCTTAAGAAAAGGGAAATTTTATTTTCATGAGAATCGAAGACGATCGCTTTGCCTTGAAAGCAAATCACTGCAAATGTCACCTCAGTAGGCAATTTGATCCAGATGACGCGCTTTTTAGTCTGAGAATCAGCCAACTGATCGACCATTTGTTCGACACGTTTTGGTACGGCATCTAGATCTTGGTTCCTTTCACTAAATTGTAGACCCAATTCTTTTGCTAATCCTCTCAAGTGCACTAAATCGGCACCTTTCTCGAATTTTTGCCCAGGCTGGTGCTTTAATCCTTTGTTGTAAGAGTCTAATCCTCTTTCGATAATTGCTCGTTGTAGTTTGGAAAGATCATCAACTTTTCCTGCTTCAATTAGTCGAACCCATTTATCAAAGTGCTTAGCAATTGCAGCCATGGCATGCAAGGCATGGAAACCACATGCGGGAGGTTTTAAACCCTTTGGATCATTAGAGCTTGGCTTTATATCATACTGGCTAGATCTTTTTGCCAAGTCTCTCTCCACTGTGGCAGCTTCTTTTATCAGACCTCGGACGCATTTTTCTAGAGCTTGTCTTCCAATAGTAGCCCACTGGGCAGAAGAGAGCCTGGTGCGATCCTTCTCGTCCAACATTCGAAAAGCTTGCTTAGCGTCTTTGGCAGATTGTACTAGTTTAAGAAAACCTTCAAGACGTTCAAGACGCTTTTGTCTTGGAGTTGCAATTGCCTGAGAAATCGTCGTCCTGTCTTTACTTGCGCTTCCCGGCTTCACATGCGGCAAATGCTTTGCAGCTACCAATTTTGTGGAGGGGGGGGTTGGGGAAGCCGTTTTTATCATTCCCTGCACACATCCTTCCAGACCTTTCATTCCAAGAGCATCCCAACACTTAATGGTCTCACCATTTGCTATCATTCTTGCTGCAAAGATCTTCATTCTGTCTTGAGAATCTAACCCGCGATAAGCCTTATTTGCAGATTGTACTGCTTCGAGAAAGACCTCTAGGCTCTTTTGTCTTGGGCTCTTACTTGCCTGAGAAATCGTAGTCGCCTTGTTTTTACTCGTTTTATGCGGCTTCACACTAGGCAAATGCTTTGAAGGCACCGACTCTGTGCTCGAAGAGCGTTTTTTAGAAGCTGTTTTTATCAAGCCCTGCACGCGTCCTACGAGTGTTTTTTTTCCAATAGCATCCCACTGAATCGCTTTCTTGCAAGCCATCGTCTTCGATCCAACGATGCTTATACGATCCTTTGAATCCAACGTTTGAAAGATTTTTGTGCGATCTTTTGCAGATTGTACCGTCTTAAGGAACCTTTCAAGGCGCTCTATTCTCGAAGCTGAATTAGAATGAACTGTCAAAGAACTCATGATCAACCTTTGTTTTTATGACTGCATTTTTAGAAGCTGTCTTTAATTTAAATGTTTTTTGGCGATTTTTTGCAGCGTTTGATGGACCTCGTCCATGCTGATCCTTTCTTCAGGCTTTATCCTGACCATTTTTAGGATGAGCTGTCCAATTTCTGGGGAGATTCCAGACTCGCGAACTTCCTTCTCCAGTTTTTCATTGGTCATACTCGTAATCCGCTTTGCCTTATTTTCAGCAGACTGCTTAACAAGTCCGTCGCCTTGGCAAGCAAAACCCTTTTCATTCGGATTGAACATCTTATAAAAGGTCAGTCCCAGCGACCAAACATCAGATTTATCAGTCGATACAGCAAGCCAGCGCTTGGCTTTATCTCCCTTACTGCCTTTGAAGAGCTTTGCTCTTGCTTGTTCAGGAGAAAACCAAGGGGATGGCCAATCGAATAGCCCGCTATTAGGATCTTCGAACTCTCCTTGTACAGTCGCCATGCCCAAATCTGCCACTTTCGCCTGTACGACTTTTCCTTCTTTACGAATCAAGAAAATGTTCTTTGGATAGAGATCTCGATGGAAGATCTTTTTGCGATGAAGATGTTTCATTCCCTCGGCGGTATCAATAGCTATTGTTAAATTCTCTTTGAAGCTCAACCGTCCGTCCGCTAGTGCACCATGGAGGTCTCCGCCATTGCAATATTCCATGACCACATAGTATTTGCTCTCTTTAGCTACAGCAAAATCAAGCTGAATCACTCCCCGCACGCCCTTGCATTTCTCCATAATGGCCACTTCCTTGCCCAACCCTTTCCAAGCTGCGGAAGACATACTCTTTGTCCTTCTAGAAACGCCCACGATTTTCCGGGTGCCCTCGAGGTCGACGGCGAATTTAATTTTCTTGAACCCACCCTTACCGACTAATTGATCTCCCTTTTTTTTGCAGCGCGTCATAAGGATAACTGCTGTTTTAGCATTCACCAATACGGTTCGAGCCAGGTTGTTTTGTTTTCTATCGAGTTTTACGGCTTTTAATTGGGGAAAGCTCTTTTTAGCTACGCGCAAAATCTTCTCGATCTCTTCTTCTTTCAAGGGTGTTTTAGTACAGTTAGCAATCGCTTTTTTCAGATGTTGTACAGGAATCTGATTTTTAGAAACTTTTGACTGAGCAAGGTTCTCTTTATCTAGCTGTTGAAAAAGACGAGCAATGGCTCGATCGATAGCATTCATTGAGACGTGATCTGACGAACCGCCTTGCAAAAAGCCCTGTCCAAACTTAGGTTTCTTTGTTTGGCCTGCTTCTTCCGCAATGAGCGTTTCTAAGATCTTTGTTGTCCGTGGGTGAGCTTGTTTAAAATGAACATAGGTAGCTTTCAAATTGCTTTGCGAAGGCAACGCACTTTTTAGCTGCTTTAAACAAGCCTGGGTCTTGGGATTATGGCTTTCCTTACCCACCTGCTCTATTGCCTTGCCGATGAGTGAGAAAGAGACGCGGCTATGTGAATCGCCTTGCAAGGCTAATTTACCAAACGTCTCTTTATGCGACTTTTTGGCAAGACCACCAACTAAAGCAGCCATCTGATTTGCCCGCTTTCCATCGATTTGCTTTAAAGTTAAATAAAGTTTAGAGATTGCTTCTCTGGAGGAAACCTCTTTTGAGATCGTTCTTCTTAGCTGCTCACAAAACTGATAGCTGTCTATTTGTGTCTTGGAAGCACCGTGCTCTGGCAATTTCACCTTAATAGATTGATCACCAGACAGTCTCATAGGATTACTAATTGATATCATAAATTTATATCATGTAAAATCATTTTTTATTAATTATACAGCAAATACAACGAAAATTCCAGGTTATTGTTAAAAAATCGACTCGTCATAAATTTAAATAAAAAAGCACTTACATTTAAACTAGCAGATTTTACCTATCACACTATCTGATATATAATAGATATTTTTCACAAAACTGAAAAACTGTTGATTATCGTATTAATACAAATTTAACTAGCGTATGTTACTAAAAAATTAACAGCATTTAATGAATTAACGTTTTATGCTACAATGTTCGGCAATAATTGATGTGTTCTAAATACAGGCGATTTAAAAGATGACTTTACATTCAATATATACAACACAAACATCAAGGCATGAACGCCTGACTTATTTTTCCCATGCCATCGAAAAAGAGACAGGTCGAAGTCTCGCTTTTCAATCGCTAGATAAAAAAGATCGCATCGCATTCCTTGCGCTATGCAACATCTCAAGCTCGACGATCAATTGGAACAAGATCGGCAAGCAAAAATTGGGGAACACGGTTCGACATTTGCTCGATGGGCCAAAATTGCCCAATCCTTTGCAATTGCCTTCGCAAGATGTGACAAAAGCGCATCTAAGCCCATTCCTCACAGGAGAAGATTTAGCTAATCTGCAAAGCACCTACAAAGCAGCATCAAAATTAGGCAGTGCTACCTCGATCATCCGGACTTACGGTCTTGCTCCGTTCATCGCAAGGTATTTCTATCGTTATTGCGATACTCTAACCGAAGATGAGAAAATCAGAGTTTTACATCAGCTGATGGCTTTTGCCAAAGATTTAAGCGAACTCGAGCATTTAGAAGCGCCGAACTACCAGTCGGCTGCAAAGTTTTTTGAATTAGTCGAAGCAAGAAATCTCTTGAGACTCGCCCATTCGATGCATAATACTCTTCCTCTTGTAGGTTTACAAGGAGCTCCACTAGAGATCGCCGAGGATTCTGAGGGCACACTACAAAGAGCTGAAAAAATCAGAGAATGGTTTAGACAGCATCAATCTGATTTAAAAGCATTTAATCGATTGTTTTTGAGAGAATATAGGTTGACTCTTCTACCTCCAGAGATCGGCCAGTTAACGAGCATGGAGGACCTTGCTTTATTCGCGAATCGCCTGACTTGCCTACCTAAAGAAATAGGTCAGTTAGGGGCTTTAACTGGTCTTGGCTTAGACCAAAATCGCCTGACCCGTCTACCTAAAGAAATGGGTCGGTTAGGGGCTTTAACTGGTCTTGGCTTATACCATAATGACCTGACACGCCTACCTAAAGAGATTGGCCAGCTAAAGGCTTTGACTGTACTTGGCGTAAGTTATAATCGCCTAATTAACCTACCTAAAGAGATTGGGCAGCTAGGTGCATTGATTAAGCTTGATTTAGGTCATAATAACCTAGCTAGATTATCTAAAATGATTACGCAGCTAGGCACTTTGCAATATCTTCGTTTAAACAATAATCGACTGACTCATCTACCTAAGGAAATTGGTCGCCTAAGGGCTTTAAAGTATCTTAATTTAGAAGATAATCGCCTAAAAAGCCTACCTAAAGAGATTGGACAACTAAGGGCTTTGCTAATGCTTTCCTTAATCAGTAATCGACTGACTAGCCTACCTAAAGAAATTGGGCAGCTAAGGGCTTTGACTGGGTTTTATTTAAGAAATAATCACTTGACTCGCATACCTAAAGAGATCGGGCAGCTGAGGGCTATGACTAGTCTTGCTTTAATGGAGAACCGCCTAAGACACCTACCTAAAGAGATTGGGCAGCTAAAGGCTTTGGCCTTTCTTGGTTTAAGCGATAATCTCCTGGCTGGCGTGCCTAAAGAGATTGGGCAGTTAAAAGTGTTGAAACATCTTTTGTTAGCTAATAATTGTCTGGCTAACCTACCTAAAGAGATTGGGCAGTTAAGGGCTTTGCAAGAATATTTCACTATTTCAGAAAATGGCCTTATCGATTTACCTGCTGGTTTAGAGCGGTATACAAGCCAGCTCCCACAGCAGAATAAAGCACTTCAAATGAAGACAATCCTTGGACGATTAAGAAGATACTTAAAAGGAAAGCACGACTGTAAGGACATTGCAATGCTTCTGAATAGAATGGAGAAAATCCAAGGCAAGGAAATGCGCTCGAAACTCCATGCCTGCATCCATAATGTGTGCAAGAAAGAGAAGGCTCTGCACAAAAAAATGAAAAGTCCCCATTTTGGAAGGAAAGCCTTCCTCGATCCTAGCATCGATCCTAAGTTCAAGCTAGCTGCTCTTGAACGATTTGAGCATAATCTCTTGGCTAAAGGCTCCTAAATCAATAGTTTATTTGGACAGTCTCTTAATACCCAGATCAATGATCGAGTTGCTCTTATGTATGTATAAGAGCAACTCCTCTGGCAACAGACTCCAAGATTGACCAAATCCCTTTCGCAACCTACAATGGATTTCCGCGCTTTGTCCGAGGAACTCGATGACACACGATCTGACCGAAGAAGAAATCGAAAAGCTCTCCCATCTTTGCCGTATCGCTTGCTCAGCAGAAGAGAAAGCCAAGCTCAGAGCGAATCTCTCTAAAATCTTGAACTATGTCGATCAATTGCGCCAGGTCGACACAAAAGATGTACCTCCTTGCAATTCTGTTCTAGAAGACCTGAAAAGCGTCATGCGCGAAGATGAGCCTGGCGATCTCTTGCCGCGCGAAATCTTCCTTGCCAATGCCCCTGCCCATGTTGGGGGAATGATCCGCGTTCCGCCAGTGATCAAATTTTAAGAGGATTTCATGTACAAGTGGTCCGCGCACAAGCTTCGTGAGCATTTTGTCAAGGGCGATGTCTCAGCAAAAGAAATCATCCAAAAGACCTACGAACGCATCGAGCAAAAAGGCGAAGAAGTTGGCGCGTTTCTCTCTTTACTCAAAGAGCATGCTCACAAACAGGCGGCACACTTAGATCAGATGCGCCACGAGGGTAAACCTCTTGGCAAACTAGCTGGTGTTCCGGTTGCGATCAAAGACAATATCCATGTCGAAGGCGAACTTACGACCTGTGCTTCTAAATTCCTTAAAAACTATCGCGCTCCTTTTAGTGCAACAGCTACCAAGCTCCTCGAACAAGAAGGTGCCATCATCATCGGCAAAACCAACCTCGATGAGTTTGCCATGGGCTCTTCAACGGAAAATTCCGCTTTTCAACAGACCAAAAATCCCTGGGACTTAACTTGCACGCCCGGCGGCTCTTCAGGTGGTTCAGCAGCGGCTGTAGCAGCTAGGTTTGTGCCGCTAGCCCTTGGCAGCGATACCGGCGGCTCTGTCCGTCAGCCCGCCGCTCTTTGTGGTATCGTCGGCTTTAAACCCACCTATGGTCGGGTCTCCCGCTTCGGCCTAGTTGCCTTTGGTTCTTCTCTCGACCAGATCAGCCCTTTTGGCACTAATGTCAGTGATGTCGCCCTGACCATGAGCATCATCGCTCAACCGTGCGCAAATGACTCTACCAGCATCCCTAAAGCACCTGATGACTATGCTGCACGTTTAAAGACACCTTTCAGGGGCGGTAAAATCGGCGTTCCCTGGAATTTCGTTGCCGATCTAGCCGGAGAAGCCAAAGAAAATTTTCTAGCCAGCATCGAAACCTTGAAGGGTCTTGGTTGCGAGATCGTCGACATCGACCTCGAAATCCTCAAAACCTCGATCGCCGTCTATTATATCTTGGCCACGGCCGAAGCATCGACCAACTTAGCTAGGTTCGACGGCATCCGCTATGGCGTCCGCTCCTCTAAAGCGACAACACTCGACGAGATCTATGATTTCTCCAAACAGGAAGGCTTTGGCGCGGAGGTAAAAAGTCGCATTTTGCTTGGCACCTATGTTCTTTCAGCCGGATATCAAGATGCTTATTACCGCCACGCGCAAAAAGTCCGTACGCTCATCATCCATCGTTTTGCCGAAGCCTTCAAACACTGCTCTGCCATAGCCATGCCAGTGTCGCCTTTCCCCGCGTTTCCTCTCGGCTCGATCCAAGATCCTCTGCAGATGTATTTGCAGGATATCTACACGATTGCTGCCAACCTCGCTGGTCTTCCTGCTATCAGCGTGCCTTCTGGCTTTAATGGGGAAGGAAAGCCCTGGGGGCTGCAATTGCTCGGGCCTCAGCTGCACGATGGAGAAATACTCAAGATCGCATATGCTTTCGAAGAGGCGACACAATTTAGCCACCAACTCCCTCCTTTGTTCGGGTGATTATGAATTCGAAACATTCCATTTGGGAACCTGTCATTGGGCTTGAAATCCATGTTCAACTCAACACCAAGTCCAAGCTTTTCAGTCGAGCTCCCAACCGTTTTGGCGATGAGCCAAATACGAATATCAGCGTCGTCTGCACTGGCCAGCCGGGCAGTCTTCCTGTTCTCAACAAAGAGGCCGTGCGTAAAGCTGTACAATTTGGCTGTGCGATCGGCGCAGAGATCGCTCATGTCAGTAAATTCGACCGCAAATCGTATTTTTATCCCGATAGTCCACGCAATTTTCAAATCACTCAGTACGATCAGCCTATCATAAAGGGAGGGAGTGTTGAAGCGCTCGTCGAAGGCGAAAGGAAACTGTTTGCCATTCATCGCGCCCATTTAGAAGATGATGCCGGCATGCTCAAACACTTTACGAGCTTTGCTGGAGTCGACTATAACCGTGCTGGCGTGCCACTGATCGAGGTGGTCTCAGAACCATGCATGCATAATGCTAAAGAGGCATCTGCCTATGCCATGGCCATTAAGTCGATCATGCAATACATCGATGCATCAGATTGCAACATGGAAGAAGGTTCTTTGAGAGTCGATTGCAACATCTCGGTTCGAAGACGAGGCGAAAAGGCTCTGCGCAATAAAATCGAAATCAAGAATATGAATTCCTTCCATAATATGGAAATGGCGATCGAGGCGGAGATCGCAAGACAGATTGCCATTTATGAAAAGGACGATTCAACTCAGCTTACAAAAGGCACCTATCGCTTTGATCTGGAAAAAAAACAAACAGTGCTCATGCGGATGAAAGAAGAGGCCGATGATTACCGCTATTTCCCCGAACCCGACCTCGTGCCTCTTGTCCTAAGCCATGCATTCATCGAACAAATTCGAAGTACCCTGCCCGAGCTCCCCTTGCAGCGCTTTCAACGTTATACCGAAAGTCTCGGTCTCTCAGAGTATGCAGCCAATCTGCTGATCAATGAGAAGCCCCTTTGTGATTACTTTGAAGAGGGCCTGGGCTTCTGCAAAAACGCGCGCAATTTGAGCAACTGGATCACTGTAGAATTCGTCGGGCGTCTGAAAGAACAAGGCTTAACCCCTATGAGCGCCGGCATCCCTGCGCGCCATGTGGCCGAGCTCGTACAACTTATCGAGGATGGTGTGATCACTGGTAAGATCGCTAAACTCGTCGCTGATGACATGGTGGCCGATGTGAAGAAGCATCCCAGACAGATCGTCCAGGAGAATCCAGACTACCAACCCGTAAGCGACTTGGGCGCCATCGAAACCTTAGTCGATCAAGTGCTGAAAGAAAATCCACAATCGATTGCCGATTTTAAAAATGGCAAAACAAAGGCCTACGCCTTTCTCGTTGGGCAAGTGATGAAACTTTGCAAAGGCAAAGCCGATCCAGCTTTAGTGAATGACCTTTTGACCAAAAAGCTTCAAATCTGATCGGCCAATATGGCAACCATTGGTGAACTGCTATCCACCTCCTATGGATCATCGACGGCTCCTTGCTATTTAAAGCCTTCAAAAAAGACCGTCGATGATCTTGTTGTTCTAAAACAACGCATAGGAAAGATCGTTGTTGAATGCATGCAAGCCATTGCTGCTGATCATTTGCGCAGAATGGAAGGGTGCTTCAAACAAATTTCTCTCTTGAACGAAGGGATCTTTTATCAAGATGGGCTTTGTGAGGTAATGATCAGATTGATGCAATCCAGAGGAGTTAGCCAAAAGGCAAAACAGTCGCTTCTAGCACATTTTACAAAGATGCAAACAGATGGTAATTTCTACCATGGAGATGCAACTTCCCATTTTACAATCTCTGCGGATAAAAACTCTCCTACTGGCAAAGCAACTCTTAAGTACTGCCTAAAAGGCCCCACGGTAAGTCCTAGCGAAGCTCTGGAAGCCATTATCCAACCAAAAAAAAGAGTCTTCCTATCTTGTGGGGAAGTCTGTCTGTTAAGCTACATGTATGCTCTTCTCAACATCTTTGGCAAAGAGAGGTTCGACTTTTGGTTCGGTTTTAACTCACCAACTCCCCTCTATATTGGTGCTGGTGGAAATAGCCTTGATAACCCATTGTACCTCTTTGTTATAGACCGAAAACCTTGTGCTGAAAAACCTCTTCAACAAGGTGAGTGGGTTTTTTTCCAAGGAGCAAAATTTCCTTGCCCTTCAACACCTAGTGCCTCGATCAATATCTACGGAATGAAGCATTGGCTTGGTTCAGGCGGCAATTGGAACACTATTTTCAATCCTAAAGAAGGAGAGGAAACCTATTTAGGTTTAGGATTAAAGCCAACAGGAGTGACTGCAACTGAAATCCAAAAACTTTTGCTGACAGCCTATAACAACCAGCCTTCATCCCTACAAGGGTTGACCGACAAGGTGCGCACTCGGCTAAAATCCACAAAACATGGAACCGTCGTTAAATTCGCTAAATTTTTAAAAAACCACACTCTGACCCCAGAAAAGTTTAGGGAACTCGACGGTGGAAAAGCAGTCTTTATTCGCTCATTGAACATATCCCGCATCCAAGCATTGATCTCTGCTACCCCCGAAGAAGGGCTTATCCTTCTTGCAAGATGGAAAGAACAGTTCTTCCGCGACTACAAATTACGCCAAGCCTAAATTCCAACCAATGTCTGGTATGAAGAACGCAACAATGGATGATATCCACGCAAAGACGCCAAGCCGCGAAGACGCAGAGAAAATTGAAAATATATTAGCCGCGCTGATAATAGACGCTGCAATCGAAGTACATCGGACATTAGGCGGCCCAGGCTTATTGGAGAGCTTGTATGAAGAGGCCTTGTATTAAGAGTTAAAGTTAAGAAATGTTTCAGTACAGGCGCAAGTGCAAATTCCGGTGATTTACAAAGGGTATACCCTTAGGAATCCTATGCGCCTTGATCTAGTTGTAGACCATAGGGTGATTATTGAGATAAAGGCCACAGAGCAAGAGCAGCCAGTTCATAAAGCACAAGTTTTGACGTATCTACGTTTGACAAAACTCAAACTAGGATTACTTCTCAATTTTGGGCAGAAACTTCTCCGCAATGGCATAGAAAGAGTCGTTAATGATTTATAGAACTTTTTGCGTCTTTGCGACTTGCGCGTCTTTGCGTTAATTTTCATAAGCGCTGAGTTTCGAAAGAAGTCTATTCTAAAAAATCTATTGAGAATTCTTTAATTTTCATAGGAGAGAGAATTTGTAATCACTTGCTTAGGGTGATAGAAATCACATCATTAAGCCCGCGATTTATAATAAAATTTTGACACAAAAAGGGTAGCCCAGTATCCAGCCTATATTAGGGGCTCGTCAATCCCGCGAGTCATTGTTTTATCACACAGTGCTAAAACCTGGGATTTATTAGGGCTGGATAAATTGCATAGAGAGTGTTTAAAAATCCTTTTCCTTTCTGTTTTGGCAGGATGCGCAGCTGATCGCGCTGTCGTCATGCCATGGGATTATGCTCCCCCTTCGCCGATGCGGTACTGGGATGATACCCCATCGCGGAAAATGGCCGATAAGAATGCGGCCAAAATGGAAAAAAAACCGCCGCCTGAAGTTCCCGAGCAAAAAGATCCCCTAACACTGGCTGAACTGATCGATCTTGCCATGCGCAACAATACGCAAACGCGGCAAACATGGGCGACAGCGCGCGAGGCTGCTGCACAATATGGACAGTCTCAGCAAAACTTCTTCCCCCTGGCTACAGCCTCTTACAGTTTTACGCGCATAAGGGAACTCTTTGGATTTGGCTCCTCTTCAGGGGCAGGTTCAACCGATGGCGGATTCACTGTCGAATCCAGTGGGCCGACAGTTGGTTACTTGAGCCAGTGGGGTCCGCAAATGGCCATCACGTACCTAATCTTCGATTTTGGCAAGACAAGAGCATCCAGTCAAGCCGCACTCTTGGCTCTTTACAATGCCAATTTGACCCATAACCGTGAAATCGAGACCGTAGTACAGACGGTCACGTCTGATTATTACGACTACCTCTACCAACAGCAACTGCTCGATGCCTATGTGCAAGATATCAGCGATGCTAGAGTGACGCTCAAATCTGCTGAAGTAGGGCTTAAAGCCGGCGTCAAAGACGTTTCAGATGTTCTCCAAGCACGTAGTCAACTTCTCCAGCTCGAGACCGAATGGGTCAATCAGAAGCAAACAGTAAAAATGGCCTATGCCCAGCTATTGACCGACATGGGACTCCCCGCGAACATGGAGCTCGTCTTTGAGTCGATGCCTCAAAATCCAGAGACCTACGAGATCATGACGACAGTCAATGAACTCATCAGCCTGGCTTTAGAGGCGCGCAGCGATTTGGTTGCTTCAGAAGCCAATTATGCCTCCAAACAACAGAGCCTTCAAGCCGCCATACGCAACATGCTGCCAACGGTCTCTGGGGCCTTCGACATTGGACGAACAGACTATAGCGGCGGCATCACCGATCATTACGACTTTACAGCTCTACTCGCTGTATCGTGGCCGATTTTCAATGGGTTCTACGATTTGAACAACATCAAATACGCCAAGGCTGCCAAAGAATTATCGAAGGCGATTTTGCGCCAAACTGAATTGCAAGTGATCGAACAAATCACTACAGCCCATTTTGGTGTGGCGGTGGCCCGCGATGCTCTCAGATATTCTTCAGATTTTCTCAATGCCGCTACTGAAGAATTCGAGGTAGCCCTTAGGCAATATAAATCAGGCACAAAAGATATCTTAACGGTGACTACCGCTCAGTCTAATCTGGCTAATGCGCGCGCGACTAAAGCTAATGCCTTGCAACAATGGTTTGTCTCCCTTTCCACACTGGGCTACGCCACAGGTGTGATGGAACAAGATTTGACCACTTATTTGAGAGGACGGGTACAGTGAAAAAAATGATCATCCCCTTTCTTATTCTCTTGGGTGCCTGCGGTAAAGCACCGCCGCCGCCAGCGAAAACCGTATCCGTATCGACCACCGAAGCTGTCTCGTGCACAGTTCCTATCTATTACGATTATGTAGGACATGTCGTCCCCTACAATATCGTACAAATCGTACCACAGGTGCAAGGCTATCTCACCAACGTCTACTTTGAGCAAGGACAAGAAGTGAAAGAGGGCGATCTGCTCTGCACCATCGACGTCCGGCCCTATAAAGCCACTTTGGCACAAACGGAAGCTGTCTTAGCACAGACCGTGGCAGCTCTGCGTTATTCTGAAGACACCGTCGAGCGCTATGCCAAACTCGTTCAGGACGACTTTGTCTCACAATTAGATTTCGATAACTATGTGACCAATGTGCTCAGCAATGAGGCCATCATCAAACAGAATCTCGCTCAAATTGAAATCGCCAAGCTCAATGTCGAATTTTGCTATTTAAAAGCGCCAATGAATGCCGTTACCGGTGTCTTGCAGATCGATGAAGGCAACTTCATTCAAGCCGGCGTCCCCAATCCTATCGTAACACTCAATCAAATCCAGCCTGTTTACGTACAATTTTATGTGCCAGAAGACGATCTGGCTAAAATTCGGGAGGCTCAAGCCAAAAACCCCTTGACAACACGTGTTTTTCTTGAGGGGGAGGAAGATAAGTTTCACGATGGCGACCTCACCTTGATCAATAATCAAGTCGATGTGAGCACCGGATCGATTATGCTCGAGGCAACATTGACCAACGAAGATAAGGCGCTTTGGCCAGGGCAGTTTACCGCGGTCAGGCTCTTCATTGGAGAAATTGATAATGCGATCATTCTTCCCTCTCAAGCCGTCCAAATAGGCCAAAATGGCCCCTATGTTTATGTCGTCAAAGACGATCTAACCGTAGAATTACGCAATGTCAAAAAAGGGGAGGTTGTAGGCGATTATTGCGTCATCAGTTCGGGAGTAGCAGTTGGGGAAAAAATCGTCCTCGAAGGACAGGTCAATCTCATGCCAGGAGCTAAGGTGTCCCTAGAGAATCAGAAGATGACCCAGCCAACCTTTGATAATGGACTGACACCGCCATGATCAATCTCTCCGAACCCTTCATAAGAAGGCCAGTCATGACGACACTCGTCATGGCCGCTATCCTCTTTTTCGGCATCATGTCCTTCCAGACCCTGCCAGTCAGCGACCTTCCCAATACAGACTACCCGACTATCCAAGTTAAGACAAGCTACCCAGGCGCCAGCCCAGAAACGGTCGCGAATAATGTCACTGCCGTTTTGGAAAAACAGTTTACGACCGTCGATGGCGTAGCTCTCATCACCTCACAGAGCATAACAGGTTCGAGTACGATCGTCTTGCAATTCGATCTCACCAAATCTATCGAAGATGCCGCTGTCGATGTACAGGCTGCTATCAATCAGGCCCAGGCTAACCTGCCCCCCAATCTCCCTAGCCTTCCAACCTATACAAAAGTGAACCCAGCCGCTAGCCCCATTCTCTATCTTGCCGTCACATCGCCAACGGACACCTTAGGCGATCTTTATCAATACGCCAACGTCGTCCTTGGAGAGAGGCTCAACATCATTTCAGGGGTAGCTCAGGTCAACACCTATGGTTCGCCTTATGCTGTCCGCGTCCGCGTCGATCCCCGTAAATTGACTGCCCGTGAGATCGGCCTAGATCAAGTGGGCGACATCATCAAAAACCAAAACGTCACCACGCCTGTCGGTACCCTCTACGGCCCAGCCACTGAATATACAGTGGACGTCGATGGAGCGCTCATGGAAGCCGCTCCCTATAACCAAATCATCCTGAGGAGCAACAATGACACCATCACCCGGATCACCGATGTCGGCTATGCCTTTGATGGAGTGCAATTCGACAAGTACAATTTAACCTACCTAGAAAAAAACTCGCTGCAGCCCTGCTGTGTTCTGGCCATCATCAAACAAGCCGGTGCCAATTCTTTAAGCATTGTAGAGGAAATCGATAGGCAGCTTCCCCTTTTACAGAAAGAGATCCCTAGATCTGTTCAAATCAAACGCCTTTTCGATCGCGCGGTCTATATAGAAGAATCGGTTCACGATGTCGAGCTCACACTGTTCATCGCCTTTCTCCTCGTCGTCTTTGTCATCTTTGTCTATCTTGGAGAGCTCATTGCGACTATCATTCCCTCTTGTACATTGCCGATGTCGATCGTTGGTACGTTCGCAGCCATGTCGATTTGCCATTTCAATATCGACATCCTCTCTTTGCTTGCCATCACTCTTTCCATCGGCTTCCTCGTCGATGATGCCGTCGTCGTCCTCGAGAACATCATGCGCCACGTCGAAATGGGAAAACCCGTTTTGCAAGCCGCGCTCGAGGGTTCGCGCGAAATCAGTTTCACCATTCTATCGATGACTCTTTGTCTGGCGGCTGTCTTCATCCCCCTCGCCTTCATGGGGGGAATTTTAGGCATGCTCTTCAGGGAATTTGCCGTCGTGATCATGGTCGCCGTTCTTTTTTCTGGACTGATCTCTCTTACGCTCACTCCTATGATGTCGAGCCGCTTCATAAGGCCCCGTCATCAAGGGGCGCAAAAACCCTGGATGGAGCGCTTTTCTGAATCGGTCAACTCAAAACTCGTGAATTTTTACCACCCCATCCTCGAATGGGTCGTGCAGCACCGTAAAATGACTTTGTTAGCAGGCCTTGCCAGCCTTGTCCTAACTGTTTATCTCATCATCTACTTGCCGAAAGACTTTCTCCCCGAAGACGACCTGGGATTCATCCAAGGATTTAGTGAAGCCGCTGATGGCACATCGGCTTTTATGATGCAAAATTACCAAAACCATCTCACCCAAATCGTCCGCGATCATCCCGCCATTGAAAGCGTAGTTTCGATCGGAGCCAACCCGCAAGATAACCAAGGCCTCTTTTTCATCCGCTTAAAACCCATTAAGGAAAGGCCCCCTATTCGAACCGTGATCAATCAACTTTATCAAGAGACCAAACATCTTCCAGGATTAAAGGTCTTTTTCAAACCGTTGCCCCTTCTTGATTTACAAATCGGAACACAATCGGCCCAGGCTAATTACCAATACTCCTTGGTCTCCCTTCACCCGGAAAGCCTCTATCCAGCAGGTGACAAGCTAAAGCAAAAAATCATGACCCTGCCAGGCTTCTACCAGATCAATAGCGACTTGCACATCACCCAACCTCTTGCGCAGATGAAGATCCGGCGTGACAAAGCCTCGATGCTTGGCGTCACAGCCCAATCGATAGAAAATGCCCTCAATCTTGCCTATGCCAATACTCAGCTATCGCCTATCAACACTCCCTTCAATCAATACTATGTCATCTTGGAGACCATTCCTGAATTCTATAAAGACCCCAACGCCCTTAGGCAAATTTGGATTGCTTCGACAAGCGGCAAGCTCGTCCCGCTCATGACACTCGTCGATAAGGATGAATCGATCGGCCCCTTAGCAATCAATCACCTCAATGGATTGACATCGGTGACACTCACTTTCGATGTCCAAGGGATGCCCCTTAGCACGGCCCTAGCTTCTCTCGATGCTGCTTCAAAACAGATCGTTCCTTCAGATGTCACAGCCCAGGTGCAAGGCACGGCCAACGTCTTTCAAGAATCGTTCGCCAGCCTGCAAGTCCTTCTTCTTGTGGCGGTCTTCATCATCTACGTCATTTTGGGAATCCTCTATGAGAACTTCATCCATCCGCTGACTGTGATGTCAACATTGCCACCAGCTGCCTTAGGAGGTCTTCTCACACTGCTCATCTTTAATCTCTCTCTCTCGCTCTACGCCTTCATCGGCATCATTTTACTGCTTGGCATCGTTATGAAAAACGGCATCATTTTGGTCGATTTTGCCAATGAACGGCTAGTCAAAGAAAATAAGAACATTCACGATGCCATCGTCGAAGCTTGCCTGGTCCGCTTCCGCCCCATCCTAATGACGACGATCGCCGCCATCATGGGCGCTGTACCCATAGCCATCGGGATCGGCGGCATGACAGCCTTGAGCAGACGCCCTCTTGGCTTGGTGGTCGTAGGGGGGCTCCTCTTTTCTCAGGTGTTGACGTTGCTCTTTACGCCGGTGATTTTCATCGAGCTCGAGACTTTGCGACAGGCTTTCAAGAGAAAATTCCTTTCGAAAAAACCTATCGATGAACAGTCTCCGACTGATGCATAAAAAACCTGCCAAGCTGATCGATATGGGCTTTGCACCGAAGATGAACTAGGAACCTTTCCTTTTTCTAGGAAGAGTGGGCGACGTGAGGCGTAGCCAACAAGGATGTTAACTGACCCTCTAATGCTTTAACTTGCACCTGTTCGTGCTCTTTCTTACGAAGTTCGATCACCTGAAGCAGTTTCTCTCTATAGCCTAGTCCATATTCAGTAGACTTCAGCAATTTCTTAATTGCCCACATCTCTTCTTTAGGCAGCTTTTTGAAAGGGCTGTCAGTGATCAATCTCTCTTTAGACATATGGTCGACAAGATAGGTGAACTCATCGAACGTGATCTCACTCTTATTCATGAGATGGTCACAATACGTCTGCTGCCGCTCACGGCTGACAAAGTAGTGGTGTGCACTCTTTCCTAACATGAGAAGCGCGCCAAATATGCCAATAGCAAGAGGGATGGTGCCGGCTGAAAGAACGCCAAGCACAATCAAAGTGGCGGTGCTGATCAATAGACCAGGTCCGCTAGCAACGAGCCAATCGTAACGCCCTGGGGGTGTTTCGACATTCTTCCTCGTTTCCTCTAAGGCCTGATAGGAAAGATAGGCTTCGGTCAAGGCGAAAAGGGCATAAATGATCGCGGCTGCGAGGACAATCCCGATAGCAAATCCCCCGCCTGTTGCAAATGTCAAAAGGATCATAGTAATAGCGCCGGCTGTATACAAGGCTATTTTCGCCCAGCGTTTTTTTTGCTCGGCGCTGATTTTGCCTAGGACGATGTTGTCCAAAGTAACTTTCTGGGCCTCTATTGCGTCAGTTTCAGTAGGAGCTCTATTTTTCACTATCTCTGCGACTTCCTTAAACGCAGTATTGCCGAGAATACGCTGCATCTTCGCCTTTTTTTTCTCTCTCAAACGATCGATCAAGACGGTTTTGCCAACATGCTCAATGAGTTGGTTGCCTCTTTTTACACTGCCTTTACCAAGAACGACCTGGATATAGCGATCGACCTTTTCAGCCGTGTCAAGCTGAGCTCCTAATTTTCCTAATTTACCATGTTTTTTTAGAAGCTCGATGTTCCTTTTCGCCAGAGGTCTTAAATAGTCTAATCCCTCTTTTTGGAAATCGTCTGCGGTTTTGCCTTTTAGGGCTTTTGCGCTTAGGGCCTTTTCGTCCAATCCCAGTCGCTTTCTCAAGTAGCGAAATGCTCCCAGCCCTGTTTTTTCTCGATATTTATTCACAAAGTTGGTGGTAGTACGTACATTGATCGCTTCCCTTGTCACAGTAAGACCATATGAAGCACCGCAAGCAATCCCGCCAAAAATTGCAAAGGCGGGCGTTACGTCAGCCAAAGGTGGGGCTGAGGGAGCACACACGGATCCAATCGTATTGATCCGCATGACAGCACTACCGACACCAAAACCTATTTGTCCAAGAGCTTCTGCGAAATCGTTGACTGCCAGTCCCACACCTGTTGTATCACCGATTTTGAAGGCATTTCGACCTGCTTTAGCTGTTAGGTAAGCACTTCTTACTCCCAAAACACTGCTATGTGTTGATGTGATCCCCAATAAAGCGCACGGCATCGTAGGAAACTGGGGAGAATTATTCCAACCGTTAATGGGTAGATCCACTGCCGACCTAAATCCATTGGAACCATCGATAATCACTCCCAGGGCTGTAAAACCACCGGAAGTAAAAGTTGGTTCAAAAGGATCATGAGCTACATCTTTTGTAAACGTATGGATCCTTGTCTCAGCGGCACGGCTTTTCTTTGGCAGAATATGAGAAGCCAATCGGCCAGAAGATCCTCCCCCTCTTTTTGCTGGAGAGGTCACTGTATCCGGGGACGAAGAAGGGGAAGAAATGCTTATATGTTTTCCATTCCACTTCTTCGACCAAGAATCACTCATTGCGGTTATTGGACTAGCACGATCTATGCTAGCACTTGGACTAGTTGGACTAGACATAAGCCCTTTTTATTTCCTTCATTATTAAAAAAGAATATCATTAATTATAATTTATATTATCACATACATTCAAGTTATTTAAGTTTCGTATGAATTTAATTATCAAAATATTACAAATTATGCTTTATTAAGTTATTTATTGATAGAATGGTTAATCAATAAAAAACATTTTTTATTAAAAAATAACTATAAAAAGCATAGGTGAGCTAGCTTCGGATTCAAAAGCAGAGATGGTAGCGAAACCAAAAAACCAATTTTTGAGTCGCGATAGGTATATAGGAAACAAGTCATTAATTTTCTATAGCTTATAAAAATAAGGTTGAGAAAGAATTTGGAAATTCTTTCTGAGAACTGGTTCTCTTTGGAAAGAGCATCTCCTTCTCTTCTCTAGCGATCACCCTCATTCAAACGCGGGTGAAATCGCAAAAAGGCTTCTTGGAGCCTCTGATCGCTTAGATGGGTATAGCGGTCGGTCGTGGCGATGTTCGAATGACCGAGCAGCTCTTGGATGACGCGCAAATCTGCCCCGCCTTCGAGGAGATGGGTAGCAAACGAATGGCGGAACGTATGGGGGGAAATCCTCTTCTCGATCCCCCCCTTTTGGGCATAGGCCTTGATCATTTCCCAGACTTTTTCGCGCCGCAACCTCTTGCCCTGATTACCTAAGAACAAGGCCTCTTCCCCCTCTTTTCGTACCGTCAAAAGCAGGTAGGCATCTATGGCAGCAATCGCTTCCCTAGCAATGGGTACAACGCGTTCTTTTCCCCCTTTGCCACGCACTCTAACAAGGTCATCGCCTACATCTTGTAAATCGAGCTGACACAGTTCAGAAACTCGTAGTCCGCAAGCATAAAGCAAATAGAGGATGGCCCGGTCTCGTCTGCCCCGCTCCGTTTCCCGATCGGGCATTGAAAAAAGTGCTTGGACCTCATCAAAATGTAAAATTTCTGGGATTGTCTGCCACAGGCTGGGCTGCTCTAGGATAGCACATACATCCTCTTTGAGAAGCCCCTCTTTATGTAAAAAACGGCAAAAAACACGCAATGCAACTAGGGCGCGCGCCATGCTAGAACTGGCAGATCCTCGCTCTTTTAGATAGTCGAGAAAGCGCAAAACAGCTTCTTTGGTGATCTCATTAGATTGGGAGAAAAAAGCTCTTATATCGCTTCCATAAGCTAAAAGCGTTGCTTGCTTTAACCCTTTCTCAGCTGCAAGATAATTTAAAAAATCAGAAAGGTGACGTTGCATAGTTTGAGAATATACAACGTCACCGAGATGAATCAAGACTCTAAATGCCTTTTCCTTTTTCTAGGAAGCGGGGAGACGCCTGGCACGGCCAAATAAGGCCTTAGCTGACTGTGTAATGCTTTAACTTGATCCTGTTCGTGCTCTTTCTTACGAAGTTCGATCACCTGAAGCAGTTTCTCTCTATAGCTTAGTCCATGTTCTGTAGACTTCAGCAGTTTCTTGATTGCCCACTCCTCTTTTTTAGACAACTTTTTGAGAGGACTGTCAGTGATCAATCTCTCTTTAGACATATGCTCGACAAGATAGGTGAACTCATCGAACGTGATCGCACGCTTGTTCATGAGATGGTCACAATACGTCTGCTGCCGCTCGCGGCTGACAAAATAGTGGTGTGCACTCTTTCCTAACATGAGAAGCGCGCCAAATATGCCAATAGCAAGAGGGATGGTGCCGGCTGAAAGAACGCCAAGCACAATCAGAGTGGCGGCGCTGATCAATAGACCAGGGGCGCTAGCAACGAGCCAATCGTAACGACCCGGAGGGGTTTCGACATTCTTCCTTGTTTCCTCTAATGCTTGATAGGAAAGATAGAATTCGCATGCCGCAACACCAGTATAAACGATAGCGGCTGCAAGGGCAACTGCTACAGCAAACCCGCCTCCTGTTACAAATGTCAAAATGAGCGTAGTAATAGCACCGGCTGTATACAACGCTATTTTCGCCCAGCGTTTTTTTTGCTCGGCGCTGATTTTACCTAGGACGATGTTGTCCAAAGTAACTTTCTGGGCCTCCATTGCGTCAATTTCAGTAGGAGCTCCCTTTTTCACTATCGCTGCGACTTCCTTAAACGCAGTATCGCCGAGAATACGCTGCATCTTCGCCTTTTTTTTCTCTCTCAAACGATCGATCAAGACGGTTTTGCCAACATGCTCAATGAGTTGGTTGCCTCTTTTTTCACTGCCATGACCAAGAACGACCCGTATATAGCGATCGACCTTTTCAGCCGTGTCAAGCTGAGCTCCTAATTTACCATGTTTCTTTAGAAGCTCGATGTTCCTTTTCGCCAGAGGTCTTAAATAGCCTAGCCCCTCTTTTTGGAAATCATCTGCAGTTTTGCCATTGAGGGCTTTTGCGCTTAGGGCCTTTTCGTCCAATCCCATTCGCTTTCTTAGGTAGCGAAACGCTCCCAGCCCTGCTTTTTCTCGATATTTATTCACAAAGTTGCTGGCGGTACGTACTTTGATCGCTTCGCTTGTAGCTGCAAGACCATACAAAACGCCACCACCAATCCCACCCACTTTCCCAAAAACGGGTGTTAGGTCGGACAAAGGGGGCGCTGAAGGAGCGAAAGCCGATCCGATTGCATTGGCCCGTAGGCCGATGTACCCGACCCCTAAAGTTGTTTGTCCTAAAGCGGCCCCGAGATCGTTGACAGCCAGTCCTACCCCTGTTGTGTCGCCGATTTTGAAGGATTTTTGACCTGCTTTCACAGTTTGATAGACATTTTTTACGCCAAACACACTATTCAGCGGAGTTGTCATCCCCAATAAAGCATTCGGCAGAGCAGGAAAATCGGGAGACTTATCCCAGCCATTAATGGGAAGAGTCGCTGCCATCCTAAATGCGTTGGAGCCATCACTGATCACCCCATGGGCTTTGAAGCCCGCAGAAGTAAGTGGCGGTTCAAAAGAATCATGATGAGGCAGATCCCTTGTAAACGTATGGATCCTCATCTCAGCATTGCGGCTTTCCTTTGGTGGAATAAGAGACCCCAATCGGGCAGGATTCCGTCGTCCTCCTCCTGAAGAGATTGCTGCACTAGGAGATGGAGAAGAGGAGGAAATGGCTATATGCCTTCCGTTCCACTTCTTCCGAGGAGAATCTCTTGTTGTGGTTGTTGTGCCGGCACTATCTGTGCTAGCGATACGACTAGTTGGACTAGACATAAGCCTTTTACCTCCTTTTTTAAGATTTGGCTTTTTTAATTGACGTTAAAAACATCAATTCAACCAACTATATTATATGATACAATCAATTCTCACTTCAAGGAGTATTAACATCTCCTAAAGATTTAATTGCTGATAATTAAATGATTGTTGAAACATATATTGAATATCTTCTTTGTAAAAAGGCCTTAAGATGCTATAAATAAGGGTTTTTTATAGGAGTTCTACAGATGTCTGTTATTGATTCACTTCTCCCTCCCTATAAAGGCCGTTTCCAAGCCCTTTTACTCTTTGGCCCCCCCGGTTCAGGTAAAGGCACCCTCGGCCGAGCGCTTGCAAACGCTGGAAATCACGTCCATCTCTCTTCAGGAGATATTTTTCGGGGCTTAGCGCCAGAATCCCCCGCTGGTCAACTTACCCAAGCCTTTGCGAGTAAAGGGCATCTAGTTCCCGATGAGGCAACTATCGCTATTTGGCATCACTATGTCGACGGGCTGATTGCAACTAACCGGTTTTTCCCAGCTAGCCAAATGCTCATCCTCGACGGCATCCCACGTACGATAAAACAAGCTGAACTCATGGACCATTATCTAGCCTTGAGTCGCATTCTCGTACTCGAAATGCCAAATATCGATGGGTTGATCGCACGCTTGAAAAAGCGGGCCTTGATAGAAAAGCGTGTCGACGACACAGATGAAAAGATCTTGCGCACGCGCATGGACGTCTACGAGAGGGATACAGCTAAGCTACTTCAGCACTATCCCAAAGATAAGATCGTACGGATCAATGCCGATCAGCGGCCGATCGCAGTCCTCCACGATGCTCTTCGTGCACTTTTCGATGTACTATAAATAAAAAAAGACCGGATCCTTTGAAGGGATCCGGTCCTTAAAAGACTAAAGACTGTTAGCAAACTACGTTTGCCCGCAGTCCCCTTTAGGAGGGTCTTTTAATAGAAAAAGGCTGCCTTTGAAGGGCAGCCCATATTCAAACAAAACGAAATTACTCAGCTTTCTTGAAAAGTCTCTTAAGAAGATCAGCGTCAGCTTTTGCTTGCTTAGCAACTTCTTTTCGAACTTCTGCTTCACTTGGACTTAATTTCGAAGGGATTTTGTGTTGTTTTGCACCAACGTACTGATGTACTGCTGGGAAAAGAACACGGATCTTTTCGATTTTAGTCGTCAAAGCATCTCTCTTCTTGATCGTAGAGAGAATCTCAGTTTTAAGAGTTTCAATTTTTGAACCTCTTCTCAAGATTTTATCCTCGATAGTACGACGAGCCGTGATAAGATCTTGTCTATCTTTCTGATAGTCTTTCATTGCATCTCTGTCAGAAGAACGTGGCTTTTTCAGACCATTCTGATCTTTTTTATTTGCTTTGAGATCTTTCTCAAGCTCTTTGATTCCATTTTCAAGATCTTTGATCTGCTTGTTTTTCGCGTCGATCGACTGATTTAGTTTTTGACGCTCACCAGCAAGCTTATTCAGATTCGCTTTCTCATTAGTTGCTACGATTTTAGCAGCAGCTCTTTGCGCGCTATCTTTCTGAACTTGCGTTATACGCTTTGTCAAATCTTTCTGTGGTACAGAAGAGATTTGTGCGTGGATCTCAGTTTTTAAGAGTTTTTTAGCAGCAGTTTCATCGCTGAAAAGCCCCATTTGTCTGAAGTCCTTAGCAGCTGTATCATAAGCTTTTCTGATCCCAGTCATCTGCAAAGGATCATTGAAACGCTCTTGTACAAGTGTCTTAGCAAGTGTTTCATTGACGAGAGCAACAGTTTTCGTTGCGCCTTTATCGTTGTACTGACCTTTTACAGCTTCTTGAGCCGCAAATTTAGCAGCAACGATGATTTCCTTAGCTTTATCAGCTGGCAGAGATTTGATAAGATCAGCAACTCGACCGACGAGTAAATGACCTACTGTATTTCTGGCGTTGATAAGCTGTCTTTTTGCAGCAACATCAGATGCTTTTCCGAAATTCTTCACTTGCTCTGCATCGAGTACTTGAACTTGCTTTTTAGCAAAGTCATTCACGACATCATTAAATGTTTGGGAATTCAGGTAATTTTTTCCAGCTGTATAAATAGCCTCGAAAATACCTACAGTAGTTACGGTTAAAAGAACCGCTTTAAAACCACCCCAAATACTCCAGTCTGCGTGTGTTTGGTACAAGTTTTTTTCAACAGTACCGAAATTAGTTTTTTGTAATTGCTGTGTAGCATCTGCCTTTACAGCACTTTCTCTGATAAGCGTCATAGAATTCCTTCCTCCGAAATTTTGCGCTTTAAAATTTATAGCGTTTAATTTTTAGCGTTACGATATAGATTATATTGCAGTAACGGCATTAATAACAATTACAATCATTTTTTGTTCTACATAAAAAACACAGTTGATAATTTAGACGAAAATTAAAATTGAAAGTTAGTAAAAATACGCCGATAACAGCGTAAACAAAAATTGCTTTTTACAATACATATGCGTTTTGTTTTTTAGAAATCGATAGCGTAAAAAACAAACTAGATTATTGCTGTTATTTTTATTGAAAACACGAGCATAAATTTCTGATTTTTTACAAAATACGCATGATTTTTGTTTTTAAAAACACAATTTATTGTTGTATTAAAATTTTAATGCACAAAAAGATTGCTTTACACAAGACAAAACCATATCACGGTAACTGTATGCTTTATTTCATAGGATAGGGCGTTAATTTTTCAGCTATACGCGCAACATATTGAAAATTAACACGTTGTTTCAATTAAATTATTAGTGAAAGAGACTGGGAACCAGTAAATTAATCGGCAACAGTCATTTCAAAAAACTGTTGCCGAAATCGAATAGAAACTTTTTAAAGTTTTACTTGGTTTTTTTCTTAGCATATTCACTGACACAGCGATCAAACCAGCGTACTATCGCTTGGGAAAGTGTTCGCACGTCATCTTTGTAATGTTTCTTTGCCCAATCTTTGCTGCCCTTAGGAATTTTTACCCCTTCCGCCAAAGCCTGCTCCCGCACAAAGCCAAGGAGCACTTTGTCTTCGAAAAAGCGCTTTGGAATTAGATCGATCCAAAAGCGCAAGGCATCGGCATCTTTAGAATCTCCATCCATTGCGCTCAGTAGCAGATCAATAGCATTGATGACTTCCTTATCTTTGTACTGCGTGATCATAGGCTTAATCACAGTTTCTTCGATATCTAGAGTCTTTCGCATTTCATCACGTTTAGCAAAATGCTCTTTTTTATAAGCGGAATATCCTTTAAGCCATGGGCTAGCACGTTCACCCATATAATAAAGCTTAAAGATTCGGTATTGAATCCCAAGAGGAAGTTCTTCAAACCAACTATCGCCTTTTCCTCTGCAGAATGCCTCTTTTCCCTGCATGCGCACATCGATATAGCTCTTATATTTCCGTTTGGATTTTACGCTCTCTTTTGTAGAAGCAACGGTTTCAGTCTCTTTAACTTTAGAGGATTTTTTCCCTTTAGCAGGTGCTCCACCTTTCTTAGTTTTCTTTCGATTGGGTATACCTGATTGCTCTTTGCGATCTTTGCGCTCCGTACCACGAGACTTTTCATCGGTTGATGCTTCTGGGACCACTGATCTAAAAGCTATAGGGTCGCCTTCTGAAAATCCATTAGGAATGTGGAGACTCTCTCCTGCAACGATTTCCAAAGCATGCGCCCACTGCTGCCAACGATGTTTATATACCTGGAGCATCGCAAAACAGTGCTGAGGACTTGTGGGCAAAGGCGCCCTGACCGGCTCACTAGTTCCCTGAACTCTTTGATGCTCTATGAGTTGTTGGTTAAGCTTAGCGTAGGCTGATTGAATTTGTTGTAAGGCTATAATGATGACGTAAGTATCACCATTGAATGCTTGCCTATAAAACTCGTGTTCTGGATGGCAAGTAATACCATCTCGAAAACCATCTCTTTGCCCTAAACGCAATTGTATCAACTTGGAGCGCAGTTCCGTTAGGGGAACGATGACCTTGTCTGGATTTTCCTCTTTCTTGCTAAATAGATCTCTAGCTCGAACCGCCTCTTCAGCCAGCACCTGGTGATAAAATCCTGAGCGAACTTGGTCTTCAATCGAACCTGCAAATGCCCGTTCCCTTTTGGGCAACGAAGCAAGAACACTGTTGGTAACTTCTAAAAAGAGGTCAATTCGCTTTTTTAAAGGTGCGTTTGGAGAAAGACTGTTTCTCACCTCTTGCACAAACGTAGCGATGCTTTCATTAGGATTTTCTTTAGTAATATTTGCGAGAAGAGTTTTCAAAGATTGGGTATAAGCAGGAGTCGTAAAATACGATGCCATATATTTTAATACCCGGGTATGTGCCCAAGAACCTCGAGAGTCCGTCGGTTCACCTGGGTTAACATATGTGTCTATGATTGTTCTAGGCACGAAATTAAGCTGTACTGTACCTGGGGCAGGCTGTTGCTGCACTGTTTCTATAGCAGAAGCAGAAAAAGGGATCATTGCCGGTATAGGGTCTAATATGGGGTATAGAGGAGCGGTCGTCGTAGTTAGCAAGGTCGTAATCGCTGTGGTCGCCGTAGTATTGATTCTTTGATCAGATGAAGAAGTACTTGAGGAAGAGGAACTTGAAGAACTCGATGAGCTCGAACTTACTGAATTAGAGGAACTTGAAGAACTCGATGAGCTCGAACTTGAAGAAGAAGAACTAGGCGTTATTGTAGGTCCAAGAAAGCCGCCTGAATTTGCATTTGTTATCCCTTTTATTGCTGTTATCATCGTAACACCTTAACTTTGTTAATAAGTTTATAATTATCCGTCACAATAAATTACCAAAATAAGCAGAATAATTCAACTAAAATAGTGTCTTATCTCATTAATAACTAGATTATTACGATTTTATTTTTTACTAACAACTGCATTAAAAATTGAACACATCCACAATTACATTGATTTATGCTTACCGTGATAGTATAATTAAGGATAGGTAAAAAGTATTTTAATAATTAGATAATAACCGGAGGAATCTCGTGGATACTAGAGAATCCGAATCCCATGATAAAAATAATGATCTGCGCTCTAAAGTTGCCTACTTAGAGAGCAAGATCGACATGCTCGAATCAGAGCTTAGCTACCTCAACGATATGCTTGTTCGTTGCGGATTCCCTGAAGGGATTTTAACCCTCAAAGCCACTGTCGAAGAGCTCTTAGCTGAAGAAGGTGCGCCTTGGGAACAACATCAAGAACGGCAAGGTGAGCGCTAGAAAACGAGCTCTCTAACTGCTATAGCGCGCAAGGGGGCTGGTCCACAAAAGGACCAGCCCCCTTGCTTTTATGTCCTATATCTTGTTTAATAGCGCCATAATTTTAAGCAAAACCACACCTATGGCCAAACTCGTCTTTGTCAATACCAAAGAAGAAAAAGAACTTGAAGATGGATCCCCCCTTATCGAATGCTGCGAGGAAGCAGGCGTTCCCTTTGCCTGTACTGAAGGAGTTTGCGGTACTTGTGTGATCGAGGTTCTCAACGGAATGGAAAATCTCTCTGACTTCACCCAAGAGGAAAGAGATTTTCTGGGAGATCCTGGCAAAGAACGCCTGGCTTGCCAATGCAAGATCAAGGGCGGCTGTGTAAAAATTACTTTTTAAGGAGAAAATATGGCTGATTGCACTCTCAATCAAGAAAAGATTACTAGAGAAATGACGATCGAAGAGATCTTCTCCCGCTTTCCCCATAAAAGCCAGCGTCTTGCCCAAGAAATCACCAATACAGGGCTGCATTGTGTTGGATGCCAAGCAGCTACATGGGAAACGCTAGAAGCCGGTATGCTAGGCCATGGTTTTGCAGAAGAGGAAATCGACAAACTCGTCGATCGCCTTAATAGCATTCTAGAAGAAAAAGCCGATCCAAGTTCCATTTCGCTCACCCCACGAGCAGCAGAAAAATACCGCTCTATCTTAGCTGAAGAAGGCAAAGAAGGGTGGGGCCTTCGCTTTGGCGATCGGGCAGCTGGCTGCAGCGGCTTTGAATATGTCCTCGACTACTCTGAAAAAGCCCAGGCAGCGGATCGCATCTTTCTTTCGCACGGTATTGAGATCCATGTCGAAGAAAAGGGTGTCGATCGCTTGATCGGCTCGGAAATCGACTTTGTCGATGGTCTAAATGGCTCAGGCTTTAAAGTTAGCAATCCGAACGTACGCAGCGCCTGCGGTTGCGGAAAATCACAAAGCTACTAACACCCCTTTAGAAAGTATCTGCAAAGCTCTTTTCCCCATGAGAATTCAAAAAATTAATTGATAATTTTCGAATTCTCATGGGGAAAAGAGCTTTGCAGATACTTTCTAAAGCAAAATCCACTCTAACTCTTTAATTCTAAGAAACTAATGAAGAAATACCTGCTCAGACAGCACTTTTTTTTCTATTTCAACAAAATTATAAAAATTTATTTAATCCGCTATATAATTGCTTTTATATAACCTAAAACAAATCTCTGTGTTACAATAATTACTATTACAATAAAATTTTAGCTTGAAAAACACAGCAATACATATAATAATAATTTAAAAAAAACGGTGCAAAAATGGGTATAACTGTAGACTATAGTTCATTAACTCAATCGAGAATCGATCGATTGCGCAATTTAGATCAGGCACTAGCAAATGATCAGCAACCACAGTCATCCTTTCAAGGGCTTTATCGCGAGGATCGAGAAAAGATTCAGCGCGTACTTAAAGCGTATGGCTTTTCTGACTTTACCAATGTGGACTTGCAGAAGTCAGGAGGTTACGCAGCTATTCGAGTTGAGCTTACCAGACTTCGAGCTGAGTTGCAAGATCAAATAGATGGAGTAATTTCAAAAGCACGCGTCAAGAAAGTATTCCCAAGTATACCGAGTCAAGTGCTGTCACATTCCATAGGTCGCTTTCTCACACCAGAAGACATCATTGCCAGCAAAAATACCTCTAAGCAGCCAAAAGTCGCTACTCCTGCTCGTTCTATCATCCGTGCTTATAACCTCGAGCCCCTCATCCAGAACTACCTTCACCTTTCTTGCAAAGAACTAAACGAAAATCAACTGTTATTCGTAATCAAACAACTCAGGTCGATGGCTACTGAATTGAGCAAGCTCGAAGAACTCCCCCCTCCTAGCTATCAATCTATGGCATCATTTTTTGAGCTTGTTGAAGCGATCAACCTCCATAGACTGATGAACCTGCTCAATCAAATTCACCCTCACCCTGATCTAGGCAAAGAAATAAGTAATCTTCAACTCCCTAAAGATCCTGAGGAAATTGTAGAAGAGGCCAGACGCCTTCGCAATTGGATGGAACATAACGGAGCATTTTTAGAAAAATTCACTAAATTGTCTCTCAATCAATACGGATTCAGCCTCATAAGTAAAGAGATCGGCAAATTAAAGAATTTGAAAGAGCTTTCCCTAAGCCACAACCATATTATTGCCATTCCATCCGAATTGGGTAATCTAAAGGCTTTAGAAAAGCTCGATCTAAGTGAAAACCTCATCACCGAACTCCCTACAGAGCTTGGCAACCTTACGAATTTGGTACAACTTCGTTTGGAATTTAATCGCATCTCCTATGTTCCTTTTGATACATTGGCCCAGCTGACTCAGTTGCGATTGCTTTTACTGCAAGATAACCCTCTCTTGAACGAAAAAGATGCAAAGCTGCTATTTGGTGTTATATTACGATTATAGATTCTCAAGAGACTGTCGTCGAAAGTTGCTTGAACTAGTACTCCCTGATTATTGATGAAGAGCGCGCTTGTGGACGGCAAGCGCCGCCTCTTTAATAGCCTCGGACAGGGTCGGATGGGCAAAGGGACAAGCTGCTAATTCCAAACTTGTCATTCTTTGCTCGAGCGCTATGGCACAACAGGCGATTAGCTCTGAAGCATGCGCTCCAAGAATGTGAATGCCAAGCAGCTTATCACTATTCTGATCAGCGATCATTTTCACAAAACCACTTTCTTCTCCGGTACAGCGGGAGCGCGAATTGGCCTTAAAGGAAAAGGTGCCTACTTTAACGTCTACCCCTTTTTCCCTTGCCTCTTCTTCTGCCAGTCCTACCGAAGCCACCTCAGGCGAGGTATAAATGACACTGGGGATGGCGATATAATCGATGGTAGGACGTTGTCCAGCCAGGATCTCTGCCACAGCTACACCTTCTTCTGATGCTTTGTGGGCCAGCATTGGACCATCTATGAGGTCACCAATGGCATATATCGAAGGAACCACGGTCTGGAAAAGACCATTGACGGGGATGAACCCTTTAGGCCCTGGCTCGATTCCCACGTTTTCTAGGCCCAAGCCTTGGGTGTAGGGACGCCGCCCTATGGAGACCAAAACACAATCCGCCGTGACCTCCCCATTCGCACCACCCTTTGCCTCGAAAAAAAGGCGTACTTCACCATTCGAAATGGTAGCCGAAGTGACTTTGGACGAGAGCTGAAAAGAGAGCCCTTGGGCGCTGAGGATCGTCTGGAATTGCCTAGAAATCGTTTCATCGAAGGTCGGACAAATGCGGTCGAGAAACTCGATGAATTGTACTTCTGTGCCCAATCGTCTATAGACCGAGCCTAGTTCGACACCGATCACACCAGCCCCAATCACGACCATCTTACGCGGAGGTTGGTCTAGGCTTAGCGCGCCTGTTGAAGAAAGGATCTTTTTCTCATCAAATGGCAAAAAGGGCAATGGGATGGGCTTCGACCCCGTTGCCAAAATGATCGATTTAGCTTTAAAGCTCTGCTCTCCTACCCGAACTCGATCGGATCCCACTAATTCGCCATGGCCTTGAATGCGCTGGATCCTACCCCGCTTAAAAAGGCTGGCTATTCCTTGATTGAATCCAGTCACGATTTCTGTTTTCCTCTTCTGCATGATCGACCAGTCATAGCCGAGATTCGAGGTAAGAAGACCAAGGGTTTTGCCTTCATTTTTCAACTTATGGAACATCTCGGTCGAATAAAGTAGGGCTTTAGAGGGGATGCAGCCAACGTTTAAGCAGGTACCGCCAAGTTGTCCATATTTCTCGATGCAGGCTACTCTGAATCCAAGTTGTGCGGCACGTAAGGCAGCAACATAGCCGCCAGGTCCTGAGCCAATGACAATGATATCGAAGGTTTCTTCCACAATCCCCTCACAAATCTAAAAGCAGGCGGGCTGGATCTTCCAGGTTCTGCTTTAAGTGTACGAGAAACTGCACAGCCTCTTTCCCATCGATGATGCGATGATCGTAGCTCAAGGCAAGGTACATCATGGGCCGGATCACGATCTCATCATCGACGACAACGGGGCGCTTGACAATGTTGTGCATCCCCAAAATCGCACTCTGCGGTGGATTGAGGATCGGCGTAGAGAGCAAAGAACCAAAAACACCGCCATTGGTGATAGTAAAAATGCCCCCCTTCAACTCATCGATGCTCACAGCTCCTTCGCGAGCCTTTTTAGCAAGCTCGTTGAGCTTAAGTTCAATTGCACCAAAAGAGAGTTTGTCGCAATTGCGCAGCACCGGCACAAAGAGTCCTTTATCCGTCGATACCGCAACGCCTATGTCGTAGCTATCCAAGGTGACGATCTCATCCCCTTCGATAAACGATCCGACCATGGGAAAGGCTTTCAAGGCGGCTACCGATGCTTTGACAAAAAACGACATAAATCCAAGGCGCGTCCCGTAGCGTTTTTCGAAGCTCTCTTTTTCTTGCGCCCTAATTTGCATGATGTTCGCCATATCTACTTCATTGAAGGAGGTGAGCATCGCGGTCTGATTTTTTACTTCGACCAATCTTTGCGCAATTGTACGGCGCAGCCCGCTCATGCGCTTACGCGTCACACCTGCCTGTGCTGGCAGAGAAGGCTTTGAAGTCGAAGGAACAGGTGATGGAGAGGGCTGTGGAGGCGCTTTGAGCTCAGCGACAAAATCACCCGCCAGCTTTCTACTAGAAAAATCGCTCGGAGCCCTAGAAGAACTGGGGATCTCTGTCTTTGGAACCTCTAATTGCGGCGTTGTCTTAGCAGGTTGGGGCATAGGAGCGGCTGGCTTGGATGGGGAATGCGGCGCTTGAACCGACGTATCAACACTTCCGATTATCTGCCCAATGGCTACCTTGTCTTCGCTCTTTACTGAAAGGGAAAGAAGGCCGGAAGCTGGAGCATAGACTACCTGATTGATCTTATCGGTCTCGAGTTCGAGGATCTCCTCTCCTTCTTTTACATAACTGCCGGTTGGTTTGATAATCGCACTCACAGTTGCGCTGGAAATCGATTCGCCAATCGTCGGTACTTTAATGTCCATGTTCATCGAACACTTGCTCCATGATAGATTGATACTGCCGCTTATGCAACTGATACGACCCTGCTGCGGTGGCTGCACTTTCTGCCCGACCTATATAATTGAGCCTCATTCCACCGTGCTTGCGTAGTTCTTCTTCCAAAAATGGCCTTATGAACGGATAAGCGCCCATGTTGGCATGCTCTTCTTGCACCCAAGCAACTTTCTTGACATCCTTATAACGCTGTAAAATCGGATGGATCGAAGATGCTACAAAAGGATGAAGCATCTCAAGTCTGATCAAGGCATACTCTTCTTGCTTTCCACGCTTCTCCCTTTCAGTAAAGAGATCGTAGTAGATCTTGCCGCTGCAAAAAATCAAAGTGCTCGCTTTAGATGGCCTGCTTGGATCGTCGAGCGCTGTGTGAAATTGGCCTTTTTCAAAGTCCAACTGGGGACTCAAGAACAGTGGATGGCGGAGCATGGCCTTAGGAGTAAAGAGAATGAGCGGCTTTTTTATCTCAATGAGCGCTTGCCGCCTAAGTAAATGAAAAAGTTGGGCCGGTGTTGTCACATTGGCAACACGCATGTTGCCCTCTGCGGAGAGTTGCAGGAAACGCTCGATCCTTCCCGATGAATGCTCTGGTCCCTGACCTTCATAGCCATGAGGCAGAAACAAGGTAATCGAAGAGGCCAATCCCCATTTTTGTTCCGAGGAAGCGATGTATTGATCGGTGACAATTTGGGCTCCGTTGACAAAATCGCCATATTGCGCTTCCCAGATGACAAGCGCAGCATCTGCCACTAGGCTATAACCAAATTCAAACCCGAGCACAGCAAATTCTGAAAGGGGGGAATTGTAGACATCAAAAAGGGCTGTAGCCCCTTTGAGATGCGATAAAGGAAAGTACTTTCCTTCTCGAGCTTGGTCGACGAGTGCTGCATGACGATGAGAAAATGTTCCGCGCCTTGAGTCCTGCCCCGAGATCCGCACGTGCACTCCCTGTTTGAGCAGGGTGGCATAAGCTAGACTTTCGGCTGTTGCCCAGTCGATCGAAGGCTTTTCCTTGGGTTGATCAAAGCTCAGGACACGCTCTTGTAGTAAACGGCGGACTTTTGGATGGGGCTCAAACCCTGGTGGGGTTAAAGAAAGCTCTAGAGTAATCTGGCGCAGCTCTTCCGAGGAAACCTCAGTGCTTGGTTCTTGAATGGCCGCTTTTGATGGTTTTGGAGGCAAAAGTTCCTTGGTGGAAACCTTAGCGGCCATCAATGCCTCGCCCAAGTCTTTTTTGAATTCTTCTTCCATCTGCGCTGCTTCAGCGCTTGTTAGTGCATGCTTGCTCAATAGTTCGGCCAAATAAAGCTCACGAATGGTTTTCTTACTTCTAATCAGCCGATATTCCAGCGGCTGCGTGAAAAAAGGCTCATCTCCTTCATTGTGGCCATATTTTCGATAGCAATTGAGATCGATAAAGACATCGCAACCGAATTTTTGCCTCACTTCGATAGCTAGCAATGAGGCTAAAACACAACCTTCAGGATCTTCTGCATCGACATGGAAGACCGGAGAGGAAAATGCCTTGGCGATATCGGTACAGTATCGCGTCGATCTCCCCTCTTTGGGAAGAGTCGTAAATCCGATCTGGTTATTGATCACGATGTGGATCGTGCCCCCTGTGCCGTAACCATTCAAACGGCTCAGTTGCATCGTTTCATAGACGACTCCCTGCCCCGCAAGCGACGCATCGCCATGAATCAGGATAGGCAAAACAGTGGAAAGGTTCTTCTTTCCAAGGAATTGTAACGCTTTAACCCCTCCTTCTACAATCGGATCTACCGATTCGAGATGGCTTGGGTTTGCTGCCATCATCAACGAAATGTTCGTTCCTTGCCGTGTGCGGAATTCCCCTGTGAACCCCTTGTGATATTTAACATCGCCTGTCCCCTCTGTCACATCGGGTGAGTAATGATCTTCAAACTCATGAAAGATATGGGCATACGATTTACCAAGGATATTGGCAAGAACATTGAGCCTGCCGCGGTGCGCCATCCCGATCACTACATCAGAAACTCCTAAAGAAGCACCTTGTTCCAATATTTCCATCATCATCGGGATCAACGTTTCCCCGCCTTCGATGGAAAACCGCTTCTGTCCTGCATACTTGGTGTGCATGAAGCCCTCAAAGAGCTCCGCACGATTCAGTCCGTTTAAAATGGTTTTCTGTGCCTGGCTGGAAAATTTGGGTTCGAAGTAAGGTTCGATCTTCGACTGCAGCCATTGCTCGAGCTCAGGCACTCCAAGCCCCATGTATTCTATGCCGATCTTACGGCAATACGTTTTCTTCAACGCATCGATCAGGTTGGCAAGCGTCGTCTTTTGCTCTGGAAGAAATCCATGTGTGGGAACCTCTTTGCCAAGATCGCCTTCCGCGAATCCCAAAGTATGCAGCTCGAGTTCCGGTAGTAAAATCGACGGCTGAACAGAGATAGGATTGAACGAAGCAAGCAAATGGCCATATTTGCGGTAGGCTTGCAGTAAATGATAGGCTCTAACCTCTAAATGATCCTCAGATGCAGCAGCAACTGAAGACTGTCGCTGCCCAAGCTCCCACCCTTGAAAAAAATAGCGCCATGACGGCTCTAATTGATCAGGTGCGGTTAGATAGAGGTTATAAAGCCCATCGAGCCATTCAAGATTATGAAAACTCTGCATCCTAAGACCTTAATCTAGTTCTATTACGGCTTTCAAAAAACAAGAGCGTTCGGAGATGTAAAAAAATATTTTTTAGGATAATCGCGCCTTTCTTGCTTCTATAGGATAAAAAAGCATTATTTGCAAAAGAAGGTCTGGTGTAAAATATCTGCGCTTGCTCAAAAAAAGTCTTGAATAACTGCGCTTATTCGATTAAAAGGCAGCCAAAAACCGCTATGATTTACTAATTCATTAGCGGCAAAAAATGCTGGCTATCTGTTGCACATCTGCAACTAAAGCGTAAGTGTTCAGGGGTCAAGCAGAGTCTAAAACGACGATTTTGAGAGGTGGATGTGATTCAAAAATGCGCGGAAACAGCAAGAAATGGCCTATTTTCTCGCATTTTTACTATCGCAGACATCCTCAAAATCATGTTTGAGGCCTGTTTGACCTCGTGAACACTTACACTAAGGCCATCCTGAAAAAAACAACAATTGTAAGATGATTATGAGTATGAAAAGCGAGCGTCTGAGAAAACTTGAGATCGAATTACATGATCTCGAGCAGTGGTTAAAGTTAGGTCTTGTCCCCAAAAAAGACCTGGTAAAACATCGAGAAGAGATGCAAACACTTGAGCAAAAAATCGATGAAGAACGAGAGCGGCTGCGTTTTCTTAAAGAGAGCGGTGAAGCAGACGAAATCGCTGCCCCCAAGCGCCCTGCCCACCCAAGACAACAATTCCAAGATCCACACAGTATGGCGGATGTCGATATTGTAGAAGAGGGCTTGACCGATATCGGTCTCGACATGGAAAGCGAATCATACGATTTTGAATCATCTAGCGGGGAAGAAGCTGAAGAAGGCGAAGAAGAAAAGGAAACGAGTGCTGAAGACGAAGAAGATGCCGATCCATTCAGCGACCGCAACCGTTGGAAACGTGGCATTCTAGAAGATCCAGATGCAAAAGACTGGTGATAGCCTAGAAGGTATCGGCCTCTATTTCCACATTCCCTTTTGTTCTCGCAAATGCCCCTATTGCCACTTTTACGTCATACCCTATCGCGAGGAGTTCGAAAAAAAACTCCTCCAAGGGCTAGATCGCGAGTGGCATTACCGGCAGCCTCTTATCCAAGATAAATCGATTAAGACCATTTATTTTGGTGGAGGAACACCAAGCCTGCTCCCAGCTGTCGCCTTTGCAGATCTCTTATCGAAAATCGCCTGCCAAGCAGAAGAAATTACACTCGAAGTCAATCCCGAAACGGTCAGCTTGGATAAAATGAAGGAATTTCGCACTGCAGGCATCAACCGCATTAGCCTAGGCGTTCAATCTCTTGACGATCGAGAACTGCATTTATTAGGAAGACAGCATGCGGCAAAAAAGGCCATCGATGCTGTGCAAATAGCCGCGGAAGCAGGATTTGAAAATATCTCCATCGATCTCATGTTTGAGCTACCTGGTCAAACTCTCGCCAGCTGGGAACGGACGCTCGATCGAGTTGTAGATCTTCCTATCACCCATCTTTCTCTTTATAACCTGACCTTCGAGCCACATACACAATTTTTTAAGCGCCGAAGAACCTTAGAAGCGCTGCTGCCCGACGAAACAGAGCGCCTCAACATGCTGCAAATGGCGGTAGGCAAACTCCCACAAGCGGGATTGCATCGTTATGAGATCTCTGCCTTCGCCAAAAGCGGCTATCATTCGCGCCATAATAGCGGCTATTGGTTAGCAAGGCCCTTTATGGGCTTTGGACCCTCAGCTTTCAGCTATTGGGAGGGAAAAAGGTTCCAAAATGCCTGCTCTTTGCAGCAGTGGGCTGATGCTCTTGAAGGAGCTAGGTCTCCTGTTGAGTTTGAAGAACAGCTCCCACCTCCTGAAGCGTTTAATGAATTGCTAGCTGTCCAGCTTCGTATGCTCGATGGAGTCAATCTAAAGAAGTTCCAAGAAAGACATGGGACAATGCCGGAAGCTACCAGCATGGCCATCGAAAAGCTCATAAAGCAAGAATGGCTGACCCCTCATGGCGACCAACTATGTTTAAGTGAACAAGGCCTTCTCTTCTACGATTCCGTTGCCACGGAAATCTTATGACTACATCGAGACCTTTTTATAACTTGGCGTCTTCGAAAAACGTGATCCTCTTTGGCTATAAAGCGTCTGGCAAGACACATTTCGGACGATTACTGGCAAAAGAACTCAATAAGACATTCATCGATACCGATGAGCAGATCGAACAGGCTTATGCCGACCAACACCATAAAGCCCTGAATTGCAGAGAGATATCTATTGAGCAGGGCGAACATGCCTTTCGCAGGCTCGAAGCCACGGTCATCCATTCTCTAGGTCAAGTAACCGATTCTGTCATAGCCGTTGGCGGGGGGGCCGTACTCGATCGAGAGAACTGCCAAACGCTGCAAAAACTAGGGATCCTCATTTACCTAGATGTAGATAAGAAAATCCTCAAAGAGAGGATCTTCCGCGATGGCATCCCCTCCTTCCTCGATCCTCATCATCCCCAAGAGTCTTTTGAAACGATGGTGTGCGAACGGCAGTCGATCTACGATGCAATCCCTAGCATCAGGCTAAAGACCCAAGGCAAAACAGAGCTGCAAATCCTTACCGATCTAAGCTTTATTTGCGGACTGTTCCGGCGGTAAAGCTGTAGACAAATGTGCGATCTTCATCTTCGAGTTTTTTCTCGAGATGGGAATCGCGCACCATGCTAAAACTGAGATCCTGAGGTATTTCATGCTTAGACATAAACTGACGCATGCAGAACCTTGCCCCCTGCTTTCCAGTACGTAAAATCTCTTTCAAAAGCTCATCAAAGCGACCCTTATCTAAGTAAGAGGGGATCGTCGATAAAGAGAAGATATCGATGCTATGATCTGGCTGCGTCTTCAAGTAAGAAAGAAGGTCCGTGTCTATATGAGAAATCCTTTCTAGCCGCGACCGAATCAAAGCCGCGCCTAGCCTAGAAAGATACGGAGGCAGGTTTTCTTTTCCAGCCTTACCATGCAGCACCAGCGACAATAAAGGGCTATCCTTGGCAAGGTGACGCTTCAGATAATTATGAAAGCGATGGTAAATGTAATCAGCTGGCCTGACCCCTTCGCCTAAATGTTCATAGAGCGCTGGATCCCCTATCAAGATCTTTGCCATCCAGGGATGAAGGCAAATATTGAACAATCGCTTAAGACCTTTTGTCTCCCAAGTGGAAAGAAATTCATTTTGCTCGTCGATATGCCGAAAGTGAAAAAGCTGTTCAATTTTTTTACCACGGAACATGCGCAAGAACTTGGAAAAACGGCGGCACCATTTTTCCATTCTTCCCTGATAAAGCACCCCTTTTTCGACCAGATTTAAGCGGCTCTCCCAAAATTTTCTCGTATCTTCGGGCAGCTTCTCAGAGAGGTTTTCCCAAGTCTCCAATCGATTGTCTGTAGGGTTAACACCGAGAAATCCAGCATAATGGTCGTAGCTGAGCTCTTTTAACGCCGTCTTCTTGAGAAGGAGTAAATGATTGTGGCTGGCATTGGCATCGACGGCAATCACCTCGCCGGCATCTGCCAGCAATAAATGCAGCGGCCGATCGCCGCTGGCTGTAATACAGACAATCCTATCCCCTGGCTGGATTTTAAGTGCTTCGTGCTCCGTGCGGCAATCTTCATTGCCCAGGCTATAGCTCAACTGCGAGAAATTCTGCGCCATTGGTCATTTACCCCATCAACTTGATAAACCTGACCCTATAAAAAAGACTATTTTAAGAAAATGATGATTCATCATTTTTTAAAATTCACACTGCAGACCAGCTACTATCCAAAAGGATCAGCACCTCTTCTCATTTCAGAATAATATTTTTAATTATAAATAATTTTTATATTAATTATAATTAAATAAAATTTTATATTTGATATTTTTAATTAATAATGTATAATATTACAATTAACATATAATAATTGGTAAAAAAATGAGTTCTCATTCAATTTATTCTATACAATCATCAAGGCATGAGCAGTTAACCTATTTTTCGCATACTATCGATAAAGGACAAGGACGAACTCTAGCTTTTCAATCATTAGATAAAAGGGATCGCATCGCGTTCCTTGCTCTATGCAAGATCTCTGCTTCGACGATCAATTGGGACAAGATTGGAAAACAAAAGCTAAAAGGAAGCGTTCGGCAATTACTTAAAATGCCAACAGAACAGTTGCCTCCTTTAAAGTTGGCAGTTAAAAAACCTTCATCCAATCTTCTACGGTTGCCTCCTTTAAAGTTGGCAGTTAAAAAACCTTCATCCAATCTTCTACGGTTGCCTCCGCAAGACATGACAAAAACACATCTAATGCCATTTCTTACAATAGAGGATTTAGCGAACCTGCAGAGCACGCATAAAGCTGCTCCTGAATTAGGTGGCGCTACCTCAATCATCAAGAACTACGGTCTTGCTCCTCTCATTGCAAGATATTGCCACCAAGATTGCGAAATCTTAAGCGAAGGCGGAAAAATCCAAGCCTTGCATCAGCTAATGTCGATGGTACAAGAGCTGAGCGAGCTCGAACAACTCGAATTACCAAGTTACCAATCGGTTGGACAATTCTTCGAACTTATCGAAGCCAGAAACCTTTTGAGGATGGCAGATGGAATGCATCAAGAGCACCCGCTTGCAGGTTTAGAAAATGATCAGCTGCAAATTGCCGAAGATTCTGCAAGTACCTTGCAAAGAGCAGAAACCGTGAGGGCATGGTTGAGAGAACATCAAGCAAGTCTACAAGCTTTTGACGGATTGAATTTGTTATATAGCGACTTAACCCTTCTGCCTTCGGAGATTGGACAACTCAGGGCTTTGACTGAGCTTCAGTTAGATAATAATCGCCTGACAAGCCTACCGAAAGAGATCGGGCAGCTCGGGGCTTTGACGGAGCTTAGGGTAAGTGGTAATCGCCTAACCAGCCTGCCGAAAGAGATTGGGCTGCTAGGGGCTTTGACGGAGCTTAGGGTAAGTGGTAATCGCCTAACCAGCCTGCCGAAAGAGATTGGGCTGCTAGGGGCTTTGAGAGGGCTTAGTTTAGACCAAAATCGCCTGACAAGCCTGCCAAAAGAGATCGGGCAGCTAGGGGCTTTGACTAGTCTTTATTTAGGCGGTAATCGCCTGACTAGCCTGCCGAAAGAGATTGGGCTGCTAGGGGCTTTGAGAGGGCTTAATTTAAACCAAAATTGCTTGACAAGTCTGCCGAAAGAGATCGGACAGCTCGGGGCTTTGACTGAGCTTTGGTTAGATGATAATCGCCTGACAAGCCTGCTGAAAGAGATCGACCAGCTTGCGGCTTTGAGAGAGCTTGATATAGCGGGAAATCGTCTGACCAGCCTACCGAAAGAGATTAGACGCTTTAGAGAACAACTCAAGTATCAAAGAACAATGCCTCAATTGAATACAATCCTTAATCGAATGAAAAAATGTTTAGGAACACACCATGATTGTAAGGGCATCGCAGAGCTTTTAGATGAAATGGAAGAGATTCATGGCAAGAAGATACGCTCAACACTTCATGGCTGTGTCTATGAAGTATGTAAAAACGTGAAGCCCTTGCGCAAAAAAGTGAAAAGCCCGCATTTCGGCAGAACCGCCCTCATCGATCCCAAAATAAATCGTAAGCTAAAAATTGCCGCTCTTAATCGCTTCAAAGCAAAAATTGAAGCATTACCTGAGTATCAAATTGTTCCAATCGTGAAACAAGAGAGCTCCCGTAGCTCAGCTTCCTTAGGGGAAATAGGCCATAATGAAGAATCTATGGAACGGTCTTGCTGGAGCAGAATGCAGAACAATCTGGATGTAGCGAAAACTGTGCTTGGTAAAATAACTGGCTGGCTCAGATTTGGCCGATAAATTGTTATCGAGTTCGCATTATACGCATCGCGATTCAAAAATTGGAATTTTTACACAGATACCGCCATAAATTTAAGCCAGGCATTTACTGACGACGAAAATGAGCTCTCCCCTCAACAATAAAATGAGTTATTCATCAGTAGATTATAGTTCATTAATAATATCTTGAATCGACACCTTCTTCTTATTTCAGGCAATCAATTAGCAATCATTATAAATAATTTTATATTAATTATTTATAATTAAATAAAATTTTATATTTAATGTTTTTAATATATTTTATATAATATTAAAACTAACATATAACCTTTGGCAAAAAATGAGTTCTCATTCAATTAATTCAATACAATCATCAATGCATGAGCAGTTAACCTGTTTTTCGCATACTATCGATATAAGGACGAGGACGGAACCTAGCATTTCAATCAAAAGGGATCGCATCGCGTTCCTTGCTCTATGCAAGATCCCTGCTTCGTTGCCTCCTTTAAAGTTGGCAGTTAAAAAACCTTCACCCAATCTTCTACGGTTGCCTCCGCAGGACGTGACAAAAGCACATCTAACGCCATTTCTTACAATAAAGGATTTAGTGAACCTGCAGAGTACGCATAAAGCTGCTCCTGAATTAAGCGACGCTACTTCAACCATTAAAACCTATGGCCTTGCACCTCTCATCGCAAGATATTGCCACCAAGATTGCGAACTTTTAAGCGAAGGCGGAAAAATCCAAGCCTTACATCAGCTAATGTCGATGGTGCAAGAGTTGAGCAAACTCGAACAACTCGAATTACCAAGCTACCGATCAGTTGGACAATTCTTTGAACTTGTCGAAGCTAGAAACCTCTTGAGGATGTCAGCTCAAATGCATCAGAGCCAACATCCGCTTGCAGGTTTAGAACATAAACAACTAGAAATTGCCGAAGATTCAGCAGGTACCCTGCAAAGAGCTGAACAAGTAAGAGCATGGTTTGGACAACATCAAGCAGATCTACAAGCTTTTGTCAGATTGGATTTGGTAAATTGTAACTTAACTATTTTACCAAAAGAGATCGGGCAGCTAGGGGCTTTGACTGAGCTTTCATTACGTAGTAATCGCCTGACAAGCCTCCCGAAAGAGATTGGGCTGCTAGGGGCTTTGAGAGGGCTTAGTTTAAACCAAAATCGCCTGACAAGCCTACCGAAAGAGATCGGGCAGCTAGGGGCTTTGACTTTTCTTTACTTGGAAAATAATCGCCTAATTAGTCTGCCGAAAGAGATCGGGCATCTTGGGGCTTTGACTATGCTTTTGTTAATGGATAATCGCCTGACCAGCCTGCCGAAAGAGATTGGGCAGCTAGGGGCTTTGACTAGTCTTTATTTAGGCGGTAATCGCCTGACTAGCCTGCCGAAAGAGATTGGGCTGCTAGGGGCTTTGAGAGGGCTTAGTTTAAACCAAAATTGCTTGACAAGTCTGCCGAAAGAGATCGGGCAGCTAGGGGCTTTGACTTTTCTTTACTTGGAAAATAATCGCCTAATTAGTCTGCCGAAAGAGATCGGGCATCTTGGGGCTTTGACTGAGCTTTCATTACGTAGTAATTGCCTGACCAGCCTGCCGAAGGAGATTGGGCAGCTAGGGGATTTGAGATGGCTTTGGTTGGACAATAATCGCCTGACAAGCCTGCCGAAGGAGATTGGGCAGCTAGGGGATTTGAAAGAGCTTTGGTTGAACAATAATCGCCTGACCAACCTGCCAAAAGAGATCGGACAGCTCAGGGCTTTGATTAGACTTAAGGTATCTAATAATCGCCTGACCAGTCTGCCGAAAGAGATCGGGCAGCTAGGGGCTTTGACTGTTCTTTGGTTGGACAATAATCGCCTGACAAGCCTGCCGAAAGAGATCGAGCAGCTAGGGGCTTTGAGAGAGCTTGGGTTGAACAATAATCGCCTGACCAACCTGCCAAAAGAGATCGAGCAGCTAGGGGATTTGAGAGGGCTTTGGTTAGGCCATTATGAAGAATCAATGGAACGGTCTTTCTGGAGCAGAATGCAGAACAATCTGGATGTAGCGAAAACTGTGCTTGGTAAAATGACTGGCCGGCTCAGATTTGGCTGATAAATTGTTGTCGAGTTCGCGTTATACACATCGTGATTCAAAAATTGGAACTTTTGTACTGCTACCGCCATGAATTTAAGCCATGCGTCAGAGACTGTTAAGGAAACTGAGTCCTATAAATAATAAAATAATGGTAAAAAATGAGTTATTCATCAGTAGATTATAGTTCGCTAACAATATCGAGGATGGGTCGATTAAGTAACCTTTCTCAGGCAATCAAAGACAATCAGGCACAGCAAGCAATTCTTTTTAAGGAATTGCACCAAACCGATCGGGCAAGAATTCTATCCATTTTTAACGCCTCTGGCATTCCCCAATTCTCTAGTGAAGAAATAGCCAAACATCTCGATCTAAATGAACGTGTTCAAACAGAACTGCAAATCATGCAAGAAGAGTTAGCAAAGACAGCTTCTTCAGAAAACCGTGCGAAGAATCTACTTCCAAGAGTTCCTCCTGCGGTGCTCGCGCATGCTTTATCTTTTTTTCTTCCTAGAAACGAGAACGCGGCTCTTGAAATCGGCTGCGTTGGGCATAGTTCTCTTGCAGCATCGAGATTCCAGCGCTTAGAAGCCCTTTCTCAAGCCATCGAACAAGACAAAACCGAAGTAGCAGTGTTGTTTCAGGAACTGCACAAAGATGATCGGGCAAGAATTCTACAAAAATTCAAAGTTAAAACCTTCAACTGGATGGCGATGAAGACATTCAAAGAACCTCTCCTGAAAGAGCTCGAAGCCATGAAAGCTGAGCGCAGTTTTACAATTCCTTCCAGGAAATCGCAGATAAACCATATGCGAACACTCCCTCCTATTATCATGACACATTCTTTAGGGGGCTTTCTTCTTCCTAGAGCGATGACCCATCTTCGTACGACTTATAAAACAGCTTTTATGATCCCGAGTACCGCCCCTTCCATCATCAGAACCTATCATCTCGAACCCCTCATCGAAACCTATTTACATCTCTCTTGCAAAAATTTAAGTGGAAAAGAGCAAGAACAAGCGCTTGAACAATTGATGTCGATGGCCTTCGATTTAAGCAAGCTCGAAGAACTCTCTCAGCCTAGCTATCATTCATTAGCTCCGTTCTTTGAACTCATCGAAGCGAGGAACCTTTTGAGAATAGCCCCTAAATTCATTCGTACAACAAATAGAGAACTTCCTAAAGATCTTCAAAGCACATTGCAAAAAGCAGAAAAAATCAGAGAAATCTTAAGACGAAATCAAACACGCATATCAACATTTCGTAAATTAGACTTGAGCTATCACAACTTAACCCTTTTGCCTCCAGAGATCGGTCAGTTGAAGGGTTTGAAGACGCTTTTGTTAGGCGATAATCGATTAGTGAGCCTGACCAAAGAAATTGGACAGCTGCAGGATTTGGAAACGCTCGCTTCTGCCCACAATCGCCTAGTGCGTCTGCCTCGAGAGATTGGACAACTGCAAAGGTTGACATTGCTTTCTTTACATAACAATCATCTCACTGACCTGCCTCAAGAGATCTATCAGCTAGGTCATTTGGAAAAACTCTTTTTAGACAGTAATTACCTCACCAGCCTTTCTGCGGAAATTGGACAGCTAAAGGCATTGACTAAGCTTCAGGTAGGTGATAATCGCCTTGTCAGCCTTCCTAAAGAAATTGGATACCTAAAAGCTCTGAAATATCTTGCTTTACACCATAATCACTTGACTACTCTCCCTAAAGAAATAGGACAATTAGATGCTTTGGTGTCACTCAGTTTAACTGGAAATAGCCTCCTCAGTATACCTGAGGAAATGGAACAGTTGAGGGCTTTGACCTCACTTTATTTATACCAAAATCATCTCGCTAGCATACCCGTCGGAATAGGACAGCTAAAATTGGATGTATTTGAAGCCCGTAAAAACGAGCTGATCGATCTACCCATTGGTCTAGAACGTTTTAGAGAACAGCTCGAACAGCAGAATAACACGATTTGAAAGATTCCGATTTTGATATCGCGATATGTGTAGAAGAAAATGAACTTTATAACATCCTCTTAAACACAAAGATCGTAGGTTTGTCATCGAGGCTGGGCAATGCTTGTTTGCGCCACGATTCAATCGTCCTCGTCATGACAAATTCCTCCGGGGCCATCAGATGGCAGGCGATACAGAGTTTAGTGTCAGGCCGCAAGTTCTCTAAGAAGAATTTGAAGAGTTTTTCATTGCGGTAAGGGGTCTCGATACAGATTTCCGTCTCATCCTCATCCTGGGAACGTTTTTCTAGCGCTTTTAGTTTTGTCTTCAAGGCTAAAGGATCTTGAGGCAGATATCCGCAAAAACAAAATCTCTGGCTAGGCAGGCCTGATACCATGACGGCGAGTATCAGCGACGAGGGGCCTATGATCGCTTCAACCTTAAGCCCCTCTTCTCTGGCTCTTGCAACGAGCTGAGCACCTGGGTCAGCCAGGCAAGGAAGACCTGCATCAGCCACGTAGCCCCATGTCTCTCCCCTCTTAAGCGGCTCTAAAAGAGCGTTTAGATCCTCTGCTGTACTATGTTCATTGAAGGTCTTCTGTGGAACTTCGATAGGAACTCTGCCAAACCGTTTAAGATAGATTCTCCCCTCTTTGGGACTTTCGGCGATCAATCCGTCAAGACGCTGCACGACTCCCTGCAGTACTGGCGGGAATGAGCGGTCGATGGATGCGTCGGCGTGCAAAAGATTCGGTAGTAGATAGAGCATGCTTTTTATTCCTCGCGAAGATGGCCGGCAAATTGGGTGATGAGCAGTCTTGGATCGAGACTCGTACTCTTAGCTCGTGTTTCCATCTGATATAACCCTAAAAGCGCCTTTTCGAAATAACCTATTTGCTTCGCATGTGCTAGCTTCCCATATTTTTGTATCTGGTACGGTTTGAAATATTGAGGAAGAGCTTCCATTGCCGTACTGGCCATCTGCCAGCCAAGCTGTATCTGATAGCGCAGAGTTCCGATCAAAGCGAGA
>CAWBSQ010000004.1:0-371697 GCA_963791555.1 uncultured Simkaniaceae bacterium
CTTTTGCCTATCCACGTGAAGCTCAGCCCCCGCGCGCCCATCGGGTTTCGACCAGTTCAACGAGTCCTTCATGATGCACGGCACCACCTCGCCGTTCTATCCCATGATCGCTTCGATCGACGTAGCCACCGCCATGATGGACGAGCCTGCCGGTTCCACCCTCATGGAGGAAACCATCCAGGACGCTATCACCTTCCGCAAGACCATCGCCTCTGTCGCCCACCGCCTCAAATCCGAAGAAGGCAACTGGTGGTTCTTCGGCATGTTCCAGCCCGATAATGTCACCGACAAGAACGCCGGCGAGGTCTTCCGCTTCGAAGACGCTCCCGATGAGTTGCTGACTGAGAACGCCGGCTGCTGGAGCCTCAAGCCTGGCGAAGACTCGCATGGTTTTACCCCCGACGCCGTTCAGGACGACTCGTCCTGCTCGACCCCACCAAGGTCACCATCCTCATGCCTGGCATCAAGCCAAACGGAGAGATGGAAGCCTGGGGCATACCGGCGTCGATCCTCACCGCGTTCCTCGACGCACGCCGCGTAGAGATCGCGCGTACCGGCGACTACACCATCCTGACCCTGTTCTCGGTATCGGCTCCGTGCGCTCGGTCGCGAGCACGGTTTCGCCGTACGCGTCGCCGGGGTCGCGAGCGAGCGAGATCGGACCGTATTCGAGCACGCGCGTACGAGACGCGCTGGCGGCGGGAGATGTTGGCCGCCGCGAGCGCCGTGCTCGGACGGCCGCATTCGCTCTCGGGGGTCGTCGTCCACGGCGACTGCGCGCGGCCGCACGCTCGGGTTTCCGACGGCCAATCTGGCGCAGATCGGTCGAGATGTTGCCCGCTGACGGCATTTACGCCGTCACCGCGAGCTCGCAGGGACGACGACGGCGCCCCGGTGCCGCTCCGTGGCTCGACCCGCCCAGTGCACGGCGTGATGAGCATCGGGGTCAGGCCGACAATCTGGGCACGAGCCACCGGACGGCAGAAGGGGGGATTGCGGATTGGGCATGAGTACGTTTTGGTAAAGATGGGATCAGTTCTTGGGACTTGGCAGTTCAACCCAAAGAAGGACGATGGAAAGTGCGTGCAGAAGAGTATCGATTTGCTCATATATTCCATCAAACCCGCCATCCCTTAAACGTCATCTCTTCTGTCTATGTTACCGAAGATAAAGACTCATGGGATTACATCAAAACCCACGTCCCTGAAATTCTCGAGAACGACTCGCACCTCACCAAGTCCGCTAAGTACTGGTATTATTGGAATTTAAAAGCCGAGCAAATGTCAGAATGGACCTATCGCATCGAAGAGATCGATTCGCTGCTCGACGAATTTGAAACAAGGTTAGGGAAAAAAATAGACCGGTCGGCTCTTGAACTCGTGCCAAAAACTACGAATACCTGCGGCTCCTCGCAAGAGTTCACTTGGGAAGACCTCCAGCAACAGTTGGATCCTGTTTTATATCAAAACATCCGGTTACTCGCCGAGAAAAAATATCGATATTCCGACGAAAAAGTCTCAATGTAAAACCCGTCGCTTAGGGTCAGCTGAAGCTCATCAACCTTGTAATCAAGGTGGGACCGCTTCCCAAAGGAGCAAAACACGTGTGAAGCGACGGCTTCTCTTTTTTGCTTACCCTCAGCGTCGTAATCCCCATAAAAAATTCATAGTCGAAGAGCAATAATCAAAACTGGGTGTCCTAAGCGACAGAAGAAAAAACAGTATCGGCGTTTGCTCAATTGCTGTCTAGAAACCTCTGCATAATAGCATTTATCAATAATAGCTTTGGGTTTGGCAAGAAAACTGCACAATTTTTTTACCTGGAGCATGTGACCATTGCCAGAATGGCAAGACGGGAGTGAAGACAAAAATTTGTTGCTGAGCTGACTTCACGAAACTCAAAGCTATTTCTGATAATTAGTATAACTCAGGATCTTCGAAAAAAAGAATCACGATGAGTATACATCTGGCAGACTAAAAAAAGATATAGCGCACGGCCTGCTTGCCAACTTCGCGCTGCATGACCGCAAGTGATTCTGTAAGAGGGATTACTTTACGGACAGACGGCCACACAATTTTGGGCATTGCTGCAGCCCTTGATCCCATCTTCTTCCATGATGGCATGATTTCGTGTATCAGCCTCCATTTTCCCTATGGGATGAAAATTAAAAAGACGGACCTGCGATATAGGGGCCGGCCCCATAAAAGGGGAGGAAGCATTGACCTGCGGACAAGCCTCGGAGCAACAGCCGCATGTCATACAAGTAGAAAGAACATAAGAAACTTCTTGAACTCTTGGTGCGATTCGCGGACCAAAGCCACAGTAAAAGAATCTTCCGCATCGATCCAAGCATGGACTTTTTTGAGATTCTCAAAGATGGAATTCGATTGACAAACAGGTCGCGCACAAGGGGAAACTTGCTAAAGGGAGCTAGCGTCATGACACGGCTCCCAGAAGCTTCTAGAATCGGTTGTATAAGCGCTGTACAGGCCTGTCTTGGCTTTCCGTTGATAAGCATATCCCCGATCCCACACTTCTTCCAGACAACCCGATTCATAGGCTACGGGGGCGACATCCTCATTGCGGCGATTGACTGGATTGCGCTGATTTCCATGAGAGCCGAGATAACATTCATCGATGGACACAGCTCGAGTTCAAATTCTTCCCAGAATTGATGCCCAGGTTCTCCTCGATAAATTTTTAAGATGAAAGTCTTGTTCATAGTTTTTTCTTACTAATCAATCATTAAATGGGCAATGGAATATTCGCCGGGACATTCTCTAACGTAGGCTTAAGTTTTTTGGCAGTTGAATAGTCGCGTGCAATTGGCTTTAAATTTTACGTCAACTAGACGATAGTTGATGTCTGGCTCATCTTTATAGGGGTTATATTCAGCAATGGTCGTTTTAAGCCAATGTTCATCGTCGCGCTTGGGAAATTCTGGTTTATAGTGCGCGCCACGGAACTCATTGCGCAAAAGGGCGCCTTTGACAATGACCATGGCTATTTCGATCATCGCATCGAATTGGGCAGCAAAAATCAGACTTTGATTGAGTAAATTTCCCGTATCTCCCAATGAAATTTTCTGGAATCGATCGCGAATTTTCTTGATCTCCTCCATTGCCTTTTTTAAATCTATATTGTTGCGCACGACGGTAGCATGGTGCACCATGATCTCTGCTAACGAATCTGCCAGCAGGAAAACATTTTCATTTCCTTCGTGTGTGCAACTCATTTTTAAATGTCTCTTCTTTCCCAAGAGCTTCGGAAAATATTTTTGTAGGCAATTCAAAACAAGATTGGGCGAGCGTCTCGAGGTAGCGAGGAACCTCGACACCAGCAATGAGCCCTCCAAAGATGCATGACAATAAGGAATTAGCACCAAGTCGATTCGCACCATGGTAGAGAAATTCGGACTCTCCCACATTGAAACAACCCGGTATATTGGTCATTTGTCTAAAGCGCGTCCACCGGTCTGGATCATCGGCGGCTGGCCAGTCAACCCATGCCCCGCCCATCGAATAGTGCACTGCAGGAAAAATCTTCATCGGAACTTTCCTAGGATCTTCGCCAGTGAACTTCGGTAGATATTGAGCACGGATTCCACCTTGTGCTGATGTTCATCGCTCAATCCAGTGATATCGAGAAACACTTGATCTTGCCATTCGATCCAGAGTCCAGGCGCACAGACACGAATCACTTCACGCGCGCCAATATCTCTTGGTACCAGATTGCCAAAGGAGGGATACATCTCTCTAGAAAATACCAAGGCTCGCCGGTCTTCGCGCAAGGAATCGTCTTTCCATTAGGCGCAAGAATGGTTTTCGTCGAATCGCCGTAAACCCAAATCCTACCGCCTTCTCCTCGCACAGATTCTGAAATCAGACGCAGCTTATCTTCGCCAGGAATTGCAGTAGGATGGATCTGGACGAATTCTCCATTGGCATACCACATGCCTTGTTTGAACAAACGGCCATTCGCAGCTCCGGTACAGAATGTGGAATTTGTCGATTTTTTAAAAATGAGGCCAGGGCCACCTGTTCCAAAGATCACCGCATCGGCTTTAAGCACCTCAACCTCATCGTAAAATGATCCAGAAGAACGATTCCACGGGCGCATCCCTCCTCATCGATCACAAGCCGCATAAACTCGTGATTTTCAAATTTCTCTACAAGGCCCTTAGCTTCATATCTTCTTACTTGTTCATCCAAGGCATACAGCAATTGCTGACCCGTCGAAGCTCCACAGAATGCCGTACGATGATAAAGGGTTCCTCCAAATCGACGAAAATCGAGAAATCCTTCTGCTGTACGATTGAATGGGCAACCAAACCGTTCCATCGTTCTGGAAATGTGTCTTGCAGCTCCTGCTATCATTCAGAATGATGGAACGGTTTGGTTGCCCATTCAATCGTACAGCAGAAGGATTTCTCGATTTTCGTCGATTTGGAGGAACCCTTTATCATCGTACGGCATTCTGTGGCGCTTCGACGGGTCAGCAATTGCTGTATGCCTTGGATGAACAAGTAAGAAGATATGAAGCTAAGGGCCTTGTAGAGAAATTTGAAAATCACGAATTTATGCGGCTTGTGATCGATGAGCAGGGATGCGCCCGTGGAATCGTTCTTCTGAATCATTTTACGATGAGGCTCGAGGTGCTTAAAGCCGATGCGGTGATATTTGGAACAGGTGGCCCTGGCCTCATTTTTAAAAAATCGACAAATTCCACATTCTGTACCGGAGCTGCGAATGGCCGTTTGTTCAAACAAGGCATGTGGTATGCCAATGGAGAATTCATCCAGATCCATCCTACTGCAATTCCTGGCGAAGATAAGCTGCGTCTGATTTCAGAATCTGTGCGAGGAGAAGGCGGTAGGATTTGGGTTTACGGCGATTCGACAAAAACCATTCTTGCGCCTAATGGAAAGACAATTCCTTGCGGGAAGACCGGAGAGCCTTGGTATTTTCTAGAAGAGATGTATCCCTCCTTTGGCAATCTGGTACCAAGCGATATTGGCGCGCGTGAAGTGATTCGTGTCTGTGCGCTTGGACTCGGGATCGATGGGCAAGATCAAGTGTTTCTCGATATCACTGGATTGAGCGATGAACATCAGCACAAAGTGGAATCCGTCCTCAATATCTACCGAAAGTTCACTGGCGAAGATCCTCGGAAAGTTCCGATGAAGATTTTCCCTGCAGTCCACTATTCGATGGGCGGGGCATGGGTTGATTGGCCAGCCGCCGATGATCCAGACCGGTGGACGCGCTTTAGACAAATGACCAATATACCGGGTTGTTTCAATGTGGAGAGTCCGAATTTCTATACCATGGTGCGAATCGACTTGGTGCTAATTCCTTATTGTCATGCATCTTTGGCGGGCTCATTGCTGGTGTCGAAGTTCTCGATACCTCGAGACGCTTCCCAATCTTGTTTTGAATTCCTACAAAAATATTTTCCGAAGCCTTGGGAAAGAAGAGACATTTAAAAATGAGTTGCTCACACGTCAAGGAAATGAAAATGTTTTCCTGTGGCAGATTCGTTAGCAGAGATCATGGTGCACCATGCTACCGTCGTGCGCAACAATATAGATTTAAAAAAGGCAATGGAGGAGATCAAGAAAATTCGCGATCGATTCCAGAAAATTTCATTGGGAGATACGGGAAATTTACTCAATCAAAGTCTGATTTTTGCTGCCCAATTCGATGCGATGATCGAAATAGCCATGGTCATTGTCAAAGGCGCCCTTTTGCGCAATGAGTTCCGTGGTGCGCACTATAAACCAGAATTTCCCAAGCGCGACGATGAACATTGGCTTAAAACAACCATTGCTGAATATAACCCCTATAAAGATGAGCCAGACATCAGCTATCGTCCAGTCGACATAAGACATCTAAAGCCAATTGCACGCGACTATTCAACTGCCAAAAAAGTTAAGCCTACTTTAGAGAATGTCCCGGCGAATATTCCATTGCCCATTTAATGATTGATTAGTAAGAAAAAACTATGAACAAGACTTTCATCTTAAAAATTTATCGAGGAGAACCTGGGCATCAATTCTGGGAAGAATTTGAACTCGAGCTGCGTCCATCGATGAATGTTATCTCGGCTCTCATGGAAATTCAGCGCAATCCAGTCAATCGCCGCAATGAGGATGTCGCCCCCGTAGCCTATGAATCGGGTTGTCTGGAAGAAGTGTGTGGATCGTGCAGTATGCTTATCAACGGAAAGCCAAGACAGGCCTGTACAGCGCTTATACAACCGATTCTAGAAGCTTCTGGGAGCCGTGTCATGACGCTAGCTCCCTTTAGCAAGTTTCCCCTTGTGCGCGACCTGTTTGTCAATCGGAATTCCATGTTTGAGAATCTCAAAAAAGTCCATGCTTGGATCGATGCGGAAGATTCTTTTGACCGTGGCTTTGGTCCGCGAATCGCACCAAGAGTTCAAGAAGTTTCTTATGTTCTTTCTACTTGTATGACATGCGGCTGTTGCTCCGAGGCTTGTCCGCAGGTCAATGCTTCCTCCCCTTTTATGGGGCCGGCCCCTATATCGCAGGTCCGTCTTTTTAATTTTCATCCCATAGGGAAAATGGAGGCTGATACACGAAATCATGCCATCATGGAAGAAGATGGGATCAAGGGCTGCAGCAATGCCCAAAATTGTGTGGCCGTCTGTCCTAAAGAAATCCCTCTTACAGAATCACTTGCGGTCATGCAGCGCGAAGTTGGCAAGCAGGCCGTGCGCGATCTCTTTAGTCTGCCAGATGTATACTCATCGTGATTCTTTTTTTCGAAGATCCTGAGTTATACTAATTATCAGAAATAGCTTTGAGTTTCGCTAAGTCAGCTCAGCAACAAATTTTTGGTCTTCACTCCCGTCTTGCCATTCTGGCAATGGTCACATGCTCCAGGTAAAAAAATTGTGCAGTTTTCTTGCCAAACCCAAAGCTATTATTGATAAATGCTATTATGCAGAGGTTTCTAGACAGCAATTGAGCAAACGCCGATACTGTTTTTTCTTCTGTCGCTTAGGACACCCAGTTTTGATTATTGCTCTTCGACTATGAATTTTTTATGGGGATCACGACGCTGAGGGTAAGCAAAAAAGAGAAGCCGTCGCTTCACACGTGTTTTGCTCCTTTGGGAAGCGGTCCCACCTTGATTACAAGGTTGATGAAGCTGCGAGCTGACCCTAAGCGACGGGTTTTACATTGAGACTTTTTCGTCTAAGTATCCATATTTTTTGGCCAGTAACCGGATGTTTTGATATAAAACAGGATCCAACTGTTGCTGGAGGTCTTCCCAAGTGAACTCTTGCGAGGAGCCGCAGGTATTCGTAGTTTTTGGCACGAGTTCAAGAGCCGACCGGTCGATTTTTTTCCCTAACCTTGTTTCAAATTCGTCGAGCAGCGAATCGATCTCTTCGATGCGATAGGTCCATTCTGACATTTGCTCGGCTTTTAAATTCCAATAATACCAGTACTTAGCGGACTTGGTGAGGTGCGAGTCGTTCTCGAGAATTTCAGGGACGTGGGTTTTGATGTAATCCCATGAGTCTTTATCTTCGGTAACATAGACAGAAGAGATGACGTTTAAGGGATGGCGGGTTTGATGGAATATATGAGCAAATCGATACTCTTCTGGACGCACTTTCCATCGTCCTTCTTTGGGTTGAACTGCCAAGTCCCAAGAACTGATCCCATCTTTACCAACGTACTCATGCCCAATCCGCAGTCCCCCCTTCTGTAAGAGTTTTGCTATATACGTCGTTCCACTACGCGCACAGCCTGTGATCAAAAGGGTGCGATGCTTTTTTCCATTCAAGAGCAGTAAGCAAGAAGAAATTGCAATGAGCAAAAGAATGAAAAGCCATTGATTTTTTTTCTTAACGAATGATTTCGATTGCATCTTTGCCAAAATGTGAAGCATCTAGGTGCTCCGAGCATATTTTTTTATCACTTATTTTGGAAGGACAACTCATTTTTTGAGAACCGCAGACAAACTAAAAAAAACTGCCTACGCACTTCGACAAGTGAATAGGCAGTTGCTCAAACTTTTTGGTGAAGCTCTAGTTGTAGTGTGGCCATAGGCTGCCCCTCTTCGATAACTTGCAATGAAGCTCCAAGTTTCCCTGTGAAAAATTCAGAAAACTCTTTCCAAGTAACGAGATCAGAACTGAAAACAAAGTGACCTTGCTCTAGGCAACGAATATAACAGGTCTTAAGAATTTGAATAGCTAGAGGAGTTTCATTGGTAGGTTGCAAAGCAAGGATTTCCCCCTCTATGCTGATTTTAAGAGGGAGATGAGAACCTTTTGGACATTCGAAAATCACATCGGAGTGCTTTCCTTCGATAAATTCACTTATGTTCGTGTTGCTCCATTCAGCGATGCGCACGATTTGGCTAGGTGGGCATATGCTAGAATCTTGTAAATTAGCGTGTAGACCGACTGTACTGAGAATGAGCATAGCCATAGATAGTTGCACGGTTCTTTTTTTCATGACGCCTCCTTTACTTCAAATGTAATAATTAGATCATCTGAGAAAATTCTAAGCGAGTAGATTGTCGATGGGATGATCGAGCAATCTTAAATTGGAGTTCTTCTAAATTCGTAGGCTGAAGTTCGAATTTTTTTTCGAGCTCGGAACGAATTTGTGCAACGAGGATATCTTTGGAAGGGTAAAAATCTTTTAAGCGACAAATGAATTCTTCGTGATTTCGTTCTTTTCTATAGGCGGGGACCTTAGGTGGATGCAGCAACACACCCATCCGTTCTTTTTCGTAGTTCCAAAGAAACGAGGTGTGCAGGAGAAATCGCTTTTTTTGTAAATATTGGGCATTGCCGCCACATTTTTTTTCACCCATGGCAAAATCATTTTCTTTCAAATGAAAATCGGGATGAGAAAATGCTGGCTTTAAGAGATCTTCGGCCCAGCGCATGATAGATTCAGGCCCATAGCTGCTCGATCCCAGCAAGTCTCGATTACCGATGAATGTCGCAAAAAGGGTCCCATCATCGACGATCACAGTCCCGCCTCCGCTGAAGCGACGGATAAGGGGGATTTTTAAATCCTTAGCCCTCTCAAGGTTCACGAGTTGTTCAGCTTTGCCTGAAATGCCCATGACAATCGAGGGGATAGCAGATCCTTCGCTTAGGATGAAAAAATTTCTTTCATCAGACCTTAATAGTCCCTCTTCGAAATGCAACTGTTCAAGGATTGTCCAATTTTTTAGATGCAGAAATGTCAGTGTCATAAATGTTCTAGGCGTGAGATCTCTTCGAGTCCAACAACGCGGAGCAAGATGCCTTGCGGAGAGTTGAAGCGAAAGACCATTAGGCTGCCTTGTTGCATGAGTTGAATATCTAGGATATTCGTAATGGTCGAACCATCTTTGAGTACGAATTGTACTTTAGCGGCCGATTTTTCCTTTCGGAGCATATCAAATGCTTGGAGATAGTCATCGGCACGCGTTTTAGCATCGATGGCATAGGGCATGGAAGATTGCTTAGGCAAAGAGAGACTTTCCTCAGCAATAAGAGGAAATGAAGCACATACTAAGAGTAGTTTACACAATGATTTCATAATGATCTTCCTTTTCAGGTGATAAAAACGCCGTGCGATTGCCACGCTTCCTTGCAAATTCAAGAGCTTTTCGCGCACTTTCAAAAAGTCTCTCGAAAAGATAATTTCCTGAGATCATGGGATGGGCTTTGTCTTCGTAATGGACGATACCAATGGAGAGGGTGATGGCTACTTTGTCTCCCTCGAAGCAAAAGAGGGTTTCACCGATTTCATGGCGCAGCATCTCAGCAAATGCTTTGCCTGCTGCCTGGGTCGTTTTGGGGAGGACGAGTAAAAATGTTCCATCCATCTGGGCAAAAAGCAAATCTGAAGATCGAAGATAATGCTCAATGCTCGATTTAATTTGTTTCAATAATTTTAAGGCGTATGGCTTCCCTTTCTTATCAAGAATCTTATTATATTGATCTTCTTCGATGAGTAAAAGGCAGGCGGGGAGGCCAACGCGCTTGGCCTTGCTCAAGGCATTTAGATAAGCACCATAGGAATACGTTCTCGATTTTTGGGGCAGGATTGGAAATTCAGAAGGACGTAACACCGATAATTTTTCCTTCGTGCGCGAAAGGGCTAATCCTACTTGAATCCGCTGCTCTAATTCTTGCTTATCGAGAGGCTTATTGAGAAAGTCAGTATAACCTGCATCAAGGGCTTTTTCAGTATAGGCTTTTTTCAAATGAGACGTGATCAAAACCAAGGGAATCTGCTTGTACGAACTGATTTTACGTAGCTTAGTACTAAATTCTAGTGGAGCTAAATCGTGCAAGTCTTCATCGATAATCATGAGGCTTACATGGTTTGTTTCTAAAATTTCCAAGGCTTCTCGATCGCTTTTAGCAAGTAAAAGATAGTAGTGTTCTTTGATGTGTTTTTTTATAAAAGATAAAACAGCCTTATTGTCGCATACTACCAGTATAATTGGCAATTCTATGGGCTGTCGCATCTTAGAGGCCGGAATGTAATTTACCTAACTTTCTTGTTAAACACTGAATATTGCCCTCATCTATGGTCATAAAGCGATCAGGTTCGTCCTTTAGAAAAGAATTTACGATACTTCCTTAGGGCTGCAATCGATGTCAAGGTACATTAAGATGCAATTTTAAAGAAGGGGATAGCATGAAGTCTCTTGGAGAGCTGAAAATTAGTTCTCTCTTGAAATAGCGATGGGATTGATGTCATTTGGTTATAGAGATTTAAGACCAACGCTTAATTCATTAAATATCAAATAGATAGGTCGAAAAGCCGGAATAATTGAATATCGTGATCTCTATGCACTTGTTATTGAATATCTTATAGTTTTATAGCCAAATTATCGCATTGAAACTAATTTATAAAATTATTATAATGGTATTATAAATAAAAATAAATCAGCCTTTGAGGTAATTATGACATTAGTTCAATCTTCGTCTTTCATGTTAGACTTACCCAAGCCCAAGAATCATGATTCTCCTCCATGTCCCTCTTATCCTCGAGGCGGGCACGAAAAGGTGATGTTGGAAGGGTTCCATAATATGGTAAGCAAAGTACACAACCAAGTTGTACTATAACAAGGCTTAACTATGCCTTCTACTCGAGAAGGTTTAGAGAGGGTTAGTGGAGAAGCACAAAAGCAATACAACCGCTATACACAAGCCTATTGGAAGGGATATGTCGATGATTGTAGAGATATACACACTTCTGCAGCCCCCAATTCTGTAGACGAGGATTTAGCAGTTGCAGGTACTCTTTGGAGAGCTGAGCATAATCTCGGAAAACAAATGTTAAGCGATTTTCATATGAGGACGCCCCTATTTCAACGTCTAAAAAGCTTGATAAGAAAATTCTGTCGCAGTGCTGAAAGCCTTATGAGTTCACTTAGAACAAGTAAAAGGGAATGGGCAATCCTTAATTCAGGCAAACAGTAGATAATTCGAGATTTTCCACTGCAAAATGACAGGCTAAAACGGTTTTACAGGTCCCATTCCGATGTTAAAACCAGTTCTTGTCACAGTGAACAACTGGCGTGCGAAGCCCATATTTTTCTAAAGCTCTATCTTGCGAAATTTTTTTAAACTTAAAATCCTGAGCGTATTTTGCGTTGTCGATTGCTGAGCTCATGCGCAAGGCGTGTAGGTTCAGGCAATCGATAGTTTTTGCGCATCATTTGTTTGATAAGAAGTAGTGCCGTCGTTACAGAAATGCGATGACCAGGCGATATAATGATAGGATTAGCTCGTTTTCTGCTTTGCCATAGGGCGCCAACGATTTCCCCTGCGTGAATGAGATTTCTTGATTCCTTTATTTCAGTTTCCGGCCTGCCGGTAAGGAGTGTCTTACCAACACCGATGGTAGGTATATTTAAGATGACCCCTAGATGGCTAGCAATGCCACAGCGTCTAGGGTGAGCAATCCCATGTCCGTCGATGACGAGCAGATCAGGTTTTTTCGTCAGCTGGTTCAAAGCTTCGATCATGGCGGGCCCTTCGCGAAAGGCGAGCAAACCAGTCCGATAAGGAAACGTTGGGACCATGGAAATAGCGGTTTGTTCTAAGATTTCAAGTGTTGTGAAATCGAGCAGAACAGCTACAGCATGAAGAAGCCCTTTCGATTCTTGCTCATTCACTCTGGGACATTCCGCATAGGCGGGCTTATTCGAATATAAAATCTCATCAAAATGGCTTGGTTTTTCCGAAGAAGTTAAGCTATGCAGAGGGCTTTGAAGAAGAGAATTGCGATGAAAAAAATTGCTGCTTACGTCAAGACCGCAAATGAAGCGGGGCGAGAAAAAATCATCCTCGACTTTTACTTGCGCTGCAATCGTCTTTTGTAAGGCAATGATCTGAGTCGGTTCGTAAAAGAGATTCACGTTAACTATTCAATTTTCTCTCTTTATCCATTAAACTAAGTGGGGTGATAGGGAGTGCTCCTTCAGTCATAGAGCTAGTTGCCATGGATTTTTTTGGTCTCTTCACTCGAAATGGGCTGTTCCAGGTTAAACAATGAAGACCACCATGATTCTGTTCGAGGATGGGCTGTAGAGAATCAATGAAAACAGCTTGTATATTCTTTTGTAAAAGGGTTTCGGCAAAGATTTCTAATAACTCTGCATCATAACGATTGGAGGCTCCTTGCGTTGCAAATATCAGACCTTTTGAAGAGCGTAGAAAAAGACCATTGATAAGATTGATATTATGAGAGTCATTCTCGAAAAAACCGGGTACAGGAACTACATCGAGATCCAATGCTTTGATCTTGGAGAAATTGCTTTTATAGATCGCAGTGTGGGTCTCTGCCTTTTGTTGCATTGACTCTAAAAATCTTTGAAAATGCTGAAGCGCAGCTCCTTTAACTCTTTCTGTTTTCGCCGTCAAAAAATTGATACATTGCTTGGGATCTTGAATGAGGATCAGTCCTTTTGGGCCTAAAGCAATATCGAAATCGATATGGAAATGCATTTGATCGATGATGATCAAGGCCTTCTTTTTTATCCCCAGTTCATCGGCCATGATCTCTAACGTTTTTTCCCAGCATGCTTGCCACTTTTTAGCAGCGGTTAGATTGTTCTCTTCTTCTTCTTTAGTGATAGGAGCTGTAAGGAGTTTTTTATACCCACTTTCTCCTCCAAAGAGTTTTAACATTTCTTCGCGCAGCGGCGAGAAACCTTTGGTGTTTTTCAATTTGTCATCGTATGGCTGCCTTTTGGCATAAATGGCATCATTGCGCGCCATGCGCACAAACCTACTCTGTGGATTTTCAATGCTATGTGCCAACTTATCCAATTCATCTTCATCGAATTGCTTTTTTTCCAGAAGAGCGACCAAGCTCAAAATCACACTGTGAACGCCTACGATGGCACCCTTTTTAGTAAGAAAGCAATTTCCCCCTTCGATGCAAGTTTTGGCAGCATAATAGGCTTGTTTTAACTTTTTTGCCGTTTCGATCGCTTGTGTTCTTTGGGTTTCTTCGAACCCACGACCATATCCTGTTTCTTTAGTGGCTGTAATAAAATGCGAAGAGCATTCGGGCAAAAGGCTTTTAAATCGACCTTCGAGCAATGGATCAGAAATAGCCGAAGGGATCAGATGAACGCCATCCTTTCGAATCACTCTTGAATCTCGAACGAACGTTAAGTCTCGTGGATTCCTACTTGCAAGAGGATCCATCTTGAAACGGATCGTAAGATCGGTTATCGCTTCTTTTGCTTGTTCAAGAACAAAAGAATTCCCCACGAAAATGGTCTGAGCCTTCCCTTGTTTTTTCTTTGGAGGAGTGGAAGGGGAGTCCTCTGGGCTGCTTGTGGTAGCAGGAGTTGGGGAAATGTGAGACGGGATCAGAAGACTGCTCATAACGTGATTTTCTCTTTATCAGGTGTTGTCAATGTGCTTTTTTTCCATCTTGCTGGAGTGTTGTGCGTTATCGCGACTTTGTCCTTGATCAACGACAGGAATTGGGTAATTTTTTTTCTGCTTCCATGTCAAACAATGCAATCCGCCCTGAGTTTCTGCAAAGGATTGTGCGAGTACATCGAGAAAAATGGGTTCGATGTTGTATTTCCAAAGAGTTTCAGCAAAGGGTTTTAAAAGATGTCTATCAAGTGGATGGGCGGTTCCTTGAGTGGCAAATCGAACACCGCTGGAGGATTTTAGAAATAGACCATTCAGAAGATTGATTCCTTCACCATTTTCTGTCCTATAGACTCCTGGTACGCGAATAACTTGAAGATCTAGCTTTTTAAATCTTAGCAGATTTAGCTTTAGGATGGTCGTTTGGTTGCGTAAGTTTTTTCGCATATTTACTAACATCGATTGAAAGTATGTCAACGCAATGCCTTTAACCTTTTGCGCACGTCTTTCAACAACTGCAATCGCTTGTTGTGGATTGTTAACGAGGAGGAGTCTTTTAGGGCCTTGCGCAATATCTAGATCGATATGAAAGTGAGCTTGGTCGATGATGGTGAGCGATGGTCGTTGGATCCCTAGTTCATCAGCCATCACCTCTTTTGCTATTTCCCAATAAGCCTGCCACCTTTTAGCTGCACTATGATAATAGATCCGATCTTTTTCGGTGATAGGGGCTGTGATTAGTTTTCTATAGCCAGATTCCCCTCCAAATTGTTTCTGGATGGCTTGATGTATGAGAAACACAGTTTTATTTTTATTGCAGCGACGTCTTTTTGCATAAAGAGCACTGTTGCGCGCCATACGCACAAAGAATCGCTTTGGCATTTTGATATTTTTCGCTCGTACCGCAAGGTGTGTTTTATCGAAGAAATATTGTTCTTGGAGCGCGATGATACTCAATATGACGCTGTGAATGCCTACGATGGCGCCTTTTTTGGTCAAAAAGCAATTCCCTCCTTCGATGCAAGTTTTTGCTAGAAGGAAGGGTTGTTGCAAATGTTTAGCGGTATCAATTGCCTTTTGTCTCTCATTTTCTTCAAATCCGTAGCCATATCCGCATCCTCCTTGGCCATATAAAATAAAAGAATCTGAGGTAGCGGGTAAAAGGCTTTTGAAACGTTCCCTAAGGAAAGTGTCTTGGATGGAGTAAGGGATGAGATGCAAGCCGTCGTTACGGATGACTCGCGCATCTCGGATGAAGGAATGTGCTTTAGGAGATTTGCTCGAGAAAGGATCCATTTTGAAATGGGTCATAGGATCTTTAATAGCTTCTCTTGCTGCTTTGAGAACAATAGAATTGCCCATGTAAATGGTCTGTACTGCAGAGAGACTTTTTTTGGGTGGATTCTTAGATGGACAATTTGAAGAAACGATCTTGGCCTGAGTCGTACAAATCGGGGATACAGAAGCAAGACTACTCACGCTGCGATTTTCCTTTGAGAGCAACGATCAATATAGAGATATCGGCAGGTGAAACACCGTTTATGCGAGCGGCTTGTCCAAGAGTTGCAGGTGTAAAACGTCGTAACTTCTCACGTGCTTCATTGCTCAAGCCAATAACAGAAGCATAATCGAAGTCGGTAGGGATAAAGATATCTTCGATCTTGGAAAGCTTTTTAATTTCATTTTCTTGCCTTTCGATATAGCCTGCGTATTTGATTTCTAATTCAATTTGCTGGCAGAACTCCATTGGCAAATCTGTCACGAAAGAGGGGTAATCGTTGCGTAAACGGCCATAGGTCATCTCAGGACGCGCGAGCAATTGCGCAAGGGAAGCTGTTTTCCCCTCAACTTGCAGGAATTTTTTGTTGAGCTCTTGTTTACTTTGTTCGATGGCTGCTTTTTTCTTTTGTAGTTTTTCAAAGCGTGGGTTGTCGATTAGACCAAGTTCGTAACCAAAGTGGCGCAGGCGTAAATCGGCATTGTCTTGACGAAGCAGCAAGCGATATTCTGCCCGGCTGGTGAACATTCGATAGGGCTCATCGAGATCTTTAGAGATGAGCTCGTCGATCATGACACCGATATAGGCATCTGAGCGTTTCAGTGTAAAAGGCGTTTTACCAGCAACTTTAAGAGCGGCATTGATCCCTGCGATCAGCCCTTGTCCTGCGGCTTCTTCATAGCCGGTGGTTCCATTGATCTGACCAGCAAAAAAGAGTCCTTCGACTTGTTTGGTTTCCAATGAAATATAAAGCTGGCCACTTTTAACATAGTCGTATTCGATCGCATAAGCTGGCCGCATGATTTCGGCCTTCTCGAGTCCCTTTACAGTGTGCAACATGGCAAATTGCACATCAAATGGCAGTGATGAAGAGATGCCATTGACATAGATTTCCTCGGTATCGAGTCCTTCTGGTTCTAGAAAAAGTTGATGGCGCTCTTTATCGGCAAAGCGCACGACTTTATCTTCGATCGATGGGCAATATCTTGGACCAACTCCGCGAATCTTACCCGAATAAAGAGGTGAGCGATGGATGTTTTGCTGGATGATCTCTTTGGTCATGTCGGTTGTATAGGTGATGTGGCAGGGAACCTGCCGCAAACGAGGCCCTTCGGGTTCATCGTAAGAAAAGCGAACGCCGTCATCTCCTAGCTGTTCTTCCATCACGGAAAAATCGACACTCCTTCGATGGATCCTAGGGGGTGTACCTGTTTTTAGCCTTCCTAAACGAAATCCAAGGTCCTCTAGGCATTTGGAGAGGCCCACAGAGGGCTTATCCCCCGCTCTCCCCCCTTCATAGTTGGTTTGTCCGATGTGCAGCATACCTCTCATGAACGTCCCAGAAGAGATAATTACTGTAAGACCGCGATAAGCAATTCCTTCAAGTGTACCTACGCCAACGATTCGTCCCTTTTCGGTGAGCAGAGTCTCTGTCGTTCCTTGCTTGATGAACAAATTTGGCACTTTTTCCAGACGCCGTTTCATGGCTGTTTGGTAAGCAAATTTATCAGCTTGTGCACGAGGGGACCAAACTGCTGGTCCTTTTGAAGCGTTGAGCATGCGAAACTGGATACCAGTTTCATCAGCTACTTTTCCCATGATTCCGCCCAAGGCGTCGATCTCGCGAACGATGTGTCCCTTAGCAGTACCGCCAATAGCTGGATTGCAGCTCATTTTGGCAATTGTATCGAGATTCATCGTGAGCAAAAGCGTACGAGCCCCCATGCGCGCAGAGGCATGGGCTGCTTCGCAACCGGCATGGCCGGCGCCTATGACGATCACGTCGTAAGTTTCTGGAAATGTCCACATAAATAAAAAAGACCGGTCGCTATGACGCAAACCGGCCATTCATAGAAAAGGTTCCGATTAACGTTTTTTGTGTCTGTCGCGACGGCTGCGTTTTTTACGCTTATGCTTCGCGATCTTGGCTTTTCTTTTCTTTTTAACAGATGCCATGTGATCTTCCGTTGTTGCAGAAAAGTATTCTAGAACGATTGCAAGAAAAATTCAAAGGTTCTAAAAAAAATTATGACCTTAGAGGGGGTTAACCGCCTCTTAAAGCGGCAAAAGGATCCTCTTCAGAAGCCTTGCTTCCTTGAGCTGCGAGGGGAGAATAATTAGCAAATTGGGCAAATTCTTTGCGGAATGTCAGGTTGACGGAACCGATGCCCCCATGGCGGTTTTTTCCAATGATCACCTCAGCTTGCCCTGGTTTATCATAAGCATCGTAATATTCTCGTCGGAAAAGGAGCATCACGACGTCAGCATCTTGCTCGATACTTCCCGATTCTCTTAAGTCGCTCAACATAGGTCTATGGCCTGCGCGGTCTTCGACTTTTCGCGAAAGCTGAGATGGGCAAATGATGGGGATATTGAGTTCGCGGGCTAAATTTTTCAGCATGCGCGATATTTCTGAAATTTCATTTTGGCGGTTTTCTGAGGAGCGCTGAAAGCCTGAACCAGAGAGGAGCTGTAAATAGTCTACGATGAGAAGGCCGATCCCATAGACTTCCTTCATGCGGCGGGCGCGGGCGCGCAAGTCGGTGATCTTCAAGCCTGGTTGATCATCGATCACCATAGTGAATTTTTGCATATGGTTGACAGCAGCCACAATTCGTTGGTATTCAAGGCCGCTTAAAGAACCCGTTTTGATCTTGTCCGACTCCACTTCTGATTGTGAGCAAATCAAGCGGTGCAATAATTGTTCTGCACTCATCTCTAAAGAAAAAATGCCTACGGGCACATTGGATTTGAAGCAAACATTTTCAGCGATATTGAGGGCAAAAGCCGTTTTTCCCATGGCGGGTCGACCTGCAACGATGACTAAATTCGAATTACCAAGACCGTTGATGATTTTGTCGAGGTCGGCAAAATTCGTTGGGAGGCCCGTGACCAAACCTTCCTGCGGCCCGCGTTTCTGGAAGAGTTCTTGTCGGCTTTGTAGTTCTTTGAGATAAGGCTCCTGGGAGGTTGCTTTTGCTCCTCCTAGAAGATCTGTGATCAAAACACCTGAGCCTGGATTGGCACTTTGACTGATGGCGAAAAATTTCTGTTGCGCTTCGTCGAGTGTGGTATGAACATCGAGAGGATCATTAAGGGCGACTTTTTCTACTTCCTGCGCGGCAAAAATCATTCGGCGAAGAATAGACTTGTTGAGTACCAAATCGACGTATTCTTCGATATAGGCAGAGGTGCCTGCATATTGTGCAAGGCTTGCAATGAATGCAACTCCACCGACGCTTTGTAATTTGTTTTGTCGTTTTAGCTCTTCAGAAGCCAGATGGACATCGATTGGCCTATCTTGTGCGTAAGCCGCTTTTAGCACCGAAAAGAGAATTTTGTGCTCAGTAAAATAGAAGTCATTTTCATTTAGAGTGTCGGCGCCGATATTCAGGCTATTGATGCTTGTCAGCATCGAGCCTAGCACCATCATTTCCGACTCGCGCGAATGGGGAGGAATCAGGGGCTTTGCTAAAATCTCGGTCATAGGAAAAGCACTTTATTATTCGGTATAAAAGAGCAATTGGTTTAAATAAAGAAAAAAAACAGAGCCTTGAAAAACTCAAGGCTCTTTTTTCGGAAAGAGAGGGATTTGAACCCTCGGTACCCGTGAGGGTACGCGTCCTTAGCAGGGACGTGCCTTCGGCCACTCAGCCATCTTTCCATAAAAGGGAAGAGGGCGATCTTAACGGATCTAAAGGATTTAGGGCAATATCAGGTAGAAGTTCGATCATTCGATGAAATAAGCTTGGACGAGACGTTTGCCGTTCAACGCATTCCAGTGGCTTGTATGAATCGATCCATCAGGATTTTGTACAACGATGCAATGAACTGGCAAGTGAATATCCGTAGTTCGTCGAATCGTGAAATCTTGGCCGAAAGCCGCACGTGTAAGTCGTTGGATTTGTGCTAGAGAGTACCGTTTAGGGGTTCTTTCGGCATGATGTGTGGTTTGTGTGACAAGCCGCTCTTCAATTTTTGTTTCGGGGCGTGTTTTTAGACGCGCACGCTGCATGTGCAGCCTATAGCGATTGCCCGCTTGTACGAGAAGTTTTTTTCGCTGGCAACTTTCAATCCAGCTGTCCAAGGTGTCGTTTTCAATATGGATGGCCTTAGAGAGGCTTTCTCGATCGCAAGATCCACCCTTATTAGCCAAGACATTGAGAATTTTAAATTCATGTCTTTCGGCCTGAGCATTGATGCAATCGCCAAAACCGTGGGTCTTAAGCCAATCCTTAGTATCGATGACCATTTCTCCATCGACTAAATCCCATAAAACCACGCCTTCGCGCGTCTCATCTTCTGAGTGGCGGTATTTTACTTCGAGTAATAGATAGGGGTAGAAAGTGAGCTTTGGTTCAAGATATTTATGACGATTAGTCTTAACAAGCTCTCGCCTATGAGACTCCATGATTTGAGCGGCAGTATAGCGAATTTCAAGAGTGCGGAAAGAATTCGTGTGAAAAAAATTTTCAACCTGACCTTTTATTTCAGGGTGGGACTGATTCACCCACCATAAACCGTAGGCCGCCGCTGCGAAGGTAAGTAATGTTGTAAGAATGCGCATAAGTAAATTTTTGAGATAATGCTAGCAGATACTTCTTTTAACTTGTTCTATAAAAGCGTTTTGTTATAATAACGTCAAATTCGAGCTTTTCATGCTCTTGCAAGCCTATTTCTTGGCACTCACAGGGACGGTATGACGACGCAAACATCGCCGGAATTCGGCCGCTTGCGATCCCTACTCTGGCCCATCCGCCGGAACGAACTCCGCTTGTTCCTGCCCTTACTTCTCATGTTCTTCTTTATCTGCCTTAATTACAATATTCTTCGTGTAGCTAAAGATGCTCTTGTCGTAACAGCTCCATGTTCTGGAGCGGAAGCCATTCCCTTCATTAAGGTTTGGGCCATTCTGCCCTCTGCTCTTCTAATGACATTTTTGTTCACCAGGCTCTCTAACCGGTTTAATTACGCAAAAATATTTTATATCATGATGGGCCTCTTTTTAGGCTTCTTCTTTTTATTTGCCTTTGTTCTTTACCCATTAAGCAACTATCTGCATCCCGTAGGTCTAGCAGATCAGCTCTCTCAGTCCTTGCCGCTAGGCTTTAAGGGGCTTATCGCTGTTTTTCGCAACTGGACCTTCACTCTTTTCTACGTAATGTCGGAGCTGTGGAGTACACATATCGTCACTGTTCTTTTTTGGGGATTTGCAAATGAAATTATGTCTGTTGGTCGGGCTAAGCGCTTTTATACATTGCTCATGATTGGCGGTAATATCGCTGGTGCTTTAGCGGGTCAGATGGTGGCCAATTTTTCAGCATGGGGAAGTCTTTGGGGAGAAGCATCTGGGCGTGAAGTATGGGGATGCTCATTAACGCTTCTATGTAGTTTCATCATTCTTTGTGGATTTGCAACAGTAGCAACGTTTCACTGGTTTCAAAGACATTCTTTAGACCGCGTCTCCCTACTCGAGGGAATTCAACTCAAAAATAAAGCCCCCTCAGAAATCAAGATGGGCATGAGAAATAATTTTAGATATCTTGCCAAATCAAAATATTTGCTCTGCATTGCGGTCATAGTTCTCACTTATAATATTTGCATTAATTTGACAGAGGTGGTCTGGAAAGATCAGTTGAGGAATATCTACTCTAGTCCGAATGACTTCAATGCCTATATGGGTAAAGTGTTGACCACGATTGGCATCTTAGCCACATTAATTGCCATCGCATCAAGCGGGATCATCCAGAAAGCTCGTTGGACATTCAATGCTATGATCTCTCCAATGATCATGCTCGTAACAGGTGTCGGCTTCTTTTGCTTCTTGCTCTTCAAGGATACGAATTTTTTAGGAGGGCTGACCATGCTTTTTGGCTGGACTCCTCTTGCAGTGGGCGTTTTTTTTGGGTCAGTGCAAAATTGTCTTGCGAGGGCCTCTAAATATTCTGTTTTCGACACGACTAAAGAGCTCGCCTTTATCCCTCTTGGAAAAGAAAGTAAACTCAAAGGAAAAGCAGCTATCGATGGGGTTGGATCTCGGCTTGGGAAATCGGGCGGAGCAGTCATTTACCAGGGTCTGTTAATGGTGCTTGGAACGGTTGCTTGCAGCATCCCTTATGTTGCCGTTATCCTTCTATTCATCATTGGAGCTTGGATCTGGGCAGTTAAATCGCTTGGCAAGCAGTTTACTGAGCTTACTCAGAAAGGATCGACCCTTCAAGAACCTCTGGTTGCAACGGAGAATCCTCCCCTCACCGAACAGCCTGCACAAACGTGATGCGTCAATTTTTTGATGCGGTGCAAATTTGCAGATATCTCTTGCGATTGATCTATTGCGTCCTTGCAATGATAACTTTATTTGGCTGCAGCATCCACTCAAAGAAAAAAAAGGCTAAATACGGTGTTCATGATCATCCTCTCTTCATCGATTATTGTCTTCAAACAGCAGAGCATAAACGAGTAGAAAATAGAGCGTTTGTGTCTATCTTTGAAGAGCCTTTTGAAGACGCTTTCAGAGAAAAGCGATTGGAAATGCTCAAAAACGAGTTTCCTAGGCTTTACAAGTATGCACTCGAGCACGAGGAAACTTCTTCGATCGATCTTTGGCTACTAGCAGAACTAGAAAGAACGTTCGGGCCGCTCCAGGGGAGTTCGATCGTTTTAGTTGGCGCACAGCAAGGAAGATTGCCTCTTCTTCTAACTGACCTATATCAAGTAGCGAATATCACGATCATCGATCTTCCTGCCTGCCTTGAATTGGCTAAATCGAAGCTTAAAGATAAAGTATCAGCTAGCCTCCATTGGGTGACTCCACAACAAATTTCGCATATCGAACAAGCAGATTTTTTAGTTAGCAATGCGATCTTTTCTCGGCTAAGCCGCGATTGGCAAGATAGGCTCATCCATGCAGTAGTCGCTAAGGTAAAGGGCGGGTGTATATTGTTTAAGCCAACCCCTAGACACTGGGGAGTGAAGACTTGGGACAGATATCAATTTATTGAAAGACTCAAAAAGCAGCGTAATGTCGAGGAACGCTCTACAGAAGGCTTGACGGCTAACTCTGACTCGCTTATCGTATTTAGCTCAATTGGAAGCTAGTTATTAATTCTGAATTAGGTGGCCTAAGTGAAACGTATTATTACTTTTTTGTTTTCATGTTTTATTGTGTTCAATGTTTTACAAAGTTCTTTGTATGCAGAGGAAGATCACTTTTTCAAAGGTAAACATTTCATAGCAAGCTACCTCGATTGTGATGACGAAGCCATTAGAAATGTCGAAGAATTGAAAGCGGCCTTTGTAAAAGCTGCCGAAGCTTCGCATGCAACGATCATTGGCAAGACAGATTTTGTTTTTGAACCCGATGGTCTTACCATGGTGATTCTCCTTTCAGAGAGTCATGCTAGCATCCATACCTATCCAGAACACCATGCTTGCTTTGTCGATCTTTTCACCTGCGGAGACAAATGTTCTTCTGAGTTCTTCGACGAGGCTCTACGTGCTTTTTTAAAGCCTGGAAAAGTCAATTCCTGTGAACTTCTTCGCTCTGATGAGATAAAGATGACAAACGACAGCGCGATTTCTCCATAAGAGACTGTCCACAAGCTAAGGCTTGGTCGACAATCTCTAAATATCTAAGAAAGTTTTTGCAAACTCTTTTCCCTATGAAAATTTTTCAATTGTCATAGGGAAAAGAATTTGCAAATACCTTCTAAGATCTATTGCTGATCTTTTGAGCTACTTGGACGTCCATCTAACTTACGTTTAAGAGTAAGAAGATAGGGGTCGACTTCAATGGTTTCTAATGATTGTAGACTGCTTAATTCTTTTGGTAGCGTGACGAACTTGTTCTTTGAAAGCAAAAGTCCGCGCAACTTTTTAAAGCAGCCGATCTCTTTTGGTAGGAGACTCAATCTACATTGGATCAAATCTAAGGTGTCATCTAAATTTTCTATAAAATCCTTGAATTCTTCGATCCAGAGGCGGAGAAGACGGGCTTTTTCCAAGGCTTGTTCTTGATCCTGTGGAATGGTAAAGTTCTCTATGGCTTCTCCGAACTCGATCATGATGTAATCTTCACTTATCTTTCCGAACATTCTGATGAGATTTCTCGCTTCGATCAGCTTGAAGAATTCAGGCATCGATCGATAGCTGGGTCGAGGGAGATCTTCGATTGTGCTTAACTGATGACAGAGCGAAATCCATCTACCATTGACAACGGCGAGCTGCGATTCAGATAAGTTATCCAAAGAGCCATGAAGATAAGTTTCGATAAGGGGTTTAAGGCCATGAGTTTCAATGATCTTAGAAGAACGTTTTTGAATAGTATACGTGCTCATGCAGCTTGTGCGAAGAGCAACTATATTACTTGCAGGAAGAAAAGAAAGTAATTTTTGTATCAAAAAGGGGGGGATTTTTTTGAATGGATTCCCTAATTCTCTTTTTAAAGATCCAGGGTTACCGTGTTCGTTTTTTCTTTTTTCTTTCACACGGCCTTTTATCATGGTGCTTACGCTTGGCTCACAAGTATGGTTCAACTTAAGAGAATCGATGACTTTACATACTTTAGTGTTATCCTCATTATGAAGTTTGGGAGAAGTGATTTCCCGTCTTCTATAGTTTAGATCAGTGGTTTGTGCTAGTGAATCCGTGCAGCTAGATAGCTGTCCTATCATTGAAGTCATAAAGATAACCTGGGTTAGTGAGGTATTGGGTGAAGTCAAACTTTTATCAGGATGGGATGATCCTGAATGCGAGTAGACTTTCTAGAGGATGTTTTTGTCCATGTTGTGGGTTCAGAAGACATTTGGAGGGAATCAGTGATTTCCTGGAGGCTTAAGGGACTTAATGCTATGGTTTTTCCATTGGGCAAATTTAAAAATTCAAAACGAAGATTGATCTCTTCCAAGGTAATCAAAGGTCGTTGTGTTAAGGATTTGAGGACGTCGATTCGATCTCTCAGAGCAGTTTTAGCATAGGAAAGATGAAATCGATCTAGAATCGCACAAAGTGATCCTTCATCAATTGCTGCAACCTTTTCTAACAGGCGCTTGGATGGTGCATTTTTAGCATTTTGCAAATACCCAAGATAGTTCAAGAAATAGCGATTATTTTCAGGAAGGGACAACCCATTATCGATCTTTTTGATCCCATAAATCGCGCTGTAGTCTTCATCAAGTCCTTTGAAAAATAAACGAAAGTTGCTGCTATGGCCATCGGTGTCATAAACAATCCATAGAAGCAGCATCACATCTTCAAATGCTTCTTGGTCGATGGGTAGTGGAAATTGCTCTTCTAATCCAGCTTCAAACCATTCATGCATGGCTTGTCGAAGATCTAATGACTCAGAGACAAAGCGTTGCACCGAACAGAGTTTTTCGCGATTGGGTAGTCCTGATTTGGCAATAAATTCTTCTTTTTCCAAGCCTCGAAGATGGGTTGATAAATCGTAAAAAAGAGAAGAAGAGATGATCATCAGTCGCGTTTCCGGAGTGCAGTCTTTAATGCCAATTTCTTTGGCAATAGCAGAAACGGATACTTCTGTTTCGCAAGTCTTGTATAGGGGAATTTCGTCGCGTAATCGGTGAAATGGATCATTAAAAGGACTGCCGCGATGTTTGGGATTATTCAAACACAAAATGGCTTCATCCTCGGGTTTGATGACAAATGCGGGTTGGTCAAGGGCATTGTAGAGAATATAAACTCCACCCCCTCCTAATTTAGAAGGTTGAATGGTGCCAGTAGATAAGGTGTATTCGAGCTCATCATAAAAAGTTTGGGCTTCACCAAGTTTTTCTTGCTCGATGATAGGTCGGAACAATTCTTTTTGCGTTTCTACAACATTTCTTTGTACAGCGATAAGAGATTCGAGATCTTCATGAAGATGAGGCCGAATCTTGGGCCATTCGCGACCAAATTGGAGGAAATCTTCTGCTTCAGGAATTTCAAGTGAAGTGCTTATCACCGTAGAGCTGCGCTCTTCTTCTTCAGGTAATGGATTGGCGTGAGGCGGAGGTTGAAAGATAAAAGTGTGCAATCGGTCTATAGGACGCATGATATCCAGTGTTTGATAAAGCCTGTGGATTCTATTTGTAATTGGTGGCTGATTCATCCTCGATTTGTGCAAAGCAAAGATCGCTCGGATAGGCAGTGTCAAGATTTTTTACATGCGGTTTTTTAAGAAACATCGCATTTAAATGATAAAGAGGAACGATAGGCATGCTTTTTAGGAAGAGGATTTCCGCTTCGCGTAACGTTTGCATGCGCATATCTCCAGACTCCATAAATGATTTTTCGAGCAAAGCTGCGAACTCTGCATTTTCCCATCCACAGTAGTTTTTTGTATTTCGCTTATCTTTAAATCGCTCTAAAAGGTTCATCTGATCATTGTATTGGGCGATCCAAGTAGTTTGCGCGATCTGAAAATTCCGTTTACATAGACGATCGAGAAGAGATGTATGTTCGAGCGACTGCAAAGAAATATTCACCCCTAATAGTTCCTTCCATTGCTGTTTGATGGCTTCGACAATTTTCTTGTTCTGGTCTGAGGCTGAAAAAACAAACGTCAAGGGGGGGAATTGCCACAGTTCCAATCCGAGCTCTTCTAGCGATTCTTTGAAGAGCTGCTTTGCTTTTTCTACATCTCTACTTGGGAGAAGGTGTTCGGTATTCCCTTTTTTGAGAATAGGAGGAATAGCCGAATAAGCTGGAAGTTCCCTCGTTTGCAAAATGGTATCGACAATTGTATCGCGATCGATGGCAAGCCCAAAAGCTTGGCGCATTTTACTATGATTGAAGGGAAACTGCTCTGTATTAAAAACGATGATTTGTGAGGCAGCTGATGGAGAAGAGCGGAGCTGGCCATTTTTGAAAAGTTCATTAAGAGGTTCAGATGGCAAAGGCGCAAGAGAAAGTTGAAGCAGATCGAGGTCATCATTTTCAAACATATTTAAGGCCGTCATTCCATCGACGATCACGTGCATTTGAATTTTTTCAAGATTGATTTTTTCTTGATTCCAATAATGGGGGTTTTTTTCTAATTCGATCAGAAGGTTGCGATCCCATTTACTAAGGCAAAAAGGTCCATTGCAAATGAACTTTGTCCCGATCTTTTTCGACCAATTGGCATCAATAATATCATTTTTGCATTGAACAGGAAAAAAAGCGGCGAAAGAAGTTAACTCGAGAAAATAGGGTGTTGGACGACATAACTCTACCCTAAGTGTTCTGTCATTGACGGCATGAATGCCGACTTCATCGGGTGAAATCAATCCTCGTTTGGCAGATTCGGCATTATTTATGTTGAAAAAGAGATGAGCATTGATAGCGGGAAAATTGGGATCTAAGATTTTTTTCCAAGCATATTGATAGTCGAATGCGGTAACTGGGCTCCCATCGGACCATTTTGTTGACTTCAGATGGAATATATAGGTTTTTCGATCTTTGGAAATCTCAATCGATCCTGCACCAGCAAGAGAGATTGTCCAATCGGGATTGAAACGAGTGAGACCTTCAAAGAGAAGGAAATGCATTGAAACGGAAACAACCTCTCCACCTATGCGCGGATCTAAACTATGGGGTTCCCTGTTGATACTCATCCTCAAAGGTGGCTTAGATTGGTCGTGAGGCGCTGAATCGCGGGAGCAGCCTGAAGAGAGCAAATAAATGAGCAATGCTATAATAGAGTGGAACTTTCTTAGAAAGTATTTGAAATCTTTATTTTCCCAGAGAACGGATATCTTTTCGTGATTTTTCAAACCGCATTCCTTACTCTTATTATCATCCCGATACTGGCTTCGTCGCGCAATTTGAAATCTCCTTGAAAATCTTCCCATTCTGATAAGGAAAACAGTTTTCAAACACTCTCTTAGCATCTATTAGACCTCTTTCGTAACTAAAGTTCTGTCGATTTTCGCTTAAAAGAACCGAAAATTGACAGAACTTTAGTTACGAAATAAGTCTATTATTGAATTCGATGAGAACACGTAAGCGAGACAAAAGATAGGGATGGTTGAGTCCTTCGTTTTGATGAATAAGTGCAAAAAAATAATCCTCCCCCTGTTTGAGTTCGACATAGGTGATTTGCGAAGGGGGGATATCCAATTCTTGAACAATTTCTTGCGCTTCCTTTTTAAGAGAGAGTGAAGAATTTTTTAGAAGGATCAACGCATAGCGTTTGGTTGGACAATGTAAGAAATGGGAGGCGGTAGTTTGGAGGAGTTCTATGAACATACCATATAGCTTTTTAATAAGAGCAGTTTCGAGAATGATTTGCATAAGTGGTGGGGTAATAGCATGGAAAAAGGCTTTAGCAAGTAATGTTTCTCGCTTCCCTAGATTTCCGAGAGATGCAATGAAGAGCTGTTCTGCACGCAGCTGTGTTTCCAAAAGACCTCCATTGTAGTCGCGTACAAATCCCAAAGCCTCTTGGATTTGGCGCACAATTTCTTGCCTCGCCTGCAAAACATCGACGGTGTAATCAGCACGAAGAAAAGGCTCTTTAGGGATTTTTGCATTAAAGGAAATCACTTGTTTGCTTAAAGCTCGTTCAGAGCACGGAGGTCTTCGAATTTCGACGTCAGAGATCTCAAAAAATGCATCGGAATGCATCAATTCTTTGATTAAGCATGAAGAATCGTTTTTTTCGATCACTCGAGCTAGAATCACGTTGAATGACAAGCTCTCGCATGTCTGGTTTCCGAAAAAAATTGCCATTTGAGGAGGAACGGATGTATCTACAAGTTGACCGCATAGTTGTAGGGAAAAGCGGAGTAAATCTTCATCATTTCTCGGCATGAATAACGGATGGATTAGTGTCTCAACGCATGCTTTGATCTCTTTAGCTAATTGCTTGCGCAAGAGAGAAAGTTCTTGTGAGGAGAATCCTTTCTCATCGTCCTTTTCGATTTCTAGATATAAAAGGCGAATCTTCTTGGCATCGCGTCCATCTTGGATGAATGAGGCCGGTACCATGCGGATATGGGGAATGAGTTGTTCAACTGCTTTAAATACATGCTTTTCTTCAAACACTTCCCCTTCTTTAATGAGGGTCAGACCGACGAGAAGACCAAGCGAATAAGCAGAATAGGAGCTCGAAGATATAGAATTTCTAATAGGAAAAATTTTTAGCACGGTATGACGGCAAGTTGGATTGTCTGCAAGCTTCTGCTTGAGATATTTACGGAATAGATAATGAAGTCCTATGAGTTTTGTCACAAGAGCACGATCTTTTTTACCTATTAATCGAGCTCTGTACAACCAAGTAAAGTACTGAATTTCGGAAAAAATATTACGGTCAATGAGTGCACGACGATTTTTTAAATGGCATTCGAGGTTTTGTCTTGCTGCTTCGATTTTCTTTTCAGCCATAGCGGTACGAAAAAGTTCAAAAGCATGTTCGTGAAGAGATTGGTCGAAGTCCAATTCATTCACCATTTGTACTGAACAAAGGTAATTGAAGAATAACGCTCCTTGTTGAGTTGAAGAAAGAGTGCTTTTCGTTACTAATTTTCGGACATAGGCAACTGTGGTGATATTTTTTTTAACTACGTTGATCAAATCATGAATGCCTTCTTGTGCGCGTACAAGCTCTTGCTTGGAATCAATTTTCATCATCAAGTGGAAGAAGAAGAGTTTGTTATTAGGATAGGTGGTTAGAACAAAATTGATGCCTAAAAGACCTACCGCCATTAATGGATTACCAGGGATCAACCATTGACTAAAGATATCGATCATGTGCCTTCCAGAACCTTGCGTAAATGGAGAACCTTCGCAAAGTAGGGCAATTTGGAGAAGTCCAGGTGTTTTAGTCGGGAAAATGGCTTTGACCAATGGTAATTCATCTCGATCCATCCAAGAGTGTGTTCCTATCAATGAAGCACCAAAAAAATCGACCAATGTTTGTTTGGCATGCTTTTCTAAAAAACCAAGCTCTAAATCTTGCGAATATTGATCAAGAATTTGGATTTCATTGAAAACCGAGTTCCTCTCTTCTGGAGAAACAGGAGTAAGGGACGATGGGCGCGCGAAGGATAGTAACATCAACCACCTATAGCGATTTTATTCTAGAATCACTCGTCATCGATCATGAGATCCTTGTAACAAATCGTTCCTATCACGGTCTGATGAAAATGCTTAACATTTTTTTTCAGAAGGAAGGCAGAGCAATCGTGGTATAGCGCAAAAAATGGCATCTCATCGAACAAGATTTTTTCAGCTTCTTTTAGAATTTGACTCCTTTGTTCTTCATTCACGGTAAACGACTGCTTGAGTAACGTGGAAAACTCTCTGTTTTCCCAATTGCAGTAGTTTTTAGGCGAATTCTTGTATTGGAAGCGTTCGAGGATATTCATCGGATCGGGATACTGGGCCCAGTAAAAATATTGACCTATCTCAAAATCACGCCGATTGAGCACATCGAGAAAGGAATTCCAATCTACTTGCTGGATTGAGATTTCGATGCCCAAAACAGCCTTCCATTGATTTTGTACGGTTTGAGCGATTCGCTGTTGCTGAGGAGAGTCGAAGTATGTCAATGTCATTGTTTTGAATATCGACTTATCGATGCCAAGTTCTTTGACTCCTTGCTCAAATTCTTCCTGAGCTTGGAGAACAGCGTGATCATCAACAAATGTCGTTCGTTCCTTTTTGAGAGAAAAAGGAACGGCTTCTAATGCAATCTGTTGGTCTAAATACAAGATGTGATCGACGATGGATTGCCTATCGACAGCTAAGGCAAGAGCTCGACGTATATGCACATTGGCAAGAGGTCCTTTAATAGTATTAAAAAAAACGACATTGCTGGCAGCAATGGTATGCGAATAGAGTTCTTCTTTGTTTTTAAAGTTAGCAATTTGCTCTTGAGAGAGTGGCGAAAGCGAACCGCCGATGAAATCGAGTTGCTTTTGCTCGAACATCTGCATAGCAGTATTGGAATCGCGGACGATGGAAATTTCGATGCCATCTAGATGAAAATGACCTGCATCCCAATAGTCTGGATTTTTCACAAGACATAGGCGTTGTCCTGGCTGATAGTTTTTTAGTAGAAATGGTCCATTGGTCACCATTTGTTCTAATTGTGGATTCGTCCAGTTAGGAAATGTTTCATCGAGACTATGCTTAGCTGGGGAGAGAACGCAAAAGGCTGTGAGTCCTAGAAAATAGGGGGTTGGTGCTTCGAGCTCCACTTGAAGTGTTTTTGCATCGAGGGAACGTATGCCGACTTCACTCAACGCAAGTTCGCCCCTTTTTACTGCCTTAGCATTTTTAATTACGTAAAGAAGATGGGCGTTAGGTGCAAAGAAGTCGGGGCTTAAAATTTTCTTCCAAGAATCTTCAAAATCAAACGCGGTAATCTGCGATCCATCAGACCATATTGCATTGCGAATCGTAAACGTGTAGGTTTTACCATCGTCAGAAATATTCCATGAGCTTGCTAATGCGGGTTCAACTGTGGAATCAGCTAAGAAGCGAGTAAGACCTTCATAAAGCATAAAGTGGATAGTAGAGGCAATAGGATCTGCCCCTTTCCGAGGGTCGAACGTTTTAGGATCGTCGATAAAATTTGTTCTAAGGATGCGTAGATGGTCTTTCGAAGGCGCTTTCTGGCAACTGCTGAGAATCAGCAAGCTCGCTAAGAGAAAAAAGAAGAATATTTTCATAAATGGACAAGCTAGTTTTGAGCTCAGCTTATCCTAATCACAGCAAAATGCCAATATTTTCTTAACAGACTTCTTTCGTAACAAATATTCTGTTGATTTTCGGGTTTTTTTTGAGCGAATTTTCGCCAAAATAATCCAAAAAATCGACAGAAGTTTAGTTTGTGGACTGTCTCTAACCCAAAGCTCAAGAGAGCTATGGGTAGTTCTGATCGTATTTACTTTACCTAAGAGGATTAGTCTTTCATAGAAAGAAGGAATTCGACATTGCTATTGGTTTTCTTTAACCGTCCGATGAGAAGATTCATTGCGTCGATTGGAGCGAGATCAGCTAATGCTTGCCGCATTAAATAGATTTTCTCTAACTCGCTTGGATGGAAAAGGAGTTCTTCTTTACGGGTACCACTCTTAATGATGTCGATTGCAGGATAGATTCTTCGATCTGCTAATTTGCGGTCGAGTACGAGCTCCATATTGCCCGTTCCCTTGAACTCTTCGAAGATCACTTCATCCATACGAGATCCTGTATCGATCAATGCCGTAGCAATGATGGTAAGAGAGCCGCCTTCTTCAATATTTCGCGCAGAACCAAAGAAACGTTTAGGTTTGTTCAAGGCATTGGCATCGACACCGCCCGTAAGAATTTTGCCGGAGTGTGGTTGCACAGTGTTATAAGCGCGTGCAAGCCTTGTCAGGTTGTCTAGTAAGATGACGACATCATGTCCGTACTCCACAAGACGTCTAGCCTTTTCGATGGCCATTTCGGCAATTTGAACGTGACGCTCTGGCGGTTCATCAAAAGTCGAAGAGACAACTTCGCCCTTAACGCTCCGGATCATGTCGGTTACTTCTTCGGGGCGCTCATCGATGAGAAGAACGATGAGTATCACTTCTGGGTTATTCGTCGCCAATGCATTGGCGATGTTTTGTAAAAGAATCGTTTTACCTGAACGCGGTGGAGCGACGATGAGAGCACGTTGACCTTTGCCAATAGGGGAAGTTAGGTCTAGAACGCGCGTCGTCATGCGTTCTTTTGTAGTTTCCATCACTAAGCGCTGATTTGGATAAAGTGGTGTGAGGTTTTCAAATAAAATGCGTTCGCGCGCTTTTTCTGGTGCTTTGTTATTGATTTTGTCGACTTTGAGAAGAGCAAAATATTTTTCCTTTTCTTTGGGAGAGCGTATGGTACCGTAGACGGTGTCTCCCTTTTTGAGATCGAAACGGCGAATTTGGGCAGGAGAGACATAAATATCTTCAGCAGATGGAAGATAATTATAATTGGGAGAGCGTAGAAATCCAAATCCATCGGGAAGGATTTCTAAGACTCCTTCACCGACGAGAATATCGCTTGAGTGCTCTGACTTGAATTTGACAATTTCAAAAACGAGTTGAGAACGAGTAAGAGACCCTAAATTTTTTAGACCGCTGTTGCGAGCAAAACTGTTGAGTTCTTCAATAGTCATGCGTTGCAATTCGGCAATTTTGATGACCTGGGAGATCGTCTCACTGGCGGGCATAACAGAGCTCTGTACGTGCTCGTGTTCAGGTTCTTGAACGTGAGAGAGGGTATCTTCTTGATTCATTGAAAGTGCAACTCCTATTTGGATGTCAACATTTGAAAAAGGGCTTCGACTTGTTTTTTTAAATCGTTTACCGATCCGTCGTTGTAAATGATGTAATCGGCTTTTTTGATTTTTTCCTCAATGGGTAATTGTCGGTTACTACGTTGGAGGAATTGCTCGTCAGGGTAGCCGGAAGTAGTTTTAAATCGCTCTCGAGCGATCGATTCAGATGCGGAGACAACGAGAACTGCGTCAAACCATTGTTCAGCGGAGATTTCAAAGAGTAGAGGAATTTCAGCGGCAAAAAGTGGAGGGGGGTTATGAGTTAATAGGTCTTGGTAGGCTTGGTGAATGGTTTTAAGAACAGCTGGATGCAGAAGTTGTTCAAGTTTTTGCAGTTTCGTAGGGTCAGCAAACGCATAGGCAGCAATTTTCTTTCGGTCAAAACTTGCATTTTTTACGATATCCCGCCCAAAGATCGCTATTACCTGCTTTCCTAGCTCGGATTGGGGAGATAACAACTGGTGGACAACTTCATCAGCACTTATTATATAAGCACCAAGCTCTTGCAATATACGACAAACTGACGTTTTGCCGGATGCAAGCCCGCCTGTGATGGCCAATTTCTTTAATTTTAACATTCCGCCCAGTTTTTGCCAATTGAAATGTCCACAACAAGGGGGACTTTGAGGGAAAAAACCCCTTCCATGCTTTCCTTGGCGAGAATTCCCAGTTTTTCGATCTCTTCTTTAGGCCCTTCAAGAACAAGTTCGTCATGAATTTGTAAGAGGATTGACCCAAGCTTGGGGTGTAGTTTTAGCTTGGAGTCGAGGTCGATCATGGCTAGCTTGATCAAATCGGCATTGGTTGATTGTAGGGGGGTATTAACAGCAAGTCTTTCAGCTGCAGAGCGAATCATATGATTTTTAGAGTGGATATCAGGGATTGGCCGTTTGCGTCCAAACATGGAGATGGCAAAACCAGTTGCGCGGGCCTGCTCCTTACAAGATTCAATAAATTTCTTTACGTTCGGGTAGCGGGAAAAATAGATCTCAATGAGTTGAGAAGCCTCCTTTTGCGTGATGCCTAGTTGCTGAGATAGGCCAAAAGGACCTTGCCCATAAAGGATGCCAAAGTTGACTGCCTTAGCTTTGTAACGCATGTCAGAAGTGACGTTTTCAAGTGGTACATCGAAGACTAAAGAGGCAGTATAAGCATGTACATCCTCTCCTTGCATAAAGGCCTTAATCAAGGCGGGATCTTCACTCAAATGAGCAACTAGGCGTAGTTCAATTTGAGAATAGTCTGCTGAGAGCATCAAAAAATTGTCTTTGGAAGGGATAAAAGCAGCTCGGATAGCCTTTCCTTCATTGGAGCGTATAGGAATGTTCTGTAAATTGGGGTCTTGGCAGCTCAATCGGCCTGTTGCTGCAACGGACTGGTTGAATGTACAGTGGATATGGTTGTCTTGAGGAGAGACATCTTCCAGTAATGTATCGGTATAGGTGGAGCGAAGTTTTTCTAATAAGCGATAGTGCAAGATTTTTTCGATGATCGGCGATTTCTCTTTGAGTCCTTCAAGGACGTCAGCGCTCGTAGAAAATCCAGTGACTGTTTTTTTAGGCGGGGTGATGCCCATTTTTTCAAAGAGGATGACGGAAAGTTGTTTAGGCGAGTTGAGATTAAAGGATTCACCTGCAATAGAAAAAATCTCTTCTTGCAGCTCATCGAGTTGCTTTCGGAATTCAGAAGAGAGCCTTTCCATGCGATGGATGTCGATACATATTCCTCGTCGCTCCATTTTGAATAAGACAGGGATCAGCGGTAGTTCGATGGTGTGAAGGATCGAATCCAAACGTTCTTGTTTGAGGGCAGCTGAAAAATTGGTGAAGAGTCGAAATGTATAATCAGCATCTTCTGAACAATAGGCAGCCACCTGATCAATTGGTACTTTATCCATTGTGATCTGCTTTTGACCCTTCCCTATCAGGCTTTCAATGGGAATTTTCTTTTTGCCAAATTTGACTAGGCTTAGATCGTCGAGATTGTGTCGGGGTGTGTGTGGTGCGAGGATGTAAGAGGCGATCATTGTATCGAAAGCGATGTTCGAAAGTTGGAGTCCTTCGTTAGCAAGCGCATGGAGATCATATTTGATATTATGCCCTATCCAGCCAATGGATTTTGTCTGGAATAGAGGAGAAAGAAGATCGAGCACTTTATGTTTGCCGAGGTTGCCGTTGCAAGGGATATACCAAGCTTCCCCGGCCTCGCAAGCAAATCCAAAACCAACGATTCTTGCTTGTAAAGGATGCACTGAGGTGGTCTCGGTATCAATCACGAGGAATTTTTTCTGGCAAAGTCGATGAACAAGATCGTTAAGCGACGCTTCATCATCGACTGTATGGTAGGAAACAGCTCTTTCAATTGGTTGGGCAGTTTCTCCTAATTCTTTGAGAAGGGAGACAAAATGATGTTTGTTGAAAAAAGCTTGCACTTTTTCTGTGTCGGGGGAGCGTAGATGGAAAAATGTCTCCTCTTTCGGGATCTCGACATCAAGGCAAAGTTTAGCTAGTTCACGGCTCATAAGAGCAATTTGTTTTCCCTCTTTAAGAGCTTGCTGTTTTCTTTCGCCTTTGACCTTATCGGGAAATTGTAAAAGATGATCTAAAGTTTCAAACTCATTGAGCAAACTAGAGGCTGTTTTTGGTCCAAAGCCTTCGATGCCAGGAATATTATCAGAGGAGTCTCCCATAAGGGCTAAGAAATCGACGATTTGATCTGGGCGCACTCCATAGACCTCTTTTACCTTCACAGCGTCAATATCGAGATTGTCTTTATGGACATTTAGAACATGAATTCTATCATCGACTAGCTGACACATGTCCTTATCGCTTGTGCAAAGATAGACCTGGGCTCCGTTTTTAGCAGCCCAGACAGCGACAGATCCCATCACATCATCCGCTTCAAAACCTGCGATTTCCAAATGGGCAATACCAGCCATCTCGCAAAATTCAATAGCGAGTTCGAGTTGTGGAAAAAGATCTTCAGGCATCCCTTTGCGATGACTTTTGTATTCCTGATAAATTTTGGTGCGATATTGCTTATTGTTAGGGCCGTCAAAAACAGCCACGAGATGATCGGGTGAGAAATCGCGAATCAGCTTGTAAAGTGTCCGAATGAATCCATAGAGAGCGCCCGTTGACTCTCCATGGGGTCCTGTCATGGGTCCGATAGCATAGTAGGATCGGAATAAAAAATTGACGGCGTCGAGAATGTATAGTTTTTGCATTACTGAAGGGGAATATAGAGATGAAGTAGTTTTCCGCTAAGCTCTGGTGCAAGGGATGGGCTAAGCTGGAAAGTATGGGTGATTTTGCCTTGCAGCACCGAGGTTGAGAAGTTAGAGAGATCATCGATAAGGCTATGAGCTGGAGACAGCTCGATGACCTGGTAGGCTTCGTTCTCGCTGATTCCAGCGGCTTCTGCCAACGCAGCTAAAGCATCATTATATTGGCTATTGCCTTCATCGATGAAACCAAGCTCTGCAGCTTTCTGAGCGCCGTAAATTTGCGCTCCATAGACATCGACCAAGTTCGATTTCGTGATCTTAGATCGGGCTTTTATAACCGTATCGACAAATTCTTCGTACTGATCCGCCATGATGACGCGAATAGATTCATCCTCTCCTGGCGTCCATGGCCTATAAGGATTTAGCATGTCCTTGTCTTTCCCTTCCACAAATGTCAAAGATTGAACGCCCCAATTATCCATTAGTTTTGAAAAATTGAAGGCAGGTCCTAAACGCACTCCAACGGATCCAACGATGCTAGACGGCGTAGCAAAAATTTTATCGCAGGCACAATAGATATACACGCCACCTGAAGCGCAGATGCCATCGATAAAAGCATAAACGGGGACTTTGTATTTCGTCTTATAATCGAGCAGCAGTTGGTAAATCGTGGCTGAATCAGTCGCGACACCTCCAGGGGTGTCCATATGAAGCATGATTCCCTTCAAGCGATCTTGAGATAACAGGCCATCTCTAGAATCGAGAAGGATATTTTCAATATCCGAAGAGGTAAGTTTTGCCATCCCGATGACCCCATGGATATTAATTTTTAGGATAGCAGGAGAAGAGAGAGGAAGAAGATGACGATTGCCTTGAGAATCTGCTGAAATTTTGGCCTCAGAGCTTGGAGGTAGAAGATCTGGTCCGCTCATCGATGAAATAGCTAGGATCCCTAAGCTTATGGCAATGATGATGCCAATAATAGCGCCAAATGTAGTGCAAAGAGAGCGTATGGTTGCTACAAAAATCGACTCACGAGTGAATTGCATATATGAACTCCGAAAGAATAGAGCGATGATGAGATGCGCGTATTTTAAGAATCTTAAGAAAAAAGGACTTTAGGATAAACTGTTTTTCCTTGCGCGGAGGTTTTCGATGGAAAAAATGTGGATTCTGAAATTGGCCAGCATCTTGCTTGGAGCTATGGGTTTGCATTGTGCTTTAAAGGCTGGCTTGCATTTTATCCACAGGTTCATCCTTCCTGAAAGAGCAAGGCCTTTAAAAGCGGGCAACGTGCAAAAAGAAGAAATAAAAGATTCTTTAGAGCCTTTTCTTCACCCTCCGCATACCACCCCTTTTAAATTTGTTCAGACACAAGAATTGGAAAAAATTTTCTTAGCACCGCTACGCCTTCTTATTTGGATAATAGCAGCTTCTTATGCTGGAATAGTGCTAAACCAGCACGTAGGACCTATTGGAACTAGAAGTGAGAACTATTTTCATGTGATGAGAGATTGCGGGATTGTTGCGGTATTGAGTTGGATGGCACTACGTTGGAAACGGCAAAAAGAGATGAATTGGTTCAAAGAGGGAGTTGTCCTTCATCGAATGGACCTTGTCACAGTAAGTGCTATTGGAAAACTCATAACATTATTGATTTTGGCTTTGGCAGGAATTTGGATTTTGCAGATCACTGGAATGAATGTCTTGCCTTTGCTTGCTTTTGGCGGAATTAGTGCCGCAACGATTGGGTTTGCAGCAAAAGACGTGATCGCCAATTTTTTCGGGGGGTTAATGCTTCATATTACAAGACCCTTTAATCTTGGCGAAGAGATTCTCATCGAAAAAGAGAAAATTCAGGGAACTGTGGAAGAGATAGGATGGTGTTCAACTACGATTAGGGATAAAGAAAAACGAACTGTCTTTTTGCCAAATTCTAGTTTTGCTCATTTTTTTGTCGTCAATTGTTCCCGAAGATCTCATCGGAGGATATATGAAACATATTCCATCGATGCGCGTCATGCGGACGAATTGAACGATCTTGCTGGCTCCATAGAGCAATCCCTAATGAGTTCTCCATTGGTTAGTTCTCAAGAGCTATGTCTGATCTCTTTGGAACATTTAAGAGGAGACGAAATCGAGCTATCACTGGACGTATATACGCCGAAAACAAATACGGTCGAATATGCAAAAGCGCGCCAAGAGATTTTATTGATAGTCATAGGAATCTTAAAACAGCGAAATATTCGTTTATCTGCTTCGCAAGGATCAAGCTTGCGATATCTCGGAAATTTTCTTGAGCTGGCAAAGTTCAATAAAGGCTAAACAGCCTGATACAATGAAAAGGGTATAAACATACCAAGGGAAAGAAATCCCGAGGCTTAAGCCGATGAGCACCATAAATTGCAGAGCAGTGGTGACTTTGCCCCATCGGATCGAACGAAATTCATAATCTTGCCATTTACCCGCAATAGCCAAGTAGATAGCAAACAGGCATAGAAAGAAATCGCGTGAAATCATCGCACATGCTTGCCATTTTCCTAGACATCCTTGGAGTGTTAGCACACCCAAAGCGAAGAAGACGAAAAATTTATCCATTGCTGGATCGAGAATAGCACCAAATTGTGTAACTGAGCGGGAGCGCCGGGCTAGATAGCCGTCGATGCTATCCGTCACCATTGCAAGAATAATCGCAGTGAGCCGATAAATAGGCTTCTCCATCAAAAAGAGCAAGGCTAGCGGTGCACGCAGAAGCGAGAGGGCGTTAGAAAGGCTTAGCATTTCATTAAATGGAGGAGGCTTTCGTCGTTTTTTTTCTCTTTTTATACCAAATAAATCCAATTACCGTCACACCGAAAGCCAAAAATAGTAGGATGTGGAAGGATTGCATAAATTGTTTAATCGCGTCAAAGCTCGCCCCAAGAGCATAAAATGAGCTAAAGCAAATCGCCGTCCAAAGGGAGCACGCTAGAAGATCGCGAAGGGCAAATTTTATGAAAGAAACTTTGCTCATTCCAGTGGTCATAAAGATCGCATTACGAATGCCGAAAGGGATGAAGCGGCCTATGATGAGTGTCAAAAGGCCATGCCGATCATAAAATTTTTGGATTCGGGCAAGGCGTTCAGGCGGCAATATTTTGCTAAAAAATTTCCATTTAAGAAGCTGGATTCCAACTAGCCGCCCTAACCAATAAGCAATGTGGGCCGAAAAAAGACAGCCTAAAAGAACACTTGCAAAGAGAAACCATAAATTTTCTGGGACAACGGTAGCAGCAAGTACTGCGGCAGCAATAATGAGTAAATCGGCGCTAATCGGGATATTGAACCCAGCTAGAAGAATCCCGCAAAAAATCAACCAATGGGAGTGGCTGGCATGTCCGATGATCCAATTAAGAAGGCTTTCCATATTACCTATGATCATATCCTTTTGTTTGGAATAAAAAAAGGGAGCAATTATTTCTAGAACAAGTTGACAATTCATTACCCAAAGAGGGAAATAGTGAGAAATCGATGAAAACCCCCTTTTTTTCTGCGCTATGCATAGCGATTCTTTTTTTTACATCAGCAACGGCCAAATGGCTATACCCTACGAATCTACCATTTCAGTTAGATCGTATTGCAATTGGTCTTGAAGTCATAGTTGCAGTGCTCATCCTCATCTTGAATCGACGCGCTTGGGCTTGGGCTTGGCTTTCGACCTTGTTTTCGCTCTGGCTGGGGTATGCACTATTCTGGTTCATTCAAAATAAAAATTGCGGGTGTTTTGGTTATGCGCTCGGTAAAGCAGCGGGTATCACAACGGCAATCAATGTGATTGCCATCGGCCTTTCCTTTTGGAATTGGGGGAAGCTCGAGCAGAATAAAAATAAAAAAATGCTATTTATAGTGATCGACGGGCTCGTTTTTTTGATAGGATTTCTCATAGCAGTTTGGATGGACTGGAACCAACCAGGTTCATAGGACGGGCTCTAATAGAATATTTGATATCTTCTCGCAATTTTCTCATTCCCATAGGGAAAAGAATTTGCAAAAACTTTCTTAGAAAATAACGGGTTCAAACGTTCTCTAATTAGTGAAGGTGCTCGTTGGTTGGAGCTCTGCCTGAACAGGAATGGGTATGGATAGGTCTGTTTTTTCTTGTTTGGAACTAAGATCTTGAAATTCTCTGCCAAGGAGGCGTACAGCAATTACCCATGCCGCTAATACTCCAAGTAAAATCAAAGCAACGTATGGAGTACTCATCGAAACAGTGCCGAGCAGCATAAGAAGTCCTTGATGGATCAAGGATCCCCCGGATTTTCCAAGGCGCGATCCGACACCGTCAATGGCGGCTTTCCCTTTGAGCTTTGATTCTCGACTTAGCGGAATAAAGGCAATTTCTTTTGTCGCATCGAAAAGAGTATACTTTGAGGCACGAGCTAAACAATTTTGCATTGCCCCAAAGAAAACACTGATCATGAGAGGGGTAGCTCCCACCCACCCTGCGATCATTCCCAGGCCGCTCTCTTTAAAGAGGGTGAATGAAAAGAAAAGGATCCCGGTCACGGTCACGATGATCGGAGTGATCGAAGCACCGAAGGTCCAGGGAAATTTTCGTAAAATATTTGCCGAAGCAAACATAGCGATCAAGGTGGCGATGACCCCGATCCCTGTAAGTACCTGTCCCATATAAGCGTTGAAATCACTGGGATTGGGGTACAGTTGTTTTACTTGATCTTTCCAGACAACTTCGACGAGATTGAGTGCGAGATTGTACATCACGACAATAACGGCGATGCAAAGAAGATAGCGGGATTTAGCTAAGTAGGAAAAACTCTCGCGAAGTCCCATCCGAAAGGTCTTTTCAGGGATTTGCAAGGTGCTTGTGTCTTTTGCTCCTGTACCTGTTCGATAGCCCTTGACATGGAGATAGCGAAAGAGAAGCATGCAAAATACGCAATTAACGATGACGATTGCGCTCATGACAGCGACAGATTGTTCCCAAGAATCAGAGCCAAAGGGAAGGGAGCTTCGATAGACCAAACGCGAAAGAGCGGTCGCGGACAATCCAGAAAGGATTCCAGCAACATTCGCTCCAATGCCCAGCACAGCATAAAACCGTTTTGCTGCTTTAATGGAGGTGACCTCATTAGCAAAACCCCAGAAAAGAACTGTCATGATGATCGTACTCCACATTTCAGACATGATATAATAGGCGGTACATGTCCAATTGCGAATCATAGCGATCATGCCATGGAGCCCAAGCGGCAAAGATTTTTCTAAATAATCGGCAAATTGATGTGGATGAAGAGTTTCTCGAAAGGGATAGAGAAAAATAGCAAATAGAATGAAAAAGACCAAGAAGACGGTCATCATCGCATAAAAGACGTGTTCTCGTTTAAGCGAATTAGAAAATCGGGTGTAGAGAAAGGTCATAAAAAGAGCGCTTGGCAGGATTGCCCAAACTTTAATAAAGGGAATAGCTTCGGCGCCTGAAAAAGGCGCTGTGACAACAAGCGAATCTTTAGCTGCGCGCAAAATATTATAGTTGAAGCAGATCAGAAAAAAAATAAGCAGCATAGGCACGAACCTGGCCAATTCGTGTCTATGAATTGGCCAAATAAAAGCGCGCAACCGACCAAACTCTCTCTCGGCGGTATTCATGAAATTTGCTAATTAAGCCAATTTTTTGGGCATTGTGCAAAGCTGCATAACAATTAGGTAACGGGCTGTAGATTTAGATAGGACTCTGCAGATTATAGCGCAGAGGACATAATTCTCAACAATCGTTTTGGTGTTTAAAGAAAACATGCTGCATCTCTATCGAATTTTATTTTTAGAGAAAAGCTCATCATTTTTAGTGCCTGTCACTCTCTTAAAGCCTCAATCCCTGGAAGTTTTCCATATTCAAGAAATTCCAAGGAGGCTCCCCCGCCGGTTGAAACATGGGTATAGTTTTTTTCAAGTCCAAGCTGATTAATGGCTGAGACCGAATCGCCGCCGCCCACCACAGTAATGGCATTGAGTGATGCCAAAGTAGCTGCAAGACCATGGGTACCAAGAGCAAAAGAAGGAAATTCGAAGACTCCTACAGGCCCATTCCAGAAAATAGTGCCAGCCTTAGAGAGAGCCGATTGCCAGGATCTAAGAGTTAAAGGACCAATATCTAATCCTTGCCAGCCGGCAGGAATTCCTTGCTTTATGTTAAAAATTTTTTTCTCAGCGTCATCTGCAAAACGATTGGCGCCGATGAAATCTTCTGGTAGCCACACTGGGATGCCGCGTAGATGACAAACTTCTAAAAATTTTTTAGCCTCTCCTTCTAGATCAGGCTCTAAGATCGAATCGCCGATAGAAATTCCCTGAGCTTTAAGGAAGGTATATGCCATTCCACCACCGATAAAAAATCCATCAACTTTTTCAATTAAACTTTTCAAGACGCCCAATTTTGAAGAAATTTTTGCTCCGCCAATAATAGCAAAAAAAGGTCGTTTAGGCGATTTTAACAGTGTTTCGAGCTGCGTTATCTCTTTTTGTAAAAGAAGGCCTGCAGCTTTTCGCTTGGGAAAAAATTCTGCGATTATTGCAGTCGATGCATGCGCTCGGTGAGCAGTACCAAATGCATCATTCACGTAAAGATCGCCAAGTTGTGTTAATGTTTCCACGAAGGAGGGGTCGGATGAAGGATTTTCTTCTCCCTTATGGAAGCGTAGATTTTCCATTAAAAGAACTTGGCCGGGTTTAAGAGAAGTGGTCATCTCAAGAGCTCGAGGATCAGATACGTCCCCCCCGAACAAAACGGGATGTCCAAGCAATTCCGATAGCCTTTTAGTGCACAAACGAAGAGAGAGGGCTGGATCATTGTTCTTTTTAGGCCGGCCAAGATGGCTTAAGAGGATTACTCGAGCTTTATGCTCTATCAACCATTGGATCGTGGGTAATGCCTCTTTCATTCTTGTATCATCAGTGATGTGCCCCTGGTTGTCGAGGGGCACATTGAAATCTACGCGCACGAGGACGCGTTTATCTTTTACATCGAGATCTTGTAATAGAGGCAGAGTCATGATTCCTCCATGGGGCAGTTAATAACCCGAATTTGTAGACAGTCTATTAGAAAGTATTTGCAAATTCTTTTCCCTATGAGAATTGAAAAATTCTCTTGAAAATTTTTGAAATTTCATAGGGAAAAGAATTTGCAAAAACTTTCTTAGAGACCTGCAAAAGGATTAGCAGCTTGACCGAAGGGATTCCCCTTCTTTCTTTTCTTGAGCTCTGACCGAATAGAAAAAAGAAGATCCTGATCGAAATCTTTATTGGCTGCCCATTGAAGATATTCTAAGGGAATATCAGAAAAAGGACGTCCTTTATGTTTCCCAAGGGGCATTGCTTTAAGAGCAATTGGACGTTTCAGACGTTCGAAGAGTTGCTCAGTTGTTTTATAAGAAGACGATAAGAATTTGAAGACTTCGATATTGACCACCACATCGTTCATAGCTCGATGCGCGCCTTCAGCAGCTATATTGAAGTGTTCTCTCAATCTTTCAAGAGAATTTGTGGGGCTTTCCCCATATAGACGAGCCATTCTTAAAGTGTCTAGGACTGGATTTGTCATAATCGAACAGGGTATAGCGTGCTTTTTGGCAGCTTCGCATAAAAAAGCGATGTCTAATCCAACCCCATGACCTATGATGATATGCTTATCTATGAGTTTGATAACCTTAGGTAGCACCTCTTCGATTTTTGGCTTTCCCTTGACCATATCATCAGTAATATGGTGGATTTCCATAGAAGCTTGGTTGATCAGGCAGCAAGGATCGATCAAGGTTTCGAAAGATTCAATTTGCTTATCAAAATGAAAGGCAATTACTGCAATTTCTATAATATGGTCGGCCTGAGGATCGAGGCCTGTCGTTTCGCAATCTAAGCAAACAAAGGTGGTTTTGTTAAAATAAGGCATTAGGTTCTACTGGAAAAGTTTATTCACGGAACGAATGAGTTGCTCTTTAGCCTTCCGATCGTGAATGGAAAAAATAACAGAGTCTGTTAAAACCAAATGATCGATCTGCAATAACAGCTTAAGAGAGTTCGAGACATTTTCCTGGAGCTCTTCCTTAAGCATCTTATCGCTTTTGGTAAATACAACTAATAGAGGCTTGCGATGATGGGAGCACCAAGAGGCCATCGCTAAATCCTCTTGAGTAGGCGATCGTCTGCTATCGATCAGAAGAAGGATTAGGCGCAGAGCCTCGCGCTTTTCGAAATATTCTTGAAGCCCTTTGGCCCAACCCAATCTGACTTTTTTAGGGACTTTAGCATAACCATAGCCAGGCAGATCGACAAGGGCGAGGCTCTGGTCGATTGCAAAGAAATTAATGGTCTGCGTTTTGCCAGGGGTAGAGGATATACGTGCAAGGTTAGAAGATCCTAGCAAATGATTGATCAATGACGATTTCCCAACATTTGATCGGCCTACTAGAGCGATTTCAGGGAGAATTTGTCCATCAGGGGAACGTAAAATAGGAAATTGGGAGCCTTGTAACGCAGAGGCAACGAACTCTCCTTGGTCAAATTGGAACGGTTTCATTGGAATCTCCGATTCTCCGAATAATGAGTTCTCTCCCAAGAATGCCATGGTGTTTGAAATCTACGAGAAAAGAACTCTTGGGCAGCACTTCAAATGCAAGGCAAGGCCATTCGATGCAACAAATGCCCCCAGCTTGGAAATAGTCTTCAAAACCATTCAAGACGAAATCATCCGCACTTTTCATGCGATAAAGATCGAAATGAAAAAGAGGGATTTGTCCTTCATAGATGTTCAAGTAAGAAAATGTCGGGCTAGAAACAATATCCATATCGGAAGTGCCGAGTCCTTTTATAACTCCTTTAACAAAGGTCGTTTTTCCTGCGCCCAAATCACCACGTAGTGCAATCACTGTGTTAACGGGCAGATCAGAAGAAAATAAGCGCGCGACCTCAATAGTTTCAGACGAGCTATGACAAAAAAAACGAGTAAAGAATTTTCTACTCCTCTTCATCTTCAAAATCATCGACATCTTCTTCTTTATCTTCTTCTGTCCATTGTTCTGTGAATGGAGAGAGTTCCTTGATATTCGAAACTGCTTCAACGAATGTTGCGATTTCTCCTTCTTGAAGCTGCTTTTGGATGAATTGAAGGAAATTATCTTCGATTTGAAAACGATTCTGACCTGGCACTTCGATAAGCGAAAGGGGCTTGAGTTGATTTTTAAAAAAATCTTCTATGACAGAAGCTTTACTATTAAAAAGCTTTCCTGAAATCGCTGAGGAGAAGACGATTTTTGTAATAGGCTCTTTTCGCTTGCCAATATAGTTTTTAATCACCTCGGGATCTTCAGAGACAAAAAAACGTTTTACCTTGAGGCCGCCAGATCGCTCGGTATTTTCTGGGCATTTGGAAACCCAATCATAGATTGCATCTTGTGGATTTGGATGAGTATTGTCGCCAAATACTTTACCAGTAAAAGGGCATATATAAATTTTTTGGGTCTGCTCGTTGACCATTTGCTGGCCAAACTGAATTTTGATCTCAGTTTCACGCCAGAGTTTGCCCTGATCTTCAAGCCGGCGAATCAGATCTTCCTGACTTTGATAGATGGTTTTTTCACGCAAAAAAAGGACGGGATGGATGTTATATTTTTTTTCTAAGAAAAAAAGATAGGTCGTGATGAGATCGGCTTTACGGTTTTTCTTAAAAAACTTAAGTAGCTCTTCTTTGAGCGAGTCTGAAATGACAAGAGAAGCCATCAATACCTCAGGTAAAAGAAAACTTTGCTAGGGACATCTGTTAGAGGAGGAAGAATACACGATATAACGAATTCCTTTCAAGGTCTTAGAAAAAGCATAGATTTCCAAAGTGCAAGATGTTATTATTTGCCTGTTTTTTTAAGTTTAAACATATCTCTGGCATTTAATGAGGTTAAATTATGTCTGTTGTCTTTGAAGATACCTTAGTATTTGAAGAACTGGTCATTGCGGGTTACGAGAAAGTTCTCAAAATCACGGACGAAAAATTTGGCCTTAAAGCGATTATTTGCATACACAACACAACACTTGGCCCTTCGTTGGGAGGGACGCGCATTTATCCCTATCGAACCTTTGAAGAAGCGCTCACTGATGTGTTGAGGCTCGCCAAGGGAATGACATATAAATCTGCAATTGCTGAAACGGGCTTTGGCGGAGGTAAGAGTGTCATCGTTGCTGACCCAGCCTTTCAAAAAAGGCCTGAGCTTTTAAGAGCTTTTGGTCGAGCGGTGGAGCGTTTAGGCGGTGAGTACATTTGTGCTGAAGACGTAGGCAGCAATGCAGAGGATATGGTGGTCATTCGTCAAGAGACGAATTATGTTGTTGGCCTTGCGCATGATAAAAGCAGCGGAGATCCTTCCCCCTTCACAGCATGGGGCACTTTTCGGGGCATTCAAGCCGTGCTCAAAAAACTTTTCGGCGATGAAACTGTGCAAGATCGAGTGATAGCCCTGCAAGGCCTAGGTAATGTTGGATCAAAACTTGCGGAATTTCTTTTTTGGGCAGGAGCTAAGCTTATCGTTACCGATGTCGATACGAGGAGAATGGAACACTTTGCACGTCTCTATGGAGCAAAAACTTGCCATCCGGATGAAATCTTCGATGCTCGATGTGATGTATTTGCCCCTTGTGCTATGGGGGGTAGTATCAATCCTAGGACGACACCTCGCCTACGCTGTAAAGCTATTGCCGGAAGTGCTAACAACCAGCTCTTAACGGATGGCGATGCGGATGAATTGCTGCGTTTGGGTATCCTTTACGCACCTGATTTTGTCATCAATGCGGGAGGTCTTATTAATGTTACACATGAACTAGATGAAGTGGGATATCATCCTGTGCAAGCACAGCAAAAAGTTCATAGCATCTCTGACAAGTTGATGGTCATTTTCGATATCGCCGAGCAAAATCATTTTTCGACGAATAAGTCTGCGATGGCCCTTGGCGAGTATCGCTTGAAATATAAGGTTGGAAAGAGGCTTGTCCCACCTAGCTTCCACCACGCATTCTAGTCTGGACTGAAGAAGTCATATGCAAAATCTCATCATTCTTGTGCAAGAAATGGCTTCTGAAGCCATACAGAAGGCGTTTGGAAATGCAATTAGCAAAGAACATGCTCTAGCAGAAGTCTCTCAGAGCACTCAATCACAATTTGGACATTATCAATGCAATAGTGCTTTGAAGATAGGTAAGGCTTTAATAAAATCTCCCCGCGAAGTGGCAGAATCGATTGTTGCCCAATTCTCAACTTTAGATGCTGAAGGCGATGCGATTATTGCAAAGCTCGATATAGCGGGGCCTGGGTTCATCAACATCACTCTATCGCAAGATTTTCTGGCAAAAGCACTTATTCATTGTCTAAACGATCCAAAATTAGGGGTAGCGATCCAAGTTCCTCGAAGAGTGATCGTGGAATTTTCTTCGCCGAATGTTGCCAAGGAGCTCCATGTTGGACACCTTCGTTCCACGATTATCGGAGACTGTTTGGCACGAGTCTTAGAATTTCTCGGACACGACGTATTGCGATTGAATCATATCGGAGATTGGGGGACGCAATTTGGAATGTTGATCACGCATATGCGCGATCGTCATCGCGATATCTTGGATGGGAAAAAGGCAACGGATCTTGTTTCTCTCATGACATGGTATCGAGAGTCGAAAGTGCGATTTGATGCAGAACCGGAGTTTAAGAAACGCTCCCAGCTCCAAGTTGTTGCATTACAAAGCGGTGATGAAGAATCTCTCAAAGCATGGAAAATGATTTGTGCTATTTCTCGCATAGGATTCCAAGAAATCTATGATTTGCTCGATGTAAAATTATTGGAACGAGGAGAGTCTTTCTACAATCCTCTTCTTCCCAAAGTAATAGACCTCCTTGAAAAGAAGGGTATGGTCACGCTTTCTGATGGAGCCAAATGCATTTTTATGGATGGTTTTGTCAGCCGAGAAGGGGATCCTTTACCCATGATCGTTCAGAAAGCGGATGGAGGGTATAACTACGATACGACGGATATGGCAGCAGTGCTTCACCGAGTTCAGGATGAAAGGGCTGATCGTATCATTTACCTGACCGATGCGGGCCAGTCGCTCCATTTTCAGATGATCTTTAAAGCCGCTGAGCTAGCGGGATTCTACGACCCACGCAAAGTGCGGTTGGATCATGTGGCTTTTGGGGTCGTCTTAGGTCCAGATGGTAAAAAATTCAAGACGCGTTCGGGAGAAACAGAAAAACTCATCGACCTACTTTTGAACGCCACTGAAAAAGCTCGAGATGTTCTTAGAGAGAGAATCGCGGACGCCAGCGAGGAAGAGATCGACAAAATGGCAAAAATTCTAGGAATCGATGCTGTGAAATATGCAGATCTATCTTGTCACCGCATCAAAGATTATGTTTTCAGTTACGATAAAATGTTGCGTTTCGAAGGAAATACAGCGGCATTTTTGCTCTATGCATATGTTCGCGTTCAGGGAATTAAGCGTAAAGTCGGCAAAGATCCTAAATCGCTTATTGGAAAGGCAAAACTGAATTTGGAACATCCATCTGAGATTAGCTTGGCTCTACATTTATGCCAGTTTGGTGAAGCATTGGTTCACGTAGATAGAGAATTACTACCCAATCGATTGACAGATTATCTCTATGGATTGGCTGAAAAATTCCACGCCTTTTTTCGAGATTGCCGTGTAGAGGGAGATGAATATGAAGAAAGCCGTCTATTCTTATGTGAAGCTACCGGACGTGTTCTTAAGCAAGGGCTAGCTTTGTTAGGTCTCAAGACGCTAGATAGGATGTAAAAAACTCTTAAGCCAAGATAGTTTTGCTTGGTTTTCCTGGAATTTCACGAGCAAGCTTAGGTACACCATAACCGCTCATCCTTACACGCAGTTGTTCGATGAGAGCCTTGCCCTCTTCTTCAGAGACATCAAAATGATGCGCTCCCTCAACGCGGTCTAGAACAAAGAGATAATAAGGTGCAATACCGTTATCGACGAGCTTTAGGCAAAGTCCTTCTAGCGCTTCAAGGCTATCGTTGACGCCCTTGAGGAGCACGCCTTGGTTTAAAGTAGGGATGCCTAATTTTTGCACAGCCTTTAAAGAAGCAAGAACTTCGTCATCGAGTTCGACCACATGATTGCAATGGATCACTAACCAAATTTGGAATCGTCGCTTGTCTAGTAAATCAAGCAATGCAGGTTCTAACCTTTCGGGGATGCCGATCGGGAAACGAGAATGAAGGCGTACTCGTTGGACATGTGGGATTTTTTCCAAACCATCTAACAGAGATCCTAGGGTTTCGTTGCTAAGAGATAGAGGGTCTCCTCCACTAAGGATGATTTCTTTGAGTGTAGGATCCTTAGCGATCAGTTGGAGTTCTTCTTCAAATCCTTTAATCGCAATATCATAGGAAAAATGCCTCCTGAAACAAAATCTACAATGCATAGCGCAGGCGCTTGTTGTGACAAGCAATGCACGCCCTTGGTATTTATGAAGAAGTTTTGGGGCTTTGCGAAAGATTTCTTCTTGCAATGGGTCTGCACCGTAGCCCAATTCAAAAGGAATTGGCAATGTTTCTTCTGTCAGCGGGACAAATTGGCGCAAGATAGGATCATCGAGGCAATTTTTAGCAATTTTTTTTGCCAATCTCCATGGAAGATTAAGCTGGAAGGGGCTTTGTTTAAGAACTTGCCTTCGGAGACCTTCTTCGAGTTCGAGAAACTCGCATAAGGCATCCCATTTTGTAAAATTAGTTCTTAACACTTCTTTCCAAGACAAAACAATCTCCAGTTAAGGGGCTGGCCCGGAGATTGTATCCCGATTTGTCGATTCAGATCAAGAAGCAGACGCGATCGCCATAGAGGGTGAATGTGAGTCAGCTCGATCTCTAACGATATCAGCACCTAAGGATGCGAGCTTGCCTACGATATTTTCATAACCTCGATCGAGAAACTGCAGACCGCCTATTGTGCTAACCTCTGGTGCGAGCAAGGCGGCCATCACATAGGCAAAGCCAGCTCTCAGATCGGGGATGGCAATTTCTCTTCCTTTCAGAGGCGTTGGTCCTCGCACGATCAAGCTATGATGAAAATTGCGCGATGCAAAACGGCATTCTTTGCCGCCGAGGCATTGGGTGAAGAGTTCGACATCAGCGCCCATTAATTTTAATGCATGAGCATAGCCAAATCGATTTTCATAAACAGTTTCGTGAATGACAGAATTACCATAGGCTTGAGTCAAAAGCACCACGAATGGCTGTTGCCAATCTGTCATAAAACCGGGATGCACATCGGTTTCTATGTGCACTCCTCCCTTAAGAGGCCCTTTATAAAAGAACTCTATGCCGGTATCACGCACTTCGAAGCCTGCACCAATTTCATGCAGTTTGTTTAAAAACGTGATCATATGCAGATGTTGTGCCCCCTCGACAAAAACACGCCCCTTTGTACTAATAGCTGCCATGCCTAAGGAAGCAGATACGATGCGATCGGTAATCACAGTATGTTCTACTTCATTGAAATGGTGTGTCTCTTGAATGCGAATCGTGCGATCGACGTCGACAAAAATGATTACCCCCATCTTTTGTAAAAAGAGGATCAGATCGATAATTTCTGGTTCTGTTGCGGCATTTTTAATTACGGTCGTACCTTTAGCTCTTGCCGCAGCAAGGATCGTATTTTCCGTAGCTCCTACTGAAGGGAATGGAAGATGGATAATGGCGCCGCTCAAGCCATTATGAGCATGAGCAAAATAGGCGCCTTCTTTTTTCATTACCCGATACTCGATTACGGCCCCTAATTTTTCCAATGCTGCAATATGAAAATCAATGGGGCGTTGTCCAATTTTGCAGCCTCCAGCAGTTGGAACGATGATATCTTCTTGGGTTCTTCCTAGGAGGGCGCCGATCATCAAAATTGGAATGCGATTTGAGCCGGAAAATCGTTGAGGGACATAAGACGTGCGTAGTTCCCTTGTTTGCGTCTCTATGATGCCAGCTTCTTTATCCCATTGAATCTCGGCACCGATTTCGCGGCATAGATCCACAGTAACTTCTACTTCTGCGATGCCAGGTACGTTATAAAAAATGCACTTTTTATCGGAAAGAAGAGATGCAACCAGCAGTTTTGTGATGGAATTTTTGGCTCCAGCAGCCTTTACACGGCCTTCTAAGGGAAGACCGCCTTTGATTCTAAGCACGTCCATAAGCAACTCGCAATAATTCTACCCTGAGTCTTATCGTGAATGGAATTTATAAATCAACAAATTCCACGCACAACTGGTTCTGGAAGCTAATTTGACGGCCAGACCCTGTTGTGATTTTGGCCGGAAGAAGGGGTGTTTGCGCTTGGCTTCGTTTGCAAAGGAAAATTCGTAAGGTCTGTTCTGAAAAATGACGATTGCGCAAAATAAGAGCGACCCATCCCATTGTCTTTCTTGCATTGATTTCAACAATTGGATGGAGCAGTCGTTGTTCACCATTTCTGTAAATCATCGCATCAAATCCTATATGCCCAAAATAGCCTTTCAGCCGCATCATCCTTAGAAGTATTTCAGCCTTTTCAAGATGGACGGCAAAAAGAGATGAGAGATCGCCCAAGCAGTGTTCTGGAAATTTGTTGGAATCACCCGCTACAGTTCCCCGATAGTGTCCTCTGATGTCGTTTTGACAGAGAGTGAAGCCGATATAATTGTAAGTTCCTCCTCTTTCCAAATACCACTGTGTGCTGAAATCAAGACATCGTTCGACCCAAGGTTCCGCAATTAGCGGCCTGCCGGCGTTCCATTCACGTTTAGTCAGCTCGGATAATGCAGGATCATCGATCGCTTTTAGGTGAAAGTGCCCTCTACCTGAGACTCCAAAGCAAGTCTTCAGGATTTTTTTGCCAGAAATCTGTCTGCACCAAGTCAATAGTTCTTCCCAATTATAGAGAAGGGTGGCGCCAGGCAGTAGAGGCGCATTTGTAAAAGAGAAGGCTTTGGAGTTAACTTCCCTAATGATGTCCCATGGAGGATTCTCATAAATGAGGTGATGGAGTTGAGCCCATGCTTCGATAGAAGGGCTAGCTCCCCAACTTTCAATTTCTGCATTTTTAGGAGGCTGACGTGCAAGCTTAGGTGACTCGATTTGTAAATTCCTTAGACGATCAAAATAGTCCTCATCTGGCATTGCTGTTGCGTAAACAAGGTCCTCTTTATTGCCATAGAGAAGGGGAAGGAATTGGAGTTGCAGATAGATTGGATGGGATTCTATGATAGCTGGGAAGTTCACTGGAGAGTCTGTAGCGATCTCATCCTCGAAATTTGTGTTAGCGATGTGGAGGATTGGCACAAAATCCAGAATAGGTTAAATCTTCCTGCTTTGATCTAATTTTCCGCAGGAGTTATATGTTTTCATTTCCATTCCGAATAAGAACAGGGATTGGGCAGGATAGCCATCGCTTTCTTCCTGATGATTCTACCAAGCCTTGTATCATAGCAGGGTTGATTTTTGAGGATGTCCCAGGACTATCCGCCGATTCGGATGGGGATGTAGTTTTGCATGCTATTTGCAATGCAATCTCCTCTGTTACAGGCGTTCCCATTTTGGGAGGAATCGCTATCGAACTATGCCATAAGCATGGAATTACGGATAGTAGTGTCTATTTGGAAAAGGCCTTGATGACATTGAAGCAACAACAAATAGAGCACGTATCTCTCACAATAGAAGGGAAACGTCCGAGAATGCAGGCCAGGAATTCAGAGATGCTTAGCAAAATTGCCACCTTGATGAGAATTGATATCGATCAAGTAGGTTTAACGATAACATCAGGAGATGGGCTTACCGATTTTGGATGTGGAGATGGTTTACAATGCTTTTGCATCCTTACGACCATCCAATATCTATCAAAGTGAATAGGTCTAAGAAAGTATTTGCAAACTCTTCCCCCTATGAGAATTTTTCAATTCTCATAGGGGGAAGAGTTTGCAAATACTTTCTAATATACGTCGGCGAGGTAACGCTTCTGTTTACGCAAGCTTTGCAACAAAGACTTGGCATCTTCGTCTGTAAGCCCACCTTCAGATGCAAAGATTGAAAGAAAACAAGCTTCTACTTGTTTTGCCATCGTTTCGGCGTCGCCGCAGACATAAATGATCGCTCCTTCCTGAATCCACTGCCAGAGAGTTCGTCTTTCTTCTAGCATTCTATGCTGAACGTAGATTTTTTCTTGTTGATCTCTTGAAAAAGCAGTCGAGAGTTTCAAAACGCCCTTTTGTTCGAGATCTGCCCAATAATTGCTATAGTAAAAATGGCTGGATTGTTTTCGTTCCCCAAAAAAAAGCCAATGCCGCCCTCTTGCACCCCTGGCTATCCGCTCCTGCATAAAGGCTCTAAAAGGTGCAACGCCAGTACCCGGACCTATCATGATGATAGGGAAGTCATCACTCTCCGGCAGTGTAAAATGGGCCGAGGGTTGTAAGTAGATTGGAATCGCTGTTTTCCTTTCTTCAGCCAAATGGCATAAAAAATGGCTGGCAACACCAAAACGAGTTTCACCTCGGTGAGAGTAGCTTAAGTGTGCCACAATTAGGTCGATCTGATTTGGGCTATGCACTTGTGAGGAGGCGATAGAGTAAAATCTGGGCAATAATGGCGCTAAATGACCACATACTTCTTGGGCGTTGAGAGAGTTTACGCCACATCTCTTGAGCAAGTCTAGCGGCTCATGTTCCTTGAGAAAACGACTTAAGTCCTCTGCTCGACCATCTTCTAGAAGAAAAGAGAGATTGGCTAAACCAGGATACTGTAAAAGATGTTTGAAAAGAGAGGAATTAAGCCTTGAAAGATTAGCATGCTGTAAAAGGAAATTTTTCAGGGGTAAGCGGTTCTGTGTCTTTTGGATCAAAATCTCCTCTTCGCCGCTGGCAGCAAGAGTTGTAAGCCAGTCGTCGACTAATTTTGGGTGATTTTGTCCATAAACACCTATAGAATCGCCGGTTTTAAAAAATAACTGATCCTTATCGATAGCGAGGGCGAGATGGAATGTTTGTTTTTCATCATCAAGAGGTGTAAGGCATTCTCTTTCAATGAGTTGTGCTAAGAATGGATTCTGTCGATCAATTTTAGTTATCATTAAATATTCTAAATTGTTCGTGGACAAATTATGTAAATAAAAACAATAATAAGATTAGATCGATAATTCAGATTGTTTATGAAACTTGCTCTATCAATCTCTATAATTATATTGTTGCTTAGTAGTTGTGTACAAACCGCATACCCGCGTAATTATATCATTTCGCACATTCCAGTAGAAGAAGAAGATGTCCCTCAAGAGAAAGATCCTCTTTAAGGAGATGCTAATAGAGCATTCGCAGACTAATCCTACTTCCTACTAATATGCGTCAAATTAAAGTTTTGCAGTCCTTTTTCCCCCACCCCTTACTCAAGGCATCCATTTTTTTATTCGAAATTCCCCCTAAAAATTCGATGGCGCGCAGGAGGCGGGCTCTAGTGCGATCTTTGCCGAGTAGTTCTACCGAATCATAAAGTGGAGGACCGTGATGCTTTCCAATGATCGCAGCGAATAGAATAGGCATGATGACTTTTTTATGGTTGGTCCCAAAAATCTCAGTGACATCGTGCGAAGCTTTTTCGATTCCTTTACGGGACCAATCCTCTTGTTCATCCATAGACCAGATGATCGACTGGAGAAGAAAGCAGCTTTTCTCCTCGCTCAGACCGCTAGGAGAAAGAAGCGCTTTGTCGTAATGGATGTGATTGATAAAGAAAAACTGACAGAGTTCCATGAAATCGCCAAATGTCTTAATCCTAGTGTGAACTAAGGGCATTAGCTTATTCATAAAATCGTCGTGGAATCCCCAAGCTTTTATTTTATCCCACAGTTGAGTCTCGGGAATCAATTTGATGAGGTATTGCTGATTCAACCAATCGAGTTTGAGAATATCGAAGAAAGCCCCAGAGACCCCAATCCGCTTGTAATCAAAATCGCGAATGATTTCATCGAGCGAATACATCTCCTTTTCTTCGTGCATGCTATAGCCCATTAAGGTGAGAAAGTTGACAAGAGCTTCAGGCAAATAACCACTATCCCGATAATAGAAAATAGAAGTGGGGTTACGTCGCTTGGAGAGTTTTTTTCCATCTTTACCTAGAAGGAGGGGCATATGCATAAAAGTAGGGTGGGGCCACCCAAAGCTCTCGTATAAATAGAGATGTTTAGGAGTGGAACTCATCCATTCGTCACCACGTATCACATGGGAAATTTTCATCAAATAATCATCCACCACATTGGCAAGGTGATAGGTGGGGAAGCCATCTGATTTAAGCAGTACTTGGTCGTCTACATCTGCCCAAGGGCAAGTAATTCGTCCTTTGATCGCATCCTCATAAACGCATTCTCCGGTAAGAGGGATTTTCAGACGAATCACATAGGGTTGACCTTCTGCTTCACGCCTTGCAACCTCTTCAGGCGAACAATTGCGATACCTTCGATCATATCCAACACGTTGACCTGTTTTAGCAGCAAGTTCACGCATTTCGGCTAATTCTTCAGCTGTTGCAAAGCATTTATAGGCTTTTCCATTATCGAGGAGCTGCTGGCAATATTTGCGATAAATTTCCGTTCTCTCGGATTGTCGATAGGGTCCATAAGGACCACCGATATCTGGTCCTTCATCCCATTGGATTCCAGCCCAGCGAAGTGCATCGAATATGCTCTTTTCGTACTCTGGGCGGGATCTAGTACGGTCAGTATCTTCGATTCTGAGAATGAAGGTGCCCTTGTGATGCTTGGCAAAAATCAAGTTAAAAAGTGCTATGTAGGCTGTACCTACATGAGGATCTCCCGTCGGAGAAGGCGCAATTCTCACGCGTACGTTCATGGCTTTTTCAAAATGGGTTAGATGAGAAAAGACATTGTCGCCCGAGAGCATTTAGAATTCAAGACTTAACAGCCTCCAAGAAGCTGCTAAGCAGCCACCGCGCTTTGTTGTATTTCCCGCTGCTCATTCATGAGAAATAAGAGATCCTTAAGAATATTAAAACCTTCTTGTAGTTGTAAATCGCTAGTATTGAACGTTTCAAAGATCTCAAAAGCAGCATCTTCATCTTCGATCTCTTTTAGAAATTTTTTATAAATAGAATTTGCTTCGATTCTTTCTTCAGAGTTTTTCTTCAATAAAGGCAGGTAATTTTGATAGAGGGACAGAATAGGTTGAATATTTTCTCTATAGGATCTGCCAAAGCGGAAGCGGTGAAAAGGGGGGATGTCGCTGAGATCATCTTGGAAATTCGCATTGATAGTTTCATTTCCAAGGGGATATTTGGAAAATTCTTCTCCGATTTTCATCTTTGAAAAAGGGCCAGGAACAATTATATCCGATTGTACTCCAACAAGTTGCGGGCTTTTCCCGGAGACAGTGTAATAACGCCCTCTTGTCACCTTGTACTCACCTTTTGGATTCACTTTGCCAAAATGATTTGTTTCTAAAGTGAAGGTCTGAAACGTCCCTTTTCCGTAGGTCTTTGCATCGCCTACTATGATGGCTCGTTTATAATCTTGGAGTGTTTGCGCAACGATTTCAGCGGCTGAGGCGCTCAATCGATTGACCAGGACTATCAATGGGCCATCCCATGCAATATTTTCATCGACATTACGTAGGTGTTGAACCTGACCTGTATTGTCTTTTACTGAAACAACGATTCCCTTTTTAATGAAAAGGCCCGTAACTGCAACGGCTTGAGGCAGTAGTCCACCAGCATTATTCCGCAGATCCAAGATAACGCCTTTTAGCGGTCTTGTAGCTTGAAGTTCTTTAATGGCTTGGCGAAGGTCCTCTGCCGAGGAAGATGAGGCATCTTGATAGAAAGAAAAGAGATGGAGGTAGGCTATGCCTCCATTGCCAAAGGGGTCTACTCGCTTATCTAAGCGTGTTTCTTTGAGAACGACCTCAGCTCGGGTGATCTCAATGTCGAGTTTTTCCTCACTCTTCTCAAATTCCATTCCCTGTGGGCGCAGGATCGTTAAAACTACAGTAGATCCTTGTGCTCCTCGAATATGTTCTACCGCTTCAATGATTTCCATCCCAACGACAGGCTCATGATTTACGGCGATAATCCTATCCCCCACCTTCAGTTTATTACTCAAAAGAGCAGGTCCTCCTTCGAGAAGGCGAATGATGGTGAATCCATTGAGATCATCTCTTAGCTGTGCTCCAATCCCGTAGAGTCTCTGCTCAACTTGAATCATGAATTGGTTAGCTTCAGAGGGGGTGAAATAATTCGTTTGAGAATCGAGCGCAGCACTAATGGCTTTTAAGACTACGGAAAGCAAAAACTGCTGATGCTCAATTTGTTGCGTAGGGACCATTTCTTCTTCGCGCTTAATTCGTCTTTTTTGCATCCTCTTTAGTAGTTGTTCTGCAGCATCAGGAGATAGTTTAGTGGTAGCCTCTACCTGCAGTGATCGAATTTTAATTAGACGGTCGTGAAGTTCCTCACAATTTTTTACCCAGCAAATATCCTTGAGCTCTTGTGCGCTACTCTTTACCGGCACGAAAGCAGATCCTATTTCTAGTTCGAGGTCTCCTCGACGCTTGACCGCATTACTTAAAACTAGCAAAATCTCATCAAAAGCGCTAAAGTCTTCATTTTTAATGCCTTGCAGGGTGCTAACTAATAGCTCTGGCGATGCTTCAGTCCACTTTGCAATTTCATCAGCAAGAAAGTAGGTTTTACCAGGATCTAGTTCATCTAGAAAGTTGCAAAAGGCTCGTTGAATAATCTCATCAGTGAGCTTTTGATAGGAGACATGGGCTCGTAAAATTTCATCTATTTTACTGCAAGTATCTCGTGGTGTGAGAGTTGGGGGTTTGGCATGCGCTGGAAAAGAGAGGAAAGAGCAAATGAGGACGCATAGGGCTAAAACCAGCTTTTTTAAACTAACCATTTGATCCTCAAATATTTAGTAAAGTCCACCCATCTAATTAACCGTAGAATAGCGGAGAATTTTTCTTTAGCGCTATGAAAATCCATCATTTTGTTTGGTTTTTGGGAAAAAACTAAGAAAAAAAGGCTTTTTTCTTATTTTTTTGCGTCAAATTATTCATTCACGGTCAAAGAGGCCAAGTCCTTGGTTGTAAATTGAGCGATCGGTTAAAATTGTTTGAACGATTAGTCAACTTTCTTATTTAATTTCCTATACGAATTTTATCCACAAACTTATTGACAAGTTATTAATTTTAAAAACGAATGGTTAAGAAACTGCATGTGTTAAATAAAAACACAGTTAAGACCAAAGAGGTTTTTACGTAAAGAATTCATTAAGATAAGAGGTGCTAGAAAGTCAACACTCAAACGTATCCCTTTAATAATAAGAGTGCTTCTGATAAAATTTGCCAGCCGGAAATTTTTTTTATGCATTATCGCCAAAAAAACAGTTCGTCACAATCTTGTATTCTAATGAATTCTGTGAGATAATGTTATGTCTAAAGCAAATATAAGACTTTGCTAATTACTAGTCAGTGAAGTTTTGTAATGTTTATGTTTATTAAGGAGGACAGTTAAGCATGGACAATCCATCTAGTCATTGGGCTGATGGTGGTAAAGGTGATCTTGCGGGTTGTGAGCAATCCAAGTCTAAAAGACTTGTTTCCATTACAGAAGCTGCAAAGATTAATAATGTCACCCGGCAAGCTATATATGTAGCTATTAAGCAAAATAAATTAAAAGCTTCTAAAGATTCGACACGTTGGACAATCGACCTCGATGATTTAGAAGATTATCGACGTCAAAAATATTCACGAACCAAGTCGATGTACAACGGAGAATTGCTTTTTGATAACAAGCAAGGTTTTTATTCCGTTAATCAAGTTGCAAAGCAACTTAATGTGCCTGCTCAAAAAATCTACTACGCAACACGAGTGGGTCTTCTAAAAGCAAGTCGCAAAGGCGCTGCTTGGGTCATTCATCAAAATGATTTGGACGAATATAAAAAGAATTACCTAAGTAAAAGAGATTCACAAGGACAAGCCATTTAATTCAAAGGCTTTTCCTAGCTGCAGGGGCTAATCACTCCTGACGATACATAAGCGTTACAGAAATCGCTCGGTGAGCAATGGACTCCCGAGCGATTTTTTTTGAAATTTTGAGTCCGTCTCTAAATCAAGGATTCATCGGTTTTGTGAGAGCAGAAATTTTCACATCTCGAATATGCAACTGAATGCTACTTTTGTTTAGAAAATTATTGATTTGCGGCGTAAAGGCAATGTAGAGCTGCAGATTTTTGCGCGAAAGTTCTTGTTTTCTGTTAGCCATGCCGAAGCCTATCCCTTCAAGTAGCCGATCATTGTGTTCTAGATAGAGTTTCAAATGGATTTTGCCTACTATCTTTGGTGGCCAAATTTGTTTTGCCATACAGTAAAAGACCGGCAATGGATTTTCATGACCAAAGGGTTCGAGTAGATTGAGAGATTCCATGAAATCAAAGGTAAGATCGCTAAAAGAGATTTTAGAATCTAATCGCAGTTTAGAGATGACGTCTTGCTCGGACAGTGTTTTATTGGCGGATGCAATAAACCGGTCTTTGAATGCAGGGATATTGGCAGCGCGAATTGTCAACCCAGCAGCAAAATCATGTCCGCCGTAATTTTCTAATAGATCAGAGGTTTCTTTGAGAATAGGTAAAAGGGGAAATTCGGGGATCGTCCTGATCGAACCTTTACCTAGTCCGTGATCGATGGCAATCACTACGGTTGGGCGATTATATTGCTTGGAAATTCTGGCTGTAATGATTGGGATTATGCCAGGATGCCATTTCTCCGAATGAAGAACAATAGCTTTCCCTTGTAGTAGTAGTGGATTTTTTTGCAAGAGAAGCTCGATATCCTCAGCATCTCGGCGTTCAATTTTTTGCCGCTCGATATTATTCAAATCCAATTCTTTAGCGAGATTTTCTGCAAGGGTTGGGTCTCTTAACAAGAGGAGCTCTACGCCTTTGCGGGGATCATCAATTCTGCCGAGACTATTGAGTCTAGGGGCGACCTTAGAGGCAATATCGATCGTCGTGATTTCTCCTAGCTTTAAGTCGCAAATAGAAAAAAGCTTGGATAACCCAATACGTCGTGTCTTTCGTAATTGTCTTAGACCATAACGGACGAGAATACGATTTTCTCCTATCAAAGAGCCCATGTCAGAAATTGTTCCTAATGCTACGAGATCGAGATAGCGTTTGAGATCGACCTTTCCACTTCCAATTTCTCCGCTTGCAATCAACGCATTAGTCATAGCATGCGCCAATTTAAAGGCAACCCCAACGCCGGTCAATTCTCGATTAGGATAAGTACTGGAGACTAATTTGGGATTGAGAGTAGCGATGCAGTGGGGCAATTTGTCTGTAGGTTCGTGATGGTCGGTAACGATCACATCGATATCATTGCTTACAGCAGATTCGATTTCTGTAGCCGCTGTAATTCCACAATCTACAGTGATTAATAATTTGCACTGGTTCTTTAGTGCATAATCGATTGCATCGACCATTACGCTTTGTTTTAAGGTATTGCGGTTAGGTACGTAGTAGAAAACTTTTGCACCTATGAAAGTGAAAAAATCAGTTAAAAGAGCCGCAGCAGTAATCCCATCGACATCGTTATCGCCATATACTAAGATAGGTTCTTTGTTTTTTAATGCTTGAGAAATCCTAATAATGGCTTTATCCATATCTGGAAAAAGATGAGGATCGAGCAAGTTAGGAAGCTTTGCATAAAGAAAATCATGTATTTCATCTATGCTTTTAAAGCCCCTGGCAGCAAGAACGTGTGCAGTTACAGGATGAATATTGAATTCACGCGTAATTTTTTTAACCCATTCGCTATCGACGTCCGGATAGATCCAAGTGAGACTTTGTAAGGGCTTTTGTAGCATGCATTACCATAGTCTCATGGTTGAACTCGTGCCAACAGTTTTCGTTTTTCGCTCTCACGACGATGAAAATAAAGCATCAAAGGAGCTGCAATGAATAATGAAGATAAAGTTCCAAAAATCACACCAATTGCCATGACAAGGGCAAATGAAAAAATGGTACTGCCACCAAGGATAATCAATGGAAGAAGAACCAATAGTGTGGTTCCAGAAGTCATGAGTGTTCGGCTCAGAGTAACGTTCAGAGCATGATTGATAATTTCGATTGGAGAACATCCTCGCATCAAACGCATGTCTTCTCGAATTCGGTCAAATACGATGATCGTATCATTTAAAGAATATCCAACAATGGTCAACAAGGCGGCAACAGTATGCATATCGATTTGTACAGGGATGCCAAACCAATGTAAGGTAGAAACGACACCGATGGTAAAAATTACGTCATGCAATAAGCAAATCGTTGCGCTTGCGGCATAGCTGAATTCAAAACGAAGGGTGATATAGAGCAATATGCATGCTAATGCAAGCAAGAGACCTATAAAGGCTTGATTTCTCATGGTATCAGACATTTGGCCACTAACGGAGGCCCAACTTTGGTCGAGCGTTTCTAGCGAATCTTCTGTCAGCAATAGACTCTTCTCTTTAAGGCTATCGACAATCCAAGCAATACGAGGATTAGTTACGAATGCGTAGGCTGGATCTTTATCGTTCAATTCGATTGGCATATTATGGAATGGGTGCCCTGGCTGTTCCATACTAGAAGAAAGAAAGATGCGCAAGTGATTTGATGGACTAAGCTCACGCACCTGGATCTCTTGTGATGTAGCTCCTTGTGCTATAAGAGCTTGTTCAATACTTTCTCTGTAATTGGTCGTTTTCTGTTGTTGGACGTCGACAGATAGGACATAGCCACCAGTAAAATCCATCCCAAGGAGGGTATGCCGTTGTGAAATGGCAAAAAAAGCTCCAAGGGCAATGACAATAGTGCTAAAGAGTAAGGTCCGTTTGGTGTACTTAAGAAAATTGTAATTTCCAGGTTTGAAAAGATTGAGCATTTTTAATTTTTTGCGGGCAGGATTTTGTACCCAACGAGCAAAGAAATAGCGTGTCATAAAAAGAGCTGTAAACATCGATGAGACAATGCCGATAATCAAAGTAATAGCAAGGCCTTTGATGGGACCGGAATCAAAATTTAGGAGGATGAGAGCAGCAATCAAAGTCGTAATATTTGAATCAAAAATAGCGGAAAATGCTTTCCGATAGCCAATGTGTACTGCAGACGCAATTTTTCCGGTTGTTTCGAATTCTTCGCGGATTCTTTCGAAAACAAGGACGTTTGCATCTACAGCCATTCCAAGCGTTAGAATAATGCCCGCGATGCTGGCTAATGTCATCGTTGCCTGTATGCTTTGTAAAGCGGCCCACATGATCAGTAAATTGAATATCAAAGCTATAGAGGCAATCATACCGCCAAAACGATAGTAGCTGACCATAGATAGCACAACCAAACTGATGGCTATAACCATACCAAGAATTCCAAGGTGACGTTCATGACTGCCGATTTCGGGGCTGACATTTTTTTCCGAGAGAATCTTGGGACTGAAGCTTAATGAACCTGCTTTAAGATCGGCTTCGAGTTGATTCGTTTCACGCTGGGTGAAACTTCCAGTGATGGAAGCAGAATTCCTTAGCGGTGAAGCAAGTGTTGGCGAGCTAATCACTGTTTCATTGAGAACAACTGCCATGCGCCAGCCTTCACCACGGGAGAATTCCGCCAATGGAGTACCAGCGATCTTTTCTTTGCAATACTGACTCGTCCAAGCCTCGAAATCGTCTCGGGGATTAGAAAGCGAGTTGCCACTTCTAAAAGCCGAGCCCTTGATATTAAAACTGATAAAGTTCCCTTTTGCTGGATCATAGGAGGACATCACATTCTCTAAATTTGATCCTTCAAGAGCAAAATTTCTGAAAACAATGAGCAAAGGATGAGAGCGTCCATGCCAGTCCATAAAACTGTCACCGCGCAAAATAGCAAGTTTTGAAATAAGATCATCGGGAATAGAACTAATAAAGGAGTCCTGCTGGCTAGCAAGACGAAGTCCATGCTCATGAAGAATGCGTGCAGCAACGCTTCTTGGTTGAAGTGCTTCAGGGTCTAATGAATCCCCATGAATGTGTCGCCACGCTATTGCATTGATCTCTTCAACAGACTTCCGATTGGTTACAACAGCCTCATTCCATATGTCTTGAAGAAATTGTTCTGCATAGCCTGCAAGTTGAAGATTGCCTTGCGAAAATTTTTCATTCACGATGTGGAAATACATCGTAGAAGCTTTTACTAGCTCTGCTGCAGAAAAAGCTTGAGATCCGGGAAAATCTAGCGAGATGGTCTGCCCTTCTTGGCGTATATTTACCTCGGAGACCCCCATTTTATTGACACGGCTATAGAGCTCGTTTATTCCCTGATTAAGATCGGACTCTTTTGTAACGAGCCTGTTATTGGCGTCGCGCAGTTCAATCTGTACTGTTTTGCCGCCGGATAGATCTAATCCCCAATGAAGAATTTTTCGTTCATCACCGCGAAAAAATTTGACGCAACTCAATGTAAGATTGCTTAAAAAAATACTTTTAGTAGGTTTGGGAACATCATAAGGTGTCATCCCTTTTATTCCCAAAGATGCGGCATGGTAATCATCGCGCCATTTAAGCAAATCTTCATGGATAGCATTATCAATCGCATTCTCAGTCAAAATTCTCTGTTCGACATCGGAGAACTCCAGAATGGCAAACCGTTTTGTGCCTTTGACTGAGAAATTTTCGCGAGTCGCTTTGATGACGTCCTGGTAATAGTCTTCCATCTCGAAAATATAATCATTTGCGAACTCAGGATTGATATAGGTCGCTTTACCAGAATACCCATAAAAACCATGTTGTTGCATGATCGATCTAAGGCTTTCAAAATCGTCAAAAAATTGCTTGGTGTTCTCGGATTCAGGATGATTCTGCAGATTAGCAAGCATCTTATCCAGCCCACGTGCCACAACATAGATCGAATTCATCCTCATTCCTTCGGGAGGAGGCTGATTACTAGCGGCAGGAGAATAAACTAAAAGTCCAAAATCTTTTGCAGTTTTGGAGAGGGATGAATAGGTTTCCTGATCCCAAATAGGAAAAGAGTCTCTTCTAAGATCAATATGAGAAGGGTGCCAAGATCCATTTAGGAGTGCTGTTATGGAGGTAGTTTCCTTTTTTGCAATGGAGGAAAGCCGCATAGCTAAAAAACTAGATGCATTGCTGAGTTCTTTGAGTTCGATCATGAACTGATCTTGAAAGGGCGTGATTTTTTCAGAAGAGAACTGAGCAATTGATGCTATTTGATTATAGATGATCTGATCGACCCGATCTTTCAAGTATTGCGAGGCATTGTTCTGACGAAGAGTATTTTTAAAAGCGATCAAATCTGGATGCACCTTGAGTATGAGCTGACTATTTGCCCAATCGATGACCATTTTTTCAATGATCGGGTTACGTACAGCAAAGAGAATTTCTTGTTTGAGATTGGGTTGTTTAAGATGAGTGCTAATTGCTTCATAGTCCCATGGGGAAGGGCTGTTTTGGAAAAGAGTGCTATGCCTTTTTAAAAGACCTTCAAACTCAGTTAAACAATTTTCTCTATCGACAAGAAGATTGAGTTGCTGCTGTTTAATACTGTCGAATGTAGATACCTGGGATGTTTGCTCTTTTTGCAAGGAAATTTTTTCAATGCGAAGCTGATCTTTTATTGCATTGATCGATGAGAGGAGGTGACTCGAAAATTTAGCTTTGTCGTCTAATATCCCCTGGCTTAGCGATCCATAGAAGCGAGTTGCAATCAAGGAATCTCCGCCGAAAATTTGCGCAACTTCGACGACCCTCTGGGATAATGTTACGGCAAGTTCAAGAACCTGAGGATCTTGAGGGTGGTCGATGATTGCTTTTGCTAATTTAGCATTATCACTTGCTCCAGCAATGCCGACAGCTAATTGGGTTGCGCGGTCTTGAATCAGAGCTCTATAAAGAGGGGTGGGATCGCCTTGCTTATCAAAAAGTGTCGAGAATTGGAAGGATTCATCTATTTTTTTGGTGTCGAAATGGATAGGTATTTTCCTATGAACTGTCACAGTAGTAGCTGTCGCATTTTCTGAGGAGATTGCGGAGGGAGAAAGTTGCGCTGGTGCAAAGGGGATTAGTGTGCCGGCACGAGCTAGGTAGCGATTGAATTTCTGAGCATCCGATTCTTTTGCAAAAGAGAGTTCGATGAACTCGGGATCATCTGCTTTTACATGGATCTCTTTTGGAGTAATGTTTAGGAGTTTGCAAAAGGAATCTAACCATTCTCCTGCGTGACTCTCTAAGTCATTCACCCTATTTGCGATAGATAAAGAGATTTCCTTTGATCGCGATTCATCGATCGGCGATCGAAGGGGCTTAATATAAAAGAAAATTGTAGGAAAAATATTGTAAATAGTCAAAGCCATGACGGCAATGATTAGCCAAAAATGCCAGCGCTTTTTCGCTTCCATTGAAGAGCCTCAGATCAGAAATATTGAAAAAAAATAATTGTGTAAGGGGCTAGCATAATTGTTCTGGAATGATTCTGTCTAGAGAGCATTTCTCGACAATGAAGAATTCCTCAGAAAAACATCCTATGGAATTCTACTTTGCTGTATACTTATACGTTGAAACTTTTTTTAGGTAATTGATGCCGGCCTATGTAATTGTCGGTTTACAATGGGGGGATGAGGGAAAAGGCAAGATCGTCGATCTATTAGCCAAAAAGGCAGATTTTGTCGTCCGCTCCCAAGGTGGAAATAATGCTGGCCATACCATCGTTCGGGATGGTATCGAGCATCGGTTTCATCTCGTTCCTTCGGGCATCCTATTTCCACATACACAATGCATGATCGCGGGTGGAACTGTGATCGATCCTGCAGTATTGTGGAGTGAAATCGAACGATTGGAATTAACGGGTATCCGAGTTCGAGGACGATTGCATCTTTCTCCTTATGCGCATGTGATTTTCCCATTCCATAAGGAGCTCGATCGTTTATCAGAACAAACAAAGGGTAAATTGGCAATTGGAACAACTGGTCGAGGAATCGGTCCTTGCTATGTAGATAAAACTGCACGCGTGGGAATCAGAATAGCCGATCTTCTCAAGCCTGAAACGCTTAAAAAGCAACTCGAAGTTCTCATTGCATTGAAAAACCAAGAATTAGCGCTTTTATATGGACAGCCATTAATTGATTTCCAGGAAATTTATGAGAACTATGTTGAATGGGGAGATAAATTAAGGGAATTTGTGTCACCGGTTGAGAAACACGTTCAAGAGGCTTTGAAAAAGGGTAAAGAAGTTCTTTTTGAAGGCGCGCATGGATCGATGCTAGATCTGACCTATGGTACATTTCCCTTCGTCACCTCTTCGAGTACACTGCCTTCAGGAGTATTAGCTGGTACGGCATGTTTTTCTACAACTCAAATGATTGCCATGGGGATCGCAAAGGCTTATTCCACAAGGGTAGGAGGAGGACCTTTTCCTACCGAACTAAAAAATGAGGAAATGGATCTTTTTCCTTCTCATGAGGTGATGCGGGAGATTGGTACGACAACAGGCAGAAAGCGACGTATTGGATGGCTCGATCTCTTTTTATTGAGACATGTAATTCAGCTTAGCGGTATTCAGGAGATAGCGCTGACTAAAATGGATATTCTCGATGGTATTCCTAAAGGAAAGCTTTGTATCGGATACCGCTACCGAGGAAAGGTGTTGGAGGAACCGCCGATCGTTTCCTCTGATTGGGATGAAATTGAGCCTGTATATGAAGAATTTCAAGGATGGAAGGTGCCTACTTCGAAATGTAAGGCCTTTGGAGAATTGCCCATTCAGGCCAGAGAATATTTAAAATTTATAGAAACTTTTTGTGATGTGAAAATCGCTTATCTTTCACTGGGTCCTGACCATAGCCAAACTTTGGGTCTGCATAGACAAATACCCGTTGGATGAAAACAATGAATGCATTTTTAATGGAAACTCAGTCTCAATCTTCGCAAGCTTTCTTTGAAGAAAAGGAAATCGATTTGCTCGATCGTTCAAAAATTCCCCATCATATTGCCATTATTATGGACGGAAATCGAAGATGGGCTAAGCGGCATGGATTGCCCGTTATGATAGGACATGGAAAAGGCGTGGCAACATTGATCAAAATTGTACAGGCTGCAAAGGAATTAGGGGTCAAAGTTCTTACCGTCTATGCATTTTCTACAGAAAATTGGCATCGTTCGCCTTTTGAAGTTGAAGCGCTTATGCATTTGTTTAAAAATTATCTTCGTTCTCATAGAGAGGATATGATGCGCAATGGTGTCAGACTTGACACAATTGGCGATTTGCATCGATTACCACAGGATCTTCTCGAAGAACTCCACTTGTCAAAAGAAGCGACAAAAGGGTGCGATGCTATCGATCTTATTTTAGCACTAAACTATGGGGGAAGAGATGATATTTGCCGAGCTACTAAAGCGATTCTCGAAGATTATTCAAACGGAAAATTGGCGAATCTCGATGTAACGGAAGCTGTTTTTGCTAATTATCTCGACACAGCGCGATGGCGAGATCCTGAACTCTTTATTAGAACTAGTGGTGAAAAACGGCTTAGTAATTTTCTTTTATGGCAGCTATCCTACTCTGAAGTATACATAACGGATATATTATGGCCTGATTTTGATAGCAAAGAACTTTTTCATGCAATTCTTGACTTCCAGCAAAGAAATCGACGCTGGGGAAGTTGAAAGCTCATTGTCAAAGATATGGTTCTTCATCTATTTTTGGGGCTTTTTGAACAGTTTTCGATTCAAATTCCGGGGCTAATATCCGAAAAATTATGGTATTCTCTATGAAACTCACTAAGATTCGTGATCTTAATCGTAGGTTATTGACTTCTACAATCGTCATTATCATCGCGGGTTTGTTGATTGCATTTTCTCCTTATTCTTGGGTCGGATTACTCGTAGCTGGTGTCATTGCAGCTTTAGCTGGGATCGCTGTCTGGGAATACGTGCAATTGGCCCAGGCCAAAAATTTTCACCCTAACTCTAAGCTTATGATCATTGTGACAGTGATCGAAGTATTTGCTTTCTACTTTGCACAACGACATGCAACAGCTCCTCAGCTGCCGCTTGTGATTCTTTTCATGAGCGTGATCACCTTTTTTTTAGCACATTTTCGCCATTCTTATAAGGCATTAGCTCAAGTGGCTATGGAGTTATTTGGCGTTTGTTATGTTGCGATACCACTCTGTTTTATGTTGGGGATTCTTTACCCTTATCACGTCGAGCAAGATGGCAGATGGTGGCTTGCTTATCTCATTGTGGTAACAAAAATCACCGATGTAGGGGGATATTTCGTCGGACGTTTATGGGGAAAGAAAAAATTGGCACCTCTTCTGAGCCCCAAAAAAACTGTAGAGGGGGCTGTAGCAGGATTCTTTTGTGCCATAATAGCAAGTGTTTCCTTAAGCAAACTGGGATCTTGGGTCAATGGGTTTAATTTAGGATTTTTTCAGTCATTATGGCTGGGAGCGCTTATCGGCATTCTAGGACAGATTGGGGATCTCGCCGAATCTCTCCTAAAACGAGATGCCTTTGTAAAGGACAGTAATAGTTTACCTGGTCTTGGTGGTATTCTTGATATGGTCGATTCGCTTTTGCTCACAACACCCATCGTTTATTTTTACGTTTCCACACTCTAACTATGATCATCACAATAGATGGCCCTTCGGGCACTGGAAAATCGACTATAGCGAGAAGGGTAGCTGAGCGACTGGATTTTGCTTTTTTCGATACAGGTGCAATGTATCGAGCTGTTGCTCTTTGTATGAAGAAAAGGCAAATCGCAATCGACGATAAAAGGGCGATTGAAAAGCTTCTAGATCAGTTTATTTTCAGAATCGTAGACGATCATGGAAGGAAGAGATACTACGTTGGTGATGAAGAGGTAACCGAAGAAATTCGTACCCGGGAGATTACCGCTGCTGTCTCTGCAGTTGCAGCCCTTCCCATGGTTCGCAAAAAAATATGGGGTATTCAGCGTCGTTTCGGAGAAGGTTCTAATGCAGTCTTTGAAGGAAGAGATATGGGTTCGACCGTTTTTCCCAATGCTGAACTAAAAATCTTTCTAACTGCTCGTCCAGAAATACGAGCCGAAAGACGCTTAAAGGAATTCCAGGAAAAAAATATATTGGATCCAAGACTTTCCAAAGAGCAAATTCTCCAAGAAATTATGACGCGTGATGAAGCTGATTCTACGAGAAGTCTTTCTCCTCTTAAGAAACCCGAAGATGCTTTAGAAATCGATACATCAGATCTTTCGATCGAAGAAGTTGTAAACAAGGTGCTTCTTCTAATACCTCATCGTAATTCGAGCTAAATATGTTCTATAATTTTGTTATTGCTGTTGTTACCCTATTCGCCAAGCTTTTTTACCGGCATAAAATTTTTGGCAAACAACATATTCAACAAGGTTCTGCAATTCTTGCATCCAATCATGACTCTTATTTCGATCCTCCCCTTCTTTCAATATCGTGTCCGGAGCCAGTTTTCTTTCTTGCTCGCAAAACTCTTTTCATGGGGTTGTTCGGAAAAATGATTTATGCGCTGAACGCAAGACCTGTCAGCGGTGGGGCCGCTAATCTCCAAATATTTCGTGAAATTAGTGCCCTTTTAGAGCAGGGAAAAAAAATTATCATATTCCCGGAAGGCACGCGTAGCCAAGATGGGAATCTAGGACAATTCAAAGCAGGTATCTTCTTGCTTTTTCAACGTACGCATTGTGCTATTCAACCTGCATATATCGCAGGAAGCTATTCCATTTGGGGGCGCAGTCGAAAATGGCCTAAACTCTCTGGAAGAACAGCTTGTATTTTTGGATCACCCCTTCTTTGGGAACGATATGAAAACATACCTAGGAAGGAGGCCGAAGAACAGTTTGCGCGAGATCTGCGTAAATCCATTCTCGATCTTAAAGAATGGTATGAAAAAGGAGCGAGAGGGATTCCTCCTTGAGAAGGTGTTACAAAAATCATTTCCCTCTATATGAGAAATCTTTTCAGAATTTTTCAAATTGCATTCCTCTTCGTATCATCGTCCCGATACCGGCTTCGCACCGCATTTTGTAATCTCCTCGAAAATCTTCCAATTCTCATAGGGAAAAGAATTTGCAAATACTTTCTTAGGCAATGCTCTGATTATCTCTAGCGTTATCTGGGGCTTGTTGTGCTAAGTATGCAGAGTAGATCACCTTTCGCTAATCGTACTGAAATCTTGGATCCAAGAGCGACGTTAGAAAGGCTTGTAAACTCTTTGTCGAGAGTAGCATCGTTTAATTCCCACTTCAATCCGCTGGTTGTGACGTTATAAGCAGGTCCATTGATAGGCATTAAGGAAACAATCATGCCGGGATGTGTTGAAATGCTCTTTTGCTCGTTGATAAGGAACACGGTTTCTTCATTAGAAAGCAATTCTATTTTTTCAGGAAAACGGGTTAGCAAAAGCAAATTAAAAAAGCTATGGTCTGTTCGTCCACCAAGCGCTCCAAAAATATGCAAGAAAGCGTGGGTCTGCAATGCGATTTCGATCGCTAGTTGAAGGTCTGTTTTATTTTTTTCTTTGGGAAAAACATGTGTTTTAATTTGAGGAAAATGGGCGAGGTCTTGTTCATTAGCTGAATCGAGATCGCCAACATAAATGTTAGGGTTAAACCCATATTGAGCACAATAGCGGATTCCCCCATCGACAGCAATTAAGGTTGGACTCTTTTTGAGATGTTGTTCTTGCTTAGCTGAAAAGGTAAAGATGCCATTAGCAATAAGAGTGGCTGAAGAATAGGCCATAATGAACCTCCTTCGAAATTAAAGGTTCTTGCGAAAGACATGCAAAAATGCGGCCAAGATGACTCGAACATCCACCGAGTTGCCCCGACTAGAACCTGAATCTAGCGCGTCTACCAATTCCGCCATGGCCGCATAGAGAAAAGACTTAAATTTTAGGCGATTTGAATCATTCTATTCAATCTTTAGCTGCTCGTAGACAGACTCTTGCTGTTCTTTTTCAATAATGCATAAATTTTTTTTGATGTATTTGAAGACCAATGACTCCTAATGGGCAATGGTGTATAATGATTCCCATTATTCGTTGGAGGGATTTTATGGCTGGTGAAAACATCAGAAAGTTATCGGAAGAAACTTTTTACCAAGATGTTGAACATGGACTTACGTTAGTCGATTTTTTTGCTGATTGGTGCGGACCCTGTCGTATGCTTGCACCTGTATTAGATAAGGTCGCTAAAGATATCCAAGGAGTAGCTACAATTGCTCAGCTCGATATAGATAATGCGCAAAGGATTGCCTCCTCTTTTCAGGTAACCTCTGTTCCTACCATGATCTTATTCGATCAAGGTAAAGAAGTAGGGCGCCTTGTTGGCCTACGTGATCCAGAATCGATCAAGAGCTTTATCAAAAACAAGGGAAAAACTGAGTAATAGTCATCCCTCCTCCGGGTGAAATGCCGGACATTAAAGGGTGAGTATTTTCAAAGTAACTGTTGGGCCGAGTTCGAAGCTCGGCACACAACTTACAATCCTAGCCTTAAAGTTCGGGTATTCACCCAACTATCAGAGATTTTCGAGTACTTGCACTACCAGCCAAATACATCTTTTAAGATCGACCAATGGGGTTCAGCAGGAGTTACCGTTTCAGTTTTTCCAAGAATCCAAAGATCGTATTGTTGTTCGGTGAAACCCTGCTGCTTTTTCAAATCTAACCAAAGATTAACATAGTTTAATAAAAGATTCGCTCCTTGTGGCATAGCATAGGCTAGGGTATCAGCACCAATCTCAGGACATGGATGAATGATAGTATAGCCTGGGTGGAGAACAACCCAGGAAATGGCTTGGTTTTCCGACCAGAAAAGAAGATCTGCATCACTGTTTGCAAAATCGTCATAATTATCTAAAGGAATAATGGAATTGTTAGGGAAAACTTGTTGAGCTTCTTTTTCATAAGATGATCCTTTTAGTGCGGCAATCTTGATCTGGTTAGATGCAATATAATCCAAGGAAGATAGGCGTTTTCGCTCCTTTTCTTTGCCGACAAAAACAATAGCAGCTTCTAGGTAAGGCTTCGAGAAATAGAGTTGAGGAAGTCGATCTTCAGTGATGGAAACAGCAGACATTGCAATGTCAAATTCATTATTAGAAAGTTGTTGCACGATCCTGCCATAATCCATTGGTACTAAGACAAGTTGGCAGCCTAGATCAAAGGCAAGCTGTTCAGCAAAAGCTAAATCAAAGCCTGAAAGATGCCCGTAGTGATTGATAAAACAAAAGGGCACGACATTGGCGCTATAACCGACTCTAAGCGTCTTAGTAAGCAAGATCCTAGATAGCGGATCTTGATCATTTTCTATCTTACAACCAGGACTGCCCACCGATAAAGAGGGTAAGAGCTGAACTTCATAAATGCTAGGGGTGCAATTTTGAATTTTGGGAAGGGGATTATAAGTTTTTATCGCGATGATCAATGCAAAAACAGGGATGACTGTAAAAAGACTTTTGCGAAGTACGCGGCCGATCTTTGGAGTCAGCAATTTATGACAAGCTAGTGTAATGAGTAAAGATAGAGAAGCGATCTCCATGACAGAGACCATTGATTGGAAGCCCGATACAAAAGGGAGCGTTGTAAGATAAATATTTACAGCTTCAAGCGGGAGACCGAGTGTATCTAAAATGAAATTCAAGGAATTGATCCATGCACCAAGTCCCACAGAGCCTAAGCTCGTAAGAAATGCGCTGATAAAGAGCTGGACTTGTGCAGTCAAATGAAGCGGATTCCCATAAAATATGGCAATAAAAAAGACGAATAGAGAGATGAATAGCGAGCCAAGAGGAAGATTAAAAACAATGGAAACAGTTCCTTGGATTTGGCTTTGCACGCGATCTTGCGTTGGTAAGAATTGTTGAATTTCTTTTTTTATCAACTCAATAATGAAAGGCAGGCAAACAATGATGACATTTGTTGTATAACCGAGCAGCAGGATTGGAAATAGGTCTTTGACCCATCTACTGGCGTTGATATTTGTAAGTGAACTGATGATCCTGGGAAATATCCAAAACACAAGAATACAAATCATTAATATATAGACGATGATGTAAGTGCTGACTTGCTTGATCGTACTTAATTGGATCGTGCCAACTTGATTAGCAATGATGATAAATGTTCCAATGGGAGTGATTCGACTTATCCAACTTGTGATTTTAGTTAATGAATCGACGAGTACGGTGAGCAAATGCATCAATGGCATTTTATCGCGGATATGCATCAATGAAATACCAAGCACTAAAGAGAAAACAACAATTGCTGGAACAATGTTATTTCCCAGTGCATAGAAAATATTATCTGGGATCAGTATCTCAGCAAAATTGATCGAGCTGGGGGGCGACGCTACATAATTGGCCATTGAGGGGCCGGGATTGTAAGAGAAGAGGAAGACACCGCAATAAATCATGCCAAGATTAATAACCCAGGCCAGGGCAATAAAAAGCAGGCCGTTTTTGAGAATTTGTAAGGCCTGCGAAGTATATAGCTGCCCAATTCCATGGATAATTGCACAAAAAAGATAAGGGATTGTAGTGACTTTCAGGATCATAATATAGGCAGATGCCCATGGGGAAAAAATACTGCAATATTCTCCAAAGAATAGACCGGTTAGGATCCCAAGGGCGGTCCCAATGGCCATTTGCCAAGTCAATGAAATCTTGAATCGTTTCATTTTTCTAGTTCGCCGCGAAATCCCTTTTGGCGCAGTGCCTCATATAAGACTATCGAAGCAGCATTAGAGAGATTTAGGCAACCGGAATCTCTTGGATTTTCTTTTCGTAAGATGGGAATACAAGGAATTGTATAAAATTGACTAGGCCATTTTTCTCTGATCGACGAAGGAATCCCTCCAGTTTCAGATCCAAAGATCAATAATGCATCCTCTGAATAGGCAACTTCAGTATAAACTTGATCAGCATAGCGCGAGAAAAAGTAAAAAGGGCAGCCACAAGTTTCGAGATATTGAGGTAAATCATCGATGACTTCGACATTAGCCCATGGCCAATAGTCAAGACCAGCGCGTTTAAGCATACGATCGGAAATACTAAATCCTAAAGGCCGCACCAATACAAGACTCGATCTAGTCAATGCACAGGTGCGAGCGATATTTCCTGTATTTTGAGGAATTTCTGGCTGGAAAAGAACAATTTTCACTGAACCGAAACTTCATTTTGGATATCTAGGGAAGCTGTCTGTTGCTCAAGAGCAGTTTTCTCTGAAGCAGGCGCAGTAGGTTCCTTTGCTAGTTCTGCATTTGCCTTGAGGAGTTCAATTTCGAAAATCAGCAAGGAATTCGGCGGCAATTGACCCATTGTTCCATAGGCAAGGTCAGGATGGATATAGAGAGTTCGTTTTTCTCCTTCTTTCATTCCCAGTAAACCTTTGCCAAATCCTGGTATTGTTTCATCTAATGTGACTAAATCTTCACCTTTAGAAGCACCAAACACCGTTCCATCGATAAATTTGCCTGTATAGCGAATCACGGGAGAGCATCCTTCCTGTACCACAGCACCTTGGCCTTGTAGGTCTATTCGGAAATGTAATTTGCCTTCCTCGATCACAGAGATATTCGACTCGTTTCCTATTTCCTTCATGAAGGCATTTGCATTGTCCAGATTCATCTTTGCTAGTTCATTGAACCGAATCTCGCGTGATTTAGTGATGGCCTCGATGCATTCTGCTTCATTCATAGGAGCATCTTTCCCTAAATCAGCGTCTTGTAATCCTTTAACGATTCGTGCTAGATCGAAATCGACCCCAAGTGACTCGATATGTTTTGCAATAATGTGGCCAAATGCTTCTGAAATTAAAGCGATTTGTTCTGCTTCTTTATCTTGTAAATCGTTGTCTAGGGAATCAGAAGAATCTACGATATCTTTACTATCGGTTGCATCTTTTGTTATAAGAGACTGCGGCTGGTGTAATACTTCATCAGCTTCAATGTTCATGGTAGCTAGTAACGTAAAAAGAATAGGAAGTGATTTTTTAATCATATGGTTCCTGTTTTGGTTTTGAGTTAGTGTGCAGATCGACAATCTGTGAAAAAAGATCATCGAGTGTCATAGGAATAGATTGTCTAGTAGCCATTTCTTTGAGCATGACTTTCTGGGATTGCAGTTCTTCTTCTCCTATGACAAGAGCGTATTTGGCCTTTGATTGGTCGGCACGCTGTAAAGCTTGCTGGATTTTTTTTCCAAAAAGATCGATTTCAGCAGATATTTCAGCATGTCTCAAATGTGCAACAAGAGGCATGAGCATGCGCCTAGCCTTTTCACCTAGCCCAATGAAATAAATAAACGTACTAGATGGATCTGGGAAGTTGACATCTTGTTTATGCATGGCTTGCAATATACGTTCGATCCCTGTAGCAAAGCCAACTGATGGAAGATCAGGGCCTCCAAGCATAGAGATTAAACCATCATAGCGACCGCCACCTCCAAGAGCATTTTGAGCTCCTAAATGCGTACTCTCGACCTCGAAAACTGTATGGTTATAATAATCCAGACCTCGTACCAGCCGAGGATTGATTTGCCATTTTAATTCTAATTCATCGAGTAGTTGACAAACTGTCGTGAAGTGATGGTTTGCGGTAGGTGTTAAAAATTCTTGTATCGATGGGGCCTTGATAACAACTTCTTGATCTTCTGGAGATTTAGAATCGAGTATACGCAACACGTTTTTTTCAAAGCGCACTTTGCTATCTTCACTTAGCGAGCTAAGATGAGAAGAAAAATAGTCTTTAAGTGCCTTTTTATAGGCCTCACGACTTTCTTTATCACCCACAGTATTGACCATGACATTGAGGTTTTTTAGTCCAAGTCTGCGATAGAGCTCACAGGCTATATCGATGATTTCAACATCTTGTTCAGGAACACCTGAACCCACCATTTCGACACCGAATTGGGTATGTTGTCGATAGCGGCCAGCTTGAGGTCGTTCATAGCGAAACATAGGACCAATATAGTAGAACTTATGGAGAGGGGAAAGGGTATGAAGTTTTTTCTCGACGAAAGCTCGCATGATAGGTGCAGTCCCTTCTGGTCGAAGGGTCATGAAACGCTCTCCTTTATCGAGAAAGGTGTACATTTCTTTACTAACGATATCGGTACTCTCTCCAACGCCACGTAAAAAAAGTTCAGTCCTTTCAAAGATGGGTGTACGGATTTCAAAGCACTGATAATTTCGAGCGAGATTGTGCATTATTGCTTCGACATATTGCCATCGTGAGGACAGACGCCAAAGGTCTTCTTCTTGAGACACCATTGGCAAAACATCATAAAGGCCCTTAGGGATAGAATATTCCATGATACAATAAGAAATTAAATAAAGAAGAGCTTAGGACAGAGTATGGAAAAATACAAGGATCTATTATTCGAAGATGCCAAGAATTTCATTAAGTTTGCGGATCCAAAGCCCTAGTTGGGCAGATGTAGGAGAAGCGAGAAAATCTTCGTGAAGAGTGGAAAGCATTTTCATAAAAGGAAAAGGGATCCAATCTTGTCCGGCATGTTCGGTGAGATAGTAGCCTAATGTAAAATCTTCTCCTGGCGGATAAAGATCGACATCCTTAATAAAATTTAGAATTTCTACAGACAAATGATCGAGATGCTCAGCTTTGAGCTCTAGACCGCTGCAATTCTCATAAACTTTTTGCCAAAGCAGGCTTAGACGCTTAGTAAATTCTGGATCGTGGCTTTTATCTTCTAGGCATAATTCGTCCAGTATTTTTTTAAATCCACTTAGATCATTAAGTGTTTTTTCTGTATTAATCGAAGAAGAAAGTGATTTTGCTATATTTGTAAAATTGTCTATAAATTTCTTTAAATAAAGAGTTGAAGCAACGAGGGCAAAAAATTTAGAGCGAGGGTTGCTGATGACTTCGTCCCCGCCATTTTTCTCTTTATCCTTTTGTATCTGTGCTAGATAAAGAGGATCTTCGGGGCCGCCTCTGCCATATTGATCACGTCCAATCGAGGGTCCTATTCCACTCATATCTTCATTCTATATACTTGTATTAAAATATTTCCTAACTAAACTTAGTCTTAGAAGGGGAATTTAGGGATTGACGATAGACCTTCATCTCCTTAAACTTTTCTTTCGCTCAATATTATAGGATGAGTTTTTTCGGGCGATTCATAGTAAAACACAGTGCCTATTCGGAATTATAGACTCTGGAACAAATTCATTAAGGTGAAGGTTTGAATTTTCTAAACGCATTCCGTCCTGCTCCACACTTGCCAGAAATACAGGAAGAAGCCTCCATTAAGAAGGCGTATAAATATTGGCGATTCAGAATCTTTTACGGTATGTATGTTGGCTATGTCTTCTATTACTTCACGCGTAAAAGTTTTACGTTTGCGATGCCATCGATCATGCACGATCTCGGCTTTGAGAAAAGCGATATGGGGATTTTGGCTAGTATCATGGCGATTACCTATGGTCTCAGCAAATTCTTAAGTGGGGTTTTAGCCGATCGATCTAATCCCCGCTTTTTTATGGCATTCGGATTGATTTTGACGGGGATCGCGAATATTTGTTTTGGTTTTTCTTCTTCGATTGCCTTATTCGCTCTTTTCTGGGGCATCAATGGATGGTTTCAAGGTTGGGGATGGCCGCCATGCGCTAGATTATTGACGCATTGGTATTCTCAGAAAGAGAGGGGGACATGGTGGGGTATTTGGAATACTGCACATAGTATTGGAGGAGGACTCATTCCAATTATAGCTGCCTTTTGCGCTACCTACTATGGGTGGCGGTCAGCCATGATTCTCCCAGGCGTGCTTTGCATTTTCATCGGGCTTTTCCTCATCAATCGATTACGCGATACGCCACAGTCTTTAGGATTACCTCCAATCGAAAAATATCGCAATGATTTCGCAGAATCCAAACAATCAGAGGAAAATGAGCTCACGGCAAAGGAAATCTTGTTCAAGTACGTCTTGAACAATAGATATATCTGGATTTTGGCGTTCTCTTACTTTTTTGTTTATTTGATTCGGCAAGGGGTTAATGACTGGGGCATGTTATATCTCTGTGAAGTGAAGGGATATTCGAAAATTTTTGCGAGCTCTTGCATTGTTAGCTTTGAAGTCGGAGGAGCTTTTGGGAGTCTAGCAGCTGGATGGGCATCGGACAAAATTTTTAAAGGTAAGCGCGGTCCAATCGTTATTCTATTCAGCATAGCTGTTATAGGGGCTATTCTTGGGCTATGGGTTTCACCTCTTGCTGCAGAATTGCTCGATACCATTTTGATGTTCCTGATAGGCTTTTTTATCTTTGGTCCTCAAATGCTGATTGGAATGGCTGCAGCGGAATTGTCTCATAAAAAAGCAGCTGGAAGTGCTACAGGATTTATAGGATGGGTAGCTTATTTGGGCGCGGCAACGGCAGGATATCCGTTAAGCGTGATCACGCAATATTGGGGATGGGGGGCATTTTTCATTACTTTGAGTATAGGCGGAGTAATTGCTGCTAGCCTTCTCTTCCCTCTTTGGTCAGTTAGAAGCAATCCTAAATATCAGCAACGGGAAGATGCTCAGCTTGCCTCTTTGCAGGAATCAACTGAGGAAGGCTGATTTTCTATCAGTGCTCCGCCAAGCTGGTAGAGATACTCGCGGTTTTTATTGAGTAAACGTGTGCAAAGAGGATCGATGTGACTTGGGTACCGTTGCATGTTCGTTCGCAATATTCTATTCTTGCTTCATCTGCTTCAGTTCAAGCTCTAATTGATAGAGCTAAACAGTATGGACTTTCTACATTTGCGCTAACAGATCAGGGCAATCTTTATGGAGCAGTAGAGTTTTACAAGTCTTGTAAAATGAATGGGATCAAACCTATTCTTGGATGTGAGATTCAGTTAGCTCCACAATCTCGTTTCGAAAAAAAACGTGTGAATGGACATCCAAGTGGATATCCTATTGTTCTTCTCGTCAAAAATCACCAGGGCTACAAAAATTTATGCAAATTGTGTTCAAAAGGATTTATCGAGGGGTTTTATTATACTCCGCGTATCGATAAGGAGCTTTTGCAAGAACATGCCGCAGGACTGATTTGCTTATCGGGTTCTTTATCAGGATCGATCAATTCTTTTATTCTACAACAAAGAGAAGAAGAGCTTATCTGCGAAATACAGTGGTTCAAACAGATTTTTGGTGAGGATTATTACCTTGAGGTACAGAGGCATCCTTTAAATCATGATAAAATTCGATCTTGCCATATCGAACAAGAGACTTGGTTATACCAAAAGATGATCGAATTCGTTGAAAAAGAAAAAAGGGTGGAGACAAGACTAAGAGAAATTAGTCGCGAATGGAAAATACCGCTTGTTGCTACAAATGATTCACGGTATCTCGACCATGAAGATTGGAAGGCACATGAAATCCTTCTAAATATTCTTTCTGGAGAACCTTGTGAAATTTGGGAAACAGATTCACATGGAAATCCCAAGCAGCGTATTCCTAATCCCAAACGTGATGTTGAACCAACTCTTGAATATGCATTTAAATCGCCAAGCGAAATGGCGGAGCTTTTTGCCGATTTACCAGAATCTTTGAATACTACGATACAGATTGCCGATGCTTGTGAATTTGAACTCGATTTAAAATCAAAATTCTATCCTGTCTTTATACCACCGACTCTTGAGGGCAAAGAATTTTCCTCTAAAGAAAGATTGCAAGCTGCAGAGAATTTTCTTAAACAGCTTTGCGAAAAAGGGATTTTGCATCGTTATCAACCGCAGATTTTAGAAAAAATTAGAGAAAAATTTCCGGATAAAAATCCAATGGACGTGGTTCGTGAGCGACTTGCTTATGAGCTCGAAATCATCATCTCCAAAGGGATGTGCGATTATCTGCTGATCGTCTACGATTTTATAGATTGGGCTAAGCGAAGTGGAATTCCCATGGGTCCTGGGCGAGGTTCTGGTGCAGGTTCGATTATCCTCTACTTGATAGGTGTAACGGATATTGAACCTTTGAGATTTAGCCTATTTTTTGAGCGGTTCATCAATCCTGAACGCATATCTTATCCTGATATCGATGTTGATATTTGCATGGATCGAAGGATGGAAGTGATCGATTATGTTGTGCAGAAATACGGGAAAGAGAAGGTCGCTCAAATCATTACATTTGGCACGATGAAAGCTAAGATGGCGATCAAAGATGTTGGCCGCGTATTGAGTGTTCCTCTTGTAAAAGTCAATGCGATTGCTAAGCTCGTTCCTGAAGATCCAATGATGACTTTGGAAAAAGCTCTGCTTCTTGATCCAGAACTTAGAAATATGGAAGAAACAGATGCTCAAGCTGCTGAAGTTCTTTTATTTGCTCGTAAGCTTGAAGGATCCGTACGCAATACTGGGATTCACGCAGCTGGAATTATCATTGGCGGTGAACCTTTAACAGAACATATTCCTCTTTGTACGGCGAAAGATTCTGACATGGCAGTGACCCAGTTTTCTATGAAACCCGTAGAAGCTGTGGGGATGCTCAAAATCGATTTTCTTGGACTCAAAACCTTGACTTCCATTCAAAAAGCGGTTGATGCTTTGCACGAAGGAAGGGGATATAAAATCGATTGGCTGAATCTTCCTCTTGATGATGTCAAAACATTCGATCTTCTGAACCAAGGGAAGACGCTTGGAGTTTTCCAATTAGAATCTGGAGGAATGCAAGATTTAGCGCAAAAATTGCATATAGATCGGTTTGAAGAGATCATTGCCGTTGGAGCTCTGTATCGACCCGGTCCTATGGAGATGATTCCTTCTTTTATTAGTAGAAAACATGGCAAAGAACCGATAGAAATCGACCATCCCTGGATGGCGGATATCCTTTCGGAAACCTATGGTATCATGGTTTATCAAGAGCAAGTCATGCAAATTGCCAGCCGGCTTGCTGGATATACTTTGGGGGAAGGCGATGTTCTTAGACGAGCAATGGGGAAAAAAGACCATGAAGAAATGGCAAACCAACGAGAAAAATTCAAAAAAGGTGCTCTGTCTTTAGGTATCGATGAAATGACTTCGATGCGAATTTTTGATAAAGTGGAAAAATTTGCATCGTATGGTTTTAACAAATCACATGCTGCAGCTTATGGATATCTCAGCTACGTAACAGCGTATCTTAAGGCCAATTTTCCTAGTGAATGGATGGCAGCATTGATGACATGCGATCGAGATGACGTTACTAAAATATCAAAAATGATTCGAGAAAGTCGGTCTTTATCGATCGATGTCCTTTCCCCAGATATCAATGAATCAGGTAAAGAATTTCGAGCTACACCAATTGGTATACGATTCGCCCTGGCAGGGATCAAAGGGGTTGGAGAAGGAGTCGTGGAAGCGATTATCGAGGAAAGAAGGAAAAAAGCGGCCTTTGTTTCTCTTTTCGACTTTTTAAAACGAGTCGATACGCGAAAGATTAGTAAAAAAGCCGTCGAACAATTAATTGAAGCTGGTACATTCGATTTTACTAAAATTCCAAGGACTCATTTGTTATTGCAGTTAGATCCTTTTTATCAAGAAGCAGCTAAATCTCAAAAAGAAGCTGGGCAAGGAATTTTGACTTTGTTTTCTTTTCAAGAAGATTCTTATGGTTCACCTGAAATCCCTTTGGTAGAGCATTCTAAATCCTCTCTTTTACATCTCCTCAAAAAGGAAAAAGAGCTATTAGGCTTTTACCTAACCGGTCATCCCCTTGATCAATATCGAGACCTGATGAAAACTTTATCCTGTGTAGAATTGGAACAAGCTTTAGCAATAGAACAAGAGACCGTTTTTAGGAGCATCTTTATCATAGAAAGCATACAGGTAAAATTGGCCAGTCGAAGTGGTCGCAAATTTGCTATCCTGACAATCAGTGATGGGGGAGATCATCATGAACTTCCTATTTGGTCCGATCTTTATGAAACCAAAGCAACTTTGATGCAAGAAGCAAGATTGCTTTATGGTGTTTTACAAGTCGATCGCCGAGATGGCACACCAAAATTTCATTGTAAATGGCTTGATGATCTTACAAGAGTTGATGAAACAATGATAAAAGCTTGTGATACAGCCTACGATCGAGCTAGAACCCAGACACGTCAAATGTTTTTTGAGCCAAGAGAAAATAGATCTAAACACATGTCCTATAAAAAATCTGAAGAAAACACAAAGCAATCCCTTACGATTCGATTGAATCTAGATAGAGTTCGGTTGAGTCATATTTTGGAGCTAAAAAAAATATTTAGGCATCATTCAGGTAATCAACCTGTCACTATACATTTTATGGTCGAAGAGAAAATCAAAGGAAATCTGCATATCGATTCTTCATGGGGCGTTTCTATCCATCCTGAGTTGGAAATGAAAGTGAAAAATGTTCCCTCGGTAATCCAATTTAAAGTAGAATAGGACAGATTCTAAGGGATGGTTTACAAGAACAGCTTATGCGCCAATCTATCTATAGCTTAGCACTTTTTTTATGTCTGACAATTTCAGGGGATGCGGCATATACCTTGAAAGAGGGAAAGCTTCTTAACGAAGATCACATGGCTACGATGTCTGTTCAAGACCATCACAATATTGCTATTGAAGCTCTTCATAGTAGAAATTGGGACGAGCTCATTCGACAGGCAATGATCATTAACAAAAATTTTTCCAGAACACCTTTTGGACAAGAATCCTTGTATTTTCTTGGTAGGGGCTATCTCGAATTAAATGATTACGATCTTGCTAACCAATATTTTTCCCAATATCTCAAAAAGCAAGGAACCCCAAAGCACTTTCAAGAAGCCATGGAAGGTAAACTTGTCGTTGCTGAAGAATTCAGCCATGGCGCTGGAAAACATCTGATGGGTTTTCAATCATTGCCCAAATGGATATCTGCCTATGATGAAGCATTAAAAATTTTCGACGAAGTAGCAACTGCTATGCCGAATCACGAACTAGCGGCTAAAGCGTTGATGGGAAAATCTCTTCTCCTGTTTGCTCAGGAAGATTTCAAAAGCGCTGTTGAACATCTACAAACATTGATTAGACGTTTTCCAAAGCATGATTTAGCTGCACAAGCTTTTTTAGAGATTAATCGTTTTTATTTGAAGCAAGCAGAACGAGAATTTCCCGATCCCGATTTTTTAGAATTAGCCGAAATCAATCTTCGTAAATTTCAGAGCGAATTCCCTAATGAAGAACGATGGCAAATGGCGCAAGATCACTTTTTTGCTATGCAAGAGCTTTATGCCAAATGTCTTTATGAGACCGCTCAGTTTTTTGAAAGGACAAAAAAACCTCATGCAGCTTTGATCTACTATATCCGCATACAACGTGATTTTACAGCAACACCATCGGCTCTAAAGGCAGGGGCGCGTATCGCTGCATTGAAATGCAAAGAGGAATCCTCCTCCTCTTCTGCTGAGATTTGCAAGAATGAAAGGTGATCGATTTTTACGAAGAGCAGCAAATGGTAGTTTTTTGCTGATGAGTGTTTTTTCAGCATGCGGCTATCGCTTTGCTGGCTCTTCTAATGGTCAAATCGAGACTCTTTCGATTCCTTATGTAAGGGATGACATAGAAGGTCAATTGACCGATCAATTGATTAAGGCATTCGCAACTTCCGGCAATTTTTCCTATAGCAATGAAGGGGGACAGCTCGAATTACGAGTTGCTGTGAATCGGCGGCAAACAACACCTATTGGATGGCGTTATCAGCGCGATACCGATGGGTCTATTGACAAAGAGCTTGTACCGGTCGAAGGTAGATTGAAATTAGCTGTGGATGTAGAACTCTTCGATTCTAGGACAGAGGAAACTGTTTTCGGTCCTGTGACCATCTCGGCTTTAGCTGATTATGATTATTATGAGACTGATGTCGTGCAAGATCTAAGCTTCATTGATTCCGCTGGTGTAAGACAGACTTCGATCAAATTTTCTTTAGGACAACTTGATTCATCAGAAGGGGCCTTTGATGCTGCTTATCAAGACGTAAGTTGCAGATTGGCCAAAAAAATTGTTGACCGCATTCTTCGCGCAAGATACTAATGGGTTTATAGAATCTTTAACAACCGATTCATAAGAACATACTTGCCGCAATGCAAGATCACAAGACCTTCCTAGCTCGGATGGAACACCTCGAAGGCATGATTGCCTGGGTTCGTGAACAGCTGCAAAATTCGCTATTTAAAGAAAACGATCAACGCAAAATTGAACTAGCTATGGAAGAAGCCCTTGTGAACATCATCATCCATGGTTATCCGCAACATTCGCGTAAAGCCGCTTTAGAAATCATTGTTCATCTTCACCATGGTCATAAAATCGAATTCAAAATCATCGATAAAGGGTTACCCTTCAATCCACTTTTGCAGTCAGTGAAATTCAATAGCTATGCAAATATCGATGAACGGCAGGAGGGGGGATTGGGGATTCATTTCATGCGATGCTGCATGGATAATGTACACTACGAGCGTCGTCACCCTTTTAATATTCTAACTCTCATCAAAGAAGTACATACCTAGACCTTGGAAGATCCTTTAGTTTTTTTTCTTGCCAATAGAAGAAATCACAGCTTCTGTATCGAGCACTTCGGAAATAAAATGTTGTAACACCTTAAGGATGTATTTAGGGGTATTATAGACCCCAGTCGTCGAAAAAACGATTTCAAGGTGAGGCTTTGCATTATTGACCAAAAGAGCAATAAAGGTAAGTGTGGTAGGTTGTTCTTCTATCACTTTTGGAACGATCCATACGGCAAATTGTTGATTGAACAAGGTGACTTTCTCTTGTGTTTCTAGGACATGGAAAAATTGGGCAAATGTATCATTTGCTCCTTGTTCGAATTGAGCGTGATTGATAAGGCCTAGGTCATGGAGTAGAGAAAGGTCTACTGGGATTACCCCATCAGGAACCCATTTTCCAAAGTTCCCGCTGAATTCCTTATAAGCTTCTTCAAGTTCTGCTGGGCTTATCATTCTTTCTCCTCGAGTTACACTGCTCAGCCGGTACCCTCATTTTATATTGCTTCGCACCACCTTGTCAAGTAATGGTGTCGAAAACCATAAGGAAGCAGCTCATCTTTTTTTTCGCAATGGTTCAGTCATGAAAAAATGCTCAGATTTAAAAAAAGTTTAGTTCTACGGATCGGGCTCGTCCGCTTTTGTCCTTAAAAGTCTTAATCTGACTATTTTTAAGGTGCTGGGAAGAAAATTTCAAAAGTTGTAGAAAATTAGGACGCTCAACAAAATCATAGTTTCAACTGATGCAAATGAAAAAAATGATGAAAGGCGTTTATGTTTTTTTAGCTCTTGTCTTGGGAGCACCTTTACTAGCAGCTCAATTTTCAGCAACCGTGCGGGCTGAAGCAGCTGTTTTGGTCAATGCCGATAGCGGCGAGATTTTATTCGAAAAAAATGCCAACCAAATTCGGTATCCAGCAAGTATAACCAAAATTGCCAGTGTTTGGTATATTTTGGAAAAATTTGGACATCGATTGGATGAGAATGTGATCACATCGAAAGAAGCGCTTAAGTACTCTCCTGTACACCTCAAACGAAGTCAGCCAGATAAATTTCCTTCTCATCATTTAGAGGCTGGAGCAACGCTCATGAATTTAGTTCCCCAGGAAGTATTGTCCGCACGTGCAATGCTTTATGGTATGTTGCTGATCTCTGCCAATGATGCAGCAAATGCTCTTGTCGAACATTTTAGTGGCAGCAATGCCATATTTATGGCTGATCTTAATCGATTTCTGAGGGAAAAAGGATTTAAAGACACATCTTTTAATAACCCACATGGTCTTCATCATGAGAAACATACGACAACAGCTCTGGAGATGGCGAGGATAACTGCTTTGGCTTTTCAAAATCCTCTATTTCGTGAGATGATCTCTACAAAAATCTATGAAAAGCCTGCTTCGAATATGAAGCCTGCTGCAAGTTTGCGGCCATTTAATCGTCTAGTCGTACCGGGTAGATATTACTATCCCAAAGTAATTGGGGGGAAAACAGGGCATACATCGCGAGCGGGGTTTACATTTGTGGCAATCGCTGAACATTCAGGAAGAAAGCTTATTGCAGTTCTCCTTGGATGCAAAGAAGCTGATGATCGATATCGCGATGCGAAAGTTCTCTTTGAAACAGCCTTTCGAGAAAAAAAAGTCGTTCGTACACTGCTTACTTCTGAGCACGATCGGTTTACCTTTCAAATTAAGGGAGCTAAACATGATCTGCATGCAAAGATGCTTGACGATCTCAAGTTAGAGTATTATCCGTCTGAGGAACCGCAACTTAAATCCATCATTGAATGGTCAATTCCCTCGCTACCTATTGCGGAGGGGCGGCAAGTTGGTAAAATCGTCATTTACAATGATCAAGGCCAACGGTTACTCCATCAACCCCTGGTTGCATTAAATAACGTCGAACCAACTTTCTGGAAATACTGCGATACCGCTTTTAGAGGGTGGAATGGTTCTAAGCGAATGTTTCCAATTTTGATCATGGTCTGCGCTGTTAGTTTCGCTTCTTTAGGTATCCTTAAGATCTTCAAGAAGAAAAAAGATTATGGTAAAGGGCGATGAATTGCTCCATGGACAATTCCTCTGGGCGCGCAGTAGGATCTATATGGCTTTTTTCGAAGGCAGCAAATAATTTCTCGGATGTTGTAATCTCCTTAAGAGAAGCGCGCAACATTTTTCGGCGCTTAACAAATGCTGTACGTAACAGGGTTTCAAAGAGCTTAGGGTGAATTCCTTGAGGTGGTGCATGCAGGGTAAGCTGTACAATAGCTGAACAGACGGCGGGCTTAGGGAAAAAACAATTGGCTGGGACGTCGAAACAATAGGAAGGGTCGCTAAAGAGGCGTACGAAAAATGATAGGGAGCTAACATTTCTTGTTCCTGGCTTTGCAACCATTCTCTCCGCAACCTCTTTTTGCACCATAATAGTCATAGTTGTTAACGCATCGTATAATGGCAGAAATCTCTCGATGAGGGGTGTTGTCAGATGATAAGGCAAATTCGAGACAAGCTTAGCCGGTTTGTCTCGGTTTAAGAGTTTGGATAGGTCTATGGTTAAGGCATTCTCTTGAAAGATTGTCAGTCGATGATCTGGAGTTTGAAAGCGGTTCAAGAGGGAAGCGAATTTTCGATCGAGTTCTATGGCAATGACTTCGGCTCCACTTTCCAAAAGAGCTTCGGTTAAAGCTCCAGGACCAGGTCCAATTTCAATCACAGTCTCTTTTTTAGCTATTTGTGCTACTTGTAGAATTTTTCGGATGATATTCCCATCGATCAAAAAATTTTGCGATAATCCTTTAAGTGCGGTTGCCCCTTGGCTTTCGAGAAATTCGCGAAGAGCACTGGGCCGGAATATTTCCATAAGTTGAACGGATGGCTAAACTACTGATCGAATTGTAGGGAAAAGGGTTCGAAAGAAGAAGGTAATTCCTCTAGAACAAGCAGATGCCCATAACGCTGCCTAAGCTTATGTCTATAAGCTTCATCTTCTTTTGCCATCAGCTCTTCGAGGCGCTTCCTTTTTAATTCTTCTTTGATGGATTGGAAAGAAGGAACTTCCTTAAAGCCATGATGCTTTAAAAGAAAGATGCGTTGTACAGGATTTTTCTCATTCCCACTCATTTGCATGATAGGTCGACTACATTGTCCTTCTTGAAGACCTTCTAACCCTTTGCGATGGGCAGTAGAAATCGTTTTTTCAGTAGCAGAGAGTTCGTCTGAAATTGTAAAGGCAATACTATTGTTAGACGTTTTCCGTTTTTCTAGTTCATTTTTCAGATCTGCTAAATCGATTTTAGCTTGTTGGAGCAGCGAAAAAGCCTCCTTGGCCACCTGTTCGGAGAGGCTAGTTTGTGGAGAGCGAATAGAGATGACCTGATAATTCCATATTTCTTCGCTGGGATGTTCAGCGAGATACTCTTGATATTGGTCACGGATTTCTTGCGGACCAACTTGCTGAATGGCTTTTACTTGAACTTTGAACCAATTCATCCTTTGAAGCATTAAATCATCTCGCGTGATCTTGCGGGCCTCCTCATAGGTAAGGCCGCATTTATCGAGAGTTGTCATGACATTCGGACCAAATTTTTCGATGATCGCCTCTCTTACTTCTCCTTCAGTGATTTTGAGATCTTTTTCTCCAACATCACTTAAAGTAAGTTCGGCATCGATCATTTGATCGAGAACGCCTCGCCAATTAGCTGTGTAAAATTGGAAACGCGCTAATTTCGACTCGAGAGCATGAGGATAGTTGGTGTTTAAGAAGATATCCATTTTTTTAACTAGGTCGAGAACGGAGATCGTTTTAGAGGCGACTTTTGCCAAAATTCTATTATAAATCACGATTTGCTGCGGTTCTTCATAGATAGGGTTTAAAGGAAGAGGTTCAGCATAGCCTGGAATGCTGCCTTTGATAAAAAAAGCAGTGAATAGAACGAGGTGTAGAGGCCATTTCAACATAAAAGACAGTCTCCGAATTAAGTTTCAGTCGATTTTGTGGGCTTTTTGAGCCCTTTTTCCAGATAGCTATCTTGTAATGATCTCTGCATTATAACGTTTTTTGGAAAATGACTCCAAAGAAACCATCCATTCCTCCACGCGTTGGGGAACTGCGGAAAGGGGTTTGTACGATCTTGAGAGGGAAATGGTTGATGAAATGGGTTGCCTGCTCGTCGTTTTCTTGGGGTAAAACACTGCAAGTAGCATAGACAATAGTTCCGTTGGGTTTCACAAACTTCAAAGCTTCTTCAAAGATTGTTCTTTGCAGGCCGATTAAGCGATGAAGACCTTGCTCTTGGAATTTCCATTTCATATCGGGATTTCTTCTCAGAGTTCCAGTTCCACTGCATGGGGCGTCTACGAGGACGCAGTCCATTTTTTCGATGAGAGTTTTTTTGCGATGATCGTCGGCCTGGAGTAACTGAACATTTTGGATGCCTGCTCGAGCTAGTCGTTTCTTTGCTTCACAAAGAGCTTTTACGCGCACATCGTGCAAGTAAATTTGGCCTTTGCCTTCCAGTTTATGGGCAAAGGCAAGTGTTTTCCCTCCTGAACCAGAACAGTAGTCTAAGATTTGACTTCCAGGCTTTGCATCTACAAGATCCGCAATGAGCTGACTACCTTCATCTTGAATCTCAAAAAAGCCTTGTTTGAACTCTTCGAAAGTAAAGAAATTATGTCTTTTTGGAAAATAAATGCCATGAGGGCTATCCTTCGATGGATAGGCTTTGTAGGAATCGCTCCATTTTTGAAGTAAATCAGCTCTATTTGCTTTAAGGACGTTTACACGTAGCATAGTGGGTGCTGGAAAATTGCTCGAGAAACAAAATTCCTTGGCTTGCAGTTCTCCAAGAGAACAGACCAATAGATCGTAAAAAGATTTAGGGAAACTCAATCGAACGTGGGCCGGAATAGATTCATCGTGAAGAAATTTTTCAGGCTGAAGGGAAAGAAATGTATCGATTCGGCTTTCCCAACAAATTGGCTTTTTAAGGAAATGGTCGATGAGGCCTTGCCATCGAATGATTCCATAAACGATTTCACTGATGATGCGTCGATCTTTCGATCCAATAGATTTATTAGAACGAAAATAGTGTGCCAGAAATGCATCTAATGGACAGTCCAAAGAAGCGGATTCTGTCAATAACTTAGAGAGATGATTTTTTTGGAAGCGATTGATATCAAAATTCATAATTGAGAGAAATAATAACGTTTAAAATCGATTATTTCTAGAAAAATAAAGAACGTTCTGACATGAAAAAAAATGACTATAAGGGGGAAAGATGCGAGTAATCCAAATAATTTTAGCCTGCTTTGGCCGAATATGCTTGGGGGCAGTTTTTATAGTCGATGGAATCAATTATCTTTTAGACTGGGAGGGGACTGTACAAAACCTACAGAATGGGCTTTGCCAGTGGGCTGAAAGAGCTTCTTCATTTCCTCAAGCTACGGCTATTGCTGAATCTCTTTTACCATTTAGCCCTACTTTGGTAACAATCTCCTTGATTTTTCTTTTGCTCGGAGGTTCTCTAGTGTTTTTTGGAATAAAGTCGCGTCTCGGAGCCTTTTTGCTCATCCTTTTTTTGGTTCCAACGACATTGATTTTTCATTCCTTTTGGATAATGGGTCCTAGAGAAAAAGCTTTTGAGACCATGATCTTCATGAAAAACCTTGCAATTTTCGGCGGCTTGCTAGTGCTATTAGCTTTTGGAAATGGCTCGTCTAGTAAAAGCTCCTCTGTAAAACAAGAGCGCGAATAGCAAGGGGATTATTTTGAGAGCTTGTTTGAAGGCCCGTTATTTAGGTAATTTTATTCTAAGTCTTTTGCTGGTGGGTCTTGGCCAACCGGCATGGATTGCCTGGTTAGCTCCTTTAGCAGCGGCTGGAGGCTATGCTCTGCTATGGGATTCCCTACGAGGGATTTCTTCACGATCCACGCAATTCATGGCATCACTTCTTTGGTTCGCATTAGTACAAGCTATTCAGCTTTCGTGGATGACATCGATTGAATATCAGGGCATTTCCATTCTCATCGTCTATACAGCCCTATCTTTGGCTCTAGGCATTCAATTTGGATGCATGAGTTTATTGGTTTTGAAAAATCCTAGCTGGAGTTTTTCAAAAATTTTGGCTTTGGCCGGATTCTGGACTTTGATGGAATGGATTCGATTTCATGTGCTCTGTGGATTTAGCTGGAATCCTGTCGGAATTGCTTTGACGAGTTTTTCGATCGGTCTTCAGATGGTTTCGATCGGTGGAGTTTTGCTTTTGAGCTTCTGGGTGATCGTCACTAATCTCTTGGCTTATCGTTCGATAGTCTACCGCTTTGGTGCTAGATCCATGGTTTTTTGGTCCATTGCAGCTTTTTTACCCTATTTATTTGGGATAGGGATTGTATCTCACCATAAAAGCCAACAAAAAAACTATGGAGTTTTGAGAGCTCTCCTTGTTCAGCCAGGTCTCCTTCCTTCTCAAAAAATTCCTTTAGAAGGTCGCTTTGACGAATTCATTTCTCCTTGGGAACAATGGATTAGCATTTTTAAACACTTAAAAGAGCATCGTTCAAAGCAGGTCAATCTCATCGCTTTGCCTGAATCTGCTGTTCCTTTTCAAGTCAATGAAGCAATCTATGACTATGACATCGCTCGCGATCTCATCATCAGTGAATTTGGCAAGGAAGCGTTAAAATCGTTTCCAGATCTGATAAAACCCTATGCTAGAAATGGCAAAATCACTAACGCCTTTTTTAGTCAATTTTTGTCGAACTATTTTGGCGCAAACCTCGTTATCGGCCTCGACGATCAAGAGCACGAAGCTTACTACAGCTCTGCAGTCCACTTTAGCCCTTGGAAAGAGACATTCGAGCGTTATGACAAGAGAGTATTAGTTCCCCTAGCAGAGTATTTGCCATTTGCGTGGTGTGCTAAACTCGCGCAAAAGTATGGAATAGAGGCGTTTTACACGCATGGCAAGGAGGCAAAGGTGTTTTCGGGGCCGCTTCCATTCTCTGTTTCAATTTGCTACGAAGAAACATTTCCTGATATTGTTCGTGAGGGAAGGCTTAAAGGGGCTCAGCTATTTGTCAATCTCACCAACGATAATTGGTATCCCGATTCGAAATTAGCCAGACAACATTTTGACCATGGTAAACTACGTGCAGTAGAGAATGGCGTGCCGCTCTTGCGTGCTTGCAATTCTGGAATAACTTCAGCTGTTGATGCGTTGGGCTGCGTTACAGGTAAGCTCGAAGAGAAGCAAGGGGTATTGTTGGCCGAGGTTCCTAATTATCAAATAAAAACTCTTTATACTTTTACAGGGGATAGCCTAATCGTAGGAATCAGTCTAGGGTTCTTGTTTTTTTATCTGTTGTTTAGAAAAGTTTCTTTAAGAAGAAAGTAAAACGGGGTTGCAAATACTTTCTTAGAAATGTTTGATAAATTAATGATGATTTGTGGAAATTTTTCATGCTCGCCGCCAATCTGCAATCCCAGGCCTTAAGGCCTAGGTCTTTTCTTCTCCCTTAGTGGAGTTATGGAAAAAGGCGCTATCCAGGAGAACTAAGTGATAAAGAATAGCGATTGATTCATCGGAGATTGTCTCTTAATTTTATTTTTTTTATTGCACGATTTTTGCTGCAAAGTGACAATTCGATATGCAATCTTGCTCAAAAAGATGCTTTTTAGCTAATCTCTCGACGGTTACTTCATCCAAGTACCTAAAGGTAACAGAAGGATAGCAATTGTCAGCAGAAATTGTAGCGCTCGATAAAACCTCTCTTAGTTCTGCGCCTTTTAAACAACGCACTTTGGGACGTCCGATTACCTTTTCAGGTGAAGGATTATTTACAGGTCAGCCCATCGATCTCGTTCTTTATCCTGCTCCTGCAGGACATGGTATTATCTTTAAAAGGCAAGACTGCCCAGGATCTGCTCCTTTGCGTGCAACGCTTGATGCTGTTAAAGCTACGCCGCGCTGCACAATTCTTGGAAATGACCAGATTCAAGTGCAAACTGTTGAACATCTTTTATCTGCTTTACGTGCCTTTCATATCGATAACGCCTTAATTACATTGACAGGGCCAGAGGTGCCAATAGCAGATGGGAGCGCTCTTCCCTTTGTAGAGATGATCAAAGAGGCTGGAGTTGATGATCTAGGATTAGAAAGGGAAGTCAAGACACTTTCAGCCCCGCTGTTTTTTTCTCAAGAGGATACGCATCTAATAGCTCTTCCGGCTCAAGAATTTCGCGTTAGCTATACTTTACATTATCCTCAGTCACCGCTTATTCGTTCGCAGTTTTATTCATTTGTTGTCGACGAAGAAGGTTTTGAAAAAGAAATAGCCCCTTGTCGTACATTTTGTTTGTATGAGGAAATTGCACCGTTGGTCGAAAAAGGGATCCTTAAGGGTGGCGGGCTCGATAGTGCTGTTGTCATCGCTGAGGACCGTGTTTTAAATCCCGATGGACTGCGCTTTAATGATGAGATGGTACGGCATAAAATATTGGATCTGATCGGTGACCTTTCTCTGATGGAGACATCATTTATGGCGCATATTTTCGCAATTCGTTCAGGTCATTCTGCTAATGTTGCATTTGCCCGATTGCTACTTAATCAGATCAAGAGGGAGTCTTCTCGATGAGTGTCGATACCAATAAATCGTCGAAGTCGTCTACAGTCTTTGGGATTAAAGAAATCTCAGACATTCTGCCTCATCGTTACCCCTTCTTGCTTGTAGATAAGATCATTTATCTAAATCTGGAAGAAAATATCATCATCGGGGTGAAAAGCGTTACGATGAATGAGCAATTTTTCCAGGGTCATTTTCCCAACGCACCTATCATGCCAGGAGTACTTGTTCTCGAGGCGATGGCGCAAACCGGAGGGATACTGATTCACCAAAAAGGGCATTTTGAGAAAACAGCTGTTCTAATGACGGTCAACAATGCTAAATTTCGTCGGCCTGTGGTTCCTGGGGATTCTCTTCATTTGCATGCATCGGGTGTACTCCTTTCATCAAAGGGAGGGAAAGTACAAGCAAAGGCCACTGTTAACGACCAGGTCATGGCAGAAGCAGAAATTGGTTTTGCTCTGGTCGATATGGACCAACTCTAAGTAACGGGTGCTCATGTCTAACATTCATCCTACTGCAATCATCGAAGAAGGTGCGCAAATCGGCGAAAATGTCACCATCGAAGCTTATGCTATCATTAAAAAAACCGTTGCATTGGAAGATGGTGTCGTCATCAAATCGCATGCCTATATCGATGGAAATACAACCATTGGTTCGGGGACGGTTATTTGGCCTTCGGCCAGCATTGGAACGAAGACCCAAGACTTGAAATATCGTGGTGAAAAGACATTTGTTGTGATTGGAAAAAATTGTGAGATTCGCGAATTTGCGACCATCAATTCTTCCTGCCATGAAAATTCGGTCGTCCGAATCGGCGATAATTGTCTGATCATGGCTTATTGCCATGTGGCGCATAATTGTGAAATTGGCAATCGTGTTATCATGTCTAATGCCGCTATGTTAGCGGGGCATGTAATCGTTGAAGATTGCGCAATAATAGGCGGAATGACGCCGATCCATCAATTTTGCCGCATAGGCGCTTATGCGATGGTAGGAGGGTTTAGCCGTATTTCTCATGATGTCCCGCCTTACACGATTGGTGCAGGATCGCCTTATAAAATTGGCGGTCTAAATCTTGTGGGATTAAAACGACATGGTTTTCCTTTGGCTGTACGCAGGGAACTTGCCCGTGCATTCAAAATAACCTATCGTTCCGATCTCAAACTCACAGAAGCTTTAGATCTCATAGAAAAAGAAGGGGTTTCTAATGTGCATGTTGCTCATTGGATAAACTTCTGTCGTACTACTAAACGAGGGTTGATTGGTTTTCACAATCCTCTCTTCGATGGTCCGGAAGATGAGGCTGAAGAAGATCTAGAAGAAATTGAAAAATTGCTTGAAGAGCGGCTATAAGCAGAAGACTTTTTTCGAAATGTTGAAAAAGTCGTGCGAAAAATTCCCATGGTCTCGATACAGCCAAATTTAAAAATTGTTTTTTTCGGTACTTCTTCCTTTGCTGCAGAAGTGCTTGCTTTTTTGCATCGGTTGAACAACTGCACAATTGTAGCCATTGTGACAAGGCCTGATAAGCCTAAAGGGCGTTCTCTGGAAGTTCTTCCTTCGCCTGTAAAGCAAAAAGCCCTTTTTTTAGCTTTGGCATGTCCAATTTTCCAGCCTGTAAAAGCCTCGACTGAAGAATTCGCACAAACCCTAAAGGCTTTCGATGCTGATCTTTTTTTCGTGGTGGCATATGGTGAAATCATTAAGCAGAATCTTCTCAGTTTGCCTAAGAGAGGATGCATTAATGTCCATGCCAGTCTTCTTCCCAAATACCGTGGCGCAGCGCCTATCCAACGTGTGCTGATGGCCGGTGAGAAAGAGACAGGAATTACGATCATTGAAATGGTTTTAGCCATGGATGCTGGGGCGATGATCCAGAGGCGCGTCGTCGCCATAGATGAAAACACTACTTTTGGAGAATTGGAAAAAAGGCTTTTGGATGCTGCTTATGATGCTACTTTTATGGTGTTTAACGATTTTCAGAATGGCACGATTAGCAAAGAAGAACAAGAGCATGCCAAGGCTACCTATGCTCCCAAACTTTCTGCAGAAGAAGAGAGGATCGATTGGAGCAAGCCCGCCCAAGTTTTGCATAATCAAGTCCGTGCGCTTTCTCCACTTCCCGGTGCTTGGTGTATCATTCAGTTTGGCAAGACTCAAAAACGGATGAAGATCAAACGTTCTTCTATAGATTTAGCACACTCTGGTCTGCCAGGAGAAGTAGTAGAAAAAACGAAAAATCAGCTCATCGTCGCTTGCGGTGACAAGTCGATAAGATTACTCGAAGTGCAAATCGAAGGCAAAAAGGCGATGTCGATTCAAGAATTTCTTCAAGGTTTGCAACAATCCTTCACTTTGCATTGAACCAGCTTTATCTCCAGACCTAAATAAAAGGTTTGTCTTCTCTAAAATAATTTGTAGCATTGCCCTTATAGAGAAAAACATCGATACTCTAACCGCTTTATTTACAAAAACTCTAAATTTAGAGGTTTACAATGAGTGCAATCACAAATTCGCCTTTAGCGGGAACTTTAGACATTCAACGATATTCTCGACCAATAGACACACAAAAACCAGCAATCAATAAATCACGAGACACGAATAAGACAGCCATTGACAGATCGTTCTCAGGCGCTGTGCATACCATTTTAAAAGAATCAAGCGGCGGCATGAAAAATATGGTTTTCAAGCCGATTGCTCTTGGTGCAGAGCTAATGACATTTATCCGGCCTGATAGCAAGGGGGCTGCGAGCATCATGCGCATTGCTAAAGATGCGAAGAACCTCGGTGAAATCACTTTCCTTCCCGGCAAATTTAGCGATGTGACCAAGGAAGGGGCTGCAGCTTTTGATTCTCCTTGGGCATTTGGCCTCTTCGTCAACCGGCTAACCGATTTTTGGGTTTCTATCACCGATGTGCTGAAAACAGTTTGTCGAGAAGTGCTACCTCTTTCTGCTCGCAATGCAACACTGCTAGAATTGAGCTCATCTGGATCTACGACCGTTGGCATGGTATTAGGGCTAATGGAAGAAGGCGATAAGAGGCAAAATGCTACAGAGAAGGGAGTCAAGGACAAGGGTGGTAAAGCGTGCTACGATGCGCAAATAGCCAATAGCTACCTCAATAGCGCTCGCAACGTTTGCTATTTGGCGCTTGGCGTTCTTGGAACGGCTATGATTACTGCCAACCTTGCCGTTTCTCCAATGGTAATGTGGGCTTTTGCTGTTGGTGCAACAGCATTCACGTTTTTTAGCAACATCCATAAGAAAATGGTTGTTGAAAAATTGGCGGAAGAAGCTGGCGTTAAAGTATAGACTTCTATTGGAATAATTGTTTTTCGACTTTCCCTAGGGCCTCATCAAGAGGCCCTTTCCATAATTCTGTCTATCTCATTAAAATGTTTGTTTTTGCTTTTTGTTTACTATAAAATACAGTATTTGTTGTCTAAAAGTAAATAATGTTTAATTATTGAATAAAACCAGCATGATTTATAATTACAGTCATGGTGGCTATAACACAATATAATAAAGGATCGTTTCTAGAGCGTTTGGCAAGTTCCTATCTTACGAAAGTTCAAAATGTCGTTAAAGATTTAGAAATTTTCCAGTATGCTTTTTGTTGGTATCTAGAACTCGCTCCAAAAAATGTTTTATACACTTGTGTAAAAAAAGCCTCAGACCAGGTCAAAGCAATACGGTCTGTTAGCATAACTTGGAAGGTTTCCTATAGCGCCTCGTTCTTTTCTGCTACGGTCGCTGATTTCATCAGTGCGCCTTCGGGAGTAAATGCTCTAAGTTTCTTTAAAGGCGGAATAGGCCTTGGAAGCAAGGGCTGTTCTTTTTTGGTATGGCTCAAAAAAAATGGCGTCATCAATCTTGTCCTAAATGGTAAGGATTTAAGCGGTCCCTTATCCTCAGCTGTCTCGCTGCTTAATATAGTTAAAAACGTCGGATCAGTTGCTCATTGTGTTCAAGTATTACATTCCCGCCCCAATAAACGTGCATTTTTGTCGACTGTCCTAGCTGTCAATCAATTTGGAATTTCGCTGCTTTACCTTTCACCAGTAGCCTCCCCTACCCTGATCCTTTCATTGAAGACTGCAGACTTTCTTTATGAAATGGCCACAAGAATAAATTCTTATAAAACTCCCGTTCAGCCTAAACTACATATTCCCTATCTGTCTCAAAAAGATATTTGTCTTGCATGCTGACACGTGAACTCATTGCCTTCTTTCTTATAATAGGAACAATCCTAGGTCTTATCCTCTATTCTCAGCGTCGCGCAACGCACATTCAACGCCTGGTTCAAGGTGCGGAACTCAAAAAATCGTAGAGGCATTCTCACTATTTATCAGTTTTTGCTTGGGAAAAATTTTCCGAGCTGGTAAGCTTCCCGCTTTGATCTTAAAGAAGATCTGAAAAACTAGACGGCAATAAGCTTGCTCATTGCTGTCGGATAAGAAGAGCAAAGCCATTCTAAGCATTTGCAGCCCTTATCTTAAGTCGCCTTAAATCTTCAAACTCTTCCGTAAGAGTACAGAAGACTCATGCGGTAGCGAACATTCGAGCGATAGGTACTATATGACTCTGAAACTCATGGGCATCAAAAAAGGGATGTCGCGCATATACGACAAAAATGGAAATCTCGTCGTGTGTACGGTTATTTCTGCTGAACCTAACGTCGTATCACAGATCAAGCGGATTGAAAAGGATGGATACAACGCAATCCAGCTCTCCGCGATAAAGGTCTCTACTTCAAAAGCTCGCGGCGTGACGAAGCCTTTGCAGGGCCATTTTAAAAAAGCCGGCATAGAGCCGCGAAAGCATCTTGCTGAATCACGTATAGAAAACCCTGAAGAATTCCAGATTGGTCAAGAGATTGGCGTTGATTACTTCAGCGAAAACGATTTTGTTGACGTAGCTGGAGATTCTAAAGGAAAGGGCTATCAGGGTGTCATTAAGCGCCACCACTTTGCAGGGGGGCCTGCTGCTCACGGGTCCGGATTTCATAGACATGGCGGCTCGACGGGGATGAGAACGTCTCCTGGACGTTGTTTGCCTGGTCAAAAGAAAGCTGGTCGCATGGGCAATGAACGCATCACTTTACAAAATCTAAAGGTGGTTGCGGTGGATTCGGAGAAAGGTATTCTTGTGGTTCAGGGGGCGATCCCAGGGGCGCGAGGCGGGCTTATTTACATTACTAAGGCCGTGAAAAAATCTGTCAAAGACGCGAAAAAGCAAAAGAAAAGTTAGAGCAGAGGTAAACCGTGGCTTCGATCAAAAAGTACAACTTAGATGGCCAACTTCTTGAGGAAGTGGTCATAGACGGCGAACTTCTCTCTGGGGAAACTTGTTCGCAGCTCATCAAAGATTATTTAGTAGCGCTTCGTGCCAATGCTAGACAATGGTCGGCAAGCACAAAAGGGCGTTCTGAGGTAAGCCATTCAGGGCAGAAGCCTCATCCTCAAAAGGGTACTGGGCGCGCCAGACAGGGTTCGCTTGCTTCGCCACAATATAAGGGTGGAGGACGTGTTTTTACGCCTAGGCCTAAATTTGACCAGTTTGTTCGTATTAACAAAAAAGAGAAGCGAGCAGCTATTAGGCAGCTTCTTGTGGAAAAAATTCGAGACGCTCGCCTTCATGTTATTGATGTTGACGGTATGCAAGAGCCTAAAACTAAAATTATGGCTGAGTTTCTTGGAAAATTAGAGTTGGGTGGAAAAAGAGTGCTTTTTATGGCACCCGATCTCAAAAAAGACAGTCAAGAGCGTGGTCATTTCCAGAAAAGCATCCGGAATATTCCTAAATCACTCTATCGTCTTGCACAGAATGTGAATGGCTATGATGTCGTCGTGAGTCATGACATCATTGTCATGGCAAGTGCTCTAGATGAATTAAAGTCTATATTGAGGCGCGAGGTGTAACATGTTGAAAAAAACTCCTTATGACGTTATAAAAAACCGGCACGTAACTGAAAAGGCGCGTGTTCTTGAACAACTGCAGTTCAACAGTAGCAATCCTTGTGTAAAAAAGTGCGATGCGCCCAAAGCTGTTTTCATTGTGAATCGTAAATGCAACAAAATTGAAATTGCTCGAGCAATCGAAGAAATTTACGAAGATAAAAAAGTGAAAGTTGTGAAGGTGAATATCGTTAATGGAAAGCCGAAGGCCCGTAGAGTCCGAGGAAGAATCGGCACCGTTAGTGGGTATAAAAAGGCTATCATTACGTTCCGTGCTGGCGACAGCATTGATGAAAAAGTTTAATGTGGAGCTCTTGCAATTATGACGAAAAAATTCCGACCAGTTACACCAGGTCAGAGAGAACTAGTTCTTACCAGCAATGAAGAGCTTACACGTGTAGGTAGCAATGGAAGGGCGACAGTAGCTCCGTATAAAGGGCTTTTGCAGGCAAAGCGTCGAACAAACGGGCGCAATCATCATGGCCATGTTACTTGCCGGCATCGAGGTGGCGGAGTAAAGAGATTCTATCGAATTATCGATTTCAAAAGAGACAAGGATCAGATTACGGCAAAAGTGGCCTCTATAGAGTATGATCCCAATAGAACAGCGCATATTGCCCTTTTAAACTACGTCGATGGCGAAAAGCGATATATCATAGCGCCTCAAGGACTTCGTGTTGGAGATGAAGTGTCATCTGGAGCGGAGGCTCTCTTTAATATAGGCTGTTGTATGCCTCTGAAAAATATGCCTCTTGGCTCTGTTATCCATAATATAGAATTATTTCCAGGACGTGGAGCTAAATTCGTTAGATCAGCCGGGCTTTCTGCGCAGCTCATGGCAAGAAGCGGAGGCTATGTTACCATTAAGATGCCGTCGGGCGAAGTACGTATGGTTAATGAGAATTGCAAAGCGACATTCGGTGCTATCTCAAATGCAGAAAGAAATCTCCGCGTAGAGGGAAAAGCTGGCCGCATGCGTTGGAAGGGGATTCGTCCCACAGTGCGTGGAACTGCGATGAATCCAGTAGATCATCCTCATGGTGGTGGTGAAGGTAAGCATAATGGTTATTTACCACAGACTCCATGGGCTATGTATACGAAAGGATATAGAACGCGTTCTAAACGAAAATCCAACAAATGGATCGTAAAAGATCGCAGAAAATAGAGGCAACATTAGGGAAAGTTCATGGCTAGATCACTAAAAAAAGGCCCTTTTGTAGACCACCATTTAATGGATAAAGTGGTCAGAATGAATAAAAGCGGGGCGAAAAAGACTGTAAAAACATGGTCACGTCGATCAATGATCGTTCCCGAAATGGTCGGGCATACGTTCGATGTGCACAACGGTAGAAAATTTATTTCCGTGTTTGTTTCAGAAAACATGGTAGGCCACCGTCTTGGTGAATTTTCTCCGACCCGAGTGTTTAAAGGTCATGGTTCGAAGAAAACAGCAGAAGCTTCTGCTGGCAAACCTGCATAACGAGGATTATTAGACATGCAAGAAGCAAGAGCGCAAACGAAATATTTACGTGTGCCGCCACGAAAGGCGCGTTTAGTTGCTGATTTGATTCGTGGCTTGAAAGTCGAGGAAGCAACGGTGCAGCTTAATTTTTGCCAGCAAAAGACTGGAAAATTAATGCAAAAGACGCTCGATAGCGCTGTAGCTAATGCTGAGATGCAACTTAACGTGCAAAGACGAGATCTGCTAGTGAAGGAAGTACGAGTCGATGCAGGCCCAGTTTTGAAGAGAGCTAAATCTAAGAACAAAGGCGGACGTGTACCAGTCATGAAACGCACAAGTCATTTCACAGTTATTGTTGCAGCTGAGTCAGGAGGATAAGCATGGGACAAAAAACATCTCCGATTGGCTTTAGGCTAGTTCGAAACAAGCGATGGAAGTCTGTTTGGTTTGCTAACAAGCAGGAATATGGAAAGCTTCTTGGCGAAGACCACATGATCCGAAAATATTTGATGGAAAAACCCTGCTGTTCTGGTGCATCACAGCTTACTGTTAAGCGGATGAGCGGAAAGATCGAGGTGACAATCCACACTGCTAGACCGGGGCTTGTCATTGGGAAGAAGGGTGCTGAGATTGACATACTTAAGAGTGAATTGGGCAGGCTTACAGGAAAAGAAATTTGGATCGAAGTTGAAGAAATTAAGAGGCCCGATTTAGATGCTAAACTCGTTGCTGATGCAATTGCAAAGCAGCTAGAGAGAAGAGTTCCCTTTAGACGGATTATGAAAAAGGCGATGCAATCGACTATTGATGCAGGCGCTGCTGGCATCAAAGTCCAGATTTCAGGGCGAATCGGCGGGGCCGAAATTGCGCGTACAGAATGGTATAAAGAAGGGAGAATTCCTCTTCATACCATAAGAGCAGACATAGACTATGCTCACGGACGTGCTGAAACGACATATGGTTCTATCGGTGTCAAGGTCTGGATCAATAAAGGTGAAGACCATTCTACCAAAGTTGCATAGGAGAAGATAAGTCATGGCGCTGATGCCTGTACGAACAAAATTCAGAAAGATGCAAAAGGGCCAGCATTCTGGTCTTAGTAAAGCCGCGAATTTCATTGATTTCGGCGAGTTTGGCATGCAAGTCCTTGAAAGAGGGCGCATTACTAATCATCAAATCGAAGCATGCCGAGTTGCGATTAACCGTTATTTTAATCGAAGAGGTCAAGTCTGGATCCGCATTTTTCCGGATAAGTCCGTTTCAAAAAAGCCGGCAGAAACGCGTATGGGAAAGGGAAAAGGTGCGCCAGATCATTGGGTCGCAGTAGTGCGTCCAGGACGAATTCTCTTTGAAGTAGGCGGAGTCTCAAAAGATTTAGCTCAGAATGCCTTGAGAAGAGCAGCTGCAAAGCTTGGTCTCAAGACGCGATTTGTTGAGCGTGTTGAAAGAGTTTAGGAGCGAATATTGTGAAGAAAAGCCAACAATTTCAAGATCAAAGCGCAGAGGAGCTAAAAGCTCTTTACTTCGAACTTTCGAAGGAAATCTTTGCTATGCGCAGTGAGAAAGCGATTTCGAGAAAACTTGACAAGCCGCATTTGCTAAAAGGAAAATTGAAAGACCGCGCTCGCGTTCTCACTTTTTTGAGGCAGAAAAGCGGGACACTGTCTTTGTGATGAGGAATTATGCAAGATAACAGAAACGCGCGAAAAATTCGTGAAGGTGTCGTCATTTCTAACAAAATGCAGAAGACGGTTACGGTTCAAGTAGAGAGAACTGTTCGTCATACTGATTTTGATAAAACTGTCAGCCGCAAAAAAAAATATTATGCGCATGTCGAAGATGCGCAAAAAGTCCCTGTCGGCCAACGTGTCGTCATTGAGGAAACAAGACCGCTTTCTAAGCTTAAGCGCTGGAGAGTTGTAGGGTTGGTCTAGATAGAGAACTTAAGTCATAAGATGTAGCGAGTAAGACATGATTCAACAGGAAACAGAACTTGAAGTGGCGGACAACACTGGCGCAAAGCGCGTGCGCTGTTTCAAGGTTTTAAAGGGCTCAAAACGGCGTTATGCCGGAATAGGCGATGTAATTATATGTTCTGTCAAAGAGGCGGATCCTAAAGGCTCTGTCAAAAAGGGCGAGGTCGTAAGAGCTGTGATTGTACGCACAAAGAGCTATATACGTAGGGCGGACGGTTCTTTCTTGCGCTTTTACGATAACAGCTGCGTCATTATCGACGATAAGGACAATCCAAAGGGTACGCGTATCTTTGGCCCCGTGGCGAGAGAAGTCCGCGAAGGTGGATTTGTTAAAATTACTTCCCTTGCACCCGAAGTCATTTAGAGAAGAAGGCACTGGGACTGATATGAATAAATGGATCAAAAAGGGTGATCATGTACTGATCACTGCTGGTAATGAAAAAGGCAAAGTGGGAATGGTACTCTTGCGTCATGAAGACAAAATCGTCGTGCAAGGTGTCAATATCCGCAAGAAGCACGTAAAAAGTAAAACACGGGAAGCTGCATCGCGTATCGTTGAGCAAGAAATGCCCGTCCATATTTCCAACGTGACGCTTTGCAATGCCGAAGGTAATAGAATTCGGTTGAGAGCACGCACGACAGCTGGAGGAGGGAAAGAACTTTTCCATGAGGATGAAGGAAAAGAAGTTGTTTTCCGAGAGCTGAAAAAATCTGCAACCCATTGATGAACGATGTCTACATTACAGCAAAAATATAAGAATGAAGTAGTTAAAGATCTTCAGGATAAATTTGGCTATTCCAATGTTATGCTAGTTCCTAAGCTGAAAAAAATTGTCATCAGCATGGGATTGGCCGAAGCATCGAAAGACAAAAATGCTATCCAAGATTGTCTTAAAGAGCTTGCAATGCTTTCAGGACAAAAGGCCATTTTAACACGTTCAAAGAAGGCAGTGGCAAATTTCAAATTGCGTGAAGGTCAAGCCATCGGCGCTAAAGTTACGTTGCGTAAAAGAAGAATGTTTGACTTCTTGGAGCGTTTTTGCCACATCGTATCGCCTAGAATACGTGACTTTAGAGGATTTCCTCTGAAAGGAGATGGTTCTGGGAATTACTCTCTAGGTATAGATGACCAACAAATTTTCCCTGAGATCAATCTAGATGAAGTAAAAAGAACACAAGGTATGAATATCACCTTTGTAACATCGGCAGTGAATGATAAAGAGTGTGTCGAACTGCTAAGATTGCTAGGTATGCCTTTCAAAGAAGAAGCAGGAGAAAAGACGAATGTCAATGCATGATCCCATTTCTGATCTGTTGACGAGGATACGTAATGCACGACAAGCTCGGCATCGCTACGTGGATTTTCGTGTGAGCAAAGTTAAAGTAAATATTCTTAAAATTCTTCAACTTCAAGGCTTTGTCGAGCATTTCTTAGTAGATGATGAGTCGGGAAAAGGAAGAGTTTTTCTTAAGTATGCTGAAGGCAGAGAACCTGTCATACAAGGGCTAAAGAGAATGTCTACCCCAGGGCTTAGAAGATATGTTGGTGTTGATGAAATCCCAAGAGTTTTAGGTGGTCTTGGAATTGCCATTCTATCAACTTCTAAAGGAATTATGGACGGAGAAACTGCCCGGAAGCAAAGGCTAGGCGGCGAACTCTTATGTTTGGTTTGGTAATTAGGAAGGAGCTCATTACATGTCAAGACTAGGAAAAAGCCCCATCGAGCTTCCAAAAAATGTTGAAGCCAAGATTCATGACAGAAAAGTCATCGTTAAAGGTCCCAAGGGAAGTTTAGAGTTCCCTAGCACTGAGGGCTTGAATCTGAAAATTGAGGAAGGCAGGCTATTCGTCGAATTCGATGAAAATGTAAACGTGCCAGGTGTAACGCATGGTCTTTACCGTGCTACTATCAATAACATGATTATTGGGGTAAGCAAAGGTTTCGAGAAAAAGCTATCACTTGTCGGCGTAGGTTATAGAGCTGCATTGCAAGGCCATAATCTGGATTTACAGCTAGGATATTCTCACCCTACGCAGTTGGCAATACCCAAAAGCGTACAAGTTGAAGTGGAAAAAAGCACTACTATCATCATCCGAGGAATCGATAAGCAAGCTGTTGGACAGTTTGCTGCCATGGTACGTGGAATGCGTCCACCTGAACCTTATAAGGGCAAGGGTATTCGCTATGAAAATGAATATGTCCGTAAGAAAGCTGGTAAAGCTGCTAAAGGTAAAGCTGCCTAACGGCTAGAGGGAAAAATCAATGGATAGTTCCAATATTAAAAGAAATGGACGTCGTAAAAGACGGACCATGCGAGTTAGAAAGCATGTAAGAGGTTCTGCAGCAAGGCCGCGATTGTGTGTGCTTAAAACGAACAAACACATTTCTGCGCAGCTCATCGATGATGAGCAACACATTACAATTGTTAGTGCAGGAACCCAACATAAAGCCTTTGGGAAGGAAGCCGGCAAAAGCAAAGAATCTGCCAGAAGAGTCGGAATGATTATTGCTGAGAAAGCAAAAGAAAAGTCGATAACGGCGATTGTTTTTGATCGTGGAAGATATAAATATCATGGTATCATAGCAGAACTTGCCGCAGGCGCGCGTGAAGCGGGACTGCAGTTTTAAGACTTGAGGATTTAAGGATCTACAATGGCACAACAACAGCAGAATCGGCGACAAGAAAATAGCGGCGCTGAGTTCGAAGAAAAAGTACTCTACATAAACCGGTGCTCTAAAGTAGTTAAAGGCGGAAGAAAGTTTAGTTTTTCTGCTTTGATACTCGTAGGCGATGGAAAGGGTAACGTAGGCTTTGGTTTTGCCAAAGCAAATGAGGTGTCCGATGCGATTCGCAAGGGTGGAGAAGCTGCGCGAAAAAATGTGCGTAGTTTTGAAATGGAAGGCACGACAATACCTCATGAGATTACTGTAGAATGGGATGGAGCTAAAGTCATGTTGAAGCCCGCGCCCGAAGGAACTGGAGTTATTGCAGGTTCTAAAGTAAGAGCTGTACTAGAACTCGGCGGTGTTAAAGATGTGGTGGCAAAGAGTTTCGGTTCTAACAATCCGCTTAACCAAGTGCGTGCGACTATACGAGCTCTCTTAATGTTAAGAAACCGTCAAAAATGCTTCGAAATTCGAGGTCTAGCATGATTACTTTATCGACACTTCGTAATTCCACTAGACCCGTTAAGAAGATCCAACGCGTTGGAAGAGGGATTGGCTCAGGAAGAGGAAAGACCTGTTGTCGTGGCGTGAAAGGTGATAAGGCGCGTGCCGGATATAAAAGACGTTATGGACATGAAGGCGGTCAAATGCCTCTTTACAAAAAGCTGCCTATACGAGGATTTAATAGCGGGCGGTTTAAAAAATATGTTACAGCTGTCAATTTAGGGCTTATAGATAAATTGTTTCATGATGGTGAAACTGTGAGCGTCGAATCCCTGAGATCCAAGAATATTCTAAATCGCAAGACGGCTAAATCCTTTAAAATTCTTTCTAACGGAAAGCTGAATAAAAACGTGAAATTCGAAGTGGGGCATTTTTCAGAAAGTGCTCGAGCCGAATTAGAAAATCGATCATTGATTGTAAAATAACGAGCCTCTCTTTTTTAAGATGGGTTTACAGACAAACATGAAGGCTTCTTCTTGAACTGAAGAGAAGATTTCAATGAAGAAGAAGCCTTTTGCAGTTTTGGACTATGCTTCAAGTTATAAAAAACATTTTATCCGTTGATGAGCTAAGAAAGAAGATCGTTTTTACGCTCTTGCTCCTCTTGGTCTGTCGTATAGGTGCATATATTCCTGTACCTGGCATTGATGGGGAAGCTGCTGCGCAACTTTTTAAAGCAGCTACAGGAGGAAGTCAAAATCTCTTCCAACTCATGGATATGTTTTCAGGCGGAGCTTTTGCACAGATGACAATCGTTGCCTTAGGGGTTATGCCCTATATTTCATCTACGATTATTTTACAGTTGTTTGTAACACTCATTCCTAGCTTTCAAAGAGAAATTAAGGAGAACCACGAGGCTGGACGCAAGAAATTGGGAAAGTGGACCCGGTTGCTTACTGTAGCTCTGGCTTTCTTTCAATCGTGTTTATTTGCAAAGTATGCGCTGCAGTTAGCTGCGGGCACCCCCTCTTTGATTGCTCAAGAATTACTTGTTCCTAGGCTATTTGGAATTCCCTGGCTATTTTTTCTCATAGTCATGTGTACAATGACAGCAGGTACGGTATTGCTCATGTGGATCGGAGAGCAGATTACAGAGAAAGGGATTGGTAATGGGATTAGTTTGATCATCACAATGGGTATCCTTTCAAGTTTACCTACCACCATTGGATCGATCGTACAGCAACTAAATCTCGATTCGCAAGAACCAGGAAGACTCAATTTTACTACACTTGCTGTTCTAGCCTTTGTCTTTGTTTCTATTATTATAGGCACGATTTTAATCATTCAAGGCCAACGTAAAATTCCTTTACAATATGCTCGCAGAAACATGCAGGCAGATGAAGGGCAAAATCCTAATGCGCACATTCCTTTAAAGATTAACTATGCAGGGGTTATTCCTGTTATTTTTGCATCTGCCTTTCTCATGCTTCCTGCAACTATTGGTCAATTTGCAGGCGCAGGCAAATGGCTAGGGCAGTTTTCAAACTGGATATCTCCTGGGCAATGGCCCTATTTAATATGCTATGTTCTACTTATCGTATTTTTTACCTATTTTTGGACGGCGACGCAGTTTCATCCTGAGCAAATTGCTTCAGATATGAAAAAAAGTGGAGCGTTCATACCTGGAGTTAGGCAAGGAAGGCCGACGCAGGAGTACATAGAGAATACTATGAGTAAAATTACGTTTGCTGGCGCAATGTTCTTAGCGGGGATTGCAGTTTTGCCCACTTTAGTAGGGAAATTTTTAAATGTTGATGCAACAATAACCTATTTTTTTGGTGGGACATCCTTGCTGATTCTCGTTGGTGTTGTGCTTGATACGACTAAGCAGATTGAGTCTCATCTACTTATGAAAAGATATGATGGGTTTATTAAATATGGTCGGCTAAGAGGTCGATAGTAAAAGCCATCTAACAACTTGAGTTTTAACCAGAAAGCCTGGTAAATTTTTGGAGAAAAAAAAGGAAACAAATCCATGCCTAGGGTGATTGGGATAGATATTCCCGATAATAAGCGTCTCGAAGTAAGCCTTACCTATCTCTACGGGATCGGCAGAAAACTTTCAAATGATATTATCGATACACTTGGTCTCGATAAGAACATGAGAGCTAATAAGTTAACTGAATCTGATATTGCAAAGCTCAACGCGATTCTCACTGGAGATTATGTAGTAGAGGGTGATCTTCGCAGACAAGTGCAGAACAACATCAAGCGCTTGATTAGTATTCATTCTTATAGGGGCTTAAGACACCGTCTTGGATTGCCAGTTCGTGGACAGCGTACTCGTACGAATGCTCGTACACGCAAAGGTAAACGTAAGACAGTGGCTAACAAGAAAAAATAACGGATAGCAAGTAAGGAGAGATCTCTTGGCTAAGCAAGAAGTACAGAAGAGCATTGCGAAAAAACCAACGGCAGCCAAAGCGAGAAAAAAAATTACTCGCACAGTACCTAGTGGGCTTGTTCACGTTAAGGCGACATTTAATAACACTATAGTTGCCATCACAGACCCCGCAGGAAATGTTATTTCTTGGGCGTCAGCTGGAAAAGTAAATTTTTCTGGTTCCCGCAAATCATCGGCTTATGCAGCAACTGTTGCTGCGCAAGATGCTGCAAAAGTAGCTATGTCGCAAGGCATGAAAGAAGTTGAAGTCAATCTTAGCGGACCGGGCGCTGGTCGCGAGTCTGCAGTTCGTGGGCTTCAGAGTGCTGGACTCATCATAACTGTGATACGCGATAAGACTCCGGTTCCGCATAATGGTTGTCGCCCTCGTAAAAGAAGACGAGTTTAATCAAATATTCCATAGGAGAACGGATACATGGCGGTCAAATACGGCAAGTTTGAATTGCCCACAAAAATTAAAGTCGACGAATCCTCGCGGAGGCTTCATCACGTGCGGTTCATAGCTGAGCCATTTGAGCGCGGCTTTGGGCATACGATTGGGAATGCTCTTCGAAGAATAATGTTAAGTTCTCTAGAAGCGCCAGCCATTATCTCTGTTCGAATAGAAGGCGTATCACACGAGTATATGGCAATCGATGGGATCGTAGAGGATATGACTCATATTGTACTCAATTTGAAGGGTGCGCTGTTGAGGAAGCTGACTCTAGAAGAAGAACATACAACGCGAGACTTCAGAGTGATCTCTAGGGTGTTGGATATCACGCCACAGCAAATTGAAAAGGCTGGCGGACAGTATTTTGTCACGCTTAAAGATCTTCTCGGTGATTCTGATTATGATTTGGTCAACCCCGATTTGCTTATTTTTACAGCGACAAAGCCCTTTATCAAGAGAATTGATCTTAAGATTGGTATCGGACGTGGATATGTACCTTCAGAGCGACATTTAGTTGTAGATAAGGTCGTCGACGAGATCATCATTGACTCTGCCTATTCACCTGTTCGCATGGTTAATTACTTTGTCGAGAATACACGTGTTGGTCAAGATACTGACTATGATCGGCTCATTTTTGACGTTACTACGGATGGACGTATTTCCCCTGAAGAAGCACTGACATTTGCGACACAGATCGGGATTCTTCATTTTGAAGTATTCGATGAGATCAAAATGCACAGTATTTCTTTTGAAAGGGATCAGATTGAGCTAAGCACTGATCGCGATGCTTTAATGGCTAAGCTAGCTCTTAAAATTAGCGAGATTGAGCTATCTGTGCGTTCCACAAACTGTTTAGCTGGTGCTGATATCGATACGATTGCTGAGCTCGTGATTATGCCAGAATCTGAGATGCTCAAGTTTCGAAATTTTGGCAAAAAGTCTCTGAATGAAATCAAAGCGAAATTAGAAGAAATGGGACTCTTTCTAGGAATGGATCTAGGGAAATTTGGCATCACAAGAGAAAATGTAAAGCAAGTCATTGCAGATTATTTGACTGAAAAGGCAGGGAAAGAAGGATGAGACACGGTAAACACACTTTCAAACTAGGGCGAACATCTTCTCATCGTCGATGTATGATCGCAAATATGTTGAAGTCACTTGTTGAGCATGAGAGGATTGAGACGACTGTTGCAAAAGCCAAAGAGTTGAGAAAGCATGCCGATAAGTTGATCACTATGGCTAAAGAGGATACACTTTTTAGTCGACGGAAGGCGATTGCAACATTGATGGTTACGTACAATACATTAGCACCCAAAGAAGCGCGATTAGCTAAAACCGGTAATACAGCAGCTTATAATGGCGATCGAAAAGTCATTGGCAAATTGTTCGATTTGTCAAAGCGCTTTGCACACAGGAACGGCGGGTATACAAGAATCATTCGCAAAAGTCAGCGGATGGGCGACAATGCGCCGACTTGTTTTATTGAGTATCTTCCCGAGTAATTTGATCTTGGTTAGACATCATAAGAGCTCTAGGAGAAATCCCAGAGCTCGCTTTGTTTTTTATCCTAATCGTCTCTGTTTTTTTGCTTTACAGCTAAACTAAGCTCCAGTAACATCAACAGATGCAATAGCAGACTTCTTTTTAAAGTTGTCTAGAAGTCAGCGTGGGTTTTTTTGTATGTGCCCGACATAATTTATATAGAGAAGTTTGGTGATTCAGAGCGTTTTATGAAAGCTAGAATAGCGATTAATGGCTTCGGTAGAATCGGCAGGCTTTTTCTGCGCGTCGCGTTAGAAAAATCAAGACACTTTGAAGTCGTCGCTGTGAATGATTTGGTGCCTGCAGATAATTTAGCTTATTTGCTCAAATTCGATTCGGTTCATCGCAGTCCTCCTTTTTCCGTTACATCCTCGGGAGATTCGATTATAGCTAACGGAAAGTCTATTCGTATTTTTTCTGAAAAAGAGCCTGCAAAACTACCCTATGGCGACTTAAACATCGATTATGTCGTTGAATCGACTGGTTTTTTTACACATCGAGCAGATGCAGAAAAACACCTTCATAGTGGGGTAAAAAGAGTCATCATCACTGCACCTGCTAAAGATGGGAATGTTCCTACGTTTGTCTACGGAGTGAACCATAAGGGCTTTGATGCCAAAAATGACCGTGTCATTTCCAATGCTTCGTGTACGACTAATTGTTTAGCCCCTTTGACCAAAATCATTTTCGATAACTTTGGCATCGAAGAAGGATTGATGACGACCGTACATTCGATGACTTCTTCACAGCCGTGCGTCGATGGTCCATCAAAGAAGGATTGGCGTGGTGGGCGTGCGGCAAGCATCAATATCATCCCTTCTTCCACTGGTGCAGCGAAAGCCGTGGCTCTCTGTTTACCCGAAATAAAGGGAAAGTTAACGGGAATGGCCTTCAGGATTCCTACTGTAGATGTGTCTGTAGTCGATCTGACTGTGAGAGTCAGTCGACCAACTAATTATGAAGAAATCTGCGAAGCAGTACGAAAAGCTGCGGAAGGGGATATGAAGCATGTCGTACAATATTGCGACGAAGAGGTTGTCTCTTCAGATTTTATAGGAAATCATCATGCCTGCATTTTTGACAAACTTGCTGGCATACAGCTAAATGACCGTTTTTTCAAATTGATTGCGTGGTATGATAACGAAATGGGATATTCGAGTACGCTCGTAAATATGATCGATTACATCGCCACGAAGGAATAACAAAACTCTCGCATGCTTGAGCCTATATACTGAATCATGCGATCACAAACTTATGGATAACCACTGTGCACTTTACACGAGAACCCATCATCGAAAGCGTAATCACAGCCCGCGACGGATACAAGCTAACTGTTCGCAACAGCAAGGGTAATGAGAATGAGGAATATGTAGTAGAAGCGTTAGAGATTATCTCTTTCGGCAATGCTTTGTTTTTTCGCAGCTTAGAAAAGCCTAAAGCTTTTTTGCTGCCTGTTACAGATTATGAAGTATTGGAGACCAAGGAGACGCGCGTCCTTCTTAAGAGCGTTAGTTTAGAAAAATCGATTAAGATCGGTGGTGGAAGAGAAGGGGCGATGCGTAGCGTTAAAGAGACGACTCCGGTCGAGAAAGAGTCCGTTGAAGGGACCGTGGCTGAAGAAGAAACTACCCCAGCCCTTCCGCAAGAGCAGAGACTAGACAAACGTAGAGATCGACGACGCCATCGACGACGACGCTCAAATGATGAGCGTAGTGAAATGAAAGAATGGAGTGAAAAAAGGCCTACAGAAGAAGCAACATCGATTGCTGCCTTGGGAGGTGATGCCGTCTCTGATGAAACAATCCCTACTGTTTCATCACCTTTGTTCGGCACACTTATCCCCCCTCCAACCACCCTTATCTCTGAAACGCTGGCTCGGTATAAAGATACACTTCTTATGGAAAACCCTCTTCCAGCCACCAAGGTAAATGAACCACCTGAGCAAGAGTCTCGTGAAGAGAGTAGCAAAAGAGAAGAACATGAAAGACATCCGCATCCAACCCCGCATGTGCATCCTATCAATTCCGAGGACGACGACCTGAGCTTCCCATAAGCCCTCGATCTTAAATCCGAGCTCGGATGGTGGAATGGTAGACACTGGGGACTTAAAATCCCCTGCCAGCAATGGCGTGCAGGTTCGACTCCTGTTCCGAGCAACAAAATAACCTGGCCTTTGCCAGGTTTTTTTTTGCTCGGAAAGGAAGCCACCAGTGTGGCTTCCGTCAGGAGGCGAAGTGAAGCGGCCTATGAGGCGCGAACCGGCGGCGAAGCCGGACTCCTGTCAGCACCGCAGGTGCTAGTGAGATAGGTTCTGTTGGGTGGTAGAAGTGAAGCGGCCTATGAGGCGCGAACCGGCGGCGAAGCCGGACTCCTGTCAGCACCGCAGGTGCTAGTGAGATAGGTTCTGTTGGGTGGTAGAAGTGAAGCGGCCTATGAGGCGCGAACCGGCGGCGAAGCCGGACTCCTGTCAGCACCGCAGGTGCTAGTGAGATAGGTTCTGTTGGGTGGTAGAAGTGAAGCGGCCTATGAGGCGCGAACCGGCGGCGAAGCCGGACTCCTGTCAGCACCGCAGGTGCTAGTGAGATAGGTTCTGTTGGGTGGTAGAAGTGAAGCGGCCTATGAGGCGCGAACCGGCGGCGAAGCCGGACTCCTGTCAGCACCGCAGGTGCTAGTGAGATAGGTTCTGTTGGGTGGTAGAAGTGAAGCGGCCTATGAGGCGCGAACCGGCGGCAGAGCCGGACTCCTGTTCCGAGCAATTTCTCTAGGTAATATCGCCTCTACATTAGTCTTATAAAGCCGCTTCTTTTGTCCTGCCCTTGAACCTAAAAGGGACACAGGTGGGACAGCAAGGATCAAAATTCTAAGGAAAAGCCGACGCAGCCAAAGACCGATTCTTCAAACCATTTCGGTATAAGTACTAACCATAAAGCTTATACCTTTTAGGCAGGAGTTGTTTACCACATCGATATTTAATTTTGATCTTTTTTTAAAAGAAATATCTTTTTGCTAAATAGCCACATCCAATCCCTAAAATTAATTGGATAGGATGAATAGGATATGTCAATCTGTATAGATAAAGATAGGCAGTTGGAATTGTGCCCCAAAATCCCGGACGCATAGGAATATGTAGATCTTGTGAAAAATGCTTATTTAGACCAGCATTTTCAGCTGTTTTCTGTACAAAATCCATACAGTTATATCCGAAAATACCAAGAAAGTGATAACGATGGGGATCATTAACAAATCGATAGACGCTTTTAGCTGTGCTTTCCGTAATTGGATATTCTTTAGAAGCCGTGCGATAGCCTAAGCAACGAGGATCTTCATTAAAGGCTGTCCCTGGCATTCCAACAAAAACGGAGCGCAAGACAAATGGAATTTTGTCTTCTACCTCTTCTTGAACGCAATCGAACTGTTTCGTCATGACATGAGGATAGAAACTAAATCCCTGAGAAATTGGCTCTCCTTTGTCCCCGCAAGATTGGCATGAAAGGATTACCATTCCATGTCCATCTCCAACATATGTTGTAAGAGAAGCTGTGCGGTTTGGGGAGTCGGATGATAGCTCTCGTGCATCAGAAGAGCTATCTTTCCAAAAGTACTTTTTAACCCCATTGTATAGCATGTTCAGACCTCTTCCAATCCCGTAGCCAATGTTATAAATCCGATTATCCATTTCGCTTGCTATCTCTTGAGCGGGATTTTGCAGACCAGTAAAGCTATCGGTAGAGCTAGAATTGCTACTAAAAAATAATGGTGTAGTAGTAGGTGAAAAGTGATTTTTAGTTATTGTTAAAGTCATAAATAGGTTTTTTATAAAAAATTGTAAATAAATTTAAATTATTTGTCAATAAAAATTGTGAATTGAACAGAATATGACAATTTTTGAATGGATTTAAGGATGTAAACTTCTAATTTTCAGTTCTAACAATGTTTAAAAAGTGCCGCAGACAATCAGCGAAATTGTTGGAATTCTGAAATTTATTCTTTGTCACACGGTAATTTTTTGATAGATCTTGAGCTTACTAAATGCCACGATGCTGTAGATGAGAATTTTAGAGGCTTTAAAAAAGCTCGTTGCACTTCTGCTTTTTGTTAATCCATTATTTTCCGATGTTATCTAAGTCATCAACACCGATAACAGCACTGATTCTGGTTCCCTAGGCGCCGCTATTCTATCCGCTGTGAATGGAACAACTATCGATTGTTTTCCAATTGCTGGACAGACGATGCTTCTTCTTCAAGCTAGTGTCCCATGGGCCACTGCATGGGACACTGATGGGACAGCAACACCTCAAAACAAACTAAATTACTAAACAAATAACAATGCTTCCATTAACATAAGCTTCTTATTTAAAATTGATAAGCATTGGTCTTTGTTGTTGAGAATTGGATTCCTGCTGACTTAAAATCCCCTGCCAGCAATGACGTGCAGGTTCGATTCCCTTTCCGAGCAACAAAATAACCTGGCCTTTGCCAGGTTTTTTTTGCTCGGAAAGGAAGCCACCAGTGTGGCTTCCGTCAGGAGGAGAAGTGAAGCGCCCCACGAGGCGCGAACCAGCTGCGTAGGCGCAGTGCTTTCAGCGCTGCCGGAGCTGATGAGATAGACGATCTCTTCTTTCTAGCGGTTATAGCATAACGTATTGATTATAAATGCATTATGCGAATTCTTGTAGATTTAAAATTTATTTCAGCGCACTTTGGTTTTTTAAAGTAGCAACTTTGCCTATTACAAATACTTTAATAAACAAGATGCATGTAGTAATTTTATTGATTGTTTTAAATTAAAACATTATAATGGATATATTAATTTATAAATAATTGTAGCTTAAGATTTTTCTAAGTTAAATAAGCTGCCAACAGTAAAAACAAGATTTGGACAATTTATGACTATAAACAATGTTATTAGTTCTTTTGGTGATGTAATAAAGTTCAACTTTTCTAGCCAGGTTAATATTGAGCTTTTAAAAAGCAGTAAAGAAGTTCAGATATTGGCAAAAGCGATTCAAGATCATGCGTACATCAAATTAGGAACTAATTCAGTTATTACTATAAACAGCAAAGAATTAGAAATAAGCCCGGCGTCTTTAATCGCGATTACTGGAATCGTTGATAAATTCAAACTGAATTTTGATGGATTAAATAAGAAATTAGAAGCTCTTTATCAACGCGCGTTGTTTACAAATGACAAGAGTTTGTTAATTTCTATAAAAAAAGATGTTGAACGTTTGCAACAAGATGTTGCAGGTCACCAAACAATTTCTGGAGTATCGCGTAAAACTTTGCAAGACAAAGTAGGGTATGTATTGGAAGAGATAGATAATATGACTAAAGCAGTTAAGATAGTTGAAATACTGCAAAAAGGTAAGGCGATGCAAGGGTATCCTGGCGAGGTTTTATCTTATGAAGACTATCAACTTGTTGAGCGTATTAAAATAAAATCGAAAACACAAGGAATAGGATCGTTAAATCTAGCTGAAAAGACAATATTAAAAAATAAAGAAGCTCTTTCAGCAATCGAAAAATCAGTTAAATCTGTTAATACGAAATTAGAAAAAGTACGACTATTCATTGGTCATTTAGATAATGAAAAATTACAAAAAATGGTAGCAGCGGTTGAGGCGGGAACAGCAACAAAAGATCAAGTAAAGCTTGTTGTAAATTGTAAAAAGTTATGGATGGATTTATCAACAGATGAAGGAAGTTATTTGCAAATCCTTGGTTTTGTTGGCAAAGAAAAGTTTGAGGGATTAGCTGTCATTAAAGAAATTGCTTTTATGCAAGGGTTACAAGTAGATGAAGCACTTAACCAAACGATATTAGAAGAACACTTTCAAAATACACCTAACAATAAACCTCCAATGAGAGTTCTGATAGAGGGGGCAGGTCCTAACGGACTTTATGCAGCTCTTCAATTTTTCAGAAGCGGATCCAATATTACAGTCGTGAATGACAGGGGTGAAAGGGTTATAAGGAATCAGAATATTATCATCGATCCTAAATGGATTGCCCAGTTGAATTTTCTTCTTGGATCGAAATTTAATGAATTATTTGGAGGTCCTAAAGCTTTCGGAACATTAAATCCAATAAGAGGTTCTGGAACTATTAATACAAAAATTCTTGAAGATATTCTTAAAGTACGGGTTGCGGAACTATCCAGTTATATAGAGGAGACACAATCTAGCGACAAGGGAGTTTGGTTAAATTTGCATTTTGAAGCTCCTCTAAGAGATATCCAATCTTCTAGTGAAGGTTTTTCAGCAATCTTTGGTCAAGCCAAAGAGTCAGTAGATACGGCAAGATTCAGAAAATTAGGAATTGATGGCCTGATAAAAAAAATTCAGGCGACTAAATATGCAGACTATCAGCCAGATCATCTATTGGAAAATGGAAAAACTGTAGCAGATCAAGTACAAGAAGAGGCAGCAGCTCAATGGGAAAAAGAGCAGTCAAAAGCAAAGATAGAAAAACCGACTGTCATCCCTTTTGACGTTCTGGCATGTGTTGGCGGGGCGAATGATGTAATACGTGATGAATTTCTCGATCCTGCAATTCCCTTTACCGTTCCTAAAAATTATGGAATTGCTAGTTGGCTAAAGCCTGAAGCTGAAAAAAACAAAATGTACTTTTCTCAAGAGAATTTAAGTCATTTGAACGTTAGAACAGATAGTTTGGGATATCCTTATTTGACTCGAGAACATATCGAAGAACCCCTGCGTAGTCAAGAGCTGGATCAGTTATTAAATACATCGAATCTTCCCGGTCCATTTAAGCAAAAGTATCTAAATTTTACAGAGCAATTATTAGAAAATATTGGAACAACACGTTTGCCAAATATTGAGCCTGATCAACACTTTTGTGGATTTAATATTCGAACATTTGAGAATAAACTGACAGTCTACTTGGGAGCATCGACGCCTCCTTTATTAGCAGATTTTCTACATGAACTAGGGGAATTGATGGCAAAAACCTCTAACGCTATAGAGCTAGAACAATTAAAAAAGCTTAAAACGGAAGTAGATAAAAGATGGATGAATTCCTTAGCAAAGGCTTTTGAAGTTGATCCTAAAACATTGAAAATGGACGATGAATATTCTATTAATGTTGGCACATTTGATGTGCAGCAGAAAGGTGGAGATGTTGCAGCAAAACTTTTAGAATCAACAGAATCTTCTGCGGTAATTACAACGTTTGGGGATAGCCGCGCAAGCCCTCACTTCTTTAGTGGAAGTGGAATGAGTACTGGACGCTTAGGTGTTGAAGATGGGGCTGAAGTTTTTAGGAAATTCAATCGCGGGGATATTCGTTCTAAAAAAGAATTTGTCGCACAGCTTAGTGTAGGGCTGGACTATATGAAAAAGAAAGTGGTTGAAAAGGGGAGTAATTTTAATAAACCAAATCCTGTTTCTGAAAGAATGGCAACCAGATTTCAGATTGTAAAAAATAAAGTTAATGAACATTTTAGCAGCCAACAAAAAAGTGGAGTGGACATTGCTAAAAGAGGTTGGAAAATAGAAACAATTGTAAGTAATAAAGGTGAATTTGATTTAAGCTTTATCGACACATCTAAAACGAAGCAAACCTTTAAAGTAGTAATTAACCCCGAAGATGGACGATTGTATGCCAGAGGGAAAAAATACTTAGTTTTAAATGATTTGTTGGTAAGTCTTGGAGTGAAGTAAAATCTATTTCGACTTTTATTTCGCCTAAACAAAAACCTGGCTTCTGCCAGGTTTTTTTGTTCGGAAAGGGGCAGCACCGTCATGGCGCCCGTCAGGAGGCGAAGTAAAGGGCGTGGCGATGCGAGAACCTGTGGCAGAATCAGACTCCTGTTCCGAGCAACAACTAACCTGATTAAGGCAAAAGCAAGGTACCACTACGGCATAATTTGTCAGTATGCTATATTTTTTCCTTTCCAGAGCAACGTCAAAGATAACTACTCAAAGAGAAAAGGATCGGGATATGCTGCAAAAGATCATTTATTCATCAGTTTGTTTACTGTTGTCTTTGTTCATGCCAGCCATGCTGTTCCCAAACTTGCAATCAGTTGATAAGGTTTCTAAAACAAGAAACTATTTCTATGACTCCAATCACGTGAGGTATGAACTTTATCGCACGAGCGGAGGGAAGCCTTACAATTGGTTATTTTTTCCTGGCGGGCCAGGCGCTGACTCAAGCTATCTCCTTAGCTTAGTCGATAAATTAGAATTACCTGGCAATGTCTGGTTAATTGATTTGCCCGGAAGTGGAGACAATATACGTGACACCATTTCCGAGAATTTCGATACATGGATCGAGATCTTTCCCGGGATTATCAAACAATTTGAAAACCCTGTTTTGGTGGGTCATTCATTTGGCGGAATGTTCCCTTTGCTTTTTCCTGAACTAGAAAGCTATCTGAAGGGATTCGTAATTCTTAACTCTGCGCCAACGTTATGGCTAGAAGAGGCCGTTGCCTACTCGAAACAGTTTGATTTGCCCGACCTTAGCAAGGAAATGCAAGAATTTAATCTGAACCCTAACCAGGAAACATTTAAAGTAGCTGTGGATGCCTGTATGCCCTACTATTTTCCAAAAGCAACTTTGAAAAAGGGGACAGAATTACTTTCCCAAGTTCCTCTTCAATATCAACCCGCTGTTTGGTGGCTACGGAAGGCGATCGAGTTGAATTATTCAGCAAAATGGGTTCCACAAAATATTCCCACGTTAATTGTTGGTGCAAAGTATGATTGTATCTGCCCGTTTTCCTTATTTGAAAAAGATAAAAGATTTCAGCGTCGCAATATCGAATTGCTTTTTATCAAAGATGCTGGACATATGAGTTGGGTAGAAAATCCAGAAGCTGTAAAAAATGCCTTCAGAAATATTGTTTCTCGCTTAGATAAATAAAAGCCTTTCATTTTGGCTCCCGTCAGGAGCCAAAATGAAGCGTATTGCAATACGTGAACCATCGGGCGGAGCCTCTAGCAGTTCAGTCCGGCATTATTTAGGATTTTTTTGGCCATAACACGGTAATTTTTCACTACGCGTCAACTCAGCAATGATGGCAATAACTTCCTTGTGCATCCCTGGATTCATCGAAATGATGACACCTTTCGGTATAAGACCAGATTGACTCATATCTTGAAAGTCTATTGGATTTCCCTCCCAATCTGTAACCTTGCCCCCGACTGCCTGAACAAGAGGGAGCATCGAACAAACATCCCAAAATCCTGGGCCGCCAGCTGGTGCAATGAAGAGATTGCATCCATTGCCTTCAGCAATGCTCGCCATCTTATAGCCAAAGCTATCGAGAAAAAGACCTTGGTCATTAAGCTCAGCAGCTCCCACCTCGCCAAGCAGTTTTTGATAGATCTTGCCGATCATATCACGCTCATTGATGGTGGGGTTAAGAACGGGGTGAATACCAGCGATGGGTTTATTGATAATTCGTACCGCAGGAGTATCTCCAATTTGTTTATAGGCAAAACCATCTAGAACAAAATAGAGAGTATCGATCTCAGGGTAATAATTGACGCCCAAAATAGTCTTCCCCTTATAGAGCAAACCGATATGAACACCATAGTGTTTACCTCGATAGCGTGGATCGAGATTTAAAGAATGGGGAGCGGTGCTTTTGATGAAGGCTTTCGTGCCGTCCAGAGGATCTATCACCCACGTCCATTCAGCATTAACACCTTTTGCAATTGCGTCATTTAGACCTTGCTCTTCTATAATCGTTTCTTCGGAAAGAATCCCATCTGATGGATAGAGATAGTTGATTGTCTGACAAATAATATTGTTTGACGCTCGGTCCGCATCAGTGACAGGGGTATTATCTGCTTTTATCTCTACCTGCAATTTTCTAGATTCTTTAACAGACAGAATTGCTTGCCCAGCCTGACGTCCCATGTACAAAGCAACGCTTAGTTTCTCAGCTAGATCATGATTTTGAATCTCAAGAGGCAGCATGGATTTTATCGTCTCTATTTTTTGCTCCTGTGCGGAAGAGGCGATCGTTATTGAAGCATTAACAAGAGAGGCCAAGATGAGTTGGATGGAAAGAGCTGCCAAAAAAAATGTCTTCATATTATTCGTTTTGAACTCCCTTTTTTGAGATTGAATAAGATTTTTACAATTTTTGCATCATATGAGCAGGTGTAGGAACTGGATTTCCTATCTTCTCATCAGAACATAAAAGCCTAAAGCCATGAATAGAGCGGCAATGGGGTAAAAGGTGGCCATGCTCATAGCTCCTGTTATCGCGCCAGAAATGGGAACTAAGAAAGAGCCTAATGACATGATGGACTGCGCAAGTCCCATAGCTTTGCCCTGATCAGCGGCGGGTGATGAGGTCGATATGAGGTTAAAGGTCGAGCTGAGGGACACTGCGCCCATAATGGCCGAAAGAGAGTAGATCAGAATAAAGGTGGGAAAAGTAGGCATAAAAGCGCTAATGGCAAGAAGAAAAGCTGTTAAGATAAAGGATAGCTTGCCTATTTGTTTTACATTCATAGACCTGAGAAGAAGAGGTTTTGCTACAGCTCCTCCTAGTGTCCAAAATACGCCCTGCACAATGAGTCCTAAGGTGATGATTTCTTGAGAGACGCCAAATTTCTGTATGCAGTACGCACCATACCAAATAATAGAATAGTCCCAGCCCATGGTCCAAAGAAGCATGAGAAGGAAAAATTTCTTAACGGTTGGTATTCTTAATGCATCCCAAAGGTTATGGAATCCTTTGATTAGATCGATCTGAAAGCGTTGTTTTGTTTCTTTAAACGTCTCAGGAAAGAAGAACACGATAGCAAATAGGCCCAACGTCGTTATCCACCCCACGATGTAAAAGGGGAGAGAGGGACTGAAGCTCATAGAAAGGGACGGATCGGAAAGAAATCCACCCAAGATGAGCGCTATTGGAAAGCTGATTCCCCATACGACAGTTAAAATGCCGTAGTTTTTTGCTCTTTGTTTTTCATTAGGACTAAGATCGGCAATGGAAGCATTGCAAAGTCCTAGATTTCCTGAGAACAAGCCTGTAATAAATCTACTTACAAATAATAACGATAAGCTTTTGAGTGCTACAGTGATGCCCGTAAGAAAATATCCTAAGACTGTTCCAATGATAGTGATAAAGAAGATCTTTTTTCTGCCGTAGCGATCGGCGAGTTCGCCAATGATGGGTGCTCCTAGTAACTGAGCGATGGGAAAAGCGGCATAAAGGACTCCCATGGCAATGAGCTTAGTGGTAAGGCTTGGATGATTAGGCAGAAAGCCATAATCGGCGTTGAGTAGTAGAGGCGGGAAAAGAACGAAAACCATGGAATAGCCGCAATTGTCTAAGGCGGCAATAAAATAGATGGAAAGAAGGGCTTTAATTCTTGAAATCGTCTTCATTATGAATCTCGCTACGAGAATTGCATTTTCGACGGAAACAATCCACAAAGTGATCGTTGACCATACCTATTGCCATTGTATGCGTATAAATAGTCGTAGGCTTAATGATTACCATCTCTCGGTTTTTTAAAGCCTGGAAATGTAGAATCCTCAAAAAATTAAAAACGTTTTTTCGCAGTGATATGAAACATGTCGTAATGAGCCATTCCTATGCCGCTATCGTAATCACTTTCTGTATGTTCAAAAATTTCAATCGTAAAATCATGAAAATAGCTCCTTAACGCTTCCTCTGTTAGGAAAATTATTTTTTTCTGACCATTCCAACTGTGTTTTGGTCCGAAAAAAGCACCAATGAAGCGGCCTTCAGATGCTATAGTATTTAAAGCTTTCTCCATTGCGGCATCAAATTGTTCTAGGTTTTCATAGTAAAACAGAGAGAAATAGGCACATACAAGCTTATAAGGAGTTGTTATTTCAAAATCTTCAATTTTAACAGGTGTAAATGTCAGTCGACCTTGTTTTTCAGCATCCTTGGGAACATTTTTCATTAAATAATCCCTGACAATAGGCAATGGATCGATACAATCCACTCGACTCCATCCTTTTTGCAAAATCCAAGCGGTTTCGAAACCGACCCCACAGCCGATATCTAATGCAATTGCCTGATCTTGCAGAACTATTTCTGTATCGAATAACTCAAAACCTTTTTTAAAAATTGGATTGGGCCCAAGCTGTTTTTTATCTTTGTTGGCAAAATAAATTGCCCACTCTGAAAGAGTAATGCTTTCTAATGTCATGGCTTTATTCATTTCCGGAATAAAATCTGATGGGATTAAATTGCTAGAAAGAAGAATAAAGTAAAAGAACAAAAAAATCGAAAGTTCTTACAAATCAGACTGTTGTTGAAAAAAAGGGTTTTTCATTGATGATTGGGATATTCTCGGGATCCCAAGATCTTCTTGAACATGGGCTTTTTGTGGGCTCTGTAGGATTCTCCATCCTGGTTGGCATGAGCTGCAGCTTGTTGCTTCAAAACAGCGTACTCTTGCGCTGCCTGCGGATCGGAGCGCAAGGTGTCCCTGAATTGGATGAATTCTTGCCATTCTTTGCTATCTTTAGGCATGAGATGTACGTGATATCTTCTCGCCTTGTCTTCGGGATCAGGCAGGTAGATGATGAAATAGAGTCGTTCATCAGTGCTAAATGCAGCCCTGAATTCATAGCCTAGTTCTTCGAGTCGCTGTTTCACTGTCTCTAGATCTTGTTTGTTGGCAGAGATAGCGATATCGATGATCCCCTTGCCCCCAAGGCCTGGGACGGCTGTACTGCCAACATGTTCGATGGCCAATGTCAGGTTTATGTGAGATGCAATCCTGGCCTTTTCTTTGGCAAAAAGCTCTGGGAAAATTTTGCTATAAGGTTTGAAGACGTATTTTTTCATAGGAGTTTTTTGCCGCTTTTTGCCCCAGCCTTAAGCAAAGCCTCTTTCAAAGGCTGATTAAGCGTGGCCTCAACGATATCCAATGCAGTATAGCCAAACATATTGCAGGCATTGACTTCGACTTTCCCATTTATGAGAGCCTCTGCCATGGAGTTTTGTTGGTTTGTGCAAGCAAGCAAAAGAGCCGTTTGGCCCCATAGGCCACGATGATTGAGATTGACCTTTTGTCCCATAAGGATATTAAAGCACTCTTCATGGCCTTGCCCCACTGCACAAATTAGAGGTGTATCGCCCTCATTAAGTGAAGTGGAAGATTTGTACACACCAACGGGAGGACGAATACTCATTTCTAGATCAGCTCCTAGTTCGATAAGCATTCTAAGGCATACGGGGTCGTTGATAAGGACTGCTAAGTAGGCTGGCGTAAAATGCTCTTCCGCACTTAAGTAAGGCGGGGAGGTGGGATAGATGCCATTGATATCATAACCTCCTTCAGTGATCAGATAACGTGTGATGGCATGTCGTTTTACAAAGATAGATTGGCGGAGCGCATCATCTTCAACTCCCTTGGTCGAGCAGGGCTTCATTCCAACCTGAATGAGGGCTTTTACCAGCTCGAGATGGCCAGCATGTATGGCCGGTTTGAAAACTCGAGCATCATCAAAGATCTCTTCAGCATTGCGAAAGAGGGGGAAAAGTTCTTTGATTAGCTTAAGATCCCCTTTTTTGATCAGCTCATCGCGAATGACGATTTCCCAGAAACGATCCTTGAATGCAGGGAATTTTGCACTATCGTGAAAGGCGTTGAGGAAGCGGATGAGGTCCTTTTTCTTTTCATTCTTCACTAAGTCGACGAGGAGCTTCTTCATTTCGATATCGCTGATGTTTTGAGGAACTTCCAGTTCCCCATCACTTCTTTCGGGAATCTTGCAATATTGGATAGAGGAGGGTTTTCCATGGCAAGCAATCACTTTTGTCGAAAAAGAAGGACTGCCATGACCACTTGGAGTAAGGCTAGCAAAGTGAGTAGGTTTTTGCTGCATGATGCGTGAGCGTGAGTCGTTATTGAGTGGAAGAGATCTTAGTTGACCGGTCCGCGTAAAAAATAGGCGAGTTACTCGGGAATGGATTCCTGCTTCAGTTGTCGATCCGAAAGTATTGGGAGAGCGAATCAAAGGCAGGCCATATTTTCCAATTGCACGCAGCATAAAAATTCTCCATCATTGTATATAGAAATGAATCCAATGAGTCGGTTGGACACTCTCTTATCTGGCGCAATTAGATAGCATGTAAAACAGTTTTTTTTCGAAAGAAATATCTTTATTGCTTTGGCTCTCTAAGAGCCGTTAAGACGCGATCTCTAAATCGATTCTAAAGATGAGGCAGATTCCATGGATGTTGTGAATATTAAACAGAAATTTCAATTAGTTGATGAATTTTGGAGTCCAAAAATTCTTGGCGAACTCAATGGAAACCAAGTTAAAATTTTTAAGGCCAAAGGGGAATTTGTTTGGCATCAACATAAAAACGAAGATGAGTTTTTTCTTGTGATCCACGGTCAATTGAAGATCAAACTCAAAGGGCGTGAAATTGTCCTCAATGAAGGCGAGTTTTTCATAGTGCCTAAAGGAACCGACCACCTTCCTTACGCTGATGAGGAAGCGCATATTCTGCTCTTTGAACCTAAACAGGTCGTAAACACCGGCAATGCTGTTTCAGAGAAAACGGTTGAAAGCCCAGAATGGTTATAACCTTAACAAGGCGAAATCTGAGAAAGTATTTGCAAATACTGTCTGAGGATTCGAGTTCAATGGATCAAATCTACGCGAGACATAGACTATGATCAACGGCATTAGCCATATTACATTGCTTTGTAAAAATTTGGATCGATCAGGGTGGCTGTTTCAACAACTATTCAGTGCTAGCGAAGTGTATTCAAGTCAGGAAAGAACATTTTCTGTCGCCAAGGAAAAGTATTTCCTAATAGGAAGCTTATGGATAGCCCTCATGGAAGGAAATCCTATCGAACGCTCCTACAATCACATTGCTTTTGCCATCGATGAGAAGGAATTTCCATTCTACGAAAGCAAAATCCAGTCTCTCAATCTAGAAAGACTGCCCGGCAGGCCGCGTAGACAGCAGGAAGGAAAATCGATCTATTTTTACGACTATGATAATCACCTATTCGAACTCCATACAGGCGATCTGCAAACACGCTTGAAGGAGTATGCACAAAATCCAGTATTGTTAAGTAGAAGTGCAGGGGAAGGATGATTTATTTACCCGAAATCAAGGCGCCCTTGTCACAGTTCTAAATATCCTATGGAATCGTAGGTTTTCTCGTTTCTAATTTAAATATTTATTACAGTTTACTTTTTATTTTATTTGAATTTACGCGTGTGCGCATTTACAATTCTTTCAATTACATTCAGAGAATGTGCAATCGTAAGAGAATTGACTGCAAACTTCATTTAGATGCCCTCTAAATACTATCGAAAACATCAGAACTTGTGAGATCCCAATGAAAATTCCCCATCGCATTCGCCAAATTGCCTATTTCCCTTTGATGTTCCTAACAGGTTGTGCCTCGATCATGCATGGTACACGGCAAAGCGTTGGCATTTCCAGTTACCCTACTAACGCAGAAGTCTGGGTTGATAACAAATACGTGGGCCAAAGCCCAACGATTGTTCAACTATCGCGCAAAGATCACCATTTAGTCCGAATTCAAATGGAAGGATATCAGCCTTATGAAGTAGCTCTAACACGTGAAGTCAGCGGATGGGTTTTTGGCAATGTCGTATTTGGAGGAGTTGTTGGACTAGCAGTGGATGCTATATCAGGCGGCCTCTATCAGCTGACTCCAAATCAAATAGAAGTAGAAATGACCAAGGGCAATGTCCTCTCATCCGAAAAGGTTGAAGGGCTATACATAGCAGCTGTAATGCTCCCTGATCCTTCGTGGAAAAAATTGGATCAACTCTCACGCTCTAATTAGAAAGTATTTGCAAATTCATTTTCCTTGAGGATGGAGATACCTAGAAATCTTCCTGTTCTCATAGGAAAATGAATTGGCAATATTTCTCAGAGTCCAGTTTCTCTAGACTTTTCTGTAACGTCGCGATTTTTTGGTTTTAGAATTTTCTAATATCCTGTAGTTTGCTGCCTCTTAAGAATTATTGTAACTTCTAAGATCAAATGCGTAGGATTCACTACCTTATTAGTATTGTTTGTCTAGCTGGCCGCTTTTGTTTCGGCGAACAGATAGGCGTTGTGGGTACGGGCTATGTCGGACTCGTCACGGGCGCTATTTTTTCTCATTGGGGGCACGAAGTCATTTGTGTCGATATCGATCGAAAAAAAGTTGAGCAGCTCCAGCAGGGAATCATTCCGATTTTTGAGCCTGGACTTACCGAGCTTCTCTGTTCCTCGTCATCCGGAAAATCTATCGAATATAGCGATGATATAAAAAAGATAGCTGGTTGCTCGATTGTATATATTTGTTTGGGCACTCCGTTGGATGCAAAAGGATATTGCGATTGTTCAGCCATCGATTCAGCCATCGAACAGATCATCGCCCTTTCCCCAACGCCTAAATGGATTTGCATCAAAAGCACAGTTCCTCCAGGTACATTACGCCGTCTAAAGCAGCGCTTGTCCGATTTGAAAAAAGGAGATATAGAGATTGTCTTCAATCCCGAATTCATGCGTCAAGGATCGGCTCTCCATGACATTTTCAATAAAAATCCTTTGGTGTTAGGGGGAGAGTTGTCGGGTGTAGACAAAATTGAAGGTCTTTATCAGCCTCTTTTGAATGCGAACCCTGCAATACAAGTCATTAAGACTACCTTCGAAACGGCTGAATTGATCAAATATGGATGGAACGGATTTTCTGCATTGCGGATTACTTATTTCAATGAACTCAGCCGCTTATGCCGCGATCTGTCCGCAGATATTTCTGTTTTGATCAAAGGGGTCGCTTTGAGCGAAGAGCTTCTGCCTACGAAAGAGATCAAACCAGGATGCGGATATGGGGGATCATGCTTGCCAAAGGACACTAAAGCGTTTTCCCGTGTTTTGGAAGAGCATGCGATTTACCCTTCTTTGATTCATCAGACGATTGCATCTAATGCTGCGCATATTAAAGAGCTCTCTTCTTCAGTGATTACAGCTTTGGGCAATACCCCCGAGAGAAAGATCGTTACGATTGTCGGTCTTGCTTTTAAAGCCAACACCGATGATATCAGAGACTCTCCGGCGATTGCGATCATCGAAGAATTGCAAAAACAAAAGGTCATCGTTAGAGCCTATGATCTATTTGCTATTCAGAAGATGAAAGCATTATTTCCTGAAGTTGACTATTTCAATTCGGTCTATGAGTCGCTCAAGAATTCTGATTGCATGGTCGTGCTTACAGATTCCACGGAAATAAAAACTATGGAATTGAGCCGTATCGCCAAACTAATGAAGCGAAAGACGCTTGTCGACCTTAGAAATGTTTTCGATCCGCGAGAAGCTATCGAAAATGGTTTTAAAATCATCAATGTTGGAAGAATTTCAACAAGAGATTCCTAGAAATGCACGTAGTCTATCTTTTCCTTTTGATCCCATGGATTGCATTTGCTTGGGTCGCGGATTACAACACAAGCTATTATGATTTTTCTTCTGAAAAAAAGCAGCCGGTTGGAGTGGCGATCGTGGCATTCAATCGACCTTGGTATCTTAAAGAATTGCTCGATTCATTGGAAAAAAATCCCGAATCGCTTGAGTTGCCGTTCTTTTTTTTCTCGAAGGCGGTCCTAATGCCAAACAAGAAGAAAATTGCAGGGTCATCAATGATTCTAAAATCAAGAACAAAGTGATCATTCTTAGGGACATGAATTACGGATGTCCCAAAAATCACATCGATTCGAAGCGATTTATGTTCGACTGGTGCGGCTTTAAAAAAGTGATCGTTATAGAAGAAGATGTCGTTGTCAGCAGCCATTACATCAAAACTTTGCTCGATTTTCACGCATGGGCCAAGAAGAATTACGCCAACGTTGGCATCGTCCAACTATGGTCGCCATGCTTTTTATCAGCAGGTCAAAAAAAAGATGTCCTAAATTCCGTTGAAGAGACAACGATTTTTCACAGCCTGGTGACGTATTGTTTGGATCGTGAGTTATGGAACGCGATTTCTTCTTTTTTGTATGAATACGAACAACTCTTTATCGACCCATTACTTGGAAACGAAGTTTTAAGTCGATCTCGATCAAAGCCAGATGAAGGGATCTATGCCCAAGAGATGAAAAAATGGTTGGTAAAAAAAATCTTAAATTCGAATAGGCAGACCGCAAAGAAGGGCTGGGAGAATGGATTGGCTATCCTGGACTCTAGGTTTAATCTTCTCGAAATCAGTAAAAAGGGCGGTTACTGCGTCAATCAAGATTGGATCACTGCGGATGCTATCTGTCTGGCCGGGTCCATCCGATTACAAACCGTGGTCAATCGAGTTGCCCATATAGGAAAAGAAGGGATCAGTACCGATCCTGAAATATGGTATAAGTATATGTTCGATAAGATTGTTTTAGATGAATTCGATGAGGATGCAACAATCGAAGAATTTATGATGGTCACAGACTCCTAATATAAGAGATTGTTAACAATCTCTAGGTCACTCTTGTTCTATCGAATGGATGGTGATTGTGGAGTTCGCGAGATGGGTGATGGCAAGATACTTCCCATCGGATGAAATAGAAAGTCCATGCGGGAACTTCATCTGAGCTTCTGGATTTTTTAAAGTAAATAGGGTTGTACCAATTGTTCCCTTTTCTGAGTTAAACTCATGGACTGTGACGGTTTGATTATCTTGGTCTGTGACAAAGAGGCAGGAAGAATCAGGATAAAAGACGATATCTTCTGGAACAGAGAAAGCAAAGTCACATTTTTTCCGGCTAACCGGTATGGGATCGATCATTCCTCGCAGCGGATCGAATCGATATATAACTAATAGGCCGGGTAATTCTTTTGGTTGTCCACCGGCGTTTACTGAATAGCAGATAGCTGCAAATCGGCCATCAGCCGAAAAATCAATTCCTTTGGGTTTGAGTGGACCAAAGCGCGTTTCGATAGATTGGGTGCAGGAGAAAACGGGCTTTCCGTCCCTATCGATTTCCAGCCGAAAGATAGAGATTCTCCCTCTGTGGTCGATCGAGAGAACAGCTAGATTTTTCCCCTCGGAAAAAAAACGAATGCCATGAATGACGACATCCGTTGAAGGTCTGAAACTAAAAATTGGATGAGGATCGATTTGGTGTGAAAGAGGATCGATTTTGTACAGGGTGATCAGCCCATTTTTACTATTTGTGACGGCTAAAAGCTGCCAGTCTTCCAAAACCGATAAAGAGACAGGGTATGCTAATTGTGCTCCGGCTGCTTGGCTGGCAAATTGAATAGGAGTGAATGAAAGGCTAGTGGGATCAAATGAATAAATTTGAAGCGAAGAGCTGGCCAAGCTTACAGCTGCAAGATACTCGTTATTGTGAAACCAACATACGCCAGAACATGTTGCAACTCTTGAGTTTTTTCCAGCGAAGAGTGGAGTCAGTGATGGATCTTGAAAGTTCGTTGGAAAGTCGATCACTTTACAGGGGTGCGGTGAAATGGAAATCGGAGTTCCATATGCAGCAGATAGACCTAAATACAGAATAGAAAAACAAATGATATCTGCTGCTAATCGAACTGTTTTAAACGATAATCTCATGATTGGTTACCAGACTAAAATGTCACTGCATCCATACCAACTTAAAGACTTTTAGAACAGTTTCTAAGTTGGTAGATGACCTCGGATCCTCTCTAAATACAATTGGGTGGGAAAATCCTGAGGGAATTTTTTCTGAATCGCTGTAAAAAGCTCTTCTGCCTTTACTAGGTCATTTTTTTCATAAGCCTCATAGGCATGTGTAAAAGCACGGCATAGATCGATCTGTTCTTGTGTTGGTGTAAGCGATGGGTCATCTTGAAATTGCGCGACTAATTCGTAAAGTTTGATTTTTTCCTTTCTCCCTTTTACAGCGACGAGATCCAAGGGTCGTGCAAGAAAGTGGGGGTTTGTCTTATGGTAGACCACGTCACTGATCACGATGCTAGTTCGATAGATTTTATTCATATCTTGTAAACGAGCAGCCGCATTGACGGCATCACCAATCACCGTGTAATTCATCCGTTCATCTGTTCCGATATTGCCTGCAATCACAGTGCCTAAGTGAATGCCTATTCGCGTTGGGAATTCAGGCGCATTTCCCTCTTTTCTCACTTGATTGAGTTGTTGGACAGCTAGTTGGCATTGCAAAGCAGCATGACAGGCACATATAGCAGGGTCTGGAATGCTCATTGGAGCTCCCCATAGTGCCATGATCGAATCGCCAATGAATTTATCGATGGTTCCCTGGTCTTTTAGGATGATCTTTGAGAGGAGGTCAAAATATTCTTCAAGAAGGGGTAAAAGGCGTTCGGTTGGTAATTTTTCGGCGATCGAAGTAAATTCAGCAATATCAGAGAACAGGATAGCTACTTCTTTTTTCTCTCCTCCAAGCGCGAGTTCTTTTCCCTCCTCGATGAGGTTTTTTACGATGTCTTTAGGCACATATCTGGCAAACGAACGTAGGGCGGTCTTCATATCTGCTATGGAAGAATCCATGAGGTAAATCTCTTTGATATTGGAATGGATCCTCGTGCGGCTTTCGAGATCGAGATGTTTGATCTTATCGACTTCCTGCGCCAATTTCACGATTGGAACAGAAATGCGCCTTGAGAAGAAGATAGCGATGATCGATGCTCCAAGAAAAATCAAAATCGAGATCAGATAGGCTTGTTTATGTGCTCGTAATACGTCACCAAAAAAATCTGCTATGGGTGTTATCGAAAGGACGCTCCATGTAGTACCCGTGGTCAACGAAAACTTAAGGCAGGAGACGAGATAAGTCGAAGATGCTTGCTCTAGAAGAAAATAGGGTTGTCCCTCTCGAGTGAATTGATGATAAGCTGTTTGTACGGTCGCTTCTGAGACCATAGAAGAGGGACTAGAGAAATCCTTGCCATCTGAAAGGAGGATATGACCCTCTTCATCTAAAATCAGAATCCGACCATGTTCACCGATCAGCTGCTTGGATAAGAAATCAGAGAGTTGGTTTAATAGGATGTCGATGCCTACTACAGTAATCAAGTTCCCTTGTTCATCATATGCAGGATAGGAAACTGCAATCGTCTGCTGCCCTCCTGGCATTGTTTTATAAATTTCTGACCAGTAAACCCCTTTTTTTCTAATGCACCTTGATACCAGGGACGTTGGCGTGGATCGAAATGAATATGGGGAATCGTTTCGGTATCGACGATAGCATCGTTCATATTGCGATATTGCCATACTTCATAAGAAGGTTGTACGTTGGGGTTGATATACCAAATCGTTGCAAACGTATCTTTAGGTAATTGTTTTGTAGGATCTGATAAGAAAGACTCGATCTTTAATATATGATTATCAAGCGCACCAAGAAAAACGCCTTGAGGTGATCCTGCATAGATAGCAGAAAGATCGGGTCCAATCTGAAGGACATCGAGCATGTATTTGATGAGAATCGAGTTGTTCAGTGAGAGATCCGTTTGATTGGAGACAAGTGTGGCCGATAATTTTACGAGCATTTGCAAAGTCTGTGTAAAATTCTCGAGCTTTTCTAAGATGCTATTGCTGACTCGCTCTATGGTGTTTTTAGAGAATGCAAAAATCGAAGCGGCTGTTTTGGAATAAGTGTAAGAAGAGATCACGATCACGGTCAAAGTAATGAGAAAGAGGAAGACCATCATGATGTCGACTTGAAACTTTCGTTTCATGGTCATAAGACGAATGAAAATGTTCTTGAAAAATGACATTCGACCTCAACCTCTTTTTTCGACCTAGCTCGATTTTTCCGATTCCTTACAAATTCAAACCCAGATGTCATTTTATGGGGTGGTATGAACGTTTCTAATTCTTTGCAGATAGAATTGTGTAGGAAAATCTGTGGGGAATTTTTTTTGTATAGCCAGGAACAGTTCTTCAGCCTTCGAGAACTCATTCGCTTCATAGGCAGCGTAAGCACTCGTAAATGCGGTGCACAAATCGATTTGTTGTTGGGTAGGCGCAATCGAAGAACCGTCGTCGAACTGTGCGACTAATTCATAGAGTTTGATTTTTTCTTGCTTCCCTTTGACAGCCACCAGATCCAATGGTCGTACTAGGAACCGGTTGTTTGTCTCTTGATAAATCAAGTCGCTGATGACGATATTTGTTTGGTATACTTTATTCATGTCTTGTAAACGAGCTGCTGCATTCACAGCGTCACCAATGACGGTGTAGTTCATTCTTTCAATTGTTCCAATGTTACCGGCAATGACGGTGCCTTTATGAATACCGATTCGAGTAGGAAACTCGGGAGCATTTTTCTCCCTTCTCTGTTGATTGAGCTGGCGAACAGCTGCTTGGCATAGGAGGGCAGCATGGCAAGCACAAGCAGCCTGGTCTGGGACCTCTACAGGAGCTCCCCATAATCCTAAAATGGCATCGCCTATATATTTATCGATTGTTCCCTGATTTTGCAGAATGATTTTGGAGAGCAGATCAAAGTACTCTGCAAGGAGAGACAGTAAAAATTCAGTAGGCAGTTTTTCGGCAATCGTGGTGAATTGGGCAATATCGGAGAACATCATGGTGACTTCTTTTTTTTCTCCTCCAAGAGACAATTCTTTACCTTCCTGGATCAATTTTCCTACGATGTCTTTGGGAACATACTTTGCAAAAGAGCGCAATGCTGTTTTCATATCAGCAATCGAAGAATCCATGAGAGATATTTCTTTGATGTTTGAGTGAATTCTAGTGCGACTTTCTAAGTCGAGGTGTTTGATTTTGTCGACTTCCTGCGCCAGTTTGATGATGGGAATCGAAATGCGGCGTGAAAAGAAGATAGCAATGACAAAGGAGGCTGCAAGGATAAGAAGAGAAATGGCATAGGCTTCCTTCTGTGCTAGGAATACATCTCCGAAAAAATCTTTGATAGGAGTGATCGATACGACGTTCCAGTTTGTGGCCTTAGTCAGTGGAAAATTTAGGCAAGAGACGAGAAAGGTCGATTTTTCAGTTTTTAATAGAAAATATGGGTGACCACTGAGATTGAATTCAGCAAATGCTTTTTGAACTGTTTCTTCGGAAACCATCGATGTAGGGCTAGAAAAGCTCTTTTTATCTGAAATCAGAATATGGCCATGATTGTCGAGAATGAGAATTCGTCCATGTTCACCGATTAACTGTTTAGATAAAAATTCGGACAATTGGGCTAATAATATGTTGGTCCCTATGACAGCGACTAAGTTTCCATTTTTATCATAAGCAGGGCAGGAAACAGTGATCGAGGGTTGCCCGGTTGGCATTGTTTTATAAAGTTCTGACCAAAAAAGTCCTTTTTTCTCGGCTGCGCCTATATACCAAGTGCGTTTACGTACATCAAAGCTAGGATTTGGAAGTGTTTCGCTGCCTACAATGTTGTGGTTGATGTCCCTATATTGCCATACTTCATAGGGAGGTTGTGCTTCTTGGTTTACATACCAAACAGCTGCAACAGCCCGTGCAGGAAGAGGTTTTTGGGGATCAGAAAAATAATGATCGATCTTCAATGCTCTGATATCGATAGCACCTAGGAAAATGCCTTGAGGAGATCCAGCATAGACAGCAGAAAGATCAGGCCCGACAGCGATGACATCGAGCATGTATTTTATGAGGAACTCATTATTTAAGGAGACCGCAGCTTCGTTTGGAAGAAGATTCGTAGTTAGTCTGACAAGTAGTTGTAAATCTTGTGTGTAGTCCTCGAGTTTTTCTAAAATTCGATTGCTGACACGTCTAATGGTGTTTTTAGAGAATTTAAAAATGGAATCGGCGGTCTTGGAATAGGTGTACGAGCTAATGATCAGGACTGTCATAGCAATGAGGAATAGAAACAGGAGCGTGATGTCCACCCGGAATGTCCTTTTTTTGGTTATGAACCAGGTGTAAAAATTTTTCAAAGGTGACACTTTGACTCTCAGGTTTGTTGTTTCGTTAAGTAGAATCGCGGCAATCGGTCATTGAAAAGGCAAAGCACTTCGTAGGGAATGGTGTCGCTTAAGCTTGCGATTTCTTCGAGGGAGATTTCCTGATTTCCTTGCCGACCGATTAACACTACTTCATCACCAACTCGAACTTCTTGATCCCCTACATCGACCATGAATTGATCCATGCAAATCGTGCCCACGATGGGGAACCTTTGCCCACGAATCAATACATTAGCACGGTTGGAAAGAGTGCGCCGATAGCCATCTCCATATCCAATGGGTACGGTGACGATTCTCGTCCGCTTGCTTGTGATAAACGAATGGCCATAACTCACGCCAGCTCCTTCTTCGACGACTTTGAAATAAGAAACCTTGGCTTTCAGCGAAAAACAAGGAGCGATTCCTTGCAGAATTTCAGGGACTGCTTGGGGGATATAGCCAAAAGTGAGGAGAGAAGGCCTTACCATATCAAGATGAGACTGGGGAAAGAAAACCGTGCCTCCAGAGTTTGCTATATGTCGAATAAGCGGGGTCGCTTGGAAAAAAGGGTCATTGGTCAAAGACAGAAAAGCATCGATTTGTTTAAGAGCGAATGGATCATCTAGTCTATCAGCGGTAGCTAAATGGGAATAAATTCCTACTAGTTCAAAACAACCAAGCAGCTTGAGATGTTGGAATAGGCTGCGGGCTGTTGTGCTGCGTACGCCTGTGCGTTGCATGCCGGTATCGACCTCTAAATGAACACGGCATTTTTTGCCGAGCCTTTTACATGTTTCTGCAACGAGGTCAGCTTTGAATTGGGAACTTATTGTGATTTCTAGACCATAATGGATCAGATCGAGAATTTGTTCTTCATGAATTGCCCCTAAAACAAGAATGGGAATCTGCACACCCGCTTCGCGCAAGGCAATTCCTTCTTGTAAATGGGCCACTCCAAGATAATCGACCCCTGCGGCTTCAGCAGCTTTCCCTATTATGCAAAGTCCATGTCCATAGGCGTTAGCCTTTACCGGCAAACAATATAAAGTTTGCCCAATGTGCTTCCTAATCAACGAAATATTTTTTCGAAATTGATCTAAATCGATCTCGATCCAAGATGGGTGAGGACAGGTTTTTTGGATCATATTTCCTTAGCGACTATTGTCAAATTAAGAGAGAGAGATTATTGAGATGCTAGTAAAATCGATTCTTTTCCATGCACAAGAATCTCTCCAAAGTGATTATCACAAATTGGAAAATACGATTCTTCTCACACAGGAGCAAGAAAAAAGATGCATTGGTTACAACAAAGATTGCAGAAATTGGGGCAGATCCTTGGTGTTTTCATCGCACTGTCGATGGCATTGCCTTTGCTGGGAAGGGTGGAACTGGGGATCGATCGCTTCTTTACCCAACCTGAAGCACAGCTTCTGAAGGGCAAACGTATCGCATTGCTCATCAACCACACCAGCCGTAATTCTGCGCTTCAAAGTACAGAGGATGTTTTTTTAAAGCATGCCAATGATTATGAGCTAACAGCTCTCTTTTCACCAGAACATGGCTTAAAAGGACTCTTTCATGCCGAGGAGGAAGTTCCAGATTCTAAGGGGCGTAAAGGGATCCCGTGTTATAGCCTCTATGGTAAGCAGCGGCGGCCAACCCCTGCGATGCTCAAAGGGATCGATGTCATCGTCTGCGATCTACAAGACATCGGTGTGCGTTCTTATACCTATGCCTCGACCCTTTTTTATGTCATGGAAGAGGCTGCAAAGATGGGCATTGAGATCATTGTTTTAGATCGTCCCAACCCTTTAGGAGGAGTGGTTGTCGATGGCCCTATGCTCGAGGATAAGTGCCGGTCGTTCATTGGGTATGTCAACGTCCCATATTGCCATGGCTTGACGATCGGTGAATTGGCACAGTTTTTCAATGGCGAATACCAGATTGGCTGTAAGCTCAAGGTGATAAAAATGGGAGGGTGGGAGCGAAGGATGATCTTTGAGGAGACGGGGATCCCTTGGATCCCCACGAGTCCAAATATCCCGGAACCTGATAGCCCGCTTTTCTATGCAACGACCGGCATTTTAGGAGTGTTGAATTTTGTGAATATAGGGGGTGGAATCAACCTGCCCTACAAAGTGGTTGGAGCGCCTTGGATCGATGCTGAGGAGTTCGCTTATAAGCTCAATGCACAGAAATTGCCCGGTGTGAGCTTTTTGCCTTTTCACTATCGTCCATTTTATGGAGCTATGAAGGGCAAAGATTGCCATGGAGTCAAGATTCTCGTGAGAGATAGGAACATTTATCAACCATTGACCGTACAATACATGCTCATCGGCGTACTTAAATCCCTTTATCCTAAGCATGTTGAAGCAGCTATAAAAAATCTTAAAAAGACGGAAAAAGAGATCTTCTGCAAAGCGAATGGCAATTCTAAGATGCTCGATCTCATAGAGAAAGAACAGTATGTGGCCTGGCTGTTGATCGGCTACCAGGCAGCACAAAGGCAAAAGTATCTGAGCGTTCGTTCAAAATATTTGTTATACTAAAATTATAAACACCTCATATTAAATGTTTTGGTTTTAGTAAAATAATTCGTATATTGAAACAAAATGTCGAATTTATTAAATATAAAGAAACAGATTAAAAAGTATGTGCCGTGCGCCACCTCCGCCATAAAGAAGAAACAAGTAAACGGTCTAGAAGCCGCATTCTTAAAGCAGCTTGCAAGCTCTTTGTAGAACGCGGATTTGCTGGAACCTCCCTTGGTGATATAGCCAAAAAAATCAACGTCAACCAAAGCCTAATTTATCATTACTTCTCTAGCAAAGAAGAGCTCTGGAAGAATGTCAAAGATCAACTGCTCAAGGATTACATCGAAGCCAGCCGCTCTTCGTTTGATGACGGTAAAGGACTTCGGTTTTTCTTAGAAAATTACCTGCGCACTGGATATGAGTACTTTAGAAAGCATCCCGAGGTCGTAAGGATTTTGAGCTGGCAAAGCCTCGAGGGGAGCAGCGAAAAACTGGCTGCCATCGAAATGTCTGACCAAGAATTGCTCATGGGTGCAGTGATCAAGCTGCAGCAAAGAGGTGAAATTCGTACTGATCTCGATCCCATGATTTTTATTCTCATGCTAAGGAATGCCCTAAGAGCGCCCTTTTTCGATGATTATGCCGCATTCGACAAAACACAGGCCCATGGAGAGAATTATGTGACCTTCGCTGCTGATAGCTTATTCAAAGCTTTCAAAGGATAAGAAATGGAAAGGAAAAAGCGTCGAGAGAATACACGAGAGGACATTTTAAAAGCGGCTTGTCAGGTCTTCATAGACAAGGGCTATGAAGGAAGCTCTATTAGCGATATAGCTGGAGCTCAGGGAATGAACCAAAGCCTGATTTACCACTATTTCCAAGATAAAAAAGAACTGTGGCTTCGGGCCAAAGAATACCTGCTCAAGGAATATATCGAAGGAAGTGCGGCCTGCATTGATACGGAACACGGCCTTAAGAATTTTCTTATGAAGTTTTGTCGCTATGGGTTTGAATATTTGGCCTCGCACCCAGGCGTCATGCGCATATTGACATGGCAGCGGCTCGAAGATCGTCGCAGTCAATTAGTCGGCTTTAACCTCACAGGAAGGCAGGGCGTAGAGAAGGCTCTAATCGAAATGCAGCAGAAAGGGGAAGTTCGTTCTGATTTAGATCCTCATCTTACCACAGTGCTCATCCGCAGCTTTGTCAGAGCGCCTTTTTTTGATGATTTTTCGGGCATTGAAAGCGATGCAAGTCGAAAACAGGTCTATTTGGAGACAATCGTTGCTTGCATCGAAAAGATTCTTAAGCCGTAATTGAACGTGAGCTTGCGTCACTAGACTTCTTTCGAAACTCCATCTATTCATTAAAACCGGTCGTTTTTTGCATGGGTGAGACCTGTCTCCTCACCTGCATAGTTCGTTTATGTCTCGCCAGAAGTCTAATCTACCGATTTCCTCAAAAATCTACGTCTTCTTTGGAATCCATATGTCTCTTTGAGTTTTCCTCTAGGAAAGGCAAGAGCAGCGAGGATCAAGGCGATGCCAGGTTGTAGAGTGAAAGTAATCCCTGAGCTATTAAAGAGAGCTTCGATGAACAGGATCGCGGCTAAAGGCCAAAGAAAGAAGCGTGCGCTTCTTAACACTTCGGCCATGCTTATTACTGAGACGACGATGACGAGGGCTCCTATGATTCGATCGCAATCGATAAGTGTCTCAGTCACATGCAGCCACGAAGGGAGCAACATGAGGACAATGCCAAGGACAGTCGATAAAACGAGGTTCCACGGCAGGCTGCAACCTAGGAATAGAACACCGAATAATCGTTTGGTTGGAGAGCTAAGTAGTATTTCATGCCGATCATCTTCTTGCCCTTCTTCTAATCCGCGCCATAAAAGATCCCAAAGGCGACAACCTCCTTTAAGACCTCTTCGTAAAAGTTGAAGAGAAGCGATGACTTCGTCGATCGTCAAGACAATCATGATGAGCATGCCAATAGCCGTGAGAATGCATATCGTGCACCAAGCATGGACGACAAGCGGCTGAAGTATGATCAACAAAATGCTAATTAATCCTACCGGGATGACAAGCAATCCGAATGAAAGCACAAGCCAGGGTGCTGTTCGCCAGCGTTGGCTGCTTCCGTGGCAGCCAAGCAGAAATTCAAGGGTATAGGCAAAAGCTCCCAGACCAGCATCGGGGATGGGGATTGATCTGGAGATCTTTGAAGTGATGACCTCGATCGTGCCTGAACCAAAAAAAGGATCCCATATGCTATCGATGAACCCAAGTTGATAGGCCGTAAGGTAGCGAGCTAAAAACCAACAGATACAGGTCAGCAGGATAACGGGAAAACGCTGCACATAGGCCGAAGGGTTATAGGTCCATCCCTTCGGAATGGCGCCGCCCCTTCGTTCGCGGTGCGAGGAGAGGATCAAGGAGAAAAAGACTAAGAGGACGCCAACGAGCGTGCCGTTGAGATATCCGGTTGCTTGGGGAATTCGGAAGACAAGGGGAGCGAACTGAAGCCATATGCCCAAAAGACTTATCCAACAGATAAAAGAGCGGGAGGTGTTACGGCGCATTTGCCAGCCGAGAATAAGGCAGATAAGCCCGCACAAAAGATCGCTTTTTCCAAGAGAACTACCGAGGTAGCCGAACGTGCCTGGCGCAACGATCAACCAAGCTCCTAAAAAGAGGATCGCAAAAGGCGACCATAAGGGGAGTGTTAATGATGATTTAGTTTTTTCCATGAATTTCCTAAATGGTGAGGCGGCTCGAGCCCATTGATCTTATACCACTGAGCAGGGTCTTTTTTTAATGCTTCGATCATGATAGGCAATGTTCTCTCCAAGCTTCTTTTGGGTTCCCAACCGAGAAACCGTTTGGCTGACGATATGTCGAGAGTATAGTTGTCGTCGGCAAAGTCGATCATCCATGGTTTGATGAAAGGGCGAGGACCAAAAGGGACAAGATTTTGAAAAAATGATCCAAGTTTGGCTAATGGTTTAGGGATGGAATAGGTCTTGATTTCTTTTCCATGAAGAAGCATCCCAATTTGTCTTTGAATAGCATCGTAACTTAGGGTGTTAGGCTCGCCAAGCAATAGGGTTAGTTCGGGGGGCAGTTCGTTTCTTTTTTTAACACAGAGGGCAATGGCATCGACTAGATCGTCCATATGCAAGAAAGAGGATCCATTTAGCAGATTTCCCGCAAAAAGGTGAGCCTCTAATTGGTTTTCATAGATTCGCTGGATTTGATGAGCGATGGGAATCGAATGGCATAGGTCATCATAGACGCCTGCAATTCGAAGGATGACCGTAGGTATCTTGCCATGCAACTGATGGATGAGCTCTTCGGTAGCTACTTTTGAGCAAGGATAGGCCCATTTAGCACAGATAGGGGAATTTTCGTCGATTTTTTGGTCTCTATTACATGGAGCATGTACCAGCATCGTGCTGGAAAAGATGAATTGCCCTACTTCAAAATCTTGCAAAGAATTGAGCAGCCGCTGTGTGCCTTGCACTGTGATCCGTTCATAATTGGTATAATTTTGGTCCGAAAAACTATAATAGGCGGCCAAATGAATGACTGAACTGATCTTATTGCCATAGAAGTTTCGGATATGCATGAAGGCTTGATGGACGCTTTCATCTGAGGACAAATCTACGGGAACGAGTTCCTCATTGGCTGAGGCGTAAAGCGCTCTGAGGAGCTCAAAACCAACAATGCGGTAATCAGGGCTCAGTTTTCTTACGATATTGGCCCCGATCCTGCCACATGCACCTGTGATGATGACGACTTGTTTGTTCATATTTCTCTATATATATCAAAATTATTTCAATTTGCAAAATATTTTGTGAAAATACCTGATTTAGTTATATAATCTTGCAAATTTTCAAAACAAATAGTATAAATCATGAGCAAAATTACACCGTTTTCAAATAATGATCTGAGTTTTCTTTTTCCTGAATCTACTGCATTTGAAGTGCTTGAGCATAAGGAACGTGAAAGAGAAGATGAAATAGAGGATGATGAGCTTACAGGTGCTTTTCAAAACTCAGGGTTTGGATTGTCTTCCTTCGACTCTCCCGAAAAGTTGCGAAGCTCAAGCCGTACAACCAGCTTTTATAGCCCAAGTTCTGAATCGAATTCCTTCGCTTCTCCACTGCGAAGCAAAGCAACCTATGGGAGTCCTTTTCAAACCCCAAGTTCAGGATCGGACTATTCTGTCCCTTCTCCGGTAAAGCTGCGAAGCAAAATGACCTATACAAGCCCTTTTTCAAGCCCGAGTTCTACATCGGACTCTTCTTTCAGTTCTCCGCGGCGAAATAAAGTGACTTCTACAAGCCCTTTTTCAAGCCCTAGTTCTGTCTCGGACTCTTTCTTTGCTTCCCCGCTGCCAGGCAAAGTAAACCGTTTGGTTTTTTCAAGCCCAAGTGCCAAATCTGGTTCCTTTGAGTCTCCGGAAAAAGTCAAAAATAAAAAAGCCAAGTACGACACTCCTGAAAAAAACAAAGAAGCTCGTGAATTGCTCGAATCGATGACAGATGAGGATCTAATGGTGTCTCTCACCAAACAAGATAAACAAACTTTACAAGAAGGGATCAAAGCGGTCACCCTGGTCCAAGATTCTCCAATGAAAAAAAGGCGATTTGCCGTGGCAGACAAGACCGTCAGGACAATGCTCCGCCTCGCGTCTCCTGAGACTGAAGGACAGTCTCCTGAAAGACGATTTTTTAAACCCCGGTTTCACAAAGACCTCGTTTCTCCACTCTCACAATCGTCATGGTTTTCTGATTCTTTTGGTCACATCGTACAAATCCAGCGGGAGTGTCGTCACAAGGAGACCGGTTCCCCCGAGGTCCCTGATAAAGTCTTTGACTTAGAGCACATCATTGCACCCGTAGCTTCGAAAGGAAAAAAAGGTGATATGGGGTTCCATTTCTGTCCCAAAAAAAACCCCCTCTTTTCCTCTTTAAAACAAATGATTGTGAATTCCGAGACGGGGGTATTTTGTGCAAAATTTTCCTCAGGCAAGCAAACCTCAGAAGGACAAAAATACTCCTCTTTTTTCCCCTCTTGGATTTCCGATGAAGAAACATTATTACAAGTTCTCATGAAGGGGAAAGAGATCGCTAAATGCAAAAATCGCGCCCTCTATTTTGTCAAGAATAAGACCTCCTTTTATTTTGAGGCCTATAATCGTCCAAAAAGAGGGATCAATGTGGTGAATTCTTCCTTTCCGATCTTTTCTTTTGCTGATTTGAGCAAAGAATATGGGGGGAGCCTCGGTGGCATTTTCGAGGTAAGCCAGGAGACCTTAATCATAGAAGCCAAGAACATGCTGCGAAAATTGATTCAGTCCAGTATCGATTTAAAACTTATGCCAACAAAGGCTGAGTGGCAAAATGAATGGCTAATGCGACAGCCTTGCAAGATCGATGACAACCAAAGCCCGCTTCGTTTTGTCATCCCATCTGTTGAGGAAAGCTCCGCGCTTCTCGTCTTTGACTTTGCCCCGATGTTTTCAAGCAAAACCGGTGTTGAAAAGGGCATGTACGTAGCCATCCCAAAGTCTTCTTTAGAAGAGGTCATAGGTCTTGACGCTATCCTAAACGTCATCACAAAGATGTAACCAAACCGTTGTTGCTTTAAGTGACCTAATCTCTTCGACATAGGATGTCAATTTTTGATTTTGTATACATCTCCCATTTGCATGTATACAAAATTAGTATTTTTGAATACATCATTGCTTTTATACTTTCTTAAGTATTTATGGATATAACAAGAGATTTAACCGTTGGTAGTCAAGAGAAGCAAACAATAAAACGCATAGACTTTTTAAGCCTTTCTAAATAAATAGGTTAGGATGTCAATTCATGATTTAATACTTGATGGATATAAAATAATTAATATATAATGGATATTACTTTATTAAACTAGATTAAAAATTAGGATGCTAATTTAATACCATGACATCATCGGCTATTACCAATCATTCAGTTTCGCACGCCTTAATACCCTATACCCCTCCGTCTTTAAGAAGATCTGATTTGGAAGAACGGGTGGGTCAGGCGTTTGGTCAAAAACGTAGTGATCAGGCATTTGCCCATTCATTAGAAGTGGCCAAATTTGAAGTCAGCCATCTTTCGACATCTACTCTTCCCCCTTTCGCACGGTCTCCTGCACGTCTTGCTATTTTGGCAGAGCATTTGCCCAAAATATTAGCGGATGACCGCACATTGCCGCTTCCTTTCTCCGGTGTCGTTGCTTTCCAAGTTGGAGATGCAGAAATAGTGCAGGCTTCCCATTGTCCGAATCAAGTAGTGGAATTCACTACCGATCAATCCTTAAATGTTCTTTCAGTTGGGAAGTTATTCACGGCTGTGGCCGTGATGCAGATGATCGAGGAGGGGAGATTCTCACTAGATACTCCATTGAGCAAGCTCTTAAGTCCAGAAGAGCTCGATCTTCCTTTGCGCTCACCTTATGAAGGTGAAAATCCTTCCCCAAAGATTTTACGCAGCCTTAAAAAGCAGATGCATCGGATCACTCTAAAGCAGATCTTATCTCATACCGCTGGACTCATAGGCGGTGATGGGATCCCAGGAAAAGTCGGTAGCTACACGTATTCCAATTACGGTTATCGCCTCCTAGCGCAAATCATCGGCAAGCATGCAGGATATAGAGACTCTTCTCTTAGCTATGAAGCTGGGTTCAAGCGTTACATCGAAACGAGGATTTTCAGGCCGGCTAAGATGTTTGGGGCTGTGGCCGAGATTTCGCTCGCTAAAAAGAAAGGATCTGAACCTGACTGCTTTGAAATTGTTGAGGATGGCTTTCGCGAGAAAGTGACTATTGATGAACCCTATCCCCATGGAAATGGCGGGTGGCGCATGCCTGCTAGGGATTTGCTGAAGTTTGCCGAGGCTATTCGCCACGGTACCCTCATTACGAATAAATCACTACGGACGATGTTGTTTCAAAATGAGCGTTCGCTGGGTTTTATGCTCGATCGCGATGAACAGACGAAACTGCCAAAACTGCCCCTTGGGTTTGGTCATCCAGGACATGGTCCTGGCCGTTCTGCCTTTTTATGGTCATATTTTTCAGGATTGCGGATTACCGCTGTCGTGTTGTCTAACTACAATACAGGCGATGTAAAGCCCTTACTCGACCCTATTTTTCAACCTTCCAAAGATCGCGATCAAGCCTTCTAAGAAAGTATTTGCAAATTCTTTTCCCTATAGAAATTGAAGAGTTTCCAAGAGAATTTTTAGGATAAAAGCTATTTAAGCGCTTCCATTAAACTTCTTTCGAAACTCAGCGATTATGAAAATGAACGCAAAGACGCGTAAGCCACAAAGACGCAGAGAAAATTGATAATGTATTAGCCACGCTGATAATAGACGCTGCAATCAAAGTACATCGGATATTAGGCGACCCAGGCTTGTTGGAGAGCTTGTATCAAGAGGCCTTGTATCAAACTAGGATTACTTCTCAGTTTTGGGCAGAAACTTCTCCGCAATGGCATAGAAAGAGTCGTTAATGATTTATAAAACTCTTTGCGTCTTGCGCGTCTTTGCGTTAATTTTCATAATCGCTGAGTTTCGAAAGATGGCTAATGGAAGCGCTTATGCAGGCTTTATCCTAAGCATGAGAAGTTCTTTTGAGAATTTTTCAATTTCCATAGGGAAAAGAATTTGCAAATACTTTCTAAGAAAAGAAGGCCTTGACCTTGTCGAGGAATCCTCGTTTTCGTGGCGAGTTATGCTCTTTTTCCAAGTCGCCAAAAGCGCGCAAGAGTTCTTTTTGTTTATCGCTGAGATTCACAGGTGTCTCTACGATAAGGCGAACGAGCATGTCTCCCTTGCCTTGACCGTGAACATTGGGAATACCTTCGCCGCGTACACGCATAATCTTGCCAGACTGTACGCCTTCTACGATCTGCAATCTGCACGAGTGGCCATGAGGAGAGGGGATTTCTTTTTTGCAGCCAAGGGCCGCTTCGGAAAAACTAATCGGTAAGTCGATGACGACATCATCGCCTTGCCGTTCGAAGACTTCATGCGGTTTGACGTTTATGGAAATATAGAGATCGCCGGCTGGTCCGCCGCCGATACCAGCATCGCCATGGCCGGGCATTCTTAGCCGCATCCCTGAGTCGACGCCTGGAGGAATCTTTACATCGACTTTTTGCTTTTCTTTGACTTGTCCTTGCCCTTGGCATTCAAGGCAAGGATCGGTGATCATTTGCCCTTGTCCGCCACACTGAGGACAGGTGGTCGTCATACTGAAAAACCCGCGGCTCTGATGGATTTGGCCGCGTCCTTGGCAACGGGAACAAGTTTTTGTTCCCTTTTCATTTTTAGCGCCCGAGCCTTGGCATTTTGAACAGTTGATGAGATTAGAGATCATGATTTCTTTTTCGACGCCTTTGACAGCTTCTTCAAAAGAGATGGTCATGTTCATTTTTTTACTGGCGCCTTGGCGCGCTCCATCGCCTGCTTCGCTTTCGAAGCCGAACAAAGATTCGAAAATCGACTCGCCTCCGCCGCCTGTTCCTCCGAATGCTCCCATAAAGGTGCGCAGGGCCTCTTCCATCGAAGAGAAACCAGCGCTGCCAGGGCCGCCGCCAGCAGCGCCAGCTCTTACAGCATCTGCGCCGTATTGATCGTAGATTCGCCGTTTATTGTCGTCGCTTAAGACTTCATAGGCTTCTGAGATTTGCTTGAAATTGCGCTCTGCTTCGACATCGCCAGGATTGCGGTCAGGATGGTACTTTAAGGCATTCTTGCGATATGCCTTTTTGATCTCTTCTTGTGAAGCATCGCGGGAAATCCCAAGGACTGTGTAGTAATCAGACATAGGCACATACTAAAGTGTTTGCGGTTTCAATTCTACAGCAAGGATCATTTTTAGCAAACCCCTTAAAGGAGTGCTAAAATTAACTAGACGAATTGGCCAAAAAAACGGCTTCCAAATAGAGAACCGCCTCAACAGTCCCTTAAATTGCAGCTTCTTAGAAGCTCGAACGGCTATTCTTCGTCTTTTTGTATTTCAAGGCCGCTTTAGATTTAGCACGCATTCTGACAGAAGGTTTATCGTAGAAACGGTGTGCTTTTGCAGATTTCATGATCCCTTCTTTATCAAGTTTCTTTTTGAGGGCGCGAAGGGCTTTATCGATGGGCTCGCCAGTGCGGACTTTTACGCTGGGCATGTAGACCTTTTAATGACCTTATCGGTTGGTTAAATTTTTAAAACGGTTGAGACTGTAAAGCAGCCTCTTCGTATATACCAGTTAGGAAATCCCCTATGCGTTGGAACTACCGCTAGTATATACCCGCAAAATCTTACCTTCGAAGGGTAAAATTGGGCAACCTAAAGTTGTAGATACGAGAGAGGAGCACTCATGGAAGAGGGAGTTGTCTTATTAAGAAAATTTTTTAAATGAAGAGGGGATAGGTCATGGCCAAAATGTTCTAAAGTCTCTCGAAGAATGTCTAGTTCATGCATACAGAGCAAGTTATTGCACTCAACGTCCAGAGACTGCGTGTCATAGACGAGGACAAACACCTTCCCTTCTCTTCGCGTAGCTAAAGAGGTGCCGATCCGCCCCGAGGCCTGCGGTAGGGTGAGGAGAAGGGAAGGGAAGAGTTTTAATGGGAGATTAAGCCCCATGGCTAATCCCTTTGCAGCGGCAGCGGCAGCTCTTGTCCCCGTGTGGGAGCCAGGTCCGCTTCCTACGGCGATCGAGCTTAGGTCATGCCAATTTAGCCTGCCCTCATCAAGTATTTGATTGATAGTAGTAAAAAGAAGACCGTCAGAGGCCCCTCGGCTGGGGAGCAATCGAAAAGGGCCGCTTGTGAGCCCTACCACTGTTTGGCTAAGGCTGCCGTCTAAGAAAAGGTGTGTCATGATGGTAGCTATTCTAGCTGGTTGCGGCTTTTTTCACATCTTGGTACTGTTTAAGTCCGTCCTTCCTGAAAAAAACTCGTGAGGAAAATTTTGACGTACGATGATACCCCCAACGATGCTGGTGAAGAAACAGCAGAAGATATCTTGATCGACGCGGTACGTGAATCGATTCAGGAAGAAGAGGATCAAAGCAAAATCCATCTAACTTTCCCAGATCAGGTCTTTGTCATACCGCTCAATCGACGCCCGTTCTTTCCTGGTATGGCAGCGCCTGTAATGATCGAACCCGGCCCTTTTTACGAAGTGCTCAAATTGGTCGCGAAGTCGGAACATAAGAGCATGGGCCTCTTTTTGACTAAAGATGAAGATGCCAATGTCTACAACGTGGCCCTCAAAGATCTGCATCAAGTAGGGGTTTTAGCTCGCATCTTGCGCATCATCCCTATGGAACAGGGCGGTGCACAGGTTGTACTGAATATGGAAAAGAGGATTTCCATTGTCAAGCCGCTAAAATCGCGCTATCTACGCGCTGCAATAGAAATTCATGAGGATATTTCTGGGAAGCTCTCTAAAGAACTCAAAGCCTATTCCATTAGCATCATCACGACGATCAAGGAGCTCTTAAAACTCAATCCGCTCTTCAAAGAAGAATTGCAAATCTTCCTTGGCCATTCCGATTTCACCGAACCTGGCAAGCTGGCAGATTTCGCGGTTGCACTTACCACCGCCTCTAGAGAAGAGCTGCAAGAGGTGCTCGAAACTTTCGACTTGCAAGGGAGGATCGATAAGGCCCTTGTGCTTCTAAGAAAAGAGCTCGATTTAAGCAAGCTGCAAAACAGCATCAATCAGAAGATCGAAGCCGGTATCTCCAAGACGCAGCGGGAGTTCTTTTTACGCGAGCAGCTCAAGACGATCAAGCGCGAGCTAGGTCTTGAAAAAGACGATAAAACTTGCGATGTCGAAAAGTTCCAAGAGCGTCTCTCAAAGCGCAAGGTGCCCGATGACGTGAAAAAAGTCATCGACGACGAGCTTGAAAAGCTCAATGTCCTCGAAGTGCAATCGTCTGAATATGCTGTCTGCCGCAACTACCTCGATTGGCTTACCATCATACCGTGGGGTATTATGAGCGAGGAGAGGCTCGATCTTAAGAAAGCAGAAAAAATTCTAGCGGAAGATCATTATGGCCTAGAGGACATCAAAGAAAGGATCTTGGAATTCATCAGTGTTGGGAAACTTTCCCATGGTGTTAAAGGGAGTATTATTTGCTTGATCGGCCCGCCAGGTGTTGGGAAGACAAGCATCGGCAAAAGCATCGCCCGGGCGCTCAACCGGCAGTTTTATCGCCTATCTGTCGGGGGCATGCGCGATGAAGCAGAGATCAAGGGACACCGACGTACTTACATCGGAGCGATGCCTGGAAAGATGATCCAAGCGCTCAAGGCAACGCAGGTCATGAATCCCGTGATCATGCTCGATGAGATCGATAAAATCGGCAATAGCTATCATGGCGATCCTGCATCAGCATTGCTCGAGGTACTCGATCCTGAGCAAAATCGCGATTTTCTCGATCACTACATCGATGTGCGCTGTGATTTGTCCAATATTCTGTTCATCACGACGGGCAACGTGCTCGACACGATTCCAGAGCCGCTCAAAGACCGCATGGATATTTTGCGCCTCTCTGGTTATATCCAGGAAGAGAAAGTGCAGATAGCTAAGCGCTACCTCATCCCACGCAATCGTAAAAGCATGGGATTGAAGGCGTCTCAAATCGAGATCAGCTCTTCTGCACTCAATCAGATCATCAATGGTTATGCGCGCGAAGCTGGTGTGAGAACTCTCGAGAACAACATCAAGAAGATTCTACGAAAAATCGCCGTAAAAATCGTGCGGCATGAAGAACAGAAAAGGCAGAAAAAGATTCCTTTCAAAAAAGAGACCATCACCGAAAAAAACCTCTCCAAGGTTCTCGGTAAACCGATTTTTACGACAGATCGGTTTTTCGAAAAAACACCAGTTGGGGTTTGTATGGGGCTGGCGTGGACCTCGATGGGCGGCGCTACGCTCTATATCGAGGCGATGCGCGTTGCTGCTGAAAAAACGGAGATGAAACTCACTGGCCAGGCGGGTGATGTCATGAAAGAATCGGCGCAGATCGCATGGACCTATCTGCATGGTATGTGCAAACGCTATGCCCCTGATAAGCCGTTCTTTGAAAAGGAACAAGTTCATGTTCATATCCCTGAGGGAGCAACGCCGAAAGATGGCCCATCAGCCGGTATCACGATGACCACAGCGATGCTATCCCTGCTGCTCAATGTACCTGTGAAAGCAGATCTTGGCATGACAGGCGAATTGACGCTTAGCGGCAAGGTATTGCCCATCGGCGGCCTTAAGGAGAAACTCATAGCTGCTAAGCGCAGCGGTGTCACCACATTGATCTTTCCTAAAGATAATCGACGCGATTTTGCCGAGCTTCCTGCATATCTCAAAAAGGGATTTACGGTGCATTTTGTCGAATACTATGACGAGGTTTTCCATGTCGCATTCCCAAATGGTAAATAATGTGCAAAACTCTTTAACTCGTTTTATCGAATCGAAGACGATCCATCCTGATCTGCTCGATGAGAAAATTGCCCAATGGCGTGCCGAAGGAAATACGATTGCAACGTTGAATGGATCATTCGATCTCATGCATGCGGGCCATTTGCAGATCATCTACGAAGGTTCTCTGCAAGCTGATAAACTGCTTGTTGCACTCAACTCCGATGCCTCGATCCAAAAATACAAAAGTCCGAAACGGCCCATCGTTCCACTTGAATATCGGCTCCAGATGATGGCAGCGCTCGATTTTGTCGATGGAGTGACGTGGTTTGAAGAGACCGATCCGATCGCCTTTCTCGAGAGGGTTCGCCCCGATGTGCATGTCAACGGTTCAGAATATGGGCACGATTGTATCGAAGCGCCCACAGTCAAAAAACATGGCGGTAGAATCCATATCGTCGAGCTAATCCCAGGACTTTCCACCTCGAACATTTTGGCCAAGATCCAACATCTATGCGATTCTTAACGAGTTTTAACGATGAGCGCAAGGCGTTTGCCTGCATCAATTATCTTCACGAGAAGGGCATTGAAGCGATCTACGAGCCCGCTGGACGCCCGGGGAGCAACACATTCTCTCTGTGGGTTATCGATGAAGATGACTTCGAAAAAGCGCAAGAGGCGCTCGTCCATTTTGAGCAGCTAGGTGCAGATGAGGCACTGCGTTTTGAGCGGCCTAAAGCCGCTCCGATTGCAAAGCTTCTAACGAATGACAAAGATACCCTCAAAGTAGAATTGGAGCGGCATCCACCTTCGCGAAGAAGACGCTATGCATTGACCCATTGCTTGATCGCGCTTTGCGTTTTCTTTTTCTTTTGGAATTTGCTTCAAGAAAGTGACCTTGTTCAAAAAGAGGGGACGATTGCCTTGCAAGTCGGTTTGACTCCTTTGCAACGCGATTTATTCTATGATTTTCCTAACTGTTATACGAAATTGGACGAATTGATGAAGGAGCATCCCATGAAGTCGGTCGAGGAGATCGGCCAACTTCCTCCCAACATCAAAGCACAATTCGATGCCGTAGAACATTGCCCTTACTGGAAAGGCGCCTTTGACATTTTTTTTGAAAAAATCAAAACAGGCAAGGGCTCGTTCTCTTCTGCACCTCTTTTTGAAAAAATCCGGGAAGGGCAAATTTGGAGAGTTTTTAGCCCATGTTTGTTGCATAAGGACTTCTTGCATATTCTCTTCAACATGGCATGGGTGCTGATTTTGGGCAGGATGATCGAAGAGCGCGCTGGAAAATGGCGGATGTTGCTTCTCATCGCAATCATCGGCTGCATTTCCAATACGGCGCAATATCTCATGAGCGGCCCCTATTTTCTGGGCTTTTCTGGGATCGCCTGCGGAATGGTAGGATTTATCTGGATGCGGCAGCGGCGTTGTCCTTGGGAAGGATACCCCCTGAGCAGCGGTACCACGCTGTTTCTCGTCTTCTTTGTCGTCGCTATGCTACTCCTCCAATTTGTTTCCATAGGGCTCGATTTTTTTGGCATCCCTGGTATTGCTAGCATGATTGCCAATACAGCCCACATAGTAGGAGGACTTACAGGCATCCTACTAGCCAATATCCCTCTTTTTTCGAGAAGTCCCACATGACAGTACGCGACCTTACGATTTTAGGCTGTTCTAGCCAACAGCCCACCCGATTGCGGAATCATGGCGCTTACCTGCTCCGTTGGAATGGCGAAGGGTTCTTATTCGATCCAGGCGAGGGGACCCAGAGGCAATTTATTTTTGCCGATGTAGCACCGACGTGCGTGACCCGCATCCTCATCAGTCACTTCCATGGAGACCATTGCTTGGGGGTAGGCTCGATGTTGATGCGGCTCAATCTCGATAAGGTGACTCACCCCATCCACTGCTATTATCCAGCCAGCGGCCAGGTCTACTTCGATCGCCTGAGAAGGTGCAGCATTTATCATGAAGTCATTGAGGTTGTGGAACATCCCATAGCTGAAGAGGGACTTGTCATTGAGGATGAGCAATTTAGGATCGAGGCCTATTTTCTCGATCATGGGGTGGACAATCTGGGATGGCGGGTACAGGAAGTTGATCAGCGCAAATTCGATAAGGTCAAACTCCGCGAAAAGGGAGTGCAAGGCCCTCTCGTCAGACAACTCGAGGCGCGAGGGTCTGTGGAGGTGCAAGGCCAGAAAGTCACCCTCGACGAGGTAAGTACGTTGCGTAAGGGGGATGTTTTCGCCTATGTTGCGGACACTCTTCCCTGCGAAGCCGCTCTGAGAACCGCTAAGAATGCCTCATTGCTACTTTGTGAAAGCACCTATCTCACTCGTCATGAGGAACTTGCTCTTAAGCATCACCATTTAACAGCACGGCAAGCTGCACAAATTGCAGCTCAGGCACATGCGCAGCAGCTCATCCTTACCCATTTTTCTGCCCGCTATCAAGATACCACCGAGTTTCTTTCAGAAGCTTCCCTGATTTTTCCTAACACCCTCATTGCCGAAGACTTACGGGTTTTTCCTTTTCCCAAAGGCAACCTCTAGTCAAGCCCAATCGACATAACCCTTTCCTTTTTAAGAGCTTTCAATTTTCCCTGAACCTCAATTTTTTAATAACGCATTGTATGCTAATTATTAATTAATTACAAACAAACGTTAAAATCATTATTTGACTTTGATATGGGTTTTGTTATAAAATAAATGTTGGGGGAACATGTGATTATGAGTTCAGCTAGGAATATCAATCTAAAAGGCTTTTCGGAGTTAGTCGAAGAACTAGCTCAAAGACCAGGCCTACAAGACACCGGCTTACGGCAGATGCTGAACCTATTTAGAGAGATGCTGCCTTTGATGCGCCAGTTAGAAGAGAGCGGGTCAGAAAAGAGTGAAAAACTCGAGGAAGTTGCTGAAAAACTACGCAACTATCGAGGAGATCTAAGTAGGATCTTCGCCGAGTTTTGCCAAGCCCGAGGGTCCAATCAAGAAGAGATGGAACAATACCTAGAAAATCCCCGAAATTTTCCACTGAAGGAATGGGAAGAAATTCAAGCAGTTAAACGACATGTCGAAGAAAAAGCAATCAACGCTTCCTGTTCATAGAGCAAATTAATTTAATAAATAATAAAAGGATAAATAAACTATGTCAACCGATGTAATACAAGGCCTTAATGATAGCTATAAAGAGTATACAGACTATAGCGGTGATGGCGGCCCAGAACAATTGGCTCAGAAAGAGCTCAACGACAACAATGACCTATGGGTGAAAAGCAAGGGAAAGAATCCCGATATGTTGATGATGGTTTGGTTGATGAAAATCATGCAAGATGGAAGCGTTTACGATAACAAATTAGCCGGCAAGGGATATGGTAATGCAGATGGTGGATCGATCATTTCTTGCGCCCAAAATAAGCTGACCGATGTGGCTAAGCAAATGAACGTACTCACGGCGTTCCGGGGTGTCGATTCCGATATGGAAGCTGCTTATAATGACAACAATCCTGCTGACGATGCGTCTAATATGTCTAAAATGAGATCTGATTTAGCAGCGATGGATAAATATGTAAGTGGTACGGGCTCACCTGGCGATAATACGATTTTTGATCAAGGGACAAAAGATGCGATTCACGGCTCGATTACACAGATAAGTGCCAGTTTGGATCAAGTAGATAAATATTATGGTGGAAGTTTAAGTCAGTTCCAAGCCGCGGTATCAGACAAAGACTCACCCCCTAATGATGACGGATCGACAGCGTCTGGCATAGCCCAATCGATCGGCCAGAACTTCTCTACAGTCACACAAGGTTGCAGTACCGTTAACCAAACTTTGCAAACGACAATGGAATACGATAAAAACAATATTACGCAATACACCAGTTTGTTACAGCAATTGCTCAAGATCATGAATATGGTTCCTGGGCTGTCTGTACAAAACCAAGGGAAATAAGACATAAAAAGCAGCTAATTGAAGAGGAAATTATGGACAATGGTTTTGCAGCAGTCTTAGAGGCGGTCTCCAATGGCGATGATGGATATCAAAAGCAATTCGTCAACGATTCTGTTTCTTTGATTACGATGACCCTTGCACTTATGAACTTGCAAACGGAATGGCAAAATAAATTAACGGAAGATAAATATAATTATCTGGCTGTTTCAGTTAGTTCAGATCCAGCGACTGCCATGCAAGCGAAAGCTTTGCAAGTCGTATACGATACCGATACATCAATAAAAGATGTGCAATGTAATGGTGTGCAAACAATCGTACAAGGCGTGCAATCACAGGTAAATTCAGATAACACAGACCGACAGCAAAACTATAGTGTTGCGGGATCAATTTCCGGCTATTTCGGTTTTGCAATGGGTGTACTTAAACAGTAATAAAAAGATTTAAAAGGTAAATATCATGAGCGTAGATAGTAGTCATCCAACAAGTTGTTACCAAGAGCTTTATAAAGCAGTGCTTGGCGTGAACGTTAGTGGCGGCCAAACAATGTCGAGTGATGCAAATTTAGCGAATACCTTCATGACCCAGTACAATGACTATCAGTCAGCTTGGGCAAGCGATGGAGTACCTCCAGCAAAAGAAGATGGGAGCTACCCAGAGAATGGTCAGGTCGAGAAGTGCCAATATGGATATCAAATATACCATTCACTTTTATACTTTGGCTCGGATAGCAGCCAGCCTGGTACTTCAAAAAATGATAAACCTGGTAAACCATTGAGTGGTTATAATTATTCCAACGCACAGATCCAGATGCAAATGAGTTATTGCGCCGCGGCTGCTCAAGGGCAAACTGGAGATGCTTTGACAGAAATACAAATTATTTTGAACCAATGGAGCACGGTCCAAAGTGAGATGAGCGCTCTGCAGGGAGTTGGTAACGCCCCGTTGAAAAACAACGTCGATACCTACACCTCGCAATTGCAGCTCGACCAGTCGAACCAACAAGCGGCCAATAGCGCGCTTTCAAGCACCTTAGGCGACTTGATGGGTTCTGGAGCTAGCGCACTCGGTCAAGGGATAGTATAACCTGTTTCTTACACTCAACCCCCTTACCTACCCTCAATCATCCTCCGATTGAGGGTTTTTTTGTATCCTTTCGATGCATAATATAACATATTTACTTTCAATTGCTTACAGCAATGTGCTTATCCTGAGTGGGATAAGAAATAATTCCTCAAACCGCCAAAAAACCTCTTCACTTTTCACCTCCCCCCTCGATGGAAACCCGGCCTTTAAGGCCTAGGTATTCGCTATGGCCCTTACCCACACATCATTAGTTATTTAAAATAAAGATACGGCGATAAGTTTATTTACTTTGTTAGTGACTTTTGTTAAGTAATTTATAAAAAACAGTTAATAAATAGTTGACTTTGATAGTGGTTTTGTTATAAAATAAATGTTGGGGGAATATGCAACTATGACTACAGCTACGAAACTAGATATCGAAGGGTTTTCAGGGTTAGTGCAAGAACTAGCCGAAAAGAGGGCCTTTTATGGCGTGGAATTCTCGCAAGCTGTGGAGCTCTTAAAAGAGATAGCTGCCCTGATCGAGCAATTACCAGGAACATCGGAACTGAATCGAGAAAAGATCGTTAACCAACTCCAAGAACGCCGGGCGCAGTTGCCAGTGGGTTTAACGCGGATCTACAGAGCTCATGGCTATAGCTTCGAAGAGGCCGAGCGGTTGTTAGGTGATCCCCAAAATTTTACTCAGCCAGAGTGGGAAGCAATCCAAGAGGTTCGTCGTGAAGTCGAAGCGAGAACCCTCCAATCTTCTCCAAGTACGTTTGGCTGGCTTGCTGTTAATAAAAAGAACAATAAATAGCTTAAAAAAGCGGAAAAATTATGAGTACAGTTACCAACAGTGCTAGTGCAGCGCTTAATCAAATCAATCAGAGCTCCCAAGAGTGGAATGCTCAATATGAAGGGCTGTCTCAACAGCAACAAGATTTGATAGCGGACATCTCTGATGAGCAAACGCAAATCGATGATTTGACAAAGCAAGTCAATGACGATGAAGCCGAGGTTGCCGATCTCGAAGATCAGCTGGACAACGCTTCTGATGAAGATAAACCTGGGATTCAAGACCAAATCGATGCGCTCAATGAAGAGATTGCCGAGTCTAATCAACAGATTAGCCAATTGAACCAGCAGAAAGCAGCAAATCAAACTGCCTATAATGCATTGGTTCCTACTCTGATGACTGTATCGACCGTGGCGACAGATAATTCTAAAGATGTTCAAAAACAACAGAGGCAAAAAGAGCAAACAGCTAAAAACACGTCAACCGAAGATTCGTCTCAATCCATGCTCATGACCAGTTCTGCACCAGAGGAAACGACGACCGATAGCACGACAACCGACGATACTGTAGATGATACGGATAGCACAGATAACACAGATAACACGGATTCCACAACGACCGATCCTACACCACAACAATTAGCTGCTCAGACGTTGGCCTGGATCAACGATCAAATCGCAGCGATCGACATTATGACACAGCAAATGTGGGATGATTTCAATCAGATTGGAAAAGATCAGACGCAAATCGCTCAAGATCAACAAAAAATCGATGAGCTGAACGACAAAATCGTAGAAGATTCGATCAAAATGGCAGCTTGTGCGGTAGCTTCAATTTGGACATGCGGCTTAAGTTTAGGTGGTGCCGCATATTTCGCCGTCCAGGTGGCTAAAGAAAAACAAGAAAGGGATGATTTGCAAAACCAGGTTTCTGGATTGCAAAATGAAGTGGCTACATTGAATGCCGAGATCAATAGTTTGATCAGTCAGCTCTCTGCCGTGAATTCAGCAGTGGCAATGACGCAATTGCAGCAAGTTACCGCTCAAGTGAAGAGCATCTTAAGTTCGCTCATGTCTGCGATAAATTCAGGAAACGTCTCTGAAGCACAGGTTCAGCAGGCCGCAATTGCGATTGTAGCAGTGATGTCGCAATTACAAGTCTTGCTAGCCCAAGTGTATAAAGCACGGTCTCAAGATCAACAGGATATGAGCAAAGCTGGAGCGCAAAACTACTCTACAGCAGCCAATAAAAGCTCTATAGACTTAGAGAAATTCACTGAGGCAGTACAGCATCAGAAATTCATGAAAATAGTCATGGATGTAGCCCAGGTGGCGTTAGCGACAGCTGGTGTTATCGCGGCGGCTGCCACAGGTGGTGTAGGTTCAATCGCCTTAGCGGCTGGTATGGCGGCCTTGACAGCAGTCAATTTGGGAACTGGTCACGATTATCTTGGCGACGCTATCAGTGATTTGGGTACAGCTATCGCGGATAGTAGCAATGGCAAAATTAGCAAGGAAGCGGGAAAAGTATTGGCCGACGTTATTGTTGCCATAGTTATGGCCATCGCGGTCATGCTGACCGATGGTGCTGCTAGTAAACTTCTAGTATCTAGAGCGGCTAGCCAAGGAGCTGCTGCTGGTGGAGCTGCTGCAAGGGCTGCTGAAGAAGCTGCTGCCAATACCGCCGCAGCGATTCCAATGCGCACGTTTGGTGCCGAAGCTGGAGAAGAGGCAGGTGAAGAATTGACTAGAGAAATGGCTGATTTGACAGCTCAAGGAGTAAGAAGAGTAGGGAATGCTCCTACAGCAGCTTCGAATGGGAGCAGCCTTGTTAAATTTGGTGGAACAACATTGATGATGACGATGATGAATAACACGCTCCTCGATTCGTTCCAAGCGATCGTCGATTCGAAGATGAGCAAGGATGAAGCGCAAAAGAAAAAGTGGTTCAAGGCTTTGCAAATCATCTTGAGCGTTGTTCAGGTAGTTTTAGGCATGCTAGGCGGACATATTGGAGCCGGTGGCCAAGCTACGGCTAAAAGCGTCGAGTCCCGTTTACAGGCTATCTTTGCGAAAATAGGGGCCAACCTTGCTGACATCACGCTGGCTGGGCAGGGATTGCAAGCATTCGGTAACATCTTATCTACGATTGCTAACGCTTTCCAAACGAAAAATGCTCACAAGCTCGCCGATATGTATAGAGATATTGGAGCACAAAAATCGATCATGACATTTTATCAAAGTACAATGGATGCCAATAAAACCAATGAAAAAGCGTATTCCGACGAGGCAGCCACACAAATGCAACAATTAGCGGCGACAATACAAGAAATGGCTTCGAAGTTCTGCAGTGGCGAACGAGAAGCAGCACGCTTGATTGCTCATATGGCCGTTTAAGAATTAAAAATTAATAAACAATAAATAAGGTAATAATATGTCTACCCATATTGATAGAAACCAAACCAACGTCAGCTACCTAAAGAACCTTAGTTCTGGCAAAACAGAGAATGACTCTGAGCCGCAGAAAAAAAGCGCCTTGAAGGAGCTGCAAGCGGTTGCTTCAACGCTCGAAGATAAGAGCAGTTCTCTCAAAGACGATATGGAACAGCTTGAAAATCTACTCAAAGGATCTGATGGCAGCAAGGGCGAAGATCGATTGATCGGCCGTCTCTGCAAAAAGATCGATGGACAGATCCAAGAGTTACAACGTCTGCATGACACTATGGGAGCTTCATCTACTGGAACAACACTCGGTGCGACGGATAGCACAGAAGAAGATACGTCGACCAATGGTCCAACTGGCGATGATACGGTTACCGTGAGCCATGCTTCGATCACCTCTGGCGGTCAGGTCGTCGCGGGGCAAATTTTGCTCGAACTCCAAGCCAAATATGCTGAACTGCAAGCTCTCTTGCAGCATATTCTACAGGCTAACCTTGCCAATAGCCCTGGAGTTGTCCAAGCAATGGCAAATGCTGCCAAGAACTCTCTTGAACAAGAGGCCAACAACCAAGACCAAGAGGCGAATGCCTACCTAACACAATCGCTTACTGCCGGTGCGGGTGTCTTGTCTACGGTTGGAATTGCTAGACAGCAACATGTTGCGTCAGAGAATACCCAAAGCGCGATTAATAATATCACTGCACACCAAACAGCATTGCGTAATGCTCCAAGGACTGTGACAGGGACTGATCTGCCTACAACAGCAAATACTCCTGAAGCGCATTATATTAGACAGGTGAAGAACAATGATTTCTCGGCTCCAGCGAATCAAGGTCATTATGCACTCATAGGAGATGAGCATCGTCCTGGCATCGCGAGGAACTTGAACGAGCAAATGACGCAGCACACCAATAGCTTGCAAAGTATCCATTCGAGCTACAGCCGTTATGAGTCTGCATTCAACAACATCTACCAAGTGGCGAATAACTCGACACAAACCTTCACCAAAGGCAAAGAAGCAGACAATACAAGAGCAAAAGGCGCAGCCGAAGCACAAAGAGGCATCTCGCAAAATACACAAGAGATGCTCAATCAGGCTATTGCAAAGCCACGAGAAGATGCATCCCAAGCTGCACAAGAGGGAAAACGCACTCTCGATGTTCGCAATGCGATCACCGAACACAACAGCGCGGCTCGTGCTTAAGAGCAGGGCTCTTAAGAAGCACGGCTTCAAAACGTCAGGGATGTCCTCCCTGGCGTTTTTTTATGTCCAAACTCAGCGATCATGAAAAATAACGCAAAGACGCGCAAGTCGCAAAGCCGCAAAGAGTTTTATAAATCATTAACTACTTTTTCTATGCCGAAGTTTCTGCTTAAGATTGAGAAGTAATCCTAGTTTGAATTTTATGAACTGAATGCTCTTGCTCTGTGGCCGTTACTTCAATAATCACATTACCGTGTTAGTTTTCTCTGCATCTTCGCGGCGTGGCGTCTTTGCGTTAATTTTTATAATCGCTGTATAGCTGTGTATTGGACAGTTTCTTAGGATGACATAGCACCTGAAGAAGTTTGCGAATGGTATATTAAATTATTTAAAAAATACATTTCTTGTAAATCAATACACATCAAACAGCAAATAAACTTTTAAGTATTATGCTATCGCATGATTTTTCAATAAATAATTGTTTTAAAATTAAAAAATCTCATCGAATGAATTCTTTTTGTTAGACGTATGTTTTATTTTTATTAGACAAGTGCTATAATCTACCTCAAAACTATTATTGTGGGTAATTATCATGAGTCTTTCTATACCAGGAAAAATTTTAACAGATTCAGAACAGCGCATAACAGCTCTGTGTAAGGAGCTTGAAAAGATCAATGAAAAAATCGAGAAATCTTCCCTCGATTCACGGGTAGAAAAAGTTAAAACACGTACGGGTAGAGAGATTTTACTCACAGTCCGGGACGATGATAGCCCTCTAAAAGAATTAGGATCTAGGATCGCAGAGATCGATTCAGAGTTCCAGGAAAATTACGTCTGTAAAAATGCGTTGTTGAAAACGAAATTTCAAACACTTTTTGATCAGGTTTTTAATAACTACAAAGATAAGAGTGATGAACTTTGGAAACCGGAGGAAGCAGGCTTAGGGGAAGGTTTTCCTGTTGAAGAAAGAACACCGCGGCCGATTCATGCCCGACAGGCAGACCAAGCAATCGAAAAAGCCCTTAAAAAAATAGCAGCTCCACAGCTTCACGATACAGATCGATCCAAGCCGTCAGTAGAAAAACTTCGCCCTTTTGTACACGCCTCTAGTCCGCTTCATGTTCTTTACCAAGTGAGGAATCAAACACCGGAAAAGATTGCCCAAGCCTTTCTACAACTTCCACAGAGCTTGCGCCGAGAACTAGCACAAACCTTTGGCCTGATGATCGAAGACGAGGGTGCCTTAAAAGGAGCAAGCGAACATTTACAAGAAGGCGACATCCAAAACGTTGCTTTTGGATTAGGTCATTTGAGTGTGCAGGAACGGGCATTGTTACTTGCTAGATTAGAGAAATCAGGTCGCGGTGAGCATCAGAAGCTGGCTGTTTATATCAAGGCCTTTGAAGATTTCCAATGGCAGCTGGCCTTGAATGTCGCTGGAAAAGGAGCAAAGCCACTCGAAGTAGCTATTGATGCGATCGTTAAAAAGACGATCGATGCAAGCGAGATTGATCTAGATGCGCTTATTGGAGCTGAACCAGCCCCGGCATATCGATACCCCGCTCGAGACGTTTTAACAGAGCAGCTTCGACAGGCCGAAGCACATCGCATATGTGTGTTTGCCCGATTTTATGGAGAAGTGACTGCGATCCTCCATAAGACCGCCCCAGATCAGCAAAAGAAAGCGGAAATTTTGCAGCTGATAAAAAAACTGGATCCTGCGAATCAACAAGATCTTTATGGTAAAATCTACGAGTTGAATCCTCAGAGGCAGCCACGAGATGGTTGGGGAGAGCGACATGTGCTGGACAATTGGGGGATTTTACTGGATGCGACATTTGCTTTTTGCTCTAAAAAGGATCACCCCCTCAAACAACTTTTCCTCGATCTACAGAAAAAACTCCATAATCCTAAGTATAAAAATTCGAGTGAAGTCCAAAAATCGATAAAAAAGCTTCTCGAACAAGCTAAAATGAAATTGACCAAGCAGGATTGGCAAAAATTCAAAGATCAATTCTTCAACCGATTCCCTGGCGCGGAAAAATGGAAGTGGGGTCTAGGTGGAGAAGAACGCGAAGCCCATAAGTATCCTTATCATATCCTTGCAACTCTCCATCAGATTCTTTCGCCTTTCTCTAGGCCGGAATATTGGGAGGCGATGCAAAAAAGCCTTCAAGAACTGCCCGATTCTAGTGACTCTAACCAAAATGAAGCCCTGAAAAAACTTCGTAATATGGCCAAGCTACTTCCAGAAAATCTCGGTCAACCTTTTCTTAAAACAGCTGTTGTAAAACACGTTGTCGCGTCGAAAGCACTATCTCCTGAGGAAGCACGCTGGCAATGCTATAACGCCATCAAAGTAAAAGAAGGGGCAGAAGCATTTGGAGAGCTGCAACAAAGCCCATTCTTTGACAAGGTTTGGCGCATGGCGCCTTTATGCCGCGAATTGTATAGCGGTCAAGAAGAGAATCTCGATGATGCCACTAAAGAGGAGATGGGCAAACGTCTGAAGCTGCTCGAGACGCTTGAAAAGGCTAGAATGGCTATCCACAATCGATATCCGATCGACCGGGATGGTTGGGATGCGCTTGTGCTACGTTTGATTTTCCAAGAAACTCCAATATGCGATACTGAAAGCGAAAAATCGAGCTGGCGCACTTTGCTGGGTGGTTTAGAAGATTTAGCAGCGGATACAACCTACGATCCAGCTACGGCAAAAGAACTGCTTCACCTGCTAGTGGACATGAGCAGCCAACATCTGGTAGCCCAAGAAATCAGCCGGGGGATGTCGAGTGCAGATAAGGCCGAGTTCATAAGTGGTAATAGAAGAAAAGAGCTAGGGCCTGTGATGAGCGCAAAAGCAGGCCGCTGGGAAGAGCTCGATAAGGGCCTCAGTTTAAAAGAAGCGCGTTTACTAGCCTTGTTCTGGCCATTACAAGGAAAATCACCCGATTACACTAGTGGTCCCAGACAGTTCAAAGAGCTTCTTTTCTTTAAAGATCAGCAAGGTCAAATCCGAGCTAAGCTAAAGCCTCTCGACCGTGCTATGAAAAACAATGGAAAATACACGATCGACCATTTCTATCGCGAACTGGCTAGTTCGGCAATCAACGATACGCTTGGGTTCAATTCCACAATCCCAACAATGCCTTTACGACTTACGCTTGGGGAAGCCATTTTAATGCTTGCCGACCGCTATCTAGTTGCACCACCCATCGGCGATAAAATACAGGATGCCGAAAAAATGCTAAACATGACGCACCCGCTCTTGCAAAAAGTCATTAGAAAACAGTTGCCTCAATGGGATCTTGCTTCGCCTCTTCAAAAAAGTCGTGCGTTAAGGCTTTTTTATGAAATGAAAGGTGCTACAGAACTGCTCAAAGGGATTGTCAAAGAACTTGAGAAGGGTGCGGCATTGGACGCCGTCCTGCCTATGTTTAATTGGCTGCCGACCAATATCCGCTATTCGATCTACGGAGCTCTTTATCAAATCAAACCTATGGATGATGCCCCGATTGATTATGGCGAGAGCGCATTCCACAACCAAAAAGGGTTCTCCAGTACCCCTCAAGAAAAAATGCAAGCAATCAAGGCTGTCAAAGAATTTGCTTCTAACACAGGCTTACAACCAAGCTATGAAGAAGAAGGATTAGGAGCACTTCAACCCTGGATGCCTAATGTTAGGGATGTTGCAAGTGATTTCACCAAGGATAAAACAGCTGCAGCCCGCCTCATCGGGTTGCCAAAAGAACACATAGACCAGTACGCGATTTCCCATCTTTTAAAAGGGCATGGCGATTCACACATGGGTAATACATTGATTTCTCGTGCAGGTACGTTTTTCGATTGTGATGAAGAGCATGCCATACCACCAAGCAGCGATTTCAACGATCAGATCATGTGGGAAATGGGCTTACCCCAATCTAAAACCCCTGTACGACCCCTTCTCTTGCGGCTGCTTGTTCATCCCTATTTCGGGCAAGCTTCACAAAATATAGCCAAACGGCTTCTCCAGCCTGTCGCACAAAAAGGGCGACTTATGAAACCTTACAGCGCGAACGTTCGACAAAAGTTCCAGCTGCCGCTCACAGAAATGGGACAAAGAGCAACAAAATTGCAAGCCTTTGCAGATAAGGCGCTTAAGGCAAAAGAAGCTCAGCATCAGCTATCGACCCGTCAGATGTTCTTCAAGCTCTATGGAGGGGAGAAGGAATATAAAGAGATGCTGAGCAATCAAGTGCCTAAAGAAAGACATGCCCTTGTTTTTGAACAATACCTGGGTAAAAGTGCCCACCGGGTAGTACCCTTAAGAAAAAATCTAAAAGAGCCTTATCGTAAGAATGTTACAATACTTTCCAAGGGCAAGGTTTAATAATCTCCTAAGTTAGTTATGTTCAATGGGATAATTGTTTATTATCCTGTTGAACATTTAATCATAATTATCTATAATTAGTATTAACAATACTAATATAATTAATGGATTATTATGTCTGATGCGTCTATAAATGGATTAGGTGGTTCAGTCAGAGGTATGGGATCTTCTCATAATCCTCATTCTCCTACAGGAATGATGGGCAGGGTAACAGCTGCTAGCAAACGGGGAATAAACCCTAGCGCTCTAACGGGGCCTGTAAGTAGTCATCCAACATCCGGCACACAATCGCGCTTCACACTTAAGCCTACAGGTAGTCATCCAATAGCTTCTGGCACCGAATCACGTTTTACGCTTGAGAAAGTGGACACCGTTGCCAAGGGCAGGTTGGGAATGCAAAGCGGTGGAACGTTTTTAGCTCATAAACTCTCTAGTAATAATCAGCAGAGATGGGATGACGCATTTCAGGGCCTAAAGAGCCTAATGCAACCGTCCTATCCCCAGATGAAGTACTTGAAAGTCGATCTAACCAATCTAACTCTCACAGTGTATAAAAATGCTACAGATCCTGGGACGCCTTTGAGCTTTGATGACGTAAGAAAGAAGATAGGGCAAGATACAGGCCGAGCTGATGTATATCAGGAATTCGACCAATTGTTTACAGAAATGCGCGATGTAGCTTCGATGGAAGGCTTGACGAGCATATGGCCATATTCTAGTCGTGGCGAAGATGCGCGTGGCAATGTCATCGGCGGTGTTGCCATGACATCACCCCTTGTGACAGTACAAAATAGGCAAGTGCGCGATCTACAGGACGCCGTAGGCAATAAGCACTGCCTTAAATCACTGATTGAACATGCAGGGAATAGCCCGGCTTTTCGAACTCCAGCAATGAAATCCAAAATTCCTGAACGCATTGCCCATGCAGAGGCTTTTTTATTAGAGTTGCGTAGCCAGATCACCCTTGAGATCCCCAAATTACAGACAATGATCAGCGCAGCTACTACTAGCAAAAAATCCAAGGCTAAGCTGAAAAAACGAAAGGACGAACTTGAACTCCTCCTCAAGCAACTAACAACCCAGACACATCGCCATGCTTACTATTATGCAGCGGTCTTTGCCAAGAATCGAGGCACTGATTTAACAAAAGCAGATCAATGTTATAAGGCAGTCTGTCAAGATTTATACAATGCGCACATAGAAACTATTGATGACCCTCAACAACGCCCAACCTTTGCCGAGTTTATGAGCTCTCAGGAAGGGATACACGCCAAAGAATATGCAGCTGATGTGGCTTCGACTTTACTTGCCGGTGCTGGTGATTACAAAAAATTCTGTGGGATTCATGGGGTTCATGCAAAGCAAGACCATGTGAATGTCTTCCTTATTCAGGCTCTTCAAAACAAAAAAACGATTAAATACAATGACATCTCTATTAGTTCTGATAGAGACACCAAGACGCTTTTAAATAAAATAATCAAAACAGCCGATAGCAGATCAAGAAAAGCAATTTACGGAACTAGCTCTTCTATTGCAGAAACAGACTCATTAAAAAGAATCGAAGCGTATCGCAAGCATTCTGCAACTGAAGCTGCTTTGAAAGACTCTCATGTAGATCATAGTTGGAGAGGCCCTGCCGCAAGAGCGATTAAGGGTACGCTCAAGAGCATTTTTAAAGGATAAAAACTTTCCCTTGAGAATTTTTCAATTCTCATAGGGAAAAGAATTTGCAAATACTTTCTCTATGGAAATTGAAGAGTTCCCAAGAGAATTTTTAGAATAAAATCTGCATAAGTGCTTCCATTTTACATGTCGGGTTGTGTGTCCTATGGCACACCCCCCTGTTTTCGCACTACAAAGATCCCCCGGATCTTCTCGTGTCTTCACCAGCCCCTTTGCGCTTCATTTCGCTGTGCCAAATCGCGTCCTCGTCGTCGGGCTGTGCCGTGCACAGCTTCCGTCGCCCTTGCAGGCTCGCCTGCGGTGTGATTTTGCTTTGCGATCTGAATCGGTCGGCTGCTCGAGCACTTATTTCTCGCTCTCTACGTTCGCGCGTTCATTGCGTGTCATCTCGCAGAGCTGCAAAACTCCTGAGAAACCTTTCTCTAATCCATGCAATGAGCTAAATGGTTTATAGGATAGATTTTTATATTCTCATTTTCGCACTGCGACGAGACGCGAACAGCGACTCACGAAGTGGGAGCGAGCGCTAGGAGTAGCCCGTCGATTCAGAGCGCAAAGCGAAATGAAGCGCAAGGTGGTGCGGGAGGTGTGCTTACGCAGTAGGACACACCATCCGACATGTAAGATATAAGCGCCTAATTCAGACTTTATCCTAACTAAAAATTCCATCGAGAATTCTTCAATTCTCATAGGGAAAAGAATTTGCTAACACTTTCTTAGGCTAAATACTAAGGGGTGAGATCTTTGCTCGTCAAAATGAGCTCATTTTTCAAGGATGTCGTCTGTTCAGGATATTGTGAAAAAGCAAGGCTGATCTTATAGAGATCAGAATCTTTCCCATCTTCTTCCTTATAGCTCGTCGCAGCGCTGATCAAAGAGACATTTTCACTAGCACCTTCAACGCTAAGTGGCTGGCTCAAAATGACTTGAGCTGTTTGAGCTGAATTTTGCACGTCTTCCATCAGCCGATTGGTGGGATTTTTCGTCATATCTAAGGCTTTCATAGAGGAAGAGTTGAGATGTTGGATGGCTTTGGATAGGTCGTCTAAGTGTTCAGGATTGGGTGGAAGCTGCTCTTTGAATTGATCGATGTGTGTTTTCAACTGCTTTGCCATTTGCCGCACGTCCTGGCCTTGTCCAGCCATTCCTTGCGTGTAACCCCCTCCAATAGGTTGAATGTCAGCCATGCCACCCCTCCTCTGGTTTCTTGGCATGAGGCAGGTCTTTTAGGCTACGAAGGTGGCGCCGTCTCCCTTGGCGAGCTGGGTGTAGTTTACGACGCTCGCGGGGGTGGGGTTCCCCAATCGGGGAGATAGCGTTCGGCCAGCCTGCGATAGGGGGGATATCAGCCATATAGCGCCTCCAATTTTTAAGAGTGTATCTTCGGGATCGAGGCGTCTTTCGGGTTTTTGAAGCCGATTTGCATTGAAAATCGGCCAAAAATCCTATCAGAGCAACGAAACCTTAATTTCAGGGTAAACTCTTACCTTTGTCATAGAGGTTTGGGGTGAATTTTGTCAAAAAATTTTTGCAATTTACCGGTCTTTAAGAAATTGATCTAAGATCTCGACAAACTAAGCTTCCGTCGATTTTCGGGAACTTTTTCCTCATTCTTCTCATCCAAGTTCAACGCCAATCATTAAATAATTTAGTAGTTTGTGTAATGCAGTTTTTTTTGATGTTAAAAATTTAATTATGCAGCAATAATCATAATTAAAATTAATTTATAGTTTTATAGCTCTTCGTTTTTATCCTAAGAATGAGATGATCAAGCATTCCTAAAAAAAACTTTTTAATCGCTAATATTTTTTTAAATCTAAATTACAAATCTTTTTAGATAGTTTGTCGTAATCGTTTGTAATATAATATATTTCTATGTTAATCTATCTTAGATCAAAAGATAAAAAATCAGCTTTTATGATTTATAAAATCGCAGAAAAAAAATTAGTAGATATCTACCAGCAATTGAAGTCGATTGAAGCAACCATCGACCGCGGTCCAGATCATGCTGTGCAAAGACAAGCCAAAGCAAAATTGGGTAAAGTTGCCCAAGGAACAGCAAAAGGACATCAATCTTTAACGCAATTAGGAAAGAAAATCGTCGAAATCGACAAACAATTGCAAGCGACGGTTGCATGTGATCCTAAAGCATCCAAGCTGATCAAAGCCAAACACGATTGTCAGAGAGTTTTTGCAAGAGTCTTCGAGAAATATAGCAAGAAAGTCGATCATGCTCCAAAAGAGAAGAGTACATCCAATGCAATTCTAAGAACGAATGTTGCTGCTGAAAATGGACTCCAAGGAGCTTTAAGGGCCATCAAAGGAGCCTTAAGCAAAATCGAGGCGCAAAAAATACATGGGAAGAACCTTAAGAAAGGGGCGATACCTACTGTAAAAGATCTCGTTCCTTTTGCCAAACATTCTAGCGCACTTTATGACTTTTACCGAATTTGCGCTTCCATTATGCAATTGCCTTCTCATCAACGAAATAAAGAGTCTATCAAGAAGAAGCTAGCTGATGCCTTCTTAAAACTTCCTCGTTCTTTACGCCATGAACTATTAGGGAAACTCGGAATCAAGTCCATCGCACAAATAAAGATTGGAAAGAAAGAAACAGATACAGAGAAAGTGATTCATCAACTTGAATACTTGAGCGTTGAGGATTGTTCTTTATTACAGACGCGTTTAGAGAATTCTTCCAACCATACACATCGTAAATCTGCTCGATTGGTCCAGGAATTTGAGACGAACCAGAAGAAGAAGGCTCAGGCATTCGCTGAAAAAGATGCATCAGCTATTTTGAAAGTGTTAGAAGGGATAGCAAAAAAGAGAGTGGCAACTTGCGGATTTACGCAATGGAAAGAGGTTTTTTCTAAGCATCAGGAAGCAATGCAGCAAGAAAGTGCTGATGCGCCTGAAGAATCAGAACTCCTTCAAATGCTTAAGAATAGCAGCCTTCAACCTAAAGAAAGGGTAGCCCTTCTCTCTGGAGGGAAGCAAGCCGCCTTGATCGAACATATCAAGCAAACGCAAAAAAAGGAGCGGGTTGTTTTTGAACAATTTTATTCAAAAGCTCTTGTCTTTTTGCATCGGCCAATCCTAGAAGATCATAAAAAAGAGGCCATTCAGCTCTTGATAAACCGGCTTCCTCAGGAGATGAGAAAGCAGTTATTCAAAAAGATCTTCGAGCTTAGCCCTAATCGAAAAACAACTAAAGGATGGCCAGAAAGACACGCTCTTGACAATTGGGCGATATTATTGGCTGCAGCCAATGCCTTTTGCCCTTCTAAAAAGGAGCATTTGTTTCATCCTTTTTTAAAATCCATGCAGAAGATCGTTCATAATCATAAAATAATAAATCCTACAGATCTACAGTCAGCAGTGAAAACGCTTCTGCAAGAAATTAAAGCGTCAGTTCCAGCAGACTCTTGGGATCAATTCAAAACGGAATTTTTTAACCGTTTTGAGGGACAAGAAAAATGGCATTGGGGATTCGGCGGAGAAGAATATAGAGCTCATGAATACCCTTATCACGTTCTCTCAACACTTCATGCAATGATTTCTCCTTCTTCACAACCAGAATATTGGAATCGATTGCTAGGGCATGTACAAATTCGTTCCAGCCAAGTCAAGAAAGCCCCTGTATCGAAAAACGCGATGCTTTGGCAGTGCTACAACGCGATCGATGGATATGGGCAAGCACGTTCTCTTGGAGAACTTCGTCAAATGCGTTTCTTCGCCCAGATGTGGCAGATGTCTCCTCTTTGTAAAGGATTGAAAAATGGAGAAGCGACAACAATTGATCGGGAATCTACAAAAGAGATTGCATTACGTCTGAATATATTAGAGGTTCTTGAAACAGTCAGAGAATCGATGAATAAGCGCTATTCGATTGATCCAGCTGTTTGGAAAGCACTTATCTATCGCATTATTTTGCAAGATGTTCGATTGAGCAAGACCGATGGCGAAGGGATCCGTGCAGTGATCTTGGCGCTGAAGGAACTTGAGACAGATACGACTTATGACTCAAATACTGCGAAGGAAATCGTACACTTGCTCATCGATATGACTAGCCGTCGTTTATTATCCGGGAATCTTCGACAAGCAATGGCTCTAAAAGATGTGCAGCAGGCGGCATTTATGTCAGCATTGCAAGCTAAACCTTTGGACCAACATGGTCCAAATATGTTTAAGCTGTTGACATACTTCAAGGATGAAACAGGAAAATTCCTAGGCAAATTGAAACCGCTTGATCCAGCTATGGGCAATAAAGGAAAATACAAGGTTGAACATTTTTTCCGTGAAATCGCAAGTTCGCAGATCAATGATGCTCTTGGCCTCGATATCACCGTACCGACAATTGCTTTCCGTCATACGCTTGGAGAAGCGATCCGCAAACTTGCCGAACGCTATATGGTAGATCCGAGCTCCGCAGAAAAGCTCTTTGCTTCGATCCATCCATTTTTACGAGAAGCCATCGAAAAGCAAAGTCCAGGTCCATGGAAAAAAGCTCATCCCGAGCAGAAAATTGCGATACTGCAAGCATTCTATGCTAAAACTGGAACGACTGCTTTACTCCATCTCATAATTCAGAAACTCTCTAACAGAGTGCCGATACAGCAAGTTCTACCATTGGTCAATTGGCTTCCAGCAAATACGCGTAATGCAATTTATGGGGTGCTATATCAAGTCATGAAACCCCAAGGTGCTGTACCCGATGATTTTGGCGAACTGGCTTTCCACAATAAAAAGGGATTTTCCAGTTCAAGGGAGCAAAGAATCGAAGCGATTAAAGCGGTGGGGGCATACCAGCAAGAAACTGGTCTTCAGCATAGTTATCCTGAAGAAGGGCTAGGCACGCTCCAGCCATGGGCACAAGATGTCGAGACCATCATGGATGTTTTAAAGAGCTCTGATGGAGCCAATCGCATTGCTAATTTACCAAAAGAACGGGTGGATCTCTACACTCTCCAACATATACTGAAGAGCGAAGGAGATTCGTATTTAGGCAATACTTTGCTTTCAAAGAGCAATCATTTCATCGACTGCGATGAAGAAATCTCTTTACAGTCTGGAGCGGATCAAGATCCTAAAAAAGATGATTTCAACAAACAAGTCATGTGGGAGCTTGGATTGCCACAAGCTAGTACACCGATTAAGCCACTTTTATTGCATTTGATGCTTCATCCCCATATTCGAGAAATATGCCAAGGATTACCCCAAACTCTTGCATCTAAAACGGGAGATGGTTTGCTAACGCCTTTTAGGGAGCAGATCCTGCAAATATTCCAACAGCCTTTTGAAAATTTTCAAAATCGCGCACAAAAAATTCAAATGTTCGCGGATCAAACATTGAAAGGAGTCAAGAAATATTCGCCGCGTGATATGTTCTTTGAACTTTATGATGATGAAGAGGGTAGTGCTAAAAAGCAATACCATGAGTTCCGCAAAAACACGGCTCAGCAAGAGAAGCTTCAGGCATTTTTCGAGATCTATCTTGGCAAAAAGGCAGCATTTGGTGCTGAAGCATGTTTGAATCGATGGAATCAGCCTAATTATGTTGACTATGTTAAAAATGTACGCGAGCTTTCGCTGATGCAGCTTCCCAAAAAGTTAAACAAGTTCTAGTGAATCATGCCATATGCGAGGCCTTTCCCCTGTAGGCCTCTGCGTAACTGATCTTCCCCGTTAAAAAAGACATCCTTTCGATTCTTGGCATCCCGTGCATAAGGCCGGCTTGCTCGAATTCGAAATCCCATCAAAATAAGACTTCTTTTGAAACTCAGCGATTATGAAAATTGAACGCAAAGACGCGCAAGCCACAAAGACGCATAGAAAGAGTCGTTAATGATTGATAAAACTCTTTGCGTCTTTGCGTTCAATTTTCATAATCGCTGAGTTTCAAAAAAAGTCTAATGGCTTGGTTTTTCCAAAGATGCTCAATTACCCAGAAGTTCTTTCTACTCGGTTCTTATAAAATAAAATAAAAACTTTATAAATGGTTCTGAGTTTAGTCCTTTTAAAATTATTTATTGATTAAATTATTTTTTTAACAACTATTTTTTTATTATTTAATTAATATATATGTTATAATTAAATAGTTAAATAACTAAAAAATCGGTTTTTATAACTATGTCTTACGATGTTGCAGAAAAAAGGATAAGTGATATCTATCAGGAACTTAGATTGCTCGAAAAAGCAATTGAACAAATTCCTTCTTCATTAGCTCAAGATGTTCAAAAACATGTTCAAGGAAAATTAGGAGACATTAGACAAGGCCGAGAAAAAGACCCATCGCTAGAGGAATTGGGAAGAAAGATCACAGAAATCGATGAACGTTTGCAGTCGACAGTCGTCTTGGACCCTCGAGCTAAGGCTTTGATCAAAGCCAAAAAGGGGTGTCAAGAATTCTTTGCTAAGATCTTCGATCGCTATCATCAAAAACTTTCTGGGACTTCAAAGAAGTTCCCTAAGTACCAGAAGGGGTTGCAAAAAAAACAAAGCGATCAGATTGCCGATTTAGCAATTGGCAAAGCCCTTAAAAAAGTCCTGGCTGAGGAAATTGCTACGAAAGCAAGAGAAGGGTCGGTGCCATCAGTACCCCAGCTTCTTCGGTTTGCCAAAGAGCCAAGCGCACTTTATGCCCTGTATCAGACATGTAAAGCGCTTCTAACGATTCCTACAGCCCATCAGAATCAAGAATCTACCATGAGAACATTGGCTCAAGGATTCTTACAGCTTCCTTTTGCCTTGCGCCAAGATCTCATCAGGCAATTGAAAATCGAAGAGCCTTCCACATTAGATAGCTTGCGAAAAGAAATTGGCGAAGATGGCGATATGCAACAACTAGCTGCCAGTCTCGCTTTTCTGAATAGTGAAGAGCGTTCTTTGCTGCTTACCAGATTAGAAAATTCCTTTGATCCAAAACATTTTGGATTAGCGCATTTTGTGGCTGAATTTGAAAAACAACAGAAGCATCTAGCACAAACCGTTGCTTTACGAGGCAGTGGATCTCTTTTGAAGGCGCTGGAAGCAATGGCTGTAATGACTGTTGAAGATAGCCAGATCGAAGATTGGGAAGGTTTTTTACCCCAGTCCAACGAAAAAAGAGCTGCGGCACTGATTAAAGAAACGGAAGGAACGGAGTTACACGAGATCCTGAAGCAAATAGGAGAACAGGAAATCGAATCTGCATTAGCAGCAAAGCCTAAGAAAGAAGAGGCACTGCTTGGAATCATCGAGAAAACAGAGCAAGAGCGCACGATAGTTTTTGAGCAATTTTATGCAAATGTGTTAGTGGTGCTTCATCAATCGGATTCTGAATCGCAAAAAAGGGAAGCGGCTCTCGCACTCATCCAAAAACTACCGGAGACGATGCGGAACCAATTCTTCGGTAAAATTTTTGAACTCAATCCTCATCGGAAATTGAAAAAGCAATGGGGAGAAAAGCATGCTCTCGACAATTGGGGGATCTTATTGGATGCAGCAGCAGCTTTTTGTGCTCCCAAAAAAGAGCATCCGCTGCGCGCTCTTTTCGAAGAGATGCAAAAGATCGTGCACAACCGCAAATTTACCTATTCGGCCGACTTTCAACGAGCCGTGCAAGAGCTGCTTAAAAAATACAAAAAAGAAGTTCCTATACAGACTTGGGATCAATTCAAAGAGCAATTCTTTAAACGTTTCCCTGGCCAGGAAAAATGGCAATGGGGGTTTGGCGGAGAAGAAAGCAGAGCGCATAACTTTCCTTATCATAGTTTACTCACATTGCAAGGAATTATCGTTCATTCTTCTCGATCTGAATATTGGGAAGCGATGAAAACCTTTGTTCATGTCCGCTATGGCAAAGATGATGGAATCAAAGCATCGACAAAACCATCTCTGGATGAATCAGCGACTCTTTGGCAGTGTTATAATGCTATCGAAGGGTATCGGCAAGCAAGTATGTTCGGCAAACTACAGCAAAAACGCTTTTTCCCCAAGATGTGGCAAATGTCGCCTTTATGCCAAGGATTGAAAAGCGGCCGAGATCAAGCCATAGATCCTACAAAGCGCAAAGAAATTATCAGACGCTTGAAACTATTAGAATTGCTCGATAGAGCCAAGCAAGCAATCAATGGGCACTATACAATCGATCAGCCTGTATGGGAGACGCTCATTCATCGCATCATTTTGCAAGAAGCGCCATTGAAGAAGAAAGAAGTCGAAGGAATATCAAGAGTGATCAAAGCGCTCCAAGATCTAGCCAAAGATCCGACCTACGATCCAATAGCCGCCAAAGAAATTTTACAGTTGTTGATCGATATGAGCAGCCGACGCGTTAGCATAGCAAATCTCAAACAGGTATTGTCCTTAAAAGAAGTACAGCAATTTGCTTACTCTACAGCCCTGCAAGCAAAACCGCTAGATCATACTGGACCGACGATGTACAAACCATTGACCTTTTTTAAGGATGAGACCGGGAAGTTTCTAGGCAAATTGAAGCCGCTTGATACGGCTTTAGGCAATAACGGGAACTACAAAGTAGAACATTTTTTCCGTGAAATCGCAAGTTCACATATCAACGATGCTCTTGGGTTCGACATCACTGTTCCAACCACTGCGTTTCGTTTTACCCTTGGTGAAGCTATTCGCAAGTTGGCAGAGCACTATCGGGTTGAACCGCAATCGGCCGATCGCATATTTGCGTCGATGCATCCACTTTTGCGCGAAGCTATCGAAAGACGACTTGGATCAGCTTGGAATGAAACGGGTCCTCGAGAAAAGAGCTCCGTATTGCAAGCATTCTATGAAAAAACAGGTACGACAGATCTGCTTCACCTCATTGTAGAGAAACTATCCGAGGATTTACAGAAAGCTGAAGTATTGTCTCTCGTCGCTTGGCTGCCAGTACATACAAAATATGCAATCTATAAACAGCTTAAAAGACTGCTTAACCCTAAAGGGAGAGTTTCATCGAGCTTTGGTCAGCTAGCATTTCATGATCTCAAGGGATTTTCTAGCTCCAGTGCGCAAAAGATTCAAGCAATTCAAGCAATCGAACAATATGAGACAGCAACAGGTCTAAAACATACCTATGCTGAAGAAGGGTTAGGTTCATTGCAACCCTGGGCACAAGATGTCGAGACCATCATGGATGTTTTAAAGAGCCCTGATGGAGCTAAACGTCTTTCCGATTTACCAAAAGAACGGGTGGATCTCTATTCGCTCTTGCACATCTTGAAGAGTGAAGGAGATTCGTATCCAGGCAATACTCTGCTTTCAAAATCTGGGCATTTCATCGACTGCGATGAAGAACATGCTTTGCAGCCATATAATCATTATGATCTGCAGCTCATGGGAGAATTAGGATGGCCGCAGAGCAAAGAGCCAGTCAAGCCTCTTTTGCTGCATTTGATCCTCCACCCCTATTTTCGAGAAACATGCCAAGATCTTTCTCAACAGCTTCTCGTTAAAAAAGATCAAGACCATGCACTCATTCCATTTAAGAAACAAATCGCAAAGAGCTTCGAAGAACCTTTTAGGAGTTTTAAGGAGAGGATCGAAAAAATTCAAAACATGGCAGCGGAAGGGATTGCAGGATCCAAGCAACACTCTGTACGCGATATGTTTTTTGCCATCTACGATGATTACGAACGAGGCGGTATAGATCAATATAAGAAGTTCCTCGAAGATCCTGCCTTGCAGGATAGGGCTGCCACATTTTTCGAGATCTATCTTGGCAAAAAAGCTAAATTCGGTGCTCCAGCTTGCCTGCAAAGATGGGACTTACCTGGGTATGTCCACTATCCTAAAAATATAAGGGATCTTTCCGAGTCCCAACTCGATAAGACAACCTGATATTGAGGTTATTTGCAAATGCAGGTTAAGAAAGTTATTGCAAATTCTTTCTAAACAGGCATGTGGTGGGCTTTCCGTCTGAGGAGATATTCTTCGAGCTTGCCATCGAAAATGTGAATACCATCTTCCTCAAAGGCAATGAGACGGGTAGCAACCTTATCGATCAGGTCACGGTCATGGGTAGCTAGAATGACGGTGCCTTTAAATTCTTGAAGACCCCACGCTAGAGCAGATACCGACTCGAGATCGAGATGATTATTTGGTTCGTCGAGAATCAATGTGTTAAAGTCGGAAAGCATCATGCCGCCTAACAAAAGACGGGCGGTTTCACCACCAGAAAGGGCCGAAAGCGATTTGAAGGCATCATCGCCTCCAAATAACATTTTACCGAGGATACCTCGGACATCTTGATCATAGAGCCCTTGCTTTCTTCCTTTTAACCAGTCAAACGCTGTCATCGCTGCTTTTTTATCGATGACATCAGAATGGTTTTGTGGAAAATATCCAATCAACGTTTGGTGGCCAACTTCAATTTTACCACTATCTTGCGGCAAGACCCCTGCAAGCATTTTCAAGAGGGTAGTTTTGCCACGTCCATTGTTCCCGATGACGGCGATCTTCTCACCTCGAAGGATTTCGCAAGAGAAATCGCGGATGACGGGCTTATGGTCATAGCCTTTGCTGATTTTTTGTACCTTGAAGACGATTTGACCTGATGTCTTTTCGGACGGATAAAAACGAATATAGGGTCGCTGAATATTCGATTTTTTGAGTTCTTGTGGTTGAAGGCGTTCGATTTCGCGTATGCGTGATTGAACTTGGCTAGCTCTGGTACCAGCGCCAAATTTGGCGACGAATTCGCGTAACTGAGAAACTTTTTTCTCCTTCGACTTATTTTCCGATTCTGTTCTTTCTCGTACGGCAGTTTTAGCGACGAGCATATCGTCGTAATTGCCTGGATAAACAATTAAAGTGTCATAATCGATATCGGCTATTGCTGTCGTGACGGCATTTAGGAAATGGCGATCATGGCTCACGACGATGAGTGTTCCGTCGTATTCGTGGAGAAATTCTTCTAGCCAGCTGATGGAATCGAGATCGAGGTGGTTGGTCGGTTCATCGAGAAGTAAAGCATCAGGAGTGCCAAAAAGGGCTTGGCAAAGCATGACCTTAAATTGTAAATCGCTTGGAATCGTACGCAAAGGTTTATCGTGCATTTCAGCAGGAATGGACATACCAATCAATAGCACTTCTGCTTCTGATTCAGCGCTATAGCCATTTTCTTCTGCGATCACTTCTTCGAGCTCACCAAGCCGCACGCCGATTTCATCAGTCATCTCTTGCTCATAGAGATTATCGCGTTCTTGGAATGCATTCCAAAGACGTTCATTGCCCATGATGACGACATCGATTGCTCGATAGTCGCGATAGGGTTCGATTGATTGTCTCAAATAGCCGACTCGTTTAGGCAAGACGACCGTGCCGCTCGTTGCTTCTTCGAGTCCCATGATGATTTTGAGCAAGGTCGATTTGCCAGCGCCATTAGGACCTGTCAGACCATAACGGGTGCCTCGATTGAATGTCACAGTGATCTCTTCAAAGAGGGTGCGGCTGCCGACGCGCTTAGAAATATTGTTTAAAGTAATCATTTTGATAAAATGGATTTCAAGGGCTACTCAATATAAGAGACTCTCTGTGAATTTGCAAGCGTGGACTGACTTCGTAATTAGGAAAATTGTGTGCTAGAAGAGAGTGTAGAAAAATTCTTAGACTATCTACGGCTGATCAAACAAGCCTCCGCGCATACTCTGCGCAACTATCGTCTTGATCTCAATAAATTTGTTGCTTTTACAAAGCTGCAAGGGCAAGAAATTGATCGGCTTTTGCTACGTCGTTTTTTTGCCAAGTTCTACGAAGAAGGATGCGCCAGGAGAACAGTGTTGCGGAGGTACTCAGCACTTCGGTCATTCTTTAAGTACATGCTTAAAGAAAAGCTTATCTCCGCCAATGTTCTCGATGAACTACAGAGGCCTAAATTAGATAAAACCTTGCCAAGACCGCTGACCTTGTCTGAGATACGTCTATTCTTCGATCAACCAGATCTAACAACTCTCGTAGGCCTGCGCGATCGGGCGATGATGGAGCTGTTCTACAGCTCAGGATTGCGTTTGAGCGAATTAGCGCAATTGAATCGGGGATCCCTTGATTTCAAGGGCAAGCGGGTCAAGGTGCATGGAAAAGGGAAAAAGGAACGGATTGTCCCTCTAACTCCCAATGCGATGCTTTGGCTTCAAAAATATTTGGAATGGCCTGAGAGATTCCAAGATGGAGAACGACATAGGGCCGAGATCGATCCTGAAGCGGTGTTTCTCAATCGCTGGGGAAAAAGATTGACGGTGCGCTCTATAGATCGTCTTTTCAAAGACTATCTTCGTCAAAGCGGCCTTTCTCACCGTCTAACACCCCATGTCTTGCGACATAGCATTGCTACTCACTTGCTAGAACAGGGGATGGACCTCAAGTCGATCCAAGTTCTTTTAGGACATAGCTCTCTTTCTACCACAACCATTTACACTCAGGTCTCGGCAAGACTCAAACGGGATGTCTACGCAAAAGCTCATCCATTAGAAAAGATAGATCGGGACGAAAAAAATACGGGAAAGCAATAAGCCGGATTCTGTCAGCCGTCGTAAAACGGCGGGCAATCATTCCTCTAGGGTCTCTGTCGCCAGAAACCTCAGGCGGCCTCATTGCTAAAGACGCCCGCGGAGAACGGGTATTTGTCTTTAGATTTTCTTAGCCTTGCTTCAGATAGGGTTTGTCGCATCCGGCATTTCTACCGGTAAGGCCAGCTCATTCAAGCTGACTTTTCATCCTAGCTCTCATAGAGATGAGAGCGGGGTCTATTTTCTGTTACACTTTCCGTAGCCTTGCGGCCCCCAGCCTTTCGCTGGTATCTTCTCCTGTGAAGTCCAGACTTTCCTCCCCAGCAAGAATGAACTTGCGGCGGCGATTGCCTTGCTTTCCCGAAAAAATGAACTTAATACTATGAGTTTTCTCAGGCTAGATTTTATGCCGTAGCTGCTTTTCTGCGACGACGACGGGTCGTAGCTGCGCTACCTTCACTTTCCACGCTTTCTTGCCAATAGTGGATACGTGAGCAGTGCTCGCAAAAAACAATATTTTCTCCCTTTCGCACGAGATTCTCATGTTGCGCGGTCAAAGTAATATGGCAGCCGCTGCATGTGCGGCTTTCGATCGGTACAACGACTCTATCTTTTTTGTTGCGGAGCAAGCGATCATAGATTCTAAGGATTTCTGGATCTGCTTGCGTCGTAAGAACATCGCGCTCTATTTTGAGGGCCTGTCCTTCTTCATTGATGATCTGAATGCTTGCGTTGATCTCTTTCTCAAGGGCTAAGCTGCTCCCTTCGGAGTTTTTTAGGCTGTCCTTGATTTTTTGAAGAATTTCTTCCTCTGCTACGCGTTTATCGACCAGATCAGAAGTTTTTTGCTCTAAGGTAATGCGTTCTCGCTCAGCTGCTGTCGTTTCTTGTGTAAGAGCATTGAATTCATCGACTTTTTTTACGTTGACTTGCTGTCCTTCGAGTTTCTTGATCTTGGAAGAAATTTCTTGTATTTTGGTTTCCATGGCCGAAATATTTTTGGACAACGTCTCGATTTCTTGCTCTTTTTCTGTGATCTGCGCATGTAGTTCACGGCGTAAATCAGCAATCTGTTCGAGCTCTTTGCGCCGCTCTTTTTTTACGCGCATTAAGCGAATCATTTTCATGTCTAATTCTTGAATATCCAAAATGACACGGAGAGAATCTTGCATGGAAGTTCCGTAAGGTTATAAAGCAAGTCCATAGTCTATCGGCAGAGGTCAATATTCCTCAAGAAAAACTCCATGGCCAACTAAAAATAAAAATTTTATAGTCAACTCAAGTTTATTTAAGGAGCTTTATGGCGGTATCTACAAGTTGGCTGGGCAAGCTAAAAAAAATTTTGAGCCGAAGCAAGTCAGCAACTATATCTGGAGTCGAAGTGCATTATGATGCTGGATTTGGCAATGCCTTGTTCATTCGAGGTGCGGGAGCTGGTTTGGACTGGGAAAAAGGGATTGCTCTCAAAAACACTGCATCGGATGTTTGGGTCTGGGAAACCGATCGGCCATTCGAGACCGCCACATTCAAACTTCTCTTGAACGATGTACAATATGAAGTAGGAGAAAATCGCGTTTTAACATTGGGAGAGACGATTCAATGTACGCCTAGATTTTGATTTTCCTTTATACTATAATGCAATCTTATAATGCCGCATCCTTCTACTAGGTGATCTTCATGTCCTATTTAAAGCGTTATTTTAAACATGTCGTTGAGGAAGAGCGGACACCGCAAGCGGTGGCATTTATGGCTTCTCTCGATGCCATTCATGTTGAATATCCGCTCATTGCTGATAAAATTGTCCAAGAACTCAAAGACCAAAGATCTCATCTCAAATTAATTGCTTCAGAGAACTATTGTTCTTTGGCCGTGCAATTAGCTATGGGAAACTTGCTCACCGATAAATATGCCGAAGGGTATCCAGGCCATCGTTTTTACGCAGGATGCGAAAATGTCGATGCGATTGAAGATTCGGCTGTGCAAAGCCTAAAAAATCTTTTTGGTTGTGAACATGCCTACGTTCAGCCTCATTCAGGGGCAGATGCAAACCTGGTTGCCTTTTGGTCGATCCTGATTCTAAAAGTACAGACGCCTGAAGTGCAGCGATTAGCAAAAAAAGCGTCGATGAGCTCACTCCTGAAGAATATGAAAAAATGCGCCATTTGCTCTGTAATCAAAAAATGATAGGGATGTCGCTTGGAGCGGGCGGACATTTAACTCATGGCTATCGTCATAATGTTTCGTCTAAATTTATGCAGGCCTTTAACTATGATGTCGATAAGGAGACGGGCTTGATCGATTACCAAAAGCTAGCAGAACAAGTGAAAAAAGAAAGGCCATTGATTCTGATTGCGGGATATTCTGCTTATCCTCGCCTCATCAATTTTGCCACTATGCGGGAGATCGCAGATAGCGTTGGGGCGGTGTTGATGGTGGATATGGCGCATTTTGCAGGTCTTGTCGCTGGCAAAGCCATGCAGGGTGATTACGACCCGGTACCCTTCGCCCATATTATCACTTCGACCACGCATAAGACGTTGCGCGGGCCAAGAGGAGGGCTCGTTCTTTGTAAAAAAGAGTTTCAAGAGGCTGTGGATAAAGGATGCCCGATGATTCTTGGCGGACCTTTGCCGCATGTCATTGCAGCCAAAGCGGTCGCTTTCAAAGAAGCGCTTAGGCCTGGTTTTCAAGACTATGCTCACCAGGTGGTGAGAAACGCGAAAGCCTTAGCCGAACGGCTTATGTCGCATGGCGTTCGTTTGACGACAAATGGCACAGACAATCATCTCTTAGTCATCGATGTAGCAGCGAGCTTTGGTTTGACCGGCAGGCAAGCAGAATTGCTTCTTCGCACAGCTAGGATGACGACCAGCCGCAACACCATTCCTTTCGATAGCAATGGGGCTTGGTACACTTCTGGAGTACGCCTTGGTACGGCCGCGCTGACAACGCTTGGTATGAAAGAAGAAGAAATGATGATGATAGCGGACCTGATTGCTAAACTGCTCAAAGCTGCACGTCCAACGATCGACGAAAACGGCCGCGCAAGCCGAGCCAAAGTGGATTGCGATATAGGGGTTATTGAAAGCATTCGAAAAAGGATCGTAGAATTACTCGAACATTTCCCCTTGTATCCCGAACTTGTGGTCGACGAAAAAAGCAGTGTTTCTCATAATGCTGCCTTAACTTAGAAGGATTCCTATGGCTAAACGAGACGACGAACCAGAAATTTTTGAAAAGAAGAGTAAGTCCATCGAAGACAAGATCGATGAAGCGCTTCTGAAAGCACGCCGCATTTTCTTTTCCGATATGGTCGATTCTAGTAGCGCCAGAGAAGCGATTCGTAAGATTTGGTATCTAGAATTGTTAGATCCTGGCAAGCCCATTCTTTTTGTCATCAATTCGCCAGGTGGCTCGGTCGATGCTGGGTTTGCAATCTGGGATCAGATCAAAATGATCACTTCGCCGGTGACCACGTTGGTGACTGGTTTAGCTGCTTCAATGGGTTCTGTGCTTTCTTTATGTGCCGCCCCTGGCCGTCGATTTGCCACCCCCAATGCACGAATCATGGTGCATCAGCCATCGATCAGTGGGATCTTCAAGGGGCAAGCGACCGATCTAGATATTCAGGCCAAAGAGATCCTTAAAACACGCGATATGCTCGTCGAACTCTATTCGGTCTCTACAGGCAGAGATCGAAAAGAAGTTGAAAAAGCACTTGATCGCGACACCTGGTTGAGTGCTGATGAAGCGTTGCAATTCGGGCTGCTCGATAAGGTCGTCTCTTCTTATAAAGAAGTTGGTTTCTAAGAAGCTGTTCTAAAACCCCAGCATTGGAAAGCTTGATGGATCGGTTGCCATTCATAAAAGCTCATGGGGCCGGCAATGATTTCATCCTTATCGATAATCGAAGCTATGGGTTTCCTGTTGGAAATAGTTCTTTGATCGAACGTTTATGCCATCGGCGGTTTGGCATAGGTGCAGATGGACTAATCCTTTTACAGTCTTCTAAATCAGCCGATTATCGCATGATCTATTTCAATGCAGATGGCAAAGAAGCCGATCTGTGTGGGAATGGTCTGCGCTGTTTTGTGGCCTTTGCGCACGAATTAGGCGATCGTAGAAATATCCTGATCATTGAAACAAAAAATCGTCTGATCGAATGTAAAAGAAATGGACAGAGGATCTCATCCCGTTTTCCAGAGCCTCAGCTTATAAGGGGCCCTTTTCCTCTAGCACTTTCAGAAGGGATCCGAGAGACTTTTCTTGTCGATAGCGGGGTTCCTCATGCAGTGCTCTTCAGCGATGAGCTCGATGAAGAGGATCTTCCACTGCTCGGAAAGGAAGTAAGAAATCATCCAGTTTTTTTTCCAAACGGAGCCAACGTCAATTTCATCGAATGGAAAGAAGCTGCTCTGCATGTGCGCACTTATGAACGCGGTGTCGAGGCGGAGACATTGGCCTGCGGAACGGCAGCTCTTGCAGTAGCTAGGGTGGCTTCTCTTTTGAAAAAGATTGAACGTGTAGTGATCTATCCACGATCTAGAGAACCGCTGGAAGTCAATACACACAATTGGGAACTCACTGGGTCAGCACAGCTTGTCTATGAAGGTATGATTGCTTTAGAGACGATCAATGGATTGGATCCATCTGAGAAAGTATTTGCAAATTCATTTTCCTAGAGAACGGAAACCTTTTCGGGATCTTCCAAAATGCAATTTTCGCTCGTATCATCGTCGCGATACTGGCTTCACCCCGCATTTTGCAATCCCCTCGAAAATCTTCCCATTCTCATAGGGAAAAGCATTTGCAAATACTTTCTGAGAATTCACTAAAAGTATTGGTTTGAGATACTCTTTCACTTCTGCAAAGTTGCTGATTGGAGTTTTTATGATCTTGATGTTTCCCGAATTGTTTTTTCCTCTCAACCAAACGAGACTTTTTGAAGAAGAAGCTGGGTTAAATCGCGAAATACCCTCTCCTCCTATTGGATCCCTAGAGAGGTCTGAAATTGGAGAAGATATAAATAGTGAGTTATCTCAACCTTCTCAGATAGATGGCTTGAATCAGATTCCTATAGTGAACAAGGAAATTCTCAGCTTGCTTCAAAAAAATGATCAGCAATTACGTGTCATGAAAGAACAAATCCTGAAAACTACATCAGGCTTAGTTGATGAATTACGAAATATTGAACGCCCTTCGGTGCCAGATTCATTAGAATATTTTGATCATGAAGTGGGTGATAGTACGACGAGTCGGTTTTTCGTAAAATCGGATCGTGAAGAGGCTTCTCCGAGCACAAGACAGTGTGAGATACCAGAGAATAGGACTTCATTAGAGAATACATCGTTCGATTTTACTGAGCCAAGAGATTTACGTATGATGCCACGGCAAGAAAGTGGATCTTTTCTATCGAAAAATCTGATCAAGCGAGAACAAGATGATTCATCTATTTGGAATCCGATTGAAGGTAGTGCTGAGAACACTCTTTTCACGTCCTCATCAGCACATCCAGAAAATACTCTGGAGCTTAGTGTTGACATTCCTTATAAAGCGATCGATTCGACTCCTTTGATCAAACCATATGATTTATCTGTTCCCAATATGGATCCGATTTCAAATGAGTCTGAACGGGCTTTTTATTTTTCCTCATCCATAGCACCTTGCGAAAACCCTACAAAGCAAAAAAACCGCTCGGAACAGATCGATTTGTCTTCAACGAGTGATGATCTCGTTTCAACTAAACCCAAATACAAAACTGCTTTTTACGCAAGGACAAGGGATCTTTATGATCCGAGTAAGAGTACATTGACGGAAGAACAAATAGCACTAATCAATAAAAAAATGGAAGAGGTAGAGCATGTTTCTAACCCTCGCAAAAAGAGAAAAGCAACTAAAAACGTAAAAGAAAGTGAAAGAAGATTGAGGGTAAAAAATAGAAGAATTGAAGTTGCGGATGAATATTTTGCGTTGAAAGATAAATGCAAAAAACTGGAAGCAATTGTGGCTCAGTGCATGCATTGCCATGCGCAATTATCCCAAACTTTAAGAGATCGTCCACATTAACAGCCTCTTAGAAAGTATTTGCAAATTCTTTCTAACTGGAGAATTTGCCGAGCTTGGGTTGGACAAGTGCGATTAAATCCTTGGCTGTCATCACAATCGATTCCGATGTCAACCCACAATTAAAGGCTGCTTGATCATTTTTTTCTAACGTCTGGTCAAAAAACGTCTCCAAATTAAGCAGTGTCCCAAAGGGAGGGATGCTGCCGATCTCTAACCCATAACGTTCTTTAATCACTAGGGGGTCCTCGAATTCACATTTCTCACCGGCAGCTTCAGCCACAGCTTTCATGTCGAGTTTTGCATTTGCAGGCAGATTGAACTGATAATTTTTTTTGCTGGTCTTGCCGCGCAGGATGATCGACTTGACACCTTCTTCGAGTTTGGTGTTGCGTACTCGGGCCGAATCTTCTGAGGTTATAGTTGGTTGATGCTGAAGATGTTGAAAGGAGCAGCCCTTTTGTTTGAGCAAGCGGATGATTTCCCCGCGGATATTTTCGCCGCCAAAGAAAATATGGGCTTTGATGCGGTTGCCTGCGATGCGCTTGGGGTCGGAAGGGAAAAGCGATGTTTCACGGATATTCCGCAGTCGCAAAAGGGTCATAGTGAGTCGCTCGAGTCCCATCCCAAAACCACCATGCGGCGGCATTCCATACCGAAAGATGCTGAGATAGTCGGCAAAATTCGCTGGATCCATCCCTTTTTGCAGAATGCCCTCGACCATTGACTCATAGGTATGTCGTCTTTGCCCTCCAGAAGTGATCTCTGTGCCGGCACAGAGTAAATCAAAAGTATTGCTCAGGGCAGGTTCATCATCTTTTGGATAGGCATAAAAAGGGCGCTTGATGGTTTTCCAATCGATCACAAAGAGAAGCTCAGTTTGGTGCGTTTCTAACGCCCAGGCACAGAGTTCGCGTTCGGCATGGGGGCTTAAGTCTGGTTCGTTTCGTTCATCGATTCCTGTCCTTTGATAGAAAATCTCTTGCGCTTCTTGGAAGGTCAGACGGGGAAATAGAACATCAGATGGTGCCTTGATGAGAGGGTTGCCTAATATTTCCAATTCTTTGGCGCAATGGATTTCGATGTGGCGGACAATGGCCTTGATACAGTTTTCTTGGATATCGAGAATGATGTGCCAATGGTCGAAGAACCCCATTTCGAATTCAAACTGTTTTCCTTCTGAAAGATGGCGGGGTGTATGGGAAGGTTCGGCTCGAAAAAAAGGCATTAAGGCAAATACTCGTTCGTTTACGCCAACCATGATTTGCTTGTAAAGCTGGCTGCTTTGCGCCAAAGTGGCTGTATACCCAAAATAGTCGACGTTGAAAAACTCAGCCCCCCCCTCAGATGAGGCACCGATGATATTGGGAGCGAAGTATTCTACTGCGCCGATCTTGTCATGCATGAAGAGGCGATAGGCGTGGACGATTTCGGCTTGAATCTTAAAAATGGCTTGAAGGCATCGATTGCGAAGAGCGATTGGACGATGATCGAGAATATATTCGAGATCAGAAGGGATGGTTGGTTTATAATACTCAATCGGTGAAGCTTCGCGGATGGGCACTACCACTTCGATTTCAGGATCGATGATCTCGATCCCTAGTTCAGCTTGAGCGGAGGCTTTGGCTTTGCCTTTTATAGAGAGAATAGAGCCAGGCTGCAAATCGGCAATTCGCTTGAAATCATCTTTATTTTCGATTACGACCTGGATCAAACCGCTTCGATCGCGGAGGATGAGGAAGTTGATTTTACCCAATGCACGAAAGTTGTTAAGCCAACCTTTTAGATGGACTTCTTGCCCTTCATGGGAGGCAAGTTCGCTTGCAAGAATTCGAGAGGACATAAATTTAATGGTTTTTTCTTATTTATTGCGCTATGAGGTTATAAGATGGGCCAATAAAGTTCCATGAACCAAGATGCTTTTTCAAAAAATCTCCTGCGGGAAGGACGTAAACTGCTCGAAGCAAAGGCAGTGCGCGATCTACAATTTGCCGATGGAATTTATCAATTTACGATCAAACCAGCGAAGGGTAAAAATTATTTTTATCCCATCTTGCAAGTCGACGAAAGAGGGGTCTTGGTCGATGCTCTCTGCGATTGTGCAAAATCGATGGAACAAAAAGCGTGCGTTCATATAGCAGCTGCCTGGATCAAGATTTTTGAGCATTCCTATCTCCCCCTGCACATTCGCTTTCGTGATTCCTTTTGGAATGTGCTTTTTAAGATCGCTGCGGAACGGCATGCGTGTAATTTCGACGATCTTAAAAAAACTAAAGAGGGATCGCAAATTCTCTCTGCGTCTGGACAAGTCCAATTTCAGTTAAAGGCCGTAAATGTGAAAGGTGGCAAGAGAATGGCTGAAATTCTCAATCCTCCCAAAAAGGCACAGGAGAGTAGTCTTAAATTTTCAAGTCTGACGCCGGAAGAACACTTCATGTTGCGGGAAGGAAGAGCGCCTTTTGCTTTGCGCTATCGCCTTTCTCCTTGGAGCGAACTTGCAGAATGGTGTTTTCTTAAGCAGGAGATGAAAGAGAAATACCAAGTGAAATTTCTTGCAGAAGGAGACGAGTTGCCTTATGGGATTAGAATTCGCTTTTCCGATGTTGAATTGACAGTAGCTATGATAGAGGAAGACTGGCCTGAATTGATCCCTAGAATTGCCACAATTTCTTCTTCTTTGCAGGTATTTACCTCTCAATATCCTCCTATTAGAGAGCTCCATTATGATGAGCAAAATGAGCATTTGAATGTGTCATTTGCAGCTGCTCCACTATTGGCCAAAAGCGATCGAAAAAAAACGATTATACCCATTGACCAATGGTTTTTTATCGCAGGATTAGGTTTTTTCCCCGCTCATCGCGATCCTCTCTTGGGTGAAGCACAGTTGAGTAAAGAGAAACTTTCTGATTTTTTTGATCGATATCCATCCATAGCCCAGCAGGCATTAGTTGGTGCGCATATTCATCCAATTCAGCATTCAGTGAAGTATTCTTTAAAATTCATAGAAAAAAAAGGGCTTGAAATCAGAGGCTATCTTTTTGAGCCAGATGATCTTAGCCAACCGGGCGCAGCACGATTTAAAGGATGGGTCTATCTTCCTAAGAAGGGGTTTTATAAAATCTCAACTTCGCTTGGCGTTGTCCATAAAATCATTCCCCTTGAAGAACTCTCTAGGTTCATTGGAAAACATCGTCTATTTTTGGCCGAACATGAGGGATTTCAAATCCATTTAACTACGATCGAGGCTTCTCTCTCTTTTCACGTCGATGAGCAAGACAATCTTCTCTTCGATTTGTCTTTAGAAGAAAATCTTGAACAAGAAGGCGTTTTCGATCTTGGCGAGTGGGTATACATCCATAGTCGCGGTTTCTATCCTAAAGCCAAACAGAGTGGCATCATTCGAGCAGGACTTGTTGTTTCTAAAAAAGAACTTTCGTCGTTCATCGATCGAAATCGTCTGGAATTGGAAAATCTCAGCGGCTTTTTTGCATCCCAGTGTCCTATCGAAACATCGGGATTGATTGTTTCTATTGATGAAGAGAAACGGATCGTCATCAATCCGCGTTACCAAATGGCACCAGCCTATGAAATGGCTGCTGTACGAATCTTAGGAGATTATACCTACGTAAAAGGCGAAGGTTTCTACGAAATTCCAGCCCCTCTCCGATTGCCAGATGTGTTTTTGCAAAAAAGGACAATTAGTCCATCGCAAGAAGCACATTTCATCATGCACCAGCTAGAGACGCTGAGTCCCTTTTTGCTTGAGGTGGATGAGCGGCTGATCAAACCGCAGCAGTTGCTTCTAAAGCTTCTTAAATTCAAAAAGAGTTCTGCGCATGTTCCCAGCTGGCATTTAGAATTTCTCTATAAGAGCGATTTTGGTGAAGTCTCTTTGAGTGAAATCAAGCAGGCGATCAGCAAGAAACAAAGCTACTTGTTTACAGCAGCTGGCCTCATCATGCTCGATTTACCTCGCTTTACATGGATCAAGGAGCTGCGAACTGGAGCATTCAAGAAGAATTCAAGGCGCGTCACCCTCACAACACTCGAATGCCTAAAGCTTGCGGCATTTGAGGAAGTTGTCGATAGCAAAAATCGCGCATTGATGCCTGAAGACTGGCAGGCGCTCTTCGAAGCGCACGCTAAAGTTGAAGTGCCATCTTTAGAAGGTCTCAAAAGTGTACTTAGGCCCTATCAAGCAAAGGGATTCGAATGGTTATGGGCTCTTCATACACAAGGTCTTTCTGGCCTTTTATGTGATGAAATGGGACTGGGCAAAACGCATCAGGCGATGGCACTGATTGCTGCTATGCGTAACCAAATGACTAAGAAAGACAAGGAACGCAAACGATTTCTAGTAGTTTGCCCAACCTCGGTCATTTTTCACTGGCAAGAGTTGTTCCATCGATTTTTACCTGAAGCAAAAGTGCTTGTCTTCCATGGCATCCAACGAAATGCCAATCAGTTAGAAGAAGATCTTGAAATCGTCATCACTTCGTATGGCATTCTACGAAGTGAAAGAGCGTTATTTAAAAAGCATGAATTCGTATTAGCCATCTTAGATGAGATTCAATTGGCCAAAAATACGAATTCTCTCACACACAAAGTGTTAAAGCAGGTCAATGCCAAGATGAGGCTTGGTCTGACAGGCACTCCGATTGAGAATCGTCTGCTCGATCTCAAAGCGCTTTTCGATATCATTTTGCCTAATTATTTGCCTAACCGGTTTGAGCAGTTGTTTCATTTAGATACAGGAATTGAGGCAGATCCCAAACGGAAAGAGCTATTAAGACATCTTGTAAGCCCCTTTATCTTACGGCGAAGGAAAAGCGAAGTGCTGACCGAACTTCCTGAAAAGACAGAGGAGTTATATTACTGCATTCTTTCTGCTGAACAAGTGAAGCTATACAACGAGGTCCTTAAAATCGATGCGGAGAGCTTGCTCAACGAGTTAAAAGACGAAAATAAGTCCGTTTCTTATCTACATGTGTTCACGATTTTAACGCGTCTTAAACAAATCTGCGACCATCCTTGTCTAGTGCTGCCCGAAGTGGAAAATTATTTTACGCATCATTCGGGAAAATGGGAGCTTTTTGTAGAGCTCCTAAATGAAGCGCGCGAAAGCGGTCAAAAAGTTGTTGTGTTTTCTCAGTTTCTCAAGATGCTCGATATCATCGAGGCCTATCTCGATGAAAGATCTATTGGTCATGCGGGCATCAGGGGGTCTACTCGCGATCGACAATCAGAAGTGCATCGTTTCCGAGATGACCCAAACTGCGAGGTATTTGTAGCCTCGCTTCAAGCTGCAGGTGTGGGGATCGATTTAGTTGCAGCATCGGTTGTCATCCACTACGACCGTTGGTGGAATCCAGCCAAAGAAAACCAGGCCACCGATCGCGTCCACCGCATTGGGCAGCAGCGTGGCGTGCAGGTTTTTAAATTGATCGTCAAAAATACCATTGAGGAGCATATCGATCGCCTGATCCAACGCAAAACAAAGCTACTGCGCGAAGCCATTGGGTTTGATGATCAAGATACATTGAAACAATTTGAGCGCAGTGAACTGATTGAATTGCTTCAAAGTTCTTTGACGTAGCAAGAATACTATTTGAATTCCCCTATGAAACTCAGAAATTTCTCAAGGGAATTTCTAGTCAGGGTAAAGGCTGTTCAAGCGCTTCCATTTTACATGTCGGGTTGTGTGTCCTACTGCGTAAGCACACCCCTCCTGTTTCGCACTGCGAAGATTCCCCGGATCTTCTCGTGTCTTCACCAGCCCCCTTGCGCTTCATTTCGCTGTACCAAATCGCGTCCTCGCCGTCGGGCTGTGCCGTGCACAGCTCCGTCGCCCTTGCAGGCTCTCCTGCGGTGCGATTTTGCTTTGCGATCTGAATCGACGGGCTGCTCGAGCACTTATTTTCCGCTCTCTACGTTCGCGTGTTCATTGCGTGTCATCTCGCAGAGCGAAAATTAGAATGCAAAAATCTATCCTACAAATCATTTAGCTCATCGCATGGATTAGAGAAGGGTTTCTCAGGAATTTTTGCAGCTCTACGACGGGACGCGAGCAAGACCACGAAGTGGTTGCGGGAGGTGTGCTTACGCAGTAGGACACACCATCCGACATGTAAAATGGAAGCGCTTACGCAGACTTTATCCTAAGCATAAGAAATTTCCTCGAAAATCTTTGCATTCTCATAGGGAAAAGAATTTGCAAATTCTTTCTAAGAAGGCTGCTGATAGTCGACAAAAATTCTTTGACATAATAGATTTCTGTCTCTTCTGAAGACTATCCGCAAACTAATGCTACAGGACACAGGTTCGAAAGAGGTTTATTATGAAATTGGCTAGAGTTTGCTTACTTGCGCTTTGTCTAACAATCAATCTTTGGAGTGATTCTTCGGAAGATATTTTAGATTACTGGAAAAATGTGGAAAAAAGTTTTTCGGGAATCAAATATTTAGGACTTCGTGTGGTGGACAAATACGAAGATGCAGAGCTTGTCGATAGGATCCAACAAGTCATCTTCACTACGTTTGAAAAATACAATCAGCCACTTGCTTCGAAAGAGGAGTATGACCTGCAAGACGCAGAGTTGGGAATTTTCCTCAATCGCGACCAAGGAGTCATTACGGGGACGATTCTATTGCAAATTCTCATCGAAGAAGAACTCGAATTCTTTTATGTCGATTGTTTTTCCATAGAACAGGAGAACATCGTTGAAAGAATAGAGCATAAAGTCAACGAGATCATTAACGATATGATTCAAGGTAAGGGTTCTTTCAAACTATTCATAGCGGAGTAAACAGTGAACTATCTTTTCCAGAGGTTTTTGATGGTATTTATTGCCGCAGGCTCAATGCTCTTGGCGGAAGATGTGGTGGAGATCGATCCATTTTCATTTTTTTCACAGGCTATTAAAGATACCAGACTTTTAACAGTGAACGTAAGTGTTTGGTTTAAAGAGCAAAATGTTCCGAATGAAATGATTTGGGAAATGGAAGAATCATTAGAAAACATGATTCAACAGAAATTCGCTGATAGAGGATTTGTCGCAGATGTTTTTCACGATATTTCCCTGCAACCTCATTATAAAAAAGATTCAGCCTTTTATGAAGATCAACTCGACTTGGCTGCGAATTTAGTCATCGATGTCTTGAAGAAGGAAGATGCCGTCTTTATAAAGCTTAATTGTTACAAAGACTATCCCGAATCTAATGCGCTAATTTTTGAAAGAACCTTTCAGATCAATCCAAACGATTCTTTTGGTGAACAAAATGAATTACCGGGATGGTGGATGATTGCCTGCAAGAACATCCTTCCACGTGTTGAGCGGTTTTTAGATGAATTGGTCAGGATCAATCCTGGCCCTTATGGATGGTTACGTCTTAAAGGAGAATCTTCAATTTAGGTGTTTTTTCTAAAATGTCGTTGAATTTAGTCGATGATAGATGCCCAATAGGCTGTAAGGAGAATATCTTTCGCGAGATCAGCGACCTAAAAAGAAAGCAGTGGGACAGGTATTTTCAAAAGCTAAAAATTTTCGGTAAGATGAGGAACGATGCTATTTTGAATCGTCCCCATTACAAGATTAAAAGCATTGTAAAATATAATCCCTATGATAACACCTGTATAAAAATTCATGCAGTGTCGATGAATTCAGGACTTGGTTTTTCACCAAGGCCTAGGCTCAACCCTGTAACAAATCTTCCAAATGATATTATATCAGGCCCTATAGCTTATTTTCTCTTGCCCAAAGAATTCGTCAAATTGCAATTGAGCTGTAGAGCAGCTAAATCCATTTCGTGGCCCTGTTCATCAATTTTAGAAAGTTATCAACTCGAACCGCTCATTGCGATCTATCTGCATCCATCTCTTAAGGAATCTGGTCAAAAGGCTCTGGAGCAATTGAATAAGATGGCTTTTAAGCTAAGCAGAATAGAGGGCCTTCCTATGCCAGGCTATCGCTCTTTGGTGTCTTTTTTTGAGTTTGTCGAAGATCTTAACCTCGTCAGAATGATGCACCGGATCCATCTTTTCCAGCAGCTTCCTGATTTCCCACACCCGATGACAGAGCAGATTCCAAAAAATCAAATGGAAATTGCAATAGAGGCGAACAAACTACGCGAGTGGATCAAACAAGATAAGGAGTTCTTAAAAAGTTTCATCCATCTAAATCTAACTCGCATTCAACTTAGTTTATTGCCTAGAGAAATCAGTTGCTTAAAGTCGTTAAAAGCTCTTTATTTGAAAGACAATAGACTTGTAGCGCTATCTAAAGAAATTGGTCATCTAGTGAAATTGGAGGAGCTTTCATTAAAAAAAAACAATTTATCTACTCTACCAATAGAAATAGGCCTGCTAAAAAATCTACGGTCGCTTCTTTTGCGCGGCAACTGCATCATCTCGTTGCCCAAAGAAGTCGGTCAATTGCAAAATTTAAAAGAACTTGGCCTAGAGGAGAATCGCTTGAAATCTCTGGAAATCGATTGCCCTAAGGCTTTGGAGACCTTATTTTTAAGAGGCAATGGATTGATTAAATTGCCTAGGGATTTGTGGAAATTCAAGGATGAGCTTCAAAATCAAAAGCGAAGCTTTCAGTTTAAGAATTTAATTCAGCTCATGCTTTTGTGCTTTTCCAACGAGCTTGAGTTCGTAAGATTCAAACACCTTGTCAACATCTTGGAGAAATTTTTTGGTAAAGAGGCGTGTAAATGCTTGTATCTATGTCTCTTTAAGGTCGTTAAAAGACATTTTTCAACACGAAAATCGGGGGCGGCTTGCAACCATGTACATCATAATATGGAGTGCATAGACTTTAGCAATTCTTCCATCTCCAATTCCCTAAAGATCGCTGCTATAAAAAAATTTGAACTCGAATTTTTTTTAGATTCAAGGGAGCTCTGAGAGTCTCCTATGGTTTTTTATTCAGTATAAAAGCTAAAATAGCAGCCCCTGAAGCATTTAAAAAGCCTCCCTATGAAGCGAATTAAACTTGCGATTGTTGGCCGGCCCAATGTGGGCAAATCGGCGTTATTCAATCGTTTGTGTAAAAAAAGAATTGCCATTGTCGATGAAGCTGAAGGGATCACTCGCGATCGTCTTTATGCGGATACAGATTTTTTTGGTCATTTCTTACAGATCATTGATACTGGTGGAATCGATCAGAAAAGCCAAGTCCCATTTCAAGAGGAAATTTGTCGTCAGGCAGAGATAGCTATCGAAGAAGCGGATGTTCTTGTGATGGTTGTCGATGCAACGACAGGGCCGACTGCTCTAGATGGGGAGGTGGCAAATATTTTACGCCGTACAGGTAAGCCTGTAACGCTCGCAGTCAACAAAGTGGATACTTGGGAAAAATTAGGGGTGCTCTCAGAATTTTATGGATTAGGCCTTAGCAGAGTCGTTGGTATTTCTGCCTCGCAAGGATTCCAAATAGCTGAATTGCTCGAGATGGCCCTAGAAGATATTCAATGGCCGATCGAACAGGAAGAAGCAAGCTATGAAGGTATTAAAGTGGCTATCATTGGACGGCCCAATGTTGGCAAATCGACACTGCTCAATTCTATTTTAGGCGAAGAGAGGTGCGTTGTTAGTCCCATCGCAGGAACCACGCGCGATAGTATCGATGTGCCAATGGTTATCGATGGGCAGTCCTATACCTTGATCGATACAGCCGGCATACGTCGTAAACATGCTGAGCATGAGGTGGTAGATAAGTTTGCAGCCATCCGCACGGAAAGAGCTATCGAAAGAGCAGATGTCTGTCTTTTTATGATCGATGCACAGGAAGGGCTTACAACACAAGAAAAGAGGATCGCAAGGCAAATCGAGGAAGCGGGCAAAGGCTGCATCTTACTGCTCAATAAATGGGATCTTGTAAAAGGGTACCGTATGGAGCATTGTTTGAAAGCGCTTCAACTAGAAGCCGATTTTTTAGGTTATGCCCCTACGATCTTTCTTTCGGCCTTGACGGGACGTAACCTCGATAAAATTTTTGGCGCGATCGGCGATGTTTATGCCGAATGTAAAAGACGTATTTCAACAGGTCAGCTCAACAAATTTGTCGAGAAGGTGGTGCAAAAGTATCATCCTCCGATGATCCAAGGTCGGCGGCTTAGGATCTTTTATCTTGCTCAAGTAGAAGCAGAGCCACCCAAATTCATTCTCTTTGTCAATAAGCCTGAACTCATGACAGAGTCCTATAAGCAATATATGATCAATCAATTCCGCGAGGAATATGGATTCCGCGGGGCACCAATCCAATTCTTTCTCAAAGGGCGTCATCAAAAAGTTGGTTCGGCCGTCGAGGAGAATCCCTTAGAGCATCTAGCGGTTCTTAACGTTGAAGAAGAAGAAGATCTTTGAGAATTCCCTCAGCCAAGCGCTCGATGCCAAAGGGGAGTTGATCGATATCTCCTACAATCCTTCCATGACTTAAAAATGCCCCATAATTGAAACAGTGAATATTTTTAAGAAATGGTGCAGAGCCTAAAGTTTTTTCTAAAAATTCAAAATGTGGGCCAAGAAAAGGAAATCTGCCAAGTTTGAGAGATAATCCTTCGACTCGATGATCCCAGAGCAAAATTTGATCGCAAAACGCGGATAGTTCAGGAACCGCCGCAAGATTCACCGCATAACCTGTTGCTGCGATGAGGAAGTCAGCTTCCAACAAACCCTTATTGGTCTGAATCCAAAGCTCTCTTTTAACAGAAATTGTTTCGATATCGATGCTAGAGAGAATAGAAAAACTGTTCCACTGTCTTAGACGTTTTAGAGATTCCGTCGGGATAGAAATCCCATTGTCGATAGCGGATTGAAAGCAGCAAGCCCGCTCGTTGTCGCTCAGAGAGTAAAAACTATGCCAATATTTGAACTGAGCAAATAAGCCGGGGGTTGGTAGTTTGGGCTTTCGCATCAAGAGGGATACTTGTTGAGCCCCGTTTTCTAGTGCGACGGCAGCGATATCGGCGGCTGAAGCACCAGCTCCTAATACACAAACTCGTTTTCTTTCGAACAGGGTAGGATCGATTCTTTCACCTGTGTGGAACCAGAATTGTTTTGGCAGTTCCTTAATAAAAGCTGGAATTTCAAAGCCGCCGCTACCCCCTCTTCCTGTCGCCAGTACGACTTTGCGAGTTAAACGTTCTTTCCCATTGTGAAAGGAAAGTCGTAAAAAATCATCCTCTGGTTGAATCGATAGGAGCTTGCACTCATTCTGAATAGGTAAATTGAGAACTGCTCGATACCAATGTAAATAGTCTCCCCAAAGAGCTGTTGGGATTTTTCCGAGGCTTTCCCAATTGCCAGCGTTGGCTTCATACCAAGAGCGGAACGTGAGATGGGGGACTCCTAAAGCAGGTCCAGGTAATGTTTTGGATGAACGCAGTGTTTGCATTCGTGCTATTGTCGACCAAGGGCCTTCAAATCCTTTAGACGCTTCATCAAAAATCTGTATTTGAAAAATTCCCCGCTTCCAAAGAGCTAAACAAAGGGCCATCCCTGACTGGCCACCGCCGATAATGGCAACATCGAGGATATCATTTTGGGGGGGTAAGGTAGAACTTTGAGATAAACCTTGCGTTTCGAGATCATGCCATACCTCATCACGTAAAAGTAGCGCATGAGTGTAGAATGAAAAGAAGATGAGAAGGAAAAAGGAAGTTAGTTTTATCTGAATGGACAAGTAGGATCACACCCTTATTTGAATCGGAATTTTGGGTTTTAGTACAGCTTCTTATGGTGGAGGATCCCATTTTAAGGTTCGACCTTCATATTCTACAGTGTAGTAGATCCAATCCTCATTGTTTTCACGAAGAAGGCGATCACATCCCATAAGAATTCCTGTGATGAAACCGTGCTTGCGGACAGCTTCGAGCATATAGCCTGAGCTTGAGGGGCGGAAATGGCTGCGTGGTCCATCGACAGGGGAGATAATATTTTGATGGAACCAAATAATTTTTTCCGTTGCCCAAACCATCGGGGCGAAACGTTCGCTCTCTTGAAAAGCATCATGCACGGGAAGCTTGATATCGGCATCTTTACCCCATGGTTCATAGAAGCCGGGCATTCCCCAACATAGTGAACAAGATAATAGAAAAAAGATATAGATTGTTTTCATGTTGATATGCGATCCGCTTCTTAAGTTAGAAAGCATAGCGTAAATTAAGTACAGGAAACAATCGTTTTTGGTTCATCATGGGAGTAGCGAGCTTTTCGTAAAGACGTTCATTGAAGGATTTTGCTTCTAGACCAGCACCAAAAATCCCCCCAAAATACCAGCCAAATTCAAAACTCAAAAAAATTGTTCCAGCAGCGATATTGCCGTGATCAAAAAAGTGATAAGAAGCCGCGATAAATAGGCCGTTCAAAATCATAGCGGTCACGGCCGATTGATGCTGGCCTAGATAGAAATAACCAGCTCCAGGGAAAACAGCATTGAGCGTTTGTGCCGTGCCGGGAGATTTGCGATGATGATAATATGCATCAATAAATTCTTTCATCTCAGGCTGGTGCCGCAGAGAAGAAAATTTTGCTTGCATGAGGGCTGTAGAGGCCTCAAGACGATTTGCTGTATCAGGATAATAATAACGAATTGTTTCGAGGAGGGCGGCCGCCTTTGTATCTGCGTTGAGCTTTAGATAGGAATCATAAAGAATTACAAGCAAATCGTGAAAAGCTGGAAAGTCAGGATTCACATCGTGCAATGTACCCTTTTCAAATTCATAGGTAACTTCATTATATTTTTGCGCCAGGTAGTAGCAAAGCACGATATCGTACCGTAGCTCTTTAAGCCGAAGCTGATCGTTCTGTGGAGCCAAGATCTCGGCACGTTTGAACGCGGTGATCGCCTGATAGAGATCGAGCTGGTGGGCAAAAGCAAGGCCAATCGTATATTCTCTGCCCCAATCTTGTCCTTTTTCAGATTCCGAAAGAGGGGGAAAGGGTGAGGGGAGTTGTTTTATATAACTTTCTTGAATCGAGTGGTTCAGCTGGGGTTTGATTTCTCCGATTGTTCTATGACAGCTAGATAAACAGAGGACGACGAATATAAAAAAGAATTTCCAAGTACACACACCTTGATTTAAAAACCGAAATTTTGACACGGCTACCGCCCTGAATTTGAGTCAGGCGTTAGCCGATGACAGAACAGCCCATGCGTAAGCACAGGCGCGGTGGAATTAGGTTCAAAAACAGAGATGGTAATAAAACCAAAAACTGATTTTTGAATCACGAAGTGTATAGCCTGGAAAGCAGACTTACTCATTCTCAGGTGTCTTGACCCAGTTGAAGCCTTCATCGATTTCTTCTTTATGAACAGCCCTACCGCTGCGATCTTTAAGAAGATCTTCCTGATTTTGCGAGATCTGCTTGTAATCTTCAAACGTTTTAATAATTTGAGGACGGATGAAGATCATCAAGTTAGTACGACTATTGACCCGCGATGTATTAGAAAAAGCGGCCCCGATAACAGGCAATCCTCCTAGGCATGGGATTCCCGACCAGGTATGCGCTTTGTTATCGAGGATTTGGCCCGTCAAACAGACAAACCATCCATCGGGCACATGGACACGGGTCGACAGGTTGGCCTGATTGGTCTGAATCCCGTTGACTTGGTTAATGGTAGTCGTAGGCGCCGAACCTATCAAAGAGCTCAAATCCACGGAAATATCGAGGGTAACGATATCGCTATTACCCAGGGTTGGCGTAATGCTTATGCTATTGCCGATGTTTCGATACTCAAGGCTCGCACTCGTCGTGATCGAGGTTGCCGCAGTTTGTGTCACCGATCCAGTGAAAGGAATATTTTGTCCAAAGAAGATCGTCGCATTATTGCTATCCTGCGCGATCACTTTAGGGTTAGTGAGCAGAGTGACATCGTTATTTTGCTCTAATGCTTGAATGAAAGAGCCCAACGAGACAAAACTCTTGCCTTTATGGAAGATGATGTCTCCGATGGCTCCTAAATCGAGGCCTTGATTTGTCGGAAAGTTGTTGACATTGGGTGTAGTCGAGGTATTGATACCACCATAACCAGCAGAAAGAAGAGGATCGCTTGGTTGGAAATTGCCTACTTCGACAGCTGCTTTATTCTTATACTGCAGCCTTCCAGACCAAGATAGTCCAATCGACTGGGTATTTGAGAGAGAAGCAGTTACAATCAAAATATCTAAGAATACTTGACGTAATGGAACATCGAGGTTCTGGATCAGCTCTCGTACTTTTACTAGGATATCAGGCGGCCCAGAGGTTAAAAGAGAGTTAGTCACTTGGAGCCATTGGATTGCATCGATCGCATCTGCTATCGGAAGACTTTGGCCTTTGTGTGTATAACCGAGATCTTCAGCTACTTTCCGCAATGCGATACGAATATCATCGCCTTGATGGTATTGTAGTTTGTAAATGAGAAAACTCGTCTCTCCAAGCGACTTGGTTTCGCTCAGCATCGATTGTTGTGCGCTAGGGACATCGAATTGTTTGAGAAGGTCGTGGACTTTTGTGATCGATTCTTGATCGCCAGATATGATGAGCGAGCAGGTGCTCTCCATCCAACGCAAGTTATTAATCGTCGAAGTGATGCCTGGAGCGGTAACACCGCTCAAACGCAAGTTGTTTTCAAATTCGCAGAGCATTTGAATAAGGTCTTCACCGGATCGATATTGGGGCTGATAGACAGAATAATCGCTGATGATTTCTGGCGCTGGAGCAGATGCAGGTGCCATCGAAGGGACGTCAAATTTCTGCAGGAGATCTTGGATTTTCTGAAGAGATGCTTCAGTTCCCGTGAAGAGCATCGAATTGGTTTCCTTGACCCACTTCATCGAATCGATCGTTTTTGCCAATTCCTTATCTTCTGCACCCCCTTTTGCGATATCTGCTGCTACAGATTGAAGAGCGCTTGTCAGTTGTGCTGCCGATGCATATTGCAACTTATAGATGTAAAAGGTCATTGTGCCGACGCGATGGATCGTTTTCTTGGCAGCCTCAGGAGTGTCGATTTCAGCAATGAGATTTTTAATTTGATCGTTGATTTCAGCCGATCCAGAGAAAGCGATCGATTGGTTGGCTTCGATGGGTTTTGCTGTCTTCACGGTTTCCAAGAGCAGAGGATCGAGCTTAGCTGTCTTGGATAGATCGCTGATCAAATTGACGAGCACCGACTGGAGATCGGTCGGCGATAGGTATTTTGGTTTGTAGATAAAAACAGCACTTTTGCTAGGTTGGCCAGCAGAAGGATTGTCATACTGTGCAACAAGTTGCTTGACTTGTTCGACAGTACCTGAGTCGCCAGTGATCAGAAGAGCATTATTTTCCGGTACGACTTTGATGTTCTTAATGGTCTGGACAAGCATTTGATGGGGCGTTGTGCTGCCGCTTAAATTGGAGGCAATTTTATTCAGATAATTTATAACAGCATCAGTTGCAGCGTATTGCAGTTTATAGAGAAAGTAGACTTGCTGCTTGACTCCCCCTTGAGGAGGGATGTCGATTCCAACTAAAAGTTGCTTGATTCGATCAATCGTTGATGCAGCAGCCTTAAAGGCAATAGATTGAGAAGGGGTTTCCCAATGCATGGAGGAGATGGCCTTTTTCAACTGCATATCGCTCGGATTCGTACTGTCGAGCTTATTTGTGAGATCGCGTAGAGATTGCTCGATCTCTTGGTAGCTAAGGTTCACTGGACGATAGAGGAAGATTTGCTGAGACAAGTCGCTTTCAAGAGGTGTATCGATGGTGGGGAGCAATTTTTTTAAGCTAATCAGAGCAGTTTCATCACCTGCAAAGACAACGGAATTGCTCGAAGGTACCCACTTAGCAGTTTCTAGAGTACGGATCAGAGATGGATCAGCAAGGCCTGACTCTTGTAGATTTGAAGTCATTTCTTTAAGGGCATCCATCATTTGAGGCCCTTTTTTATAGGTAGGCGTATAAATGAAAAATTGATTGCTGGCAGGAAGGCCTGCAGGGGCTGTGCTGGCCCATACGACATCGAATTCTGGAAGCAGTTTAGTCAATCGATCGAGAGCGCCTTGATCGCCAGTGAATACGATAGAATTACTTTCTTTAATGAACCGCATCGTATTGATAGCATCGATCAAGGATTGATCAGGATTTGGAGCTGATTGTAGATTTTTCACAAAGAGGTCGAGAGATTGTTTTAGGTTGTCGATTTTCGCATTTTGTATGCGATAGATGTAGAAAGAAGATTTAGCAGATTGCGGGGCCACATCTAAAACCGGCAATATTTGTTGCAAACGAGCGATAGCATCGGGAGTGCCTGTGAAGGTGAAGGAATTGGTCTCTTTGAGGTATTTCACGCTTTCAAGAGCCTGAACTAAGGCTGTATCGACATGATTGGCTTTATTGAGATGTGAGACCAAATTTTTGATGGCGGATTGAAAGTCGTCGATGGTCGCTTTTTTAGGCGAGTAGATGTAAAAATTGCTTTGGTTGGCAGCGTAGGCAGCTGAAGGGATGTCGATGATGGGAAGAATTTGCTGTAAACGCTCCATGGCAGAAGGAGTCCCAGAAAAGTAAAGCGAATTAGTGTCCTTGACAAAGGTTGAGCTTTTGATGGCAGCTTGAAGTTCCGCATCGCTGTTTCCAGATGAAGCGAGTTTCTCAGTGAACGCTTTTAGAGCATTTTGCAGCACATCTTGGGGAAGATTCCGGATCGGGTATACATAGAAAGAGCCCAATTCTTTTTTAGCGGCTGCGGCATCCATAGCGGGCAGAATTTGTGAAAGCTTCGTGAGCGTTTCGGGTGGCCCTGAAAAGACGAAGGATTGCGTCTCGGGCAAGAATTTCACATTTTCTATTGCAGTAATGAGCGCGGTATCGGGGACATGGGCGGATTTCAAACTCTCTACGAATTGCCCTAGAGCTATTTTGATTTGGCGATCACTTGCTTTTGTGGGCTGATAGACATAAAAAGTGATTTTGACGGCCGATTCAGCTAAATCAAAGGAAGGTAAAAGTTGTTGTAGTCGATTCAATGTTAAGCGGTCGCCAGTAAAAATTAAAGAATTGCTATCAGCAACATACTGAATGGAGTTAATAGCGTTGATCAGTGGTAGATCAGGCGCTGAAGATTTTTTTAGGTTATCGACCAGCTCTTTTAGAGAGTTTTGAATTTGCGGCAAATTATCATATTTCAGGCGATAGACAAGAAATTGCCCTCCAGAGTTCGCAGGGACGACGTCGAGAGTCGTCATCGTACTCTGTACTTTAGACAGCACATCGGATTGTCCTGTGAAAAGCAAAGCATTGTTTTCACTTAGATATTTCGCGCTTTCCAGAGATTCGATGAACCGTGGATCGCCAGCCGAAGAAGCTTTGAGTTTAGAAACAAAATCTTTGATCGAGATCTGGAGTTGACTGGCGGATACATTTTGAATCGAATAGAAAAGAAACGTCTTTTCAGTTGCTTGATTGGGAACATCGATGCCTGCAAGGAACTCTTTGATTTTATTATAGGTATCGCCGTCGCCGATAAAGATGAGTGAATTGGAATCTTTCACATAGCGTGCGGTCTTTAACATAGCCAGAAGTTTTACTGGCGGATGATCGGTTTCTTGAAGCTGTTCAGAGGTATTTTTGAGTGCTGTCAAGATTTCAGATTGCGTGCGATTGAGAATTTTATAGAGAAAGAGATTTTCTGATTGCGAAGGCGAGCCTAGTTGACCTTGAGGAGGTAGATCGAGATCTTGTAAGACTGTGATCGATCTTTCTATGAGAAAGGGTGTCGATACGATAAAAATCGAGTTTGTTTCTGACTGAGGTACATAAATGAGAGGATTTCCTTCAGAAAAAGGAGATACGATCTGCTGTGCTAACGCGATGAGATCTTTGATAGGGATATGCTTGGAAACATAATTTTCGATTTCCAAGGGGCTATGAGGCGAATCGAGGATGGCCAGCAAGGAGGCGATTTTCTCGATGCTCGTTGTGACATCGGAAATGATCATCTGCTTGGTTTCTTTTAGGACCGAGATGATGGCCCTGGCAGAAATCATGGTACGCAAGATAGCAGCTACAGAGTCTACGTTGGCATTGTGAACTCTAAAGACTCTGGTAATAATGGGCACCTTAGGCGCTGAGGCTTCTTCACCAGAGACGACTTCGGGGATTTGGGTGACACTCAGATTTTTTGTAATGATGTAGTTTCCATCTTGCTCGATGACATTTAAACCGTTGATACGCAAGACTTGAATCAAAGCGGAGAAGACATTTTCAGGTGTGGCGGGCTCTTCAGAAACAATGGTAACGGCGAATTGCAATTCATTTTGATCAAAGACAAAGTTGCTGCCGGTGATCTTAGAAACAAAACGAATATACTCGATGATCGCTATGTTGTTGAAATTAATCCGATAGTTGTCTTCCTTGGGAGTTGATTTACTCCCTAGAGCAATCAGCTCACTCTCATTTTCAAGGAGTTGAGATGGAAAATCCGCTCGGATCAAACCGGGGAGCATGATCCATAGGGCGCCCTGAACAAATCGGAATCGTTTGCATCGCAACAGAAAGTCGGCCATATCAAAGTGTTATCGCTGCGCTTTGTTTTGGAAGGGATAGCAAAAATTATATTTTTTTTTACTCACAATTTTCGCCTTCGCCTCCGAAGACACATGTCCCGAATCCTAAAATACTTTTGAAATTATTGTAAATCTAAGTTTTCTTTGACAGATCCGTTTCGAAAATCAACGCAGGCTTAGCTTGTGGACATCCTATGAGACCAAAAAAAATATGGTCATCACTATCCCCGAAAAAATATTGCACCATTTGAAAAAAATGCGTATAAACGGGGTCGGTTTTTTTCTAAGTAGCTAGAAAAATGCAAAATTGGAAAGAATTTCGCCTCTATTTGCTCATCAAAGCGGTCTTGTGTTGCGCAACATGGTTTTTGGCTAGCGATATCCGTGCTGGAGGGCAAGACATTTCATCGATCAAGGAGGATACTATGTTCGAGATAAGCACCTATTCTACAGAGCAGATCATCCCTTTAATCCCTTTATTAGAAGAATGGATTCAACGAGAATATGTCCAGTATCCATACCTTTGGGTTCCTTGCGAAGAGGGACCTAGCTTGGAGATGTTTGTAAAAGAAAAACATGCAATGGTGACGATCGCCAAATATCAAGGGCAGGTCGTAGGTGTCGCAGCTGGCATGAATTTTGATTCGGAGCAATTGCACGAATATTTTCAGCAATCTTTAGTTGAGAAGGCAAAGGAAAAGGGATTTGATGCATCGCAGATACTATATATTTCGTTTTTTCTAACTGCGCCTGAATTTCGCAATGAGAAACACCTTGCGGCATCGATTTATGACACCTATGTTGGCTTTGCCCGCAAACTTGGAAAGACAAAGATCTCTTATTGGACCGATTTTGGCAAAGAGGGCCATCCCTTGAAGCCAAAAGAGCCGATTGCCATCGAACCTTGGGAGCTGATGGATGGATTTAAGAGCATGGGTGTGAAATTAGAGCTTTTCTGGCCGACGCTGCAGCAAGATGGAACCGTGAAAAGCGAGTCCCATACCGCAGAATTTTTCATCAAAGACTTTTAAGAAAGAATTTGCAAATGCCCTGTTAACTTGTGCTTAATGACCACTGTGGCTGTAAAACCATTTTCATTGAAAACATCCCAATGAACTTCCATTTTTGCACAGTTAACTCTCCAGTAGTACTGATCATTACACTGCGACTATAGTTGCCAAACAAGTCTCTCGCTACTATATGCATGGAATTCTTTGAAAAGATTTTTTCCAATTCTTTGACCATTTCGTGACTACCTTCAAAATCGGACAGCCCGCCTACCAAAGCAACGACGGTGTCCTTTGAAATTAATGAATTCTTACTCAACCAACTTTTATAATTATCCCAATTCACACCATGTGTCAGATGGGATAAAGAGACCATTTTATCATGGTAAGTAATCACGCCTATGCATCCACCCAGACCATCGGTATTTAAAAATCGGATGGCTGAAGTTTCTTTATTAACAAGAGCAGCATAGTCATCTGCAGGGCAGGTCTCTGCCTTGCAACTCATTTTAACATGGATAGTCCGGTGTGGCTCACTCACATATTGATCGACGACAGATCGATTCTCCTTCAAAGGAAGTGGAAGGAGTTTAAGAGGAGTTGGTTGGAGGATTCCATCCCTATAGGTCCTAATTTTCTTATGCCAATCTTTAGAGACTAGACAAAGTGAAAGTGATGGGTCGCGATTGTTTCTGAAACGTTGTATAAGACAGATGGCCAATTCAGGCAGCAAGTTAGGATTAGTAGATCGTTCAGAACTAATTGTATCACCTTTTTTTGATCGATCTAATGGCAAGGATTGGCTCGGATATAAGCTTTTACCAGTGATTGAATCGATTCTAGAAGTCATGAACAGCTCTTCATATTAAATAGTTTAATTATTCAAATTAAGTTGTTAAAGCGAATGTTTTTAGTAAAAATTATAACATAGGCATCTAATAACTGCAATTTTTGGAATTACATCGCTAATGTAGGCCAGGAATATGAGAACTTGTTGCCCATCTTGTGGCTCTCTAGCTTTTATCCGAAATGGGATCAATCGGCACAGAGACCAAAATCATAAATGTGTGGAATACAAGAGAAAGTTCGTCTTAAATCCTCAGAATAAAATCATTTTCCATGAGACTAAGCCCGTCCATAAACTAAGCTTCTGTCGATTTTCGGGGTTTACTGCAGAGATCCAAGGACTTATTCCATTGCCTTTGCCATCTCAGCAAATAAAAATGCCAAACCATAAGTACCTCCACGATGTATAGTTCGGACTCCGAAACCTTTAGAGAGTTTATAGACATCTGTGACTTTTTTAACTTTATAATCTGTCAAACATTGTTTAATAGATTCCCTCCAAGGAAGGTCCGGTTTCCTGAATACATATGTTTGCAAATTGACTCCAGGCATAATGATAAACTGAGGCAGCATGGAACCAACAACAGCTGAAAAGACCTTAATGGCTGTATTATGTTCCTTTTCAGGATAAAAAGACTTGATGCGCCCCTCGAGTCCATAGATCCCCCCATACGTAAAAATTGTCGACCAGGAGCTACGAATAAAAGTAGCTCTTAAACAGCGGAGATACTTTTGATCAGGGAGATTTTTGATACGGCAGGCATTGAACATAACCTGTTTTTCCTTAAGATTTTTATCCTCCATAGCTAAAGTCTTACGCCACTCCCCTGGCGTCGTGGTAATAGTCTCTAACAATGTACTAAGGACAACAACAAGACCTCCTTTTTTAGAGGAGCTGAGATCAGGACACGTACTTTCAACAAGCGTAATCACACCAAAATTACTCAATGATTTATACACAGTCGGACGTAAGCAGGTACTTGTAAAAATCTCAGTTTGCAGATGATGCAATTCTTTCCGATTGAAAACATGATCTCGAAAAAGTTGCCTGTAGGATTTCGTGCATTCGTGAAATGAGCGCTTCACGAAAACTATTTCTAAAGGCATCCCTAGATAACGAACGGCGACACCTGCACCTGTTCCTGCAACCACATTGCGTACAATTTCAAAGGGGGTTTTATTTTTTTTGTAACTAATGTCTGTTTGGTTAGAGCAAGGAGTTTTTGGGCTAACAGGGGAGACATTATTCATTATTTTTTCCTTCTAGATTTTTTTTCGAAATAATACTGAGGTTGTTAAGGGAGAAATCCCTATTTTGTCCAGTCAAAAATTCTGAAATGGAGGACAAGGCTTGCCTCGCCGTAATGCGAGCTTTAGCTCGCCATGCCTCTCTCCACTTTTAAGAAGCTATTCTAAGAAAGCATTTGCAAATTCTTTTCCCTACGAAGATGGGAACTCTTCAATTTTCACAGAGAAAAAATTTGCAAATACTTTTTAAAGGATCCGTTGCATTTCCAACATGATCTGGGGCCAATGTTGTTGCTCTGGAGGGAGAAGAAGGAGGCTTTTTTTGAGGATCGCTTCAGCTTGGGAGTTCATGGAAAGGTTAATATGCGCTTTGATCAGCTCGGAAAAAAGCGCTTTTTCCTCATCTGTGCTTTCACTAGATCCAATAGGAGAAAGAGAGTGCAAAAGAAGCAGGTCGCCTGTTTCCCAATTGTCGACAGTTTCTGAGAACTTCATCTGCTCTTCCTTGCCTAGGCGTGGATTATCTGCGCTTAAAAAGCGAGGCTCATCGCCGGTAGAAGAAGAGACGTGGATGAGAGTGCAAGCACCGCAGGGAATATAAATGAGTTCCTCGCGCAAAGAATCAAGTAGGAGTAATTGAAAATAGAATTCCTCACCGCTTTTTTCTTGAAGGATAAGATGGTTGAGTTTGCCGATAAAAGCTAAGGGATCAAAGGGTTTATTGAGAGAAACAGACATTCCTTCCACCATGGCTCGGCACATGCCCCGCAGTGCACCGGTCTCGATAAGGCCGCCAAGACCCTGTTTTAGGGTTTCAGCAAGCAAAACGAGATAGCTATTATTGGGAAATTTGAAGAAGTCGAGAAAAAGCCCTCGCGGGATAGTGCTTGTTCTTCTTGCTAGGCCGATCTCGACCTGAGGCCAATCAGGTGCTATGGCAGGGAGTAGAATTTGTGACGCTTCTCGAATAGCTTCGAAGTGCTCTTTTACCTGATCGCGGCTCGATCGGTCTTTTTCCCATTCCCCAGATTTTAGATAATTTGTGATGCCATGGATGAAATCCACCACATCTTGGTAGCGATCTTGGACATTGACAGCGAGGGCTTTTTCGAGGATAGGGCGAAACCCTTTAGGCACAGCAGAGAGCTCGATCATGCCATAGCTTAACTTGCCTACAAGCAATTCAAAAGTGATGATGCCGAGTGAATAGATATCCGAGGCGAAGGTGATGTTCAAGGGGTCTTCTTTTTGCTCTGGACTCATATAACTTGGAGTACCGATGACTCGTCCGACTCCCTCCCCGACACTACCACGTTCTTCATAGAGCTGCGCGATGCCAAAGTCGATGACTTTTACCTCGCCATCTTCTTTGATCAGAATATTTTCAGGTTTAAGATCGCGATGAATGACCCCATGTGTATGTAAATGGAGGAGTGCGTAAGCAGCTTGTAAAACAATTTCAAGGCTGCGTTTAAGTGTTAAAGAGCGTTGGATGATAAACTGGCGCAACGAAACGCCCTGGATGAATTCCATAGCGATATAAGGAACGTTTTCCCATACGCCTTCTCCGTAGAGTTTGACGATGTTTGGATGATTGGTCAGTGAGATGATATGAGCTTCTTTTAAAAATTGTGCTCCCATTTCAGGATGGGTCATCGAACGAGAAGATAGGACCTTGATCGCAATAGGTTCTCTAGTCTTAGGATGTAGCCCTAGATATAGCAGACTAATGCGGCTCTGATGAAGCAAACTTTCAATGGGATAGGGTCCGATCTGTTTAGGCAAAGAAAGATTGGAAACAGGTTTTATCGGAATCTCATGGAATGTATCTTGTTTATAGAAAGATGGTTCTTGCATCTAGCCCTAACTTAGATGTGTAATCTTGATGCCGACTACTTCACCGAGTTGAATCAATTCACCACGTGCAACAGCTCTACCTCCTGACGTAAGGGTGACCCCTTGTTCAGGCGAGGAAGAAAGCTCCAGGATATTGCCTGGCCTAAGCGCCAAGACTTTATCGAGGCTCATTTTAATTCTTGTGACTTCTACTGAAAGTGTGATGAGAAGATCCTTTGTCAAAGGTTGAGCTTCTTTTTCAGTCGGGATTACGTTATGCCGTTTCTCTCCGGCATTCAATTCCTCTCCATATTCTTCTTCGACGAATTCTTCATCTTGAGCATTTTCCTCATGGGACTCATCATCGTAATCTTCTTCAGGATTTTGTTCCTCTTGAGTATCGTCATCGTAATGCTCTTCATCCTCATCGGACATTTCTTCGTCGAAATCTTCTTCATCATGACTGGTTTCATCCTCAGGAGTTTCATCCTCGTCGGATGTTTCACCATCATTAGTTTCTTCCTCATCATAATCTTCGTCATCGTCGTTTTCTTCAAAAGAAGAGAACTCTTCTTCGGGCTCTTCTTCGTCTCCGTATTTCATAGGTTCCTCCTCATAAGCAGCATAATCAAGTATTTCGATAGAATGTCCTTTCATAGAACAAAGGGCGATCGGTTTGCCTTCGAGTACGAGATGGGCTTTACCATGCTTCTTGTTCGGGAAATACTCGCATCGGTCAAGTAAAAGCAAATCTCCTATGCTAAGCTCCTTCCAGGTTGAATGCCTTAAAGAGCTCTCACCAATAACAAGCGAAAAGACCACATTTAGGCGAGCTGCCTCATTTTCTGCAATTTGAGTCCCTCCCTCGGATCGGTAAAATTCTCTAAATGAGCTCAATGCTTGGGCCGGTATGAGGATCTTAGCAAAGGTCTTAGTCCCTTTAAGCTCTATAGCTACTTCTATAGCTAATAGAGGTTCATCTGGAATTGCCGTTGGATCGGCCAGTGTGAAGTGCAATCCTGGAAACGCATCGATCTCAGCAAGAGCATCGAGCACCTCTAAAAAAAGGAAACGATAAAATCCTTGAAAAAAAGAGGGGTGAGTCTCTCGGGAGGCGTGGTTGTTATGCTTATTAGCTGTAAGAAGAGCTAAGCCCGTTTCGCGCACCTCTTCGGAGGAAGTGACCAGAAATAGGCGATTCTTTAAGGCGGTTGTTTCAACGGCTAGGAGTTGTGGATTGAGTCCTAATCCTTCTTGCCATTTTCCTGCGGGGATCCAATCAGTTCGGTGATGCTCTATATGAAAACCGGGACTTTCAAATCTCTTAGATATTATAGCATTGAATGCTTCCCAGGAGAATGGAGGGAGCTCGCCCATAAGAGGGATCTGTTTCGCTTCTCGTAAGATCTCTTCGATATTTTTCTTCCAGGATTGTGAGAGATTAATCATCGTCTTTAACCTCCAGCAAGATTAGCATGGCCATCTGGTGAGGGCTTTCGATGAAAAAGGAAGGGCGATGAGTCTTCTGTCTCGAGTTCGATGCGATGGATCGAGTATTCTTTCTTTTTATCTGCATGAAATACTGCACTTAAAGTGAGAAGATGCGGTTGTAGAAAAGACATAGCGGATGGAGAGCCGCGAAACTCGAGATTAAAGATCAGAGGAGCCGTGCAAAATTCTTTAATGATCAGTTCTACGCCTTCTAGAGGGCTGCCGATAAAAGATGTGCCATCGAGACGCACGCTCGTTTCCTTAATTCCATTTTTTATACAGTGTATAATCGCAACATCTGTTTCTGCTACGATCCAATCTGATTGTGTTTTTGAAAGAGGCATAATGTTGGCAGATTGAACAGCATCACAAGGAGAGGAAAGGGAAAATTTCATGGGCGCGGCAAAGGGATTTTCCTCTGCGATCAATTCGAAAATCGAACGATGTTTTTTTTCTTCTTCTATTTTTTCTACCTTCATATCATAATGCTCGCGAAATCGAGTTTGTTTTGCTCGAGCTGAAGCTTCTCTTGTTGCCGAGTCGTGACTCTCGTTGGAGGCATTTATCTTAGATGCTTTCATGACTATTCTCTCTCTTCGTCATTTAGGTTGCCGCTGCGTTCTCGAAGTTCTTCTTTTCTCTTAAAAATCGGTCGTTCTGCTGCACGAACCTTAAAGTCGAATCGTTTCACCACAAAATTGTAGTTTCCCGCTTGAAATGCTGCTAGCAAACTTGGGAGATTTTGCTGCATTTGAGCAAGTGCTTGGGGAGACCCACTAAATTCTACGTTCATTTCTTTAGGGGCGATGTCGTAGGTGCGTATAGTAATCGATGCGCCTAATAAGGGGGAATTAGCAAAGGTTTTTTCATTGAGTGTCATCGTCGTTTCTGTGATCCCAGCGGTTTGCATAACTGTCATGACGCCCACCAATCTTTCAAAAAAATCGAGAATTTCTGGGTGAATCTCAGCATATGGCGAAGTAGAGGAAACGCCCACCGGAGTTGTTGGCAAAGTTGTAGAAGGTGTTAATGACCCTGCAGGGGGTGGCGCTGCAACAGATTCAGCAATCAATTCGCCAGGGCTGCGTCGTCTTTTTTCTCCACCCGCTTCGCCTTGTGCAGAAGATGGTGCTTGCGTCAAGGGAGGGATAGCAAGGCCTTCTTCCTCGACATCAGCAAGTTCTTCTCGTTCGCTAGCTTTTTTTGTAAGCAGTTTATCTGTTGGCGCCTTTTTCGTGGAGGATAAATCCGCAGGAAGAGTTCCTGGAGTTGCAGGTGCCAGAGCTCCAACGTCTAATTTTTCTATTATAGGCAAAGGAATTTTAGGGGTTGATTTGGCGGCAAGAGATGCCTTCTTTCCTCTTTTCTTTGCTGCTGAAGGAGTTGGTTGTGTGACTTCTTCGGTGACTTGTTCATCTTCAGCAGAGGGGGTAGGTGGCGTTTCTTGCATCAATTTTTTGAAATCAGCAGATGTTTGTTTGATGGGCTTTTCTTCTACACCCAGCATAGGAGGTGCTTTTCCTTTTTTTCGCACAGCTTTAACGGCTTTTTCCAGAGTGGTTACGTCTTCGCTCGTTGCGGGCTTCTCAATCATTTTTTTAGGAAGAGTTGTAACTTCACGCAGTTGCTGTTCGGTGACTTTTGCTTTTTTGGACTTTTTTTTCGAAGATGCAACAGTTTGGTCTTCTCGATACTTTGATTGAGAATCGGCTTTCGACTGGTCAGATTCTTTAGGAGCTCCGGCTTCTGTTCGAGATGGGGTTGTTGCATATCCTTCCCATTCAGAAGGGGATTGAGTTGCATAAGTTTCTGATCCATAGCGCACAGGGGGCTGGGAGGGCGCTTCTTCTACCTGTTCAGTTTGGGCGTAAGTGGGCTCTTCCACGTACCCCGCTTGAGAAGAGGGTGGTGGTGCGGAAGATGTGGAAGGAGCTGCTGGAGAAGGTGTTGTTGTAGGGGATTGAGCAGTTTGTTGTGGTGGAGTTTGGGAACTGAGGGAAGGAGACGTGTCTTCTTCCCAGGCGAATTCTTCGATTGACTCCGCACTGAAATCAGCCATTGGAGTGCTTGTCGATGGTGGGGCTGCAGATGATACTGAAGGGATATATTGAGTAGTACTTGGCTGTTTGCCAGCAGGGGCACTGACTTGTCCCATGGGAGTAGGTTGACTAGGATTCGGAGCAGAGATGGCTTTTTTGGCTTCTTCGACATCCTCTTCTTCTTCTTGCCGACGTCGACGGTTCCTTTTTTGGTGAGGATCGATTTCCTTGACTTCCTCTACCATGTATTTCTTGAAATCGTTCGGGCCAATAGTTTTATCTTTTTTTGCACCGGGCAATTCCGAAGGACCGCCAGGTCCGTGAACACGAAAGGGTTCAGACATAACTGGGCTTAAGGTTGTCTTTTTTTTCGCCGGTGATGAAGGGATGCTCCCATCTCATCTCCCTCAAGGCTTTCTACATGCTCAAGGGCTATCTTGACCTCCTTATCCCATTCTTTGCGATGAATGTCTAGTTTTTCTACGTCGCGTTGTTTTTTCACATATTCTTGGCGGGCCGCTTCCACAGCAGCTTGTGCTTGCTCTACTTTCTTTTTTTGGTCTTGCACTTTGACTTGTTTGACCTTAAGCTTTTCTTCGACGACTTTTAGATATTGCTTCATCTGTTGGATTTTATCCGTCGTCGTTCCTTCATCTAGAACATCTCGAAATTGTTTGAGTTTGTCTTCGCGATGTCTTAGCATCTCATCGCGCTCTGCTTCCACTTGTTTTAAAACATCTTCTTCGTGAGCAAGCGCTTCTTTTTTTTCTTTGAGAATTTTCTCTGCTTCTTGCAGACGCTTTTCTTTGATTTGCTTTAACTGTTCAAGAGGATAGCGAGAGGAATTCATAGATTGATTTTATCTAAAGAGTACGTTCAATTGCTGGATCGTCTCTTCTAGGGTACATCGCTCATCGACTTGTTGTTTCAAAAAGCGATTGACCTTATCAATGTATTTAATAGCAAAATCCGCTCCTTTGTCCGACCCTGGTTTATATTCACCAATGCGGATGAGAAGTTCGTTTTTTTTATAATTTGCCAAAACTTCGCGTAGCTTGCCTATGAGCTGCAGGTGATTTTTATCGACAATGTGGCTGAGAATACGACTTACAGAAGCGAGTACATCGATTGCAGGATAATGGTATTGCCTGGCTAATTCATTTGACAAAATGATGTGGCCATCGAGGATCGACCGTACCTCATCAGATACTGGTTCGTTGAGATCATCCCCGGCGACCAAAATCGTATAAAACGCTGTGATCGACCCTTTGTCAGAATTTCCTGAGCGCTCGAGCAGTTTTGGCAGCGTCGCAAAAACAGAAGGGGTAAACCCTGCTCGTGCAGGAGGTTCTCCAGCCGCTAGACCGATCTCTCGTAGCGCCCTAGCGAATCGAGTCACCGAATCCATCATCAAGATGACTTTTTTGCCTTGATCGCGGAAATATTCAGCGATGGATGTCCCGACGTAAGCAGCATTGAGCCTAAGCTGGGCGGCCTGATCAGAAGTTGAGACGATGACAACAGACCTTGCTAGTCCTTCAGGACCTAGATCATTCGCGAGAAATTCGCGTACTTCCCTGCCGCGTTCTCCAATGAGGGAGATGACGTTCACATCAGCTTTTGCGTAGCGGGCAATCATGCCAAGCAGAGTTGATTTACCTCCGCCGGCTGCTGCAAAAATCCCTACCCTTTGTCCTTCACCGCAGGTGAGTACGCCATCAATACAACGAATCCCCGTAGAAATGGGGCTCTTGATCATTTCTCGTTTAAGCGGATCAGGTGGAGGATTATAAATGGAATAACTTTCTTCGAGATCAAGCGGCCCTTTTTCCTCGACATCAAGCGGTTGTCCAAGGCCGTTGAGAACTCTACCTAAAAGGCCGTTGCCGACTTTAATGTGCATCGGCATTCGCAAAGGAATCACTTCAGAGGAAGGCCCGATGCCGCTTAAATTTCCAAGGGGAGAAAGAAAAACTTCTTCGCGAGTGAACCCTACTACTTCGGCCATCAAAGGTTCATTGTTGTCGCGCTTGATAAGGCAGACTTCGCCTATCTTGACCTGCGGCACGACAGCTTTGATGAGCATGCCTACAATTTCAGTGATCCGGCCGTGAACAGTCGTCAGCTCAAGGCTTTCGAGATGGTTAATGAGTTTATCAAAGTCTGGTTCCATCTATAATTGGATATTGAAAAGCATTTTCATATCGTCGATTGCTTTGCTAAGCAAAACAGAAGAATAATCGAGAAGTTGTTGTGCTTTGTTGAGTTTAATTTGCACGAGCAGCAGTTCTGCAGGGTTCATGCTATCGCCATGATCTGAGATATCCTGAATTTTTTGCTTAGCAGCAGCAAGTGAAGCTTGTCCAGCGCTTACATAGTTCAAAAAGGTTTGGATAGGACCTGAACCATGAGCTAGATCTTGTTCTTCCTCTTTTGTAGGCTCGCCTCCAACTTTGGAATTGACCGTGCGTAATTGCTGACTGGCTTCCCCGAGCTTATTGCGCAACAAATACTTCGTCGAAGGCTTTACCTTGAGGTTTGGCGTGGATAACATATTATTGAGATCGCCAAGCGAAGTTTGTGCATGCACTACCTGGGATTGAATGGTGCCAAGATTAGGGCCAGCTGTAACGGGGACTCCTCCGGCTTTAGCCAGGTCGAAAGGTGAAGTTGGGCCGGGTGGCGTTTCAGATGTTGGAGTACCTTGCATCAGCGATTTGAAAGGTGTGCTAGCTTCTCGGGGTTGGTCACTGCCACCCACAGGCAGCATAGGTTCGATACGGTTGGTGTTGCTAATATCTTTAGGAAGTGGATTGGGACTGCCTGGATTGGTCATGAGTATTGCTTATTTCTTCTTATGGGATTTGCTAGATTTAGGAGCATGAGAGGCTGGACCAGAACTGCGTACTGGCGCTTTTTTGACAAATTTTTCGACAAACTCGATAGCCGATTTCGCCAAGTGCTGGATATTGGGATCCTTACTGTGCTTAGCTTCTTCGAGGATCTTTTCTCCCTTAGTCGCCTCATTAGGTGTGAGAGCAGTACTAAGACCTAAGAAGGCTTTGGCCATGTCATTATCAGGTTCTTGTGCGATTACTTCTTGAAAAAACTTGTTCGCCTGCTTTAAGTCTAACTTAAGAAAATGCAGGTAGCCCATCCCAATTTTGGGTAAGCTATTTTCCGGTTGCAGTAATTGTGCTGCACGGAAGAGCTTAAGAGCAGCATCTTCATCAGCCTGATTGATAGCGATGAAGCCAGCCTCTGCCATAAGAATAAAATCTTTTTTTGCTTTTTCGAGATTTTGGTCCATATCGAGATCCTCACAAGGGTTACAATTTTAAGCCTTAGCCGCCTTTCTGATTGCGTACCGTAGTAGAAATCAAAGCTTGTACTTGTGCAATCAGGTTGGATATCGATTCTCCAATTTGCGCAACCTGGCTCATGGCGAATTGCAAGAGCAAGAACTTACCAGGCGTGGCCGTGGAAAGAGAGCTCGATAGATACCTCACCATCGAGACGACATTACTCTGCAGCTTTATATAGGCGCCAATAAGGGTGCTAAACGAAAGCGTGGCACCAAAAGCTTTATTGTCAAATGCAGACATTGGGTTTTCTCCAGTTTTATTTCTTGCGCTCTAGTCGCGTCAGCACTCGCTGAAGAGCTGCGTACCCATGCAATAGAGCACCACACGCATCGAATTCTTTTGAGCCTGTGCCGTGACGCAAAATCCCTTTAAGTTCCTGGATTTTGCTTTCTACATGTTTGAGCATTTCTTTTGCTTTAGACGGATCTTGCTTGAGTTCTTTTTCGAGATCAAACTCAAAAAGCGCTCGAGTTTTGTTTTTTTCTAATCCAAACATCTTCCTTCAACTCCTCATCTCGCCTAGATTTGGTCGCACTTATTGCAGATTGTAGTTAATTTTAAATTTCAATCCATCTTTTTCTAGGAATACCATACTCGGATCGATCATAGTGATGATCATTCCATCGAGCAAATCACCTTTCCCTAGTATTTTTCCATTGATTACAATTGAATAGGTTTCGCCATCTTTGATAGAAGCTCCGGTCACTTGATATTTATCACTTAAATCCACACGAGATGATTCTGCAGTAGCAAACACGACGAAATTTTTTACAACCCTAATGCCACGCAAAACTTTGAAGGCATCTACGAGTTGGCCGAAGGTGCCCTGTTGATTTTCATCGGCACGGCCTGCGAGGACGAGTTCTCCATTAGTGATCTGGTAAGAGACTCCGCTAAATCCTTTTTCAGCTAGCATGCCTTGGACTTGCATATTGAGGTTGGTTTCAACAACTACCTGATTATCAAGACGATCTAAATAGGGGAATTGACGATTCAAATAATCTTGGAGAGCCTGTGCTTGATCGACTGTTTGCAGATAGCCGCGAATGACGAACTTTCCAGGCATGGGCGAATGAATGCTAACGCCCTTCCAATCGGAATTTGTAGACAGAAGTGCATTCATATTCTGCCAAACATATTCATCGACGACTACGTTGTCTTCAATCGAAGTAATAAAGGGAAGATTTTTCAAGGCATAAAGGAGTTCTTGATGGTCGATACCAGTGAGAACATGACCGACGAGAAATAGTTTGCCGCTATCTCCGCCCCAAGAAAATTGTACTTCAGGGAAAGGATGGATGGCTTCTTTGATCAATGCCGATGGATGCTTTTGGGGCATTTCGATGGGCTTGCTTGAAAAAAGGGAGAACATTGAAAGGAGGACGATGAGAAGGACAGCTCCAAAACAGCCGGCTATTAGCAGATGTCTTTTTGGGATGACCAGTTCACGCCAATCGCGTTTGGCGACCACCTCTTCTTTCTCTTCCGAGGCATCTCGCGAGGGCTCTATTACTGTAGGTATCGCAGCAGAAATAGCTGGAGGCGAGAAAATAGTCTCTCTGGTTTCCAATCGATCAATAATTAAGAAGGAGGTGGTTCCCAGGGCAATGAGATCTTGCGAGGCGAGTTCTTTACGGTCTGAGATCAGTTCGCCATTGACAACGACTCCATTGCGGCTGCCAAGATCTTCGATGAAAAGCTTCCCTTCGCTATCTGCTGTCAAACGAGCATGTTGCCGGGAAACACTAAGGTCCTGGAAAACGATATCGCTGACGTTAGGGTCTTTACCAATGATGTAAACATGGTCTGGCGCCATCGTGAATTCTGCGCCGGTATTCGGTCCCGAGATCACCTTGATGATCCAACGTTCTTGAGGCGGGGAAGAAAGAGCAAATGACGAGGTGTCTGTGGCTTCAAAAGGCTGCTCTTCTTCAAAAGGGTACTCGGTGGGTAGCGCTGTGACCGGCTCTTGTTCGGTAAAACGGAAAAATGTGCTGCCAACCTGAATGATATCCCCCTCACGTAAAAGTACGGGTTCGGTAATCACCTTGCCATTTTGCGTTGCAGGATTCACAGCGCTCAAATTTTCGAGAAGATATCCTTCCGGAGTCAGTCGGCAGATGACATGTTTGCGCGAAACCATTGGGTCCTCGAGCACTTGGCCTGATTCATCAGGATCGCGCCCAAGGATCCATTCTTCTCCTTGTTCAAAACGTACTATAAGTCCCGATAAGGGACCTTCCTCAGCAATTAGATAGGCGGCCATGTTCTCTCATAGGTTAACCAAATGGTCCGCTAGCCTGCGCAACGTGGCGGGCAAGCTCCTCTCTCCAAAAGTCGACAAAGTTAACAAAATCTTCGACGATTTCCTTGAATCTCTTAGCCTCCACGTCATAAGGGATAATCGAAGAGAGTGTCAAGTATTTCTCCTCTTTATCCATACCCAAGATATTTCCGCCAGTTCCTTGTCCTAGAAAATTTGCGCTCATCAATAGAACGTAAAAATCTTCTTTATTGCGAACCGGCGGCTCGCCGATTCGACATGACAGAGAAAAATCATGTTCTAGCGGTCCAAATTGGAGCTCGTGGGACCGGGTAATGTTCCATTGCATCAGAGTCTCTTTATTAGAGAGCTCAGGCGGTGCAATATTCAGATTTGCAGCCAATTCAACTAATAGCTCTTGTAATTTCTTCGAGGTCTGACTCATTATTATTCGATAAAGATCGCTCTATATTTTGGCATAGTTCAATATTCAGTAACATCGGGCAGAGAAACAAAGGAGCAGTCGTTCATCGGCAGCGATCTTTGATTGAGGTTGCAATGCCCATAGGTCATTCCTTAATAAATCAGAGATCTAGTTTTTCACTCCAGCATAAACTTGATCTCGTGTAGCGTGTAGAATTATCGAGATTTGCCAGATAGGTTGCAAGTCGAAGATTTTTTTTGAACGAAAAGTAGTTAAAAGAGTAGATCGAAGAATAGATCTCTTTCAGAACTAATAGGGTATTTGAAAACTGGTTTTTTAGTATGAGGATAAGAGGGGTTGCGAGGAACATTCGCAATGCATGCAGAAACCTTGGTTAATACAATAAATAAAGGATCCCATGGCAGAAATAAAACCCCTTATGAATAAGGTGAACCAGATGTTGTCCAATGGCAAACAGCAAAAGATCAATCTTTTGGATTTTATGCAAGCATGCCAAATGCTTTTCGATGAATGCGGGAATTGCCTGGAAGCTGGAACGGGAAGGGAAAAGGAAGAAATGCTGAAAGAACTGCTTGCGGTGCAGCAAACCTTGGAAAATGATGTGGAATCTCTGGCTAAAGAGGCTGGCAAAACGGTGGAACAGATGCAATCTTATGTTGAGAATCCAGATAATTTTTCTCAAGAAGCATGGCAAACCATGCAAAAAACTTGGCGCCGTATCACGACAATAAAGATAAGGAAGAAAAACTCTTCAAAATCGACAAGAAGAGAAGAGGGAGGGGAAAACACTCCTTCTTGGGTTAAAAAAAACTAAAAAACCACTCTCATATAGAGGTCATGAAACATCTTCTTTCGAATGGCGGATGGTCGGTGGTAAATGAGAGGTAATGCATTCTTGCCCAACGATGATCTCCTTAATAGATGGATCAGAAGGCACATCAAACATCAAGTTGAGCAGCAAGCTCTCGACGATCATGCGAAGGGCTCTTGCGCCAGTTCCGGTCTGTTTAGCCTTTTCAGCCATGGCTCTTAGCGCATCAGTAGTAAAATTTAATTGAACTCCTTCTTCCATGAACAGCTGTTGGTACTGCTTAATGATGGCATTGCGGGGTTGGGTAAGGATGTCGACGAGATCTTCAATAGTCAGTTCACTAAAGTTTGCAATGCTATTAAATCGTCCGACAAATTCTGGGATCATCCCAAATTCGATGAGATCTTCAGGTTCGACTTTAGAAAGGAGATAATTGGTTTCCTGACTAGCGAAATTTTGTGTGTCAGGTGTATCAAAACCAATAACACTCTTGCCTAAGCGTTTTGCGATGATCTTATCTAAATGGACAAAAGCTCCTCCAACGATGAACAGAATATTCTGTGTATTTACACGAATATACTCTTGGTTGGGGTGTTTGCGTCCTCCCTTTGGTGGGACATTGGAAATCGTTCCTTCGACGATTTTGAGAAGAGCTTGTTGAACGCCTTCACCAGAAACGTCTCGTGTAATGGAAACATTCCCAGTGGTTTTGCGGATTTTATCGATTTCATCGACATAAATAATGCCGATCTCCGTTCTTGCAACATCGTAATCAGCATTTTGCAAAAGACGAAGAATAATATTCTCGACATCTTCACCAACATATCCAGCCTCAGTTAATGTCGTTGCATCAGCGATAGCAAAAGGAACATCGAGGATCGAGGCGAGAGTTCTCGCAATGAGTGTTTTACCCGATCCAGTGGGACCAAGCAACAATACATTAGATTTACTGTATTCGACTTCGTTGTTGCGTGATAGAGATCGGATGCGTTTATAATGGTTATAAACAGCAACGGAAATGGTTTTCTTAGCTTTTTCCTGTCCGATGACGTACTCATCCAGCTTAGCTTTTATTTCTTTGGGTTTGAGCAGTTTAAGCTCATGCTGTACAGGTTTTTTCTCGACAATTTCTGTACATAATCTAACACATTTATCACAAATGTACGCTTGAGGTCCGGAGATGAGTTTTTCAACGGCATCTTCTGGACGACCGCAGAAAGAGCAGACTGGGATGTCTTTTTCTTTTTTTACCATGGCATGAAGTTCTATTTAGATTCGCTTGGAGTTTTTGGTGTTTGCGATGCAATTTTATCGATAAGTCCGTATTTTTGAGCTTCTATAGGGTTCATATAAAAGTCTCGATCAGAATCTTCCAAGACCTTTTGTATGGGTTGGCCAGTTGTTTCCGCCATAATTTGCGCACACATTTTTTTGAGTTCGAGAATTTCTCTTGCTTGAAGTGCAATATCTGCGGACGTCCCAATGATACCCCCAGATGGCTGATGGATCATAATGCGACTGTTGGGCAGCGCAAAACGTTTTCCTTTAGTACCTGCAGAAAGAAGCAATGCTCCCATAGACGCCGCTTGACCTATACAGTAGGTATTGATGTCATAACCCATGAATCGCATAGTATCATAGATAGCCAAGCCAGCAGTGATATAACCACCGGGCGAGTGGATATAGACACTAACATCTTTTTTAGGGTCCTCAGCGCGCAAAAACAATAATTGTGCAATGACAGTATTTGCAACGGCATCGTTGATTTCTGTACCAATGAACACGATGCGATCTTTAAGAAGGCGCGAATAAATATCCATGGCGCGTTCGCCACGGCCGGTATCTTCAACGACATAGGGGATCTGGTACATTCTAACCCATCCTTTTTCTATGAAATAGAGGATCTTATAATAATATTGAATCCACTACAAGGCAAGAAATGCTTCAAAACAAAATTTGCAGTCATTAGGAACCACAATTTTATAGACCGATCTCAATGGGAGTTTCAGTCGATATATAGTGAATAATCCAATGCTATCCAATTAGTGTGGCATTAGCAATTAAATAATCTTCCGCTTTTTCGAGGAGCAGTCGAGAAAACGCTTCTGCTTGTTGTACCTCGGTCTCTTTTCCGTACTGGAAGGTCGAGGATGGTTGCAAAAGAACCTCGAGCGCATTTTCTGGCGGAACAGGCAGATCTTTTGGGCTAACGGAGATTTTGGCCTCTTCAGCGATTTTACGACATAGATAGTACATGCGCACTGCTTTTTGAGACTGTTCAAAAATAGACATCACAGTTTTTTGACGCTCTTTTTCAGATAGGCTGGCCCAGTGTTTTTGGAACTCACTATCCTGAAGAAGATGACGCATGCGAAACTCTGTTTCGCGTTCGACTAAAGTATAAGGGAGGTCCAAAGGATACTTGGTTAAAAGCTGTTCGCTGATCTGTTCGCGCAGTTTTTCTTGAACGTGGGAGTCGGCTTGTCGATTGAGAAGGTGTGAAATCCGTTCGCGGAGTTCTACGATGTTATCGACTCCTACTTGTTTTGCAAAAGCATCATCAAGAGCAGGGAGTTCGGCACATTCGATTGCGCGGATACAGACTCGGACTTTTTTTGGCAGGAAGGCGGCTTTTTCTTCATCGGAAGCATCATCATCAGCCAGGCTAATGCCATCAGATGTTTCACCTGTATGTTTACCGACTACGAGATCGAGCATCCACTTAGCCATTTTTCCATCAGCTACTTCAAATCGGGTAGCACTAAAGACGGTTTGCGGTATTCCAGTTTCAAGATCTTCTACATCGAGTAGAACAAAATCTCCTTTTTCCACAGCTCGATTCTGAATGGTTTCCCACTTGGCAAAAAAGAAAAGAACTTGGCGAATAGTTTCTTCTATTTTACTGTCATCGACAATAGGGCGTTCCACCTTTGTCAACTCTAAATCTTTAGGATTTATATTCGGAACAAGTGGTTCAGATTCAAAAGAGATCGTAAGATCAGCGCCTTCTTGTAGATTGTGATTCTTCATAGAAAAACTGACGCGCGAATTCCGAGAGAGGGGCGTAATTTTCGTTAGTTTTTCTCCCTCTTTCATAGCCCGCGATGCAATGAGTTCCTGCCACCTTTGATCGATTTGCTGAGGATGATTTTTTTTAATCAGATGGTCTGGGGCCTTTCCTTTTCGAAAACCAGGCAAAGAAACTTCTTTAGCAACTTCTTTGATGGCCTCTTTATAAGCAGCTTGAGCAATCCCTGCCGATACGTGGATCTCAAACTCTACACGCGAGGCCGGTTTGCGGTGCACTTGGACCGCGACATCTTCATTTTGGAATTTCAATTCGTGGGTTTCCGCAGTCGTCATGATACGCCTTTATTCTGAAACAGTAACTATATTAGAGAGAATAGCGGGCGATGAGGCTTGAACTCACGACCCTCACGTTGGCAACGTGATGCTCTACCACTGAGCTACGCCCGCAAAAACTCTTTCAAAAACTGCCTTGACTTGGCTGAATAATCACTCCAAATTCAAGGCTAACAATAGCGGGCGATGAGGCTTGAACTCACGACCCTCACGTTGGCAACGTGATGCTCTACCGCTGAGCTACGCCCGCAACACTCATTCTTTCATGCGACCTTCAGATGGTGACTCTCTAAAAACAGAGCCCCGATCCGAATCCCGCAGTCGCAAACTCAGCGACCCGAGGTTTCGTTGTTAGCGGGCGATGAGATTTGAACTCACGACATTCACCTTGGGAAGGTGACGCTCTGCCAGCTGAGCTACACCCGCAAAATCGAAGAGGGAAGTATATCTTGCATCTTAATTATTTGTAAACTTGAACTCTTAGAGACGGTCCGTAAATCAAGACCTCGTCAAAAATCAGCTTAAAATAACTGAAAGATTGACGAATTGGTCAATGGAGATCAATTTTTTTGTTGCAGGGCTTATAAAAAAAAGGTAAAAAGCAAAATTCGTCCCTGCAATCCTTGAAAAGCGGAAGGGGTGGTTGTCACATGTTGAATTTTAGAAAATTAAAGCAAGATTTCCCTTCGAACATCGTCAAAGAAGGGCGAGAGCTCTTTGACAAAGGTAAAGTGGTATCCGCCAAAATTGTACACCTCGATAATAAGTTGGTTAGAATCGCGGGTCGTGTTTTGGGACAGTTCGAAAATCATTACGAAAGCGTCATAGAGATCGATCGCCAGGAATGTGATGCGACTGACTCAGATTGTGATTGTCCATATAATCATGACTGTCAGCATTTGGCTGCCCTCATTTTTTATTTGGAAGAGCACATCGATAAAATACTTGTCACCTATTCTAAGGGAGATAAATTCAAGGATCTAGCTGAAAAAGAAGATGTCGATGAAGAGATCAAGGCGGAGTTGATCGAGAAAGTCAAACAGGCTAAAGAAAAAGAGGTCCAGAAACAGGAAGAACTCTGTCAAAAGCAGCTTTTACAGGAATACATTACAGCATCAGAACTAATGGCCTCCTCTCCTTTTTTCAGATCGCCTGAGAATGTCGAGATCGATCGAGCTGATGCTGCAATTATCTTCTATTTGCCGCAAACTCCTGATGGTGAAGTAAAGATGCAGATCGAGGTGCAATTCGCTTTACGGCTTCCTTTCCGCTCTAAACCCCTTTACATCACGAATGTCAAGGAATTTTTAGAAAATATGCGTAGCGAAGAACCTTTATTCATAGGTGGCAGGAAATATTGCTTCTCCTTGAATTCTTTTGATCAAACGCAGCGCGAAATCATGAAAATGGTGCTCGATCACGGAAAACCAGCGGAATCTGGGAGCGCCGAAAGAATGCAGCGAGTTGCACTCATCGAAAGAGAAATTTTCGGTGTTCTTCTTGCCAAGAGCTTTGAGGTTGCTTCTGCAACATTATCAAAACATGGTTACAACCCATTCGAAGAAGAATTGCCGATATTGCCTGGTCTTTATGAGGGGAGCTTAGAATCTCCGCTTCGCTATTCCCCTTCGCCTGCCGGGCTTCGTTTTCAGCTCGAGTACCTAAAGCTGCCGGCGTCGAAAATCCTTCTTAAGCCATTGATCGAAGTCGATCAGAAGACGCATGAAATCAATGAGGCTCGATTGATGGAATGCAAATGTCCTGGGATGCTGCTTAAAGGGACCTACCACCGATTTCCCGAACATATCACAAGATATCATCTCAGGAATCTCAAAGCGATACGTGATATCACTATTCCTGAACCCCTCTTTGGTTCTTTTGTTGAAAATGCATTGCCCGAGCTTATCCGTTATGTCCATATCGATAATGAAGAGGCAATCCAGCATTTTGTCACGATGCCTTTTGTTGGACCGATCCAAGCAACTTGCCAATTATCGTTTCTCAATGGAGAGCTGGAAGCTTCGCTGACCTTTCAATACGATGGAAAAGAGGTGCCTTCGGTCTCCTCGCAACTCACCTATACACACATAGTATCTTTCAAGAAAAAGCAAGGGATTTTGGCGAGGAATCTTGTCGAAGAGAGGAAAATTCTCGATGAACTTTTCCGAGATTTTGTCTTCGATTCACAACAAGAGGTCTTTGTTTCCAAATCAGAGAAAAAGATTGTCGAATTCATGACGGATATTATTCCGCGCAATCAGCATCGGATCAAATTCGATTGCCCGCAGAATTTGCTCGATCTCTTTATATACGATCAATCGACGTTCAAGCTCGTGCTAAAAGATACGCAACGGATCGATACCTACTCACTACAGCTCAAAGTAGATGGTGCCCTTAAAGGGACAAATATCGATTTGCTTTGGGATTGTATGGCCTCAAAACGAGCCTTCATCGAGCTCGATGCGCCAAAATCAAGAATCAAAAAGGGAGTCGAAGGAAGCCGGTTGTCCAAGATCCTGGTACTAGATCTGGATCGAATAGGTGCGATTGTACAGCTCTTTGATGAAATAGGGATCACCAAGCTCGACGATCATGAGATCGATCGTCCACTTTGGAGTTTAGCGAACATCGATGAGACGCATTTTGAAGGCCTGCCAGTAGAATATACGATTACAGAAAAGCTCAAAGAGATCCGCAGGCAAATGCTTGGTGAAAAAGCGCTTTCATTTTCAGAGGTTCCAAAAGAGATCAAAGCGACTTTACGCTCTTATCAAATCGAAGGTGTCCATTGGCTCGAACGACTTCGCACTATGTATCTCAACGGGATCCTTGCCGATGACATGGGACTTGGTAAAACACTGCAAGCTATTGTGGCGATTAGTCAAATACGAAAAAAAACTGCGGCTCCATCGCTTATCGTCTGTCCCACTTCGCTTGTCTATAACTGGAAAGAAGAATGTGGAAAATTCAATCCTTCGCTTAAGGTTCTTGTCATCGATGGGATTCCATCACAGAGAAAGAAAATGATCGAATCCATCGAGAAAGATCATCTCGTGATCACATCGTATACGCTTCTTCAAAAGGATATAGAACTTTATAAAGCAGTGACGTTCTCATATGGCGTGCTCGATGAAGCGCAACATATCAAGAATCGCGGCACGCGCAATGCGAAATCGGTCAAGATGATTCAAGCTGCGCATCGGTTGATTTTATCTGGAACGCCCATTGAAAATTCTCTCGACGAATTATGGAGTTTATTCGACTTTCTCATGCCGGGGTTCTTGAGCAGCTACGATCGATTTATCGAAAAGTATGTGCGTATTTCTGGGCAAGAGGCTGGCAAAAATCTTGGGTATCTAAAAAAGAAAGTGTCGCCATTTATCTTGCGTCGGATGAAAAGCGACGTGCTCGATGATCTTCCTCCTGTTTCCGACATCGTCTATCATTGTCAGCTTAGCGAAGTCCAATCTGAGCTTTATCGATCATATGCTGCTTCGGCTCGCGAAGAGCTCGTCAAACTCGTCGAACGAGATGGATTTGATCGCGTGCAGATCCACGTCTTAGCAACGCTCACACGACTTAAGCAAATCTGCTGCCATCCGGCGATTTTTGCTAAAGAAAAGGCGGAGATAGGAGATTCTGCTAAATATGATATGCTGCTCGATCTTTTGCAAACACTGGTCGAAGGCAAGCATAAAACCGTCATCTTCAGCCAATATACACGCATGCTCCAGATCATGCGCGATGATTTTGAACAACGTGGCATTCGGTTTTCTTATCTCGATGGAACCAGTAAAAATCGTCTTGAGATTGTCAAACAGTTTAATGAAGATGAGTCCATTTCGGTTTTCCTCGTCTCGTTAAAAGCAGGCGGGACAGGCCTTAACCTTGTTGGTGCGGATACTGTTATCCATTATGATATGTGGTGGAACCCTGCTGTCGAGAATCAGGCTACGGACCGTGTGCATCGTTTAGGGCAGAAACGTTCTGTTTCTGCGTATAAATTGATCACCCTTGGGACGATCGAAGAAAAGATTGCGGAAATGCAACGCCGTAAAAAAGGATTGGTCAAGAAAGTTGTGAGCTGCGATGATGAAGCAATAGCGAAATTGACTTGGGAAGAAGTATTGGAACTCCTTAAAACATGAGCAATGATCAACAAACAGAAAATAGCGATTCTTTTTCGCGTGTAAGCTCGCTTCTCAAGGAGAAGTATGCACAGATTACGGGTCTTTTTTCAAACGATATCGGCATCGACCTTGGTACGGCCAATACATTGGTGTTCGTTCGAGGGAAAGGGATTGTACTGGCTGAGCCTTCCGTCGTTGCCGTCGATTCTACTACGAACGAAGTATTAGCTGTCGGCCATAAAGCCAAAGCAATGCTAGGCAAGACACCTCGGAAAATTCATGCTGTCCGTCCTATGAAAGATGGGGTTATCGCAGATTTTGAAATTGCCGAAGGAATGATCAAAGCTCTGCTCAAACGAGTCACCCCTGCAAGAAGTCTCTTTCGCCCTAAAATTTTGATCGCAGTTCCATCGGGAATTACCGGAGTTGAAAAACGAGCTGTAGAAGATTCTGCTTTACATGCAGGCGCACAAGAAGTTTTCCTCATCGAAGAGCCAATGGCTGCAGCGATTGGAGTCGATCTGCCGGTGCATGAACCTTTTGGCAACATGATTATCGATATTGGTGGTGGAACGACGGAAATCGCCATTATTTCGCTTGGTGGCATCGTCGAATCGCGATCGTTGCGCATCGCTGGTGATGAATTTGATGAATGCATCATCAATTATATGCGCCGCAATTACAATCTAATGATCGGTCCGCGTACAGCGGAAGAGATCAAGATGACGATCGGTTCAGCCTATTCATTGGCCGATCATGAGCTGGAGATGGAAGTACGAGGCCGCGATCAGGTTGCGGGACTTCCTATCATCAAGAGGATCAATTCCGTTGAAATTCGCGAGTGTCTTGCCGAACCGATTCAACAAATCATCGAAAGCGTCAAACTCACTTTAGAAAAATGTCCTCCGGAACTTGCAGCCGACCTCGTCGAAAGGGGTATCGTTCTTGCGGGTGGCGGAGCTCTTATTCGGGGCTTGGACAAAGCACTGATCAAAGAAACTGGGCTTCCAGTGATCGTGGCGCCGAATCCTTTGCTTGCTGTTTGCCTTGGTACAGGCAAAGCCCTCGAATTTCTCGATAAATTCAAGAAACGCAAAACTGCTGCCATGGTATGAATAGACCTCCTGCATAACTTGTTTTTTGCAAGCAGTTTCGCATCAAGCGGACGATTGGTAAAAAATGTTGGCAAGTAAATGAGTTCAACCAATGGGTTTAATGGTGACTTTAGGCAATGGGTTGAGCAGATAAGCAAGCTCTGCAAGCCTGCAGCAGTCAGTTTTTGCGATGGGTCTGAAAAAGAATATCATTCGCTTTGCCAGTTGCTTGTCCAACAAGGGACGTTTATCCCTTTAAATCAAAAACTTCGACCAGATAGCTTTCTTGCTCGTTCTCATCCTGATGATACGGCACGTGTCGAAGAATGTACATTCATCTGCAGCCAAAAAGAAGAAGATGCTGGACCAACCAATCATTGGGAAGATCCAAGAGTAATGCGGACCCGCCTTCATCGATTATTCGATGGCTGTATGGAAGGCAGAGTCATGTACATTATTCCCTTTTGCATGGGACCGCTCTCTTCACCGCTTGCCAAATTGGGCATTGAGATCACCGATTCCCCCTATGTTGTCTGCAATATGCATCTGATGACAAGGATGGGAGAAAAAGTGATCGAGGAAATAGAACAAAAACGAAGCTTTATTCCTTGTGTACATTCCGTAGGAGTTCCTCTTAAAAATGGAAAAAAAGATGTCCCTTGGCCTTGTCGTCCTGATGAACGCTGGATCGTCCATTTTCCTGAAGAGCGTGAAATTTGGTCGTTTGGAAGCGGCTATGGCGGTAATGCTTTGCTGGGTAAGAAAAGCCTTGCACTGAGGATAGCCAGCGTCTTGGCTCGTGATGAAGGCTGGCTTGCCGAACATATGCTGATTTCAGGAATAACAAGCCCTAAAGGAGAAAAACATTACATCGCAGCAGCATTTCCAAGCGCTTGCGGCAAGACCAACTTGGCCATGCTTTGCTCTAGTTTGCCCGGTTGGAAAGTAGAATGTGTCGGCGATGACATTGCCTGGATGGGTTTTGGTCGAGATGGGCGTCTTTATGCTGTGAATCCTGAGGTGGGTTTTTTTGGCGTAGCATCAGGAACCTCTGTCCTATCGAACCCCAATGCCATGCAGACGATCACACATCGGACCATTTTTACGAATGTTGCTTTGACAAAAGAAGGAGATGTTTGGTGGGAAGGAATGACAAAAGAACCTCCAAGCAGTCTTATTGATTGGCAAGGTCAGCCTTGGAATCCATCTTGCAGTAACAAGGCCGCTCATCCTAATTCGCGGTTCACTGTCTCCATCACTCAATGTCCTATTCTCGATCCGGCTTGGGATTTAGGAGAAGGAGTGCCGATTTCTGCAATCCTCTTTGGCTCTAGGCGCGCTGCGACGATGCCGCTGGTTTTTGAATCCTTTAATTGGGAACATGGTGTCTTCTTGGGAGCATCGCTTTCCTCAGAGATGACAGCTGCAGCCAAAGGCCAAGTGGGACAATTGCGCAACGATCCATTTGCCATGCTTCCTTTTTGCGGATATAATATGGCCGATTATTGGCAGCATTGGCTCGATATGGGAACCCAACAACATCTCAGGAGATTGCCCCATATTTTTCAGGTCAATTGGTTTCTAAAAGGCGAGGATGGAAAATTTCTCTGGCCAGGGTTTGGAGAGAATATCCGTGTGATAGAATGGATGTTCGATCGTTTAGCAGGCAGAGCTCAAGGTCATAAGACACCGATAGGTATACTCCCTGAAATGGCAGAGTTTGATTGTCAAGGTCTGATCGTAGATAAAAAAAGGCTTTTTGCCATCGATACAAACGAATGGCAAACCGAAATCGATTGGATTGGGTCTTTTTTTCATCAATTTGGAAAGAGACTGCCTGCAGCGATCGAAAAGCAATTGCACGAGCTGCAAAAGAGAGTAGTATGAGAATTGTCATCCAACGAGTCACTGAAGCATCGGTCGAGGTCGAAGGCAAAACAATTGCAAAAATAGGGCGAGGCGCGCTCATTCTTTTTGCCGTGCACAAAAATGATGATCCGTCTGCAACGCTTTGGTTGTCGCAAAAACTCATTCACTTGAGGATGTTTCCAGACACTGAAGGAAAAATGAATCTTTCTTTGCAGGATATGCAAGGAGAGGTATTGATCGTGTCTCAATTCACTCTTTATGGCAGTTGCTTAGAAGGGCGCCGTCCTGATTTCACAGAAAGTGCTCCTGGCAACTTTGCAGAGCCGATCTATATGCAATTCGTAGCTGAGGTCAAACGCCATATTCCCGTTGTAAAGACAGGAGCTTTTGGCGAGCATATGAAGGTGCATTTAATCAATGATGGGCCGGTTACTTTCATCATCGATCGATAACTAGTAAACCTGGAAATCGCTAAAAATTTCTAAATTTCTTCGTTCTCATCTTCATCAATTGGTTGCTGGCTGATATTTAGAGGTTTGTCAGGTTGATAGCCACTGATAACCATGTTCACAGAACTAATAGAGCCTTCTAAATAGTCATCAACATTTTGCTGAATCAAGTTGACATTCTCTTGACTGTTCTCAAGAGCAATAAAAGGAATTTCGAGCAACTCAGCGACGCCTGGAACACTCTCATCAGCTGAAATCGTCTCACCTCGGCCAGAGATTTGAGTTGTTGCACCATGAAAAATCCCCATGAGGGCAATATACTTTGTCGTCCATCCCGCTTCCCATTCGATGATTTTCTTGGCCACATGGTTCATAGCTAAATAGCGATTGATACCACCGCTCCCAAAGCTATCATAACCAGCTTCATACGACAAACTGGTATCGATTCCGACGATACGAATGCCGTGCATTTTTGCAGCCTTTACCAATGCAGTAAAATTATATGGGGATTTCTTTAGGTTAAAGCCACGATCGAGGTTCTGCAAATAGGCAGCTAATGGAACTGGCATTTTGGCATTAGGTTTATCAGAGAAATACTGGTCGAGAAACAACTGCATAGTGTCATACATGAGATGTTCCATAAAGAGAAGTTTAACTCCACAGGTTTTCATATGTCCCATGAGATCGATGAGGAAGTCTTTGGGATTATTGTGTAATTCACCAAAACATACTCCTTGGAAATCACTAAAGGCGGAGGTAAGGATTCCTCGGTAGGAATCGGTGCCTGAAGGCAGTTCCCATCTCGGTAATGTTTTCTCGTTGCTGGAGTTATTCCCAATAGCCTCACGTGCTATGCCAACGAATGTATCGGCTTCTCTATCTATCGATAAAGGTCGGAGACGATGCGAAGCTCCACCATTTGGTAAGAGAAGTTTTTGCAACCTCGAACTTTCATCGACTAATGCTCTGACCTCTCTCCATGAGAGTAAGATCGTTACATTTACTTCTGAAGGAATGGAGGTCATAGTTTTATCAGAAAAGACCTCTTCTATTTTAACGAGTTCTGCTGGAACTCCTAGTGTTGCAAGGGTCTTTTGTAATTTAGCATTGAATTTTTTAGTGCCTTCGTAATCTTCTTGGCCGATTATGTAAGAAGGGTAATATAAGTGAAAGGTAGATCCTTTAGGGATGCGCTTTGGCAGGGTAGATAGTTCGACCATTTCAGAATCGATTGTCTTATCACTAGGAGGGGTTTTTCTCATTTCGTCAACTGACGGACTAATCGGGGTCTCCAATATAGGATCATCTAAAAGAGCTGTCCGGGGTTCTCTAGGCTGCTTCTCCGACTCATAGAGCTTCACGCTCTCTGGTTCTGTGAACATCAGTGAATCATCGATAGCGAGTTCTTGTATTTCAGTAGGTTGACTAGTTGTTTTGGTTTGAATCTCCTTATCTAAAAGAAAATTGCTCAGAGGGTTACTTGAGGATATCAAATTATTTTTATCATTCTTTCGAACGCTTAGTTCAGGAGCTTTTAAAAAATGACTCTGGTCAAAAGGATATGAATACCCTATTTCATTAATAGAGTTTGGAAGTTTGGGAGCTTCTTGAAGGAAGTCTGGTGATGGTGTAATCCCTCGGCTTAGGGGTCGGCCTTCACCTAAAGGTGAAGGAAGCGCGAGACGTAAAGATTTATTTATAGCTCTATCTATCTCTGAATGAGCTAGTTGTGATTTGCGCACTGTTTTAACGGGGAATTTTGGCAAGGAAGAAAGAGTGGATATGGGGATGTTTTCTTTCTGAAGCTGGGTGATTTTAGAGTGTTTTGGTCCGCTAGATTTGTAAGGATGAATTATTTCCTGAGTATGTTTTTTTGTTTTTATATTTTTATGATAAACAATAGGTTCTTTAGAGCTGGTTTCTAAAATGGTCATACAATACTTATGTCTATTTTTAGTTATGTTAACTATTTAATTATATAATATTATAATTATAAAATAAACTTTTTTCTGTAACTAATATGACTAAATGGTTTTTAAAAAAATATATGCCTATTTTGAGGTCTTTTTGACAGTATGACAAGTAAATATTTGAAATTTATTTACTCGAACTAGGATAGTTCTAATAAAGAATTTGCAAATTCTTTCTAAGATGCTCTCTACTTTTTTCCTCTTTCTCTAGTCAGAAGTAAAGTTCAATTGGCTGTATCTTAGAACAAGATAATAGAGATAGGTCAAATCATCCGCTAAGGTGATGTGACTCAAAGCGAATTGGCGGCAGTTGTGTGCGATTGTTTGGGCTTCTTCATCATGATCGATAGCCCATTGTAGAGCATTAACAAGGTCGCTTAAATGTTGTTTTACAGGAATATAATGGACATGGGGTTTCATCGCTGAATAATACCATTGGATCCATCTAGAATCGTGTTTGAAAAGCAAAGAGTTGCCAAAGTGCTTCCAGCCAGACGTCGAATAGGCACAAGTATTACCCTCGATCAGGATATGGTATTTATAGGATAATTGTTCTTCAAAGCTACAACGCTCGCCTTTGAATTGTCTAAGATAAGGGATCGCTTCACCACCTTGCGCATAGATGGTAAATTTGGCATCGATCAATTCAGGATAACGTTGACTAAGTTCACATAGCGTTACCCTAGTTAACTGTGGCAAATGTTTTTCTGTGAGCCAAGTCCATAGTTGAGCCGTAGAACCTCGCCATATGAGCTTGGGAATTTTTTTTTCCCATGGGAACTCCTCTTTAGTAATATCTTTATTTTTTAAGACTTGGAAGCGGGCGCCTAGCGCTTCATGGTCAGGCAGGAGAATGATCTGATCGGAATCCATTTTGCACATAGCGAATATAGGCATTCCTTCTTTTACATTTAGGCCGTCCTGTGTGGAAATGAATAGAGTAGTGTTTGCCAACCCGGCTGTTTTGCATAGGTGAGAAAAAGCTTTTTTGAATCGGGCGATCCGCTCGCCGTTCATTCCATCCTTGAGGAATTTTTTTTCCACAATCACGGTATTGTCGTGAATAATGAATTTCGCTAATTGTAACTTAGCTCCGCGTTGTTCATACAACTTGTTCATCTTTGTGTAAGAAAGTGTTTGGCCTCTGAAAAAAGCTAAATCACTCTCGATTTGTGAGTTCATCCAATCAGGAATGCCTTTGGTAAGTGTTGTTTTAATATCGATTTGATCGAGATGCGGATTGGCAAAGACTATGATAGAAACAAAGCTCAAACAGGCTGCAATCAATGCAAGCGTGGTTCTTTTCAGCATTTTAATCTCAAGATTAGTCGTCGCTTTTTGAGAACACCTTGCTCATATATGTACTGACAATCCATAACATAATCAGGGATCGCACTCACTAGGCAAAACACATCGGGGCGCAAACTATGCTATGTACTCTCGCGGTTTTCAATATTTTTCTATCAAAGTGGAGAGAAAGAAGAAAAAAGTTGAAAGCGATAAAGTAAGAGACTGGGAAGTTTGTGAACTATCGATCAGGAAAAAGCGATGTCTTTGATGAAGCATGCAATAGCTTCAATGCGCGCAAGGCATATTTCTTTAGGGGAAGGCTCCCGAGAGTGCCACTCTTTTTTGTGCGGGCATATAAGTTGACTGATGGCAAGACGAAATGATACATCAAATTGCTTTAAAAATGATTGGGATTCCCGACCAAGCACGATTTCAGGACGTAGCTTAAATAGTTTGACATAAGCTGTTTCAAGATAAGCTAATTGGATTGCTTTAATGCGAATATCAGGATGGGAGATTCGCTGTTTCTCATCACGAAAGACAACCCTGCCAAAGTCTTTATGGGTGGTGACGGTACCTGCTTTTTTCTCTAAGAAATAGGTGAAGGCATAAATCCGATGACGGATTTGCTTGGGAAGCTGCTCTACATGAATGACCATCTGCCGATGGTTAGGAGCATGCCAAGCTCTAAAGAGAATCGTCATAGAAATCACTAACAGACAAAGCTCGAAGAAGTTCTGCAGCTTTGTATCTTCGATTTTCTTAATTAAGGATGAGAAACAGTCTTGAATCGGCATCTTATCTTTCTTTTTAGAAAGTTTCACAAGAATTTGTTCGAGAGCACAGAGATAGAGGTTACGTGTTGACGGATTAAGCTCATGAATTGAGATGTAGGTAAGAACTGTTCCATAGATGGCATCTTCAAAATTAATAGGATTTTTTTCAAACCCGACGAGATCGACTTGGTGTTTATGTTTAAAGGCGTGTGGTATTTCGGTGAGTTGATTATTGGAAAGCGTAACGCAAGTTAGATGGGGTAATTTGGCAAGGCCTGCTGGCAATTTTCTGAGCTCATTGTTTTCGAGGTTGAGTGTTTTCAATTGTGTAAGAAATAATACTTCCGGGGGTAAGGTTTGCAGATGGCGGTTGGCCAGATTTAGATCGGTAACATGGTTTAAGATGTCCCTACGATGGTTTTCCATCCATTGGCGCACGCTGGTCGCCTTAATTGATATATCAGTTGTAGCTGAAAGGTCTGGTAGATTGACTCGTGTCGGATATGTGAATAGTAGTTGATAATAGAAAGTCAGGAGATCGTTATCTATTATCAGCCGCATTCTTTGGGCAAGCCTTCCTAAATGCATTAAGAGATGTTGATTTGTTTGGACACTAAATAAAATTCCCTGTTCCCGTGCTGCTTGGAGGACGCTCAAATACATTTTTTTGACGGCGACGCGCGCTTTTTCAGATTTAAGAGGGGCGTTTGATTTTAGTGTGAGTCCTTTAGTAAAAGCGTTCAGGCGTTGATCATGGAGGCAGGCAGTGAAAATGGTTTTATAAAGCGATTCCTGTGCATTATGGAACTTCTTGCAAACGATGGATATCGTAGCAGGGTTCACTGCTGCGCTTTTAAAAATCAAGTGGAGCAATACATCGGGTACATGATCGATCAAAGGGTTTTTACGAGTTTGCAAAAAGCGGATTTCACTAGTCAGTTTTAAGATGACAGTGTTGACGTGTTGTTTGAGATGTTTTTTCTCAATGGTCGTCCAATCAAAGCGAGGAATTTTGAGTTTAGCAAGGATTCTTATGCGATCTTCTTTATAAAGCGCATTGAAGGCATCCGTCCGCCCTTTACGGTTTTGGATAGCTTGAGATAAGTTGCCAAGCCGGCGGATGCGTAAGGTGTCAGAGGAAGGATCAATGGATGATGTCATTTTCCACTTCCAATTCCTGGTATAATATCATTTTCATAATATTGTCCCAGGAATTAGAAGCATCTCATGTAGAAACTGTCTTAGAAAGAATTTACAAATTCATTTTCCTAGAGAACGGAAATCTTTTCGGGATCTTCCAAAATGTGGTTCTCGCTCATATCATCGTCCCGATACTGGCTTCGACCCGCATTTTACATTCTCCTCGAAAACCTGCCTAGTCTCATAGCGAAAAGAATTTGCAAATACTTTCTTAGCGTGAGAAAATCTCTTGAGGTTTAAAAAAATAGGCGACTTCGACTTTGGCGTTATCATGGCTGTCAGAGCCATGCACTGCGTTCTTCTCGATCGTCTTAGCAAAGTCGGCGCGAATCGTGCCAGCCTCAGCTTTTTGTGGGTCGGTAGCGCCCATGAGATCCCGGTTTTTGGCCACGGCATTAGGTCCTTCAAGGACCATGACTAGGACAGGCCCAGAGATCATGAACTCGACGAGTTCATTAAAGAATGAGCGGTGCTTATGCACAGCATAAAAGCCTTCAGCCTGGGGGCGAGAAAGATGGAGCATTTTTGCTGCAACGACTTTAAGGCCGGATCGTTCAAAACGATCGATGATGCCGCCAATCGTGTTATTTTCCACAGCGTCAGGTTTGATAATAGAAAGCGTATGTTCGGTTGTCATGATATTCTCACTAAACTCTTCTGTAAATCGGTAGATAATAAACCCTTCGTGGATTATTATCATCCATTTTTATTGTCCGAGCTGATCATGACTTATGGGAATTACCCTGACCTGCGCAATGTGAAAAAAATTCTTGTCGCTAAATTGCGCCATCATGGAGACGTGCTTCTGACATCCCCCGTATTTTCTATCCTGAAGGCAACGTTGCCTGCAGCGCAGATCGATGCTTATATTTATCGCGATGCATTGCCTATGCTAGAAGGACATCCCTCGATCAGTCAATATCATCTATACGACCGCTCGTGGAAGAAGATGACATTGTTTCAGCGCTTGAGAGAGGAGATCCGCCTTTTGAAGCGGATACGAAGCGAAGGCTATGACCTAGTGATCAATTTGACAGAAGGAGATCGTGGTGTTCTTGCTGCGATTATTTCTAAAGCCCAGCTGCGCGTAAGCTTTGATCCTGAAGGGAATGGCATGCTAGGAAAGGAAAAAATGTTGACGCATGTTGTCAAGCATTGTCCAAATCCTCGGCATACTGTGGAAAAAAATCTCGACGCTTTGAGGAAAATCGGCATTTTTCCAGCTTGGGAAGAGCGTGAATTATTCTTTTCTGTTCCTGAGACGGAACGCAAGAAAGTGCCTGAAGAGGGCTACATCGTAATCCATCCTGTTTCGCGCTGGATGTTTAAATGCCCTCCTGTTTCATTTTTTATCGAGTTAGTGAGAGATCTTCAGAAGAGGGGAGAGCGCATTGTTTTGTCTTCGGGTCCAGATCCACTCGAAATGGCCTATTGCCAGAAGATCAAAGACAAAGTTGAGGGGATCATCGACTATTCTGGAAAGATGACACTCAAAGGACTGGGTGCGCTAATTGAAAAAGCGGAGGCTCTTATTACCGTCGATTCCGTTCCTTTGCACATAGCAAGCGCCGTTAAAACGCCTGTAGTTGTTTTGTTTGGTCCTACTTCAGAGCTAAATTGGGGGCCTTGGCGGCATCCTCTTGCCAAGATCATTACTCAGGATGTGCCCTGTCGTCCTTGTTTTCGCGATGGATGTGGGGGGAGCCAAATTAGCGATTGTCTCCAAACATTGTCTGCGGGAAGCGTAATCGAAGCCTTTTATAGTTTGAAATCTTCACCTAAATACGAAGAGCGGGCCTCTTTGTTGCGCAGTAGTTCATCCACAGTTCCTGACATGAGCATTTTACCATCACGCATTAAGTAGCTTCGATCGACGATCGAGAAGATCTCGCGGGCATTGTGATCGGTGATGAGGACGCTGATGCCCTTTTCTTTAAGCAACCGGATCAGATGTTTCACATCGTTGATGGCGATGGGATCGATATTGGCAAACGGTTCATCTAAAAGCAGAAGAGCCGGCTCAGTAGCAAGCGCCCTTGAGATTTCTAGGCGACGCCGTTCTCCACCAGATAGAGTACCGGCCTTTTTTTTGAGGAGAGCTTCCAGATGCAGATCAGAAAGCAGCTGTAGAGCTTTTTCTTTTCTTTGAGTGGGAGAAAGAGGAAGAGTTTCTAAAATGCATAGGATATTTTCTTCAACTGTAAGCTCGCGAAAGACGGAAGGTTCTTGGGCCAAATAGCCCATGCCAAGGCGTGCCCGCTCATGGAGCTTTAGATAAGTTGCATCTTGTTGCTTAAAAAAGACCCTTCCCGCATCTGGACGGATGAGACCGATTACCATGTAAAAGGCAGTTGTTTTACCAGCCCCATTGGGACCTAATAAACCAACGACTTCCCCTTCCCGCACTTCAAAGGAAAGTCCATTGACAACTGGACGGCCGCTATAGCGCTTTACCAACTTGTCGATTTTTAACAAAAGAGGTTTTTGCTGAAGGGGACGATGTTGTTGTAGAGCGAGATTATCGAGCTTTAGCATATCAATTCGTTATCCCAAAAATAGTTTTCAGAAGCAGTTCTTCATCAGCTGAAAAGGAGAAGTTCACATTTCCCACCCCTTTGACGCTTTGCGAATCGCTAGTTCCATCGTGCGTGAGGTGGATCTCTTGTGCCGACATGTGCAAGTTTTCTTTTTCATCAAAAAAGAGAACCTTATTGCCAGGGTGTGCACTGAGGATGAACGTTCGAGTCGTTGGAGAATAGGTAATCCAGTCCGCTAATCCATAGCGCGGAGGTCTGGAGGCATCGAGAGAACGGACGCGAACATTGCCCTTGAGAGCAATCGAGGAGGGGCGAAGTTTTTTCCCTTCGGCCGCATAATCGATGAGTGCTCGATTAGCATAGATTGAAATCGTGCCTTCTTCATAGTAGAGTTGTTGATCAGCTGGAATCTGCCCATTCACAACGGGGCTTTCAAAAGAAGCCTGCATTTTTTCATGATCGATCACCATTTTGCCATGGCAGATGAGTTGATGATGCAGTTGAGCATCTTCTGCTTCTTGGAATTCGAGGTGTGTATCGCCTGTGCTCCTTAGAGTGCTCGCTCCACCACTTTTTCCTTGGATGACGACTAATTCTCCATCAGTTGCAAGCTTGCCGAGCACACCTTCATCGATTCTCACATGCCCTTGTAAATGCAAGGAGTTTCTTGGATGATCCCAAAAGACTTGGTCGGAATGAAAGTGGATTTCACCTTGTTGCAGTTTGGAGATGAATACTGTATTTAACATCCCACTGGCCTTTTTCATCGTGATGGCTGTATGAGCAAGATCGACTTCGATGGCATCTGCATCGATTACATCGTGGTCATGTTCTATACGGCATATATTGAAGTCAGTCGAAGGAAAGGCTTGCAAGGTTCCTTGCGACAGCGCAGCTTCCGTAGAATTTTTGTTGTAAATCGCGGAGCCAGATTTCAGAGTAAAAAGCGTTCCATATTGAATGGCCACATCACCAGAAGCATGGGCAGCCTTCACAACATAATCGCTTCGTTGTTCTGGATGTTCATATTTTTCAAAGAGCAGCTCTGTTTGAAGGCTGGAAATAGTCAAAGGAATCGCTGCTGCTTTTTTTCGCTTCAGCGTGTCGTAGTAAATCACGCGCCTCTGTTCCGAGGAAGTAAGTATCCCCTTGAGTGTCGTAAAATCGAGCGCAGCTGTTTCACATTGGAGGCGTGATTGCTCTGGGAAAAAAAGTTCTACTTGATTTTTCAACAAAATCGAAGAAAAAGGAAACTCTTTGCCTCGGCTCTCTTGCTTTTCTAAGATGGCTTGCTCAGCCTGCATTTTTCCAAGTCCGTGGTCGAGAGAAACTTGCCCAGATAAGACAAGGGCGCTGCCATCATAGGCAGCGCTGGAGGAAGAGAGCATCCCAGAATCGGTCTTAGCTGCGCTCATCGCTACAGTAGCTAAAAGCGCTAGTGGCAAAACCCATTTGATGGACTGTTTTTTCATCGGCATCCTCCTTCCAGATTACTCTGCATTTGATAATGAAGCTTTGAAGTCATAGGCCTGAAACATCGGCGTGCTTCCTGAGACAGAGAAAGCTATTTGCTTGGCCTCACCGGTTAAGAAAGGTTCCGAAATCGGCAATCGTCCAAGCTCAGGGAGCTTATCGCCAGCCATGCGATAAAAAGAGAGCGTTGCTTTATCAGCAATGAGCTGTTGCGATAAAAAATGGTAAACACCTTCACGCGCTGTAAAATACCGTGTTTGTTGCGACACATCATTTTTGTTCGAAGTGAGAAGTTTATCTTGCATCCAACAGCGCATTTGCTCCAAGTGCTCGATGATATCCATTTTGTGCCCTTTAGGTTCCAAGGTAAGCGATGAAGAGGCACTTTCGATGCGATAATGCAATCTTTGCTGATTTTCTTCTGTAACCCAAATGTCTTTGCATACTTTGAGACGATTTTGACAAATAGGCGAGGGATGGGAAGCGACATGCTTAGATTGACCAGCGAAGGCGAGATAATCCTTGCGGTCTTGGTCTTTTGGCCAAGCAAAAAACCATAGCGCACCTAAGGAAAAAAAGAAAAGAGACAGGCCTGTAAGCAAGATCAGCCGGTTGAACATGTCATTTCCATCTTTTGAATATGGTGATAGATTGGCAGAATTTCTTCAATCAGTTCACGCAAGGAAGATAGGGGATAAACGGTATCTCGATCGCTTTTGGCTTCGGGCGGATTCGGATGGGATTCAAGAAAAAGGCAATTTGCGCCAGCTGCAATAGCAGCTTTGGCCAAGGTTGGGATCAATTCCCTCTGGCCTCCTGAAGAGGAGCCATTTCCTCCTGGAAGCTGGACGGAATGGGAGGCATCAAAGCAGACAGGATAGCCAAGATTTTGCATAATCGGGATAGCGCGCAGATCAGCAACGAGATTGTTGTACCCGAAAGAAGTGCCGCGGTCGGTCAGGATGATCTGGTCTTTTCCGGCCTCGTGAAGTTTGTCGATGACATTCCCCATATCCCATGGAGCGACGAATTGTCCCTTTTTGACATTGACAACAGCAGGGGTTTTGCCAGCGGCAAAGATGAGATCGGTTTGGCGGCACAAAAAAGCAGGAATTTGGATAACATCGCATACCTCTCCAGCAATAATCGCTTCTTCGGGACTGTGGACATCGGACAATATGGGAAGATCGAAAGAGGTTTTGACTTTTTCGAGAATTTTAAGGCCAGCTTCGATCCCAGGACCTCTGAAGGAGTGGATCGATGTACGATTAGCTTTATCGTAACTCGATTTATAAATCAGATGAACAGGCAGTCCATCGAGCTGCTCTTTGAGCATTTGAGCAGCTTTCAGAGCATGGAGTTCGCTTTCGATGACACAAGGGCCTGAAATGAGGACAAGCGGCTGCTTAGGACCGAGATAAAAATCTTTGACTTTGACGAGTTTCATAAAGATCCTTTGTAAAGCAAATCCGCCATTCCATAAAGTCCAGCGGGTTGATCGATGAGAAATTTGGCAGCGCAAAGAGCTCCTTTCGCAAAAAGATCCCGCGATTTAGCAGAATGTACGAGCATCAAGCGTTCTTCAGCTGCATTGAAAGTGACGCAATGTTCTCCAATAATTGTGCCTTCTCGGTTACTTGTGATAGGGATATCACCAATATGAGAGGGGATCGCAGATTTGATGGAGATAGCGGTACCGCTAGGCATATCCTTTTTTTCGAGATGGTGCGTTTCTTCGATAGAAATCGAAAAAAAGTTTGGAAGAGTGCTCGCAAGGCTTTGTACGGATTGGATGAGGAGCGCGATTCCGAGACTGAAATTTGCCGCTTTGAAGATCGGAAGATGTCGGCTTGCTTCTCTAAGAAGCTCGAGCTCTTTTTCTTCATGTCCAGTTGTGCCGATCACAAGGGGTTTTTGATAGTTATTTGCGAACTCTAGAATCGATGGCAAGAGAGAGCTAGTAGAGAAATCGATGACGACATGCACATGTGCAAGATCATCGAAATTCGTCGTACAGGGAATAGCAAGGTCTTTTCCCTGTTCTAAGGACGCTTGGGAACAAAGCCCAAGAGCCACGTGCAATGACGGGTCTTGTCGTCCAAGTGCTATGAGGCGTCTTCCCATTTTTCCAGTAGCGCCAATGATCCCAATCTCAATAGACATAGGATAGGCAGTGTAGCAGATTTTTGCTTTGAACGCCTATCAAAACAAAAATTGAACCTAGTGAACAAAACTTAGACTTGCAAATTCAACGAGCTCTTCATAGAATCTACGGGTCTTGGATTGATAGCTCAGCTGGATAGAGCACCCGCCTTCTAAGCGGGCGGTCGTAGGTTCGAGTCCTACTCAATCCATTTTTTTTAAGAGAGAACCATGCGAAAAACTGAGAGCGATCAAAAGGTTTCTATCTCGTCAAAACTGCCCTATAGGGCTAAAGGAAAGGGAAAGTTATTAGGTGAGTGGGCGCCTGTTCCGTTAGCTTTCCCGGGGATCGGAAGAGTAATTGATGAACTGACTCTAAAGGAACATTTTGACCAGCCTGAAAAATCGCGCTTCGAACAGGTAAACCATGCGTTGCTCGTTTTGATTCAAGAAACGCAGGCTCCCTGCTTTCTTTTACCTGCAGTCATTGACTTCATCGACCGGGTAAATGCTGCCAAGATCATCGATCGGTATACGATGGTCAGTTTTGAACTCTTTCTCAACCTTTTTGCCAAACTAAGTCCCGAAGAAAATTATCGCATCAGGGCGAAGATCGTGGGCAAGGACATTCCACGAGAGCAGTATCAGAACTTGTTTCCTGTTGGCATGAACAAAGTTTTTCCTGGGACGCATTTTGTCACAGCTCATAGCTCGCCAGATTTGGATACAACGGTCGCTTCCTTTTGGGGATGGGTCGATGCCTTCGGATGTCGAGTTAGCGAAGGGCTGCATATATGGAATGTGCCTGGAGGTCCTCCAGAAGGACAGGTGGAAATAGAACTGCTTTTCAAGCAGATTTTTGGCGACCGCATGTTCCAATATCTTGCTAAAACAAAATCAGCTCTTTCTGTTTCTGCGCTCGATCTGATGACCCAAAAAGGGATGATCAGAAAAGGTGTCCGGGATTCTACTGAAGAAATCGATCTCGAAAGAGATCAACATGCCATCGTTCTCGTCGACGAAAGAGGGTATTACCTAGGCGACTGGCGAAATTTTGATAGAGAAGGTGTACAGCAGGTGATCTTGCTGTTGAGTAACTGCTTGCGATGGTTTGAAAATCATCTTCAGATGAAATTCCTAAGTTTTTTTGCAAAACACTCTCCATCAGTAAAAGATATCTCACCGTTTATTAAAGAAGTATTTGGCGTGCGAATTTGCGATTGCCAAACTGCCAAAGATTTTTCTAAGAACCAAAAGGAAAGCCTTCAAGCCTTTCTAGTCAAGGTTCTGGGAGTTTCTCATGGTCTAAATAGCACGTTTGGTGAGTTTGCGTATGCTATGAAAGAGCTTTCTCTATTCGATTTTCAAGAATTCATGCAGCTTGTGGAATCTTTGCAAGACTCTCAGTTATTCGATCGATCAGGATCTTTGATCGAAAACCGGCCTCATATTTTTCACTATTTAGAAAAGATGATCTCAGGCCTCGATCGAGCCATTCAAACTGTGCGAACCTATGTCGATCGGCTAGATATTGCCCTGCAAATCAAAATGCAGGTGTTAAACTATCAGACACAATATGCAAGTTCTAGGGCGGACATCGAGGAAATTCGAAGCAAAATAGGCGCTTATCCCTATCTTACTGTTACGGCATCGGATCGCTTTGGTAATCGGTTTCCACTGGGAATTGTCTCAGCTAATGAAGTTTATCGGCCCATCCTTGGAACGGTGACCTTGCGCGATTTTTGTAATCGAGACGAAACGAAAATCCCTTCTTATCTCGAAGTGATCAGCGTCATTGACCATCACAAGGCGAGCTTGCAAACTTCAACTCCTCCTGTTGTCACGATTTCCGATGCGCAATCGTCGAATGGCATGATCGCAGAGATCGCCTTTGAAATGAATAACGCATTTAGTACAGGTGGGATGAGTAAAGAAGAGGTGCAGGCGCAGCTCGACGAGGAAATCAAAGATCTATCGCATGCGAGCAAAAAGCGAATTGTACAACGACTCTTGCAAAAGTTGCTTGTTTTTGATCGAGGAGCTGCTTGGTTCATTGCACCAGAGAGAGAGTATGTCGAATATCTTCATTTTCTCTATGCCATTCTAGATGATACTGATTTGCTTACGAAAGCATCGATGAGAGATTTTGAAAGCATAGCTTCTCTCTTGAATCGCTTAAAATCACTTTCTTTAGGAAGAGAGACGGAAATCGTTCATTTCGATGATCTAGCGCGCGATAATGGATTCATTGCAAAAGCAGCGAGACGGCTTTTACAGAACGACGATCTCTATTCACTCTATAGTATGATTTATCATGCCAAAGAAGAGACTGTGGCACAGAATATCGTCTTCTGTGCTGAAGGTAAATCTTCGACCTTTTTTGCCGATACCAAAGAACAAAATGGCTGCTGTCGTGTTGGGCAGACGAAGATGTTTGTCAAAAATTTCCCTGTGTTCGAAAAGCATGTGGATGCGATCCGTCGTATATGGCTCGAAGAGGCTATGCTCCTTTACAAAGACCGCCACGAATACGACCTACATCTTCATATGGTCAGTACCCTGGCAGGAGCCGATGATCTACATAAAGGCCTCGTCGATCACTTTAAACATAAAGATGAACTTTGGATATGGATTCCCTTTGCAGATTCTGCTATCGAACACCTAAAAAGCTTTTTAAATGCTTTTCGCAGCTTGCCAGGGCTTCAATTGCCAGAGACAGAAATAGAATTCCTTGGACCAAATGCAGAAGATCTCGATCTCATATTCAAAGAGAGTTTTCTTCCTAATGTAAGAAGGGTTCAGGCATCGAAGGGTAAACATAACCTTCCAATTGCTGTCCTGCGCTATAAAGCAGGTGCCATCAACTCTCGCAAAGCACAAGTATCGCCGTTCTTACCAAAACTCATTAGCTAAAAAACCCAACAAACTGCCAGTTTTCTTCATGCAGAAAAGCACGCAGTAAGTTGGGTAAACTCACTCTCGATATGGATCTATTTAGGTTCTTCGATGATTTCTAGGTTGACCCGAATACCATTTCGGCTGGCAACAGACATCAGAAGAGTCCTGATAGCATTGATCGTTTTGCCCTTTTTACCAATGATCTTACCGATGTCCGATTTCTCAACACCGAGTTCGATGATGAGAGTATGGGTTCCACCAATTTCATTGATTTTTACTTGGTCGGGGTGGTCGACGAGATTTTTCACTATGTATTCGACGAACTCTTTCATAGAGGATCCTCATCCTGCGGTGTCAAAGAATAGGCACTTTCTACATCCTAATCTAGGATAAAGATATTAATCTATCATGAAATCTTTGAATGATTTCGGGAAGAGGTGCTTTTAGATACAAACTTTCCCCGGTTATGGGATGATCGAACTCTAAAGATAAGGCATGCAAAAGCTGTGTTGAAATCCCATATTTTTTATTCATTGTTGGCATTCCATACACCGGATCGCCAAGAATAGGTGTCCGTTTGTGTTTCATGTGCACACGCAATTGATGTGTGCGTCCGGTAAGCGGCCGAAGTTCGACCAAAGTTAGATGCTCTTGGCAGCGGCTTAAAGGACGGCAAAGCGTGATGGCCGGCTTTCCCTGTTCATAATGGATTGCCATTTCTTTGCGATGTGTGGGGTGTCGTCCGATCGGCTCATCGATGGTATCTTCACCTGGATTCCCAATGCAAATTGCAAGATAGGTCTTTTTTATCGATCGACTATGGAATAGCTCGACGAGTTTGCGATGTGCAAGAGCGTGCTTAGCAGCAACGAGCACGCCTGAAGTATCTTTGTCTAGTCGATGGACAATGCCTGGACGTAAATCACCTGGAGAAACTGGGAGTGTTTGGCAATGATGTAAAAGAGCATTGACGAAGGTTCCATTAGGATGGCCGGGGGAGGGATGGACGACCATACCGATCGGTTTATTCACGACAAGGATGTGTTCATCTTCAAAGAGGATATCGAGGGGGAGGGGCTCTGGAAGTAAAGCAGATTCCTGTGTTAGTAAAAAACAAACTTCTACTTCATCTCCTAAACACAGAGGAGTTCTTTTCTTAACGATCTCGCTGTTAACGAGAACAGCTCCTTCCTCGATGAGAAATTGGAAATAGGTTCGTGAAAATTCAGGGAATTTGGTCTTCAGCCACTTATCAAGTCGTTCGCCAGCGTCTTCTTCGGAAATAAGCAATGTCTCTTGTTCCATGGCCGGAAAGTATAGCACAAGAGGAGTTGTTATTCATCTGGATCTCGTCCTTCAGCCACATTTTTGAGCTTGCGTAGAGCCTCTTGCATTTTCTGGTCTTGATGCTTCATATCGCGGACGATGTCTTGACAGTATTGATTCATAAAGGCTTTAACTTCTTTAATCAGAGTCTCTTGGTCTTGATCGCCTCCCATCCTCGTGAACATCTTGCCAAAACCTGTATTTAACAATTTCTCGTCACCAGGCTTTACCTTAATACTGTCCAAAGGGAGATTATCGGCAGAAAAATGGGGTTTAGAATCAGGAGCTACGGGGTCTGTCATAAAATTAATTGTTGATTTTTGGATTGATTCTAATAAAATCTTCCTTCGAATGCAATCGATAAAATAATTTTATGACTGAAGAGCAACAAGCCTATCAAAGAGCCTTGCGTTTATTAAGTATCAAAGCCAGGTTTCAAACAGAACTTGCTTTGCGTTTAAAACAAGAGGAATTTTCTGAGCGTGCGATCACTTATGCGCTCGAAAAGTGCGCCAGCTATTTCGACGATGAAGAGCTCGGTAAAGCGAAACTCCGTTCGAAAGCAAAAAAAGGGTTTGGCGCCAAATATATCGGGCTGAATTTAAGACAATACCTCTCACAAGAAAAGGCAGAAGAGGCGCTTGAGGAATTCGATGAGGCAGAGGCATTGTCGCGCTATCTAGAAAAACATCCTCGGCTTCTGACTGATCCTAAAGGAAAGCTCCGTCTTTTGCGGCGTGGATTTGATCTGCAAACGATCAACGAAGTTTTTGCGAAATATAGGCATCCTGGCCTATAAATCCAAAGTTCAGGTTATAAAGTCCTTTTTGGTCGAAGGTAGGTGCCAAATGCGAATCGGCGTTATTGGGATTAACTTTAAGTCTTCGCCGTTGGAAATTCGCGAGCAATTTGCAAAGGCATGCCAATATTGTTTTGGTCCTCATGCCCTTTGTCCAAAAATGCGCGATGTCATCCTTCTTTCGACTTGCAATCGGACGGAAATCTATTTCTCTGGTGAAGATCTAGCTGTTACGCATAGTGAGATTTTAGCCATCCTGCGCGAATTCATCGCAGTCACTTTTGAGCAAAGGCTCTATTCCTTTTTTGGCCTGGACTGCTTTAATCATCTGGCCAAAGTAGCAGCTGGACTCGATAGCGCTATTTTAGCGGAAACGGAGATCCAGCAACAAGTACGAGGAGCTTATCGTGCTTGCTGTTCCGTTTTTTCTTTGAGCAGCCCGCTCCATTTTCTTTTTCAAAAATCTCTGAAAATCAGCAAAGATATTCGTTCGCGCTTTCCTTTACCTAAAGGCCTAGCGAGTTTAGAAAGCGTTCTTTTCGAATTGATCGCACAGCCTGAAAAAGAAATTCTGCTCATCGGGAATTCGCAGATCAATCGTCAGATCATCAATTTTTTTCAGGCCAAAGGCGCTTGCCGGATGGCGCTCTGCACACGCTCTTTGGAGAGTGTCGAAGAGTTTGCCAGAGAAAAAAAGATTCAAATAATGAGCTGGAATGAACTTCCTGGCTTTCGAAATTGGGATGTCGTTATCTGCGCTACACAGCATCCAACCTATGTGATTGGGCAAGATCACCAAGGCGCCATTAAACCACAATTGTTGATCGACCTGAGTGTTCCAAGGTTGATCGATCCTCTGATCGCCAAAGATCCTCGCGTGCATCTGATCAATATCGAAGCCCTGGCTACGATGGTCGATAGCAAACGAAGGCGGTTCTTAAAGCAAGTCGGCGATTCGCAGACATTTCTAGAAACTGCGGTTGAAGGGTATCTTGACAGGTTCCAACAAAAGACTGCTCGCCGTAGTGTCTGCGTCGGCTTTTAGAAAATATTTGCAAATTCTTTTCCCTATTCGGTTGATCTATATCCTAAAGAAGAAGTGCTAGATTGTAAAAGTGGTGTAGTCGGGCCGGTGTAAGAGGCTTTGTCTAGAGTCAAATCAACCTGTTCCTCCTCCTCTGTAATAGAGGTTAAAGCTTCTCCAACATGAGTAGCATTCCACTGTTCTTCTAATGCCTTGCCACTTAGAGAGGGGTTTTCATATTTGCCTAAAATGTTATAGCTATCACGTTCCTCTTCTTCTTGAGTTATAGCGAAGTCATTGCTTCTTTCTTTTTCTTCTTCCAGAGTCTCACGTTCAGAAGATTGTATTGTAAGGATAGCAAGTTGCTTCAACTGCGAGACAGTTAATGTATCAAAAGACTTTACAGCTAATGGCTTCAGTTTTTTCCATTGATAGGGTCTTTGAATACCATAGCTATTTTCTTTAGCACATTCTGCTACCCTCCAGATAAGAAGATCTAATTGAATGATGTTGGATTGATGAGCGATTAAATCTTCGAATATGGAATGAGCAATAGCCTCTGGATCGGTTTTCCCTAAAAGGGTTTTACCTAATAGTTTCTCAGTCCAAGTAGCTAGGCCCTCTTTGTCGTAATATAGATTTTTTCTACGGCCTGGCAATCCAGTTTTCTCTACTGTGATATATCTGTTAACTACATCCTCAGTAGATTGGGATGATCTTTTTCTATGAAGACTCGCTATGGGTTTTCGTATAACTTTGCATTGGAGCGTTTCAGATGCGAGGTATAATTTGCCCATTTTCCAAATTTTATAGGCAATGGCATGTAGGATTTCCAACTCTTTAACTTTACTGCGTAGCAGGTTGTATGCTTTAACCGTGACGAGGGTATTCTTCTCTTTTTGCTGTGCTAGCCTAGTTTGTGTAAAAGCATACGGTCCTAGCAGTTTTCCAAGTTCAGCAATGATAGTCGCCTCAAGGGATCGCCATGTTTCTCTACGTCGAGATTCCACGCCAGATTGATAGAAGAAATCAAAACAAGAGAGAAAGCAGCTTTTAGGAAGGATTCCAAAACAGTTTCCATCTTTTTTGTAAACCACCTCATCACTATCAGCAATGCTCCTACGCTGGCAGCAACATCGATCTGGTTCAATTGGTCGTAGAAAAAAAGACAAAGCCTACCATTTTGAAAAGCCAGCAGGTTAAGCAACTTTTCTTAAAATGTAAATAATCTCTATTAGGGGGATTGTTTCTTAAGAAGCTATCCTAAAACCCCAGCATTTGAGGTTTGGCGGGATTTTCGATGAGATTTTTCCTCATTCGACGAGAACAATATGCAAAGCTGCATATGCCCGAGAAGAATGAGGGAAAAGCCCTCAAAAATCGGATGCTCGGGTTTTAGGACAGCTTCTAAGAGACTGTCAGAACATGATATCGTGCATTTTTCAATTTGAAATCGAGAGAATTAACCATAAATTATAGGATTAAACTGCCCCAGATGTTGTCTGTGATAGAAATCGTATTCAATGCGTAAAAAAAACAATTCCTGTTCCTCAGTAAGAGGGGTCACCAGCGTCCAGTTGCCTGATTTGATAAGGGAATGAACAAGATGTTTTAGATCCTTGGGAAATTCATAGTAGCAGTCTAAGAGTTCAAAAAGCTTACAAGTTGTAATGATGGGATTTTCTAGAAAAATCTTGTTTTCGCGGAGCTGTTTTAACGCTTCGTTGCTTATGTCTATTTGTATGGATCCATCGCGATGCCCCAAAATGGATATTCCAATGAAAGGCTTGGCTGAACAAGCAAATTTTAACAATCTAACAACAGGTCCGCCACTATAGAAAATTTGCCACGAACCTTCGACTAGCATGAGTTGGATCTTTTTTGACGAACGAGTTTCAGAAGATCCTGGAATTCTGTGTTTTTTAGAAGGGGCAGAGGCCTTCGAGAAAATATCAAAGAGAACGGTAGAAGAAGTAGTAGTTGTTAGTGAACTAAGGTCCAATTTTGAGGAGGGTATTGGGCGGAGGTTCTGATTAAGGAGGCATTTTACTTTATGAATCAGACGTGGAGATTCTCGGCAAGTTTGTGAAGAAGAAGCAGTTGAGGTAATACTTCCGCATACAGAGGAACTTAATTGGCAGGCTGATGTCATAATGTGCTCCCGGTTTCTTTGGATATGTTGCCGTAGGTCAAAGTGTATTAAATACTAATCAAAAGTCAGCATGGCCTGGAAATCGAGGAAAAGGGATCACATCGCGAATATTCTCCATACCTGTAGCAAACAGCACTAACCGTTCGAACCCAGCTCCAAAACCAGCATGCGGAACTGAACCATATTCGCGCAGTTGGACATACCACCAGTAATTTTCAGGCGATAAGCCAAAATCGACGATTTTGCTTTTGAGCAAGTCGAGGCGATCTTCCCGCTGGCTTCCCCCGATGATCTCACCGATCTTGGGCACGAGGACATCCATAGCGGCCACAGTTTTCCCGTCGGGGTTCGTGCGCATGTAAAAGGCTTTGATCTTGGCTGGATAGTCGGTCAAGATCACGGGCTTTTTACAATATTCTTCGGCAATGTAACGTTCATGTTCTGATTGGAGATCTGAGCCCCAGGAACAGGGAAAGTCAAACTGTTTGCCCGATTTTTCTAGAATATTAACTGCCTCGGTATAGGTGAGTCTGGCAAAAGGGGTTTCAGCTACGTGGCGCAAACGTTCCAATAAGTCCTTTTTCGATGAATTGATCGAAGAAGGAGAGATCTTCCTGGCAGTGTTTGAGCAGATAGCGGATGAGAAATTTGAGATAGTCTTCGGCGCAGTCCATATCGTCTTTGAGATCGGCAAAGGCCATCTCGGGTTCGATCATCCAGAATTCTGCTAGGTGGCGAGAGGTATTGGAGTTTTCAGCACGGAAGGTTGGTCCAAACGTGTAGATATCGGACATGGCGCAAGCAAGCGTTTCTCCATTCAATTGCCCTGAGACAGTGAGATAGGCAGGTTTCCCAAAGAAATCCTTGGTGAAATCGACGTCACCTTGGCTGAGTGGGACTTTTTTCAAATCGAGTGTTGTGCAGAGAAATTGAGCGCCGCCCCCTTCGCAATCAGAAGCAGTGATGAGGGGCGTTTGTACATAAAGAAAACCACGCTCTTGGAAAAATAGATGGGTAGCAAAAGCCAGCGCATTGCGGACGCGCAAAACGGCGCCTTGTGTATTTGTTCGGGGCCGCAAATGGGCGATAGTGCGCAAAAATTCAAAGGAATGGCGTTTTTTTTGCAGAGGATATTCGTCTCCTGGGCAGGTGCCGAGAACTTCGACTTCGGTTGCTTTAAGTTCCCATTTTTGCTTATGCCCAGGACTCGCTACGAGATTTCCACGAACACAAACAGAGGAACCCGTTGTAAGCGCGCTGACGAGTTCTCTAAAGTCTGGTAGATGTTCATCCAAGACCACCTGTAAGCCAGACAACGTAGAGCCATCATTGATTTCGACAAAGGCAAAGTTCTTTTGGTCGCGCGTTGTTCGCACCCATCCGCAAATGGTCATTTCGCGACCGATGTGCGTTGAATCGATGCTATTGATTTTTGTTCTTTGTCTGATCATAGATTTCTCTTTTAGCATGGGTTCTATTGATTTTCAGATTTTGAGTGAATTTTCAAGTGCAAAAGTTCTCAGCAAAGCAATTTCTTCTTTCCATTTCCCTGGTCCTTCTGGCGTTTCTAGATATTTTGGTAAATTGCGCAGTTTAGGGTGGGTCATTACGAACTTAAAGGCGTCGATGCCAATCTTTCCTTCTCCTAGACAGGCGTGGCGATCGACACGCGATCCGAGCTCTTTCATTGAATCATTGAGATGAAGGGCATAAAGGTGATTAAGACCTATCACATCATCGAATTGCTGGAGGGTTTGCGTCCACGCTTCTTCCGTTCGGATATCATAGCCGGCAGCGAAAATATGACAGGTATCGATACAGACTCCAATGCGTAGTTTTTTGTCCAATCGATGAATGAGATAACCAATTTGTTCGAACTGATACCCAACTGTGGAGCCCTGTCCAGCGGTGGTTTCGATTAGAAGGCGCGTGGGCCCTGTATCGACGAGATCTTGGAATTCTAGGAGGCTTTCGACGATCGTATCTAAACAAACTTGTTCTGGGGAATCTAGCGCTGCCCCTGGATGGAAATTGAGGTAGCTCAATTCAAATAAATGGCACCGCTCAAGTTCATGGCGAAAAGCTGTGCGGCTTTTATCGAGGATATCTGCGCTGGGCGAGCCAAGGTTGATGAGGTAGCTGTCATGGCTCATCACATGACTGATGTCTGCCGCTAACAGGGTTTGTTTCCAGTCAGCAATCTCGGCTTCAGTAATTTTGCGTCCCTGCCACTGCTTTTGATTGCTGGTAAAGAACTGGATCGTCGTAGCACCGATCTCTCGCCCTTCGAGGAGAGCATTAGGTGCTCCTCCTGCTGCGCTTGTGTGAGCACCGATGAGAAGCTGTTTGGTCATATCTCTAAAAAAGGTAAAGGAGGAAATCTTAATCGATATCGTAAGCTTTTTCTAGGATTTTATAATCAAATATCGATTTTGCGATTCAGAGATTCTGACTTGCGAATCCAAACTTCAGACTGTATCTATAAAAAGCTTTCTATAAAAAAGACAGCCTGGAGTCCAGGCTGTCGATTGTGTAACGCTAGGGAACTTTTCAATTAATTATTGTGCGCTAAGAATTCGCAGATCAACGGTACGTTGATAGGAAGGGCAAGAGGGATCTGATCTGGGCTAGGAAGCGCGAGCAATTTTCCTGAGAAGGTCGTAGGATCCAATGAGATATAGTCTGGAACTGTTTTAGCGCCGTTTTCAACAGATTGCTTGATTATAGCGATATTCTGCGATTTTGGTTTTACAGAGACCACCATTCCAGGACGTACTTGAAAAGAACGTCGATCGACTTTTTTGCCGTTGACGAAGATGTGTCCATGGGATACGAGCTGCTGGGCTCCAAAAATGGTGCTCGCAAACTTCAGTCTATAGACGATATTATCGAGCCTGCACTCCAATTGCTGGATGAAGGCGTGATTGGTGTTCTCTTTGAGGCGAGCGGCTTCTTGATAATAGCCTACTAATTTTTTATGGCTGAGCATGCCATAGAGAGCTTTGAGTTTTTGCTGTTCTTCGAGCTGAACGCCATAGTCAGATTTCTTTTTGCGCTTAGCTCCATGTTGGCCAGGAGGATTGGCTTTGTGGAGTAAGGGATTGCGAGCGCGACCAAAGATGTTTGCGCCGAACCTGCGAGCGAGGCGGTTTTTGGGGCCGGTATAACGAGCCATGATGCGAAGTTCTCCTGTTCCGTGAGAATTAAACAAGTAAAGAGTGACATAGTAGAATAGTTGCGGTTTTTAGACAAGTTTTCCTTGTCCGAATTCTATTGTTGTCGCATCATTCTTCCCTCTTAAGGAGGGGGAAATCTATGGAAAAAGAAAAAAAGATTTGCGTGCTTGCCTACTATATTTTTACCCCCATCGACGACCCCGAGCTCGAGGTGACAAAGCATAAAGATTTTTTTTTAACCCGTGACGTCACGGCTCGCATCTATATTTCTGAGCAAGGGATTAACGGGCAGATGAGTGCGAGCCCAGAAGCTGCGCGAGACTACATAGAATGGTTACAGAGCGACCCCCGTTTTGCGCGTGTCGAATTTAAAGTTCATTATTACCATGAACATGTCTTTCCACGTTGTACGGTAAAGAGAAAAAAGCAGATCGTTGCCCTGGACGTCGAAGTGGATCTCCAAGAGACGGGAGAACATGTTTCGGCAGAGCAATGGGCTGAGATGCTCAAAAATCGCGATGAAGAGACCTTGCTGCTCGACGTGCGCAATGACTATGAATGGAAGCTGGGGCGTTTTGAGGGTGCAGAGCTGCCGGAGCTCGAAACATTTCGTCAATTTCCCGAGTATGCCAGCCAATTAAAGACCCAGCGCGATCCCAAGAAGACCAAGGTCATGATGTATTGCACCGGCGGTATTCGCTGCGAACTATATTCCGCTCTCTTGAAAAAAGAGGGATTTGAGCAGGTTTACCAGTTAAAGGGAGGCATCATCAATTATGGTTTGGAGAAGGGAAATGAGGGCTGGCAGGGTAAACTCTTTGTTTTCGATGATCGTCTTTCGGTGCCAATCAGCGATGAAGGGGAAGCCCGTCCGATTGCAGTATGCCATCATTGTAACGTCCATGCCGAGGCGTATTACAACTGTGCCAATATGGACTGTAATGAGCTCTTTTTATGCTGCCCGGCCTGTGCTGAAGAGTGGCGAGGCTGCTGCTGTAAGGAATGCCAAACATCCCCCCGTCTTAGACCGTTTGAAAAGGGTGAACGTCCTAAACCTTTCCGAAGATGGTATAAATATTTAGACGTGAAGGAGACGGATCCACTTTAGCATTTGCTGGGCGGTGTCAGGAAGTACGACGGTTAACCCTGGTTTAATGCCTTGTTCAGATAAATGGAAGGCTTGCATTGTATTGCAAATTCTTCCATCGAGGCGGATGCCAATCCCTTGTATGCCGATCATATTGCCAAAATCAGCGAACATCCGTAGGGTCATCTCACAAGCAGTGATGAGAAAAATGATTTTTTTATTGGGATGCAAGGCTTTGATCTTGCACATCTCTTCACCGATATGATGGATGGTAACGATTGTGATCGGAATAATGCGTTCAGATTTAGGAAGCGCATGCCGCATTTGACCAATCAGACATTGCTGGCAAACAGGATGGTCAGCATCATGGCAGCACTCGCTAGAAAACCGTCCAGATGGACATTCAAAAGGTTTATGGCAATACGAAAAACCGATGACGAACAGCACTTGAGGATCTACGAGGTCTTTTTCGAATTCAGCGATAGTGCGAAGGCCATAAAAAAAGAGATCGCCCTCTTTAATAAAGGGACGAGGATGAACATACGATTGCAGAAGCCGAACAATCCATTTGAAGCGCAAGAGATAGCGGGGAATCACGCGATTTTTATCGTGCTTGATCAGATAATAAAGTGCCTTGAATTTCAGAAAACGGGCCGTCTTCTTGGTAACTCCAGGCATTTTTGGAAGGGAGGAAAGGGTTTTAAGAGGCCGGATCTTAGCAGCTTGCTCTGCCTGTTCATTCCACGCTTTTTCCGATTGATCCCACGAAGAATGACCATTCCAAATTTTGAGCTTTTCAGACATGCCCATTGATTATTCACTAGAAGCGAAACAAGGCAAGCTCTTTGTTTCTCTCATAAACAAAGGAACTCCTGATAGTGAAGACAGAGCTATTTTTAAAGAATTAGGTATCGAAGCGTTTAAAGCTGACCCCATTCTTCTTAAAAGCGGCCGGTCTATCGACGTGATTGCTAAGATCTCAAAATCGGGTCGCCTCAAGATGAATGGGCAAAAGGCTCTATTCGACCCTTTTACAAAGCTCAGACTGGAGATCGTCATCCGCGAAATAGAAGGTGGAAAATTCTGTGCGGAAGGATTTCTTGTCGAGACGAATCGAAGAGAGCTATTGACGAAATCCAATGCTGTCCTCCCTACCATGCCTCCTTCTATTTTAAGGGGGCCGCTTTTGCAACAGCTTACACAAGACATTCCATTTAGTTGGTTGGAACGGATCTATCCGCAATCAGCAATCATCGATCGGGAAACACTAAAAAATTGGCAGGCAGAGCAAAGAGAAGAGGATGAACCCTTAGATATTCAGTTCCCCAATATTGGAGAGGAAGGGATAGAGATTTGGCCCGTCCTTCAACTTAAAGATCGTTTCGGCGCGTTTGCCGACCTTTGGCTCGATTATCGGATGCGGGGACTCATTGCCTATCACGATATGGCTGTCGCAGGATGGAGAAATCAAAAGGCGGAGAAGGCTTGGGAAAAGGATCTTTTAGAGACGGGCTTTCAGGCGAAAGCTGTCGATAGTTCACATTACTACTGCCCAATGGACCAAGTAGCTAGCAGCTTGAGTTTCCTTTTAGACATTGGTTGGAAGGTGCTTGATTTTAGTGGAAGACAGGTGGTGAGGCAAACCAACGTACACTTGAACTTAACGGAGGAAAAAAAATTCCTAGCACTCCGAGGTAAAATCCATTTTGGTCAGCATGAGCTCGATATCGCTGATGTAGCTGGCACTTTTCAAAGACGAGAACGATTTCTTGAGATTTCTTCAAGCCTGGTGGGCTTGATCGACCCTTCTTCTTATCCTTCGGAGATCGATGAATTTTACTTGGCAGAAGGACAACTGCGTTTGCCCAAAAGTCGTTTTGCCATAGCTCAAGAGTGGATTGGCTCAAACGATTTGCAAGAGTTATTACGGATTGCGCAAGCCAAAAAAATAGAGGCGGAGAAAGATGGCTTGTCTGTGCCTTGCATCTTTGAACCAGGATCTGGTTTTGCCGGCACGCTGCATACCTATCAGAAAGAGGGATTGCGTTGGTTGGCTCTTTTGCATGAACAAGGACTGGGTGGAATCCTTGCCGATGACATGGGATTGGGAAAGACAGTTCAAGTATTAGCCTTCCTTTCTACTGTGCAAACAGAAATGCCACTTTTAATCGTTGCGCCGACGTCGCTTCTTTTTCATTGGCAAAGAGAATGGGAAAGGTTTCTTCCTGGGCGCTTACTCTATGTGCATACTGGCGCTAATAGAAAACAATCACTGCAAGGCGTACCCGCTATTCTCACATCGTATGCGATCTTGCGGCAAGATCGGGAGATTTTTACAGAGCTTGAGTATGCCTGTTTGCTTCTCGATGAAGCGCAAAACATAAAAAATCCAGATAGCCAGATTGCGACGCTGCTCTGTTCTTTTAAAGCAGCATTTAAGTTGGCTATAAGCGGAACTCCTATAGAAAATCGCGTCGAAGATCTTTGGTCCCTTTTTCAATTTGTCTTGCCGGGGTTGCTAGGAGAAAGAAACGCCTTTCGCGCTAAACTTGCAGCGGCTGAAGCAGATCGACGTCATGTAGAGCAGACTAAAAAACTCATTTCTCCTTTTATTTTGCGCCGAAAGAAAGAACTCGTAGCCCATGAGCTTCCTCCCAAGCTGGAACAAATCGTATGGGTCGAAATGGAAGAAAAGCAACAAGCGCTCTACGAAGCCATGGTGGCAAAGAATCGCAAGGAAATCCAAGGCGCAGAAAGACCGGGACGAATGGAAATCCTCGAAAAGATCTTACGGCTGAGGCAAATTTGCTGCCATCCCCAACTCATCGATGGACTGGTTCAGGAAAGCGGCAAGCTGCGTCGACTGCTCGAAGATCTCGAGCAAATCATGGAAGAGGGGGGCAAAGTCTTAGTGTATAGCCAATTTACATCGATGTTGTCGATCCTTCGCAAGGAGATAGAGGAGAGGGGCTGGAGGCCTCTTTATTTGGACGGAGCTACCAACGAACGAGAAAAGGTCGTAAGAGAATTTCAAGAGGATCCTGAAGCCAGGATCTTTCTCATCAGTCTTAAAGCCGGGGGTGTAGGTCTGAATCTCACCAAGGCCGACTATGTTTTATTGTACGATCCCTGGTGGAATGAGGCAGTTGAGCGGCAAGCAATCGATCGCGCGCATCGTCTAGGAAGAAAAGCGCCGGTCATTGCGCGAAGATACGTCACTGCCCTCAGCATCGAAGAGAAGATGATGCGTCTTAAAGAACATAAAGTAAAGCTAACGGGAGATCTTCTTGAGACGATGGGAGAGGCTGAAGGATTCACTATGGACGATCTTCTCTCTTTGCTGGATTAGAAGCTGTCCTAAAACCCGAGCATCTGATTTTTGAGGGCTTTTCGCAATCTTGTCCCTCCTTCTTCTCGGCCATATGCAGTTTCGCATATTGTCCTCGTCGAATGAGGAAAAATCTTATCGAAAATCCCGCCAAACCTCAATGCTGGGGTTTTAGGACAGCTTCTTAGCCTGTCCACAAACTAAGCTTCTGTCGATGGTCTCTTAATCCTCTTCAAGGACTTCGCGAGCTGCTTTCTTTAGTGTGTTAATGCCTTCTGAAAAGCCGATCTCTTTCATCAGACGATCGAGATCGCGCAGCTCAGCTTGAAGCTGATCATTGATCGACTCCAGTTCAGCCAGTTTTTTAAAGAGATCAGAGCCTTTCACTGTTATCCCCTCGGGAAAATCCGGTCATGCCCAAAGCGGTTCTCGACCAGCTTCCAAGATCAGCGATTAAATGCTGTGCTTAAAGGAGCTCGCCGGGCAAAGGGCCACACACTATACGGTTTTTAGCCTCCTTATAGGCCGTGGCCTGAATTCTGCCAATAGAGCTATTGGCAAAATATTTTTTTAAGCCTGTTTTATTGCTAGTTTTATTCTTAAAATATCTTAACCTCAATTAGATAGGTCTTTTTGTAAAAACCCAAAATTGGGAAGCGATCATCGAAGCTTGGTATAAAGAACATTTTGCAATCTCTTCGAAAATCTTCTCGTTCTCATAGGGAAAAGAATTTGCAAGTACTTTCTAAGTCCACCCAGTTGGCATAAATATAATAAAACATTTAACTGTCGTGTGGCTAAAGTAAATAATTTGGCTGATTTTTTTTATTGTTTTTATTATAAAATAGTTAAATCTAAAATATATTAATTATAAATTATAAGGATTTAAAAAATGACTTCGCTATCATTTTATTCAACACAAACATCAAGGCATGAGCGATTGACCTATTTTTCGCATGCCATCGAAAAAGAGCAGGGGCGAAGCCTTGCTTTTCAATCATTGGATAAAAAAGACCGCATTGAGTTCCTTGCTCTATGTAACATCTCTATCTCGACGATTCATTGGAACAAGATCGGCAAACAAAAGATGAAAAACTCCGTTCATCAATTAATCCACGGGCCAAAATTGCCCAATCTGTTGCAAGTACCTCCACAGGCGATGACAAAAGCTCATCTAATCCCACTTCTCACAGGGAAAGATTTAGCCAATCTGCAAAGCACCCACAAAGCAGCTTCGGAATTAGACAGCGCTACCCACATCATCAAAACCTATCATCTAGCACCCCTCATTGCAAAATATTGCCATCGTTATTGCGCTACCCTCGCCGAAGACGAACAAATCAAGATCTTAAACCAGCTAATGTCCTTTGCCAAAGACTTAAGCGAACTCGAGCATCTTGAAGCACCTAATTACCAATCCGTTGCCAAGTTCTTCGAGATCGTCGAAGCAAGAAATCTCTTGAGGATGGCGACTAAAATGCATCTTGCACAACCACTGGCAGGTTTAGAAAATGCGCAACTGAAGATTGCTGCTGATTCCGAGAGTACGCTGCAAAGGGCTGAAAAAGTCAGAGAATGGTTTGGACAACATCAGGCTGATTTAAGGGCATTTAATGGATTGGATTTGCACAATAGTAACTTAACGCTTCTACCTCCTGAAATTGGCCAGCTAAGTGGTTTGATTGTGCTCGATTTGGCAGACAACTACCTAACCAAATTACCTAAAGAGATTGGGCAGCTAAGGGCTTTGTCTCTGTTCTCTTTGCAACACAATCGACTGATTGGCCTGCCTAAAGAGATTGGGCAGCTAAGGGCTTTGAATGTGTTCATTTTGCACAACAATCTCCTGATCAGCTTACCTAAAGAAATTGGGCAGCTAAGGGCTTTGACTATGCTTGATTTGAATAGGAATCGTCTAACTAGCTTACCTAAAGAGATTGGGCAGCTAAGGGCTTTGACTATGCTTGATTTGAATGGGAATCGTCTAACTAGCTTACCTAAAGAGATTGGGCAGCTAAGGGCTTTGACCGACCTGTGGATATCTAATAATCGTCTGACCAGTGTGCCTAAAGAGATTGGGCAGCTAAGGGCTTTGACCGACCTGTGGATATCTAATAATCGTCTGACCAGTGTGCCTAAAGAGATTGGGCGGTTGAGGAGGACTTTGATGGATCTGGATTTAAAGAAAAATCGCCTGACCAGCCTGCCTAAAGAGATTGGGCAGCTAAGGGCTTTACAAAATTTCACTGTTGATGGAAATGGTCTTATCGATCGTCTGCCTGCTGGGCTTGGGGGCTATAGCATAGGGGTGCAGAATAAAGCACTCCAAATGAAAACAATCCTTGGACGATTGAGACGATGCTTAAAAGGAAAGCATGATTGTAAGGGCATCGCAGTGCTTCTGGATAAAATGGAAAAGTTTCAAGGTAAGAAGGTGCACTTAAAACTCCATGGTTGCATCTATAAAGCGTGTAAGCAAGAGAAGTCTTTGACTACAAAAATGAAAAGTTCACAATTCGGCAGAAAAGCGCTTATCGATCCAACGATTGATCCGAAGCTCAAACTTGCGGGTCTCGAGCGATTCGAGCTTATGTTCAAAAATTTGGAAAATGCAAATAAGACTGCAAAAAAATAGTGTTGCCTTGTTTTAATTAATGGATAAAAACATGATAGGATTTAAAAATGACTTCACTATCATTTTATTCAACACAAACATCAAGGTATGAGCGATCGACCTATTTTTCCCATGCCATCGAAAAAGAGCAGGGGCGAAGCGTTGCTTTTCAATCATTAGATAAAAAAGATCGTATTGCGTTCCTTGCTCTGTGCAACATCTCTACCTCGACGATTCATTGGAACAAGATTGGCAAACAAAAGATGAGAAACTGTGTTCAGCAAATACTTCACGGGCCAAGATTGATCAATCTGCTGCAAATACCTCCACAGGATATGACAAAAGCTCATCTAAATCCATTTCTCACAGGGAGAGATTTAGCTAATCTGCAAAGCACTTACAAAGCCGCTCCGGAATTAGGCAGTGCGACCCGCATCATCAAAACCTATAATCTTGCACCCCTCATTGCAAAATATTGCCATCGCTATTGCGATACCCTCACCGAAGAAGAACAAATCAAGATCTTAAGCCGGCTGATGTCGGTTGCCAAAGATTTAAGCGAGCTCGAACAATTAGAAGAGCCTAATTACCAATCCGTTGCCAAGTTCTTCGAGATCGTCGAAGCAAGAAATCTCATTAGGATGGCGGCTAGAATGCATAGGCAACAGCCTCTTGCAGATTTAGAAGATAGTCGATTAGAGATTGCTGAGGATTCTGAAGGCACAATCGAAAGGGCAGAGAACATCAGAGGATGGTTTGATGAACACCAAGCAGCTCTACAAGTTTTTCATCATTTGGATTTGAACGATTGTGACTTAACTCTTCTACCTTCTGAGATTAGACAGCTAAGTGCATTGGCTTTATTTTCTTTGGGCGACAATCGTCTAGCTAGCTTGCCGAAAGAGATTGGACAGTTAAAGGCTTTGACTTTGCTTTGCTTGGACCGCAATCATCTGACTAGCTTGCCAAAAGAGATTGGGCAGCTAAGGGCTTTGACTTTTCTTTCTTTGTTCGACAATCATCTGACCAGCCTACCAAAAGAGATTGGGCAGCTAAGGGCTTTGATCGAGCTTTATTTGCTCCATAATCGACTAACAAGCCTACCAAAAGAGATTGGTCAGATAAGAGTTTTGACTGTCCTCCACTTAAGCAATAATCGCCTGACCAGCGTGCCTAAAGAGATTGGGCAATTAAGGGCTTTAGAAAATTTCACTTTTGATAGGAATGGTATTATCGATCGTCTACCGGTTGGGCTTGGAGGCTGTAGCATAGGGGTGCAGAATAAAGCACTACAAATGCAGGCAATCCTTGGACGATTGAGAAAATGCCTAAAAGGAAAGCACGATTGCAAGGGCATCGCAGGGCTTCTGGCTAAAATGGAAAAATTCCTGGGCAAGCAAATACGCTCAAAACTCCATGGTTGCATCTATAAAGCGTGTAAGCAAGAGAAGTCTTTGACTGCAAAAATGAAAAGTCCGCAATTCGGCAGAAAAGCGCTTATCGATCCAACAATCGATCCGAAGCTCAAACTTGCGGGTCTCGAGCGATTCGAGCGCATGGTATAGATTTGAAGCGTTAGGTTGTGGACAGTCGCTTATTTCTATCGCTTTTTCTTGGCTTGGTGTATGGAAGAAAGGAGAAGAGAGATTTTCGGAAAAGCTCTAGGGGGAAGATGTGAAATACGCACTCTTGTTGAGTATTAACTTGCTAGGGCTGTCTGCTTGCCAATCTGGGAGCAAAGAAGAGCAGAGAGAAGGAAGTTTTGAGCAAATGGTCATCCTTGAAGAGGATTACTCTGGCCAAAACATCGATGGAGAATCTCAGGAACAGCTCAAAATCCGCTAAGAAAGTATTTGCAAATTCATTTTCCTAGAGAACGGAAATCTTTTCGGGATCTTCCAAAATGCGGTTCTCGCTCGTATCATAGTCCCGATACTGGCTTCGCCCCGCATTTTGCAATCTCCTCGAAAATCTTCCCATTCTCTTAGGGAAAAGAATTTGCAAATACTTTCTAAGCGCCCTCTGATCTTTCGACCAGAGGGGAATTTGAAAGATGCTCTATCGGGTGATCAGGACATCTGAAGAGATATTAGAAATCATCTCATCGAGCTTGGCGAGTTCATCATAGCGCCGTTGAGAGGTTATCTTACCGTCATAATACCATTCAGTGCGTGTTTGGCCATCAGTATAATAGACGCTTAGACCATGACGTTTATCATTTTCCCAACCGATTTCTTGAGAGATGATTTCCCCATCGATGAAATGGCGCTCAGTGCCATTTTTTTGCCCATCGAGGTAGGAAATTTCGGTGACTTTAACCCCATTGCTAAAATAACTAGCTATACCGTGTAGTCTTCCATCTTTCCACTCTTCGATAGAGATAGGCTCTCCATTGTCTGCAAAGTTCCGTTTTTCACCTTGCAATAGGCCTTTAGAATAGGTAGCAACAAATTCTGGAGCGCCGGATGGATAGAAAGACTCTCGTTTTATCATGTAGCCTTTGTCAAATATATCATGCGATAAAAGCAAACCATTAGGATCGCGAAGGATGCGGCTTCCATTGCCTTTATCGATACGGGCTTCGATTTCGTTATTCAAAGTGAAATACTGGCCCTCGACTATCTCATCATCGGAAAATTCCTCGATGCTGAGGGGGCTTCCTGTAGAATACCAGGAAGTCAACGTATAGCGGTGAGGCGATAAGAAGACTTGCTCGCGCGAAGGCATGCCTTGCTTATCATAATGAATTTCTTTGACGAGATCCCCGGTTTTATAGAGCAAAAAGAGTTCTACTGTTTGACTATGGGGGTAAGTATAGGTGGTAGGACCATGGAGGATGCCGTGCTCATAAGTCGTTGTGATTGTGATACCATCACGCATATTGGTGATGACTTGACCTGGGTAATTGTGCGCTTCCCATTCTTCTTTGGATACGGCATAACCGTACTTATGAATGTAGCGCTTTGAGACAACAGAGTCGCTGTTTCCTTGTTTTTGGCAAGCAGCAGCGAATAATGCGAGAATGGCACTGAAAAAAACAGAAATTCTAACCTTCATGGGTGGGTCCATTGTGAAGTACTAATACTTACAATACGTAATCTTTCAATTTTTCTGCTACCTCGACTTTGCATCTTTTTAGCCCGAATGCCTAGGTAGTCGGGTCAAAAAGTTGCAAAGTCGAGGCTACCTGCTCTTTTAATTTTGCATGTTCACGATCTACAGTTGCCTGTTCAATCGTCTGCTCTTTGTCGAGGTAGAAGAAGCGTAACGTGACATTTTTTTTGTGCATCCCTAGCTGCTCGCTTTGATAAACATCGAGCAAGAAGAAATCGCGTAAGAAGGGTGAAGGGACCTGTTGTATAGCAGCAAAAACTTCGTTGATTGGCACGGAATCTCGTAATGTCAAAGTCCAATCTCTTTCCGAACCAGGAAAAAGTGGAATCGGGGAGGTCAGCCAATTCTTCGAGGTCAATTGTGAAACTTGACCAAGATCGATTTCGGCAAAGAAAATTGGGTCTTTGATGCCAAGTAACAGGAGAGTTTCAGGATGTATCTGCCCCATTGAACCGATATTCGAATCGCCTATTAAGAGTTTGGCCTGTCTAAAAGGATGTAAAGAGTGAAAATGGGATGGTGCAAAATTTGCGCTTGGCATTTTTAAACTGATCAGCAGGTTTTCGATCATTCCTTTTAGATCAAAAAAATCGACTATCCTCGTTTTAGGTGAATGATGATAAGGGGCAATCTTGCCTTTGATAGCTATAGCAAACATGAGCTGTTCTTTGAAGCGTTCTTCTTCGCGAAAGTGGATTTTTCCTATTTCGAAAATAGATAGATCATTTGTTCCATGATCTTGATTGAAACGCGCTATGCTTAGAATTCCTGGAAGAAGGGAGGGGCGCAAGACGGATTGATCGATCGAGCTTGGATGCAAAACTTGGATCAGGGATCGTTCGTCCATGTTGCGTTCGATGACGAGACGTGCCTGAGTCGGGCTGATCAAATCGCAGCTCATGCATTCTTGCAATCCTTCGCTCAAGAGATTGGTTCGAAGAGTTTGTTCGAGCAAAAAGAGTGGGGCGTCGCCAAAAGGAGCACTAACATGTCGCGCCTTGGTATGGGGGAGATGATTATATCCATAGAGTTTTGCTGCTTCTTCAAAAAGGTCTTCCTCGATGTGCAGATCATTGCGGAAAGAGGGGACAGTTACATCGAGGCGATCATCATCTCTAATAACAACGGTCATAAAAAGCCGCTGAAAGAGAGAGGCAATTTCATTTTGACTCAAAGCCGTTCCTAAAAAGGCATTAAGGCGACTGATGCGGCATAGGATCTTGCGCAAAGAGAAAGGTGGGGAATGTTGCAGAATGCCTTTAAGAGCTAATCCACCTGTCAGTGTCTCTACAAGAGAAGAGGCTCTTTCAAGAGCAAAAAGCACAGCTTCTAAATCTGTGCCGCGTTCGAATCGATAGGCAGCTTCGGTATGCAATCCAAGACATTTGCTGGTTTTGCGAATAGAGGCGGGGTCAAAACATGCCGATTCGATAAAAATATTCACGGTCGAGTCGCTGATTGCAGAAGATTTTCCGCCCATGATGCCCGCAATAGCAAGGGATTTAAGTGGATCGCAGATCAGAAGTGTCCCTTTGGGAACAAGGCAATGATTTCCATCCAGCAGATCGAAAGAATGTTCTATGTGGGACTCTTCGATAATGATGTGGTGGTGTCCGATTTTGTCCGCATCGAAAAAATGAAGAGGCTGGCCTGTTTCAAGCATAACATAATTGCCAATGTCTACGAGATTATTGATGCTCTTTTGCCCAGCAGCTTCGAGACGTTTTTTTAACCATTCGGGTGAAGGGCCGACACGAACCCCGGCAATGAGGCGACAGGCATATCGCTTACAGAGGTGTGGTGCTCTAATTTCCAATTTAGCGCTCTTTTCAATCGCTTGATCGGAATCTTCGCGTAAAGAAGTAGATGGAAGATGGATCGGCAAAGAAAATTTTGCTGCAAGTTCCCTTGCAACTCCGATAAGGCTTAGATCATGCCCTAAATTAGGCGTTAGCGAGATGTCTAAAATGGTTTCGGAGTAAAGGCTTCTAAGATCTGTTCCTTCGGCTATATCCGGGTCGAGTTCGAGAATGCCGGTATCACTTCGCTCTGTCAGACCTAGCTCATCGGCTGCGCAAAGCATGCCATACGAGTCGATCTCGCGGAGCTTGCCTTTTTTGATTTTGAAAGACTTGCCCTCGTTATCAAAAAGGGTGGCTCCAATTTGAGCTAAGGCTGTTTTCAGGCCCGCACGGCAATTCGTGGCGCCGCAAACGATTTGTAAATGTTCTTTTCCATCATAAACGGTAGCGATGCGCAGCCGATCGGCATTGGGATGAGGTTTTACGTCGACGATTTTTGCAGAGACGACTCCTTCAAAAAGTGGAGTGCGGTGTTCGATGCCTTCAACTTCCAACCCCATCGAGGTTAGAGCCTCTGCAATCTCTTCAGTGGATTGCGAAAGATGGATATAGTCTTTGAGCCAGCTAAGGGGGACTTTCATAGTAGAAAAAAAACCTCTTAAGGAAGATAAATAGTATCATGGATAAAAGTATTTGGCAAAAGCGAAGCCGTTTTTTGCTGCAAGTGCTCATTTTTAGCGTTGCTCTCAATGTGGCGCTACTATCAACCTTTTGCTTTTTTCTTTTGAAAGAAAGTAGACAAAAAGTTGCTTTTGCATCGCCGCCTACTTCTGATGGGTCCATCATCAAGCCCGTCAGCAATGCTGAGATTCTGCGAGGGCTTTGCGAAGAAAATTTTCAAAAACTTCTAGAGCTGCTCAATGACAAACAATTACTTGAGGACGGCTACTTAAAACGTGATTTTGCTCTTTCTATGCTCGTCGCTTTTCATCAATTCAATCTTGAAAAAGCAATTGGCGGGATTCCGTTACAGCCCAGGCAGGTCCTTTTTCGCCATCCTCAAGGAGAATCAACGGAGCTCTTCATCTTCTCAGGGCTTACAGATGAACATTATGAAGCGATCATCAAATTTGCAAAGACGGAACGCTGGCCACTCACTAATGAAGGGCTTTTTTTTGAAATCAAACGCGCTTTCTCTACAGGATGCCTTCCAGATCCTCAGCTCGTTGAAGCATTTTTTCTGAGTCCAGAGTACTTAGCTGTCTCGACCTTGCTCAGTCGAAGCGAATGTTCTGCAACCAAAGAAGAAGTGCTTGAAATGCTAGCACAAGGCGATTGGCAGATAGTAAAAAATTTTTTAGAACAGCAAAAACTGAGACAAGATTTTTCTCGCGAGCGGTTACGGACGTTCTTAGTAGAATATCTGCGACGCTACTCGAAGAGAGCGGCCACGATTCTCTTGCGATGCGATGTGGAATTTGCCTTAAAACGACTCTCAGACGATGAAGTACTGTTCGTTCTCGATGCGGTAGACTTTTCGGACAAACAGGCCTATTCCCTTGCAAGAGCACTTTTATGCAGCACTCGTGGAGAGCGAGTCATCCGCATTGCTGCCGCTAAACTCTATGCGCGGGCTGGCGAAGCTATGCCTGCACCCTTTCAATTGCTGGATGCTATCAAACGCTTCTGTCCTGAGGCTGTGATTAAAGCACCTTCCGTTCCTGCTATAGAAACGAATTCTGCTATCATGTCGCCAATGAAGGTATCGCATGAAAAGCCATCAAAAAAACTGCAGATCTATATAGTGCAAAATGGCGATAGTCTTTGGAAAATTGCAAAGAAGCACCATGTTTCTATTCAGTCGATCATGAAAGAGAACCGTTTAGAAAGCGAGCGGCTTAAGCCCGGCCAAGAAATCAAGTTGCCTTCAAAATAAATCTTAGAAAGTATTTGCAAATTCTTTTCCCTATGAGAATGCGAAGATTTTCGAGTAGCTTTCTCATGCTTAGGATAAAGCCTGCATAAGAGCTTCCATTAGACATCTTTCGAAACTCAGCGAGTATGAAAATGAACGCAAAGACGCGCAAGACGCAAAGAGTTTTATAAATCATTAACGACTCTTCTATGCCATTGCGGAAAAGTTTCCGCTCAAAATTGAGAAGTAATCCTAGTTGATACAAGCTTGCCAACAAGCCCGGGCCGCCTAATATCCGATATACTTCGATTGCAGCATCTATGTATCAGCGCGGCTAATACATTATCAATTTTCTCTGTGTCTTTGCCGCTTGCGCATCTTTGCGTTCATTTTCATAATCGCTGAGTTTCGAAAGAAGTCTAATGGAAGAGCTTAAATAGCTTTTATCCTAAAAATTCTCTTGAAGATTTTTTAATTTTCATTGGGAAAAGAATTTGCAATTACTTTCTAAGGAACGAGATCGACTCCTCCACGGTGCCATGGATGACATTTGGCAATGCGCTTGATCAAAAGAAAACAGCCTTTCAATCCACCATGTTTTTTTAGCGCCTCGACTGCATATTCAGAACAACTTGGATAGAATCTGCAAGGGTTGCCTAATAAGGGACTAATCGTCCATTGATAGAGGCGGACCAAAAAAATGATGGGGTAAGCCAATAATTTTTTAAATGACATGAAAGATGTCTCTTAATACAGCAAGGAAGACCTCGATCACGATCAAAATGATGATCGTCCATTCAAGACGAGAGGAATATTGGTGATTCAGCTCGTTACGTAAGATTTCGAAGAGCTCGTGAATCACGTTGAGCCGTCTGTTGAGGACATCGACTCGCTTGGTCACATCCAGATAGTGGGCTGTCCTTCTATAAAACGACTCCAACTCGGGATATTCCCAGAAAAATTCAGGGATATCGAGAATTTCAGTATGAAGGTTAATCGTATTGCGTTCGATGAAAAGCTCGCCCATTTTTCTAGAGATAGACTTGCGAGATAAAGAAATTTTTCCCTTTATAGCAAGTTCTTTAGGAAGCCATTTTGTCGTTTCATAGGTTTTGAAAATACTATCTTCAAAACTATTGAGCTTAACGGATTGAGCAATCCCATGTGAGACAGCTAGTTTTGTCAAGGTGGCTTTGTTCTGAAGGACAATTTCATCCTCCTCGACTTTCATCACATCGCCGTAAATGAAGGTAAATTCATCTTCAGTTCTTGAGCACGGATCTCTTTCAAAATCTTTGAGTTCGATAAGAAGGCGCCTTTCTTCTTCTTGCCCAAGCCCCCAAAATACGACAGCACCATAGGAAAAATAAAAAACATCGCCTCGAATACGCTTTTCTTCGCGAAGCTGGAAATGCAATGTGTCTTTATATAATTGGACAGGGCCCATTTTTCCATGTGTTTGGAAGAGGCGGGGGATGTCATAGGAAGAAGCTGTGCAGTAGCCAGTGCAGCGCATAGAGCCTAATATAGCTGATAGCATGATTAAAAAACTACTTTGAGGCTGGAGTTTAAAGATCGAGGCTCAATTTCCCTTTCTTGCCTTAAAACAACTCTCGCTTTATAATCCTTCTAAACATTTTTTTATTTCTGACGATTCAAATTTTTTAAAACGAATTCTATTAGTTATCGTAGACATTTGGATCTCAGTTCGAATTAGTTTGCAGAATTTTCAAAGGGAAAAACTATGAAGACCAAATTGCGCAGCCCGTCACTATTAGCTGGATTAGCAATGTTCAAAATGTTCTTTGGAGCAGGTAATATCGTCTTTTCACTGGCGATAGGGCAGTTTTCCAAAGATATGAATGTGTGGGCATTACTTGGTCTTCTGATTACAGCCGTGATTATTCCCTTCATTGGGGTGATTGCCATTTCTCTTTATAAAGGGGATTATCGCTCCTTTTTTGAAAGGGTCGGTAAGGTGCCCGGTTTCCTCATTGCTCTTTTCATTTTAGCAATGATTGGTCCATTTGGAGCCATCCCACGTTGTTTGACATTGTCTCATTCGACATTGAAAATGTTGATTCCGGACTTAAGTTTGGGCATTTTTGCCCTGCTCGCTTGTGGATTTATTTTTCTTTGCACCGTGAAGAAAAATCGGTTGATGCAAATTCTTGGCTATGTCTTCGCCCCAGCCTTACTCATCTTAATCGCTATGATTGTTACCAAAGGGCTTTGGCAGGCACCGCCAATTCAACATAGTGATCTTACTCGAGGAGCAGCTTTTACCTATGGGTTGTTGGAAGGTTATAATACTTTGGATCTATTGCCAGCCTTTTTCTTCTCTTCGATTATCGTTTCCTTGCTCCAGAAAAAACATCCTGAACATTTTGAAGGTGAAGGAAGCGAGAGGCGCATTTTCAAAATCATGCTAAAAGCCAGTGCTGTTGGAGCGTTTCTCATTGGCGCGATCTATGTGGGCTTTAGTTTTCTTGCCGCACACTACCAGGAAAGCCTTATAGGTGTCGCACCGGAAGTATTCTTTAGTAATTTAGCTTGGACGATCATTGGACCTTGGGGCGGAGCATTTACTTGCATCTCGGTATTGGTCTCTTGTGTTGCGACTTCCATTGCTTTAACCGCCGTGTTTGCTGATTTTGTCCACAAGGAAGTTTTTAAAGAAAAATATGACTATCGCATCTGGCTGCTCTTCACGCTTGCGATTGCTTTTTCTTTCTGCTTCATCGGATTTTCTGGCATCGTCAAGATGTTGGCCCCGATCTTGCAGGTTTGTTATCCGGCATTGCTCATGCTGACGATGATGAATATTTTTCATAAGATTTTCCATTTCAACCGTGGGGTTACCATCGCGGTCCCTGCTACTTTAATCGGGACGTTACTCTTACAGAACCCAACATTTCCTGCGAAAATGTTGCAATTCTTCACAAAATAACATCCGATAGCGGTCCCTAAAAACTAGCCCGAAAAGGGCTAGTTTTTGCTAGCAGAAAAAGATAGGCACGAATACTATATATCCTTTCGTTTTGCGAAAGTGGCGGAACTGGCAGACGCACTACCTTGAGGTGGTAGCGAGGTCACACTCTTGGGGGTTCGAATCCCCCCTTTCGCATTTCTCTTTTGATTGTTTAGTTCTGAACAATACCTAATGATAGGCCTTCTATGAGTCGTTTTGTCAAAAAAACTTGGCTGGTGGCTTTATTCCTTATTTCTTTAAATTTTGCTTCTGCATTGGAACAGGCCGATCGGTTGGCAATCCAAGAGATCATCAAAGACTATGCGGACTCGTGGAATCTTCATGGAGGAAGAAACTTTGCCAAGGGCTTCACTGATGATGCCGACTTCGTCAATGTATTCGGGATGTACTTCTCAGGCAAAGAAGAAATCGAGCATCGTCATGTTCAAATTCTGCAGACGTTCATGAAGGGGTCAGTTCTTGAAATTTTAGACACAAAGCTACGCGAGATTCAGCCTGGTGTCGTTATAGGCATCATTCGCTGGAGACTTGAGGGGTATCGCAATCCCTATTGCGAAACAAATAAACCTCCTGAGACGCGCGAAGGTATCTTTACTCACGTATTCGTCAATATAGATAAGAAATGGAAGATCGCCGCCTCGCAAAACACGCGGATGCCAAATAACAACAAGTGAGCCGGCGCATTCTTGGCGTAGAAGTTTATTGACGCTAAATGATAAGGGTAGCTTCTGGAACGAGAACAGGAGTTGCTAACTCATTTTGGGAAAGCAAGAAAAGACGACCACCGTTGCTCTTCACGAACAACATATTTGGAAGGGTGTTGTTTTTGCCATTTTGGCTGCGGCTAGTTTCACCACGATGAGCCTATTCGGCAAAATCATTGGCACCAGAGCTTCCACCGATGTCATTTTGTTCGCGAGATTTTTCATCAGCTTACTATTGCTTCTTCCCTGGATAATTAAGAATCCTAGGGAGGCTGTGCATACTTCTAACCCTGGCATATTTCTGTTTAGAAGTCTTTTAACACTGCTCGCCTTTGCCTGTTTCTTTTATGCACTTAGATTTATCCCATTATCCAGCGCTCTTTTATTAAATAACACCTTCCCCTTATTTGTACCCATTGTGGTTTGGCTCTCCGTCAGACATCATACACCTCATAAAGTATGGATGGGCATTGTTTTTGGATTTATTGGAGTGGGACTTGTTTTAAAACCGAGCTCTGGGGTTTTCCAACTTGCTTCTCTTATTGGCTTAGCATCAGGTATCTTAGCTGCTGTAGCGATTGTTATGATTCGAAGGTTGAGTAAAACAACGCCGGTCATACAAATCCTTTTTTATAATTTTTTCATTTGTTCCGTAGCCACTGGGATCCTTTTGCCTATTGGTTGGCAACCCATGGATACTTCCTTAGTTCTTTTATTGGTTGGGGTGGGAATTTTTGGAGCTGCCTATCAATTTTTTAGCACAATTTCTTATGCCAAAGCGCCTGTAAGAATTACCTCACCCTTGATGTTTCTTTGCATTATTTTTGGAGTTTTTGCGGATTGGCTTGTATGGAATCAAATTCCAGACTTAATTACCGTGACGGGGATGATTTGTGTGATCCTTGGTGGGATAATTACTATTTACTTTGGACAAAAAGAATTGATGAGGAAATGATATATGGATCGCAAGGCTTTAATTGTTATTGATTTCATCAATGATATTGCACACCCGAATGGGAAAATTGCTCGATCGGCCGAGCGTATTGAAAAAAATCGAGTCATTGAACACGCCAATCGCGCCATTGACCATGCAAGACAAATGAACCATCTGCTTATTTTTGTAAAAGTAGGATTTCATCATGGTTACCCTGAGTGTCCTAGAAACTCTCCACTTTTTGGGCCTGCTGCCGAGCATGGTGCATTACTTTTAGATTCGTGGGGAACAGAATTTCATGAACAGCTGCACTTCAAAAAGACAGATCTTATTGTTGTAAAACATCGAGTGAACGCATTTTATGCAACATCATTAGATGCAATTTTAGGAGCCAATAATATTAATCATCTTGTTCTTGCAGGCACTGCAACAAACATGGCTGTTGAACATACGGCAAGAGATGGACATGACCGAGATTATTCTGTGCTCGTTTTACAAGATGCTTGTGAGACAGCCACAGAAGAAGGGCATCGAGCCGCCTTGGAAAGCATGGGTCGTTTTTGTAAGGTTATTAAAACCTCCCAGTTCTTGGAAGATAAAAATTCTCAATCGTAAATTCTTTTTCCTTTGAGAATTTTTCAATTTTCATAGGGAAAAGAATTTGCAAATTCTTTCTTAGATCAGTTCTGAAATGAAAAGACGTAGCCGATCGATCATTGAAGGATCGAGATGAATTCCCTCTAAGATTTGAAAAGAACGCGACTCAGCGAGAAGACCTAAGAGCTGCCATTCTTGGTCTATCAAAGGATGGGCGGGGTAGCTGCGATGTTGTGCACATGTCCCTTGTCCTTTGCAAAAAAAAGTAACGGGGTGCCTATTGCAAGCAGAGCAAAGGGTTGTCCAATAGAACAGTCCTTCATGCTTTAATAATTTGAGGTAAAAACTTGCCAAGAGATTATTAGGATGGCTGCAATGCTGAAGATGATCTACATAGGCTTTTGTTAAATCGTAAAGAAGAGGGGCTGCCTTGCCAGGCAGCTGGCTTTTTAGCAGGATTTGAACGATTTCACCAGCACAGTCCAGACGGTTAGCATCGGTGCGTAAGGCTAGGTAATGGGTTAGGGTATTTGCCTCGAGAAGACGGTACATTTCGCCCCGCCCTTTACGAAAAAGGAATTCAGAGTGGGTAAGAGGTGAGGTAGCTGAGGTCAGATGACTAAGAGCTGGGGAAAACACCCTTGTGGACAAGCTAATGACCCCTTCTTCGGGCATGAAAACGGTAAGGATTCGTTTATTATCGTTAAAGGGGATTGCCCTTAAAACAAGACCTTCGCTTCTCTCCTCTTTCACAAAATCGCATCTTTTGGTAAAAAAGTTGGGTTCCTTTAGGCACCGATAGCTCAATCGGATAGAGTACCCGGCTTCGAACCGGGTGGTTACAGGTTCAAGTCCTGTTCGGTGCAAATCTATTTACTGCGACCATGCTCTCTAAAATTCCAATTTTTCGCCATACCCAACGTACATTTTGCAATGAGATCCAGAAGCAATTAGGCAAGGGACGCATTCATGCTGCGAAGATCTACGCAAAGTGGTTTTCCGAAGGAGAGCTCTCAGTTGAATCCCTGAATTGGGTCGAACCACAAGCAGAGAATCTCGTTCAACAAATTCTCTCCATCACAGACTTTCCTGTGCCAGTAACAACAAAACTCAAGAAAGAGGGATCGACGTCAAAATTTCTCCTAGCTGTAGACGGGGGAATGGAAACCGAGTCGGTCTTGATTCCGATGGAAGCAGGAACGACGATATGCCTTTCTTCGCAAGTGGGATGCCGCATGGGTTGTGCTTTTTGCGAGACAGGGCGTATGGGTTTGTTGCGTCATCTCAAGGCGGAAGAGATGATTGGTCAAGTCTTTTATGCAAGACACATCCTCAAAGTTCCTTTGAGAAATATTGTTTTTATGGGAATGGGGGAGCCGCTGGATAATTACGACGAAGTGGTCCTTGCAATAAAGATTTTAACTGATCCCGCAGGGTTGGGATTTGGGCCAAGCCGGATTACGATCTCGACCAGTGGAAAAGTCGATGCCATATATCGATGGATCGAAGAGATGGATCCTGCATTGAATTTGGCTGTCTCTGTCAATGCGCCTAATGATGAAATCCGACAAAAACTTATGCCAGTCAATCGCAAGTGGGATATGGCAGCCCTCAAAGAAGCTATGCGCGCCTATTGCTGCCATCCGCGAAGGGAAATCTTGATAGAGTATGTCCTCATCGATCAGATCAATTCACAGCCTGAACATGCTGATCAGCTCGCTGACTATCTTACGGACTTGCGTGTAAGAGTTAATTTGATCCCATACAATCCTCAGAGCAATGACCGTTTTTCTCCCCCCAAAGATGAGGAAATCGAAATATTCATGAAAAAATTGCGAGGACGGGGATTGACGACCTTGATTCGCCATCCCAAGGGGCAGGGCATCATGGCTGCATGCGGGCAGTTAGGAAACCCGAGGTGGCGACGGTCCCAACGAGAACTAGCTCATTAATTATTTTTTTATCGTCAGAGTGTCTATGGCTGGAGAAAGAAAAATCTATCCGTGGTAGGATAGTATCCAGTGCAAAGGAGCTCATATATGGTCGACAAAGCAAAGTTCGAAGCTGAAGAAGCAGAAGGCTATCGCCTCAATATCATTGGAAGAAATGTCCTCGTAACAGAAGCCATGAAAAAATATGCGTGGGAGAAGGTGTCAAAGGTGGAGAGAATCCATAACCATCTCATGGATATGCAAATCACCATGGACATCCAGCATCTCGAACACACCGTCGATATCATCCTTAAATTTGAACATTTTCGCATTAAGGTGCACGCTGCTACTACCGATATGTATGCTTCGATTGATAAGGCAATCGTTAAACTGCAGACATTGATCCGACGTTGGAAAGATCGTATCCAAGATCACCATAAGAAGAAATTATCAACGATCGATATGGAGGTCAACGTCATCGGTCGTCCTTATGATGAACTTGCCGAGTTCAATGCCGAGATCGAGGCAGCTAATCTCCTACAAGAAGAAAAAGAGTATGGGATACCTGAGGTCATCAAGAAAAAGACTCTACCTCTTAAGATGCTTACGACGGATGAAGCAGTGATGAAAATGGAACTATCCGGTTTTAATTTTCTGGTATTTCGTGGAGAAGAAGATCAAAAACTCAAAGTTATTTACCGACGTAAAGATGGCACCTACGGGATCATCCAAGTCGAATAGGTCTGATCTTCTCTACGATAGCGTAAGACGGCAGTGGGTCAAAAGAACACCTGAAGAAATGGTTAGGCAAACGCTTCTTCAGGTGATGGTCCAAAAGCTAGGATTTCCTCCCGCCCTTATCGCGGTTGAAAGAGAATTAAAACTTTTACCGCATTTGCTGAAGGATCCAAGAGTTCTGCCAGAACGTCGAGCGGATATCATTTGTTTTGCCAAAGGAATTCACACAAGGTTCCCTTTGTTTCCCCTTCTTCTCGTCGAATGTAAAGAAGATCTCATCGATCAAGCAGCAATAGAGCAAGTTATAGGATATAATGTGTTTGTAGAAGCGCCTTTCATTGCTTTAGCAGATGCTATAGGAGTGGCTCTCCTTTTGCCAGGAGGAACATTGCAAAGAGGATTGCCATCGTATGAAATGCTTCTCAAGGCGGTGCAAAAATGAAAAGGAAGGAGGCTCTTTGCATTTTTGGCGTCGATCTCGCAGAAGCAAAAATGTTGTTTTCCGCTTGGATCGATGAAGATCCATCTAGAAAAATCGTCCTATTAGAGGAGGCTACTCTACCAATTCTTGCATGGCAGCTTCTGCTTTTCGATCTTCAATTAGCCAATCCTCCTTCTCTATCAGAGGAAAAAAGAGAGCTAGGTAAAGCGCTATTTGAAAAACTGAAGTTTTGGCAGATTGGCGCTGAGGCTTTGCTCGCTGATGTCAAAGATCGAGGGAAAAAAGTTGTTGGCAATATGCTGGCCAATCTCCCCTTTCTAGAAGGGGCCTTCGCTGCTTCGTCCCTTATGAACAACTATCGAGGAATCCCAGCTTTAATCTGTGGGGCAGGACCTTCCATGCAGCGCCACCTTCCACAGCTGCAAGATGCAGCTGAAAGAATGCTTGTTTTTGCCGGAGGAACTGCGCTCAAAGTTGTTGCTGAAGGGGGCATCACTCCTCATTTTGCTGCCGCTCTTGATCCTGATTCGCCTGTCCATCTCTTTTCTAGCGAAGCTACGAAAGACATCCCTTTCTTTTTTCCCTTGCGTCTAGCTGCACACATACTTCCCGAAGTGCAAGGACCCAGAATTTGGGCCGCTGATGGGATTAGCTATCCACTAGAAAGTTGGTTGGTAGAACAATTCGGACTCGACGAACCAAGCATCGAGGGGGGGTGGAATGTTGCAACTTTTAGTATCAGCTTAGCAGCGATGATGGGTTGCAATCCCATCGTTCTTGTTGGTGTAGATCTTTGTTTGCCCGAAGGAAAATCGTATACGTCTGGGGTTGATCATTCTTATGCAAATGACCATCTCTTAGAAACAACTCAAGGGTTAACTAAAGGAGATTTTTTACTTGCGGCTGATTGGATTGCATCGTTTAAGCAAAAACATCCTACGATTCATTTGATCAATGTCGCGAAAGAGGCTTGGCCAATCGATGGGGTAGAACATAGTTCTTTGGAAGCTCTCTTAGGACAATTTTCGCAACATGGGATCTCCGCCATTCCAGACGCTTCTCTTGGTCCTCAATTGCATCTATCTCTTTCCCCTAGCGAAGTTTTGAAGGATTGGAAAAAGAGCTTAACAACTGCCAACGATCACTGCGCTCATTTAATTGCATTGCTCGAAAGGAATTTTCCATCGGATCCTAGACAATTTGGAAACTATGTCTTGAGCGAGGTGGAGCTAGAGCAAGAACCTGCCGTCCAATTTCTCTTAGAGCCGATTTGGAGAGTTTGGAAACCTTTATTTAACCAGGCTGCCTTAACACCTCCCCCCTGTTTTGGTGCATCAGGCATTTACGGCTCTGATGAGGGTTTCGCGATGGATTGCAAAGAGGGCGATCTTTTTGAACCCTATCTAGGATTTCGTGAGACAGTGCAAAAATGGCTTTTTTGGAAGAGTATCATCAAGGAGTTGAACGATGCAGTGTTATGAGATGCATCCTGGGTTATTGCGGATTTTTGATCAAGAACTTGGCGTTGCCATCGAGGAACCATTTGATCAAAGTCTTCTTCTCATTGAAAGAGAGGAAAGGGATGGACAATTGCTAAGCCTATGCTGCTTCCTAGAAAAGACATTGCATGGTCCCTCTCTTTTCTACGATGACAAGGGAGTTCTTCTCTCGATTAGTTGGTTTTGCCGAGGACTGCAAGAGGGAAGAGTACGTCAATATTATCCTTCTGGCCAACTCTATGCCTCATTGGGATTTGTTCATGGTCTAAGGGAAGGTCGGCATCATTATTATGATCCAGAGGGACGGCTCCGAACCTCGATGCATTATAAAAAGGGAGTGTTGGACGGAAAGATGGTGCTTTTTTGGCCTGATGGTCAAAAGAAAAGAGAGCTCTCCTTAGTTCAAGGGCAAAAAAGAGGGGATGAGAAATTCTGGGACGAATGTGGAATCCTTAAGAAGGAAATTCAACATGCCCCTTGAACGTTATCCAGAGCTACATTTTCGCCTTCTCTGGGATGGGGTGCCAACTCCCTTGGAACACCCCTCTTTACTTTGGGCTGAAGATGGCATCGATGCCGAGATGCAAAGATTTCAAGATTCTTTGCAATTATCTACCATCGAGGTTCTCTATCTATACGGCATTGGCATAGGGCAGCATTTCCCCTTTTTGCGATCCTGGCTCGAGGAAAACCCTCGGCGCAAGCTCGTTTATCTCGAAGATGATCTTGCTGCTATCGATGTTTGTTGCAAACAAGGAGTGCACGAGCTTTTTGAGCATCCTCAAGTTTTCATCCGATTTATACCTACCTCAAGAGCTTGGAGTGCTGCGCTGAAGCAATGCGCACTAGACTTTCCTGCTACGCGCTTAGAGTTAAGGGCGATCGAATCTTACGCTAAAAATAAAAAGAAACGATCTGCTGCACAAATCAAGTTAAAGCTATTGCGTCTCAGTGGACTCTTTCGTACCTATTTTGAAGAAGCCATCTATGTACACCGAGTTCATCGGAATCTGTTCGATAATCTAAAACAGCTCGAAGGTGCATTTGATACCACAGGGTTAAGAGATCGCTTCAAAGGTATACCAGCAATTATTTGCGGAGCGGGACCTTCGCTCAAAAATCACATTGAAGATCTAAGGTCTCTTGAAAATCAAGCACTCATCATAGCAGGCGGATCGACCATTACAGCACTGGGGAATTTGGGGATCTTGCCTCATATTGGGCTGGCGATCGATCCCAATGAAGAAGAGATGCATCGCTTCGAGGCCAATGTAGTTCAAGAAGTTCCTTTTCTGTTTGGGCTGCGGCTTTATCCTGGTGTTTTTCAAACGCTGAATGCCCCGCTAGGCTATCTGCATACAAGGACTGCCGGCTCAGCAGAAGGATGGGTCCAATCCCATTTTGAGATCACCAAAGACGATATGCTCGATGCACTAGGCCAAGATGCCCTTTCGATTACGACTTTGAGCTTGGCTCTTGCTTATGTCATGGGATGTGATCCGATCGCCATCGCCGGTGTCGATCTTGCCTATACAGGATTGACGCGGTATGCGCCTGGTGTAGGAACGCAGCAGACGATTGATCCAAAAACCCTTAATGTCCCAAACGATCAATTCGAGACGTTGCTGAAGCGGAAAGATGCGTGCGGGAATACGATTTATACTCTTGTCAAATGGGTCATGGAAGCAGGTGTGTTCTCGCGCTTCGCAAAAAAACATGCAAAAACGACGTTTTTCCGGATAGGCCAAGAAGGACTGCCTATGAAAAATATTCCTGTGACCAACCTTAAAAACTTTGTCTCTCAGTATGCGCAGAGGCAGTACGACCTGCGCGGACGGCTGCATCAAGTCGTACAAACTCGGCAATTTAAGGGAATCACTCAAGAAAAGACTTCTTCTATTAGACAGGATCTTGGTGCGAGCTTGAAGCGAATGGAAACACTTTGCGGGGCGATGTTAGAAGAGATCGAAAGAGCGAAGAAAGAGGAGCATCTGCTGCTATTTCCTACTGGCAAGATGATGGGATTGCAAATGGATTTTGAAGAAGAAATGGCCTATTCTTGTCTTTTCGAATCGGTTGGACTAGCTTTTAATACCATAACACAAAAAGAAAGAAACCTTCCGGAATTAACAGTAGAACTCGAGATGGAAAAATGGCGCCATTTGCATGGCGCCACCAGATTTTATCTTCAAGAGTGCTTCAATTATACCGCGCTTTCATGAACGAAATTTGGTAGAAGATCCAAGAGAGGTTTTTTAGGTTCAGTTTCCTCTTTTGGTAGTATGAACTCGGCATACCAATAATTAGAAAACTTTACTTTCCCTTCTCCCGATTTTTTATTGGATTTAGTACTTTGAGCGATGTCTACTGTACCTGTGTTAGCATCGTAAGCTTTTTTGATTTTATTGGTTGATTGATCCGACTGAGCTGCGGTATTAGGATCCCATTCCCAATAACAAGTACTGAACCCTTGACTTGCAGCCCAGGCTGCAAATGCCTCGATATCGTAGGCATGGGCATCTGTATCATCGAGACCCACACTAATTTGAGCAGGGGTGAAGTTATAGGTTGATCCTAGCCAATTCGCCCAGCCAGTTACCCAAGTCTCTTCGTCGCTGAGGGTGTTGTAGTAGGACATGATGTACATGCGATCAACGGCGCATGAGACTTTACCTGTAGTAGGGTCTGTAGTCGATGCTGCATTGAGAACATTTTCTACAATCCCTTGCCATGGGAAATAAGGGCCGAACCCAGCATTTGTACATAAGCTAGTTTGTAGTTTGGGGTCTTTGTTTTTGAAATCTTTGATGAGCGTACCTACGAGCGTTTGGATTTCTGGGTGATCAGTGGCTGAAGAAAACTCTTCAAAGTCGAAGTCTACACCGTCTGCTCCATGAGTGTGGCAATAATCGACTAATGCTTGAGCAAAGCTATCGACGTTGTCCTTGGTCAATACATCCCAGCATCTGCCGTACATACCCGATGTACTTCCACCGATCGACAGTTTAACGGAAATGCCTTGAGCATGGCAGGCTTGAATAAAAGCATTCATGCTTTCTTCAGACATCGCACCGAAACCACCAATGACAGGTTTTCCATTAGCGTCTAGGCTCATGTTCCCAACAAAGATATTCACGTCGTTAACGCCCTGCGGAACAGGATAGCCTCCAAATCCCCAGCTAGTCCAATCTATGTACCAGCAACCATTTTCAATTGTGCCTGGATTGGGTGGATTGAGGTCCTTTTGTACCAAGGCGATCGCATTATTTACAGCAGCGATATCGCTATTTGCTTTGGTTAAAGAGGGTTGAAGTGTGGATTGTTCATAGTTGTTAGCTGTGGTCACAGAACCTAATAAGGCATTGGCCTGGTCGAGATCAGCTTGTGTTGGATTCGGCTTATTAGAAAGTTGCTGAAGTTGATCGAGAGTTCCTCCTGGAGCTGTTATCGTGCTTAGCATGCTTTGTAGCATTGCAAGTTGTGATTGGGCAGCAGCGATATCGGTGTTCAAGATAGATAGTGCAGCATTTGCGGCATCTAAATCTTTTTGCGCCTGCTTTTTTTGATCGCCATCTGGCAAAGCATTGATTTGTGCTTGAAGATCGGCAATCGTTTTTTCCAGAGCTTTTTGTTGGTTTTGCAGATTATTCAGATTGGCTTGATCAGCAGCAATTTGGCTATTTAAGGCATTCGCAGAAGTTTGCGCATTGGAGTAATCTTGTTGGATTTGATCGTGGAGGGTTGGGTCTGGCAAAAGATCCTTTTGTACGATAGAAATCGCAGTGTTCACAGCTGCTATATCAGCGTTTGCTTTGGCTAAAGAAGCTTGAAGAGTTGATTTCTCATAGTTGTTAGCGGCATTCACTGTGCCCAATAAGGCATTAGCCTGATCGAGATCAGCTTGCGTTGGATTTTGCTTGTCGGCCAATTGCTTGAGTTGGTCAAGAGTTCCACCTGGAGCTGTCATTGAGCTCACCATAGTTTGCAGGTTGGCAAGCTGCGATTGGGCAGCGGCGATGTCGTTTTTCAAGATGGATAGCGTGCTATTCGCGGCATCTAAATCTTTTTGGGCCTGGGTCTTCTGCTCACCATCGGGCAATGCGTTGATTTGCGCTTGAAGATCGGCAATCGTTTTTTCCAGAGCTTTTTGCTGGTCTAGCAGCTGATTTAAATTGTTTTGATCGGCTGCGATCTGCTTATTCAAGGCAGTGACAGTGGTTTGGGCATTGTTATAATCCTGTTGGATTTGATCATGGATTCCAGATCCCCCACCAATCGCGTCATTATAGGCGGCAGTGACTTGTGCTTCGATTGAGGCACAATCGTTTTGGAAACTTGCCAATGTGGCATTCGAATTAGCGTAATCACCCGCATAAATAGGGTAAAGTTGTTGCTGTAAAGCGGCCAATTTGGCGCGATCTTGTTGAACATTCGGCTGGTTTCTTTGGTCATAAGGCAATGAATCGATGTTGTGAATTTTGGTGTTTATATCGTTGTAATAACTAAGATATTGTTGATAAATTAGATCAGCCTCTGGGCTTCTTCCATTGTTGGCTTGTTGAGCTGAAACAGGATTAGACATGTAAAACCTCTTTTATTTTTTAAATTAATAGTTTATATAAATTATATTATCTGGTCGATTGATTGTTTTATCGAAAAACAAACACAACTGGTTATGGTTTGAAATGATAACATGCAATACAAGCATCTATTTTAAATGTTAATATAGCGACCAATAAAAATTGCCTTAATTATAAATTTAATTTAATTAAATATTGACGTCAAGTTTTAAGTTTTTTTTATTATGTTTTTCAAAACAAACAATTGTAAAATGATTATTTTAAAATGATTTTTTAATCCATTCTAAATCAAGTAGATAGAGGAATTCCAAAAGAGAGAATTCAAATAAAAACACTTTCTAAGAATCTTTTGAGTAGTCCTTGAGCTTATTGCGCAATGTTCTCACGCTGATCCCTAGCTTCCGGGCAACATTCGAACGATTGTTCTTTAATCGTGTGAGAGTTTCCAAAATAGTTTGTTTTTCCATCTCTGCCAACGTTGAAGGTGGAGCTATGGAAACCTCTCGGTTAAGCAAAGGGTGGCGCCAATGAAGGTCATTTGCTTGGATTTCTTCATCTTTATGCATGATCGCCGTACGCTCGATCAAATTCGAGAGTTCTCGAACATTTCCGGGCCAATTGTAGGAAAGCAGAAGATGAATGGCTGAATTAGAAAAACGTTTTGCGGATTTTCCATTTTCTTTACAGGCAAGAGTAAGAAATCTCTGTGCCAAGGGGAGAATATCTTCAGTACGCTCTCTTAAGGGAGGAATATGGATGGGGATCACATGGAGGCGGTAAAAGAGATCTTCACGAAATAGCTTTCTTCGAATGAAGTCCATCACGTCGCGATTTGAAGTGGAAATAAAACGCACATCGACTTTTAGGGTTTCAAATCCTCCCACTCGTTCAAATTGCTGTTGTTGTACAGCGCGCAGAAGTTTTGCCTGAAAAGAAAGGGGAGATTCTGTGATTTCATCGAGTAAAAGAGTCCCAGTATGGGCTAACTCAAAACGTCCAGGTTTCTTGGCTAGGGCTCCAGTGAAAGCCCCCTTTTCATGACCAAAGAATTCAGATTCGATGAGGGATTCAGGGATGGCAGCGCAATTGATTTTAAGAAATGGCTTTTCTTTTCTTGGTGAAAGTGCATGCAAGGTTTCAGCTATGATCTCCTTCCCTGTTCCTGATTCGCCCGTAATGAATACGTGGGCTTTGCTATCTGCAATCGAGAGAAGTTCCCTTACAATGGCTTTCATAGCAGGGCTTTCAGCGATCAATGCTGTTGGCAGGTTTATGGCTTTTTCGTTCTGTAGAGGCCTTATCGGTTTCTTTTTCTCGATCTTTTCGATCACTTCTTGAATTGCGGGCAGGGAAAAAGGTCGTTTTAAGCAAGCTGATGCGCCAATTGCTTCTTCTAAAGCGATACGAGGGATTTCTCCAACCGGTCCTAAAAGGATGAGATAGGCATCAGATTGGAGTTCTTTGCTCAAAGCGCAGAGCTCAAAAAAGGGAAAGCTTGGGTCGCCTTCTCCAATGGCTATGAGATCGAAGCGATTCTGACGAATGGCTAAAATAGCCTCAGCGGGATGTTCGACGATACAAACGTCAAATCCTTTTTCAGCTAGGTATTGCAATAAAGGGGCATTGAAAAGAGGTGCCATGTCGATGATAATGGCTTTTCGCAAGGAACGATTACCCATTTGACCTCATCATTACTTCCGGATTATAAAAAGAAACATGTTAAAACCTAGGCTTTTTTCTCTCCTGCTCCTTCTTACGGCTTGTTCTGGAATGCAAAATTCCGAAGAAGGAAAGCGCAAACAGCAAAATGCGACTGGCGAATTCATCTATCGACGGTCCCATGAAATTGTCTATAACATACCACCTATAGAAAGGCGAGAAAGAGAAAATTATCCCTGGGAAGATTCGTATATTGGCTCCTTTCCAAGGATCACGAAGGAATGGTTTCGCTGCAAAGGTTCAAATGCTCATCCACCACGCATCGAAAAAAAGGAGGGTGGATCTTCAGAATATCATTATGATTGCGGTGGTGCCGCGCGGCACAGTCTTCCGCTATTGGGTAAAGAGGAGTTTGTTTACCCCATTCTTCTAGAGCTTTTGAACGAAGTACAGGCTAAGACGAACAAACAAGTCATCATCACTTGCGGGCATCGATGTCCTCAGCACAATCTCTATGCCGATGGTTCCACTAAAGCCCAGGTCTCAAAACACATGATTGGAGCTGAAGTCGATTTTTATGTGAAGGGACTCGAATATCAGCCCGAAATCGTCATCAAATATCTTGTCGACTACTACAAACATTGTGCCTACTCTTCTGGTAAAAAAGAATTTGAAACTTTTCTTCGTTATGACAAAGGCGATCTCGATGTAACGACTCAGCCCTGGTACAACAAAGAGGTATTCATCAAACTCTATAGAAGAAATGAGGGGAGGGATGTCGATAATCACCATCCTTATCCCTATATTTCGATCCAGGTTCGATATGACCGTAATAAAGACGAGCGTGTCGCCTATAGTTGGCCAAAAGCGAATAATGGCTTTAAAAGATATTGAAGATAACCCCTTGGACCGTGTAGCCTAGGAGGCTCTACCCTTGTTTTTTGTGCCGATGTGGCGGAACGGTAGACGCGGTAGACTCAAAATCTACTCCTAGCAATAGGGTGCTGGTTCGAGTCCGGTCATCGGCATTTCACCGGACAAACTCTCTTCAAAGAGGGTTTGTCCGGTTTTTTCATTTTCTAACACCTTGTTTTTCTGTAGGATAAGCGCAAGCGCTGGGTTCAATGGGGTGGTTCGATAACTATCTTCTCGAAAATGCAGTTTTGCAGGGAATATCGAACCAAGCAGCTTTTGTTTAATTTCCACAGAAGCTTTCTATGTAAAACCCACTCAGATTGCTCAAAAGCGGGATGCCAAATCGGCAATACTTCATTAAAACCTATGATGTTAAAAATTAAGCATCAGCTTTTTTGTGATTTTCTGTTGCATACACTTTTTCTAGCCAATCAAGAGCGGGTTGTGGAATCCCCATATATTTTTTAATAAACTCTGAGATAAGAATCAGCCCATTTGAGCTGTTCGTAAAGATGATAATCGCGTGATTATGGTTTTTAGATCCTAAAATAAAGCTTTTAAATCCCTGATTATCTCCCCAATGCCAAAATGAATCTTCCATTTCAGTGCGCTGAATTCCCCATCCTAAACTCCATGAAACTGAATTTGAGAGTTGTTCTGTATAGTTATCAATAGAAGTAGTGCTGCCTTCCTGTACTTTAATTTGAGGCTGCAACATTTCATTAACGGCTTTTGCATTTAAACCAATTCCTTTCAAGACAGCTATGATAAATTTTGCGTAGTCTAGAGAATTGGTGTGCATTGTAAAAGCCGCATTTTGAGGTTCTGTTCGATTTTCAATTGGCTTACCGTCAAAACTGTGGCCAGTAGCTTTTTTACTATCATGAGTCCAAATAAAAGAGCTATGTGTCATCCCTAGAGGAATGAAAACATTTTTCTGCATGTATTCTTCTAAAGATAATCCGGAGATATGCTCTACCACCTTTTGCAAGTACAGAAAACCCTCTCCTGAATAACTAAATCTTTCGCCAGGCTGAAAATGGATTTTCAAAGATTCATTTTTTGGCCTCCAATTTGGGAACCCGCTAGTATGTGTTAAAACCATTCTTGCTGTGATAAAATTGATCATTCCGTTGTTTGTAATATCGGAATAACACATGTATTCAGCAAGTGGTTTGTCCAAATCTAATATGCCATTTTCTACTAATTTTAAAATTCCGTAAGTAAAGACAGGTTTACTAAGGGAAGCAGCTTCAAATATTGTATTCTCGTCGATGAGATCTTTTTTTTGAGAGTTTTTTAATCCCAACTCCATATGTACAGCAATTTCAGCATTTTCAATAATTACAAGAGAGAGTCCTGGTACTTTCTTTTCTCTCATTAAAGCTTCAAGTTCACTCTTAGAGGGAAATCTATGTGCTGCATTCATTTGATTACCTGCAAAAAATAAAATAATTATAAAAATTGATTTTAGTTTGTTTGTAAAATAGGTTGCGGAGGCTGGAATTGTATTCATTCTTTTTTGTCATTCACTGTTTTTTCCAAAATAATTCTGCTTTTCTTTGAGTGTTAGGAATCTTTTGATGAGAAGATGAACGTTGGTAAATGGATCTTTTTTAGGGTCTCCGTACTGTTTGGAAATCAACAAAGACGCATGCTTGCAGGCGTCGTCCACTAGATAAACAGTGGATTTAAAGATTTGTACCCCATCTTTGTTGTAATCTTCAAATCCGGGTAATTTTTTTAGGGCTTTCAACATTTGTTAAGGGCTTCCGAAGCCGGCTTCTCGAAATTGGGAAGGGAAAAAAATGCAAACACTCTCTTAGAAACTGAAACCCAGTTTGGCATCGAGTTCATTATTTCGGTACCATTTCCCAAACTGGCCATTGTAACTGAGTGAAAAGAAAAGGCCGCGCTGATGCTTCCAGTAGAGTTCAAGGCCTGGAGAGACCAGGTTTTGGGTGCGGAGGGAAGTGACTAGGACCAAGGAACCTGCAGCGCCAACAAGGTTGGCTTGGAGGGCGCGCTGGTGGAACGGAACTTGGTTGATGTAGGAGATCTTGCCGTGCAGAATGAAGGTCCAATGAATGAAGAAGTCTCTATTGTAGTAGCCATTGAGACCGGCTTCGGTTTGCAGCAGCGAAGCGAAGTTGGACTTGATGTGCATGTTGTAGGGGGCAGCATCTTGCTCCGAGTAGTTTCCTTGCCAGTTGCCGATGAAGTCGCAGGCGACAAACGGCTCGAGCACTCCTTGGCTCCAGAACCAGTCGTAGCCTAGTTCGAGGTGTCCGTTCGCCTCGATGCTGCTGTAGTGACTGGTGGCCGTCGCCGCAAAGCCTGGGTAAAAGATGTTCCGTCGACTGTGGGTACGTAGGTAACCGCCCCAGAGAGAGGTGTCGAGAAAAAAATCGGAGAAGAACCAAGTACCGTAGAGCGTGGCGAAGCCTCCCTGAGTGCGGGCTTTGCCGAGCTGATCCGCTTCGTGAATCTGACTATTGGCATAGGCGAGGCCGCCGCCTACGATGGCATCATTGTCAAACGTCTTATCGACAGCCGCAAGGAGGCCGATGTTGGTAGCATGAAAAGCGGGGTTCTGGTTGGCGGCTTTCTCATAGAGCAGGCCGCCAAAGCCGCTGATCCAGACGTTGTATGGTTTCTTGCCAACGTGTCGGATAGCGCCGCCGTAGCTAAAGCCGTAGTTAAAGTTGTCGTCTGCTGCAGCGAGGAGCTTTTCCTGATTGATCGAGTGGGGCACAAGGGATGCGATTGGTGGTTTGCTCGTTTCTCGGAGGATGCGTTCATTGGCGAGGCGCTGCTCTACGAGGCGTGAGAAGCTGAGGGCAGCCTGTATATTGCCATAGCGTGGAAAGGCAGCGCGGGAAGGCGAGAGGGTGAGAAGGGCAGCTGCCTGATCATTTTCTGAAAGATCGGCCAGTGTGTTGAAGGGAGCTCCCAGTGTAGTGATTCCAAGAGCGTTGAAGTAGCTCGCTAGTTTGAGGCTATTGCCTGTTAGACCGGTGAGCTGCAACGTGAGATTGGGCACCTTCAGAAGGGTAAGCAGGATGGAGTTATTCGGGTAACTGAGTTCTCCAAGAAATTGCGTGGGCATGACTAGGGATGGTATGCCCGTTAAACCTGTGCTTGTCAACAAGGTGTACTGAGTCCCTACCGTGTAAGTCCCAGAATCTGGGACGATCTGAATCGTACCATTGGTAACATCGACAGTTGATGTGGAAGAAATTTGGCTATTGTCACCAGCTGTTGGGGCAATTTCGATAGTCAGGATGCCAGGCAAGGAGAGGGGGGCGGTGTAGTACAAGATGCCGATCGAGTTGCCTGGGGACAAGGTCCCGGATACTATAGTGGGGGCCTTGATTGTGCCGGTTCCTTTGAGGGTGGCACCTTGGCTGATGGTGACTTGACTATTAATGCCCGCTCCACCTGCATAAAGTGTACCGTTGACGAGATTGAGGGTGCCTGAAGAGACTATTGTGGTGCCGATATAGCTGTTTGTACCACTTAATGTGACGGTTCCTGCGCCTGTGACTTGTAAATTGGCACCAGAGCCAGTGCCTGCTTCCCAATTGGGGGACATAGGAATGGACTGTACGCTGTCGTCGATGATAGATCCGCTGATGGAGATCGTTTCTCCGGCGTTGGGCATGAGGTTAAGAGTGGTGCCAGAATAGAGAAAGAAGTCGTCGCCGCCGGCATAGCTATTGCCAGAATTATTCGAGGTGGAGTTGAGAGAAGTGCTGCAATTGCCGGTGAGGGTGAGAGTGGGTTGGGCATTCGTGCTGCCGAGGAAGACCGCGCCGCCTAATGCGGCGCCGTTGCCGCCTTGAGTGCTGATGCCGGATGTGGCACCAGTGCCGCCCGAGCTATTGCTACCGCCGCCGCCGCCGAATCCCCCAGAGCCACCGCCATCGCCACCTCCACCTCCACCGAATCCACCATTGCTGGAAGGGTTGCCACCACCACCACCAAAGCCACCACTACCGCCGCCTTCAAAGCCGTTGCCACCGCCGGCACCATAGCCCCCGTTTCCACCAGCACCGCCGGAGTTCCCGCCGCCGCCGCCGCCGTCGCCGCCATTACCAGCATTGCCGATGCCTCCAAAGCCAAAGCCAGCACCACCACCACCACCGCCCCTGCCGCCGCCACCGCCTCCTCCTCCAATGCTAGAATTACCGCCATCTCCTCCGCCGGTGGCTCCGTTCCCTCCACTTGCATTGAAACCGCCCCCACCGCCACCACCGATGCCACCACCACCACCGCCGCCACAACCGCTTAAGTTGCCACTGCCGCCACCACCCCCGCCGCCGCTATAACCACCACCACCACCACCACCACTGCCGACGACGCCCATTATAATACATTCCGCCACCACCCCCTATTCCGTCTAGCTGACCGTCAGCGCCAGAAGAACCGGGACTAGTAGTAGAGTGCTGCCGGTCCCCCCGATTCCGGTACTCATCTGAGGAGAACCTCCGTTACCCCCATTGCCACCGACGTTGCTGCCACCATCATGGCCACCCTGCCCACCAGAGCTGTTGCCTCCAGCACCTGTTCCTCCAACGCATGTTGCCTTGGCTACCATAGCCTCCTCCACCAACGACAAAGGAGGAGGCAGGGGGACCAGAAAGAGTATAAGGGGAAATTGTCACGGCATCTGTAGGAGAAGAACCACCGCTTCCCCCAGTAGTGCCAAGAATTGCGCCTCCACCACCACCCAAATTGCTTCCACCATCGCCACCAGCGCCACCACCGCCGCCATAGTTGTCACCCCCATTGCCACAGTAGCCGCCCCCGCCCCCTCCTTCGGAGCCGCCGTTGCCGCCAAGGCCACCACCACCACCACCAGAGCCGGTTGAGCCACCTCCGAGTCCCGCTGTGGCAGAGCATCTGCTGAAGTTGACATTGTGGAGGGTCACGTTGGCTGTGTCGATAAAGAGGGCGCCCCCGGCACCCATCCCACCGCCGCCTCCATCACCCCCGCTGCCGCCGGTGGCGTTGCAGCTTTGGAAGTTGAGATTCTGCAAGGTGACGGCGCCCTGGCGGATAAATAGGCCGCCGGTGCCGGAGCTGCCTATGATGGTGACAGGTGGAGCAGGATCAGGATTGCCGATCACAATCGTGTCGGAGCCAAGAAGGTTGACCATCGACAGCTTAGCACCTAGCTGAATCGATTCAATACCGGTAGCAAAGACAATTTCGTAGTCTTGGGTGACGCCTTGAGCTTGTTCATTGAGGATGTAGTTAATGCAATAGCGCAGATCACCAGTAGTAGCGCCAGAGGAGTCTGTTTGACCGCCTGGGTAAGAGTTTGGGGTATCTGTATTGGTGTTGACTGTCAAAGTAACTGGGATGGCATTTGCCTTCCCAACTGAAACCACACTCAACGCAAACACGCCAAGCGCAAACAGCTCAACGCTTCTGTTCCTACAAGTTTTCATTTTTTCCTACCACCATGCACTCTCCATGCTCTCAACAGAGACATACATACTGAAATCTAGCCAACATGTTATTTTTAATGCGAGACACAATTAGCAGGATTACACAGTCTCTATCCAACTCCTGCATTTTTCTTTCACCTTCTTCCAATTACACGTAGAGAACAAACCTTGGATTTAATTATTATTAGTAAATTATGAATTTAATGAATTTTATTTGGAGATTTATACGAGAGCAGCGTTGGCTATTTGCGGCCATATTCCTTCTCTCCTTCATGTGGCTGATCGAGACGCTGTTTTGGCCATTTTTACTTAGGGAGATCGTCGACGTCTTGACACGGTATGATGCGAGTCGGTCTTCTGCGTGGCCCTTGTTAAAAACTCTCTTGATCTGGGGCGCGGGTGCTTGGATTCTTATGGACGGTGGATTCCGCTTAAGGGACTATCTGCAAGCGCGAGCTTATCCTAAGTTGGAAGCAGATATGCGGATGACAATGTTCGATCATGTTCAGAGACATTCACCCAAATATTTCAATGAACACTTCTCGGGGAGCTTGGCTAATAAAATTGGAGATATGGTCACAGCGACTAGCGTAATTTTGCGCAATGTCATAGTGCATTTTATCCCCGCGGTTTTCATTTGCATTATTACGATTGTTATTTTTGCGCAGATAAATGCTTTGTTCGCCCTGATTGTAGGAATTTGGATTGGGATCCATTTTACGCTTTGTTGGATATTCACTCTGAAATGTGAAAAATATTCCCATCTCCACGGAGAAGTTAGAAGCACGCTTGTCGGCAAAATCGTCGATAGCCTGACCAACAATTTTGTTGTGAATCTCTTTTTCCGGTTTCGTTTTGAAAAGAACGTAATCGCTCACTATCAAAGAGAAGAGCAAAAAACCAATCATCGAGCACAGATCTATTCAGTAAAAATGTTTACCGCTGTATGCAGTGCGCTTGCTGTGGAGATTTTTACTCTGACTGGGTTCATGATTTTTTATTGGATGCATGGGAAAATTTCTTCAGGAGAAGTCGTTCAGCTTTTTTATACGGTCTGGAATGTAAGCTTGGTCGTTTTGCGTATCGCAGATAGTGGCCCTGCATTTTTTCAAGCTCTCGGTATTGCAAAACAGGCTCTTTCTGTCATGCAAGATCCTCAAGATGTTCTCGATCCTCCTCATGCGGTAGATCTCTCTATTAAGAGAGGGGAAATTGTCTTTGAAAACGTCTCTTTCTGTTATGGAGAGAGAAAAATTTTTCAGAATAAAAATTTGCAGATTCACGCCGGAGAAAAAGTGGGGCTTGTTGGTTATTCTGGCGCTGGGAAATCGACTTTTGTCAATTTGATCCTCCGTTTTTTCTCTGTTGAAAAAGGAAGAATTTTAATCGATGGGCAAGACATTGCTTCTGTCACCTTGGAATCTCTTCGAAGCAATGTAGCCCTCATTCCTCAAGATCCAATTCTCTTCCATCGATCTCTTGAAGATAATATCCGCTATGGTCGAGTAGAAGCCTCTCAAAACGAGGTGATCGAAGCCGCCAAACTGGCCCACTGCGATGAATTCATCAAGAGATGTTCTCGAGGATATCATTCTCTTGTTGGTGAGCGAGGGACCAAACTTTCTGGTGGAGAAAAGCAAAGAATTGCCATAGCACGTGCCATGCTTTTGAAGGCTCCGATTCTCATCCTTGATGAGGCCACATCAGCCCTTGATTCGGTCACAGAAAAGTATATTCAAGATAGTTTAGAAGAGCTCATGGCAAATCGCACAACAATTGTGGTGGCGCATCGCCTGTCCACCCTTTCCAAAATGGATCGGATTTTGGTGTTCGATCAAGGGAAAATCATAGAACAAGGATCTCATCAAGAGCTCTTGAGCAAAATGGGACATTATGCCCATATGTGGCAAATGCAAGCAGGAGGCTTTCTCCCTGATCGCCCTGATTTCATCAACCCACCTGGTACTTAGTTCTATCATTTCAAAATACATCAGAGCCCAACTTGCAAAGAGATCGATGAAAATAAGTTTATTTAGAATCATCTATGCAAGAAAATCTAGATAAGGCACGATCCTGTTGTTGAGGGATAACTTTGCAGCAGCGATTGCTGACCGAAGATCCATTTCTTTTGCCGACTTGAAGAACAGGATTTAAAGCAGGAAGTTTTATGAGCAAAATGCAATTCAGTGTGGATAAAGAAGGGCAGGAAATTCTCCTTAAAGATGGTCATTTTCAAGTGATGATGGCTTGGGAAAAACCCTATATGGAAGCATGTATCGATGCATTAAAACCTTCTGGAGATGTGTTGGAAGTAGGTTTTGGATTTGGATATTCAGCGACAAGAGTTCAACACTACCATCCACATACGCATACGATCATAGAATACGACCCTGTCGTAGCGAAGAAGGCAAAGGAATGGGCCAAGGACCATAAAGGAGTTACCATCATAGAGAAGACTTGGCAGGACGCCTTACCTGCGCTTGGACAATTCGACGTGATCTTTTTTGACGATTATCCCGTTGAAGAACCAGCCAAAGTTGAAAAGGCAATTCATCAAGCGAATAAGGCTGTACCTATAGTCAATGAAGGTATACAGCGAATGAGAGAGGTGAAGGAGAAATTGCCCCAACTAAGTTCAATGAAATATTCCGACAAAGATCTTCATGCTTTCGTTGATTCTATTCCCAAGGAAAATCACCATCAGCTGCCGCATTTTTTTATGGAACTTTATCATAATCACAATATCACGCGGCCCCAGCTGGAAAAATTCGTCTCCAAAGAGGAAATAGCTAAGGCTGAAAAAAAACCTCATGATCCTTCAGCGCAAAGCGATCGACTTTTTGCCTTTTTATTGCCTTGCTTGGAGAAGCATATGCGCAATGGTGCAAGATTTTCTTGCTTTGTCGAAAATCCTGTTTCGAAATATTGCGACCCTCTCTTCGAAAAGCACATCATCACGAATCCTTTTCTTGAATACAAAGAAAAGACGATCAAAGTACATGTCCCTAAACATTGTCATTACTACCAGGGAGATGAAGCTTTGGTGATTACCATTACCAAACTTGGGCATTCCTCTAAATAGCTAGTCTTTTCTAAGAAAGTATTTGCAAATACTTTCTTAGAAGCTTTGCTAAAACCCTAGCATTTGAGGTTTCGTGGGATTTTCGATAAGTTTTTTCCTCATTCGACGAGGACAATATGCGAAGATGCATATAGCCGAGAAGAATGAGGAAAAAGATCGCAAAAACCCCTCAAGAATCGGATGCTCGGGTTTTAGTACAGCTTCTTAGGGTGTATCTGCGAAAAAAAACAAAAAACTTTCGAAGTCTGTGACAATTCTCCACAAAAAATAAATCCCAAATTCAGGTTGTTTGTATATCCTCCTTCCTAAGGGATCGAATCCTTCTTGAGATCTTTCAAACTGTGATCTTCACCTTTCATCCTACCGTGGAAGGGGCTTGGATCGAAGGATTGCTATTTAAGGGCTGGATTACTAAATCTTTTAGCAACAATGGAGTTTGGGTATAGCTAGTAGGTAGTAGCAACGGTTCGTTATTTAGAGATCGTCCTTCGTTTAGCAAGGATGGAGTGTGCGGAATGCTAGGTGGGGGTAAGGACAACGGATCTTTATCTAGAGATTGGCTCAATCGATTTCTTAAGGTTGGGGCTACACTAGGTGTGGAAGGTAGAGTCGGTGGATTGGGGCTTAGAGAAAGATTCAATAAGCTGCCCTGTAAAAAGGGGGTGGATGTGATGAATGGAGAAGATAGTGTCAGTGGATTGATATGTTGAGGGTTTAGCAATAGGCCTATTGAATTGCTCTGCAATAATGGGGTGGATGCAATCAGCTGAGACGATAGGATCGATAGATCGTTGTTGCTTAGAGATGGCTGCGATGAATAGCCGGGTAAGGAAGGATGAAATGCAAACGGATTTGAGAATGGGTTATAAAAAGGCATTAGAACCGGTGCAAATGGAATAGGAGGACGAGGCGATGGCATAAAAGTGAATGAAGAAGACGAGGAGGATGAGAAAGACGACGATGAAACGGAGCAGGAGTATGGTACTGAAGTAGATGATAATAGAGTGAAGGCAGGTAAAACAGATGAGTATGAAGAGGGTATCGAGAAAGCCGACAGCGGTGTGAAAGCTGATGATAAGGATGAGGGTGAAGGTGGTACCGAAAGAGCTGACAGCGGTGTGAAAGCTGATGATGAAGAGGGTACAGAGCTAGATGATAGTAGCGTCAAATCGGGAAAAGCAGATGAGTTTGAAGAAGATGATGAACTCGATGACAATACAGCGGACGACGATGAAGAGGATGAAGATGAGCTCGATGATAATGCGCTGGACGACGATGAAGCAAGTAAGAATAAGTCAAACGAAGAAAAGCTGGATGGAACTGGTGATAATGGTGGCGACATTTGGAGAAAAGCAGATGGAGATAAAGGAGGCGGCAGTGGTATTGAATGAGATAAGGGGCTGGTTGTTTTAGGATCTGCAAAGGTGAACTGTCTGCGGCGTTTGTTCGATTCCTCTAGTTCATCTTGTGAAGCTGGCATTTTGAAAGGTTGGAGTGACTCTGATGTTTTTCTTTTCCCATGATGTTGATCTGAAGATGCTGAATGATATTCCAAAAGGCTTTGGAGTCGTCTAAGCTGGCACTGGTAGTGAGATAATAGAGACTTTTTGAGTCGATCATTCGGAGTAATGGTAATCTGCTCTGACAATTCTTTCATGACTTGCTCTATGGAATCGAGCTCACTTCTTTGAAAATTATTGTGCTCTATTATTTCTACATCTCGAGAAGGAGATGGGGCGAGCGATGAGATGGAAAGGGATTTTCTTAGCAGTACTAATTGTGTTATTTCCTTTGAAAGAGCTTGCAATGTAAAGTCGTGGACTTGGATGGCGAATTCCATTTTCGATAGTTTGTCCTGAGTCAGGTTGTGTGTGTCTTGCTGGGAAGGTGGTGGATTGCTCAACTTTGAAATCCGGCTTCCCAAAAAATCGCATACATCCGGCAGTTTTGAGGGGTCCTCAAAATCTATTAGTCGAACGTTTAATTTTTTTATTTTTTCTTGAATCAGTTCTAGTGGTTTGAGATCTACAATAAAGCGTTCTGCTTCAGGACCAGCATACAAAATTTCTCCGAAAGGCACTTGTAATTTTCTTAGAACATCCCCTGCTACAATCCCCCGAATTACAATTTTTTTGTTGTGGAGTAACGAACTAATATCCTTGAGAAAAAGGCTTATAACTGCATCGAAGGAGGTGCTCAGTCTTTTGTAAGCCTCCGATACAGACCTTTTATTTATTGATGGTAGCGTTGGAGAGGAACTACTTGATATTATAGGGTTAACACTTTCTTTAGAAATTCGGAGAGACATCGTTACCCACCAAAATAATAGATTCTTAGGGAAGAAATTTCGACGAGATTAACATATTCTTATTGATAATTGCAAAATTTTTAACATGATCCAAAACACGCAATCTTCTAAGCTAGAGATCGCTATATTTGGTAGGATAACTTTAACAACGATGGTGGAAATGGATTGGGTCAAACAATTTTCCCTATTTCTTTTTGATTTCGATGGATTGCTCGTTAATAGTGAAGATTTGCACTTTGCTGCGTATGTCGAGATGTGTCAAAGAAGGGGATATGCTCTAGGATGGGATTTTTATCGTTTTTGCTTAGCTGCTCATTATAGTTCGACAGGATTGAGGGATGCAATCTATCTTGAATTTCCCGAATTACAAGCGAAAGAACCTGATTGGACGATCCTTTACGCTGAAAAAAAAGCGATCTATCAGGAATTGATTGAAAAGGGCGAACTCGAACTTCTGCCTGGAGTAGCTGCTTTATTAACAGAATTAAAACAGCAGCGAATTGCGCGGTGTGTTGCGACAAACTCTACAAGGTTGCAAGTAGAAGCGTTCAAAAAACGACTGCCTCTTTTAGAGAGTATCGAACTTTGGATTACGAGGGAAGATTATGCCAAAGGGAAGCCTGAGCCTGACGCCTATCTGACTGCACTTAACCGTTTTGAGCGAGACCTTTTGCCTATTGGTTTTGAAGATTCACTACGTGGTGTCGAGGCTTTGAAAAACGCTGGTGTGCAACCGATTCTGATTTGTCCAGATATTCATCCGCAAATGGATGATCCAAGGTTACAAGGGGTACCACATTTTTCTTCGTTTGAAGCGATTCCTGAAAAGGGGCCATTGTCACTCGTATAGAGGACGTGCATAAGACAAAGGCCTAAAGCTGGGGCCGTTGCACCGGCACTGCTTCGATGTTTCCCAAGGAAGATGTCTGGCAGTGCTTCCAACTCTAATTTGCCACGAGAAATATCGATCAATGTACCCGTGATATTGCGCACCATTTTGTACAGAAAGCCCTCTCCTTCAAATTCGAGACGGACTCCGCCAGGCTCATCGACGACATCGAGCCGATAGAGTGTGCGAATGGGGTTTTTGGCCGCGCTGCCACTGTGAGCTTCATTAGCAAACGCGCTAAAATCATGTGTTCCCACGAAAGAAGCGCTGGCCCTTTTCAGAAGAGGTAAATCGATGTGAAAGGGGACATGAAAAGAAAACAACCGTTTGAAGGGATCAGCTATTTTTCCTAAATGGAGGCGGTAATGGTAGATCTTGCCAACAGCACTATAGCGAGCGTGAAAATCGGCCAAGGTTTTTTCGATTTTCAGTACTCGAATTTCTGGCGGCAGGAGCGCATTGATAGAGAGTAACCATCGATGGCCGTCAAATGGTGTAGGACTATCGAAATGGGCCACCTGGCCTAAGGCGTGTACGCCAGCATCCGTTCGTCCAGAACCAATAATGGCAATGGGATGCCGCAAGAGAGTCGATAAAGCATTTTCTAAAATGGTTTGAATTGCTGTCGCGTTTTTCTGCGCCTGCCAGCCGCCAAATTTGGTGCCATCGTAAGCGATGAGGATTTTATATCTCGTACTCATGATACACTTTTTTAGGACGAGCTCTTAGAGGGAAATGAATTTTGCAACATCCTATTAGACTTAATGAGTGTTTCGGCAATCGTAAAATCAAGAGGAGTGGTTACCTTGAGGTTGTATTCGCTACCCTGAACGAGTTTGACTGGATGGCCAATCAATTCGACTAGTGTAACATCATCTGTAATGGCGAATTGATTTTTGTCGGCCATTTCAAAGCCTTTTCGTAGCAGATCGGGGGCGATCACTTGGGGAGTGTGCATCTCCCAAAGTCGAGAACGGTCGAGGGTTTTTTCGACGAATCCTTTTTCATCGACTTGCTTAATCGTTGGTTTAACAGGTATCGCCAGCGCTGCTGCGCGATGTTCTCTTGCAGCGGCGATGACAGAGCGAAGATCTTGTTCAGAAAGCAATGGTCTTGCACTATCATGAATACAAATCAAACGAGAATGCTCATGGCATGCGCAAAACCCATTCCAAACGGAGTCCTGCCTTCGCGTTCCTGGCATAGCAAAATGAACCCTAGGAAAACTGAGATCGGGAAAGTGGATGCGATAGGGAATATCGCAAACAACAACGATTTCTGCGACATCTTCAAGAGCAGCGAAGAGATGAAAACTATGCAGTACTATGGGAATTCCTCCAAGCGGCAGAAACTGCTTGGGCGTTGGAAGATCCATTCGTGTTCCAACTCCTCCTGCAACGAGGACGACAGAGATATCGGGAGATTTATTAAAAGACATAGTTAACAAGTTTAGAGGGATGCAAGTTTGCACCCCTCTAAAATATGCTTATGAAAGGTGGTTGCTGACGAGTTTCGTCATTTCAAACATGTTGATAGCCTTTTTGCTACCAAATACTAAAGCGAGCTTCTCATCAGGGATGATATTGCGCTTATTTTTTGGATCTTGACGGTTGTTTTTCTTAATATATGCCCAGAGCTTTTTCGTCACTTCGGTGCGAGGCATCGGACCACGTCCAACGATTGCTGCTAGCTCTTCGCTAACTTTCATTGGGTGCATGAATTTTGATTCTTTTTTTTCTTTTGCCATGACCATAACTCCTTTAATGGATCAAGCGGTTTTTGAGAAAGATTACGTCCCGATCGCTGAGACAGTAAATTGTTCTGTTCCTCGTAGGACAACTTTTATCTTGTCTATGGTATTATAGTCAAAAAAAATCGAGAGCAATGCTCGCTCTTGTCTAAAAGAAAGAGCCTGGATAAGCTTCTGAAAGCAACGATAGCAAGGGTTTTAAAAGCATGGATAAATCTGTTCCTGAGCAGCTTAAAAGTCTTTCCCCGCGTTTAAAAAAACTTCTTGGAGCAAAGAATTGGCAAGAAAAACTTGAAATTCTCGAGCAAGAAGATGAAGTAAAAAAGAAACTTTGCACATCGCGCCAATTCGCAGATTTCTATGCAGAGATTTCTGTCGAAAGCCGTGTTGTCATTGCTTCATTGATCGCTATCGAACAGGCACCGCAAATCATGATTATAAATCAGTCCTGCGAGTCCGAGGCACGGCTGCTTCCTCCGAGTAAATGGTCCAATGATATCAAAGAACGACTGCAGCGCCTAATCGATCAGCTGATTCCTGTGGAAAAGTTCTATTGGGAAATCGGCGGCATCGTGGGGTACCATAAGATGGTCTTGCAATTTTTGAGCTCTGGCAAAACTCAATCTTCTTCGCACAAAGAGATGAAAGTTCACCCCCCAATGGGTATCGATATTAGCCAGGATACTGAATACGTGCAGCAAGCCAAGCTATGGGGGCTGGAATCTTTACCTATGATCGCAGAAATCTATGCGCTGGGTGGTGCGGCAGATCGCCTTCGTCTTTATGATGAAGCAACAGGTATACCTCTTCCCGCTGCACGCCTTTGTTTTGCCGGACGGACACTGCTAGAAAATCTGGTTCTAGATCTCGAAGCACGCGAATATCTCTATTTCAAGTTGTTTGCAAAGCAACTCTTTACACCGATTGCTATGATGACATCGCCAGAAAAGGAGAACCATGCACACGTTTTGGCGATCTGCGAAGAAAAAGAATGGTTTGGAAGGCCTAAGGAATTCTTTCGATTTTTCTGTCAGCCCCTTGTGCCGACGGTCAACAGTCAAGGCCGTTGGTGTACGTTGAGTCCTTTTAAATTATTGATGAAGCCCGGTGGTCATGGAGTCCTTTGGAAGCTTGCGCGCGATGAGGGCATTTTTGCCTGGTTTGAAGGACTTGGGAGAAAAAAAGCCTTGATCCGGCAGATCAATAATCCTATAGCTGGAACAGATTATGGGCTGCTTGCATTTTCCGGCATTGGATGCAAGGAGGACAAGATCTTTGGGTTCGCATCCTGTGAAAGACAAGTTAAGGCAAGCGAAGGCGTCAATGTTTTGATCGAACGCAAAACCGATGATGGCAGCGACTATGTTCTTTCCAATATCGAATATTGCGATTTTTCTCGTTATGGAATTGTCGATGAACCTAAAGAAGAGGGGAGTCCTTATTCTAAATATCCCTCGAATACCAATATTCTTTTTGCCGATCTCAAGGCTGTTGAACAAGCTTCAATAAAAGCGCCGATGCCAGGTCTTTTGATCAATTTAAAAAAGACAGCTTTTCTTCAGGAGAATGGCCGATGGAAGGAAGAAGAGATAGCACGCCTTGAGTCGACGATGCAAAACATCGCAGACGATTTCTGCTATCGCCCTAAAGAAGCATGGTCTTATGAACGGGCTATAGAATTGCCGGCATTTGTCACATTTAATAATCGGCGAAAGACAATTTCCACAGTAAAAAGAGAGTTTTCCCTTGGATCTTCGCTTTTAGAAACTCCGGAAGGTTGTTTTATTGATCAATTAAAGAATGCCTATGAACTTTTACATGAGCATTGCAAGTTCGATCTGCCTCAAGTGACCGATGCAGCTGAATTTTTCAGTAAGGGACCACCATTTATTTTTTTCTACCATCCTTCGCTTGGACCCTTATTCGAGGTAATGGCTCAAAAAATTCGTGGTGGCCGATTAGCCCGCAGCGCAGAATTGCAATTGGATCTTGCGGAAATCGATATCGAATCTTTAGATCTCAAAGGATCTTTGTTGATCGAAGCAGATGCTCCAATGGGATGTAAGGATGAAAATGGCATTCTCGATTTCAAGCTTCCTGGTGGCCGATGTCTTTTACACAATGTCTCCGTAAAAAATTCCGGTGTGGATCAGCAGGCTCACCAATTTTTTTGGCGCAATGAAATTTCAAGAAAAGAATGTTGCCGGATTCTACTCCATGGCATGGCGGAATTCGAAGCCCGCAATGTCGAATTGGATGGGAATCTCTTCATCGAAGTCGAGCATGGTCAACGAGTCATAGCCTTTCAGGGAAAGGGCGGAGTGGAGTTTAGAACAGAACAAATCGAAAAACCCACATGGTCATGGGCTTATCATCGTAACCCAAACCATTCGATTCAACTCGTTAAAACCAATTCCTAAGAAAGTGTTTGCAAATATTTTTCCCTATGGAAATTGAAAAATTCTCGAGAGTTTTTTTATGCTTAGGATAAAACCTATACAAACGCTTCCATTTTACATGTCGGGTTGTGAGTCCTAACGGCACACCTCCCGACATGCAAGATATAAGCGCTTACGTAGACTTTATTCTAAAAATCCCCTCGAGAATTGTTCAATTTTCATAGGGAAAATGGGGGAGGCGATAGCGAAGAAGGCCTGCCTAAGGACCTGGATAGGGCGTAGCTAACTGCAACTGGTCCAGTCTCAAGGCCAACCACTGTAAAAGCACGAGAACGCTTTGTTATAAAACCAACGATATCCTTAAAAAAGGCCTCTGCCAATTGCCAGGCCTTTATTGCATAGCCTACGGTGATGTCCTTAAGGTAAACAACGTTATGTCCGACCCAAGCTACAGCTTCTATAGTTGAATTCACAATCACATCGACAGATTTGCTTGCCGAAAAATTTGACTGAGCCATGATAGGACGTGCCATACCGTCTCCCCCTGAGGATAATCGTTGGTTTATGAGCAACTTCGCGCTGTGCTCTCTTTTCGCAAGAAGCAAGAGAAGTGCTTTAGCACAGATTAGCGATTTGCTAAAATACCTGTAAATGATAAGTTTGACGGCGATTTCTTAGAAAGTATTTGCAAATTCTTTTCTTTATGAGAATGGTAAGATTTTCGAAGAGATTGCAAAATGCGGGGCGAAGCCAGTATCGGGACGATGATACGAGCGAGAACCGCATTTTGGAAGATCACAAAAAGGTTTCCGGTTTCAAGGAAAATGCATTTGCAAATACTTTCTTAGAGGTACAAGATGAATGAACAACAGAGCGAACGGTTAAAAAGCATCGAAGCAAGGCTTCTTCATATGTGGAGGTATCTTTGACTTAGCGACTAAAGAAAAGCGAGTCAAAGAACTGGATGAACTGATGGAGTCCGCCTCTTTTTGGGAGGACAATGAAGCCGCCCAAAAATTGATTGGCGAAGCAAACCTTCTTAAGGAGTGGACCATTCCTTATCATGATCTTCAGAATAGGTTCAGCAATGTTAAGACCCTCCTTCCAGAAGCAGTGGGAGCGGATGATAGTGCATTTCAGCAAGAATTAATCGCTGAACTCGATTTTATCGAAAAAAAACTCAATGAACTAGAAGTTCGCCGAATGCTCTCTAGCGAACTCGATACAAAGAATTGCTATTTAAGCATCAATTCTGGCGCCGGAGGAACTGAGTCTTGCGACTGGGCTCTTATGTTGCTGCGCATGTACCAGCGTTTTGCTACACGGCGTGGTTGGCAGGTAGAGCTGATCGATTCGGTGGAAGGAGATGTAGCAGGCATTAAAAGCGCGACTCTTTACATCAAAGGTCCCTATGCTTACGGGTATTGCAAGGCTGAAAGGGGTGTACATCGTTTAGTTCGAATATCCCCTTTTGATGCCAATGCTAGAAGGCATACCAGTTTTGCTTCTATCGATGTTTCTCCTGAGATCGAAGAGGAAATCGAGGTAGAGATTCGTCCGGAGCAAATCCGCGTAGATACATATCGCGCTTCTGGTGCTGGTGGTCAGCATGTCAATAAAACAGATTCTGCTGTGCGCATCACACATTTACCTACGGGGATCGTGGTTGCTTGTCAAAATGAACGAAGTCAGATTCAGAATCGTGAACGATGCATGAAGATGCTAAAGGCCAAGCTGTATGAAATGGAGGTCTTGGAAAGAGAAAAGCAGATTGCGTCGATAAGCGGTGAAAAAAAGGCTGTTGCGTGGGGTTCTCAGATCCGCAACTATGTCATGCAACCTTATACTCTTGTGAAAGATACAAGAACCGGGTATGAGGTGGGAGATGTGCACTCCGTACTCGATGGAGAGATCGATGCGTTTATCGAGGCCTATTTAAAAGAATATAGTTAACATGTCTAAGCTTCCCGATCATTACGATCTTCGTTACACAGAAATGGGAGATTTAACCATGCTGAAGCAATGGCTATCTCAGCCTGGCGTTCTGCATTGGTTCCCAATCTCAGAAGGAAAAGAGCTAGATGATGCTGCTTCAGGATGGATTGGTTTTTCCCGGTTCCTAAGCAGCCTTACGGCAGTCGTCGATGAGGAGCCTTGTGCTATTGGAACGCTATTTTTGATGCCATATAAAAAAGTAGCCCATGAATGTCTGATCAAATTGATAGTCGATCCCAAATGGCAGCGCAATGGGATTGGAACTTCTTTGTTAAAAAATCTACTCAACCTTGCTAAATCACGCTTTCACCAGGAGATTGCCTATCTGGAAATTGTCGAGGGAAACCCACTCGAGAAATTATTGCAGAACCTTGGATTTACCCTTGCAGCTAGGCAAGATGGATACTTTAAGGAGGGGGATCGATACTTTGCGAGGCTTATTTATGACAAAGATCTTTTGGTGAAGGCCCCCAGATGAACCCATCGCATATACACATTCGTCCTACGCGACATCATGAAGATGTGTACTTAAAAAAATGGTTGCGTGAACCGCAGGTGCTTAAATGGTTCCCCATGACCGATGATAGAGAGATTGAGGATGCGGTAAAATTTTGGATGACCTTTGTATCAATAGGCGCATGTTTGACTGCAGAGTGGAATGGAACACCATGCGGCATGGCGAATCTCTATGTTCCAATTTATAAAAAAATCTCACATCAGTGTCTTTTTTCAATCATTGTCAGCGAAATCTACCGAAATAAGGGAGTTGGCAAGTGTCTCCTAGAAGCTTTGGAAAAATTAGCTAAGGAAAAATTTCACATCGAGCTTTTACATCTTGAAGTGTATGATAGCAACCCTGCAATCCATCTCTATACGAAAAGGGGATTTGTCCAATATGGTGTACAGCGTCGATTTATCAAGGAAGATGGCGAATACATCGATAAAATTCTGATGCAAAAAAGGTTGAATTAGGATGGCGGGGCATAGTAAATGGGCGAATATCAAGCATCGCAAAGAGCGGGCTGATTCTAAGAAGGGAAAAGTCTTTTCTCGGATCACAAAAGAGATCATTAGTGCAGTAAAACAAGGCGGCCCTGATCCTAAATCGAATCCTCGATTGCGTCTTGTTCTCCAAAAGGCCAGAGTTGCCAATCTCCCAAGTGACAACATTGAGCGCAATATCAAAAAAGCAGCGAGCGCTGATCAGGCAGACTACTCAGAAGTTGTGTATGAGCTTTATGGCTACGGGGGCGTTGGCATCATCGTCGAAATTTTGACCGACAATAAAAATCGCACAGCTTCCGATATTCGTATTGCTACGAATAAGCGGGGAGGCACAATTGCCAATCCTGGTGCCGTGATGTTCAATTTTGATCGCAAGGGCGTCATTCACATCGATAAGAAAAAAGCTGCTGAAGACGCACTCTTTCTTGCTGTTGGAGAGGCAGGTGCTGATGATTTTCAGGTGACTGATGAAGTGTATATCATTACAACACCTCCTGATTCATTGTTTCAAGTCAAAGAGGCAATCGATGAGATGGGTATACCTGTCGAAGAAGCTGAGCTAGAGATGATTCCTAAAACCTTTGTAGAATGCGATGAGGAAGCAGCTAAAGCGAACCTAGCCCTCATCGAGTGGTTAGAAAATCTAGATGATGTAGATGCTGTCTATCACAATATGCGCTAGTTCTAGATCTTTACCATCCATTCTCTATTCGTATCATGATTCGAGCATGTGACGGTTCCTAAGGCGGTTCCTTGCAGTTTCTAAATTGATCACGCGGCGTTTCTTAAGCCGCTCTCTTGCAGTTTCTATGATTCCGATACTAGAAGATACTGTAAGAGGGGATAGTGTTTTTTCAAAAAGCGCTAAGGTATGATACCGGTGCCAGGTTGCCCATTTTTTACTTAGGTTTTTTGCAATGGTTGGCTTTTTTATGATTAAGGCTAATGCAACCCGAATAGCAGCTTTGCCTGCGGCATAGGTACAAACACCGGCCTTCGAGTCTTTGGGTGCAATTCTATATAGATCTCTACAAAATGCATCTTCTTGTGCATCTAGAAGATTAGGAAGTTCTTGGTAAAAGAACTTCTCTCCGATTTTAAGAGAAACATTTTTTTTGTCGAAGATTGATTGGATTAGATCACCAGTGATTTGATCTAGCGCGATTTTGCGTGCAAATAAGGTGCGGCTCTCACCAAACTCGTTATCGGAGCCTTCTCCTCGGTTGCAAATCACAAGATAGCCATCACGAAAGACGAGATCAATACAGTGTTGACTCCATCCAGTGGGAATGACGACGAGTTTACCACTTCGAATGTCCTCTGCTAGTTCATCCACTGAGGGGGTTCTAATGCAAGCCTTAGAGAAAGCCACAACGAGTTCTTTGTAAGCTTGAGGTGAGTGATTCGCTTCTAATTCTTTTTGAACAAAAGGGCGGTTTAATATTTGCAAGATTTGTTCATGCATTAGTTTTGCATAAAATCCATTATCGATTTTAATCGAAGATTTTTTGTCTTCTTTTTTAAATGTTACTCTTGGTTCTATCCCAAATACGTGTGTTAAGATATAAAGAACAAAAAAGCCTTTCAGTTTGGGTTCTCTCTGATATAGAGCTTTAGTAAAATCAAGATGCTGGTATTTAAGAGACAACGTGTACACGTCTCGATTATCTTTATTTAAGGCCATAAGATCGGCACCGGCATCGATCAAAAGGTTGAGACATCGAAGATTGCCTGTATTAGCGCATTCGTGTAACGGGGTATTCCCATCAAAATTGCCTTGGTTGATCAAATTAGCAATGTCCTTGGCAGGCATGGTGGTCAAGAATTTTTCCAGGAGTTCAATCTGCTCATATTTTACAGCTAGATACAAAAAATTTGCTCCCTTTGCATTTCGGTCTGTTAAATCAGCTCCATTCTTCAGCAGGAGTTCCATGCATTCAAGATTTCCAGAGATAGCACATTGCAGTAGAGGGGAAAGTTCATCTTCTGTGGGAGCATTGACTAGAAATTCGCCTAAGTGCCGGCTTCCTCCCTTTTCAGGATTCGAACATCTCTCCAAAAAGGCCTTCAGCATAGCTGGGCGATTGTGCTCTATAGCGATATGGGTAAAAATTTTGTCTTGCGCGTTCCGTTTTATCTTGGACACTCCATTATCTAGCAAGAGATTCATACAGTCTATGCTACCTGATAAGGCACAATTCAATAGAGGTGTGAATCCCTCATTGTCGGCGCTATCTAGGAGAAATTGCCGGTCTGTTTCTGAGAATCCGAGGGCATTAGAAAAATTTTCTGCAAAAGAACGGAGTAATTTATAGTGACCTTTTTTAGTAGCAAAATGGAGGAAATTCTCCCCGTAAGAATTCGTATATAGGGGATTGGCGCCAGCTTTGAGTAAAAGATTCATACAGTCATCAGCCCCAGATAAACCGCACAGCAATAGGGGAGTGTATTCGTTTTCATCAGGTTCATTGATCAAGGATTTAAGCGTTTGTGGAGGTATATTAGCAAAAATCGCACTTAGAATTTGGGGCTTATTGTTACGTATTGCAGACTCGATTCGCTCTCTTAGGCGCTCGTTCTTTTCTAGCAGCTTAAAATTATTATTTATATCAGGTTTAACTGAAAAATCGAAATTTGGGAAAAGAGGCACAAAGTCAAGCTTTTTTGGATCAGCAGTTGTTGTTGCTGAAACATCAAATATTTTTTCCCACCCATGGAGATTAAAGTATAGCATACTATATCCAACAATGTTGTTAATGATTATTAAATTAATGTAACCTATTGTATCAAAATGGTTATTTTTTATATAACAACTTAATTTAAATAATATCCTGTTATTTAAAATAAAATAATTTTTAAAACCAATATGGTTTGAAATATTAGATTGCGGTTGATGTAACTACAGCTTAGTCGGTATTAAAATTATATTTAATTAATGCTTTCAATTCGTTTTTTGACTCAAGCTTGTTGGATACTAGGTGCTTAAGTAATTGTACTGGTCTTATCGATTGGAATCTCTTGATAGGTGAGGCGTATTATTTCGGAATCTGATGTGCTCAGCTATGTCCGAGTTCTTAGTTTATACTATTTTTGTCGTTCCCTTGAGAGTAGTTGGGCTCTGGAGTGAATGAGAACGTGGTGCAACTGGACGAAAATAGTATATAAAATTTTAATTTAACTCAAGCATAGGATCCCTATAGCCCCTGCATTGAATCTCAGATGAATTGATTGCTTCTATTAGTGCAAAGCGTAATCCATTAAAATTTTCGCAGATACACCCTATCAACGGTAAGTGCGGCTTTCCAATTCACCAAGAGAGCTGATTTCTTCCTTTGCTGTTCTTTGATAGACAAAAGGTCTTTTGCCAGGGAGGGTTCCCTCCATCAAGATAGCGAGGCGGCGTGTATTATTGCGAGAAAGGGTCTCCAGTACGAAGCTCTTCATGTCGTCATAGCTAAGCTGCTTGATTTGTTCGACAAGCTTTGGGTAGTAAGCAAAGTCACAGTTATATTCAAAAGCCAAGGTTGCAAAACGAGAAGCCATTCCTTGTAGATTCTCTGGTGGCAAGCTTAATTCTTGTACGAGCATAGAGCGTGTTTTGATGAAGCTGTCTTGCGAAACTAATTGATCGAATTCTTGATTGACTTCATCGAGGAAGAGGTCGAACCTTGCCAAGAGTTCCTGTGGTTGATAACTGCTGGATTGCACAAGAAATAATTGGAGAAGTTGCCCTTCTACATCGAGTACTTTGGCTGTTACTAGATAACCCGTCTGTTGTTTTGTTCGAAGTCGATCGAAAAATAACTCTTGTAAAAACCTTCCTGCAATAAGCTGTTTCGCGCGAGATCTATAAGAAGAGGGACCTTGCTGTATAGTAAGAAGAGCGGCTTTTCCCATGCTCGTCGTTGATTCCACAACCACATAAGGACCTTCTTCTTTGGGTAAAAGGCGAATTTGGCGTTTGCCCAAGCAAGATTCTGGAAAGGCTTCGGCATTAAGAGCTGTGGTCAATTGAGAAGAGAGATTCATCGCTTCATCTTTTGACGAATTGCCATAAGTAATTCCTTCGACGAAGACTTGGTTTAGAACTTCCTTGCAGAAAGAGGAAAAGGTCTTGTAGTCGAGAGATTCTATGACTTTTAGCTTTTGGTGTTGCGTTGGGTTGGGCAATACGAGTAGGTGATCAAGTAGTTCTTTTCCTTGCCAACAAGGAAGTTCCTTGCTCGCATTAGCATAACTACTCGTAAGAAGTTCTTTCAATACAGCAAAACGTTCTTCTGAAATTTGCAAATTTTTTATGGCGGTGAAGAGGATATTGGCAAGCTTTGGGGCTTTTTCACTATATCCACTGAGGGTTAATTGAAGATAGTGATGGCCGGGAACCAAAGAAGCGCTCAAGCCAGCTACCTTAGCCAGATGAAGAGTAGGATGTAGTTTTTCGTGAAAGGCACTGCAAAACAATTCTGTCAGCACGGCATAGTGCGCACTGCCGTCGATGACTGGCGTATGGATGCGGAAAATCATGGCAATCTCTGGCACTTCATAGAAGGCATCTTTGAGAAAGTAGAGTTTGGATTGTTTATCTTTGATGACAGCAGATGGTTCAGATGCGGGATTAGAGTCTTGCGGAACTAATGTGAGTTGTTCTGGGATGAAAGGATTCGCTGAAGGAAGGGAAATCACACTGTCTGAAGGATCTGCCCATCTAGACAAATAGTCGCTGTTATAAGGCACGACTGCGTACTCTGCACCCATCCAACGCTCTTTGCGGCTTGGTTCTACTCCACTCAATTTAGGATCTGCAGTTAGCATGAACGAACAGGATGATGGTGAAAGAGAGATTAAGAGTTCTTGAAAGAGATCAGGAGCAAAATCGGAAGGGAGAATGGATTGCTCCGGAAAAGTCGAGAGATCCTCATCGAGCATCTTCTGCGCAAGATACTCAACAGTCTCAAAAGCGTTTTGTCTTGTCTGGTATTGATAGCGTATGAGAGAGAGGCGCTGCATTTCTTCAAAACGCTCGTAGGGGGTTTCTTCAACAATCTTACCCAGGGTTTGGAACGTTTTTTCTATGATCTTTTCTCTATTTCTAATGCCTTCTTCTGTGAGAGCGAAGTTGATAGAAAAGAAAATTTCGGTATCACCATATCTGTCAAACCCTACTTTTCCTTCTTGAATCCATTTTGCTTGTTTTAACGTATCTATCAGTCCACCTTCATGAGGACTATTCAGAAGGTAGCAAAGGAAGCCAGTTGTTGCATCGCTATCGAGAGGATGGAAGCTGGATGGCAACTCCCATACAAGAGACAATTCTTTGAGGTCGCGCACAGGTTTGATATAAGCCATGGCGCCTTGTTGCTCGTTGGAAAAGGCTTTCAATTCGATTGGACGGGGCGTGCGTTCTAAATTAGGCCTTTGTACAAGAGAAAAACGGGAAACAACATGCTCAATCAGTTGCTTGGAAGGTAGGGGTGAAACAACGACGATGCGCATCCGGTCTGGAGTGTAATTAGAAGTATACCAGGTTCTCAAAGCATCTTGGGGGATGCCGCTTAACGTGTGTGCATTACCAGTAGAAAAACCAGCATTAGGATGAAGTGGGTTGCCGATTTCTTTTAGCGTCATCCATTGACGCCAAAGATCATTTTCAATGTTTTTAGAGTGTTCTTGATCGACAGCCAGCAATTCGCGGTCGATACTTGCAGTACAGAGAAGGGGATCGATAAAAAAATGCGCTAAACGATCGAGAGCTCCGATGAAACCATCGTGGTTTACCGAGAACGTATAGACAGTACGATCGGTGGAAGTAAATGCATTGTAGGTCCCTGCACATTCTGTAATGTATTTACTATAGCCATTTTCTTCAGGATAGCTTTTGTTGCCCATGAAAAGGACATGTTCTACGAAGTGCGCCATGCCAGGATAATCGGCTGGATCATTCCAAGCGCCTGCTTTGACTGCAACGGACATTGCTGAATGTTTGGCATGGGGATCAGAGATGAGATAGGCCTCGATGCCATTTTTCAAACGAATTTTAGCAATTGACCGCTTCTGAAGGCTAGGGTTGAGAAGAGAAATCTTTGCTCGATCTTCTACAGAGACGTAGTCTTCTTGAGGCTTTTCCATTTCGCTTACGATTTCGCTAGATAAGGCTACGATGGGTGTAATAGCAACCATCCATGAAGGATTCATCATTTCACCGTTTTACTTGAGGTTTAGAGTCCGTTAACACCCTCTTAGAAGCTATACCAAAACCCGAGCATCCGATTTTTGAGGGCTTTTCGCGATCTTTTCCCTCATTCTTCTCGGCCATATGCAGCTTCGCATATTGTCCTCGTCAAATGAGGAAAAATCTCATCGAAAATCCAGCCAAACCTCAAATGCTTGGATTTTAGTACAGCCTCTTAGGAACCTACTATATTTAATAGTTTCTTAAGAAGCCAAAGTTCAGATTAAGAACATAGGTTCTGGTAATCTTTGACAACTCGTTTCCATATTTGTTCGGCCCGCATCATGCGACGTTCATGTTTATCGGGCAAATCACAACCTTCATAGTGCTCCATATCTATTTTTGGACCAAAAGAAAGTTTTATTCCGCCACGGCTTGTCTTTCGTGTTTCCCCTAATTCAATTTGGATGGTCTCCGGAGGGGGAAGAAGAAGATAGGTCTTGAGTGCAAGAGTGTAAAAAAACGTGGGACGTTTGGCTTTTTGCGCCATTAGATAGAACATCTCAATGCTTTGAGGATCGAAACGAGCAACCTCTACAACGCCTTCATCATTGGGACGATCCCGTCCCCCGCTAGGCGCCACATAAATGCATTTACCTCCGTCTGACAGGAGTTCAGCCATGCGTTCCATCGTACGTTTATTGTGCAGCTGTTTCTGCGATTTTAATTCGGGAGGTTGATCGATATACCGTTTAGAATAAATGCAGAGTAAATTGCAGCCGAGGCTAAAAGGCACTGCTAGAGGGTCGGTGATCACGCGTTCTCCAGCCACAAAGATCATTTTTTCGCCTAGTTCAGGGTAAATAGGTTCTAAAAGCAGACCGATGGCTTGCGGGTCAGCTTCTATCTGATGATTGGCGAGTAGGATTACATTGTTACCGGCTTTGATATGGAGCGAAATTTCTTCTGCATACTCGAGGCCCAAGGCGATGGATTCAGCAGCATCGACGAGGGGCCGCAAAAAATCGAGCCCGAAAGCATAATAGTCAAAAGGGTGGCGGATCTGTGCATGGAAAGGCTCAAATATATAGGGATTAGCCATCTGCTTCACAACCAAATCCAAATAAAGATCAAAGCATGTGTCGCAATCGCTCTTCGAAGCACCAGCTTTGACGAGTTCTTCTAAATAGCAGTTATAAAATTGAAGAAGGATGGCGCCATATCTGTCGGAAATGGCGTCTTCTTTGATCAATCGATCTAGTTTTTTAGAAAAATTTGTCATTTGACAACAGACTCTTACAATTCAAGACGTTTACCACTAGTGGTCGAATAGAAATAAAAATCATTAAGGTGCAAGTTATCATTGGTAGAAAAGACAAGCTGCGCTTGATGTTTTTCAGCAAACTTACGTAGGTAATCTTTATCTTGGTGATGAAGATAATGATCGACTTCTGGATGGCAAATAAGCTCTAGCGCAAATTGCTGTTGCTGATTGATCAGTTTTTTAAGCGATCTCTCGATTTCTAACGACATGCTCTCAAAGTTCTTGATCGTTCCGCTGCCTGAGCAATAAGGACATCCAACAAAGACTGTTTGAACAAGGGATTCTCTGTTTCTTTGTCTTGTCATTTCGACGAGGCCGAATTCGCTCATTCCGAGGATAGTGCATTTTGCAGAATCTTCTTTCATCGCCTCTTTAAGGCGGTCTAAAACACGCCGCTGATTTTTCCTAGAGCGCATATCGATGAAGTCACAAATGATGAGACCGCCGACATTTCTCAGACGAAGTTGGCGTGCGATTTCTTCAGATGCTTCCATATTGATGCGGACAAGAGCCTCTTCTACATCATTAGAACTACTCTGATGGGAACTTCTTCCGGAGTTGACATCGATGGTGGTCATGGCCTCAGTACGATCGAAGAATAAATATCCTCCGCTAGGAAGCCAAATTTTTCGCTTCAAGGCCCGTTCGATTTCTTTTTCGATATTGAATCTCTCGAAAATGGGTGCTTTATCACGATACAATTCCACTTTGAGGAGATGTTCATTGCGGTATTTTTCATAGAGCTTTTTACAGGTCTGGTAGGTGGCGTAATCATCCATGAGAATACGATCGAATTTTTTATCGATGGCTGTCATGACAGCCCGCTTGATGAGATCTGATTCAGCGTAGAGCAAGGTTGGACGAGAAGACTTTTCAAAATTATCCACAATAGTCTGCCAGGTGTGCAGCAGGTCTGTTGCCTCGTCGACCAGCATTTCTGTTGTGGCATTTACGCAGGCAGTGCGGCAAATGAGCCCCATGTCCATGGGCATTTCAAAGGAACGGATGAGCTTTTTCAAACGCTCTCTTGCCGAACGGTCTTCGATTTTTCTGCTAACACCGCGGTGAGGGCTGTTGGGCAAAAGAACAAGATAGCGTCCAGCAATGGAAACATTCGATGTCAGACGCGCGCCTTTAGATCCAATCGGTTCCTTGACAACTTGAACAAGAACTGGTTGATCTATTTTAAGAAGTTGCGCGATATCCTGATCTTTTTCTTTTCTGGACTTACTTGACTTAGCGGGCTGAGTCTCAACCATTTCAAAGTCCATGTCAAACATCTCTTGGAATTTTTGAGTGTTTTCAAGGATGTCGGAAATGTGAATAAATCCATTTTCCCCTTCGTTGATATCGATGAAGGCTGATTGGATGTTATGCAAAATATTGGTTACTTTTCCACGGTAGATATTGCCCGTTAGCTGACGGCTTTTTTTTCGTTCGACGATGAGATCATGCAGTTGGCCATGCTTGAGATGTGCATACCGAATCTCTTTGGATTCTATATTTAGGAGAATTTCTTCCATAAGCAGCCTAGGGATGTAAGAGATTGAACCCCAAATCTTAAGTTAATTCTCTTTAAATTTCCAAAGGATTATAGACAGTCACTTTTTCACTTAGCGCTTAGGCTATTTGTCAAAGGAGGGTTAAAATTTTTTTTGTATATTCTTACAGATTGTCTATGGGAAAAGCAGCTAATTGAAGTTTGATGGATTTAAGAAAGTTTTGTTCTAGGAGATGATAAGTGGCCCTAATGCTTTCGCAAAAGGCACTAGGACTTCCGTCACCATGACATTTGATCACAAGTCCTTCTACGCCAGAAACTATAGCGCCAGGGTATTCTGCATAATGCAGACGCTTTCGCAATACGGGAAGATGCGGGATGAGAGAATCGCTGGCATAAGCTTCGATTTCCTGTAAAATAAATGAGGCAATGCCCTCGGCAGTTTTGAGGAAGACATTTCCAGTGAAACCGTCAGTGACGAGAACATCGACATTACCATTAAAGACATCTCGTCCTTCGATATTGCCAATAAAGGTTTTTCTTGTTGAATCGGATAAATTAAGCTGCTCCAAAGCTTTATAGGCATTGCGTAGCTCAGGCGTGCCTTTTTCTGCTTCGATGCCGATGTTGAGCAGGCCTACCGTAGGATATTCGATGCCTCGGCATTTTTGAAAAGCAAGTCCAATCGCCGCATACTGCACTAAATAGTGTGTTTTTACAGAGGGATTAGCGCCGACGTCGAGGACTGCCACCGGCAGGTTTTTAGTAGGTAGCAACGATAGTAAAGCGGGTCGATCGATTCCCGGCAATTTAGGAAGTGATAGGGTTGCGGCAGCTATAAGTGCACCTGTATTGCCTGCAGAAATCAAGGCATCGATGGTGCCATTTTTTAACATGTTCATCCCGACACAAAGGGAGGAGTTTTTTTTCTGACGGATCGCAAGAAGAGGATCGTCATGCATAAAAATGACTTCCTGCGCAGGAAAAAGGGTGATCAGAGGATGCGGGGCTATTTGATCTAAGATGTTGGTCGGTCCAAAAAAGGCGAGCTTCAAAGGAAGAGGTGATTCGGAGAAGATATCACCTATACCTCGTGCGATATCGACAGGATGTGCTTCACAACCCATCAAATCGATACCTACATAAAAAGGCGCCCTATCGGAAGAATTATTCTTCTTTAGCATGGATAACAGCGCGACCGTCGTAGAATCCACAATGTGGGCAGACGCGGTGTGCAATACGTTTTTTGCCGCAGTTAGAGCAACCTGATGCGTTACATGGGGTCTTTGCGTGATGAGCACGACGCGAGTTTTTGCGAGCATTGGAGGTGCGATTACGTGGAACAGCCATAATAAATCCTTCACACTAATGTTTAGTGCCGAGACTATAGCATGGTCCGGCTTTTTTTTGAATCAGGGTTTGATATAAACTTAAGCCTTAGTCGAATTTGACATGGACGAGTATAAATTAAAATTAAGTTTTAACAAATTGAGAAACTCTTTTGAAAAAGGCGTCCGATGAACGACTCTCTTATAAACCAGTAAAAGGATAGTGAATTTGGTCTTGAGGTCTACGACATTCTTTTTGGAGAAAATTCGCTATCTCTGTTCTTTCCGGGCATGCTCCTCCATGACACTCTGCAAAGGCAGGAATTTGAAGAAGAATGGATTCGCGCAATAAATCAGCAAAATCAAAGATGTGTTGAGCGATGTCTTCAATGGATTCTGCATGTGTGAACGAGTTGACGATGATGGGAAAGGGAAAAAATGCATTGCAAATCACGCAAGGCATATTGGCATCCGTTCTCGAAGAAAGCTGTAAAATGAGATGATCATTTGTCAGATATGCTTTGCCTTTAACGATAACAGGGACGTTGAATTGAAGGTCTTTTTCATTCACTTGAAGAAAACTGGGATCGTGTTGTTCATCGATAGTTATGGTTTGTCCATCTTTTAGGCGATCGATAAAAATTTTAAATGGTGACATAGTCTTCTCTGAAATTGTTTTCGATGATTCTAGCTGTTTCTTCATGAGCATCAGCCGTGCCAAGGAGTTCAATGAGTTCTTGGCAATCATGCTGGCATTTTATACGAGCAGTAGTATCGTTTAAGAAAGCCAGAGCAAGGGCGAATAGCCGTTCTTTAGACAAATTAGGGCCGAAGAGTTCTGGAAAAACTTCTCTTTGACACAGAATATTAGGAAGAGAGTAATAGGGTAGGCGAATGCGAAGTAGATCTCTTGCAATGAGCAGATCGATTTTTGAGATCCCGTAGATCACCACAGTGGGAACTCTATGCAATGCTAATTCCAGAGTTACAGTGCCTGATTTTGCTAACGCGATATAGGCAAGGTTCATCAAATCATAAGATCTTGCAGCATCGACAATAAGAAACTCGTTTTCTTCGAAAAAGCCATACTTTGCGATATTCTTTTTCAAGAAGGGTTCGAAATGGGGATGACTGCAAGAAAAGACGAAATAAAGATTAGGCTGCGTGCGATGCAACTGTTTTGCCGTCTCGAGAAGGATTTTTAAGTTTCTCTTTAATTCCTTCATTCTACTCCCAGGAAAAATCGCGATCACGCACTTTCCCTTAGGAATTTCGAGGGGTTTATAGTCGTGTTGCGCGATAGTGGCTAATAGAGGGTGTCCTACATATTCGACGTGCAAAGAGGTATGTTGAAACAATGATTTTTCGAAAGGGAGGATGCTGAAAAGTTGATCGAGGCAAGATGCCATCAAAGGAATCCGTTTTTTCCCCCATGCCCAAACACTTGGGCAAATGTAATGAAAAACCTTCCCTTTGTACCCCTTTTTTTTCAGCGTTTTAGCCAGTCGAAGATTAAATCCGGGGTAATCGATAAGAACGACGATCTTTGGTTGGTTTTCTAAAATCGTTCGCACTGTTGTTTTGAATTGCTTCATCAATTTCGGCAAAGCAAAGAAGACATCGACGAATCCCATGACTTGGAAATCTTCTGTGCGAAGAAAACAATGAAAGGGTTGCTTTCGCATCGTTTCACCGCCGACACCAAAACTACGTAAAGAGGGGTTCTTTTCATGAAGGGCTTTAAGTAATTTTCCCCCGTGGAGATCTCCGCTCCGTTCTCCAGCAAAGACAAAAAGATCATAGGTAGAATGTTCCTCAGAGCCTTTCGGTTTTCCTGAAGAGTCTCTTTGAGGAGAGGGATAGTTCTTTAAAAAGGGCCTTATGCTAATCATTGCCGGTCTCTTTAGCATCGATTTGTTTCACGAGCCATGCGGCTCCTTCTTCAAATAGATGTTTGGCAGTGCCGTGTCCTTGATACCCTATGGAAGGAGAAATGATCATCTCCACCTGTGGCGAACGGATCCTATTTTTGTAAGCGGTATCGGATAGTCTTTGAATAAAAGAAAAACAGGCAGCAGTGCTTACAAGCTCATCATGATTACCGATATAGACACGGATTGATTTTTCAAAGAGCTTGTCACAAATGCAAGAAAGATCGAGTTGTTGCACAATCGGATCGGAAGAAAGAGAAGAGAATTCTTTGGATAAACCGAGTTGTGAGACAGGGGCAAAGGCAAGTATCGTTTTCAGATGAGTAGAAATTGCAGCGCTATGCAAAGCAAGAAAGCCGCCCCGCGAAAGGCCGGCAATCCCAACCTTTGTAGCAATTTGCGATTCGATGAGAAAATCGGCAGCCTGCGCAACTCGTTTGATAAAGGGTCGGAGCAGATCATTTTTTTTAGAGAAGGCATCGGCCCACTCAGCAAAGGCATCTTGCGGTTTTAAAGGAGGTTCATGTGCAGGCAATGTAAGGGAAAAAATTCTGACTTTATAGCGCTGAGAAAGAAAGGTGACAGGTTGGTTTAGCGGGTCAAGCGTTAAGCTGTCGCTCCCTGATATAGCTAGATAAATGATGGCAGGGAGGGCTCCATCATCTAATGCAGGACCACAATAGAAGAGTTCAGTGCCATTAGGAATTGTAAATTGGGAATAATTCATCTAACGCTTTATTTATCGCTATTTTTTTGAAAGTGGCGTTTTTTTCTTCTTCTTTTACGCGTTGTGATGTGACTTTCTGGATTTTTCAGCACCTCTTGCCACTCTTCCCAGATGATTTGAAAACCAGGTTCTAATGCAGCGCGGATTTCGAGAAATTTAATGGATAGATGGAAATCAGGATCGCGAGGCAGACGAGGACGGTGTTTTTTTTTCTTTTCGAGAGGCGTTAGTCGATATTGTGAAATCAAAATAGATGCCAAGCCATATTTCATGCGCCGGGGAAGGCGGCAAAGTGGGGGGAAAATATCATCTAGGAGTGCGAATGTCTCTTGCTGAATTTCGCCTAGATGAGGAATTTTTTCTCGATCAAGGAAACGGACTTTTATGCGTTTCTCGAAAAGGCAGAAGGTCAAGCAAGCTAAGAGCACCATGCGATCAAGGGGTCGCATGCCAGGCTGGTGGAATGTCGTGTCGACTTCTTCGAGATAGTTATAAATTTCTTCGCCCTCCACCGTTTCGAGAAATTCTCCCAGGTAAGGGAAAATAAGCTGGAGAAGTCCATGGTGTGTGATCAATTCAAAAAATGATTTTGCTGAACCAGATTCAAGCATACGAAGCAATTCTTCGAGGACGCGTGCTGCTGCGCTTTTTACGATTTCACCACGGCACTCAGCTAATGCAATTCTCGCTTCTTCATCGATCTCAAAACCGAATCTAGCTTGGAACTTGAGCAAGCGAATCATTCTAACGGGGTCTTGTCGGAAACGAAAATAGGGTTGCCCGATGGAGCGTATAAATTTATTTTTTAAGTCATCGAACCCACCGACATAGTCGATAATCGTATGATTGAATGGATCATAAAAAAGGCCGTTAATCGTGAAGTCACGCCTGAGCGCATCTTCTTCTGGAGTTCCCCATTCATTGTCTCGGATGATCAAACTGTCAGAAGCGATATCACCTGAACGAAATGTCGACACTTCGATGATTTTTTTACCAAAGCGGATATGTGCCAAACGAAACCGGCGTCCTATCAATAAACAGTTGCGAAAAAGTTTTTTAATCTCCTCTGGCAGGGCTGATGTGGAGATGTCAAAGTCTTTGGGCGGCTTACCTAAAAGAAGGTCGCGGACACTGCCTCCTACGAGATAAGCAGTGAATCCAGCACTATGGAGTTTTTCCATAACGTATAGGGCATCGCGATCAACCAAGTCTATTGGAAATCGATGCTCATCGGGATAGTAAATCTTTTGTTGCACACGGTAATCTTAAAGAGTTTGAATACAGAGAGGAATTCTCTAGAACCGTGTTTAAAAAGTCAAGGATTGGGCTGTGCATTTTGCCTTGAAAAATGTCTTTCCATCTTCTAACCTGAATTTTGATTTGTTTTTGATGTCTTCACTTTAAAGAGATTTATGGTTAGGAATAATGCGTCCCTCATCAGCGGTGCTCTTCTAGTCACAGGGACAGCGATCGGAGCAGGAATGCTCGCTTTGCCAGTAGCTACATGTCTTGGAGGATTTGCTCCAGCGTGTCTAGTCTATTTTGTTTGCTGGCTATTTATGGCAGCAACAGGGCTGCTTTTCTTGGAAATTTGTCTTTGGATGCCAGAAGACGCTAACATCGTATCTATGGCCTCCCATCTCTTAGGACCGGGAGGAAAGCTCATCAGTTGGGTGCTTTATCTTTTTCTGTTCTATTGCCTCATGATCGCTTACTCTGCGGGTGGAGCGGGATTTGTAAGTGGCTTGATCAATTATGCCTCAGGCTTCGAATGGCCGCGTCTTTATGGACTTGTGCCTTTTGTTACGATATTTGGGCTGATCGTTCATTTTGGTACACGTACAGTCGATCGGATCAATTTAATTTTAATGGTTGGCTTAATTGCTACTTATTTAGCTTTTGTTGCCATTGGATGGGACCATGTCGATGCCGTACGCCTGGAATCTTATAATCTTTGGCAGGGGATCCTAGCTCTTCCTATTGTTTTCACATCGTTCAGCTACCAAGGAATCATCCCAAGTCTTACAGCGTATTTGCATCGCAATGTGCGTAAAGTGCGCTTCGCTATTTGGATTGGGACAGCGATCCCTTTCATCATTTACGTAATTTGGGAATTTCTCATATTAGGGATCCTTCCTTTGGAAGGACGGGAGGGGCTTCTTCAAGCAAAACAAACAGGTGCTTCGGCAATAGAACCTTTGCGCTATTTGATTGCATCACCATGGATCACTAATTTTGGTCATGCCTTCGGTTTCTTTGCTTTAACGACCTCTTTTTTAGGCGTGGGCCTTGGTCTTACAGATTTCTTAGCTGATGGGCTGAAGATCCCCAAAAAAGGCTTGAGCCGATGGGCCTTGACGCTTTCTGTATTTATCCCTCCAGCAGTCATTGCAAATGGAAACCCTACAATTTTCCTCACAGCATTAGCGTATGCTGGAGGCATCGGATGTGCACTCTTGTTAGGACTTCTTCCCGTTGCCATGGTGTGGGTTGGCCGTTATCAAAAAGGTTACAGGTCGCATGAACAGCTTTGGGGTGGACGATGGTTACTCATTCTTCTTGCCCTATTTGTTCTTTTCGAACTGTTTGTCGAGCTGATTGTCGAATTCTAAGAAAGAATTTGCAAATTCTTTTCCCTATTAGAATGGGAAGATTTTTGAGGAGATTGCAAAATGCGGGGCGAAGCCAGTATTGGGACGATGATACAAGCGAGAACCGCATTTTGGAAGATACCGAAAAGGTTTCCGTTCTCTAGGAAAATGAATTTGCAAATACTTGCTAAAAGCAATTTTTCGCGAGGAATTCATTTTTCCAATAATAATGATCGAGAAGCGAATCAACGTTTCTTCCTGTGATCAAAAAGGCGATATAAAGGGCTTCGATTGAAGAAAGTCCGCGTTCAGGATCGGCACAATCCGTTTGATAGCGAGGGTAGGCTGTGCGAAGATGCTTTGGCAGACTTCGATGTGTAAGTAAGCCTTTTTGTGGTACGCTGGTCTCCATTTTTTCTGCATATCTCCAAGTGCCATCGATCAGAAAAAGATCAAGATGGCTATCCGCTGGGGATAAAATTGGCGCATCCAACGTGAGCAAGCAGTAGCCGTTTAAATCTGGCCAATCAGAACATGGATAAGAAAAAAAATGAAAGTCTTTACAATGTTCGAGGCCGCGTAAACTGCATTTTTTCAGATTTTCTTTTCGATGACGCAAGATAAGGGTTGGTTTCATAATCCTGCTATAAATATGGGTCCAAAATTCAGGTTGTTATTCTACATGCTTTTGGGATCTGATTGCAATTTTTCACTTCTGGGAAAAATGTTTTTTTTAAACTGTAGACGATTTAAAAAAGAAGCTTGTTGGCAAAAAAACAATTTTTTCTCTATACGCTCAAATTAAGAACCTTTTGTTATACACATCGTGATTCAAAAATTGGAATTCTGGCAACAGCTACTGTCCTGAATTTGAGCCAGGCTTTAGCCGTCGACGAAGCAGCGCCTGTGTATGCAAAGGTGCGATGGAGTCGGGTTCAAAAGCAGGGATTGTAGCGAAGCCAAAAACCAATTTTTGAGTCATGATGTGTATAAAGTAATTTTTAGCGACAGAATCAAAGAGTTAGGGCAGGTGTGCTATGCGTTTTCATAAGATGTGTTTGTTTAGCTCTACAATTTGTTTGGGCTTGACCATGGGTATCAGCGTTGTCGATGCTATTGAGAGCTGCGCTATAGAGGAAACAGAATGTGCGCATTTCTGGACTGAAGATTATGCCAAAGCGCTCCAAATATCTCAGGAAACAGGAAAGCCATTGCTCCTTGCTTTTGTCGGTTCTGATTGGTGCCCTTGGTCGCAGAAGATGATCAAAGAGATCATTGAAAAGCGAGAGTTTGCAAAGGAACTACAGCAACAGATGCTGTTTGTATGGGTTGATTTCCCAGAAAGATTGAGCATGGGTAAAGAAAGAAAAACACAGAATCAAGGTTTAAAGAATCGTTTTGCTATACAGGAGCTTCCTACACTAGTTTTGGTCGATGCAGATGGAGATGAGATAGTGAAATTGGGCTATTTGCCATCTACCCCGCACGAAGTGGCGGCCCAACTCAAGAATGCTCTTTCTGATTTTAAACAGCTGAAGACGATCGTTGGATCGCCGCGCTTGGTCGCTTTACAAGGTGAGGAATTGGAAAAGCTTTATAAGAAAGCTTCTCAACTTGGAAGAGAAGTCGAAAAAAAATCGTTGCTCGAAGTGGGGCTTAAAAATGATCAAAGCGCTTTCTTCTTAATGCAACAGTACGAAATGCTGCTCGAAAATGCCAAGCTCAAAGACCCAAATATCCAGCGGCTTCGCCGGCAGATCCTGTCAAAAGATCCAGCCAATAGCAAAGGGGTTCATTTACAGCTTGCCCTAACGGAGTTTAATGTTTTATCAAAGAGGCTGAAAAAAAAGGAAGATCCTGAAAAGGCGATCACCCCTCTTGTCGACTATTTGAGAGTATATGGGGCAAAAGATCACGAAAATAACTGGCGTATTGAAATGATCATCGCGCAATTTCTCTATAGTAAGAATCACGTGGAAGAGGCGATCAGGCATGCGAAAATGTCTTATGAGACTGCGCCCTTCGAATGTAAATCGGAAGTTGCTCAATCTTTGGAATACTTAGCGAGTAAATCGACTGGCAAATAGCGTTTGAAATCTAATGTTTCCAAGATGCGATCTTGATTAGCTCCTTTGGGATTTCAAAAAGGAAGCGGGAGGGGATGCAGTCCTTTTCATGGCCCATCTGCTTTCGTTTGCGTGACATGCTTAAGGTCAAATGTTGTTTTGCCCGTGTGATAGCAACATACATGAGGCGTCTTTCTTCTTCGACTCCCCCCTCTTGGATGCTTTTTTCGTGGGGTAAGATGTGATCTTCAAGGGCCACCAAAAAGCAGGCTTTGAATTCCAACCCTTTAGCGCTATGGAAAGTCATTAGGCTCACTTTATCTTCACCGGATTCTCGATGATTGACCGCCCATGTTTTTTCATCGAGCAAGGTGGCTGCTAGGAAATCGGCTAGATTGCCTTTCTCTTCTTCTTCATAAAGTTTAAGGCTGGCAATATACTCCTCGACACTTTCCCACTTGAATGTTCGCATTTTATCGCTCTTCACTTCTTCTTCGATAGCTTTTTTATAGTTGATTTGCTCGACAAGCTTTTTTAGTGTTTCGTGAAGGGGATTTTGTGAAAAGGCCTCTTGATAATGAGTGATGAGGTCGACAAAAAGATCGATTCCTTTGAATACTTTTTCTGATAAGTCTGAGAGAAGAGCGCGATGTGTCTCTCTTCCTTCCTTCAATTCCTGAAGGAGAATCCATAAGGGGATTCCTTGCGAGCGGTTGTATTGTGTGATCTTGTCGAGTGCCTGATCAGAAATTCCACGCCGAGGTACATTGATGATCCTCAACATAGATTCTTCATCGAGGGGATTATTGATCGCTTTGAGAAAAGCAGTCAAATCTTTGATTTCGCTGCGTTCAAAGAGTTCGGTACCGCCAAAAATTTGGTAGGGAATGCCACGAATCCATAGCCCTTCTCGCTGCCAAGTAGCCTGAAGAAGCGCTACTTCAAGAGGTCTCGAAAGTGTATTCGATCGATAAAGGACGGCCATATCGCGCCAAGAAATTCGCTGTTCTTGGTACATACGGATCATCCTTTGAACAACTCCTTGTGCTTCTTCAGCATCAGTCGGCGCATGGAATAGTTCGATGAGTTCGCCTTGTGACTTGGCACTCCACAGTTCTTTGCTATGGCGTTCGAGATTGTTCTTGATAACAGCGTTTGCCGCTTTAAGAATGATTGGCGTGGAGCGATAATTTTGCTCCAATTTGATGGTCATATCAGCTTCAAATTTTAGAATGTGCTGTATCTCAGCACCACGCCAGCCATAAATAGACTGATCATCATCGCCAACGACGCAAAGATTTCGATATTTCCCTGATAAGAGAGTTGCGAGCCTGTACTGAATAGGGTTGGTATCTTGATACTCATCGATCATGATATATTGAAAACGATCTTGGTAAGAGGCAAGAGTTTCTGGAAATTGTTCTAAGAGTTGAACTGTCAAGGTTAGCAGACCATCGAAGTCGATGGCATTGTAAGCACGCAAGCACTGTTCTAATCGTCTATGAAGATCGATTGTGAATTCCCCATGCCAGCTTTTTTCTTTGGATGGCTCTACTGGTTTACCATGCATTCTGGCTTGAGCTATTTGAGTAAAAGTAGATTCGAGTGAAGGCATTTCGCCCTCTTGCTCTAACGTATGTCGTGCCATTTGCATGAGCAGACGTTTGATCTGTTTTTCATCGTATAAACTAAAGTTGTTGGTATAGCCTAGGCGATGGATCTCTTTGCGCAGGATCTGCATGCAGAAGCTATGGAAAGTAGAGAGGGTGAGCTCTTTGGCAATCGTAGGATCGACCATTTTGGCAATCCTTTGCCGCATCTCCATGGCCGCCTTGTTCGTGAAAGTCAATCCTAAAATTGCTTTAGGAGAAATCTTATGATGATTGAGAAGATGGGCGATACGGTGAATGAGAACGCTGGTCTTGCCGCTACCAGCGCCAGCTAAAATTAAAATTCTGCCTTTGATCGTCTCGATGGCACGGCGTTGTGCCTCATTGAGATGCTCTAGCTTCATGCGATTTTTTTAATCGTTCGCTGAATTGAAGAAAATCATTTATAATTGCAGAGGGATCAATAGCATTGCGGTGCAGTGGCATGACATTGATCTCAATATCTTGGGGGAGATGCTGCTGGCAATGCCGAAATGCTTCGCGAACAACGCGCTTAAAGCGATTGCGATCATGGGCTTTCCCATGCTTCTTTGAAACAGTGATCCCGAGCCTTGGCTTAGAGACCGGATGGATTCGATAATAAATCAATATATGAAAGCCGGAGACCTTTGCGCCAGCTTTCATGATCCTTTGAAACTGCCTTTTGTATAAAACCCGGGCAGTTTTTGGAAATTTTATGCGGTCGTTAGACGTTTTCGTCCTTGACGACGGCGTCGATTGACTATCTTTCGCCCCTTGGCTGTGGACATCCTTTTGCGGAAGCCGCAAGCCTTCTGACGTTTGATCTTGCTCGGTTGGTAAGTGCGCTTCATGGGAAATCATTCCTAAAAAACAGTATTTACAATGGCTCAATAGATTAGCGTAAAAGAGAATATATGCCAAGACCGACGTTAAATCCACAGGCTTTAAAATTTTTTTTAACCACTAAGATCGTTAGCAATATGAGGATGAAAGCATTGCAAAGAATTCGATAGAATGGTTATAAAGAATAGCTCAATGAATTTTCGTAAGGCGTTGTTATGAAAGTGAAGGCTTCGATTAAAGCTGATCCGTCCAAAGGGGATAAGACTGTTAGACGCCGTGGACGCATCTATGTTATCAATAAAACTGATCCTAACCGCAAGCAGCGTCAAAAAGGCCCTGCGCGCAAAAAGTAAGTATTCAAGGATATATGGCAAAATTATCAGTCGTCGTCCGACAAAAAAAGCGTGAGAAACTTGTCCAAGCTAAAAGAGAAAGAAGAGAACAGCTAAAAGAGATCATTCGTGATCCTCGCCGTAGTGAAGAAGAACATCATGATGCTATGATTGCCCTCAACAAAATGCCGAGAAATTCGTCGAAAGTTCGTCTGAGAAACCGGTGTCAGTTGACAGGACGTTCTCGCGGTATCCTTAGCAAATTCATGCTCTCAAGGTTGTGTTTTCGCGAGATGGCAAACAAAGGTTTGATACCTGGCGTTTTCAAAGCTTCTTGGTAGGCTTTGCGAGATCTAAAAGACGATACACTCATTCCAATTCGAGCATTGCTCCGAGTTCCTTTTTGGCCAGCTTTAAAAGCTGGCCTTTTCTAAAAAAAATATTTGTAAGCACCTTCTAAGAAGGTTTTTGCAAATTCATTTTCCCTATGAGAATGGGAAGATTTTCTAAGAGATTGTAAAATGCGGCGCAAAGCCAGTGTCAGGACGATGATACGAGCATGAACCGCATTTTGGAAAATCCTGAAAGGATTTCCGTTCCCTAGGAAAATGAATTTGCAAATTGTTTCTAGAGTCTAATTGGCCGTAGACAAAGTTTGTGCTGCGATGCCAAGATCTTTGCAGGCTTTTTCAAAGCATTCCCACTGCGACATCTCTTCACGCCATACATATGTCGAAAAATTGATTTTTCCTTCTCTAAGAGCTGATTCAAGTGCTGTGGAACTAATTGGTCCGTACTGATTAGAAGTCTCATCGAGATAGTACCACATAAAATGGGGGAGCTTAGGAGTCTGAAATTGGGGTATGAGAACTCGAACTCGTGAGACCGGTTTCATAAATATGATAGCCAAGATCCCGAAAAGACCAAAAAAGCACCCGATTGAAAACCAGAGATAGGGATTGCGCCCCTTTTTTCTTGCGATATGGGCAGAAATTCCACCCTGAAGCAACCAGAGACACATGAGCCAAGTAAAATTCATATTACCACCACTCCTTTCGACACTATGAGTATACTGTTGGATTCGCTTGCGATCAAGATAGCATTTACGCTAAAATGGGCTAAAAACTTTTTTTAACTATGTCACTACTTCATACGCAGCTTAAACAAATCGATACCAAAGAACTGGAGTTGCCAGAAACGGTCTTTGTGCGCGACATCGAATCACGGGTTTTTCAGTCTATTGCGTTGCATTGCATTGCTAAAATTGAAGATATAGGGTTACTCGAGGGGACCTTGATCGACAGCATTCTTGGTCGTGATGGACCAGCTAGTGTTAAAGGCATCTATGTCGAGCAAGAAGAAAAAACCCCTACGGTCAATTTCAAGATTGAGGTGAAGGTTGCTTTTGGAATTTCTATTCCGGAGAAAGCGGAGGAGATTCAATGCAAAATTGCCCAAGAAGTGAGCCGTTTAACCGGGTTGCATGTTGGCAAAGTACACGTCGTTTTCAAAGACCTCATTTTCAATGAATCTCTAGAGGAAACGATTAGAAAGCTCTCCGGGAAGAAATAATCGATAACATTATGCGCACAGCTCATCGGCTTCTTTCAGCATGGAATGTGTTCCTATTGATGATTCAAGGGGTCGTTGGAGCATTCATCATCATGCTTTCATTTAGCATTACAGCACGGGCACAATTTTCTGCCTGGGTGCGTTGTGCAGAGAAAGAACTGTTATTCATCGGGCTACTTGTCATTGTTCTTACGATACTTCTATTGATTGTTTCCATGCGACTCGATCGGCGTCAGTATTATCAGATTAAGATGGGATTTTATGGTCTTACTGCAGAGGTGGATCTAGATGTCATCCGTCGATTAGCTGGACGTTACTGGCAGTTGAATTTTCCAACGGCAAATCCACAAGTCGATGCTTTAATGCGTTCCGATCATACGCTAGAATTATTTGTAGAACTCCCGAAAATTCCTCTTGAGGAACAAGCACAAATACTGCAAAAAATTGAAAGCGATTTAGGAAGGCAATTGGCTAGGCATCTCAATTATCGGCGTCCCTTTCTACTGACTGTCAATGTGTCTTAGAAAGTATTTGCAAATTCTTTTCCTTATGAGAATGGCTTAAATGATCAATTGTTCGCTTTTAAGAGAAGTTGGATATCACGTTTAGTGATGCCCTCTACGGCAGTAAGTTCTTGTGCAGATGCAGCGAGAATGCGCTTGACACTTCCAAATTTTCGTAAAAGACGTTGTTTTTTGATTGGGCCAATACCAGGAAGATCATCGAGAGCGCTCTTAAGTACCGTCTTCTTTCTTTTCTTGTGATGGAAGCCGATGGCTAGTCGATGAGCTTCATCGCGGATTCTTTGAAGGAAAAAAAGTAGGGGAGAACGCGGGTCCAGAAGAATCGGATCTTCTTTATGAGGAAGAAAGATACGTTCGCGTGAAAGTCCTTTATCGTGACGTGCAGATTCTTTAGCCAAAGCTATTGCATCGACGGATGCAATATCTAGTTCTTTGAAAATCTCCAGTGCAACATTGAGTTGACCTTTGCCTCCATCGAGGATGATGAGATCGGGTAAATCGTCTTCTTCCTTGGCTTTACTAAGACGTCGCATAAGGATTTCGCGCATAGCGCCATAATCATCACCTGCTTGAGCTTGTCGAATATGAAAAAGCCGTGTTTTCCTTTTTTCCCGCTCACCATTGTTGAAGCCAACCATACAGGCGACGTGCTCGCTTCCTGCAATGTTCGATGTATCGAAGCATTCGATGTTCTGTGGATAACGAGTGAGTTTGCAGGTTTCGACGAGATCGATGAGGAGTTTTTCGTTGATCTCTTGACGATCCTTTTTTTGGCAGAAAAATGTTTTAGCATTCTTTTGCGCGATCTCGACGAGGCGCTGTTTCTCTCCTCTGCTGGGATGGAGCAAGTGGACTTTATGATGCGCTAAGGTTTGCAATGCATTGGTCAATGTTTCCACGAGATCAATAGGATGGGAAAGGAGGATCTCTTTGGGGATTATTTCAGCCGTTTGATAGTGTTGGAGGACAAAAGAACTTAACAAATCACTCTCATCTTCAGCGATCTTCGTAAATTCATAATGCTCGGCACCGATGAGTTTACCTTCTCTCCATAGAAGTTGAACCAAAACGGCATCGTATCCTTCCCTATAGACAGCCAGCACATCGGTATCCTGTCCGGTTGCCTTTGCGATGAAGTGATCGCGCGTTAAAATGAGTTCGATCTGTTGAATCGTCTTTAAAAGGGCTGCCGCTCGTTCAAATTCAAGCTGTTCTGAGGCTTTTTCTAAATCTTGTTTTAGTCGTTTGAGAATTTCCTTATCTTGTCCCCGTAAGAAGCGGATGGCACCATCGGCGAAGACATCGTATTCTTCCTTGCTGCAAAGACCGACACAAGGGGCGATACAACGCTTGATGGAATAGAGTAAGCAAGGGCGTGTTCGGCGTTTGAGTTCTTCATCGGAACACTGGCGTAAAGGAAATAAACGGCTTATGAGATCGAGCGTTTCCCGTGCTGCCTGTGCATGAGGATAAGGGCCGAAATAGAGACCCTTTTCTTTTGGTTTTCCCTTATAGCGGATGAGCCGGATCATCGGCCATTTATGTTGTGGATTGATGAACAAGTTGATGAACGTTTTATCGTCCTTGAGCAGGGCGTTGTACTTAGGTTGATGCTTCTTGATCAACGTATTTTCAAGGAGAAGGGCTTGTTCTTCGCTTTCTAGAACGATGGTGTCGATGATAGCGATTTCTGCAATGAGAAAGGGGATCATTGCACGAGAATCCCCATGTTTTGCGAAATATTGCTTTAGCCGATTTTGAATGTTTTTGGCTTTGCCTATGTATAAAACCGTGCCACTAGCGTTTTTCATGAGATATACGCCAGGTACTTTGGGATAATGCTGCAAGGTCTCTAAATCAAAGTCCATTCGCTCATTCTAAAAGTGGATTGCCTTAATCTAAACGATTTTTCATGAGTTTTTTAAAATTAATTTTACGAATCAGATTTACTCGATCCCATTAATGTTCTTAACATTTTGATTGTTAGTCTTTTATAGAATCATTCGTGAATTTCATAGTTAAAGATGGGCTGTTTTTTCAACCGTATTAGACACTTAAAATAATTTATTTAGCTATTTGATAGTTTAAATTATTAAATAAAATTAATTATTAATTACATTTTAGATACAATTATTAGTAAATTTTAATAAAAATGGAATAAAAACATGTCTAAGCCTAATTCATTATTAAAACAATCTTCAAAATCTTTCGAAGAACGATATTATAATTTGGCTGCTTCTTTTACAAAGGCCTGCAAAGTAGAATTGTCTTCATCTTCTAAAGAGGGAGCAAAAAAAGAGAAAGATCGATCTCTGCAGAATTTGGCAGAAGATTTTTATAAACTTGGGATCGCTTATCAAAAGACGGGTAAACAGCTAAAGGGGCGAGTTGCAGCACTGGAGAAAATTAAGAAGGAACAAGCTAAAGCCCAAAAAATCTTTGTTGCACTTTTTTACCCTAGAACAGGGCGCTTAGTGACTTCTAAAGTTCAGGGGATTCCCAATTATGGCAATGATTGTGCGTTCAATGCTCTTTTACAAATAATTTTTCACGTTCCATTCTTACGGAAAACGCTGCTGGCTATACCCGAATTTACTGCTTTACGTAAAGCAGCATCCCTATATTTCTCAGGAAGAGGAGATGAAATAGATTCACATAAGATGCGGCAAATGCTGCATAGTACTTTTGGCGATTTAATCGATCCAGATGCAGGGTTTCAAGATGCTTCAGAAGCATTAGAACTCATGCTAAACAAAGTATCGCCAAATATTGCAGCTGCAAAATTTCCGCTAATCCAAACGATTCAAACATACGAACCTACGGGGAAGGTTAAACAAATAAAGGGATCTGTAGATCGTTCTCGGCTAGATATGAATAATAGTATTACCACAAGGGCAAGGAATCAGAGTATCCATATCGATGCCTTTCCTACGCGAGGTTCTAGTGATCGAAAGGGAAAGATAAAGTCCAAAGAAGCAGATTTCGATGCTATGTTTGGTGCGGCGTTAGATGTACAAGGTCATCGCACAGGTGAAAATGGATATTTTCTTGGTGCAGATCTTCATCTTCTCTATCAATACCGCCCAATACGAAATAAGATCGTTTTCGATGAAATGCCACATCATCTCATCATCACTACACGTCGGTTCAAAGCAGATGGAAATGTGAATGATACAGCAATGCAGATGCCACGTGTTTTGTCGATACCTCAAGAGGCACTAGCACATCCAACAGAAGATCGACGACTTGTACTGAAGTCATTCTTGGTTTATCGACCAGGGCATTATGTGGCTTACGTAAGAAGAGATAATCAATGGTATCTATGTGACGATGACAAAATAGAACCTGTAACCATTCAACAAGTCGATAAAGTATTGCATCATTATGCAGGTGGTGGAAGTTATGTTCATTTCTACGAACAAGGTAATGCTGATGCCGAACCCCTCGGCATAGGCCATCGTGGAAATCCTCAAGCAACACCAGAAGCAGAGATTCTTGAAAAATTACAGAAATTGGCTGCTTCGGATAAGGGAAGCAACGAGGAATTATTAAAAATCTTCGATCAGCTACCAACAAAAACGAAAAATGCTTTCTATCACCAAGTCTGGGACAAAGCAACAAAAGGAGCTGAGCGCCGCAAACGTCATATTGGCGAAACACTCTTGCGAAAAAATGTTCGGGTTCTTTTTGAACAGGGAATTCTAAAGCCAATCATTGCTAAGCCCGTTTCAAAAAGCGCAGAGGATGAACCTTCAAAAATATCTCAGCTTGATAAATCTGCAAGCTCATCTATAACTACTTCTGGATCATCTCCAAATTTTGATGATTGGGGAAGACAAGTCAGTGCTCATTTAAGAAAACGAATAAAGAACAAAGACTTTATTATTGAATTATTAAAAAAGGGTAAAAAATACGGATGGTTGAATCAAAAAGCTGATTTTATTGGGTTTGCCGACGGGACGGTTTTCCATCTTTTGGCAAAACTAGAACACAATAAGGATTACCTTCCACTTCTTATGGAACTCGGTGTTGATCTTAGGATTACTGATTCTTGGGGCAATACACCATTGATATGGTCGATTGCCAATGCTGCAAATGGACTGGCAAAAGGGATCATTCAATTGGGAGGTCCTGGAGCTCATCTCGATGTACAAGGTGATTTTGGAAATACAGCATTGCACTTGGCTGTTGGAAAAGGCTACAAAACAGTGAGTGTGGATGGAGATGCGTTAGCCTGCTCAAATTTAGAACTCGTGGAAGATTTGATAGCTAATCATGCCAATGTCAATCTGAAAAATAGAGATGGAAATACCCCACTCCATCTTGCTTATCTTCGTCGCGATTCCAAGATGGTAGCTGCTTTATTGAAAGCCGGTGCTGACCCAAAGATCCAGAATGAGAATGGCCAAATACCGGCAGATCTTGCTTTGATAGGTTATAGTGAAGCTCGTAAAATTCTCGATCGAAGAGTCTTTGCGTTCATATTAGATAGGACAGAGTATGATTCAAGTTTAGATCAAGTCTTGAAGCTTGGTTCACCTAATACCAAATATCAGAAATAACTTGTATTCGGCACTAGTCCAAATGTCAATTATTTCTGATATTTGGCATAACTATTGAGAATTCCTTTTCCATTCTCATTGGAAAAGGAATTCTCAAACACTCTCTAAGGCTTTTTTCCAAGCTGCAAGTTTTTTCAATGCCTCTAGAGGGGTGAGGGTATCGATGTCGCACTTGCGCAGCTCTGATAAGAGCATCTCTTCTACGGCATCTTGATGAGAGATAGGAGCGAAGAGATCGAGCTGTTTTTGGCGCGAAAGAGGACGGGGATGTTTATTTCCGGGAAGCTCTTTTTCTAGGCCGGCCAACATCTCTTCGGCTTTGCGAATGGCAGTTTGCGGCAAACCCGCAAGCTTGGCTACATGGACACCATAGCTTCTATCAGTCTCTCCTCGAATGATTTTGTGCAAGAAGGTAATCCCGCCTGCAGTCTCTGCCACAGACACTTTGAAGTTGACAGCGCCAGGCACTTTTTCCTCTAAGCTATGCAGTTCCCAGTAATGGGTGGCAAAAAGAGTTTTTGCCCGCTTTTCAGGTATCGTAAGGAGGTAATCAGCGACTGCCCAGGCAATAGCGATTCCGTCGTAGGTGCTTGTTCCTCGTCCAATCTCATCGAGGATGATGAGAGATCGTGGAGTTGCGTTGCGTAGGATGCTCGCCGTTTCGCTCATCTCCACCATAAAAGTAGATTGTCCGCGCGAGAGATCGTCGCTAGCGCCGATCCGGCTAAAGACTTTGTCGATGACTCCAATGAGAGCTGTTTTTGCCGGCACAAAGGAACCCATCTGTGCCAAGATGACGATAAGGGCTACCTGCCGGATGAAGGTCGATTTACCAGCCATATTGGGGCCGGTTAAGAGAAGCAGTCTTTGCTCTTTATCGAGGTTGAGATCGTTGGGCACGAAATGGCCTAACGGCAGACATGGCTCCAATACAGGATGACGTCCTTCTCGAATTTCGATTTGGTCGCCATCGTCGATTACCGGGCAGGTATAATGATGTGTTTGCGCAACAAGAGCAAGAGATACAAGGACGTCTAGGCATCCAATCGCTTTGGCAATGGCTCGAATTTCCTTAGCGTAAGAGGTGCAGGTTTGTTTTATTTTTGTAAAAAGCTCATTTTCAATGACTTGAATCCTTTCTTCTGCAGAAAAAATCTTCTGTTCATAGTCTTTGAGCTCAGGCGATAGGAATCGTTCGGCATTCACTAAAGTTTGTCTTCGGGTGAATTCTTTAGGCATTTTTTCAGCTAGCCCGCGGCTCACCTCGATGTAATAGCCGAATGCCTTGGTATATCCTACTTTCAATGTTCTAATCCCAGTGCTCTCGCGTAATGTTGCCTGGTAATTGGAAATCCATTTATGTCCCGAGGATTGTAAGGCACGAAATTCGTCGAGTTCTGGATGAACGCCATGTCGAATAACATTCCCATCGCTCAAACGTAGCGGTGGTTCTGGGTTCAAGGTATTATAGAGATGGCTAACGAGCTCTGAAAGGTCGTGTAGATTGTCTTTTTGTTCGCAAAGAAGCGGGCAAGAAAAACTAGACAGCGAATTCTTGATGGCAGGGATGGGTTCTAGTGATTGACGAAGAGAAAGGACATCGCGCGGTCCTGCAAGCCCGCTGGAAATTCGCATGATCAATCGTTCTAGATCGCGTACTTGCTGCAGATGTTCTCTGACTTCTTGCTGTGGTTTTTTAGGCGATTTGATCCATTCGGAAATCGCCTTCTGTCTTTCTCGAATGTGGTCTGTGTTAAGCAGCGGATGAAGCAGCCAATCTCGCAGAAGCCTGCCCCCCATTGGAGTGACGGTTTTATCGAGGTGTGCGAGCAGGCAAGGTCCATTGTCATGCAGCGGTTCTATGATCTCGAGATGTTTTTGCGTCGTCCGGTCGATAGCTAGAAATTCACCAATCGTTTCAGTCCGGATTCCCTCGATGTGATCCACAGGCAAGCTCAGTTCTTCGCTTACGTAATTGAGAAGTACAGCAGCAGCGTTGATAGCGGCAGGAAGTCCCTTTAGTCCAAAACAATCCAAAGAGTGCACCTGAAAATGCCTTGTTAGCGTGTTATAGCAAGAGCGATGTTCAAAGAGCCATTCTTCGCGTTTTGTACAAAGACAAGAAAGAGCTTTAGCGTAGTCTTCAAAAACAGGACGATGGGTGTCAAAGCATTTGGTGGCGATCAGTAATTCTTTGGGTTGAAGACGATAGAGTTCATCGATGACATTAGAAAAATCCTCGATTTGCATAGAGCGGAAATCGCCAGTAGATAGATCAAGGATGGAAAGACCATAAGTGGTATTCAATAACTGTAAAGAAGCAATGAAATTATGGCGTTTTTCTTTGAGAAGTGCTGATTGGAGAAGCGTTCCAGGTGTGATGATCCGTACGATTTCTCTTTTAACAAGACCCTTGGTGATTTTTGGATCTTCCATTTGTTCTGCTATGGCGACTTTATAGCCTTTTTCGACTAAGCGATCGATGTAACTGTCACTGGCGTGAAAAGGTATACCGCTCATGGGGATATCGCCACGCTTGGTCAAAGTCAATTCTAATTCTTTCGATAACAACAGAGCATCTTCGTAAAAAGCCTCGTAAAAATCCCCAAGACGGAAGAGTAAAACGGCTTCTTTGGCTTGTTCTTTGCAAACATGCCATTGAGCCATCATGGGTGTGATTTTATTTTCCAGGGTGGTATCCATAGCCGAACCAATAGGTTCTTCAATCTAAATTAACAATCTTATCTAGGTAGAGCTTCACTTCTTCAGATGCCTTAGCCACTTGTTTCTGACAGCTCTCGCACCATAGATGAAGTAATTTGAGATCTTCACCGAGTTTATCGAGTTCTAGTCGAATTTCGAGCAGTTTATTGGCATCTGGCCGTAGGCCTGTTAATCGGGAAGGGGGGGTTGCCGCTTGTTGAGCAGCAAGTTTAAGCTCAAAGACCCTGATAAGTTTAGGGATCATGATTCGTTTAATCTGTTCTCGGAGTTCTTTAAAGTCTCCATCGGAAAAAGCATGAGGCGAACTATTGGGGGAGGGAGATTGGGTGACAGTATTTTGTAACAGCTCAGCCAGAATTTTATAATTTTCCATTGCAACTCGACTGCCTAGCTCGGATTAAAGAAGAAGGGGAATCCCAATTGTCTTGCAAAAGGAGATTTTCGCAAAGGGATTTTGAACCTGTCCCGCTAAAATGATCCCAAAGCGATGAAATCATTTTAGCGGGATAGGTTCTTCTGCTATGCTACCATCGATATGTATACTCCAGAAAGCTTAGAGATTTTACGGCAGCGCATCGATTTGGTCGAAGTGCTTTCACCTCATATTGTTCTGAAGAGGTCTGGCGCTGTTTTCAAGGCTTGCTGTCCATTCCATGAGGAAAAGACACCATCTTTCATGGTCAAACGGGGAGATTCGCATTACCATTGCTTTGGATGCGGGGCGCATGGGGATTCCATTGCTTTTCTCATGAACTACGTTCGGATGGGCTTTTCGGAAGCGGTCGAATATTTGGCCGAACGCTTTCAGGTTGCACTTGTAAAAACCAATGAAACAGTGCAAAAAGGTCCGAGCAGGACAAAACTCAAGGAAGTTCTTGAAGAGGCTTGTCAATTCTATCAGTTTCTCCTTTTATACAGTGAGGAAGGACAGGAGGCTCTATCCTATCTCTATTCTCGTGGCATCGATCTTTCCTTTATCCAGCGTTTTCGATTAGGGTATGCGCCTAAACAAAGAGACTCGTTATTGAAATTCGGATGCGAAAAAAATCTTTCTCTCGAATATTTGGAAACAGCGGGTTTGATAAAAAAAGGAGAACGAGGAAAAGGCTACGATTTTTTTTCTGAGAGAATTCTTTTCCCTATCTGCGATGCTATGGGGGCGGTCATTGGCTTCTCTGGTCGTAAATTTCGAGATGCTTCCCCTGGAGGGAAGTATGTGAATACTCCGGAGACACCCCTATTCAAAAAATCACAGGTGTTGTTTGGCATCTCTTATAGTCGAAAAAGAATTGCCAAAGAAAGAAAAGCTATTGTCGTCGAAGGACAAATCGACGCTCTTCGGCTGATCGAGGCGGGCTTCGATTTTACAGTGGCGGGGCAGGGTACAGCTTTTGGCGAAGGACATGTACAAGAGTTGGTTCAAATCGGGGTTCAGGAAGTATATCTTGCCTTAGACAGCGATCTAGCTGGATATGAGGCAGCATGCAAAATCGGGGATCTTTTTCAAAAAAAAGGGGTGGCTATACGTGTAACTCCGCTTCCCCCCGGTACAGACCCTGATAGCTTCCTTAAGGAAAATGGACCTCGTGCTTTTGAGCAGCTGCTGAACGAGAGCAAAGAGTATCTCTCTTTTGTCTTCTCGTTACGCCAAAAACAGATCGATTTAACCAATCCAGCTCTAAAAAGTGCTTTGATCGAAGAGATGATCAAGCAAATCCGTGCTTGGAATCATCCCGTGCTGGTCTTCGAAAGTTTGCGAAAATTAGCAAAGTTAGCTAATGTTCCCGAAGAAACTTTAGGTGCTATCCCTGCTCCTGCTTCTCCAATTGTTAAAAAAGTTGCTAGGGCAGGGATCTCCTCTATGCAAATCGATCCTGACAGAGTGATCGAAATAGATCTATTGCGTTGGATCTTATTGGCAGGCGCTGAGCAGTCACCTCTAATCCAGTTTGTGATGTGTAATATTTCTTGTGATCTCTTGCGAGATTCCTCTTGCAAGACTATTTTTGACCTCTGTGCTAAGGAACACGAACAGGGGCGAACCATTGATCTCTTGCGTTTAAGCGGCCTTTTTGATGAAAAAGCAGATCCCCATCTTATTCCCGAACTCCTGCAAAAAAAAATCAATGTTCAAAAAGCTATGGATGGATGCAAAGCCACTCTTAAGGCTTTGCTTGAAAGAAACTGGCTTACAGAAATGGAGACGATTAAGTTGAAAATTCAAAGTGGCACTCTCAGCGATGATGAAGCGATTGAATTAGCCAAAAGTTATTCACAAATTAGAAAAACCCCCCCCCAAATCAAGGAATTATGAGAGATCATCTTGTTTTATTCGACGATAAGTGCCCCCTTTGTCGTCGTAGTGTGGCTCGCTTGATAGAGTTGGACCATAAGAAAGTATTTCTATTTTCCTCTTTGGAAGGACGTACTGCTAAACAGGCACTAAAAGGAAAAATGAGCTATCTTCGTAGGAAAAGCACTATGATTCTCATCGAAAATGCACATAAGCCCCCTTGTATGGTCTGGGTTCGTGGTAGGGCGGCCATGCGCCTGTTTTGGATTTTAGGGGGTCGTTATCGTTGGTTTGCGTGGCTGTGCTATGTCCCGCTTTTTACCGACCTTTTCTATAAGCTCATCGCTTCAATTCGCCATAAATTAAAATTAAAGGATGTGCCCGAACGATTTTTTCGAGCCAATCAAGAGCGATTTCTGCCCTAAACTTATACTATCGCGAGTTTTGGAAAAGGGACTCATGAAAAAAGACCAACCGTTCAGCGACTTTTGTATTAAAATGGCGCCAATTACAACTTCTTCGAGGTCTATCGGCGTTATTTTAATAAAAAATTCATCTGAAATTTTGGCCTTTTTCATAGAGCCGATTATCCGAAACTCGTGTTATACACATCATGACTCAAAAATTGGGTCTAAAAAAGCAAAGAACTTGGGCCATTCAGCTCAAGTTCTTTGCTTTCGGGGAAGATCTATTTAGATATGGGTTTTAGGCCTGTCTTGTGAGGTAGACTGTCTTCATTTGTTGCGGGGAGAAAAATCTACGAACAACGCCTTTGGCAATATCGATCTCAAAGAGCTTACAAGAGAATATATCGATGTATGCATCTCCATTAAAATCGACAAAATGTCCAGTGATCGAGCTTGTTTGTATGAGTTGAACTAAAGAATAACCAGCGGCTTTGGGCTCATGTTCTGCAAAGTGTTCTATGATAGGTTCTCCGAAAGCGATCATATCAATTTCTTCAACCAGTGTTTTAATAAACTGTCGGATATTGCTAGGATCCATAATCTTAGATTTTTCACAGCCTTTGCAATCAAGAATTAGGTGATACCCCATATATTCTTCTTCTTGTATAGCTGCACCACTGCAAACAGTTGCGCAATCACCAGAATTATGTTTCATCAAGAACCTCCTAGTTGTTTAAGGTAAAAATGGCAAATTCTTTCGGATGCTAAAAGGCTATAGTATACTGGAATAAAAAGAAAAAGAAAATTGCTGAAAAAAACTATTACAACGAAGAGAACGTCATAAGAGGCTGTTAAGGGATTTGGCATTCGGAAGGCAAATCCCGTAACAGTCTCTTGGATATATTCTCTTGGGAAAAAGCCCTTTTTATTCTATAAGATCGGCCTATTTAAAAATCTTTCGAGAACGCGTAAGGGAGAGGTGTCAGGATTATAAAGATGTTGAGGCGAAAGATAGAAGGTTTGTTCAAATAAATATTGACCAGAGAGGGCTGCATGCGAGACTTGGTCAGTGAAAACAACCCATGTAGAGCCTGTTGGGAAGTGGATTTCTTGTTGTTCGACAGTCTTTTGATAATTGGAATCTCCTTTCATGGTGTCGTGCATTTTAAGCATATAGTGATCGTAGGGAGTGCGAAGATCTTTGGTGATTTTTAGAAGTTTCAAAAGTCTTGCAAAACCTGGTAAAGGAGAGCGCACGCGAGGGGCCATTTTTTCTACAACGCTTGGAAATGGTTCGCCAACTTTCCAAATTCTTGGCTCATTATTTGGATTCACATTGCTAAAGACCCGTAATATGCGATTACCTTTGACCGGGGTAGCAGGGAATGAATCGACATGTAACCGACGGTCATCTTTCCGATATGAAGTCTCGCGCCCGGAGATCTGTGCAGGACGATAGCTTGTGCGTCCCGGTTTTAAATTCGGCGAATAAAAGGGCAATAGCAAGTCGATGAGTTTACGGCTTTCTTGTGCAAAACGATGCATCATGTTCCGGAGTTCTTCATTTGCACTTCCTTGACAAATGGTGCCGCTCAGGTAGCGCGTTTTACTATCATAACTAATGTTCTTAGATTTAGGTCGTAAGATATCGGGGGAAAGAAATTTTTTCTCATTGTCATTCAGGACAAATGGGAGAGCTGGAAAAAAAAGGACTTTTCCAGTTTCTAATGCAAGAGAAGCTTCTTTTTCTCGCCGGTTATCAGAGATGGACGTTAAGGAAAAGAGATCGAGTGTTTCTAAAACATCCATAAACTACTCCTTAAAAACTGTTAATATACAATAGATAGTTGGCAAAAAGCCAAAGGGAAAAGACATAGCTGACTGCATAAATCTGTTGAATTTGTGTTCGCACCGGAACCGGAACTCATTGGTTCCGGTGCAAACTGCAACTATGCTTTATAACTGTTTGCGAATATAGTTAGGAAGCGCAAAAGCTGCTTTATGAATTTCAGGGTTATAATATTGCATCTCGCCCTTGATTTCGCTTAGCCGCTTGGTGATTTCTTGACTAGAAACTGAGCGATACGATTCTTCATCAGTTGCCCAACCAAGTGTCATGAAGCCGCCGATATAGGTTGGAACAGGTGCTACGTAATAACCTACATCCTTGAAATAAGGAAGTCTTCGCGCATAGCTATCTTTGAGTTCCGAATTTTGCACAAAAGGTACCCCATTTTGATTAACGAGGATCCCTTTTGTCTTAAGAGCTTTTTTGCAGTTCTTGAAAAACTCTTCTGTGAATAGAGCCGCTCCAGGGCCGATTGGATCAGTTGAATCGACGATAATGACATCGAAGCGATCCGCAGTTTTTTTGACAAATTCTGCACCATCGGAAATGACCAAGTTAAACCGTGGATCGTTAAAGGCTCCTTTCGAAATACTGGGCAGGTATTCTTTTGTAAATTCGATCACTGACGCGTCGATTTCTACAAGGGTAACTTTTTTGACTGAAGGGTGGCGAAGGACTTCTCTAGCGATCCCGCCATCGCCGCCGCCGACGATGAGCACGTTTTCAGCATGTCCATGTGCGATCAAGGGGACATGGGCTAGCATTTCGTGATAAACAAATTCATCAGCTTCAGTCAATTGAATAGCACCGTCAAGTGCTAAAACACGTCCGAAAAAGGGATTCTCGAAGACGACTAGGGACTGCTCTTGCGTTCTTTCTTCTTTGAGGACTTTTCCCACTTTTAAAGTTTGTTGCCAATCATTAAAAAGCGTTTCCGCATACCATTTCAGTGCCTTTTCAGAAGTAGGGGAATCTGAATTAGCAGGTTCTGCGAAAGCACAAAAGGGTAATAAAACAGAAAAAAGAGGAAACAAAGTTTTACATTTAGACATAACTTTTATCTTCCTGGGTTCAAGGTTTGTTCTATATAAGAAATCGCAGCATCTATTGCAATGCGCTTTTGTTTCATGGAATCGCGTTCGCGTACGGTGATAGTGCCATCTTCTAGTGTTTGGAAGTCGATGGTAAAACAAAGGGGAGTTCCAATTTCATCATGGCGTCGGTATCGTTTGCCAATTGCACCTGAATCATCATAATCGACGAGCCAGCGATCTTGCAGTCTTGTAAAGAGGGTACGAGCTTTCTCAACAAGGGGCTCTTTTTTCATGAGGGGGAAGATTGCTGCTTTAAAAGGGGCGATTTTGGGAGCAAAGCGCAACACAGTCCGCATCTCTCCGTTTTCAAGGGTCTCCACAGCATAAGCATCGCAAAGAAGAGCTAGTAAGGTTCGATCTAAACCAAAAGTCGGCTCGATGACATGAGGTAGGTATTTCTCATGAGTTTTTGGATCAGTGTATTCGAGATTGCTTTTGGAAAATTCAGAGTGCCGCTTCAGATCAAAATCGGTGCGATAAGCGATTCCATAAAGTTCCGAGCGTCCAAAGGGAAAGTCGTACATGATATCGACAGTGCGCTTGGAGTAGTGGGAGAGTTTTTCTTGTGGATGTTCGTATAAAGAGAGGCGATCTTTAGAAAGGCCAATTTCCTCACACCATTGTTGCATTGCGTTTAGCCATTCTCGGAATGCCTCTTCCCATATTGAAGGATGATGGAAATATTCAATTTCCATTTGTTCGAATTCAATGACACGGAATATGAAATTGCCCGGTGTGATTTCATTGCGGAACGCTTTTCCTATTTGGGCAACACCAAAGGGTACCTGCACGCGCATGGTATCGATGATATTGCGAAAATCAAGAAAGATGGCTTGAGCTGTCTCAGGTCGCAAATAAGCAATATCATCAGTTCCGGCCGCAGATGTTTTACTGAGATGAGTCGAAAACATTAGATTGAAATGGCGAACAGGCGTCCACTCTTTTGAACCACATTTAGGGCAAGCTATACCATGTTCTTTGACTAGCTGATCCATCGCTTCGACAGAGAGACCTTCTACATCCATCTTTAAAGCACTTTCTAAAAGGTGATCAGCTCGAAGACGGGCTTTGCATTTTTTGCAATCGATCAGCGCGTCGCTGAAACCAGCCACGTGTCCGGAGGCTTCCCAAGTACGGGGATGAAGAAGGATTGGACCATCGATGCCCACCATATCTTCTCGAGAATGGACAAAGCGCTTCCACCATAAGTCTCGGATATTTTTTTTGAGCTCGACCCCATTCGGCCCATAACTGTAGGTGTTAGCAAAACCACCGTAGATTTCTGAGCCGGGATAGACAAATCCACGCCGTTTGGCTAGAGCAACAATCGCTTTAAGGGTTTCGTGTTCGTCGGGATGGCCCATTTCAATTTCCTCGAAAAATACGAGGTCAAACTATAATGCTTCAGTTGTAAAAAAACAATCTAATTATCGATATTGGATTTCCAAAGTATAAAAAGAAAGGGGGACAAATTCTTAAACTTGACCCCCTCATGGACTTAAAAATTTTATTTATAAATGATTTTTGCTTACTTTTGCTTTCCTTTTGCGAGGTCAGTAATGGTAGTTCTTACGGCTTCCAAGCGATGCTTATCTAAATTTGGTAGTGCTTTAGAACGACAAAATGAAGTGTCTTCACCAGTAAAGACAAGACGACCATAATGCTTATCATGTTTTTTAATTAAGTCATTTTTCTTGTGAATCTGATAGAAATGGCCGAAAATTTGGCCAGCCACTTTGGGATATTGAGAAGAGAGTTTTTGTAAAGCAGCTTCAGTTTTATCGAGTTTATGACTTTTTATATATCCCTTGAGTTTCTCGAGCAAATGAATAGCGGCTGTATCTTGTTGAGATAAAGCTGTTTTAGAAGTTTTTTTGCTTTTTTCGACTTCTTTGGATTTGGTTTCTTTTACCTTTTTCTCTCTGGTTTTACCATCCCCATCTTCTTTAGTGGGCGAGCTGATTTGTATATAGTATTTATTCACTATGTCTAAAATTTTTGCGCTGGCTTGCAACAGGGCTTTTATTCCTTTTTCTCGTTGTGGGTTCCGTAGCTGATTGACGGCGACCATGATTTCCTTAAGCTGATTACCATAGAAGCTGATCAATGTTGTTTCGTCATCAACTTTTAGCCATTGAGGATCGTCGATGAGGCCTTTATCGATGTTCTCTCGCAGGGTCGTTAGGTCTTTTAAAAGTTTTTCTGCTCTTTCACGAGGAGGCAATTGTAATTCCAATGCTCTAGTCGCAATCTCGGTAGCGCGTAATGACTCCTCAGTTTGAGGTGCTATATCTAATCTGCCGAGCAGATCTCTTGCCTGTCTCCAATTTTCTGAAGAAGTAGGGTAGTTTTGCTGAATAAAATCTCTTGCATAGGCATCGGGATGTGTCGGGTCGATCTCTCCTGCCGCTTGGTTGAAGCCATCTAATTCTGTTGAGATGCCCTCGAGCTCCTTAGATAGGATTTGATAGACTTCATGCTCACAAAGAGTTCCTAGTTTAGATAGGATAGTATTTTGTAAATTTTCAAGTCTTTGATCAAGTGCTGTATAATTTAGTATGTATTGTTCGCCTATAGGTAACGCCATAAAAACCTTATTTGGTTGATTAGTAAAATAACTATGCCGATTTTACTAAAATAGTGTATTTTTAATCAATTTATTAATACAAATTTTTATTGTTAATATTATCATATATTTGACAAATTGTGTATTTTAATTCATTAGTATTATTTAAATATTTATTTTATATCAATAATTTTTTTTAGCATCCTCGATGTGGCACCAGTAAGACTACTGCCTAACCCTTCCAACCGATTTCCTAAGAAAACTTGATGGGATTTCTCTCGAGTTTTTATCTGCTAGAAGAATAAAATGGGCCATCAAAAAAAGAGGCTTTGGCTAGCTTTTGGGACTAAATATGCTAGGTACAACACTGGAAGAATTGCAAGAAAAAATCATCGAGATTGGAGAGCCTCGCTTTCGCGGCAGCCAAATCTGGAAATGGGTTTATGAGAAAGGGGTCACAGACCTCTCCCTCATGACCGATTTAAGCAAGAGCCTTAGAGACAAATTGTTAAACGAATTGCCGAAAGAAGAGTTCGGCGAGGTTCTAAAGCTTAAACAAGTCCAAGATTCTGCTGATGGCGAGACCACAAAATTTTTATGGCTTCTCCGCGATGGTCGTTTTATCGAATCGGTTCTTATTCGTGCGCCTGATCGTTTGACTGTTTGTGTCTCCTCTCAAGTAGGTTGTCCCGCCCGTTGTGCTTTTTGCGCTTCTGGTAAAAATGGTTTCCTGCGCAATCTTGAAACAGCAGAGATTGTAGAGCAAGTCTATCAAATCGATCGCACGCTGAAGGGCAAAGGCGAGAGAGTCTCTCACGTTGTCTTCATGGGAATGGGTGAGCCGATGGAAAATTACGATCAGGTTGTCCGGTCGATACGGCTGCTCAATCATCCTCATGGATTGAATATCTCACAAAGACGCATCACGGTATCGACAGTTGGAATCATCGAAGGGATTCATCGGTTTACCCAAGAGGGATTGCAGGTTAGTTTGGTCTTATCGCTGCATGCTCCTAACCAGCGCCTCAGGCAAAAAATTATTCCCTTTGCCCGTCGCTATCCTCTAGAAGAGATTTTGGATGCCATGCGCCTGTTTGCCCAGCATACCAAGCGCGATATCACCTACGAATATACTTTGCTTGAAGGGATCAACGATCAAAGAATTCATGCGGAGGAATTGGCCCGTCTCTTGAAAGAGGATCGTTGCACAGTCAATCTGATCCCATACAATCCTGTCGAAGGCTTAAAACTCAATCGTCCTTCAAAAGAAGCTATCGTAGATTTTCGCGAGATCTTAGAACTTCATGGAATCAAAACTACTTGGAGATATACAAAGGGGAAGGACATTGCAGCAGCTTGTGGACAATTAGCCTTAGTTCAGGAATTGTCCGATAAAGGTAAAGAGTCTATTTGAAAATTATGGATTGCTCGGTATAGTTCCATTACGGGAATGAAGTGTGCGCATGAAGTGTATATAGAAAAACAAGGGGTCTTTTTTGAACTTTGCAATGGCTTTGACAGTAGCTCGGATTTTCATGAGTCCGGTCTTTTTGTTGGTCTATTTGTATTACCAGAAGCTTGGCATCCCGCTTGTCATTTTACCTTGGCTGTTGATTGGATTGCTGTCGCTGACGGAATTATCAGATCTTTTTGATGGTTTTGTCGCGAGAAGGCGAAATCAAGTTACCGATCTTGGCAAGGTTCTCGACCCTATGGCTGACAGTATTTTTCGCTTGTCTGTGTTGTTGACATTCACGCAAGGGATCATTCAGTTGCCTATTCTTCTTGTGTGCCTTTTTTTCTACCGCGATTCTATGATCAGCACCTTGCGCACTGTGTGCGCTATGAGGGGCGTTACCCTTGCGGCTCGCCTGAGTGGAAAGATCAAGGCTGGCATTCAGGCTACAACGGCGTTTGTCATTCTCATTTTGATGATTCCATATTCTCTAGGAGTACTCAGTCTGGAGAGTTTGCGAGAAATCAGCTTTTACAGTGTACTCGCTGCTGCTGCCTATACAGTTTTCTCTGGGCTGGAATATGTGATCGCCAACTTTTCTTTCATCAAGAGGGCTCTTTTAAAGGAGAACGACCGTGGTACAACTCAAGGTAATCTTGAGCAGAATTCTTCCAGCTAAAATCGCTTTTAAGCCCTCTTCTTTGAATTTCTTGCCATCGTTTCGGATCGCTTGTCATGCATAGGATCGCTCGATCTAAAGCCCAGCGTAGTCCATTAACGTCGGGATATTTAAACGTGAAGCCGTTGCGCCTTTTTTCTTCCACGTGCGCGGTATCGACATCAAAGACGGTATCAGCCAATCCACCAGTTTCCCTCACTACGGGTACGCTGCCATAGCGCAATCCGATCATTTGCGTAAGCCCGCATGGTTCAAAAATTGAGGGTACAACTAAGATGTCCGAGGAAGCAAAGAGGAGATGCGCTAAAGCTTCATCTTGATCGAGCCAAATTGCTACATTTGGGTTGCCGTGCAGTTCTTGCCTAAGCTTAAGAAATTCTTCCTCTAGATCATTAGGTGCGTGAGAACCTAAAAAGACGAACTGTCCCCCTTTTTCTAAGGTTCTAAAAAGGCATGCTTTGATGAGATCAGGAGCCTTTTGCGGTACGAGACGAGAAATACATGCGACTAAGGGGGTTTGAGTAGCTTTCATTGCGAGATGCATTTGCAAGAAGCGTCGATTTTCATGTTTAGCATCGATGATCTCTTTCATATGCTCATCGACATCGCAATTTTCGGCAGAAAAATGTTTAACGAGATGGGGATCATTTGCGGGGTTCCAAACTTCATAATCGATTCCATTGAGAATCCCCCAAAGCTTATTTGCTATTTTTTTAGATTCTTCATGCAGCCCATATCCTCCTTCGACCGTCATGATTTCATGACGATAAGTAGGCGAAACTGTGACAACTGTATCGGCATAAAGCATGCCTCCTTTCATCAAATTGACAAGGGAGGGTATCAGTGGATCTTGCATTTTATCCGGGTATAAATAACTTTTACCCAAAAGGCCCGCTTGATCGAGGTTGAAAGGGGAACATTTTCCTTGGTGAAAAATATTGTGGATCGTGAGCATGATCCGCACATTTTTCATCCCCAATAGGCTGTACATGTCTTTTTGTAAAACTGCTGCAAGTGCGGTCGGCCAATCGTGCAAATGGATGATGTCAGGATGGTTATTCGATTTGAACAAGTACTCCATCGCAGCCCTAGAAAAGTAGACGAAACGGTCGATGTCATCCGTTGCGCCATAAACACGGCCTCGACTGAAATAAAGCCCTGGATGGTGTGCTTCTAAAAGTAGGATTTTCAGTTTGCCGAGTTCTGCTGACCAGATCGTGTTATTGATCTTTTGAAAGCCTTCATAAGAGATTAAATCTCTCATTTCAATATGTAAATTTTTTAGGGCGGAGTAATCAAGACAGTCATATTTGGGCAGGAGAATTTCCACCTGCTCGCCGCGATTTGCAATCTCTTTTGCAAGACTGAAGACGACGTCGGCTAACCCCCCTATTTTTACAATTGGGGATAGTTCAGAACATAGATGAACAATCCGCATGAACAGTCCTACTTTCAGATCTATATAAATTTATTTTTAGTTCTAGGAAAGAAGAATTGAACATTGCGATAAATCCTTTGAGATGTTTATGATAAACAATCGTTTTTGGTGGGGTGTCGCCAAGTGGTAAGGCAGCGGTTTTTGGTACCGCCATTCGGAGGTTCGAATCCTTCCACCCCAAATTAGGTAATTAATCCCCATTCTCATGACATATTTGTTGTTTTCAGGGTCATCTAACCGACAGCTCTCTGAAGAAATTGCAAAAAATCTTGGGATCGAGTTAGGGAAAATTGCCATTGAGACTTTTCCAGATAACGAGATAGGCGTTCAAATACAAGAGAATGTCCGTGGTCGGGATGTGTTCGTTTTGCAATCTGTCGCACGACACCCCAATCTCTATCTCATGGAATTGTTGATTATAGTTGATGCTTTAAAACGCGCCTCCGCCCGTTCGATTGTAGCTGTTTTGCCTTATTTTGGGTATGCACGTCAAGATCGAAAGGATAAGGGGAGGGTGCCGATTACTGCAAAACTCGTAGCTAATCTGCTGGAAAAAGCTGGTGTTACTAGCGTGCTGACAATGGATTTGCACGCTGATCAGCTGCAGGGTTTTTTCGATATTCCAGTGGATGTTCTTCATGCCCGACATCTGCTTTGTCAAGCAGTTGGCAGGTTTGGAGTGGATGACTTTGTCGTAGTAGCTCCTGATGTAGGAGGCATTAAACTCGCAAGGAGTTGTGCAACCTTACTCAAGACTAGCTATGCGATTGTCGATAAGCGACGAGTGAATGGCGGTAAAGTCGAAGTAGGAGCGCTCATTGGCGATATCGAGCACAAAGATGTGCTGCTCGTCGATGATATGACTTCGACCGGTGAAACCTTGCTGAAAGCATCATGGGTTTGCAAACATGGAGGTGCTCGGCGCATCTATGCTGCAGTGACACATGGGCTATTTGTAGGAAAGGCGTTAGAAGAGAGTGCGATAGAAAAGATCTTTGTGACGAATACAATCCCTCTTTTGAGCAGTGCTAAACTGTCTCAGATGGAGTTAGTTTCAGTTGCCGATCTCTTCGCGCAAGCAATCGATTCGATTGTCCATGCGCGGTCCATCTCTTCTCTTTCCGGTCAGATTGGTTAGAGAAATATCTAACATTTGACGAAGCGCAATTATCGAATTACTGGCATGGCAGTTTGTTGCACATTGTCGCGCGACTTTAGAGAATGTTAGCGAATCCGTTAACAGTCTCTTAGACCATGCCGAATGACTAGATTGAATTATCTCTGGAGTAAAAAATGAAACTGAACGCGGTAGAGCGTACAAATAAAAAAAAGAGCGAAGCGGAGCGTTTGCGCAGAGCTGGAGCCATTCCGGCTGTGTTGTACTCGCCTGGTCGAGAAAATGTTATGATTTCGGTCTCTGCACAGGAATTCCAAGCGATTCTTCGCAGCATCAAATCAGGGCATCTTTCTACATCAGTCTTTACACTTGTAATCGATGGAAAAGAATGTAAAGCAGTCATCAAAGACATCCAGTATCATCCTACTTCTTACGCTGTACTCCACCTCGATTTTCAGGAACTTGTTAAGGGTGGAACGATTAGCGTTAAAGTGCCTATTGCTTGTAGCGGAGTTGTAGATTGTATCGGGGTTAAGCTCGGTGGATTCCTCAGACAGGTCATACGCACGATTAAAGTAGAATGTCCTTCGGAAGCAACTGCAATTCCTTCGGAATTTATCATCGATGTTAAAGACCTTAATCTTTTCCAGAAAAAGCGTCTTTCAGAATTGAAGATGCCAAAGGGTGTAAGACCGCTTGCTTCTATGGATGAAGTAGTCGTGGTGGTTGCGAAACGTTAAAATGGAGGAGAAAAAAGCACCCTACTTAATCGTTGGGTTAGGCAATCCAGGAACAAAATATGCGTTCACACGACATAATATCGGTTTTATCATAGCTGATAAAATTTCCGAGAGGAATGGTATTGTGCTTCGTGAGGAAAAAGCATTCAAGGGATTGCTCGGCAAGGGAAGGGTTGGCGAAGTAGAGTTTTTTTTGCTCAAGCCAACGACTTTCATGAACAACAGTGGAGAAGCTGCAGCTTTAGCACAACGGTATTTTGGGATTCCTATATATCAGATTCTTGTGATTTCTGATGAAGTAGCTCTTCCGTTTGCTAAAATGCGACTTTCCGATCGAGGAAGTAGCGGTGGACATAAGGGGCTCGAGAGTATTGAAGCGAAGTTAGGCACGCAGCACTATGCAAGATTGCGTTTTGGTGTTGGTGATCGTGAGCAAGGAGAACTTGCCGATCATGTCCTAAGTAACTTTGTTGATCAAGAGCTGGCGGTTCTTCCGAATTTGATTGAACAAGCCGCTCTAGCAGTGGAAACGTGGATGAATAAAGGCAGCGATGCTGCAAGGCGTGCTCTTTTGCCTAAACTTTGAGAATTCACCACAAGGAATTTAATAGAAACTAGTTGAAGGAGTCATGACGACATGGCAAAAATACAAAATCGCCTCTATGAGGGGATGTATATCTTGAGTGCAACCTTAAGCGATGATGCAAGACAAAAAGCACTCGATAAGATCACTTCAGGTATTACCGATCGCGGTGGCGAAGTTCATAAAATTTTCGACCAAGGGCGGAAAAAACTCGCCTATGAAATTGGAAGCCGGCGAGAAGGGCATTATTACGTACTGTATTTCAGTACGCCAACGAATACTATGAATGAGTTATGGCGCGATTATCATCTGAATGAAGATCTCATTCGTTTTACGACACTTTCTGCGCCTGAAGTGCCTGAAAAAATTGAATTCAAACCCCTTCCTAACTAAGGGAGAAAATAGATCATGACCTTTAGAAAAATGCCTGAAGGGCCGTTTGCCAAACGTCGCAAACAGTGCCCCTTTACCGCTGCTGGTGTTAAGCATATTGATTACAAAGATATAGAAACTTTAAGCCAGTTCATTACAGAGCGTGGAAAAATCATACCGCGCCGTATTACAGGAGTCTCTTGTTATTACCAGAGATTGCTTGCCCTTGCCATTAAGCGTGCTCGTTACATGGCATTGCTCCCGTTTGTTGCCGAAGATTAAAATAAGGAGTTCAATGACTATGCCTATTCAACTACTTTTACTCGATGACGTAGATGAACTCGGTCGCAGCGGCGATGTCGTCAATGTCAAGCCTGGCTATGCAAGAAATTTCTTGATCCCTCAAAAAAAGGGTGTCACTGCGAATAAACATACCTTGCGAATGCAAGCTAAATTAAAAGAAGAGCGCGCTAGACAAGCAGAAATCGATCGACGCGAAGCTGAAGAGCTTGCCGCTAGTATGTCTGGTGTCGAACTCAATATCGTTGTCAAAGTTGACCCAGAAGGGCACATGTATGGCTCTGTTTCAGCTCTGGATATCGTGCGCCTCTTTAAAGAAAGAAACATTGAAGTGCAGCGAAAAAATATCCAGCTCGCGCAGCCAGTCAAAGAGCTTGGAGTTCATCGTTTGAATCTCAAACTCAAAGAAGGTGTGATGATGCCCTTTGTCCTCATCGTAGAAAGCGACATCCCACTTCCTGAAAAATTGAGAGAAAAAGCTAAGCCTGCTGTAGAAACGACATATCAAGACAGTGCTTCTGATGAAGAAGTTCCGGGCTGATAACAGCTGAGTTTATTCACTTTACGATCCCAGTTCGTGTGAGTATACCTGGGGCGATAGTGCCCCAGGGACTGAATCGCCTACTGGTTCAATCTTTCGACCGCGGATTTCTGGACTACTATGCTTCGACTTTTTTCGCCTGCTAAGCTCAATCTTTTTTTTCGCGTCATTCGCAAACGCGAAGACGGATATCATGAAATAGCATCACTCTTTCAAACAGTGGATCTAGGCGATGACCTCGAGATCTCTTTGAACGAGGTCGATGAACTCACCTGTACAGATCCTCAGTTGACATGCGGAAGAGATAACTTAGTGCTAAGGGCTGTCGATCTGTTTAGAAAAAAAAGCGGACTTAAAGATTTTCACATTCGTTGCCACTTGACCAAGAGGATCCCGATGCAAGCGGGCCTTGGTGGAGGAAGTAGTAATGCAGCTACGACTCTTTTTGCTTGTAATGAGCTGGCTGGCAGGCCTGCGAGTTGCCAAGAGCTTGCGTCGTGGGCAGCGGATATTGGTTCTGACATCTCGTTTTTTTTCTCCTCAGGGAGCGCTTATTGCACAGGAAGAGGAGAAATTATGCAAGATGTCGATTATGATTGGACAAGAGAATTCCCCCAACCCTGCTATTTGGCCAAGCCTAAATTTGGTCTAATGACTTCAGAAGTGTATAAAGCTTGTAACCCCTATGAACTTTATCAGCGCGATCCGCTTGAAGTATTACATGGGTTTCTAAAAGGAAATCCAGAGTGGTTCAATGATCTTGAACCGGGTGCGTGCCAGTGTTCGATAGAGTTTCAAAAGTTCATGGCGACATTAAGGAGCAGTGGTTTTTCTCATGTAGTTCTTACTGGGAGCGGTTCAGGAGCTTTTTGTTTTGGAAGGGACGTGCCTCCTCCAATCGATGGTGTGCAGTTTTATTCTATTCATCCCTTGGTGCGGAACGCAAAGGGATGGTATCGTGATAACATTAATTAACAAAGATTATGCAAAAAAAAATTGATTCACAAAGTTTAATCGTCATAACGGGTGCCGCGGGTTTTATCGGTTCATGTCTAGTACGTTATTTGAATGATCAAGGCTATTTTAATCTTGCCCTTGTAGATGATATTGGAACGACAGACAAATGGAAAAATCTTTTAGGAAAGCGTTTTCGTCATTTCATCGCTATCGATCAGCTTTTCACATGGTTGAACGGACGCGAGCAAGAAGTTGCCGCTTTTTTCCACCTCGGAGCATGCTCTGATACGCTGGAAAATCGCGTTGATTATTTGCTTGAGAATAACACTCGCTTTACGATTCGTCTTGCTGAGTATGCGCTTCAAAATGGGCAACGCTTCATCTATGCTTCCTCTGCTGCAACCTATGGCGATGGGCAATTAGGATTTAGCGATGATCATGCCCAATTGCACGAATTAAAACCGCTCAACGCCTACGGTTATTCCAAACATCTCTTTGATCTATGGGCACTAGAACATGGCGTCGTCGACAGGCTCGCTGGTCTTAAATACTTCAATGTATATGGGCCGAATGAACAACACAAAGGCAGAATGGCTTCCATGGTATGTAAAATGGTGCCTCAAGTGCAAAAAGAGGGAGTCATCCGGCTATTTAAATCAACGGAGCCAGATAGATTCCCAGATGGTGGGCAGTGTCGCGATTTCATCTATGTAAAAGATGCTGTTGCGATGACTGTGTCTTTTCTTGCCAATCAATGTGGAGGGATTTATAACATTGGGCAAGGGACGCCGTCGACTTGGAATGAGCTTTCAATTGCTCTCTTTAAAGCTATGGATCTTCCAGTCAATATCGAATATATTGAAATGCCAGCAGATCTTGCGAAGCAATACCAAAACTATACCTGTGCTGAGATGACTAAATTTCAAAAGATTGCCAGAGAATCAGGTCAGAAAGAAGCAGTGTCATTTACTCTTGAAGAGGCAGTTCGAGATTATGTACGAGGACACCTTCTCACAGGTGCGACATGGTAAAATTGATAGGACTGCTTTCTTCTCTTTGCCCGGTCCGTGTTCTTGTAATCGGGGATTTTATGCTCGATACGTACACGACTGGGAAAGTACGGCGTATTTCGCCAGAAGCCCCTGTCAGTGTGTTGCACGCGCGAAATGAGGAGAGCCGCCCAGGCGGGACAGGCAATGTCGCGCTAAATATCGTCTCGCTTGGAGGCAAGGTCGTTGCCGTTGGTCGTGTTGGAGCTGATTTGGCTGGAAAGCATCTCCGCGATGCCCTAGAGAAAGAGGGAATCGATGTACGGGGACTTTTCATCCAAGAAGATTATCGTACCCCTGTGAAAAATCGATTGATTGCGGATTCTCAGCAGATACTGCGCGTAGATTTTGAAACGAATACATCGATTCCAGAAGATCTTGAAACCAGTGTAATCGAAGAGCTTCCAAACCTCATGGAAGGAGTGCAAATCGTTGCTGTTTCCGATTATGCAAAAGGGTTTCTTTCGCGGCGACTCCTCAATGAAACCATTAGTTTGGCAAAGAGACGGAGCATCCGGGTCATTGTCGATCCAAAAGGCGATGATTTTAGCAAATACATCAAGGCGGATATCATCAAGCCAAATTTAAGCGAAGCCTATGCCGCTGCTAAGTTGCCCTCCGAAGCCTCTTTAGATCTCGTAGCCTCGAGCATTTTTGAGAAGATTGAGATCGATCAGTTGCTTATAACACGCTCAGAAGCAGGAATTTCTCTATTCGATCGCGGAGGATCGCAACACGATTTTCCTGTGCAATCAAAAGAGGTAAAGGATGTCACCGGAGCAGGAGACACTGTTCTTGCAATGATCAGTGTAGGATTGGCTTCAGGTATCGATCTTAAAAACGCTATCCAGCTATCCAATGTAGCTGCAGGAATTGCCATTGAAAGAGTAGGGTGTGCCAGAATCGATATCGGCGATTTAGCGTCGCGTCTTTTTGCACTAGATGCGGAAAACAAAGTTTTTGACGAGGAGCATTTGTTTGCTTTGCAACAAGCATTGCAGGGAAAGAGATATTGCGTCCTTGGCATAGAAAGCAGACAAGGCATGTCCAATGCCCTTTTTCGCGCGATTCGCGAGCTTGACTTAAGCGACGCGGCGCGGCAATTGATCATCTATGTACGAGAAGAAAACCCAGATGAAGAATTTATTTCTCTTATTTCTTCCCTTACCGAGGTCGATTTCATCGTCCTAAAATGCGAAAGCTTGCGCAATCTTTTAGAAACGCTGCATCCTCATGCCATTTTCTCGATGAAGAATGAGAATCTCATCAAGCATCATCATGCCAATGCCCTCTTGGATGTTTAAACTAAGAGAGTATTTGCAAATTCTTTTCTCTATAGAAATTGAAGAGTTTCCTTGAGAAATTTTGAATTTTTATAGGGGAAAGAATTTGCAAGTACTTCCTACGCTTAGGGTGTGGATAGTCCTTTAAAAAAGGAGCTTGGAAGGTTATGAAAGCGCGTATGCAATAGTCCAACACTTGAACGTGCCCCAACATGCCATTCGACATGAGGTTTGTATGCTGGATAAAGCTCATAAATAAAATGTAAACTCTTTATAGCTGCAGCAAAAACTTTTTTCAGCTTATCTTTATCCAATTCAAAGATATGCCGATAACCCTCTACTTGTATGCCATCCTTTGATACTCGAGGAACAATGAGTAGTATTTTTGCAGGCGAACAAACTGCTAGCATACCTTCGTCAGCAATTTTTTTAGTTAAATCGATGCAATGCTTGTTTGGTTTGTTAATAAATGTATGTTCAAATCCACTGTTACAACATTTGCATTGGAATACAGTAGATAATTTAGGCACTTTAAACGGTTTGTTTTTCTCGCCGCGAGGAAGAATTTCAAAAGCAAATGATTGGGGATCTCGAATTTTTAGACGAATACGATAGCCTGAATATTGAGACACAGTCTTTTTAGCAGTCAGAAATTGTTCCGTCAGTAATTCCGCAGTTGCTTCTATAGGTGTACCCTCTGATTTTGGTAAAGACAGAGTAGCCTTGTAAATAGCGGAAGAGGACGAAAGCGCTGAAGCAGGAACAGAAGCTTCTGCTTGTTTATTGAGAGTAGAAGCAATAAATGGTTTTGTTCTTTCCTTTTTTGGATAAGAAGAGGTTTTGGATGGTGCTTTCTCTTGCTTCGTTTTAGATGGAATCGAATTTTTGAGGATCTTTGCTGAAACTGAAGGGGATTTTTCTACGGATTTAAATTTTGTAGAAGAAAGTTCTTTTTTCAACCCTTGTTGTATATTGCCAATTTCTTTTTGGACGCGTCCTTTGAGCCCCTTTGCTTGGATTTTGTTCCAATCAAACTGAGAAAAGGACAGTGACTTCAAAATTCTCTTTTTATCTTCTTGATGAAGAGAGTTAAAAGCTAAAGTCCTTCCTTTGGTGAGCTTAATTGCCTTGGAGAATTTATCTAAACTAGCAAGTCTTGATTGGTCAGATGAGGTGTAATTATTTGATTTAGATACAGACATAATTATTCAGTTAATTTTGTTAGTGTTATTAGAAGTATATCGTATTTGCTGATTTGTTTGGTAATTAAGTGATTTTTTTGAAATATTAAAAATAATTAATTTGCCAGCTACTTGTCTGGAGTCTATGGATTTTTAGGGACTTAGAGACTGTCCACAAACCTAAGGCTTCGTCGATTTTCGGGTTCTTTTGTGAGGCGAGGTATCTATTCTTTATGAAGCTTGCAGCCGTGCAATACGCTCTTCTAGCGGGGGGTGAGTGGCGAATACGCGGAGGAATCCAAATTTTCCTTTGCCCGATATTTTTAAAGCATCAAAAGCGTGGGCTTTGGCTGGCTGCATGACAGGTTGAGCATTAGGTTGGACTTGTAGGTTGCGCTGAAGTGCTTGCAGGGCTGCAATCATCTTGTTTTTGCCAGCAAGTTCTGCACCACCCGCATCAGCCCGAAATTCTCGTCTTCTAGAGAACCATGCTATGACAATGGAACCCAGCAAGAGAAAGACAACCTCAAACAAAAAGACCATGAGGGTGTAGGTAAGGTAGGATCCTGCTGAACTGCCCTCTTCTCGACTTTTTCCAAGGCCAGAAAAAGCGAAGGCCAAGACTCTGGCTAAGAACATGACAAAGGCGTTGACGACTCCTTGGATCAAAGTCATAGTCACCATATCACCGTTGGCAATATGCGAAACTTCATGCGCGAGTACCGCTTCTATTTCAGGCAGTGACATCTTATTAAGCAGGCCTGAGGAGACGGCGACAAGGGAACGGCGTTTCGTTGGCCCAGTTGCAAAGGCATTGACTTCTGGAGAATAAAAAACACCCACTTGCGGCATATCAGGCAAATGAGCATCTCTGGAAAGACGGTAGACGATCTCTATGAGTTTTGCAAATTGCGGATCGCGTGTATTGGGGTCGATCACTTCGACTCCGGCCATCCACTTGGCCATAATCCTAGAAAGTGAAAGGGAGATCAAAGCGCCCCCCATACCCCAGATTAGACAGAATGCCATCAGCGAAGGGTAGTCTAGACCGTAAGAATTTAGAAAGGGGCGAATATTCAAGACATTCAACAAGAGCGAGATCATAACGACGACAAGGAAATTCACAGCGAGGAAGAGAAAAATTCGCTTTATCGTTGCCATAGTGTTTACTCCAACGTGATTGGTAGCTATTATCGATGAAAACCGCCATCGTGTCAATTCCAGGAGATGAATGAATGGATCGATTGTCATCGAAAATATCTGGCAATGTGAGACTTATCGCTGCAGCAGATCTCCATTTAGGGAGGAATATTCCTCTGCCAGAGGTTTTAAAAAATTATTTAACTACCCCTGAAGGAGTTTGGGAAAGGCTTGTCGATTTTATCGTCGATCAAGAGAACCAAGTTGATGCACTGCTTCTTGCAGGCGATTTGTTCGATCGCGAAGAGAATGTCCTCGAAGCGCCCTATTTTTTTGAGAAAGGCCTTAAACGTCTTTCTGAGGCGAATAAAAAGGTAATTGCGATTGCCGGCAATCACGATTGGCGTTCGATGAAAAGGCGCCATAGGCTACTGTCTCATCCCGGTGTTTATGTGTTAGGATTGGAAGACACATGGGAACATGTCGACATAACGTTCGACACTCAGACAATTCGTTTTGAAGGGTGGTCGTTTCCTTCCTCTGAATACAAGAAAAATCCTCTTATGTTCATCCCTGCGGCATCTAAAGACATGATCACTGTCGGATTGTTGCACGGAGAATGTGACGGTAGCCGGGAAAGCGCTTATGCGCCATGTAGTTCGAAAGAACTTATCGAAACAGGGCGGCAATGCTGGGTATTAGGACATGTTCACATCCCACGCTACTTACGGACAGACCCCCCAATTTTCTATTGTGGCTCCTTACAAGGCCTCGACCCGAGTGAAGTAGGAGAAAGAGGTGCCTTTGTCATCGAAATCGATATGAAGGGAAAGATACAAACGAACTTGCTGCCGATGGCCAGTTTACTGTGGCAGGAGCTTGTGATCGATGTGACCGGCATCGATTTGGATGACTATGAAACCCTTTTACAAAAAACAATGGAAAAAGAGCTGACCAGTTGGCCATCGTTGAAAATGATAGCGTTGCAAGTAAGATGGAAAGGAGAAGTGCGGGAAGGAACAAAAGCAAGAGAGCGTCTAAAAAACCTCCAGGGGATCTATTTCACCTTGAATCAAGCTTCGATGTTGATCGATTGCCATGTCCATACTTCTATAGTAGAAGTAAAACCCACGCTGAATCTGGCTCTTTTAGCTCAAGAAAAAACGCTCACAGGATTGATCGCCAAGCAGCTGATAGAATTAGAACATGCCGATCAGCAAGCAAAAAGGCCTGTTTTGCAGAAAAATGAAGACATTCATCGAACAAGTTGCTTTGCCTTATCCACATTTTTCTCTTCCGATCGATGAAGAGATTTTAGCCAAAGAACTTCGAGCGAAAGGTTATGAAATTCTCATCGAACTACTCGATCAAAAGGAAAAGCTATGAGACTGATCGATCTCGATATCCAAAGAATGCCTGGTTTTGAAAAAGAGGGATTTGCTTATACAGATCTAGCAGGTGGCATTCATATCATTTGCGGGCCAAACGGCTCAGGAAAAACTACGACGTGTAGAGCGATAAGAAGTCTTCTTTGGCCATGTGAAGAAAAGGAAATTTTTCCTTTACTCGTTCATAGCCACTGGGAGTGTATGGGAGAAAAACTCTTCGTCGCTCGCGAGGGATCTAAACACATCATTGCAGAACAGCTGTCGGAAAAGACTTTCCATAGTTCCAATGCGTTCCTATTTTTTTGCCTTGGACGACTTGTTCAATCAACAAGAGAAGGAATTAGCCAAAATGGTGGCTGAAGAGATCCAAGGCGGTTTCAATTTAGCACCTATTCGTGAGCAATATGCTATGCCCCCGCGGCTTGGTTGCAACGAAGCAAGTCAGTTGGCAAAATATCGACGTGAATTTGACATCATAGCCATGGAGCATGGCAAGATCACTGAAAGAGAAGGGCTGCTCGTACGCTTAAAGCAACAAATTGAAGAGGCCAAACGTGCAAAAAAGCAGCTCGAACAGGTCGAGTGCGCCATTGGATGTGCACATTTGAGGCGGTCTATCGACGAAGTGACGATGCGCTTAGAGCAATTTCCACGTGAACTCTCCTTGTTGAGGATTGAAGATGAAGAGAGTTTGGAGGAGCTGTTGCACAAGCAGCCGAAGCTGCCATTTGAAAAATTCGATATAGAGTCAGCAAGAAAAAACCTGAGAGAAGCATCGATTCTTTATGATGAAATTCAGCGTATTGATGGGCGGATCGAAGGGAGAAAAGAAGAGAGGGATTCTCTAGAGATTTGTCTGCATGAGCATGCCCATATTTTGGGTGTTGCGCCAAAGCAGTTATTGGACGAATTGTCTTATTTGCCCCACTCAGCAAGCGATGGAGAAAAGGAGCAAATCATTGAAGGGGCAAGGCTTCTTTTAGAATGGTTGAATGGAGAGCGTAATGCAATAGAGTTTCTCTTCCATCTTCTTCTCATTGGATTTTGTTTTTTGCTTACCATTGTCGCCTTTGTGCAAAAAGAGTCCCTGCTTATCGTCCTCTCGACATTCTCTTTAATGGCCTCGATTGCAACCTTTCTACGATCAGCCTTTCAGCGAAAAAAGATCATCAGGAGCTACGAGCTCCTCAATTTACCTTGTCCGAAATGTTGGGAAAAAAAGGAGATAGATGGTCTTCTCACTCTTCTGGAGGAGCGATTCCTAGCGGGACTCGATCTTCAATTGCGCTATGATGAAATAAAAAAAGCTAGAGAAATCGTCATTGCATTGAAACGAATCGAGATTCCCCTCGAAGAAATGCTCAAAGAAAGAGAAAAAAAACTAGGAGAATTTATAGAATTATTGCCTCGTAGTTTGCGAGAAAAGCCTTTGAAAGCAGCACTGGAGGAATTTTCTAATCTGATTGGAATTCAGGATTCTGTTGTGAAATTAGAGCAGCTACAAAAAAGGATCAACTGCTTCAGCTGCGATCCCCTTGAAGAATTTAGGCATAAAAAAGGCCTCCTTAGGGACTATGGAGCCACCTGCGAGGAAAAAACACGACTCGAAGGCCGATTCGAACAGGCTCTTTTACAATTGACAGATCGAGCACTTCTCTTCGATTCTTTGGAGTCTCTCCAAGAGAAACAGTGCTCTTTGCAAAGTTTGGCCCTTTCTATGGAAAGCCTTCGCGAGCAGGAAACATCCATCGTTCAGGAAATCAACCATGCTTTTTCTTCGAAGCGTTATCAGGAGGCAAGCCATAAAATACAAAATTCCGCCTTGGCGTTGAAGCAAAAAGAGAAAGAATGGAAAGCGAATTTATTTGGACTTGCCTTTCTCAAGGAGATCGAAGAGAGATTTGAGCGAGAGCAAAAACCAGAGGTGCTCAAACGAGCTGGTAGTTATTTTGAGAAGTTTAGCTTAGGAAGCTATGCCATTGATACGGTGAAGCGGCAAGGCGGAGCGCATCGGTTTTGTCTTTTTGATCGAAAGCGCGAACGTCCAGTTTTCATCGAAGAATTATCTAGAGGACTAGAATTGCAACTGCTTCTAGCGGTGAGGCTAGGGTATCTAGAGGTTCATGAAAAAGAACAACTTAGATTGCCGCTGTTTTTTGATGAAGTCTTATGCCACGTGGACGATGACCGATTTTCTTGGATTGCCAAAGCTCTTATAGAGGTTGCCCAGGAGCGGCAGATTTTCCTTTTCACCTGCCAGCGTTCCACGATGTATGCTTGGAAAAAGGTGGCAAAAGAGAATCCCGGAGCCTGTATCAAGTTCATCGATTTAGAGGAGCTCCAAGGCCAAGAGAAGAAAAATCGTTCGGGGATTCAAATGCCGGCAAAGCAACCGGTTGCAAGACGACCTTTTCCGGAAGAACCCCTTGCTGCATATGCCAAAGACCTAGGTCTTTCTGGGTTGAATGTTTTGCATAAATTAGTCGAACAGCCTTCATGGCTAGTTTTCCAAAGCGCTGAAGAACTTTTTCAGGCACTAAGCATGAAAATTAAGACAGTGGGGCATCTCTTGACTATACTAGCACTCCACCCTAAGACCTTTAGCGATGGTGAAATGATCCAATCGAAAAGTGCACTCTTAGAAAAATTCTTAGGTCTTTCCCGGGTGGGTAATCCTCCTTCGATCGAGCGTCATGATTTGGAAATCGCGATCAACAAAGGTATTTTTAGCAGCCACTTTCTCGATGCAGTCGATCTTTGTACCGATCGCGTCGGACGAAAAGGGGAAGCTTTATTGAACGCCCTGAAAAATAAAGAGGTAAAGCGATTTCAAGAAAAATCCATTCGAGCGCTTGAAGAGCATTTACGGGACGAAGGATTTATTGATTTGCGAAGGCCATTTTCTGAAGAAGAGATCAGAACAGAACTAGAAGCAGTGGCGGTTCAGTTTACTCCGGAAATCGCCTCCTACATCGATTATTTAGTTTCTCTTTTCGTTGCGAATAAATCATGCGTTATGTCATCAATCGAGCCATGCAAATGATTCGATTTCCCTTTCAGGGCATATTGCAGGGGCATTTTTTATCAAAACCAGGCATGATGCAAAGTTTGAGAAAAAATCGGATAGTTATAGTGGTTTAAGTTTTAGTCGATAAAATCGGCTGAAAGATTTTTGCATGCAGCACAGAGTGGAGAACGAAGTGACTTTCTAAAGTCAGTGAGTTCGAACGCGAAGTTTCATGTAAAAAGATGCGGATGGATTTTATCATCTAAAACTTAACCCACTATAAGATAAGGCGGATGAAGTTTCTTCGATTTTGCGAAGCTCATTGTAAAGAATGACTTATGGGCGATGAAAAATCGAAGAAAGATTGTTGCCTTGTTTTGTTGTCCAATTCGTTATCTAACTTTGAACCATGCCCAAAACCAGGATTCTATGAGTACAACCTTTGCGACGCTGGCGGCTAAGAGAAGCCGTCCAGATAATTCAGCAGTTTCTCAGCATTTGAAGAACGCACTGGCTGAGGAAAGTGCGTGTTACGTATTGATCACTTGCACAGAACCAGCTGAAGACGGTCAAATGCAAGTTGAAATGGTCTACGAAGGGGATGCAACTCTTGCCGCATACCTTCTTGAAAGTGCACAAGGTTTTATTCAGGAGGGGGTGGGTGTATGAATCGTGGCTCTTTGGAAGAATATCGAAAGTGGTTCCAACATCATCGAAAAGAGATTTTGGAAGACTATTTTACGCTGCTTAGATTTCCTAGCATCAGTACCGATCCAGCGTATAAAAAAGATGTTCAAGCGTGTGCAGAGTGGCTTAAATCTTACATAGAAAAGCTTGGGCTTAAAGGTCGAACTTTGGCCAACGAAAATCCATCCTGTGCTTTTTGCATCTTTTATGGAAGCTGGGCCTGATAAACCAACAGTGCTCATTTACAATCACTACGACGTTCAACCGGTAGACCCTATCGAGCTATGGAACAACCCCCCGTTTGAACCAATTGAACGCGATGGGAAAGTTTATGCAAGGGGAGCCTCAGATAACAAAGGCCAACTCTTCTTTGCTCTTACTGCTATACGGGCTTATTTCGAACTGGCCAAAAACCATGAGCTCAATCTGAAATTATTCATCGAGGGTGAAGAAGAGTTCGGCAGTATTGGAAGCAGAGAGGTGCTTGAAACAAAAAAGGAACAACTCAAGGCAGATTACTGTCTAATCTTAGATGCTGGATTGCCTAAGCCGGGGATACCGGCAGTGACGCTTGGACTTCGTGGCATTACTACAATGAATGTGACCATCCGGAATTCGACTGCAGATCTTCATTCTGGGCTTTTTGGAGGGATTGCCTTGAATCCTTTACAAGCCTTGACTTCTGCGCTTTCTCGCTTATGGGAACATGGTCGAGTTGCCGTTCCTCACTTTTATGACGATGTGGTCGAGATGACAAGTCACGAATGGAAAGAGCTAGAGCCCCACTTCGACAAACAAGAGCAAACAAAGCTCTTTGGCATCCAAGCTTTCAGCGGCGAAGCGGGCCATAGCTTGATAGAAACCAACTGGATTCGCCCCACCGTCGAGATCAACGGAATTTCCGGTGGCTATACCGGTAGCGGTTTTAAGACAGTGATCCCTTCACAAGCGCATGCCAAAATCTCCTGCCGGCTTGTTCCCAATCAAACTCCCGATAAAATTGGACACCTTGTAGCAGCTTATTTAAAGAATTTATTACCTAATGGCTTCGAATGCGATATCGAAATTCATCCTGGTGGCTTGGCCGTTCGGACCTCGTCGCAAGGACATTTAGCGCAAACGGCTAGAAAAGCCTACGAAGAGGTGTTTTCTAAACCTTGTCAATTCATCTTTTGCGGAGCGTCGATTCCAATTGTGGCCGAGCTGGCAAAAACAACACAGGCATCGGTCGCGCTGATCGGGACAGCGACAAGTGAAGATGAAGTTCATGCACCTAACGAACATTTTAGCCTCGAACAATTCGAGCAAGGCTTCCTAATCATAGGAAGAACATTATGTATGATTGCACAAAAATGATTCCTTTTTTATTAGAAGCTTGGAGCCGGTAAAAAAAAGGATGATCTTACCATGCCTTCATCGTGGGAGATGCAGTTTCGGGAATTGCGGAAGCAGTTCGATGAGAAATCAAAGGTGCACCATCTTAAATGCAAGCAGCTATTTTCTCAGGAAGCAGAACTTCTCATTCAAAAAAGAGAGTTGGAAGAGGCTTCCTTCGATAACGATCGATTGATTGCGTCTTGGCAGCACGATCTTCAGGTGTTGTTGGAAGAAAATGCGAGGTTGCAAGAAGAAAATGCTCTTCTCGAAGAGATCATCTCTAGAAAAGAAAATCTCCCCCCCTCCGTCGTAAAAGGAGGGTCTCTGAAAAATCCGATCTATTTTCTTTGCCTATTTTCCAACTGGAATTACACTGCTAGTTTTTTTTCCAGATGTAAATAAGAACAATGGTTACTACTTCTTTTGTACCTCTTCGAGAGGCATACCCGTCTTCGCTAAATCCTTCCGAGTTTTATCGAGCACATCCGATTCTGGAACAAAATCTAGCGAATATAATTGGCCTGAATAGATTGTATAAAGCACCTATTCTCGAGATCAACGAGCTCTATACAGCACGGTGTTGTAAATGTTTTTGCTTGCAGACGGTCAAACTAAAAAAACTAAAAACACCGATTGTCATTGCTGTCGATGATTTGGCAAACATCAAAAAAATCTGCATAGCCTATCGAATCAACGTCACAGCGCGGCCTAAAGCTCGTTATGCGAGATATCTGCCTGTAACTAGCAGGCAAGAGATGCAGAGTGTCGTCATCTCAAAAGAATCGTTCCCTGGTTTTTTTGTAGAAATGATCAAAGAAGAAGCAATCGGTTCTATTCACTTGCTGCAGCGTGCTAACCAACTCTTTATGGGAGGGAGTTATATCATGAGAAGAGCTCCCTACATAGAACGACTTTCTCCCTACCAATCATCTAAGGTTTCGTTCAGTTCGCATAGGGAATTGGTTTAAAAGTTTCTTCCAGATTAAAACTTCTAACGATCTTATGTTGCATCGGCAAGTTTGTTTTTAAACTGATTTTTATCCTTTTCTTGAGAGACTACGAAATGATAGTGTCCGGCAAAGCATGACTTGCATCAAAACTTGTCCGATTTTTTAAATTTTTGCAAGAATGGTTTTTTAAGCTTTTATAATGAATTTTGGATCCGCTATTTTGGCAAGTTTTTTAAGTTGAAGAAAGTTTAATTCTTTGAAAGTGGTCTTAATTAGCGGTTTTATTTCTCTCCAACGGTATGGTTTTTTCAATCGATAGTTATAGTATCTAACATAGTTTATAATTCTATTAATTAGATCATTCAAGCAAATGGTTTTTATACCTAAGTTGACTAAATCCTCTTCTATTGCAAGAGCAATACCCAATGCCGCCTTCTCCTCTACAAGTGGTTTCTTCCACGATAAATGCATAATCCAATTGGCAATCTCATATCTAGTGAAGTATTGTCGATGGACTGCCAACTCTCTTCCGTTTTGAATGATTTCGATAGTTGCAGCTTTTTTCTTTTTTGAACGGGTATCAATTGGTGGTGGGAAGCTTGGTATGCCGCTTAATCGATTCCTCTCAAATATCAAGTAAAATTTACCGGCTTTCCAGGTTCTATAAGCCAAATCTTCTAGAGTTTCTAATTCTGCTGCTTTTTTAAGTAGGTTCCAATATGCGCGAACTGTGAGGGGACTGTTTTGTAATTGGTCACATTTGGTTTGGATAAGAGCAATCTGACTCAATCGGTTTCCAATTGCAACCGCTAGGATTGTTTTAATTGGGCCCCAGGCCAGCTTACTCTGATATGGGTCAGAGTTTTGCAGATAGGAGAAGCAGCAACCTTTAGGAATAGTTTCAAATCGGCATGTCGTATCATTATAAATGAGTTTGTCTTGATCAGAAATGGCTCTTTTAAAGACGAAGTATCCCTCATCGGGTTGTTGAATGGGCTTAAAACACGCATTTAGGCGAAGAGACATTGCTTTATCCTTGCGAGAATCTCTTTTTTAGAAAGTATTTGCAAGTCCCTATGAGAATGGGAAGGTTTTCGAGGAGATTGCAAAATGCGGAGCGAAGCCAGTATCGGGACGATGATACGAGCAAGAACCGCATTTTGGAAGATCCCGAAAAGGTTTCCGTTCTCTAGGAAAATGAATTTGTAAATATTTTCTTAGATAGGTGTACTATTTTCCTGTTTTAAATGGGTTAAAATTTCGTGGCCATGTTCAGTGATTAGGACTGTATGCTCCCATTGGGCGCTTGGTTTGCCATCGATTGTTCTTGCTGTCCAGCCATCGTCGTCCACAACGGCCTCTCTTGCTCCAGCGTTGATCATCGGTTCTATGGTAAACGTCATGCCAGGTGCAAGTGGAAGCTGGGAGCGATTGAAATGATGGTAGACTTCTGGCGCTTCGTGGAACTTTAAGCCTACGCCATGCCCGACGAATTGGTTGACGACGGAGCATCCTTGTGATGAAGCATAAGATTCGATCGCTTGACCGATTTCATAGAGCAAGGCACCAGGTCTAAGGATAGCTATTGAACGCATAAGACATTCATGGGAGACCTCGACTACGCGTCGCCTTTCTTCAGATACGGCTCCGACCATGACCATATTACTGCAATCGCCAAAGTAGCCATCTAGGATGCATGAAACATCGATGTTGAGGATATCTCCATCGATCAATTGGCGTCGATCAGGAATACCGTGGCAGATCACCTCGTTCAACGATGTACAAATTGTCATGGGGTAAGGGGGATCGCCATATCCTAGAGGAGCTGGAATGACGTGGTATTTCTTGTGCAGCTCACGTGATAATTCATCGAGTTCAAGTGTCGAAACACCTGCCTTTGCCTCTTGACATATAGCATGAAGGATTTTAGCTGTAATTTCGCAGGCGCGGCGGATCCCTTGGATTTGTTCCTCTGTTTTTAGGAGGATTCCATATTGACGGAAGTAGTGAGCTGCTAGAGGATTTGCTGAAAGCGGGCCTGTAGCAGGGTAGTGGCACTTTTTCCACTTTTTTCCGCTTCCACACCAACAGGGGTCATTGCGCGTTATCATATCCAATCCTCTCGAGAAAAAGCCCGTGTGCTGGAGCTGTAACGCCAGCCTGGGCCCGTTTTTTTGCATGGAGAATGTCTAACAGCTTAGAAGAGCAGATCTTTCCGCAGCCGACATAAACCAGAGTGCCTACAAGATTGCGAACCATTCTATACAAAAATCGATTACCAATTATACGAATTCTCAACCGCGACTCGTCCAATGTTTCTATAAAAATTGCGCGAAGAAAGCAAACAGGATCGATATCCATGAGTCGGCGCTCATTGCAAAAGGCAGAAAAGTCGTGCTTGCCTAGGAGATACTTGGAGCTATCCCGCATATTAGCAATATCTAAGGGCTGCGGGACATGCCAGGAAAAGGGTCGCTCGAAGGGGCTTTGCACAGGACCGAGCGAAATTTGATATTGGTATTCTTTATATTGGGCATCTAGTGTTGGATGAAATCTAGGAGAAGTTGGCTCTAGATCGAGTAAGGCGATATCTTTTGGCAAAAGAGCGTTTACGCTGCGCAAAAAACGGTAAGCGTCTAGCTCCTCATCAAGGAAAAAATTGATTGCCTGTCCACGAGCATGGACCCCTGCATCCGTACGGCTAGCGGCCTCTACAGAAATGGGCTTGCGAAGCAAAGAAAAAAGGACTTTCTCGAGTTCTTCCTGGATAGAAGCCCCCATCTTAGTTTTCTGCCAACCTAGGTAACGAGTACCCTCATAGGCCAGTAAGCCCCGAAAATTTTTCAACCCGTTGATGTTGGGGTATTCATGAACGAGATGAGGAGCAAAAGAGTGCGTTTCTTCCATCTGTTCTATCAGATTGATCTGCGAGTCTATTTGGCAAAAACTGAGGTTTTCGCACGAATAAAAGTTTGCAGTCAGTTCTTTTTTCAAGATGAACCTATCGCGCTATTCGAAAATAACTGATTTTTGGTGGGAAAAGACTCGAAAAGCAGCCTTTTCGAATAGCGCGATAGGTTCATAGTATGAGGTAGCTTCTTAATCCTTCCAGGAACATTTGGACGGCTATTAAGGTTAGCAGGAGACCCATCAATCGTTCAAGGGCAATGATCCCCCTCATTCCAAGAATTTTTTTTAAAATATTTGAGCAAATGAGGATAATCGTAGAGGCGACCCAAGCGATGATGATGGCTGTAAGGGTAATAGAGGCTGGAATGTCTTGATGCGAATAGAGCATGACTGCGGCTAGCACAGCAGGTCCTGCGACAAGAGGAACTGCTAAAGGAACAATGAAAGGCTCACGATCCTTGCGAAATCCATTTTTTTCCATCATGTGCTGCATGGGGAAGATCATCCGAAGGGCGATGATGAAGAGAATAATTCCCCCAGAAATCATGACGGTGTAGTGCTTAACTTGCAACAATTGGAGTAAATATTCCCCGATGAAATAGAAACAGATGATGATCAATAAGGCTATGATGAGTTCGCGGATGATGATCTTGATTTGCCGCTTGGCATTCGTTTCTTTCAGCACACTAAGAAAGATAGGGATATTGCCAATGGGATCCATTAACAAAAACAGCGAAATCGATAGTGAAAACAACAGATTGGACATATCTTTAAAGTAGGAAGCAGCTCCATTTGCTGTCAATCAACTTAAAACACCATTGGGTTTTCCTAGCGGCGTAGTAGAAAACAATTAGAGACTGCTAACAGTCTCTTGTCCTATTCGTTAATCGCTTGAGTTCGAATCGTTTTCCATAACTTTAGCATAGTATCGCGCTGCTGTTTGTTCAAAGGTGTGATAGCAAGCAGGAGATCCTTATTGCGATGGAAAGCACTCTGTGTCCAATTGGCAGAGCCTGTTACAAGAGTTTCATCGATTAACGCCCATTTATGATGCAGGAGTTGAACACCTTGGCTTATGAAGAGGGGGATGCCGTTTGCTATCAGACGATTGGCGACCTTTTTCGACGAACCTTCTCTTGTGTAATGGTCTAGAGCTACTTGGACATCGACACCCCTTTGGTGGGCCTTGATGAGTTCCTCTGCAAGCCGTTGGTGGGTGAAGGTAAACATGGCCACTCGAATCGTCTTCTTGGCAGTCGAGAGGAAAGAGCATAGGGTTTCAATCGCTTCTTTTCCAGATTCTGGCAGTTTCCAGGCGGTGATTTGTCCTTTAGAATAAAACCAAGGCGGTCGGGAGTTTTGACAGAAATGGGCTAGGCTTTGCTCTCGGATTGCCAGCACGAGATTGTCATGCATATTCAGTGAAGCTTTTGTGAAATTCGTCGATCCTAGAAGAACTAAGTCTTGATCGATGATCACGATTTTGCGATGCATCAATCCTTTGCCTTCATAGAGTTGGAAGTTGGTTATAGACTGCAATGCAGTCGATCCAATTTTTTTCTTCAATGCTGGCGAGGCGCTCTTATCAGCTATGATCGCTATTTGTTTGTGTTGCAGAGCTTGATTTTTTAAAATAGAGATGATGTCTGGATCTGTAATGGAATACATTTCCAAATAGAGCGATTGTTTTGCCATAGCAAGTGCTTCGCAAAAGAGAAGATGGAGATCATCGCCAATTTGATTGGAATAAAGCTGCGCGGGCTCTTCTGAAGAAGGGAATTCGACAAGCGTGGCAGCTTTCGAAAGCCAGCCAGTAAATAGTGCGGCCAAAAAAAAAGAGGAGACTATGAGTAGTCTCCTCAACGACTTTGCAAAAGGGCGAGGGAAATTAAATGCGTTCACCAGCTGCGCGCATCTGACGGATCACGGATGCAAGTCCGAGTTTATCGATCGTGCGCATAGCATTCGTCGATAGGCGAAGTGAGATAAAACGATTTTCCTCAGCAAACCAAAAACGCTTTTTTACGAGATTTGGGAGAAAGCGGCGACGGGTGATCCCTGTGATTTTAAGACCGATCCCTTTCTTTTTCTTGGCAATACCGCGTAGCGCGTAGCTATTGCCTGTCACCGGTTTTTTTCCCGTGACCCGACATCGTTTAGACATAGGTAAGTTCTCCTATTAAATAGATCGAAGGATCTTACCAATTTTTCGGTTAATCAACAACATTATAAAAATTTCTTACATCTTTATTCGTGATGTTACGCTAGGCAAGAGAGTTACTTAGGTAACAGAAAGCGGCATTCGATTCCAGAAATTCCTGCATATAGGTATACTGAACCATAAATCACAAGAAAGCAAAAAGAGGGTCGCATGCCGATCTACGATCTAAGCGGTGTACAAAAGACGTCTCAGCCAGAGTTCTTGGAAACACCATCGCCATCTCTCAAGGGCGAGACGAGACGAGCCCAGGAGACAAGCCTTAAAGGAAGCCGTAGTGGCATGCTCTCTTCGATCATCGCTAGATTGTTTTTTATTGCTTTGCTCATCCTAGATGTATCCTGGGGTATTTATGCATTTTTCGTCTTGTTGCTGAGCAGTATAGGCGCCATGCTGAGTTTTGGTCGGATTGGTTTTTTCTTGAGGATGCAGAGCAAATCCTGGCTTTCGATTAAACGTTCGTTAGTTTGTGCGCTATCTTTGATCACAGCTGTATTCAGTCCAGCCTTTGGGATCATGATCGCCTGCACCTATTTTCTCATGTACGACAAAAGTGGCATTGAAGAAATTGTGCCAGAATCTCTTCAAGATCAATTCAAAGATTTTTTTCAACCAACTTAGAAAGAATTTACAAATATTTTCTTGGAAGCCATCCACTAACTAGGGCTTCGTTTTGACAATACATTGCTAAAGCAGTTGTCTCTTTTCTTTTTTTTTATAAAATCACTCAAGTAATTTGTGATTACGTACTTTACATTTCAAAACGCAACACTGGTTGAAACATGATCAAACGATTGACGAAGCGATTCCCCATTTTTGTTGTACTAGCCGTCCTATGGCTTACCACTTCAGCTCTTCCATTAGAGAAATTTGTTGCGGATCGAAATCAATTCTCATGGGAGATAAATAGCGTCGAAGAGAATGCATCTTATAAAGTCTATTGGTTGAATATGACTTCGCAGATTTGGGAGCAGGATTTTATTCAAAAGAAGACATGGACCCATGTGCTTAAGGTAACGGTACCTCATGCCATTCAGTCTCCAATGGCCTTATTTGCTGTGCAAGGTGGAAAAACTGGCGATAAAATAAAAGACACACCGCAAAAGGTTCTCGAAGAAATACTAGCAACGGGGACGATTCTTGCAGAACTTAAAATGGTGCCCAACCAACCGCTTCTCTTCATAGATGAAAAAACGCCAAGAATTGAAGATGAGATCGTCGCACGCACTTGGCGATTGCATCTCGAAAATAAGGAATCCCTGGTACCATTGCATTTTCCTATGGTCAAGGCAATAGTTCGCGGGATCGATGCATTATCTGAGTTTCTAAATGAACAAGGGTGCGGATTGGATGGCGTCATTCTAGTAGGAGAGTCTAAAAGGGGATGGGCAGCTTGGCTGGCGGCCGCTGTGGATTCGCGCGTAAAAGGAATCATACCCATTGTCTGTGATTTTCTGAATGTGAGGGCTATATTCGAACATCAATTGAAGTCGCTGGGGACATTTTCTCTTGCTGTGCATGACTATCTAGCGGAAGGAATCGATAATCGTTGGTTCGATAAGCGGGAATTTAGGGAGTTGATGGAGCTTATCGACCCTCTTGCCTATAGCGAACGATATACTATGCCAAAACTCCAGATCAATGCATCAGGAGATCCCTTTTCTATGCCAGACACGTCGCAGTTTTCTTTTGCTCAATTACCTGCCCCTAAATATCTGCGCTACATTCCTAACGCAGGACATTATCTGCAGAATACGGATTACATGTCATCCGTTGTAAGTTTCTACCGTGCACTCATCCGCAAGCAGCCTTTGCCTTCTTTCAGATGGCATCGCACAGCGAGCGGAGAATTGCTGATCGATGTTGACGAGCGACCGCTAGCAGTCAAAGTCTGGAAAGCTACCAATCCTGACGCGCGTGATTTTCGTTGGGACTTTACCAGAAAAGAATGGACGTCATTTCCCATAGCTGAAAAAGATCCGGGCGTTTACCTCATCGATTTACCTGCCGAACCCCAAGGTTGGGCAGCTTATTTTGCTGAACTAGAATTTGAACAGGGTCTGATTTTTACGACAGAGGTGTTCATCGTTCCCGATCGGTTCCCCAGTCAATAACTACGGAATAAGAGAGTGTTTGAAAAGAGATTTCAAACACTCTTGAAAATCCAAGAAAGAATTTGCAAAAACTTTTTAAGGCGTTTAGGACATTCTTTCTGAGAACATCACCATAGATTCTTTCGCCGAATTTTTGCTCAAAGAGAGCTCGACGGTTTTGTTGCTATGTATTTTCCCCTCTAACAAAGCTGTAGCGAGAGGATTGACGACCTCATGTTGGATGAGGCGTTTGAGCGGCCGAGCGCCAAAGAGTGGATCATAGCCTTTTTCCGCAAGATAGGTGATCACTTCCTGGCTCTCATGGAGATGAATGTGCTTTTCCTTCAAACGTTTTGCTACATGGAGGAGCTGAATTTGCACGATGCGTTCCATGTCTTTTTCTTGTAATGGCAAGAAGGGGAGAACGTCATCAAGACGATTTAGAAACTCAGGCCTGAAATGACTTTTGAGGATCGGATCGAGAACATGTAAAATAGCTTCTTTGCCCAGGCGCCCACCCTTTTTTTGGAGGACTTCGATCAAGGCTTCCGAACCTAAGTTCGAGGTCATGATGAAAAGAGCATTCTTGCAGTTGACTGTGCGTCCTTGGCTATCGGTGATCCTTCCATCGTCGAACACCTGAAGGAGGATGTTAAAAACATCAGGGTGGGCTTTTTCGATTTCATCGAGTAAAATCACCGAATAGGGCCGACGTCTCAGCGCTTCGGTCAATTGCCCTCCTTCTTCATAGCCCACATACCCTGGAGGAGAGCCGATCATCCTGGAAACACTATGTTTTTCCATATACTCGGACATATCAAGCCGGATAATCGCCTCTTCCTGGTTGAAAAGTTGCTCGGCTAGAGCTTTGGCAAGTTCAGTCTTGCCAACACCAGTTGGGCCGACGAAGAGAAAAACACCAACAGGTCTAGATGGATCGCTTAAACCAGTACGCGATCTTCGGATAGCTTCACTGACGGCTTGAACAGCAAAGGGTTGTCCTACGACACGCTTTTCTAAAGTTTCTTCGAGATGGAGAAGACGACTTTTTTCCCCTTCGAGCATTTTTTGAACAGGAATCCCTGTCCACTTAGCAACGATATGTGCAATCAGGTTTTCGTCGACTTCTTCTTTGAGAAGTCGATTTTCTTGATCGCCAAGCTGCTGTTCGGCATCTTCGATCTCTTTTTTCATCTTAGGAATCGTACTGTAGCGTAATTCAGCGACTTTATTATAATCGCCGGAACGCTCAGCCTCTTCTTCCTGAAAACGCAAAGTCTCAAGCCTGTTTTTCTTTTCTTTGACCGATTGGATGAGGTTCTTTTCATGTGTCCATCGCTGTCTGAGAACACCGAGTTCTTCTTTGAGCTTGGCGATGTCGCCCTCGATTTTTTTCAATTCTTCTTTTGCAGTGGAAGTCCCTTCGCGTTTCAGAGCTTCTTGCTTGACGATGAGACCTGAAAGAGCGCGTTCCTTAATATCGATTGGCAAAGGCACACTTCCAATTTGTAAACGGATCAAACTTGCTGCCTCGTCGATCAAATCGATGGCCTTATCGGGCAAATGGCGATCAGTGATGTAGCGATGGGAAAGAAGCGCAGCGGCGTTGAGAGCGCCTTCAGTGATGCGCACACCATGAAAAATTTCATACCGTTCTCGCAGTCCGCGTAAGATAGCAAGCGTATCCTCAACGGAAGGCTCTTGGACAAGGACGGGCTGGAACCTTCTCTCTAGAGCAGGATCCTTCTCGATATGCTTCTTGTATTCATTCAGTGTGGTAGCTCCAATGCAATGCAGGTTGCCACGAGCAAGGGCTGGTTTGAGGAGATTAGCAGCATCCATAGCACCTTCACCACCGCCAGCACCAACGAGTGTATGGACTTCATCGATGAAGAGAATAATCTGTCCTTCGGCTTTTTCGATCTCTTTGAGGATAGACTTTAGTCTTTCTTCGAATTCGCCCCGATATTTTGTACCAGCAATGAGGCTTCCCATATCCAGCGTAAAAAGCTCTTTGCCTTTTAGGGAGTCTGGGATATCTCCTTGGATGATCCTTAAGGCAAGTCCTTCTGCAATCGCTGTTTTGCCAACACCCGGTTCCCCAATGAGAAGGGGATTGTTTTTCGTCCGTCTACTAAGTACTTGCATAGTACGGCGTATTTCTTCATCGCGTCCTATCACAGGGTCGAGTTTGCCTTCTCTTGCTAAAGCTGTTAGGTTTTTGCAGTATTTGTCCAGAGCTTTGAGGTTCCCTTCTGCATTAGGAGAGTCCATAGTTGTTCCTTTACGAATTTCTAGGATGCGTTGTTCGACGTCTTTTAAAGAGAGCTTGGAAGCTTTTTTCCAACTGGCAAAAGGTTCACCAGCATTTTTCCAAAAGGCAAACAGAAAAGCATCGCTACCGATATAGCTGTCCTGCCATTTTTTGGCGATTTCCTGCGCCTCCGCAACTCTACTTTGAAGAGAAGGGGACAGAGTGGGTTTTTGCGGGGTTCCAGCATATGTTGCAAGTGAAGAGATGGCCTTTTCAAGGTTTTTTACCAGTTCCTTTGTGTCCAATCCAGCCACAGTGGAGAACATGGCAAAATAGCCTTGTTCATCGGAAAAGAGAGCTAGGATCAGGTGGTTTTCAGAGAGTTCGGTATGATGGTGTTTTTCAGCAATTTCAAAGGCCTTTTGAAGAGCTTCCATCATAGCATCAGTAAATTGAGGGCCCATTGATCCTCCAATTTGAATTAGAGCCCAAATCTAATGACTGCCTATTCAACTGGTTTGAAACCTGTATTGAATAGGCAGGTCTAGCTTAGGCACCTCGATTTTAGCTCTAGACAATCGATCTGTCAAGAGGATCGAGGGGGGCGGATCATCCTTACTTTTACTGAGGTATTTGTATTGGAGTTGGAAATTTTTTTAGGATAGGTCGTTTTATCCGGATCGGTATTGTCAGTGATGCTCAAAGGAAAAGGGGTGAGCCAAGATTCGGATACACTTCGATCTTCGGGTTTTACTTCCCAGACCGAATCATCGGTGAGCATAAGCGTTTTACCATTATCGATGTTTTGCGATAAGTAAAGCGGATTGGTGTTAATCTTTTTTTCTTCCTCGGGAGCCTTGGCGACAAAGTTGTCGTTCAGCCACTGCTCTAGAGCTAGTCTTTGCGGATAGCTTAGTTCGGCAACGCCGGTCTTTTTTTGTTCTTCTGGGGACATTGCATCGTCTAGAAAGATCCTGGCAAGACATGGACATGTCATAAGCAGGCAGATGAATAAGGTCGCATAGCAAGACCATCTTCGATTCGAAAATAAGGCCGATAACCACATAATCACCCTGTTGAAGATTCTCTATTTCCACCCGATACCATAGGGTCATTAATTCATCTAGTTCAAAACGATCCTGAGCCTTTTTTAAAAAATATCTAGGCAAAATCTCCCTATGTTCTTTAATCTTTGGCATTTATCTAGCAGATGAAATTGTGATGCAAACAACAGAATTCACCTTTGTCTTAAAACCTTCCCCTATAGGTGGGGTGGGTGTTTTTGCTACACATGATATTCACGAAGGAACGCAGCTTTTTCGAGCAAATTTTTCGCCTAGAAGAATGAAAACTAAAGAGGTTCCCGCGGACTTCATCAAATATTGCATTTTTCTCGACGATGAAGAGTGTATCTGTCCAGAACGGTTCGATCGCATGGAAATCGGATGGTTTATCAATCATTCACATAGCCCAAATATTGCAAAGCAACCAGAGAAAGGCATCGTAGCTATTCGAGAGATCAAGGCGGGTGAAGAAATTCTCATGGATTACAATATCCTCAACGAGCCAGAACACTTAAAAGAATCTTACTATAAAAAATAGGGACTGATTCATCCCCTTCTGGGGGAAACACGTCCCTTAAGGGCTGGGTGTTCACCTTAGGATTTTGATGAAGCGCAGCCCTTCTTTAGACGAATAGCTGAATTCTGCTATGCCGCAATTGGATGGGTAGAGGATCTCTTTTTCAGAATCTTTCGCATGGGCAATAAGTGTTTTGAGCACTCTTCCATGTCCAATGATCAGCATCGTTCCTGTTTCATGATGTTCTATAATCATTTTTAGTTCCTCTAATGTGCGGTATAAAAGGGCGTTATAAGTCTCTGCACCTTCAAAGACAGGAAGGTGGTCCCAGCGGATTGTTCTATCAGGATATAAACTGTGTATCCGATCTTCTTTTTCTTCCCATTCGTCTGCCATTTTCTGAACCAATTGCCCTTCGGCACAGCCCCAGTCGATTTCCCGTAGATTGTGGCGTACATGAACATCCAATCCCAACATTTCCCCAATAGGCGCAGCGGTTTCTCTAGCTCTTTTTAAATTAGAAGCATAGATGGCCGTAATTTTGTCGATCCGCCCCTCTTTTTGTAGCGTGAAAAGAGCCATTGCACACTGGTTAGCTTGGTCTCGACCTTTTTCTGTGAGCGACTCATCCGTTCTGCATCCTGTATAGAGGTATGTCGAGCGATCATGAGAATCATTTCCCGGAACTTCCCCATGTCTGATATAAAGGATCTGCGCTTGAGGAGCATCTTGCTCTGCAGTAAGGGAGATGGTCCCTAGATAAAAAAGAAAAAGGAAACCAGTGACTTTGTTTTTTTGTGTTATCATGACTTTATGTTCTATCGTTTGTTGTCCGCTATTTTGCAATGAAGGAAGAATTTCGATTTTGCAACCACCTTATTCGCCGCAGGATCGAGTGGAGATCTTTACGCAAGGACCAGAAAAACAAAAGGCCCCTCTTTTGCTCTTCCTGCACGGAGCCGCGACTGATAAGGGAATCGCTAACATCTCAGCAGAATGGTTTGAGCACTGGGTGAATAAAGGATATGCAGTAGCAGCGATTTCCATGCCTGGCTATGGCCAAACAACGGGAAATAAAGATTTTTGCGGACCTCTCACTATCCAGTCGCTCCATTTTGCGATCGATTCGATCCAAAAGGAGCTTGGTGTGCTCAATTTTGGGATCATAGGGTTTGGCCAAGGCAGCATAGCGGGCCTTTTGCTTGCGGCACAAAGAGGGGATGTCCGGTGTCTTTTGAGCGCAAACGGCGGTTACGATCTACTTTCTCATCTCCAACCAGGAGATCGATTAACCCAAACCTTGCTTGCCAAGAACTATGCCATTACTATCGATGAAGAGGCTTTTAAGAAGCGCTCTCCATTAGAATATGTTCACGCCATCGAGACGTCGATTTTTGTGCTACACCGCGATGGAAATCCCGTGATCCCTGTCGACGAGGCAGTTCGGTTTGCAGAGGCGATGAGACATGCTGGCAAAGAGTGCTGCTTGTCGATTCTTCCCAAACATCCAGGAGTAGATGAACAGAAGATCTCCTACGAAGAGATCCTAGATGAAGCAGAAGATTGGATCGATGCCCAAATGCTCTAAGAAAGTATTTGCAAATACTTTTTAAAATTTGGGGGGTGAGGAAGGGCTATGCTTTAGCAATTCATATTTGAGTTGCTTTAAGGCCTTGGGATGATGATTGCATTGCGAAGTAAGGGTGTTGGCTAGGTTCCAATGATGCCAAGCTTGCGGCAGGTCGAATCGTTCGTAGAATAGCGCCGCTAGGTAGTATTCGACTGTCGCATCATTAGGATCGAGTTTGTGATAACTTTCGAGAAGTTTAATCGCTTCAGTAGAATGCCCGAGTTGTAAATGACAAACGGCTAGTTGCATAAGCCCAGCGCGGAACTTTGGGTAGCGTTTGCTGACCGTCTCGAGCGAAGAGAGCTTGTTTAAAACAGATTCTCTAGTTTCATCGACATGAGAGAAGATCGCTTTGATTCCGTCGGCGCCTACTCTG
>CAWBSQ010000005.1:0-152476 GCA_963791555.1 uncultured Simkaniaceae bacterium
AAATCGCTCGTTTCGATGAGAGGGATAACAGGGAAACCTCTTGTCCCCCAAACAATCTCTTCGGCAATCTGCCAACTCGATAGTTCTTTCAAACCTGCCACCGTCAAGTCGAGATCAGCAGCTACAATCTCATGGCGCTTGCCGATGAAGGCGAGGAGTTTTTCGATTTCTCTTTCAAGTCTTTGCCAATCGCTGCCGACCAAATGAATTAGCCGCTCGATGAGGTCGGGCGCGACGGTTTTGCCTACCCTCAAGACCTGCTCTCGCAATGTGATCATTAGCCTTTTTTCTCGTTCCCAAGGCTTTTCACGCGATAAATCGAGCCAATTAGCACCATGTTTAATCATCTCATAGATCGATTTTGGTTCCTTTCCACTAATAAGGCCTAGCAAGAAATGGGTTTTTAGGGGTGCAGTTTGTAAGAATGACAGCACCTCTGCTTCGAGCTCCGTCTCTTGCACAACAAATAGGCGTACGGAATCGAAAAGCGTCATTTCGCGCACGAGTGGCAAAAGATCGGTCGGAATCTTTGCTGAAGGGAAGCGTTTTATTTCACAATTTTTGGAAAACTTCTGCACGATCTTATCGAGGATGATCTTCCGGTCTGGCTCGCAACTGCAGCTAACAAAATAGCAAGACGACAATTGGGCAGCTTCATCGCAATGTTTTTCAAAAGCACTATAACTTGTGTATCTCACTTGGTCATCCCCATTGAAAATGCATCTCTTGAACGATGTCTGGATGAAGGCTATGATGAACAGGACAACCGCGCCCAGCTTTTTCTAATTGGTCGATGATCCCAGCATCAAAGCCCCTCGGACATCTGATGTGTAGAATGAGCTTGCCCAGCATGCGATGCGGCACCAGCTTCATCTCTTTTTCAACGGCCAAGGTCGTTCCAGATAAATCCACGTTAAGACGCTTAGCTACAATCCCCATTAAGGTCAATACGCACGATCCAAGCGATATTGCTAAAAGATCGGTTGGTGAAAAATATTCGCCTTGCCCGTGATTATCGATGGGGGCATCTGTCATTACGACCGATGATCCTGCTTGGTGCAGACAGCGCGTTCGCAGGTCCCCTTCATAGGAAATCACAATTTTTGCCATGTTTTCTCTCTTGTTGCAAGGAACTAAATGTTACTTTTTTACCCACAACGACGTAAAGTTTTAAAAATTTATTGACAAGTGTGCTAGACTCGTTCTATCCTAAACATAAGGGGTGCTGAGCTATGAGACACCGCAAGCCCGTGAAGAAAACGAAGAAATTACCATTGAAGCGCTCCAAGATCCCGGTAAAGAAAAAGACCCCAAAGAAGAAATCGCCCATACCTAGCAGGAGACAGAACCCTATGTTAAAACCAACGAGAAGAAAATCTTCTTCACTAAAAAAAACTTCGGGCCGGAAAACAGCTCGCAAAGAACCTAAGTCATTCTTGCACAAGATGTTAACTGCAGAAGGCTGGAAACGCCTTATGATGGGAAAATCGCGCAAAGGATAAGAAAATAGGCTTCTTTCCAAGTTCGGTAATGTAGATCTTTTGCCCTGTCTTTATTTTTGACGATCAGCCGCACGACAAGGCAAAAATCTCTTCTGGTTTTCAAACCAGCTCCTTGGAAAGAAGTCTAGTGTCAAAAAGTTCTTCCTTGTGGTATAACTGGCTCCTCAAACCTCTTTGAGGAGCCAGCTATGTTAAAGATCGATTTGAAAGGAAAAAAGGTTTTTGTCGCAGGCATCGCAGATGACCAAGGCTACGGTTGGGCAATCGCTAAAGCCCTGGCTGAAGCAGGTGCTGAGATCATCATCGGGACCTGGACGCCGCTCCTCAAAATCTTCACCCAATCTTGGGCTGCCGGAAAGTTCGATGAATCGAGACAGCTTTCCAACGGCAAGATGATGGAATACCTCAAGGTCTACCCTCTCGATGCCTCCTTTGATAAGCCCGCTGATGTTCCCCAAGATATTCGAGAAAATAAGCGTTACGCCGATGTACCGCGTTACACCATCTCTGAAGTAGCCGAAGATGTCGAGCGCGACTTTGGCGGCATCGACTACCTCGTTCATGCTTTAGCCAATGCGCCCGAGGTGAAGAAACCTCTCTTAGAAACCTCCCGCCAGGGCTATCTAGCTGCAATGGGTTCTTCCTCCTATTCATTTGTCAGCCTTGTGCAGCATTTTGGCCCCCGCTTGAATCATGGCGGCTCTGCCATCTCTCTTAGTTATATCGCTTCCGAACGAGTAGTTCCTGGATATGGTGGCGGAATGAGTTCTGCCAAAGCAGCCCTCGAAAGCGATACGCGTACCCTGGCCTGGGAAGCTGGCCGAAAATGGGGAATCCGCGTCAATGTCATCTCTGCTGGAGCTTTGCGCAGCCGAGCAGCGCGGGCCATCGGCTCTGCTGGTGCCGTCAGTTTCATCGATTGCATGATCGAATATGCAAAAGCTAATGCTCCTCTCACCAAAGACCTCGATGCCGAAGAAGTGGGACAGTCGGCCGCGTTCCTCCTCTCCCCTCTTGCTTCTGCCATCACCGGTGTTACCCTGTACGTCGACAATGGCATGCATTCTATGGGCGTGGCTATCGATAGCCCCGCTATGAAAGTCTACCAAAGCGACGAAAACCCAGCCCTCACCCCCGCTGGATAATTCAACATTCAGCGATTATGAAAATTAACGCAAAGACGCCACGCCGCAAAGACGCAAAGAGTTTTATAAATCATTATTGAAAATGTATTAGCCGCGCTGATAATAGACGCCGCATCTGCGTCTTTGCGGTAATTCTCATAATCGCTGAGTTTCGAAAGAGGTCTAATTACAAAGTGGTTATGCGTGCTGAAATATCAAATTGGTAGATGAGCTATGACTTAAAAACCAGGCTTCTAAGTTAAAGAATCGTGATGGTGCAGGTCAATGAACAGCGAGGCAAGCGCCGAATCGTACGGATAGAAATCCAAGTATCGTGGGCATTGAAGCGCCGCGAGCCACGCACTGCAGCTTGTCGTGGTCGGTTGGCACGGCTCAAATGCCCAAAGAAACGTCCTTCACCTTCTACCAACTGAAAACTTAAGGAACAGATAGGCTTTCCGTTTGTGGAGATTTCTAGCCGCTCTCCCATTTGAAACGTCGTCGCACGTTGTTTGTCGATGGTGAGTTGATGGGTAGGATCGCAGTTGAGAAAAAACCCCAGTTCCATCTGCTCATCGAGATCCTCTGGAACCCCCTCTGGCAGTTCAAAGAAAAGCTGGATCTCTTGTGAGCCAGTTGCAAAACCCTTCGGCGCGCAAAATCGTCCTTTTAGACCATGTTGAGTCCACGCCTTCTCGCCTGCCCCTCTAGGCAGCAGGCCACCGGCGGCGCGGCCCGGCCAGGCATTGCCTGGCTTCTCAACATGATCTAAAAAACTCGATTTTTTGCTGCCGTGGAGTTTTGCAACTGGCTCTTGTTCATCTTTTTGCACAACAGGCTTTGTTTTCCCTTCTTGTAGGACAAGAGAGTGCGGCTCTTCAGCCGTTCCCCAGACCAAAGTGAACATTGGCGTTTCTTCTTGAAGGATTAGATGAGGATTGCTTTGTTTAAGCTCGTTGGGTCGAATCGTTTGGAAGGCTATGTTGAAGGGCATGATCAATGCCGCTTGAAGAAGCACGGGATGATCTTTCTTAAGCCGTTCGGGAACATGACCATGCCATTGAGCCATAAATAAGTCGAATAGTGTCGGGGCAGGCCGATGCTCTAAATGGGATTCTTTGCCTTGGGGACCACAATAGATGCATAGCTCCTCATGCCAATAGTCGCATACCCAGGCAAGATCTTCCTCAGAATAGTTTCCAAAGAGTTGCAGAGCGATTAAGTAAGCACTCAACTCTGCACTGCAACGTGGGCGAAAAGAGCCAACAGTCGGTAACGGGTGTTGTTCAAGAGCTACTCTCTTCATCCAAAGGTGAGCCGGAAATGGGAATCTCATCTGTTCTTTATCGAGATAGTCTTTCATCCTTAGCAGGAGATCTTGAAGCTGGGTTCTCAATGGTTCGCCCAAAACACTTCGAAATTGCATCTGTATATAGGTCAAAATGGGAAGAAGGTCCAAAGCAACGCTGCGGCTGCGGCATTGTGGATATTCATGCAAATAAATGGGAAAATTTCCATGCACTTCAAAGACCAGAAGCTTCTCAAGCATCGCCTTGGCCTCGGCAATGTCTTCGCTTAAGCGGCTACGGAAAAGAGCCAACACATAACAAAAATTCTCTAACAGAGGAATCGTATCGTGTTGTTTTTCATCCGCTTCATAACAGAGGTGAACATAACCTGTTTGAGAACTCAAACGTTTGCGCCCGCAAGCAAGCGCTAGATCGATGAGACGTCGTTTTTCTTCCTGGATGACAAGCATTTGATCAAGAAATCCCTGTTGCTTCGCGCAGTGCGTCGATGATCCCATTTTCACTGGCCGGCTTGGCTAAAATATCCGCCTCTCTTTGTACCTCTTTAGGAGCCGTGCTCATCACAATCCGGACATCGGCTTTGGCGAGCATACTTAAATCATTACGGTCATCTCCAGCGGCAATAATACGGACTTTCTTTTTCTCAGAAGAAAAGGAATGTATACGATCGATGACGTGCCCCTTGCTGGCCTCTCGATCGGTGACTAAAACTAAATGCAATCTAGGTTCTAATGGGTCGCGGATGGTGATCACTTCCAAGCCAGGTGTCCCGCGCAACTTAGTTTCAACAAGGCGCATACCTTCTTCGGGACCAAGGCATTTGATCAAAGAGAAGCGCTGGCTTTCAAGAGTCTGAAAGGTATCAAGCGCCTGCCAAGGCTCGGCAGAAAGCGCCATGATCTTATCGAGATATGGCTTGAAGTGAGGGGAAAAATGTTGAGGACGATAATAGCAAAAATCGCCATGTGCATAACCGGCATAGATGATGAAATCTTCATCTTGTCCGCGATAGGCCTTTTCTACTTGATGGATAGCGTCGCTATCAAGGTAGCGCTGATCGACGATCTTCCGATCTGGCATAGAGAGAATGTCTGCGCCATTTTGCAGCGCTAGGTAATAAGGAAACTTCAGCGAGCCGACGGCACGATAAGCAAACGAAAACGTCCGCCCGGTGATAAATAAAAGTTTCCACCCCTCATCGTGCAGTCTGTGCAAATAAGCAGCTGTGGGGTATGGAATAGGCCCAAACCCTTCAGCCACGGTACCATCTATATCAAGAGCTATCCAACCAATTGTCATAATTACAGTCAGTTTATCATGCTAGTTGGTTTAAACCAATGGCTTAGAAAGCATTTGCAAATTCATTTTCCTAGAAACAGCATCCCGTTCGGCGATGTCAATATTTTTTTTGAAGTTGATGTGGTTTACAGAAATGGTTTTGTTTCCGTATCCTCAGGCGTATGCAAAATCTACTCTTTACACTCTCTATTTTTTTGGGCCTCCCTCTCCTGGCCGATGGGGAAACGCCGCTCATCTCTCCTCAAGATCAACCTCCTCTGCCTATTGAAGACTATGGGGCTGCTTTTTTTAAGATGATCATGATGCTACTTAGCATCCTTGCCATCGTGATATTGACAGTGTGGATCATCAAACGTTGGGGGCATGGACGAATTGGCCGCTTTAAAGATAAGCAGACTATCCATATCCTCGAAAAACGAGTCTTAAGTCCCAAAACAATCTTGTATGTGGTGGAGATCGAAGGGGCACAGCTGCTCGTAGCTGAATCACAGCTCGAAGTGCGCCAGCTCCATCAATGGCAAGTTCCTATAGAAGAAGATAACTAACAAAGTAGTTGCAGATTCATTTCTCTATTAAAATCATAAAACATGTTTTAAAAAATACATATAATACAATTTTAATTGACAATTTATTTATTTTTTATAAAATATCACCTTTAATTAACGGTGATGATTTATGGTTAGTTCAATAGATTTTAATCATAAACAAGATGCCTTCAAGACGCCTCCTCTTTCAGCAAATATATTGCCCGTTCGAGCATGGCGCCGCGCAATAGCTTATCTCTCAGAAACGGACCAGGATGCTTGTGCAGTTGTTTCTAAGCAACTAGCCATACTCGTTCTTAGTGATCCCACTGCTGGCTTAGAAGCAATGGATAAAAGAAAAAAGACAATTCTTAATTACAACCCCATCCCTTCCGAATTTCGTGGATCGACCCAAGGGCCAACAGGTCGCTTTCTTTTTGATCATCCACGTTCTAAAGATCTTCGTATCCAAAACATCCACCAAAAAATCAAAGATAGAATGGGGGGTGATCCAACCTTTGATCAAACCATGAAAAAAGTTTGCGAAATCGAACATGCTCATCCAGACTATATTCCTCTTTACCATGGTGGAAGCCTCGAGCTTATGGTTTTCATGTCGTTGACCCGTGCTCTGTTATCGACACCCTACATCCCAGGAATGGAAACATTTCCTTGCTCAAATCCCATGATCAGATTCCCTTCTCCCGATGGACCGAAAACCATCGGAGAAGCTCTTAGTGAATTCCCTCCAAACTTTGATGATGTTATAGAAACTGTCCGAAATGAATTGCTTGCTTGCAACCCATCCTTATTTGCAAATTTTGACATTAACGGAGAATCCACTTGGGATTATTATTTATCGAATAGAAGTTGCACCCCATTTCGTATTCAATCATTTTTGCAAAATCTGTGTAAAAGCTACCAAATCAAACCTCATCAAAAATACCTCGACCAATTAGAAGTTCTTCATACGGAACTCTACCGATTAGCGATTACTTATGTTGAGCAAAATATGCCTAGTCCAAGTCACTATCTTGCTATCGAGGGAATGCTTTTACAGATTTTGATCCCTGCTCGTGTGTTAGATAAAATAGCTTATGCTTCAGTCGCCTATGGTGAAATTCAAAAAAACGATAAATCTCTTTTAGAGAGGTGCTTGACATTGCGTAACGATCCCGATAGCCAGCCTTTGATGCAAGTCAGACTGCTTGCTCAATCGATCTTGATCAATGGCTATGGTATTAAAGTCTTTGCGCATTGTTGTGGTGGTTTCTTTGATGAACACGGTATCACTGATAAGCCCAAGCGTATGACAGATAAACAATGGGCAATACAAACTAATTGTCTTGCACGCAAAGAAGAAATCCTCAAGGAAGCAAGAGAGATCTTCACAAAGATGATCTTGCTATCACCAAAAAAAACAAAAAAATCTACTGATATACAGCCATCTACTGTAATTGCTCCTAAAACTATTTTGCTTAATTACGCGCTATTACAAAAAAAAGCATCGATGGCTCTTCCACCAGGGTTTAGCCTCCGGCCCTATTACAATGAACATAACCTGCTTGAGAAAGTTATTCAGACGGATCCCGAAGGGAATGAAACCATTTATCTCCCAGCTGCTCCTAAACCTGTTTCAGTGACAAAAGAAAAGTTTGATAAACTGCTGTCTTGGTGTTCTAATAGTCGATATCGCTGCTTTAACGATAACCTAGGCAAGCCTGTGAAAATCCTTGAAATTAGCCTTCATGAAGACCAAGAAGACACAATCTATAGTTACTCTTGAGCAAGATTCACTACAAGATGCCTTAGAAAGTATTTGCAAATTCTTTTCCCTATGAGAATTTTTCAATTCTCATAGGGAAAAGAATTTGCAAATACTTTCTAAGAGCGACGGGAATCGAACCGACTAGCGGAAGAAAGTACGTTCTACAGTATCTCTCAACCAGCGGATATTTTCGGTGATCATATCCATAGTTGTTTGATCTGAGCGAGCCCCTTCAGCAGAGTATTTAAAACGTAATCCAGCAAAATCCCACGCTGCTGTTACAAGTCTTATAGGAAGGGCCAGGTGTTCTACTTCGCTTCGCGCATAATTGGCTACACCATGGGCAACATAGATTAGGCTAGAGTAGCTTTTCTTGAATTCACGCGCGCGTGAAGCCTCATCGAATGTTGCAAATGCTTTAATCGCCCTGCCAGCTGCTAGGCCGATGCCACCTAACACTTGAAGAGATGCATAAGAACCACGAAGTGGGGCTGAATAGGTGGCCGTAAATGGAAGATAGCCCGACCAGTTCATCACTTTTTCCAGCGCTGCAAAACCTTTTTCGATTTCAGTTTTATTCAACTCAAAGGTCATAGATTACACCCTTAATTTAAAAAATTATTTCCAAGCAAACAAATCATCTAAAAAGACGGTTTAATAAAAAAACTCAATTGAGAGAATAATAAATTAATAAAACTGAGAAGTCAATATCAAATCAGCAAGAAGCTGGCTACCGAATAAGAATAGTGTGACAAAAAATGTTATACTACAGGCAAAGAAAAAAATACCCAATAGAACCCATAAACCGTCTTTTTCAAGAATCCCTAGAGAAAGAGTGGCCGCGGCAAGCGCCGGAGGGATATTCGTTCCTGGGGGAAGAGGAAGAGCAAGACAAAGACCGTTGACGGCCAGCATGAGTCCTTGTAAAAAATTACTTAACGGCCACGCAAATATCCATTGCATACGAGGCCTTGTAAGCTTCTCGATCCAAGTAATTATTTTGCATACCCAGCGGAAAATTTTATAAAAGCGCGGCCCGCCGATTTTGATCGACCGTAAACGCTTGGGTATCCACACGGCTTTGCCAATACACAGATGAATCCCTATAAAAAAGATGATCAAGCCAAATAGATTAGAAATTCCTGGCAAGGAAAAAACCACTAAAAATGGAAGGGAGAAGAGCAAACTTAAAAGCGCTTGGCCCTGAGGACCTACGCTTTCGATGAAAACGCCAAGCGTCATGGCCTCATCTTTGGCTTTGGCAAGAAGTTTGGAAAGCAAATCTGAGAGTTTATTTTCTTGATTCACATTTTCCTGATATCCGATTTCACTCTCTTCTTTCAAGGATCTCTTTTGCAATGATCATCTTTGCCAATCGAGAACGTGCTTTCTTCTTTGGCGTCACGTCAGGCCTTTCTAACCCCATATCTACTTTGGTTTCTGCTGCTTCAGACGCCTTTATTTTTTTGCAAAGAGATGGCTTAGGAGGTGTATTCTGAGCGATAGAATGAGCGACCTCAGGAGGTTTTGGTCTCTCTTCTTTCCTAAAAATTTTTACCAAGATCCATAACATGAGAGGGATCAGAAACCATGATTTCTCTATCATTGCTATTACCTACATGCATAGATTAATGCTGAATGGATTCTGCAGACAACGCTTTGCGCATATCGGTATCGGCCAAAAGATTCTTCATTCGATAATATTCCATGATCCCGAGATTGCCCTTTTGAAAGGCCTCCGCAATCGCTAGAGGAATTCTGGCTTCTGCTTCGACCAGCTTGGCACGCATATCCGTCACTTTGGCGGTATTCTCCTGCTCCATAGCTACGGCAAGTGCCCTTCTTTCTTCGGCCTTGGCTTGAGCAATGCGTTTATCCGATTCTGCTTTGTCAGCTCGCAACCTCGCTCCAATATTTTCTCCTACAGTGATATCCGCAATATCGATCGAGAGAATCTCAAAGGCGGTCTGGGCATCGAGCCCACGCTCTAAAACTAATTTGGAGATACGCTGCGGCGATTCTAAGACATCCGTATGCGTTTCCGCTGCGCCAATCGCATTGACAATCCCCTCCCCTACCCTGGCAACGATCGTCTCTTCAGTCGCCCCGCCCACTAGCTGCTGAATATTTGTGCGCACAGTCACCCGCGCCCGCGTCATCAATTGGACGCCATCTTTAGCAACAGCAGTGATGGTTTCTCCATGAATTTTATCAGGGCAATCGATGACTTTAGGATTCACCGACGTGCGAACTGCGTCGAGAAGATCCCGGCCAGCTAAATCGATCGCCGTGGCTTGTCTCCAATTAAGAGGGATGTTCGCTTTGTCGGCCGCGATAAGCGCTCGCACGATATTCGATACATTTCCACCGGCTAGGTAGTGGGTTTCTAAATCTCCGACCTGGATTCCCTTTAGACCAGCCTTGTGGATCGCGATATAAGCGTTGACAATGGCGCGCGCTGGAATTTTGCGCATGCTCATCCCAATGATTGTGAAAAGCGGAATCGGGGTGCCCGATACAAACGCCTGAAACCAAAGGCTAATATAGCGGCTTAATACCATGAGTATCACAGCGGCCCCAATCACTAGTGCTGTTAAGATCATCAACGTAATCCCAGATGTTTCCATAATTAACCTCTTTTATTTCACGATTAGACGGGTTCCTTCTACCTTGACAACAGTGATCTTTGTCCCTTGACTTAGATAGCCTGCGGAGGAGACCGCTTGAAACTGTTCTCCATCGATCATGACATACCCGGAAGGCTTTAGATCGGTCACGGCAGCCCCCGTTCGGTTGAACAGCGATGAATCATAACCCAAGACTTGAAATCCTTCCTGGCTAGTGCGGAGATAAAAACTATCCCCTTTACCACTTTTTTTGACTAGGTGGAGGGCAATTCGGCAGGCAGTCATGACCAGTAACACCAACCCTAAGACGAAAGCAAGCAGCCAGCCGATAGCCAAGGTCATGGCTATAAGTGCGATACTCCCTACCAGCACAAGGCAGCCCAGCACGGCAAGAAGGCCTCCCGGAAGAAAGAATTCCACCATAACAAAGAGCAATCCAAGGACGGCTAAGGCAATACCTAAGATGAACATGGCCAGAAGGATACAAGAAAGAATAAATATTGTAAAACCTTAATCAAATTACAATTAATTACTTCACTAATTAATAAATAATATAATTAAAATTACTGCACCTATTGATTATTAACTGACTGTTAAGTATAATCAATAGTGAGAAAAACTAATAATTTTAAAACAATGTCAAATACTAAAATTAAGAAAGTTATGCTTCCAGCGACGCCACCACCCGTCGTACCATCCGTTGCTAAGCCGGCCCTGATCAATGCCAAGATCGCTGAGATCGAAAAGCTTTGGCAAGGGCTCAATCGTCAGCAAATTGCGACCTGGCAAAGGCGGAATGAAAAGATCGAGAGTTTTATCGCTCTCGTCAAGGACTTAGCCGGGGATGATGAAGAAAAAACCGAAAAGATCCAACGTGTCCTAGATGATTTTGAACCATTCAAAAACAGCTCGACCGCTGTGAAGACATTGATCAATATGGTGTGCAATTATGTCGATCTTCCCGAAAAAGTCCAAGACCTTGCACATCCAACACTTGCTAGCGACATCTATCGCACTACGCAATAGTTGTAATAAAGTTTATTAACTTTGATGTTTTTTGATCGTTTATTTAAGTCATAACATTGATATAATCTTCCTCATCTAAAATATGAGGATATTATGTTGGGTTATGTAAAATCTTTTCTTCCCAGCCTAGGTGCAAATTCTTTTACGACTTCAGTTATCGATGGGGTTAAAACTAGCGGTCTTGCATGCTACTATCAAGCTTACGCACCCAAGAATGCTGGCACAAAAGATTATCAGACCTTACGAACGATCTTCAACGAATGCTCTCGTAACCCACATACAACTGCAAAAATCTCTAGCCGAGTCAAACAGCAGTTCTATTCTTTGCCCTCGAATATTCGATACAAGCTTTATAACCAAATTCATGAATTAGCAGGCAAACCTAAGACGGCAAATAACCAAGATTGGGGCAAACGCCACCTCTTTGATCAACCTAAGCGATTGGCCAATGCAGTAAAGCAAATTGCTTTTAAAAAATTCGATTCGCTTGATGCAGTGCAAAAAGAATCCATTGGTCGTCAGATCGCTATTAGCCGCGGCAAATCAACGCCCAATGACACTGTAGATCTCATGACGAAAATCGCGTGGGGAAAACGTCATGCAAAAGACGATGCAGCCATTTTGTTGAATTGTTTTCACTCTTCTCCTGCCCTTTACGATTATGAAGCGACTCTTAAAAACAAATCGAGTCTATACAGTCTTGGACGCAAAGAACTTCCAAAAGGACAAATCAGTTACATCAATGGCATGAATACGCCGCTCGATCGAGCTAAAGGCAATGCGTTCAAATTTTCTAAAGACATTGGTAGAAACTACAATTTCCATTGTGTTCATGCAGCAACCAATGGGAAAACTCAGGACTATCATGAAATCGTTCTACTGCGCAATGGAGTTATAACCAACCCGGCGCGATTGCTACATAAACGCTGGGACAATTTTTTTGACAAATGCAGCCCAAAGGAGAAATTCCTCCAAATTTGCTTCAGTAAAGGAGCCTCGCATGTGCGCGCAGCTCTAGAATCCTATAAATCAGAGCGGCGCAAACGCATCGTTGTGCTTGCTTTAGCACCTGCTGAATTGATGCCAAAAGGGCTTTGTCATCGCGTTACGCATATCATTAAGAAGAATGACGGAGTACCATTCACACTCCCAGGCAATGCGGCACGTATAGCAAAAAAGGAAACGGATATCGTACTCCTTGCTAAAGGTTCAAACCCTCACAATCCCCACGCGGCGGATTACACCAAAGCAGCCTCTAAAGAGGTCGACCGGTTTCTAACCCAAGACTGCGGCATCAAATTACGTAAATAAATCGTGTCGTTGAACTTTTTCCACAAAAATAAAAGTTTCTTAAGGAGCCTCCAAACACTTAATATTCAACAATAATTATTTTAATATTATTAACGCCTTGTATATTATACAAATAATTACAAATAGATTCTATCTATACAATGCTTTATAATATTTATTAAAAAACACTAATTTAGGTTATCAATGAATTTAACATCTATTTACTCAACACAAACATCAAGACAAGAGCGTTTGAACTACTTTGCCTACGCCATTGAAAAAGGGCATGGAAGAAAGCTTGCTTTCCTATCATTAGATAAAAAAGATCGGATCACATTGCTTGCTCTATGCAAATTCAAAGGCTCAACGGTCTGTTGGAAGAAAATCGGCAATCAAACACTACAAAGCGCCGTTCAGCACTTGCTCCATGGTCCAAAATTGCCAAATCTACTGCAAGTGCCTCCACAGGAGATGACCAAAACACATATAACGCCATTTCTTACATTAAAGGATTTAGCAAATCTACAGAGCACACATAAAGCCGCTCCTGAATTAAGCAATGCTAGTTCAATCATTAAGAACTATAATCCAGCTCCCCATATTGCTAGATATTGCCACCAAGATTGCGAACTCTTAAGCGAAAGCGGAAAAATCAAAGCCTTGCATCAGCTAATGTCGATGGTACAAGAGCTGAGCAAACTCGAAAAGCTTGAATTACCAACCTACCGATCGGCCGGAAAATTCTTCGAACTCGTCGAAGCGAGAAACCTCTTGAGGATGGCACGCAGAATGCATAGTAAGCATCCGCTTGAAGGTTTAGAAGGTGAACAGCTGCAAATTGCCGAAGATTCTGCAAGCACCCTGCAAAGAGCTGAGAAAATCAGAGAATGGGTTGGACAACATCAAGCTGATTTAAGAGCTTATAATGAATTGATTTTGAGCAGCTCTGGCTTAACTCTTCTCCCTCCAGAGATCGGGCAGCTCACAGCTCTGAAAGAGCTTCGTTTAATTTTCAATCACCTGACAAGCCTGCCGAAAGAGATCGGGCAGCTTGGGGCTTTGACTGCGCTTGAGTTAGGCAGCAATCGCCTGACAAGCATGCCGAAAGAGATTGGCCAGCTAGGGGCTTTGAATGAGCTTAGTCTACACAGCAATCGACTGAACAACTTGCCCAAAGAAATTGGCCAGCTCAGGGTTTTGACTAAGCTTCGCTTAAACCATAATCACCTCACAAGCCTCCCGAAAGAGATTGGGCAGCTCGGGGCTTTGAAAGTTGTTTGGTTACACAATAATCGCTTTATCAGCCTGCCGAAAGAAATCGGACAGCTCGGGGCTTTGACTGAACTTGAATTAGGACGTAATAGCCTGACTAGTTTACCCAAAGAGATCGGACAGCTACTGGCCGTGACTTGTCTTGGGTTAACACATAATCGCTTGACAAGCCTACCTAAAGAGATTGGCAATTTACAAGCTCTTATAGCTTTTTATACTAAAGGAAATGGTCTCATCTGTCTACCTGCCAAATTAAGTCGCTTTAAGCTCCAAAAACAGGATCAAACACTCCAAATGAAGACGATCCTTAGTCAATTAAAAGAATGTTTGAAAGGAAAGCACGACTGCAGAACTATCTTAGCACTTCTAGATACCATGGAAAAATTCCAAGGCAAGGAAATGCGTTCAAAACTCCATGCCTGTATCTATGAAGTATGTAAAAATAAGAGGTCTTTGCATAAAAAGTTGAAGAGTTCACAATTTGGCAGAAAAGCCCTTGTCGATCCAACGATCGATCGTAGATTCAAAATAGCTGCTCTTGAGCGATTCGCGAATATGCTTAAAGATGCGTAGGGTAAATAGGAGAAAACCCACATCGCCATAGCGTTGATTTTTTATTAAAAATTATTAAGAATAAAACAATAAGCATAACATCTATTTACTCAATACAAACATCCAGACAAGAGCGTTTGAACTACCTTGCATACTCCATCGAAAAAGGACAGGGAAGAAGCCTTGCCTTCCAATCATTATATAAAAAAGATCGCATCACATTCCTTGCTCTATGCAAGATCACAAGCTCAACAGTCAATTGGAATAAGATCGGCAATCAAACACTAAGAACTGCCGTTCAGCAATTGCTCCATGGTCCAAAATTGCCCAATCTACTGCAAGTGCCTCCACAAGCGGTGACCAAAGCACATATAACGCCATTTCTTACATTAAAGGATTTAGCGAATCTACAGAGCACACATAAAGCCGCTCCTGAATTAAGCAACGCTGATTCAATCATTAGGAACTATAGTCTAGCTCCCCCTATTGCTAGATATTGCCACCAAGATTGCGAACTCTTAAGTGAAGGCGGAAAAATGCTTCATAAAGCTTAAACAAAGCGCCTGGGATTGCTCTGCAAAGGGCAGTCCTTCGGGCTTTCTTGTTTCAAGCTGAATTTTCAACTTCAGCAGACTTCTTTCGAAACTAAGCGGTTATGAACATTAACGCTTAGTTTCGAAAGAAGTCTATTTTTCTAGAGAACGGAAACCTTTTCGAGATCTTCCAAAATGCGGTTCTCGCTCGTATCATCGTCCCGATACTGGCTTCACCCCACATTTTGCAATCTCCTCGAAAATCAACAGAAGCTTAGTTTGTGGATAGTCTCTTACGCTCTTGGATAATAGTTTCGTAGGAATTCGATGACGGTTGTAGCGGTAAAATCGAGCTGATCGTGGGTGTGGGCTGATGAGATGAACCACGCCTCAACCTGAGACGGCGGCAAATAAATTCCGCGTGCAAGCATGAACGCAAAAAATTCGCGAAACGCCAGCGGATCGAGCGCCTTCAAGTCTTGGTAATTCTTCACCGTAGTCACTCCAAAAAACAGGGTGATCATCGAACCAACGACTTTGAGGCTCACTGGCAGTTGGTGTTTCTCGATATAATCTTGGATCGGTGTCGTAAGTCGCATGCTTTTATCGTCTAATTCATGATAAAAATTCGGACGCTCAAGTGCTTTGATAGCTACTTTGCCCGCCGCCATGGCAACAGGAAAACCCGATAAGGTACCAGCCTGATAGACATTGCCTAAAGGCGCCATCATCTCCATCCATTGCTTTTTACCGCCATATGCAGCTGCAGGAAAACCACCGCCGATGATCTTGCCTAAGCAGGTGAGATCGGGATCGATGCCAAAATGTTGCTGTGCCCCACCAAGGCCATGGCGAAATCCTGTCACAACTTCATCGAAAATCAAAAGAATACCAGCTTTAGTAGTCTCTTCGCGCAACATCTCGAGGAATCCCGGCTCAGGTGTTACAATCCCCATATTGGCCGTGATCGGCTCTAAAATCACTGCGGCAATATCTGTACGCTCTCTTAAAACTTGGCGGCAGATGTCAAAATCGTTAAATGGTAGACAGATCGTATGTTTCACGAATTCTGGTGGTACACCCTGAGAACTTGCCTCCGGCAGTTTGCTCACGCCAGAGCCGGCTTTGATGAGCAGTCCATCCGAGTGGCCATGATAGTGTCCTTCAAACTTCACTATCGCTGACTTGCCTGTTGCAGCTCTAGCAAGGCGCAGTGCGCTCATCGTGGCTTCTGTTCCAGAGGATACAAAGCGCACCATCTCTATCGAGGGAACATGATGAACGACGAGTTCGGCCATTTCTGCTTCGATGCGCGTAGCAATGCCAAAGGACAATCCTTTCTCCAATTGCTTACGGGCTGCTTCGATGAGGAAAGGTGGATTATGTCCATGGATCAATGCCCCCCATCCGCAGCAATAATCGATATAGCAATGACCATCGACATCTTCGATGATGGCCCCTTTTCCCTTTTCGACGATGAGAGGGTCGACATTGAGGCCTTTGAATGCACGTACAGGCGAATTAACACCGCCAGGGATCACTGCACAAGATCTTTCGTAAATCTCTTGCGAACGCAAACGCTTGATCGGTTTTTTTGATTCAGACTCTTGAAAAGAAGCACTCGATTTCAGCCCTGTATCCATAGACCCATCCTTTTTTTGCATGCTCTATGGCATTTTTGTCCGAGTTTGCACTACCATGAGCAGATGACATCAGTAAGCGGCTAACTTTTCTCATTTATGCGGCATTGGTTCAAGCATTTTTTACTTCTGCTTTTTGTACCGCTCTGCTGTCTTTTTTCTGATGAAATTTCGTATGTCGTCGAATTCGTAGGACTGGACGATTCTCAAGTCTTGAAAGCCATAAAATCGGTCACTCAGCTAACCACATTAAAGAAACCTCCGCCATCGATTACGGCGTTAAGACAAAGAGCTGAAGGCGATGTCCCGGATATATTAAAGGTTCTCCGTGCCTTTGGTTATTATGAAGCTAAAGTCGATTTCTGCATCGAAGAGACCATCCCCAAGATAAGAGTTCTCGTCTACATCAGCTCGGGACCTCTTTATACCATCAATTCTTTTGTTCTCGATCTCACTTCCCCCGAAAGCCAAGCTGAGGATATTTGTAAAAAGCTCGAGCTGCCTTCAATAGGCATACAAATTGGCATGGCGGCACGATCGAAAACAATCATCGATGCCACCAATCGTCTCTTTGCAATCCTGGCCGAAAACGGTTATCCGCTCAACAAACTCATCGATCGCAGCATCGTCGTCGATGGAAAGACCCACTTGGTCGATATTTGTTTGAAAGTGAATACCGGCCCGCGGTGTTTTTTTGGACCGACAGAGATCGTAGGGACTAAAACAGTCAAAGAACCCTGGGTACGGCGCAAAATCCAATGGAAAGAAGGCGATCTCTACGACAGCAGAAAGCTACAAGCCACGCAAAAAGATTTGATCGAAACAGGTCTTTTCAGCTCGGTCATTGCCTTGCCTAATGGCGATCCGAATGATCAGGGTCTTCTTCCTCTGAAATTAGAGCTTTCAGAAACCCTTCATCGCAATGTCAGCGCTGGATTTAGCTACCAAACTAAGTTTGGACCTGGTCTTACTTTTGGCTGGGAGCATCGCAATGTTGGCGGCGAAGGGCAAATCATCAGTTTGCATGGCGATATCACAAAAATCAGCCACAGCGGCATGCTCTCCTACCGAGTGCCCGATTTCAGACGTCCAGGGCAAGATCTGGCCTCTCAATTTCAGGCCATGCACGAAGAAATTCAGCATGTCTATACAGAAAAAGCGTACAGTGTGACCAGTCGATTAGAGCGACGGGTCGGACAACATCTTCGTTTCGCGATCGGCGGACGGGTAGAACGGATATTTGTCTCAGCAAGTTTACAAAATGGTAACTTTTCTCTTGTACAAATGCCGCTCTACGTCGGTTGGGCCAGTGTCAATAACGTTCTCAACCCCACCTCGGGGATTTCTTTAGACTATGCGCTATACCCATCTGTCAATTTTCACAAAATCGGAAAATTCTATATCGAACAACGTTTTTCTCAAGGGTGCTATCTGCCCATTGTGAAGCATCGAGAAATCCTCACCCTCGCTCAGAAAATCACCATTGCCACGATTTACAGTACGCATTTAAACGATATCCCCATTCCCGAACGCATCTTAGGTGGAACGGAAGAAGATATGCGGGGATATGGCTACCTGACAGTCAGCCCCCTTAGACGCTCTCATAGCGGAAAACTCAAACCTCTTGGGGGAAGATCGGCCATCTTCTACACCTTTGAAACACGTTTCCGCGTGTCAGAATCGCTTGGACTAGTCCCTTTCTTCGATTTTGGCAATGTATGGCTGCAAATCTTACCAGCTTTTACCGGAAAATGGCTGAAATCTGTAGGGTTAGGACTGCGTTATTATACGTTTATCGGCCCCTTACGCTGTGACATAGGTTTCCCTTTGAATCGAAGACCAGGACTCGACAATCGATGGCGAGTTCTGGTAAGCATTGGACAAAGTTTCTAAATTAAAAATGATGAAAAAACTGCTCATAGCCCTCTATCTTTTTATCGTCATCTTCCTCTTAGGGGCAGCAGGGATCATTACGATCGCGCAAACATCTTGGTTTAAAGTAAAACTCGAAGAAAAGCTGCATGATCTTGCTGCTTCGAGTGGTTTTACCCTCTCTTTTGACGATCTCAAAGGTTCGATCCCGCTCCGCTGGGACATGCGCAACCTCTCTCTCTCTTCGCCAAACGGCACAACCATCCACATTGACTCCTTGAGGACGAGGATTGCATTTCTTCCTCTCCTTCGAAAAGAACTTGGGATTGGGTTCCTCAAAGCACATGAGGTTCATGTAAAAATGCAAGGGGGTCCGAGCGGATCGATCGAAAAAGAGATTTTCACCATCCTAGAAACCTTTCCCATCGATATCTCCATTCGCTCCTTGCGCATCGCTATGCTGGCCTGGGAGACCGAAGAATGCACATTGCCTACTATTCAACTCCGCGGAATCCTCAAAATCAAACGACAAGCGCGCGAGCTATTTGCCAAGATCACCATCAACAGCATCGAAGAAGGATTTGAGCAAGAGATCTTTGCTATGGGAGGCAGTCGCAAAGGACAGTTAGAACTGCGTTTGAAAAATCGATTAGATTCTTTGAATTCCCTATCGCCCATTTTGAAGACGCCTCCTGCGATCAAATCTCTTTGTCAATTGGATGTTCGAGGACCTTGGGCAACGTGGCGAGCCGTTGCTCTAAACCAATCGACCCCTTCTTCACCGCTCATCGGCGAGTTTTTTGCTCGCATCGATCACCTCGAGATCCCTGATTATTCTTTTTTAAACTGTCCTTGGAAACTACGTGCTTCTTTCACAGCGCAATCTAGCCGTGAGATCGATATCAAAAAATTCTCTCTTCGCAGTTCATTGGCCGAGCTCGATCTTCAAGGGACGCTTCTCTCCGATCTTAGCATTCGGCAAGGTACCTACACGCTAAACATCCCATCTCTTGCTCCCTTTGCTATTGGTACAAGTCAACTCCTCCTTGGTTCACTAGATGCCAGCGGCGAATTAGAGCCCAGGAGCTTCACAGGCAAACTCTCTATCGAACAAGCTCAAGTAGGTGCTCTGCATTTTGGCTTGCTCGAAGGAATGCTATCTCTTACCTCTGCCGACCAATTATGGGAAGGCACGATGCAAATGGCGATCGAGGAAAAAACACTTCATCTCGAAGGAGATTCTCAACTCGTCATCGACCCGCAAGAGGGGGTTTACTTTAAGAATTTGGTACTTAGCGCCCCTTCTTTACATATCGGTGGTGATCTATTCATCGACCATCGACGTTTACTCACAGAAGGGACAATGCGCTTGCAAGCCGATGATCTAAGCCTGCTCGATCCCCTTTTTCCCGATCGAGCCATCGGCGGACGAATCGGTGCTGAAATCCATTTTGCAAGAAATGAAGGACAATCCTTAAAAGCTTATGCAACTCTTTCCGATGTAGAAATGCGCCATCTCAAAATTGCCGAAGGAACGCTTTCCATCGATCTTCATCACATAGAAGGAGAACTTGCGGGATCATTCGATTTGCATTCTGAAGGAGTCTATCTTCCGAATGTCTATTGTGCTTTGTTCGATTTCTATGCCTATGGAGACCCTGCTCTTTGGCATTTCAAGAGCGAATCACGCGGCACATGGAAAGAACCTTTTCATCTGTTTGCTAAAGGTTCCTTGAGCAATGACCAGAATACCAAGAAAATCCTCTTCGATGAATTAGGCGGTACTTTCTTAAGCCATAAAATCAAGCTCGAAGACAAAGCTTCGCTCGCCCTCTCTAGCCAGGCGCTTTGCTTAGAAGCCCCTTCGATCCGCTTAGGCGATGGCGAACTCTCTGCGCTTTATTCGATCGATCAAGAGCAGTGGCAGCTTTCGCTCCAAGGAAACGAGGTGCCGCTAGCCTGGCTGACGCTCTTTTCTCCTTACCTAAGCTTGCATGGAGAATCGACGATCATCTGTGCCTTGCAGGGCAATAGGGAAAGTGTAAGAGGCTCCTGTCAGCTTTCACTGAAAAGAATCATGGCCAAGCGCTTTGGCACCCAACCCATTTTCCAAGCCAAAGGCACACTTCTTGCCAACTTCGAAGGTCAAAAAATGCAACTGCATAGCGAAGTCAATGCCAGCGATGGGCAGGTCGTCTTGCTCGATGCCACCCTTCCCCTAGAGTTTGTTCAAACGCCCTATATCCCCTTCCAGCTCGATCCCCAAAGCAATTATAGCGCCTCGCTTTTGATCGAAGGCAAACTCGAAGAATTATCTGAATTCGTCAACATGAGCTTTCAGCGCTGGAAAGGATGGCTCGAAGGCAAAGTGCTTTTCTCCGGTTCCTTGAACAATCTCGCCATGCAAGGCCAGCTTGCTATCCATCAAGGCGCTTATGAAAATGACTTTCTTGGACTCCGCTTGCAAAATATCGAAGCCTCTTTTCAAGCATTCCACGATGAGCTCATCCTCACCCATTTCAAAGCTACTGGCTTAAAAAAAGAGGGGGTGGTCGAAGGCAATGGGAACATCGTACTGCGCCCTCAACACCATTTTCCTTATCGGTTCTCAGCCACCATCAACCATCTGCCAATGATCGATCTCGATCTGGTCGAAGCCACCCTGACCGGCTCAGTTGAAATCGAAGGAACATCACAAAAAGCTATGGCGCGTGGCATGGCGGACATCGATGAAGCGATGTTCTCTATTCCACGCTCCCTGCCCGCTGACATCCCTGAATTGCCAGTAACCTATATACATCAACCCGCCCATGTCGAAACACAATTGGAAAATGCTCCCGTTTCCTTCCCATTCGGTTACGATATCACCTTCCATTCGGGAGATACCATCCACTTCGATGCTGGCGGATTGACTTCGCGCTGGAGCGGAGATCTTCATCTCCATGGCGTCAATATGACCATGCTCGCCAGTGGCAGCCTTCGTCTGAACAAAGGACAATTCTCCCTACTCGGAAAAACCTTCCAGCTCAACCAAGGCGAAATCACCTTCAGCGACCGTCCAGGAGAAGAAGGGCTGCTCAACATCTCGGGCACCCTCAACATGAGCGATGTGACGATCACAGCTCAGCTAAGAGGTACCCTAAGTGAACCACAGCTGACATTGCAATCTGTCCCGCCCCTCACGACCAGCGATATCTTTTCGCTTTTGCTCTTCAACAAAAAAGTCACTGAGATCAAACCTATGCAAGCCGTGCAGCTCGCGCGCACAGTGATGTCTCTTTCTGGAAATTCGGGATGGAATTTTGTCGGACAGATCGGCAGCGGCCTTACTGTCCTCGGCATCGATACCTTTGACATCATCCCATCTGAACGGGGACTTGATCAAACCTCGATCACCATCGGCAAACAGTTCTATCTGATCCGCGGGGTATTGGTTTCTTTGACACAAAGCTTGAGCTCCAGCCGCTTCACCGTAGAAGTCGACCTCGGCGGAGGCCTTCTCTTCCAAGCCGAGAACGAATCAGGCGAAGGGCAATCCCAACAAGTGGGCAAGCTTAGTCTGAAATGGAATAAAAATTATTAAGCAGCTTAGTTTGTGGACAGTCTCTAAAATCCAACGTTCCCTAAGCGTCCCCTAATAAACTGAGCAAGCCTTTGAATTATACCCAAATCAATACGAACCCTCTGCATAAGAACCTTCGAGATGACTTCTCCTGCATCCTCTAGACGGTCCTTCATCCTGCTCAAAATTGGGTCTGCTTTTTCATTGGCAGGTGCAATTGGAACGCTTTGATATTCGGGTAGAACTTTCACTAAGACCTTGAATCTATCGAGGGCAGCCATTTTGAGTTTCGGATCGATTTTTGGATCGGTGAAAGCGGTTTTTCCGAAATGTGGATTCTTTAGTTTTTGGCGCAAAGCCTTTTCTTTTTTACACACTTCATAGATACAAGCATGGAGTTTTGCGCAAATCTTCTTACCATGAATCTTTTCCATTTCATTTAAAAGATTGGCAACACTATTCCAACGCTGTTTATTTATACACCTGTCTAATCCATCGATGCTGGAAAGCAGTTGAGATAGCGTCCTCTGCTTATGGAGCCTAGAAAACAAGTGATAAAATTCATTGGGCAATTCGGCGATCCGATTATGATCAAAATTAACCTTAGTCAAACGACGCGCCCCTAAATGACCGTCCGCTAAACGATAGTTTCCTAGCTGTAAAATCTCTTTAGGTATTTGGGTTAGATGATTATGACGTACAAAAAGATAATTCAAAGCCTTCAGCCTCCCAATTTCCCTAGGCAGATTAGCGAGGCGATTATTTGATAAATCAAGCTCGCTCAACCTTCTCAATTGCTTAATTTTTTTAGAAATAGCAGTCAGTTGATTATGACTCAAATCAAGATAAACTATTTTTTTTAGCTGATAGATCTCATTAGGCATCCTAGTTAGTCGATTATGCCGTAATTTAAGCTGCAATAATTTGTGTTGTAGTTGTTCAATCTCCCTAGGAAGATTAGTAAGACAATTATTTTCCAATCTAAGGGTTTCCAAAAAGCGAAGTTCTCCAATTTCTCTCGGAATGCTGGCAAGGAAATTATTTTCTAAATGTAGGCTGCGCAAATTCCTGCAAAGCCGTATCTCTGGAGGCAGAAGCGTTAAGCCAACTTGTTCTAAATTCAAATCGTTAAAAGCTATTAGATCAGCTTGATGTTGTCCAAACCACTCTCTGATTTTTTCGGCATTTTGCAGAGTAGTTACAGAATCTTCTGCAAATCGCAGCTGTTCATTTTCTAAATCTGCAAGCGGATTTCCCCTATGAATTCCGCGTGCCATCCTCAAGAGATTCCTTGCTTCGATGAATTCAAAGAACTTTCCAACGGATTGGTAGTTTGGCTCTTCTAGATGCTCGAGTTTGCTCAAGTCTTTAGCCAAAGACATTAACTGACTCAAACCTTGGATTTTTTCTGCTTCGGTCGAAGTAATGCAAGGACAGCGCCCATATCTGGCAATAAGAAGGGCTAACCCATGAGTTTTGATGATATGAGAAGCACTATCGAGCTCTGAGTTTGCTTTACTGGCGCATTTCAGATTGGCTAAATCTTTCCCCGAAAGAAATGGGGTCAGGTGGGCTTTTGTCATTTCTTTTGGAAGTGTTGGCAGTAGATTGGGCAAGCGTTCTTTTCCGCCTTGGATCAATTGCTGAACAGCATTTTTCAATCTTATTTTGCCGATCTTGTCCCAATTCACTGTTGAACGAGAAATTTTGCAGAGCGCTAGAAATGCAATCCGATCTTTTTTATCTAAGGAACGAAATGCTAACGTTCTCCCCTGCTCCTTTTCGATAGCATGAGATAAATAGGATAACTGCTCATACCTTGATGATTGCATTTGAAAAACCATAATTACCTTAATTAATATTTTATTACATTTTTAAATTACAAACAAATATGAAAACAATTATCCGCATTATCATATTAGCGCATAGATGATAAAAATGCGTTAAAGTCGCCGAACCAATTCGTAACTTGCGTAACTATAAAATTCTTCACAGGTGTTACAAACTTTGCATAGTCCCTTGATTTCTGTGCATTCACCTGTTCGTTGTTAAGACGTTTAGAATCTAAACTTGCGATCTTCGCACGCGTATTGGTCTTATTTCTAGTTGAAGAAACCGAATGGCTCTGCTCTGTAATCTGATGCTCTGCTCGACTTCTGTTTACGATCGGAAAACTTCTGGTTTCCATCGGATAATTTATAGCTATCATCGAAGAATCAGCAGGCATTTGTTTTGATTTCGATGCGAGTAAGTCTCTCACCAACGAATTCATGAGTTCTTTATCATCTTTTGATATCTTATATGAACGAAAAGAAGACTTACGGTTTTTGTCTTCTTTCCTTAAAACAACTTGCCCATCATTCTGATTCTTACTAAGTTGCTTGGATTCTTTGCGATGAACAGGGCGCTTCTTGCTTTGATTTTCCTTAGGTATACTCATCATTGTTTCAAATTGATCAAGAGCAACGAGTTTTAATTTAGGATTGATTTGCGGATCGGTGAACGCTTTCCGCCCGAAGTGCGGGATTTTCATTTTTGATTGTAAGGTCTTCTCTTTTTTACACACCGTATGGATGCAAGCATGGAGTTTTGAGCGTATCTCTGTGCCATGAAACTTTTCCACTTTACCCAGAAGCACTCCAATGCTTTTGCAATTGTGCTTTCCTTTTATGCACCTTCTTAAGTGTGTGAGGATAGTTGCCATTGACAGCTCTTTAATCGGCTTTTGTGGCTGAAGCCCTGTCGACCCTTGCAATAATGTCTGCACACAGCCTCTAAGCTGTCTTTTCTCAATGTTGTTCCAATCGATCTTATCACCGTTGATTTTGTTCAGGGCAAGAAAAGCGATGCGATCCTGTTTATTTAAAGTTTGAAAAGCTAGTTCGCGTCCTTTCCCTTTTTCAATGGCATATGAAAAAGCAGTTAACTGCTCATGTCTTGATGCTTGTGTTAAATAAATTGAATGAATAGCCATTTCTAACTCCTTATGATTTTAATCAATTAATATTACATGTAATCAACAAATGATTCACCAAAAATCATTTTTATAAAAAATGTAAACTGAAAATTTTAATAATAAACATTAGAAGCTGTTTAAAAACAGCTTCAATAAAATTGCCCTGTTAGTTCACTTTAAACAGACATTTGAAGCGATCCAAAGCGGCTATTTTAAGCTTCGGATCGATCGCTGGATCGACAAGGGCTTTTCTGCCAAAGTGCGAACTGCTCAGCTTTTTGCGCAAAGCCTTTTCATTTTTACATACTTCATAAATGCAGATATGGAGTTTTGAGCGCATTTCCTTGCCTTGGAATTTTTCCATTTTATCCAGAAGAACGGCGATGGCCTTACAGTCATGCTTTCCACTTAAGCATCTCTTCAATCGCCGGAGGATCGTCTGCATTTGAAACGCTTTATTCTGTCCCTTGAGTTTAGTGCTGTGGTTTTCTAATCCAGCAGGTAAATCGATAAAGCCATTTCCACCTAGGAAAAGACTATTCAAAGCCTCTAGCTGCCTCATCTCTTTAGGTAGGTTAGCTAGTCGATTATTCCCTAACCAAAGACGGGTCAAAGAACCTAACTGCCCAATTTCTTTGGGTAGGCTAGTCAATCGATTGTTGTTTAAAAAAAGCCAAGACAAAGCCTCTAACTGCCTTATCTCTTTAGGCAGGCTAGTCAAACGATTATCATCTAGACCCAGCCGAGCTAAAGTCCTTAGCCGTCCTATCTCTTTGGGTAAGCTTCTAAGGCGATTATTTGTTAAATCAAGATCAGTCAATGCCCTTAGCCGTCCAATCTCTTTAGGCAGGCTAGTCAGGCAATTATCTTTTAAACCAAGCATAGTCAAAGCCTTTAGCCGCCCAATCTCTTTAGGTAGGCTGGTCAGGCGATTATTTCCTAAAAGAAGAAAGGTCAAAGCCCTTAGCTGCCCGATCTCTTTAGATAGGCTCGACAGACGATTACCTTCTAAATCAAACTGAGTCAAAGCCCTTAGCCGCCCGATTTCTCTAGGCAGGCTAGTCAGGCGATTATTTCCTAAACCAAGCCGAATCAAAGCCCTCAGCCGTCCAATCTCTTTAGGTAGGCTCATCAGACGATTACCTTCTAAATCAAGCCCAATCAAAGCTCTTAGCTGACCAATTTCTTTAGGCAGGCGCGTCAGATGATTTCTTTCTAAACCAAGCTCCTGCAAGGCCTCTAATTGCCCAATTTGTCTAGGCAGGCTTGTCAGGCGATTATCATCTAACCAAAGCCGATTTAATGCCCTTAGCTCCCTAATCTCTTTAGGTAGGCTATTTAGGCAATTATTTTGCAAACTAAGCACAGTCAAAGCCCTTAGCTGCCCGATCTCTGGAGGTAGAAGACTTAACTCACAGAGGCTCAAATTCAATTCGTTGAAAGCTGTTAGATCCGCTTGATGTTGTCCAAACCATTCTCTGATTTGTTCTGCTCTTTGCAACGTACTTTTGGAATCTGCAGCAATCTCCAACTGTGCACCTTGTAAACCTGCAAGAGGATGTTCTTCCTGCATTTCAGCTGCCATCCTAATAAGATTTCTCGCTTCGACTAGTTCGAAAAAATTTCTTACGGATTGGTAGCTTGGCGATTCTAGCTCCTCGAGTTCGCTCACATCTTTGGCCAAAGACATCAGTTGATCTAAGATCTTGATTTTTTCGTCCTCAGTCAGTGTATCGCAATAACGATGGCAGTATTTCGCAATGAGAGGCGCAAGATGGTAGGTTTTAATGATGTGAGAAGCATCGTCTACTTCCGAAGCAGGCTTGCAGGTGCTTTGCACATTGGCTATATCTTTCCCTGACAGAAATGGGGTTAGATGCGCTTTTATCATCTCCTTCGGAGGCAATTTTAGAAGATTGGGCCATCTTGGCCCATGGATCAAGTACTGAACACAGTTTCTTAGCTTTTGTTTGCCTATCTGATCCCAATTGATCGTCGAGGTAGAGATGTTGCCTAACGCTATAAAAACAATGTGATCCCTTTTATCTAACGTTAGAAAAGCGAGGGTTCTCCCCTGTTCTTTTTCGATGGCCTGCGAAAAATAGGTTAAACACTCACGCCTTGATGCTTGTCTTGAATATATTGAATGTAAAGTCATTTTTAGTCTTTTGTATCTTTGTTATTAATTAAAATAAATAAAAGCTGCATTTGCAGTTTACTTGCATTTTTTTGAATTGCACCGAAACAACTTGAAGAATCGGATCTTAAGCAAAGTCAGCGTCTTGAATTTGAACCAGGAATTAGAGTCTGTCATTGAAAGCTGGTTTCAATGATAAACTCTTAGCCGGCGACTAAGCATCGCCTGTGTATGCATAGATGCGATGTAGTCAGATTCAAAAGCAGGGATGGTAGTGAAGCCAAAAACCAATTTTCGAGTCAGGATGTATATAAGCGCTCAAATCGCTTGAGGGCGGCTAATTTAAGCTTCGGATCGATGGTTGGATCGATAAGAGCTGTTCTACCGAATTGCGAACTATTCACCTTTTTGCGCAAAGATTTTTCTTTCTTACACACTTCTTGCATGTGTGCATGGAGTTTTGAGCGAATCTTCTTGCCTTGGAATTTTTCCATTTTATCTAGAAGAACAGCGATGCCCTTGCAGTCGTGCTTTCCACTTAAGCATTTTCTTAATCGACCAAGGAGCGTCTGCATTTGAAGTGTTTTGCACTGCTGCTTTAGTTGCTCTCCAAAGCGCTTTAAATTATCCGGCAATTCGACAAGACCATTTTTACTTAAACTAACCGTTCTTAAAGTCATTATCTGTCGGATTTCTTTCGGCAAGCTAATCAGGCGATTATTTTGTACGAAGAGATTACTCAAAACCTTAAACTGCCCAATCTCTGGAGGTAGACCAGACAGGCGATTATTATCTGACATAAGCGTAATCAAAGCCTTGAGCTGCCCGATCTCTTTCGGCAGATTGGTCAGGCGATTATTGTCTAAATCAAGCAGAGCCAAAGCCCTTAGTTGCCCGATCTCTTTAGGGAGGCTGGTCAGGCGATTATTGTATAACCAAAGATCAGTCAAAGCTCTTAGCTGCCCGATTTCAGGAGGTAGAAGGGTTAAATTACAGTTGTTCAAGTTCAATTGGACAAAAGCTTGTAAATCCGCATGATGTTGTCCAAACCATGCTCTCACTTTTTCAGCTCTTTGCTGGGTACTTGCCGAATCTTTGGAAATCTTCAGTTGTGCAGCTTCTAAACCTATACCTATAAGAGGTCGTTTTTGATGCATTTTAGCTACCATCCTAATGAGGTTTCTCGCTTCGATGAGTTCGAAGAACTTTCCAATAGATTGATAGGTTGGCATTGCTAGATGTTCGAGTTTGCTCAGGTCTTTGGCAAAAGACATCAGCTGGTTTAAAACTTTGATTTTTCCACCTTCGCTTAAGATTTCGCTATCTTGGTGGCAATATCTTGCAATGAGAGGGGTAAGACTATAGTTCTTGATGATTAAACTAGCATTGCTTAGTTCAGGAGCTGCTTTATACGTAGTCTGTAGATTCGCTAAATCCTCTAATGTAAGAAATGGCGATAGATGTGCTTTGGTCATCTCCTGTGGAGGCAACTGCAATAGATTGGGCAATTTTGGCCCATGAAGCAAGTGCTGAACGGCGTTTCTCAGTGTTTCTTTGCCGATTTTCTTCCAACTGACCGTTGAGCCTTTGAATTTGCATAGAGCAAGCAATGTGATGCGATCTTTTTTATCTAATGATAGGAAAGCAAGTTTTCTTCCTTCCCCTTTTTCGATGGACTGCGAAAAATAGTTTAGGCGCTCATACCTTGATGTTTGTGTTGAATAAATTGAATGTAAGGTCATTTTTTAAACCATGAATGCAATTGTTTGTAAATTTCAGAATAATTGTAATTGAAAAATACAAAAAATAACACAAAAAACGCTCCAATACAACAAATCGCATAAATTATTGCGCAATAAAAAAATGAACAGAAAATTATAGACGTAAAAATTAGAAAACTGTTTTTAAATAAAAAATTTTATAATAAGAAAAAATTGTTAAGTAATTATTAATCTCAATTGCCAGAATGTTTCCACCTTGCTATGCTAAAAACCTTTCTCCGATTGAACCGAGTAAAAAGGGAACGAACATGACAATGGGATACAACTTGGGCCAGCTAGCCGTTGGCTTGCATGAAAAAACATACGATTACCATTCTGGCATTATCGATGACCGCATGGAAAAAATCGATCGCCTTACTGAAAACCTCTCTCACTTTACCGATTTATTGACAGTGATCAATACAGAATTGCAAAAGAGCAAGACTCATCTCGATTTGTCTGCCCATGGCGACCTAGTCGACAGGGTACGTGAAATTTGCCCCGATCTCCTCCCTACAGGCGTTTATACATGGGATGGAGAAGATCCGATCAATCTCTTGAAAGATAATATCGTCCACCAGTCGAAGAAGACGGGCTCGATTATCAATCCAGAGATGATGCTCAATACGCAAGGGATGCAGAACATCGTCGAACTCACGTCGGTCTTCACACAGATCATAAAAACCGAGCGCGAACAAGGACAGCGTTTTGTAAGCAATCAAAGACCTCACTAACTCGAATCGAATCATGAGCACCTTAATCGCCCAGGAAGATTTTCCTTCTTTGTATGCTGCCGCATACTCCTGCTATGAAGCGGGTGACTACGAAAAAGCAATCCAGCTTTTTACGGTGCTTACACAGTCTGCCCCCTTTGAGCAAGCGCATTGGCGAGGCCTAGCTTCGACCAGACAAATGCTCTCCGACTATGAAGCAGCTTTACACGCTTGGAGTATCGTTGCTCTATTGAATGAACAAGACCCCTTTGTGCATTTCCATGCAGCTGAATGCCTGATCTCGCTTGGCGATAGCCATGAGGCAGAAAAAGCACTTGATATGGCTGAAGCACGATTGGACAGCTCAACGCATGGCGAGCTGAAAAATAAGATTGAATTGTTAAGAACGATCCACATGAGCACGTTTTCATGACTAAGATCAACTCGACGAATATTGATTCGCAATTGGTTTCGGTTTTTTCGACAGATTCTTCGCAGCAGACTCGGCAAACCGGATCGCAGCGTGCCACTACGAAAGACACTATCGAAACTGCACCCGCTGCAAAACCCCATTTCACTCCCTCTAAACCTCGCCTGCTTCCAGAAGCGCACATCATTGGTGCTTCGGACAAGCTGTATAAAGTTGGAGAAAGGCAACTCCTGTTAAATACCGACGAGCTCGCAAAACAACACGACCTCCTCGAAAAACTCTGCCGTGAAAATATCGAGAAAATGAAAGAGACTGCTAGGCGTACTCAAGATCGAGGCACCTGGTCTTATCTGCAAAAGATCGGCTCCAGCATCCTCTCCGCTATTTCGATCTATCTTGGATTCGCCACTTTGTCGACAGCGACTCTAGTTGGAGGAGCCCTCATCGGAGCTGGGATCATGACCTTGGCCAACATCGTACTTACAGAAGCCGGCTTTTGGGATTGGATCGTCGATAAGATGGCCAGCGATAACGAAGATCAAAGGAAACTCTATCGCGAACTGGTGACAATTGCTGGACTCACTGTCATTGGCGGACAACTTTTTGCGCTTGGCGCATTAGCTGTCTTTGGGACGTTCAGCCTCGCCACAATCGCTGCTCCTATCGCCCAGTTAGCCTTTACCATTGCTTCAACACTTTCTTCGGTGACTAACCAAATTTCTGAGGCCAGGGTCGCTTGGTCGCAGGCCGAGCTCACCGAATTAGAAGGTAAACTGGCTGTCAACCAACGTGAAACAGAACAACTCGTCCAGAGGCTCGAAGGAACACTAAATGAGCAGCAGCACACGTTCCGGGCAGCCAAACAAGTCATTGAATTAGGAATCGAAGCACGCCGTCAGGCTATTTATGCAATTTAATTAGAGGTAAAAATCACACTATGGAAATGGAATCAGCCGTATATCACTCTCTTAGACAATTAGGAAAATTAGCCACACTAGTGCCTGAGATGGAACATCTCAATACCACTATATCGAAACAGTACCTAAACATGATGAAGGGCCTCTACCAAAAGAACGTAACGGACAATCTCTATAAAACGGCGATCCATTTTGGTACAGCAGGAGCTTGTCTTGGTGCTAATAGTCTTTTGGGTCCTAACACCCGCTGGGGTCTAGATTCGATGACCGCTGGAGTAATTCCTCAGAAAGGGGGCGAAGCGCTTTCTTCTTTGGTAGGCTCAGATGAAACGCACAATACTGGCGAACTTCGTAAAGTTGAGCATAAGCTCAATACGAGCGGCGATAAAAACAGCCGAGAGCTCTTGGAACAGTTCACGCGCTCAGTTCAATCCCAGCAAGATGCAGCCCATCGGGCGCGTTCATTGAGTGGCGGTTAAGAAAGCATTTGTAAATACTTTCTAAGAGCCCTCCACAAACGTATAGGCAATGTGATGCAAAAGTTGGCTTTTGCATCACGTTATGTAAATATCGTTTGTCTCACAGAGCAGAATCCGATCGAATTTTGCAAGCCACCTCTTGACTGTAGAGGAAATTCAGGTACAATCCGCAAAAGGGGCCTATTAAGGTCTTTTTAGGGGATATGGCAGAACAAATATCGAATTTTCAAACCTTCATCGGCAAGCTGCCTAATCAGATGAAGTGGCTGCAAGCACGATTCCCCTTCTTAACGCAAGTAGGTGAATACGTCACCTTGATCATCGATGTTGCAAAATGCACTCTGCAGCGTCCGCCTTCCCTAGCTTTGATTCTTAAACAACTCTATGACATTGGCGTTGCTTCACTGATCGTCGTGGCCATCACGGGATTTTCAACAGGACTGGTCTTAGCCGCTCAATCATTTTATCAATTGGCTGACAAGGGACTGACAGGAGTCACAGGGATCATGGTCGGTAAAGCGATGATGACCGAATTGGGGCCGGTTCTGACAGGATTTATGGTCACTGGACGCGTTGGAGCTGCCATGTGCGCCGAACTTGGAAGCATGCGCGTCACTGAGCAAATCGATGCCTTACAGACGATGGCTGTCAATCCACATCGCTATCTTGTTGCTCCCCGCTTTATAGCTGGGATTTTCATGATGCCGCTCCTTACTATCTTCAGTATTATTTTGGGGATGTACGGGGGCTATCTCATTGCCGTATATTATTTCGGGATGCCGCCTGCCAGCTATTTTGATCCGATGCGCGACCACATCACTCTTTTTGACTTAGGCACAGGCATGGTCAAAGCCTTTATCTTTGGATTCTTCATCATGACAATCGCCTGCTATAAAGGCATTACGACATATGGCGGAGCAGAAGGGGTAGGACGCTCTACTACGACAAGCGTGGTGATTACGTATTGTGTGATCCTGCTCGGCAACTTCTTTTTGACCGTAGCGCTCAACATCCTACACGAAGAATTCCCCTGGTTCTTATGATCACTATTCGCGGCCTTTACAAAAAATACGGTAAGCTGCAGGTGCTCGACAACCTCAACCTCGATGTCAAAACGGGCGAAACATTGGTTATCCTGGGTCGATCCGGTGTGGGAAAAAGCGTCTTGCTCAAGCACATCATCGGCATCACTAAACCAGACGCTGGGACCATCGATGTCGACGGGATGCGTATCACTGATCTTTCGGGTCCTGAGCTCTACAAAGCTGTGTTGGAAATGGGGATGCTCTTCCAAGGATCCGCTTTGTTCGATTCGATGAATATTCAAGAAAATACAGCATTTTATCTGACGCAGCACGGCGATCGTAAAACGGGGAAATACTACATACAAGCTGAGCTCGACAAGCTCGTAGCTGAAGCCTTGGCCATGGTCGGATTAGAAGACACGCAAAAAAAAATGCCATCCGAGCTTTCTGGCGGGATGCGCAAACGCGCTGCTTTAGCCCGATTGATTGTCTATCGCCCTTCGATTATTCTTTACGACGAGCCGACGACTGGCCTTGATCCAATTACAGCCATGACCATCAATCAATTGATCGTAAAGACCCAGCAAGAGTTAAAAGCCACCAGCATCGTCGTAACACACGACATCCTCTCCGCTCTTTACGTGGGCGATAGACTGGCCTTGCATAAAGATGGTAAAATCGCCTATATCGCAGAACCAGGGGAGTTCCTCAAAATCGATGACCCTGTGATCACCTTTTTGAAAAAAACGATCAGCCAGGATCCTCGTACGTTTCGTGCTGAGTTACAAGGAGTGCGTCTGTGAACCAATCGACCAAGAACTTTTTGATAGGCGTCTTTGTCATAGCGGCATGCGTCTTCATCGTTTGGCTGGTCCTCTTTTTGCATCCTTCTGTTGGCGATGGCAAAAAAACGTTTCATGTGCGTTTTGCTAATATCAATCAACTCTCTATCGGTACCCGAGTGCTTTTTGCCGGGATGCCTGTCGGTGAAATCGAAGCTATTGAAGAATTGTACGATGCTAGAACCCAACCAACCGATAGCGAAGGACAGGTCTACTTCTTTCAGCTTACATTGAAGGTAGACTCGAGCGTTGTGATCTATAGTACCGATCAAATCGCTATCCAGACTTCTGGTTTATTGGGAGAGAAATCGATCAACATCATTCCCAAGGCTCCGCCTGCCGGCGTAACACCTATTTTGATTACGAACCAGCCCATCTACGCCTCTTCGGAAGACCCGATCACAAAAACGCTCACCGAACTTGGCGATCTCTCTAAGAAAATCGGCAATACGATCGACGACGTAAAAAATTGGTTCGATAACAATAGCGATCATATCTCTTTTGCTATCCAGTCCTTTGGCTGCGCCATGGACCAGGCCTACCTCACGATTTCCGATGTCAACGAACAACGATTAGTCGACGAATTCAAAGTGGCCACGCAGAATTTCAATATCAATATGGTCAAACTGCATAATGCAATGCAGGAAATGGAAGATGCCGAGGTCTTTAAAAATGTCGGCATCACAATGCAAAATATGAAGAATATTACCCATTCCATCGACCTCGTGACCACCGACATCGCAGAAGGCAAAGGCACGGTCGGTCGTCTGCTCAAAAGCGACGAGATGTATCTTCGCTTTACATCCCTCTTGAGTAAAGTCGATACTCTCATGAACGACGTCAATCACTATGGGCTGCTGTTCCATTTGAACAAGGGCTGGCAGCGGCTTCGCACACAACGGGCGACCTTGATGAATGCCCTCCAATCACCTAGTGAATTCCGCAACTTTTTTGAACAAGAGATCGATCAAATCAACACCGCGATGTCCCGTCTCTCAACACTCATCGAAAAAGCGGAAGAATCACGGCAAAAAGATGAAATCATGCAGTCTGTTCCCTTTAAACAAGACTTTAGCGATCTGATGCGCGAGGTGGACGCCCTTGGCGACAACCTGCGGCTTTACAATCAACAGCTCATGGATCCAGGATCGAGCCAGATCGATGATTGCTTAAAGTCTAACTAATAGCAAAGGAGTCTGCTTGGAACACTTACCTTACTCTCATATAGATCGAGGAACATTGCTCGTCGCCAGTCCCGACCTCGATAATGGGATATCGTTCCGGAGCATCGTCATCCTATGCGACCATAGTTCGGCCGGCTCGTTTGGCTTAATCATCAACAAACCTCTCTCGATTGAGTTGCCTGAAGAGATCCTAAAGCTCGAAGAGATGAGCAATCCCAATTTAGAAATGCGTGTAGGTGGAGTCGTACAGCAAAGCCAACTCATGCTGCTCCACGGTTATAGCGGAGCCCCTGATCAAACGCTTAAAATCTGTGAAGGCGTCTATCTTGGCGGGGATCTTCCCTTTTTGCAAACGTTGGCAACGGACGCATCCCACCCCCCAGTACGCCTTTGTTTTGGCTATTCTGGATGGGGCCCTGGACAGTTGGAACGCGAATTCCTAGCTGGCAACTGGTTCCTCCATCCTGGCTCAAGAAGGCTTGTTTTCGAAGTCCCATCCGATCAACTTTGGAAAATCGTGTTGTGCGAAATGGGGGGTAAATTCGCCTCTCTTTCGATGATCCCCGAAGACCTCTCGCTTAATTAAATACGAAAACAGAATTACTCTCCGTAATTCCTCGATCATAGGTACAAAAAGTATCGGTAGCTTCCGGTTTTCTGTTGTGGATCTTGATATTCGTGATCACTTCCACAGCGCCGCTATCGAGGCACTTTTGTTGTGCGGCTTTGACAATTTCGAGCAAGTGGTCAAGATCGCCTTTCATTGTAGTTTCCATAGCACTCACTTGATAGGGAACATTGGCTTCCTTGACGACCTCTATCGCCTGATCTACCAATTCAAAATTATTCCCCTCGCGCACTCTTGGGATAACCTGAAACGCCACATAAACTTCTGAATGCTGACCTTTTTTTTTACACATCATTCCTCTCCCATTTTTCTTAAAAAGAAAGATAGTTTATCATGAATCTGTATTAAAGAAGAGATAGAGTAAAGTCTGAAGAAGCCCTTATGAAAGACATGTCGGGAAAAAGTCCGCTGGCTATCGGACCGCTCTTTTTTACTCGCTTAGATTTTTATAGCGGATTGCACCATACTTATGTTGGCAGCGTCGAGTGCAAGTAACGAAATTGTCGACAGAATATCTCGATACGCTCGACAACACATAGAAATGCTTTTCTATTAGTTATGATCCATTAGTATACTGTATTTGCAGCATATACTCGATCCCTGATGGTAGCCACGCAGGTGGCCCTCTTTCCAAACAAAAAACCTGGTAAAGCCAGCTTTACTTGCAACTCCGAACAGGAGTCGCACTTGCAGGTCATTGCTAGCAAGAGATTTTAAGTCAGGCTGTATCCAACCCTTTTCAAAGTTATTCGATGCTAATCAATTGAAAAATAGCAACTTATATTTGCACTAGGGTTGACAAGCCAGGATTAAGATCAATAGTTTTTGATCCTTGCTATCCCATATATGTCCCAAATTTTATAAAATACATGGCCTATTTATTACCGAACGGGTATAATTTGAGAAAAGAGTTTGGGACTGATTTGTGAAAAAATTAGTTTGGATAGGGTCGAGCTATAGGGATCTAAAAGACTTCCCTCCATCCGTTCGTCAAGCCATGGGATACGCCCTTTTCTTTGCTCAAAACGGGAAAATGCATGAGCACGCAAAGGTCCTCAGCGGCATGGGTAGCGCAGGAGTCCAGGAGGTTCGAGAAAACGATAAGAGTGGGACCTATAGGGTAATTTATACCGTGGAAACAGCCGAGTTTATATTTGTTTTGCACGCCTTTCAAAAGAAATCGAAATCCGGTATTGCTACACCAAAGCAAGAAATAGATCTATTGAAAAGTCGCCTGAAGGAAGCTAAGGCTCTCTATAAGAATTTGATTGAGGAAACCAAATGAAAACAAAAAAATTAAGAAAAAAACGTTTAGGGAATATCGAATATACTGAAAGTTCCGGGAATGTTTTTGCCGACCTTGGAATCCCCAATCCTGAAGAAGCATTAGCGAAGTCTGAAATTGCTATGAAAATCCATGACCTTATCAAGAAAAAGAAACTCACTCAGGCAAAGGCTGCAAAAATCCTCAAGATTAGCCAACCCAAGATTTCCTTACTTCTTCGCGGTCATTTGACGGACTTTTCTCTAGAGCGGCTGCTCCGTTTCTTGAATGATCTCGGCCAGGATGTCTATATCTCAATCGTACCCACCTCACATTCGAGGCACGGCACTACAATGATTGGCGATTCTCCTTCTAACGCTAGAATCACAGCTTTAGGCAAGTAATAGAACGCTTTATCAAGATGATTGCATTTAAGGTTTTCTATAGGTTAGTTCATTACTTGAGCTTTCAATGCTACAATTTGCAAATGCTAGATCCTTGCTGTCCCACCTGCGTCCTTTTTAAGGGTCAAAGGTAGGACGAAGAAGCGGCTTTACAGCGCTAATAATAAGGCGATTTTATCTAGAGAAATTGCTCGGAACAGGAGTCGAACCTACACGCCATTGCTTGCAGGGGATTTTAAGACAACTTCTTATGCGCTATTTTTTGCTTCGCTCTGCGACGCGACGCGAAGAGGGGTCCCGCCCTGAGACGTAAGTCCGGCGGGGAGATGAGCGCGCAGAGCAGCCCACGGCTTCGAGGCGCACAGCAAAATCTAAGCGAGTGAAAGCGAGCGGTCCGAATGACGAAGCGTAGTATTAGATACGCGTAAGGAGGGAGGATTGATTTGGCCAAGTGCACCGAAGCTCAAGAGGGCAAGCGGGGAACAAGCCAGGGGACTTGTTCCCGACATGTCTTTCCTAAGCGCCTCTTCAGACTTTACTCTCTCTTCTTTCTCTTATTCCTTCTCTTTCTTCATTCTTCGATGCGTAGGAGGTCGAAGAGGGGTTCGCTGAAGGGCTTGTTGCACTCTTTGCGGAGTTTAATACCCTGCGCTTCGATCTCTGCTTGAACTAAGGATAAAGCGCTGATAGCGCGGTGCAACCGTGATTTATCCACAGCCCGTTCGCGCAACATCAAAGCTGGGGCGTAAAGAAGAGAGAGAAGAAGAGTTCTCTTTTTTTCGTCGAATTTCTGGTCGCTTCCAAACATGTTCACAAGCGAAAAAAGCTCGGCCGTCATGACGGCGCCGGTATCTATCGCATCTTTGCAAGTAAAGCTAAAGTATGCGGGCTGGACCTTTTCTAGAAAATAGAGCGTTAAAAACAGATAGAACAACTCGATAAAATCGAGTCTGTTTTTGCGCGTTAGGTTTTCTTTTTTAGCAAAGAAGGTTTTATGAATGATCTCGATAGATTCAGCTGCAAACGCTAAAAGAGCTTTACGTTCTACAAATGGCGGAATATAAAAGCCACACTCTTCGCCACTTTCCAATTGTTCGAGGAGCTGACTTTTGAACGTCTTTGCTTCATCTAGAGCCTCGTAATTCTCCGATTGATTATAAAAATCTGTATCCATCGGTAGAGAAATGACCAATAAGTGACCTGTGAATTCTGCATTTTTTTGCAATTCCTCTAAGGCCGCGGCTCTAGCATGCTCTTGCCACGAAGTTCGATTTTGTAAATTGACGACCAGAATGCGCTCTTTTTTTCCTGTTTGCACGATGAAGCGAAGACAAGCTTGGAATTCCTTAATAATATCAACCGAATCGACGCGCAATTGGGTGACCGGTGATGGCAAATGGAGGACTTTCGTGCCAAGGACACCACCCGAAATGGTGAAGAGCTCGTAAGGTAAATTTTCCTGAGCGATGGGGTCATACCCTTCTCGTTCTTCTCCCTCTCGTAGCACATCGAGAGTTTTCATCAACGGTCCGTTCGGAAAGCGCTTGAGAAAACTACGCAGCTTTTCATCGTCATCGAGAAGACTATTCCAAAGCCAAAGAGGATTTTTCCCCTCTTGCGACAAAGGTTTGTGATTGCACGCCTTTTCAAAGGTCCTTTCGATGAGCCTATCTGACTCGTGGCGCGAAGGTTTTCTAAAAAAAAGCAGAGAAGATAGTTTATGTGCGAGATAAAGAGAGATCGTTATGACAGGTTCCATCTGCTCTGGCGGCATTTCAAGCGCCTGCTGATATTCAATGCTTTGCAACGCCTCGCGTAAATAGCGCTGGAAATCAGAAAAGTAGCTCACCGCTGATTTTCCCATGGTATTTTGCATCAAGTTGCGAGGATTTGCAGCTAACATGAGCCCCATGACCGCCTTGGACAACCCCATGACAAAGGCGTTTTCTTTAAATTTTAAGGCGTCTCTAAAAAATGAATCGATCGAAGTTTTGGCTGTAGAGAGCAAATGTTTTGTGCTCTCATAGAGCTGCCCATCTTCGATCAGCTTAATTTTTAAAAAAGGATCTTCTCCGGAGGGATCGCCCATCGACTCATCGAACTCTCCTACTAAGCGAATGTGCCGCATTAAATTGCGGTTAAAAAATGGGCGGCCGTCTTCTTTTCGAATGTAGAACAATTCGTATTCTTTATCCCTTCTTACTGTTTCCAGGTCCTTTAATCCTCGTCGTTGAATATCTAGAAGATCAGTTTCTTGACCGCCCCACTCCGCTTCCCACGCCTCTTCACTTGCCAGCGTGGCCTCAAATTTTTTCATGATTTTGGTGAGATAAAACTGCTGAAAATCTTGAAACTCTTTGAGTTCCGAGACCCCGCCTTCACCATGCGCTCCCTTAAATAGAACAGTGAAATGGTCGAGCTTTTTAACAGCTTCACTTGCAATGCCCATGATGGCCTTGACGCCCTGCCGCGTATGAGGGTCTTCGAATTGGCCTTTGTCGTGCTCATACAAGTGCTCGAGGTAGCGATGCAAAACACGGAAAGTCTGTTTGACTTTTTCCTGTTTGATTTCGCGTGCCTGCAATTCGGTCCCGCTCAGGCTATGGTCGATCTCTGCCAATTTAGAGAGCTCGTCAACGGCTTCCATGACCGATAGCTCTTCGCCTGGTTCCAGTTGCTTGGTTTTTAGCTTCTTAGGCTGCTTAGCCATAATTAATACAACAGTGTTAGTTATAATTTTAATTATGTTTTAATAATTAAATAATATCAAACTAAATAGACTGATAAAAATATCTCGCCATCAGAAAAGTAATATTTTCGAACAGTAAGACAGATTTACAATTACAACATTCTGAAAATAAATAAGAAGAAGGCAGAGATCAAACCAGCCCCAGGAAGAGTAAACACCCAGGTCAAGACCATCCGCCGGCCTAGCTTCCATTGGACGTGCTTATAGCCTTTAGCAGCTCCCACTCCCCCGATGCTCCCAACAATCATTTGCGAGGAGCTGATTGGCATGCCAAGAAAGCTAGCTGTTAGGATAACGATTGAAGCACTCACTTCTGCGGCAAACCCTTGGGGCGGGGTGAGGCGTGTGATCTTGAATCCGACCGTTTGGATGATCCTATAGCCCCCTGTTGCGGTGCCAAGTCCCATCATTAAAGCGCAGCTCAGGATCACCCAGAAAGGAATTTGGGTCGAAGAGACGAGACTCGAAGCAAAAAGGCCCAATGTAATGATCCCCATGCTCTTTTGGGCATCATTAAGCCCATGAGAAAGCGCCATCACACTGCCTGATGCAATCTGCAAATAGCGAAAGAATTTAGCCTGCCTGCCTTCCTTTTCCACTTTGATGAATCGATAGAGGATTTTCATGAGAAAATAGGAGCCAAAGAAGCCGATGATCGGTGAGACGACCATAGGAATGAGCACTTTGTTCGTGAGTCCTTTCCAATGGACTATCTCTAATCCCCCTTCGACTATAGCTGCTCCAAGAAGCCCGCCAATCAGGGCATACGATGAACTGCTCGGAAGACCAAAATACCACGTGATGAAATTCCAGATGATAGCGCCGACTACAGCGAAAAGGACAATCTGCTGCGTTGCTGCCACTTCATCGACGAGCCCTGTAGCAATGGTATGCGCAACCCCGCTGATCTGCGTAGCTCCAAGAGTGTTGAGCAGTGCGGCAAGAACAATAGCAGCGGCCGGAGCTAGGGCTTTTGTTGCGATTATCGTGGAGACGACATTCGAAGCATCGTGAAAACCATTTGTGTAGTCAAATAGCAATCCAAGAACGACGATTAAGACAGCGAGTTCTATAGTACCCATGATTTTTGTCATAATCAGGATCTTGCGATTTAGGCAAGACAGATGTTATAGGCAAATTAATCGACCTCTTTCATAACTAAAGGTTCTCTATGATCAGCCGCAGATCCTTTTCCCTGATAGGCACGTGGAACCAAATACGGAATGCAATGCATACCGCAAGCGCTGCTTTACCCCTGGTTCCCTGTTTTTTAATTCTGCCGCTTACTGCCGCCTATCAACAAACACCTGTCTCGAATCCATCGGAGATCCGTGTCCTGTCGGTAGATCCTACCCCTGAAGCTGAAGAGGTCCAAATCAAAACGCTCTACCCATTAAACAGATCGGTAGAAAAAAACCCGGTCGGCATGCAAATCCGCCTCAGTGGTTTTCCTCTACGCACATACAGCCAATTTCCTAGGGCTAAAGAAGTGCTAAATTACAACAAAGAAGGTCAAAGCCTTCATATCATCATCGATAACGACCCCTACTTTGCGGAAAACGAGGCCATGATCAATGCCCTTCAGGACCAGGATCATTATTATGAGCAAAATTTGGAATTCAGCGTTCCCTACACTCTCAAGCCCGGTCAACATTTCATGAGAGTTTTTCCTGCAAGGTCTTATGGCGAAAGCTTGAAAAGCGATGGGTGTTTTGAAGCCCGCATGTTCTATGTAGGCGCTAAAACACCAACCCTCGATGTGGATTTGACACAACCCTATTTGACCTATAATCAGCCCCAAGGGGATATCAAATACCAAAAAAACAAGCCGATCTTACTCGATTTCTATGTGACGAATGTTAAACTTTCAAGGGATGGCTATAAAGTACGCCTAACAATTGATGGCAATGTAAAAAGGATCCTCACCAAATGGTGTCCTTACTATGTCTATGGATTGAAGCAAGGACAACACACATTCAAATTAGAACTTTTAAATGAATCGAATGGTGTCGTTCCGGGCTTATTCAACACCACAGAGAGGATCATAACGCTCAAATAAAAATTTAAGCTTGTTCCTCAACACAAAAAAAGCTCTATGGCGTATACTCTTTGAAGTACACTCTTTGACTTATGCTAAAATTTGTGCTTTGGGAAAAAGTCCGCTCCTATACCTGGGTTCTTTGTGCAATAGCCCTGGCCATTGGTCTTTCCATTTTTGCTCGAAGCAAAACGCACCACTTTTCGATCGACCGCATCGTCTCCCCTCTCAGTCATCATCCTGAATGGGAAATTGAAAATCCTCCTGAAGTTGAAGAGATCCTAGCGCAGCCCTTTCATTTTTTTACCAATGGAGGGCAGTCATGGTCTTTCTTAAGCGATGATGGGAAATGGATTATAAAATTTTTTGATTTTCGTCCTACCTGGCATGATTTGGCAAATTTTCTTCACTTGCCTGACGCGTTTTCCCCTAAGCTGACTCCCAAGCAAATTCGACGGCGCGAAGGCCCCCCTCAGGGCTATGCAATTGCAGCAAGAAACCTTAGAAGAGAATGTGGACTGGTAGGGGTATTCCTCAATGGAAAAGATACCGGTATATCGAGGATCCAAATCACCAATCCTATCCACTGCCAACAACTTCTCGATCTAGGCTCTACCTCCTTTGTCATCCAGAAAAGGGCTGAAACACTTCCCATGCGACTTGCCCGTTTTCTCAAGAGCAAAGAAACAGACCGCGCTAGCCAGGCCCTATCTCAAGCCCTCAATTTGATCGCCGCGCGTTCTGCAGCCGGAATTGCAGATGGCGACAATACACAACTGCATCACAATTTAGGTTTTGTAGAAGACGAAGCTATCTACATCGACGCAGGAACATTTGTGGAACGCCCTGAACTGGCTGTTCAAGAAAATGCGCAAGCAGAAATCCTACGCTCAGCAGACCTTCTCATTGCCAAATTGGCTGAAGAAAACTTTTGTCAATGAACGTGCGCCGCTTCCTCAAATTTGCTGGTTTTGCCGCCCTTTTCTTCTTCGTGCAGAGCCTGTGCAAAAAAGTCACCGATGGCTTTGCCCTTGAATGGATCAAACATCCCTTGCCCGAAATCGCAGAGGCCATCCCCGTCGATCCCCAAATCGTCAAAATTCTCGAGCAGCCATTTCATTATCTAGGACGAGGCGGGCAATGCTTTGCCTTTCTTAGCGAAGATGGCCAATTCGTGTTAAAGGTCTTTAAGCAGCACCATTTGCGGCTTCCATCGATCATTCATCCCTTTGTTCCTTCTTCGATCATCGATTTTTTTCAAAGAAAAGAAGAGCAATTCCTAACGAGCTGTAAGATCGCTTCGCAGGATTTTGCCGAAGGTACCGGTGTCATTTCCAGTCAACTCACCCATCATTTGCCAAGTCTTCCTTCACATATTCTTCTCTACGACCCTCTTCATAATCCCCATCGAGTATCCTCAGCACGCCTTCCCTTTGTTTTGCAAAGAAAAGCAACGCTCGTCGATGCCTATCTCGGTAAACTAATGGAACAAGGAAAGACCCAAGAAGCCAAGCAGGCGATCGATGGTTTGATCTCTCTTGTGAAGCAACGTTGTCAAAAAGGAATCTATGACAACGACCCCGTCCTCAACCGCAATTTTGGGTTTATCGATCAGCAGGCCGTTGAAATCGACATCGGTTCCTATTCCTACGAACCACGCTTGAAATCGCCAGACTATATGCGGCGTGAATTATTCTTTGAACTCCACCATTTTCACGATCATCTGTATGGCCCCTACCCAGAACTTGCCGCCTATGTCGAACTCCATCTTAAAGAGCTTTTTTCGGCAGATATGTAAAAAGTTTACTTTGCAAGATCGGTGGAAACATATAAGCCAAAAAATCAGCTTTGAGAGCTGAAGGCGATCATGGTATCCTCTTTATCCATGTCGAATGAGCTGCTCTTTTTTATACATCTTTTTTTAATCTTCGCCTTGACCCTTGGTGCACTACGCCTTGGTAAAGAGGCCTTGATTGCTTGGATTGCTCTGCAATCCATTTTGGCCAATCTCTTCGTGCTCAAGCAAATAACGTTCTTCTCCTTTCAAGCTGTCTGCAGCGATGTCTTCATGCTTGGGGTCGTGCTTAGCTTGAATCTCCTCCAAGAATATTTTGGCCAAAGTTCTGCAAAGCGGGCGATCTTCATTTCGTTTTTAAGCATGCTGTCGTTCGTCCTTTTGGCAAAGGTCCATCTTTTATATACACCTGCTGGCTGCGACTGGTCTCAATCGTCTTACGATGTGATCCTCTCGCAAAGCCCCCGCATGCTTTTTGCTTCACTCATCACCTTTTTTCTCGTTCAGCAGTTCGATGTCCGCTTTTATGGCTGGCTGCGACGCCATTTCCCAAACCTGAACCTCACCTGGCGTGCCATGACCTCGATCATCCTCACGCAGGCGGTCGATACCATCCTCTTCTCTTTTCTTGGTCTTTATGGCGTCGTCGATCACATCTTATCGATCATCGTCGTCTGCTTCATCATCAAGGTCGTCATCGCAATCTCTGCTTCTCCCGTCACAATCCTATCGAAGAAGATCGTCCAGATCAAACCAGAGGAGAACGTGTGAGCTTCACCTTTGAGATCCTTCATCGCTCAAAAAAATCACGAGCCCGTCTTGGACGCATCCATACACCGCATGGGATCATCGATACCCCTGGTTTTGTCGCCGTTGGTACCAACGGCACCTTAAAAGCCCTCGATAACCAGGTTGTGAACGAAATTGGCCTGCAGCTCATGTTCTGCAACACCTACCACATGCTTTTACAACCTGGCTCACATGTCGTAAAGGCAGCTGGCGGTTTGCACAAATTTATCCAACGGACAGGCCCCATCATCACCGATTCGGGCGGATTTCAAGTCTTTAGCTTGGCCTATGGCTCCGTTGCCGATGAACTTAAGGGCAAGGGCAAACGCAAAAGCGATGGCGGGGTTCTTAAAATCACCGAAGAGGGTGTCCTTTTCCGTTCCTATCGCGATGGCAAAAAAATCCTGCTCACGCCCGAAAGCTCCATCCAGGCGCAAAAAGATTTAGGGGCCGATATCATCATCCCACTGGACGAACTCCCTCCTTATCACATCGATAAGTTGAGTCTTCGACGTAGCTTTGAAAGGACCCACCGCTGGGAAGAGCGTTCGTTAATGGAACATCTTGCCAACCCACAAGGCCAGGCCATTTACGCTGTCATCCATGGTGGTTTAGATGACGATTTGCGCAAAGAAAGTTGTGCTTTTCTCAGTGCACGCCCCTTTGATGGGTATGCCATTGGAGGCAGTCTTGGAAAAACCAAGGAAGAAATGGTGGCCATGCTAACGCAGTTGATGCCCTATCTTCCTTCTGAAAAGCCCAATCACCTGCTTGGCATTGGCGATCTACCTTCACTTGAACAGTGCATCCCCCTTGGCATCGATACCTTCGACAGCTCCTACCCCACTCGTTCTGCCCGCCACGGCATCGCTTTGAGTAAAAAAGGGCCGATCAATCTCACTCGAACAGCTCTGGCCCAAGAATTCACACCGATCGACCCCGATTGTACTTGCCCCACATGCAAACGTTTCAATGTCGCCTATCTCCATCACCTGTTCAAAGCTAAAGAACTCTCTGCATTGACGCTAGCTTCGATCCACAATCTCCATTTCATGGTAGAGCTTATGGCTGAGTACCGTCAAAAAATCTCTAACGACCAAATCTAAGAAAGAATTTGCAAATTCTTTTATCAGATCCTAATTGTCAAACTGCATCTCGCAATTTCCTCAATTATAAAAGGTTTCAACAGTGAATTTAATCTCGATCTACACAACACAAACATCAAGACAAGAGCGTTTGAACTACCTTGCATACTCCATCAAAAAAAGACGGGGAAGAAGCCTTGCGTTCCAATCGTTAGACAAAAAAGACCAGATCACATTCCTAGTCCAATGCAAGATCAAGGAATCAATCGCCAATTGGAACAAGATCGGCAAACAAACACTAAAGAATGCCGTTCAGCAATTGCTTCATGCGCCAAAATTGCCTAACCTACTGCAATTGCCTCCACTGGCGATGACCAAAGCACATATAACACCATTTCTTACAGGGAAGAATCTTGCGAACCTACGAAGCACGCATAAAACAGCCGCTGAATTCATTGATGCTAGTTTAATCATCAAGAACTACGATCTTGCTCCTCTCATTGCAAGATATTGTCACCAAGATTGGGAGACTCTCAGCGAAGACGGAAAGATCAAAGCCTTGCATCAGCTAATGTCGATGGTGCAAGAGTTGAGCAAGCTCGAACGGATCGAATTACCAAGCTACCGATCGATTGGACAATTCTTCGAACTTATCGAAGCAAAGAACCTCTTGAGAATGGCAGCTAGAATGCATGGGGTGCATCCGCTTGCAGGTTTAAAAAATAAACACTTGCAAATTGCCAAAGATTCCACTAGCACCCTGCAAAGAGCTGAAAAAGTAAGAGCATCATTTGGACAACATCCAGCGGATCTACAAGCTTTTGTCAAATTGAACTTGAGCAACTATAATTTAAGCTTTCTGCCTACAGAGATCGGACAACTGGGGGCTTTGACTAATCTTTTGTTACACAATAATCACCTACCAAGCCTGCCGAAAGAAATCGACCGGCTCAAGAATTTGACTGCACTTAGGTTAGACCATAATCGCCTGACAAGCCTGCCGAAAGAGATCGGTCAACTCAGGGCTTTGTGCATGCTTTGGTTAGACTATAATCGCCTGACAACCTTGCCGAAAGAGATCGGTCAGATCGGGGCTTTGATTCACCTTGTGTTAGCCAATAATCGCCTGACCAACCTGCCAAAAGAGATCAGTCAGCTCAGAGCTTTGATTTATCTTGGAGTTGAAAATAATCGCCTGACCAGCCTGCCGAAAGGGATCGGTCAACTCGAAGCTTTGAGGGGGCTTGGGTTAAGAAATAATCAACTGACAACCCTATTAAAAGAGATCGGCGAGCTAAAAAATCTTAGATGCCTCCAAGCTAAAGGAAATGGCCTTGTCTATCTACCTGCTAGATTGGAACGTTTTAGCGATCAGCTCAAAGAACAGAATCAAATACTCCAAACAAAGTCAGTCCTTACTCAATTAAGGGGATGTTTGAAAGGAAAGCATGACTGCAGAGTCATCTTAACGCTTCTTGATACCATTGAAAAACTTCAAGGAAAAGAAATGCGCTCTAAACTCCATGCTTGCCTCTATGAAGTATGTAAAAAAGAGAAGTCTTTGCGCAAAAAATTGCAAAGTTTGCAATTTGGCAGAAAGGCCTTCGTCGACCCAGAGATCGACCCTAAGTTCAAACTAGCCGCTCTGAAACGATTCGAAAAGATGCTTCATCGAGTTTAAACAAAATTCTTGGGACTGTTCTGCATAGGGCAGTCCTATTTCAAGCTAGATTTTCTACTAGTTCCACTTTGTTTGTATTTGATAATAGACCGCTATTCAACTGGAAAATAAAATATATTTAATAATAGTCGATTTTGCAATAATATTTTAACAACAGTTGCTGATTGATTGTTGCTGTTCCATCTGTTATAATCAATATTTATTATAAATAATAACGGAAATAACTAAAAATGAATTTAACATCGATTTACTCAACTCAAACATCTAGACAAGAGCGTTTGAATTACTTCACTCACGCCATCAAAAAAGGACAGGGAAGAAGCCTTGCTTTCCTATTATTAGATAAAAAAGATCGCATCACATTGCTTGCTCTATGCAACATCAAAGGCTCAACGGTCAGTTGGAACAAAATCGGCAATCAAACACTACAAAATGCCATTCAGCAATTAATCCACGGGCCACGATTGCAAAATCTATTGCTGTTGCCTCCGAAGGCAATGATCGAAGCCCATCTAACACCATTCCTTACAGGGAAGGATCTAGCAAATCTGCAGAGTACGCATAATGCCGCTCCTAAATTGGGCAATGCTAGTTCAATCATCAAGAACTACAGTCTAGCCCCCCTTATTGCAAGATATTGCCATCAAGATTGCGAACTCCTAAGCGAAAGCGGAAAAATCCAAGCCCTCCATCAGCTAATATCGATGGTTCAAGAACTGAGCGAGCTCGAACAACTCGAAGTACCAAGCTACCAATCAATTGGACCATTCTTCGAACTTATCGAAGCAAGGAACTTATTGAGGTTGTCAGCTCAGATGCATAGAGAACATCCGCTTACAGGTTTAGAGAATGAACAGCTGCAAATTGCCGAAGATTCTGCAACTACTCTGCAAAGAGCTGAAACAGTAAGAGCGTGGTTTGGAGAACATCAAGTAATTCTACAAGCTTTTGTCGAATTGCGTTTGCAAGAGCGTAACTTAACCCTTATGCCTCCAGAAATTGGACAGCTTGGGGCTTTGACTCTGTTTTGGTTACATAATAATCCCCTAATCAGCCTGCCGAAAGAAATCGGGCAGCTCAGGGCTTTGACTGAGCTTTGGTTAGTAAATAATCGCCTGACAAGCCTGCCGAAAGAGATCGGTCAGTTAAATGCTATGACTAAACTTGTGGTAAGCGATAATCGCCTGACCAATCTGCCGAAAGAGATCGGTCAACTCGGAGCTTTGACTTGGCTTAGCTGTAGGAATAATCGCCTAACCAGCCTGCCGAAAGAGATCGGACAGCTAAGGACTTTGATACAGCTTGAGTTAGGCAATAATCACCTTTCCAGCCTGCCGAAAGAGATCGGGCAGCTTGGGAATTTGATCCTTCTTGATTTAGAGAATAATCGCCTGACCAGCGTGACGAAAGAGATTGGGCAGCTGAGAGTTTTGATTGATCTCTGGTTGCACCATAATCGCCTGACAAGCCTACCAAAAGAGATCGGGCAGCTCAGGGATTTGACTCATCTTACGCTAGACAATAATCACCTGACCAGCCTGCCACCAGAGATTGGACAGCTCAAGACTTTGACGCAGCTTGAGTTAGGCTTTAATCGCCTGACAAGCCTACCGAAAGAGATCGGGCAGCTAAGGGCTTTGTTGACTATACTTAATTTAGTCAACAATCGCCTAAAAAACCTGCCGAAAGAGCTCGGGCAGCTTGGATCTTTGAATGAGCTTTGGTTAGACAATAATCGCCTGACAAGCCTACCGAAAGAGATTGGCAAGTTACAAACTCTTAAAGCTCTTGGTACTGAAGGAAACGGTTTCCTATATTTACCTGCTAAATTAAATCGATTTAAGCTCCAAAAACAGAATCAAACACTCCAAATGAAAACGATCATTAGTCAATTAAAGGGATGTTTGAAAGAAAAGCACGATTGCAGAGCTATCTTAGCACTTCTAAATACCATGGAAAAATTCCTAGGCAAGGAAATACGCTCCAAACTCCATGCTTGCATCTATGAAGTATGTAAAAAAGAGAAGTCTTTGCACAAAAAGTTGAAGAGTTCTCAATTTGGCAGAAAAGCCTTTGTCGATCCAACGATCGTCCCTAAGTTCAAATTAGCTGCTCTGAAGCGATTCGAAGATATGCTTAAAGATGCACAGGATAAATAAGAGAAAGCCAATGCCGCCGTGGTGTTGGTTTTTAGTAAAGAAATTAGATTAAAAAAATAACAAGAATTAAAAAGTGACTTTAACATCTATTTATTCGGCACAAACATCAAGACGAGAGGGTTTGAACTACTTTGCCTACGCCATTGAAAAAGGGCATGGAAGAAAACTTGCTTTCCTATCATTAGATAAAAAAGATCGCATCGCATTGCTTGCTCTATGCAAATTCAAAGGCTCAACGGTCAGTTGGAAGAAAATCGGCAAAGAAACACTAAGAAACGCCGTTCAGCACTTGCTCCATGGGCCAAGATTGCCTAATCTATTGCAATTGCCTCCACAGGAGATGACCAAAGCCCACATAACACCATTTCTCACATTAAAAGATCTAGCGAACCTGCAGAGCACGCATAAAGCCGCTCCTGGATTAAGTAATGCTAGTTCAATTATTAAGAGCTACGATCTAGCTCCCCTTATTGCAAGATATTGCCACCAAGATTGCGAAATCTTAAGCGAAAGCGGAAAAATCCAAGCCTTCCATCAACTAATGTCGATGGTGCAAGAATTGAGCAAACTCGAAGAACTCGAATTACCAAGCTACCAATCAATTAGAAAATTCTTCGAACTCGTCGAAGCAAGGAACCTTTTGAGGATGGCAGCTCAAATGGATAGGGATCTGGTTAGGATAGATCCATTTGCACGTTTAAATGCTGAACAGCTGAAAATTGCCGAAGATTCTGCAAGTACCCTGCAAAGGGCAGAAACAGTGAGAGCATGGTTTAGAGGACATCAGGCGGGGTTACAAGCTATCATCTACAGATTGGGTTTGCAAAATATTAATTTAACCCTTCTGCCTCCGGAGATCGGGCAATTACGGGCTTTGAGTTATCTTGATTTAAGCAATAATCACCTGACAAGCCTGCCAAAAGAAATCGGGCAACTCAGGGCTTTGACGGAACTTAGATTAGACGATAATCACCTGACCAGCCTGCCGAAAGAGAGCGGACAGCTTTCAACTTTGAATTATCTTGATTTAAGCAATAATCGCCTGACAAGCCTGCCGAAAGAGATCGGGCAGCTCGGGGCTTTGACTCTGCTTAGTTTAAGCGATAATTGCCTGACAAGCCTGCCGAAAGAGATCGGGCAGCTCAGGGCTTTGATGTCGCTTTTGTTAAAAGGTAATCGCATGACCAACCTGTCGAAAGAGATCGGCCAGCTCAAGGCTTTGAATGTGCTTAATGTAAGCAATAATCGCCTGACAAGCCTACCGAAAGAAATCGGGCAACTCAAGGCTTTGAATTATCTTGTAGTACAAGCTAATTACCTGACCTTCCTGCCGAATGAGATCGGGCAGCTCGGGGCTTTGACTTGGCTTAAGTTAGGCAATAATCGCCTAGTTGGCTTACCTAAAAAAATCGACCAGCTCAGGGCTTTGTATTGGCTTAAGTTAGATAACAATCGCTTGACCAGCCTGCCGAAAGAGATCGGCCAGCTCGGAGCATTGGCCTCTTTTGAAATAAATGGTAATCGCCTGATCAACCTGCCGAAAAAGATCGGGCAGCTCAGGGCTTTGACTCATCTTGCAGTACACGATAATTACCTGACCTTCCTGCCGAATGAGATCGGGCAGATACAAGTTCTTGAAAAATTTAGCATTACAGGAAACGGCCTGCTTTATCTACCTGCTAAATTAAGTCGCTTTAACGATCAGCTCCAAAAGCAGGATCAAACACTCCAATTGAAGACGATCCTTGGTCAATTAGGGAGATGCTTGAAAGGAAAGCACAATTGTAGAGCTATCTTAGCGCTTCTAGATACTATGGAAAAATTTCAAGGAAAAGAAATACGTTCAAAACTCCATGCTTGCATCTATGAAGTATGTAAAAAAGAGAAGTCTTTGCACAAAAAGTTGAAGAGTCCGCAGTTTGGAAGAAAAGCCTTCGTCGATCCGACGATCGACCCTAAGTTCAAATTGGCCGCTCTGAAACGATTCGAAAAGATGCTTCATCAAGTTTAAACAAAATCCTTGGGACTGTTCTGCATAGGGCAGTCCTATTTCAAGCAGAACCTTCTAATTGTATATAAAAATTTAAACAGCTTTTAAGAATTCATAACATTGACCATAATAATTAACACGAATTATTATTGTTCCGATGATAAAGCTACGATATTATTATAGAATTTTTGCGAAAATATTTGACTACGCCTTTTGCTTTCTAGTACTGGCGCTGGGCATTTTGCTGACTCCATTTGCCATCGACGACAGCATTTATCTCTATCTTGTTATTGCTACGCCTTTTCTATGGATCTTGCCCGAGGCGCTTCTGTTATCTACTTGGGGTACCACACCAGGTAGATTGTTCATGGCTATCTTGCCAAGAACTTGCAAGGGAACGAAACTATCTTTCAATGAAGCTCTCAGGCTATCACTTTTTTTAGACCGAGGGATGTCTATCGACTGGATCCGGTGCGATCAAGGATTGACGAATTTTATCAAACGCGTGGCCATCGGCAGTTCTATCGCCCTAGCCGCTATCTTCAGCAAAGCGATCATTCAGTTTCCTGAAACCTTTGAAAAAGAGGTCTCTATTAGAGGCTGGGTGCATTATACCTCGTCAGAAGGCGATTTCACCGCCGATTTTCCAAGTAAGCCTAAAGTAGAACAAAAGCAGCTCGAAATTCCTCAAGCCAATCGAACTGTAGACTATCAGGAAGTGAAAAGCAGCCACGGCAAACATACAACCTATTCCGTCAGTGCCATCGAACTCCCTAAGAAATTCAGTTTCTTTGGTGCCAATACGGTGTTAAAAGGAGCTCTTAGCGTCTTACAAGAAAACCTGCACGTTAAGACCAAGCTCATCTATAAGAAGCTCACAAAGCATGGCGAACACCCTGCGATCGATTTCCATTTCCTCAAAGGTACCGATGATATCAAGGGTCGGCTCGTCCTAGTAGGCAATAAACTCTTCAAAATCGAAGTCAGCGAACCTTTTGATGGAGAAGCCGAAGAAGCTGGACTCGCCTTCATCAATTCTTTCAAGCCTATTTCTTCAAACTAAGAAAGCTTGCATTAATCTATCCATTTTTGAAAGAATCCGAAGAAAATTAATGGCAATCTTATGGCTAAACTCTATTTCCGCTATGGAACTGTTGGTAGTGCTAAAACACTCAATCTCGTCGCAGTTGCACACAACTACCGACAGCAAGGAAAAAAAGTCATCCTTTTAAAACCAGAGCTAGATGAGCGTTTCGGAAAAAGACAGATCAAATCAAGAGCGGGCCTCGAGATGCAGGCCGATATCCTCGTTCAGCCAGATTCGAATCTGCTCTATCTCGATTTCGAGGGAACTAGCTGTTTGCTCGTCGACGAAGCGCAGTTTCTTTCTAAAAGCAATGTCGACCAACTCAGAGCCATTACCCAACTGAAGCATATCCCTGTGATTTGCTATGGGCTTCGAACCGATTTTAGAAGCCGTCTCTTTGAGGGCTCGCTACGTCTGATGGAGTTAGCTGATTCTATCGAAGAGATCAAAGCCACTTGCTTCTTCTGCAACCGCAAATCGATCATGAATCTTAAACACGTCGAAGGAAAAGCATGTCTCGATGGGCCAAGCGTTCAGCTAGGAACCGAAGAACGCTATCTGCCCGTCTGTTTTTCTTGTTATGTTGGGGAATTGCAAAAATCGAATGCCCTGCCAGTGGACACCTCTGTCTTAACAACGCACTAACGATTATTCTCTAAGTACGATCCTGGCATCCAGAGCAATGAATCCTTCGTCGGATGCGAGCAGAGGATTGATGTCACATTCTGCAATTGCTGGCAAAGCTTCGATGAATAGTGAAAACCGCACGAGCAGGTCGGCCAGTTTATCGATATCCACAGGCTTTCTTCCGCGGGCCCCTTCGAGAACATGATAGATCTTAGTTCCCTCGATCATCTCTCTGGCGTAGCCGTGACTTAAAGGAGGTAAGCCAAGCGAGCGATCTTTATAAACCTCGACGAGAATGCCGCCTGCCCCAAAGAGAATGACAGGTCCCCATTGTGAGTCGAGGCTCGAACCTAGAATGACCTCCACTCCTTTCATGCGCACCATAGGCTGCACAGCAACACCTTCAAAGGCTGCCTTACCAGCGATTTTGGTCACAGAGGATTGGATCTCTTCATACGCTTTGGTCACAGCATGACCGTCATGCAGATTGAGCTTGACCCCGCCCACATCGGACTTATGCGTGATCGTCGAGGAATGCAACTTGATCACCACTGGATAGCCGATTTGATTGGCTGCTTCTACAGCTTCTTGTGGCGAATGGGCGAGCAGATTTCTGGCAACTGGCAGCCCAGCGATGTGCAAGAGTTCTTTTGATAGCACTTTCAGATAAGATTTTTGTCCCGCTTTTAACGAACATGTGCATTTGCTTTTCCAGCTCGGCTTTGATCGAAGCCGGTAACATGGGTTGCTGGTTCCCCATTTTTTCTAAGTGCTTCAAATATTTATGATGGGAAGCCAATAATCCAAACGCATGGGCGGCATTATCTGGATAGACAAAATTGGGAAGGCCGGCCTTCTTAAGAATTTCTCTTCCCTCGAAGACCGTCCTTCCTCCCATCCAGCTCGTTAAGATCGGTTTTTTAAATTCTTTGGCCCGTTCTACTAATGCTTTGGCCGTTCCCGTCGAATCTGTCATATCTTGAGGCGTAAGGATGACGAGAACACCATCGGTCGTCGGTTCTTCGAGTGCCTTGGCAATCGCTTCGACATAGCGCTTAGCGTCGGCATCGCCTAAGACATCGATGGGATTACCATGACTCCACGAGGCTGGCAGCACTTTGTTTAAGGTTTCAATAGCCGCTCGCGGTAGTTCAGTGAGCTCCGCACCGCTCAAAACGGCAGCATCCGTAGCAAGGACACCCGGACCGCCGGCATTCGTGACAATGGTCAGATTAGATCCTTTTGGCATAGGCTGCTTGCCGATGCAGAGCGCGACCTCGAACAACTCATCGATCGTATCGACACGCATCACCCCTTTTTGACGCATAGCAGCTGTGAATACATCATCGCTGCCTGCAAGCGATCCGGTGTGAGAAGCAGCGGCCCTTGCTGCAGCCTGTGTGCGTCCAGCTTTTATTACACATAGCGGCTTATGGAAGGCGACATTGGTCACAGCTTTTAGGAATTTTTCCGAATTGCCAATCGTCTCCATATACATAATGACAGCTGCTGTCTGCGGATCTTTTCCAAGATAGTCGATGAGATCTCCCCACTCTATATCGCACATCGATCCTAGCGACACAAAAGCGCTAAAGCCTAGTTCTCGTTCCAAGCTCCAATCGAGCACTGCCGTACAAAGCGCGCCAGACTGACTAATGAAAGCGATATTCCCTTTTAATGCACAACCGGCCGCAAAAGTCGCATTGAGACCTACATGAGCATTCATGCAGCCCAGGCAATTGGGCCCTAAAATCCGCATGCCTGTTTCTCTGGCAATAGCAAGAATTTCATTCTCGAGTTTTTGCCCCTCTTCCCCTACCTCTTTAAAACCGGCTGAAATCACTATCGTGCTTGGGATCTTCTTGCGACCGCAATCGCGCACTAAAGCAGGGACGGTGGCAGCCGGAGTCGCAATTACAACAAGATCGATCTCGTCTGGTACGTCTAAGATACTAGGGTAGGCTGGTATACCGAGGATGGTTTCATACTTTGGATTGATTGGATAGAGCTTACCTTGAAACTTAGCACCTATCATATTTGCAACGAGTGTTCGCCCAAGGCTTCCTTCCCTTTCGCCCGCCCCGATGATCGCAACAGATTTTGGCTCGAGGAGTGTTTTTAAGTTCGACATTGGGCCTACCTTGTCTAGAGAGTTGTCTCTGGTTAACCCACCTATAATTCAGCACTTTTTTTTTCGCTAGACGTTTGAAGAGCTTGCAGAAAACAGTCTCTTCGGTAAAATCGACCTTTTTTACCGCCTTTTCGAAATGACACGACCGACCAACTGAAATGAGAGGTGTTTATTCTTTTTCTATACGATAGATGCCATTTATTAAGACGCTGTCCTTATCCTTTACAAAGAGACTCGATCACTTGCAGCTCCAATAAGGGGATGTTTTTTTCTTTGGGGGGCTTTCCTATAAATATCCCTTCCGGTAGATAGCAGATATGAGACGAAAAATTCTTGTCTTGATCAGCGAGGGGGGCGGTGGACATAAATCTGCCGGCGAATCCCTTGTCGAGATCTTAGGCCCTACTTATGATGTCGAGGTCGTCAATGCTATTGGCACAATCCTCGAGCCGCTCGATTGGTTCAAACGGGTCTTTGTTGGCAAAATAACAGCAGAGGCCATCTACAACTGGCTTTTACGCAACGAGCTGGGCATCTTGCTCAAAGCCTATATCTGGCGTGGCAAGCGCCATATGCATGTGCGCAGAAAGAAAATCGCCAATATCTTCGATCGCTTCCTACAAGGCTTTAAATGGCGCCCTGATCTCATTATTTCTACGGTTCCCTTTGTCAATGATGGTCTCCTTTTGGCAGCCAACCACAATAAAATCCCCTACCTGCTTCTTCCGACTGATCTCGATGTCACCATGTTCCTTAACGGCTTTGAGAAGCTGACGCGCGAAGACTTAAGCCTGTTCAAACTCGCTCTAGCTTATAACCGGCAAGAATTGTTAGTGAATGTCTTCAAACACAGCAGCATCGAACCTGAAGATCTTCTTTTTCCTGGTTTCCCTGTCCGGCCTGCCTGTCAAAAGGACTATTCCCAAGAAGAGATCCAAAGCTTGAAGACAGAATTATGGATGGACATCGATCGGCCTACAATTACTTTGGTCATGGGCGCCTCAGGGGGCAATGCGATTGTCCGTCACACAATGGAACTTTCCCAGATCCACGTCTTACCTGATGGAAAAAAAATCCAAGCCAATATTTGCACAGGACACAACGCCAAAAGCAAAGAGCAGATCATTAAGTTTCTCAAAAAAATGGGCGGTAAGGTCCTTTCCGAAAAAAGTGAATGCACAAAAATTGAATCCAAAGAAGGGATCTTGTTCTTGATCTATGGTTTTACCAAGGAGATCATCAAAATCCTGGCTTGCAGCGATCTCGTCATCTCCAAAACAGGATCGTGTACCGTCAATGAGGCCATTTATCTTGGTAAAAAGCTACTGCTCGACTTTTCAGAGCAATCAATTGCCAAACATGTTTTTTGGGAAGAATTCAATGTCTGGTTTGTCAAACGGCATGACCTGGGCGCTGCCTTCTGCGAAAGCCGAGAGTTAAGGTCGCTGATTCCATTTATGCTAAAAGAAAAGCATGCTTCCCCTACACGTTTCACTCTGCCAAATTTTCAGTCGAATATCAAAACGATGGTCAACTCTCTTGTCTCGTCGGGCTAACTTTCTCTGACACACTGAAAAAGCGCGTTATCAAGGCCCCGGTAAGGCAACAGATCATCCCTAGACATAAGACAGGCGCTGGACCGACAACGCTTGCTAGCAAGCTTCCCATAAATGGAAAGATCATGCCGCGCAATCCCACCATGACCACATTGATACCGCTATAAAACGAGCTGTCCTGATGGCCCGAAAACAGCGGTCCTGAAAGATGCCAGACGATATGGCTACCACCTTGAGCAATGCCATAGAGGACATAAGCCGCATAAAGCCAGCTGATGTGAAACGGGGCCAAGAGCAGACAGGCCGGAAAGAGGGCAAATAGCAAAATCACAAAACTTGTCAGCGGGATCAGCTTGTAGCGGCTAAGCGCTTTTCCCCACGCGCTCGAAGTCAATACGACACCTACCCCCATGCAAACAGCCCGTGCCGTGCTGAACGTAGTATGTGAGATGGCCAGCGTTTTGACAAAGTAGAACGGCAATACAGCGATCACTAGCATGATCCCGGAACCACCCCACATAAAGGCCCATTGAAAGCGTGCAAAATCGGGACGGGTGCGCATCAAATGAAAACTATCTTTCCAAGGCTGTACAATCATACGCCAGACGCCAAGTTTTTCCAAGGGAGCTCGTTCAATAGGCTCGAGCGGGATCCGATACTGCAAAAACACACCGAGCAACCCTATAAGGCTGCTCGCACAGAAAAGATACCGCCAATAACCACTATCGAAATCGAGCAGAAAACCTATCGCAAAGCCTATCGCCACCCCTTCGGCATACCCTAGCATCCAAGAAAATGAAAAGAGCCGCTCTCGCGGCTCTTTGGGCAGATTGCGCTTGAGCACCTCCATCCACGCCGGGATGCCTGCTCGCGAGAAAAGGATATGCATCGCCGCAGCGAAAATTAAATAACCTGGGCTCTGGAAAAAAAAGACAAAGATAAAAGGGAGCCTGGCCAAGATCCCCGAAGCAATTAAATTGCTCCTTAGAAGGTCGGGCCTTCTTCCCAGCAAAGAACTCCAATAAAATGAGACCAGCGACATGATCGGCCTTAAAGAGACCAGCAAGGAGATCTGCCAGGTCGAAGCCTTTAGATCCTTGGCTAGAATAAAAGGCAAAAGACAAAGAAGTACTGTCAGCGGTTCGCTCAATAAGCTTGCGCCAAAGAGAGCCGCACGTGTGAGCGTGGTCTTTCGCTTGGCTATATCTGAATAAAATGTCATAGTTTATTCTTGCTAACCAATCTTCGAGCGCCTCTATGATAGTCCCTGGAGTGCATTTTTGTCCCCTTAGAAGCTGCCCTATATAAGAATAAACTTTATTGTGTGATCTATGCTTAATACCATCCTCTTTGCAGTTTTTACTTTAACCGCCCAACAGGCTACTCAGATCGGTAAGAGGATCTGGGAAAATGAAAGCAGAGGATCCTTAGAAGGCCTCACCTGCTGGAATGATGGAGAAGACTTTGCATCGATGGGGATCAACCATTGTATTTGGTATCCAGCTGACAAAAAAGGTGTGTTTGAAGAGACCTTTCCTGCCCTCATCAACTATCTTCAAAAACAAGGTGTCGTAGTGCCCGGCTGGCTGACCAACCATCCCCCCTGTCCATGGAATTCAAGAAAAGAATTCCTTGATGAATTCGAATCGGCCAAGATGTCCAGGCTTCGCAAATTCCTGTATCAAACATCTGCTTTGCAGGTTCGCTTTATGGCCGAGCGCCTCGATCAGGCCTTCCCTAAAATCCTCGAACAGGTCGGCGAGCAAAAAAAAGACCATGTGAAACAGCAATTTCAGCGCCTACAAGCGACCCGAAAAGGGCCCTATGTCCTCATCGACTATTACAACTTCAAGGGCGCTGGCACATCGCCTACCGAGCGTTACAACGGCCAGGGTTGGGGGCTATTGCAAGTTCTCGAAGAGATGACCGGCGACACAAAGTTTCCTGAGTACGAGTTTGTCAAGGCAGCCCAAAAAGTTCTTCAACGCCGCGTCGACAATGCACCGCCCGAACGCAACGAGCAGCGCTGGCTCCAAGGCTGGCTCAACCGCCTCCAAACCTATCATTGAAAAGAATACCCTAAGAGGGGTTTCATAATTGACATGTGGCCTTGCAGCAGACCTACTTATAGCCTGTATCAAGTTACTGGTTACATTACGAATTTTTGACTGGATCGCCTTCTCTGAGAAACTCCGTACTTTCTCCTTTCCCACTCACAGATGCCCGGCTCTACACAGTCAGAGCCTGAGATGTTAGTTCATCAGAGATTTCTTCTACGGGTTGACCTTCAAAATCGATATAAGCAACGATCTCTTTCGGATTTGGATAGGTTTTTTCTTCAAAAAAAGCTTTCGATGCATTTTCTCTAGCTTTTTCAGAAGTCACTCTATCCGCCTTATCTTTATACTTTCGAAGAGGTATGGGTATTTCACAATATTCTTTGAAAGAATCTTTTTCCAGATGAAGCATTTTAATAATTGCAAGACGAGAAAATTCCATTAAATCAAATAAATCTTTAAGTTCTAGCTTATCAATCGGACTTTTTGTTTCTGCATTCAATACTGGAAAATCAAGTTCTTTAAGATATCCATGCAGGTCAGGGGCTCGGTGATCATGCCAAATTGACAAAAGACGAGATTTAATCTTCTCCTCCGACATTGCTTTATATCGCTGAGGTCCAGTTATTCCCTTCAAAAATAGACTAAATCGTTTTGAGACCTTTTTATCGTGATCATGTGAAGGATTTCCGGCGAAAGAATCAATTAAAGGGAATAATTTAGAAAATGATGTGCTAGCATAGATTGAACGTTCCCATAGCGTTGCTTCAAAGAAAGCCTTCAAATTAAAATACGGACGAGCCGCTGTTTTTCTGGAGTTGAATATTTCAACAATCCGAGAAAAATAAAATCCAGCCTGCTTTAACTCTTCCTCGTTATAACAAAACTTTCCACCATTTGTATTACCAAAAAAAGGCTCAGCGCATATATTGGACCTGTGTCCAATTCTACTTGGGTGTGTACCTACAAATCCCTCTTCTAATGTTCCATATGAAAATGCTCCTGCAATACTAATGTAGAGGGGTTTGACAAGGTATAATGCCTCGATAATAAACCAAAAATAACGATCTCTCAGTTCTAATGGAACTCTGCTGTCAATTTTAATGCAGGTATTGCATATCCCCCTCACTAAACCATATCCTGGATATACCCAAGCAGCTAATCCTATATGCGTTTCGACAGAAGAGCCTTTCGGAGCAGCACAAGCTAATGCATGCTGTGGAGTTAAAGTAAGGTAAATCCCAGGAGCTAATTCTATCGGGAGATTTGAAGAAAAGGACCAGTCAAATGGAAAGTTTAGAAATAGGTAGCATCTATCATCAACAGAAAATTGATCATCTAATTGCATTAATCCCTCTGGTTTAAAATCTTGAGGCTAACCATATCATAAAATCATTTTGCAAAACCAGCATGTTGCAAAGCGCTGATCTTATTTTCTGCGTCAACCTCTTGGATGAGCTTTTGAACGTCAATCACCTCTGAAGGTTTCTTTCGATCCTTATCCACTAGAATCATTACTCCAGGGACAACTGGAATACGCTCAGGGACTGTAATCGCCAATTCTTTTCGTTTGTGCATCCCTTCTAATATTCCATTTACGTATTTGACACCTCGAATGATCGCTTTCAGTCTTTCCTTTTGCTTCTTCCAATCGCAGGTGATAACTCTAAGAGGGCGCCTTACTTCCTTCAAGGCAAATCCAGTGACAAGAAACTCAGCAAGATCCCCATCTAACAGCTCCCTGCCAGCTCCTCCTTTATAAAGATTAGGGCGCTTGAGCCATTGCTCCTTGGGTTTAGTACTGGTAGAGACCCCAAGTCTTTCCAGTCTGGCGAAAAGTCTAGCTCCCGAAAGATTTGACCCGTCTTGCATCTGCATGAGATAGCTATGCAAAAGTCGCAAAAGTATATTATGCTCAAACTGTTCTACATCAGCCCCATCGCCAACACGCCCTACTAACCATACGCGGCTCATTAGGACATGCCAAGCCAAGTGCTTTACCAACAGCTCAAAGGCAAACCCTTTGTCTCCTTGCTCCAATTCTTTTTCCCAATCCTCCAACAAGCCTGAAATACTCAAGGCATGTTTGTGGCAAGGATTTTCTCGGCGCCATTTCACGGACTTCGCTATGATTTCCTTTCGATCGATGACCTGAAGAAAAAGGTGCTTTAAGGCTTCCATTGTCACCAGAATCTCTCTTGATAAGAAACTAATAGATTCATGTAATAGTTTGTTTACATCGGTAGGATCGCACTGCAAAGCGTCCTGCTGAAAACTTCTCAACGTACGATACAAAGCTTGCGGCATTGGGAAATAGGCATCTATCCGATCTTGATACGTTTGCGGAAACGTATCTATAAGATTTCCCAAATGGATCTGCTCAAGAAATCCAGCAGGAGTATCAACTGTCGTGTGGTCACCCCTAAATTCAGGTATTAGCCTATCGCTTTCGCTTATCAACCAATCCCATTTCAATTGAGTTTTGAGAATTCCTTCTCTTCCGATCACACCAAATCGATCTCTAACACCATTATCAAAAACTAATAACCAATCGATAGTAAAACCTCTTCCTAAACCGAATTTTTCTTGAACAGAAAGAGTCTACCCAAAGTTTTCTATTACCCGCAATCGCTTGTTCCAGAATATAATTGCCTTCTTTTGCTTTGGGATTTTCCCTTAATTATTTTAGAGATTCCTTACCCTTCAAATCTTTCAGCCAAGCAAAAAGACATTCTGTGGCTCGAACATCATCCTCATTATAGTTGACGATGTCCTCTAAAATCTCCCGATTGCCCATTTCAAGCCATTCCTCCAGTTACTGGTTATGTTACGAATTAACGATTGAGCTGGAACCCGTACCAGGAGAATGCGTAGTAGAGAATGGGAGGCTTATTGAGAACCGATCGTATTATGTACCTCATACAACCATCGAGACCCTTGCACTCCTGGATGAGGAGTACAAGGGTTCGAATTAGTTGCGTAATCGGAAGAGGTAGGATTCGAACCCACGGTCGGCTTGCGCCGACTGCTGTTTTCAAGACAGCCGCATTAGGCCACTCTGCCACTCTTCCTTAGAAGGAGATGATTCAGAAAAACGCTAGAGATTGTACTACATGCTATATTTTTTGGAGAGGGAAAAGATACTATTTTTGTGCTCTGCGAGATGACACGAGCGACCATGCGAATGAAGAGAGCGGGACGAGAGTGCACGAGCAGCCAGCGGCTTCAAGGCGCACAGCAAAATCTAAGCGAATAGAAGTGAGCGGTTCGAACGACGAAGCGTAGTATTAGATACACGTAAGGAGGGAGGATTGATTTGGCAAAGCGGATTGAAGCTTAAGGGAGCTGTTGAAGACACGAGAAGATCCGGGGGATCTTCGTAGTGCGAAAACAGGGGGGTGTGCTTACGCAGTAGGACACACAACCCGACATGTACAATGGAAGCGCTTACACAGATTTCATTCTAAATCTATGGAGGAAAAAATTTGCAAATGCTTTCTTAGAATTTATTTCTCTCTAAAATTGTGAGAGGAAGCGCATGTCGTTTTCGGCGAAGAGGCGGATATCTTTGATGTCCCAACGGAGCATGGCCAACCTTTCGACGCCCATCCCCCATGCATAGCCCGAATACTCCTCAGGATCGACTCCCCCGTTGCGTAAAACTTCAGGGTGGATCATGCCAGCACCAGCTACTTCGAGCCAGCCGCTGAACTTACAAAGCCGGCAACCTTGACCTCGACATGATATGCACTCGAGATCGACTTCCAGTCCTGGTTCGACAAAAGGAAAATAACTAGGACGAAAACGTGTTTTGAGGGGCATGTGAAAGAGTTTACGCCAGAATTCTTCCATAGTAGAAAGCAAATCAGCAAAACTAACGCCCTTATCGATATACATGCCTTCGACTTGATGAAAGAAGACGTGTGAGCGGGCCGTTACTGTCTCGTTGCGATAAACCGTTCCGGGCATAGCTACACGAATCGGCGGACGGTGTGCTTCCATAACGCGGAGCTGCGTATTGGAGGTATGGGTACGCAAGAGAAACTGCTTATCTACGTAGAAGGTATCCTGCATATCGCGTGCGGGATGATCTGGCGGAAAGTTCAACCCTTCGAAATTGTAGTAATCGGAATCGATATCGGGCCCTAACTGTACAGAAAAACCCATCGATCGCAATACATCGAGCACTTCTTGCATCATGCGTGAAATGGGATGCATCCTGCCAAGCCAGCGCTTGCGCCCAGGTAAAGTTACATCGATGCGCTCGTTCTCAATTTGTTTAGCAAGTTCTTGTTGGATGAATGCAGTAGAGGCTTGCTTGCAAACATTCTCGAGCTCAGTCTTGAGCTCATTGACGAGTTTACCAAATAGAGGACGTTCTTCCGCTGTGATATTGCGCAAGTCTTGCATCAGCGCTTGTACAGGTCCTTTGCGTCCTAAAAATTTGACCTGCAACTGCTCGATGTCGCGTGTATTCTCAGCTTTTTTGAGATCTTGCTCAAAGTCTTGCCGAAGTCGTTCGAAGCGATCTTGCATAATGCACTTGAGAAGAAAGTGGCACGACCTGACAATTCAGGCCATGCCATGTGTAGGTTGTTACGCTAGCGCTTCTTTAGCAGTGCCTGCTACAGCTGCAAAGCTATGTGGATCACGGATCGCCATATCAGAGAGCATTTTTCGGTTGAGGGAGCAACCTGCTCTTTTGAGTCCGTTCACAAATTTGCTGTAAGAAATGCCGTTGATCTTTGCTGCTACGCTGATGCGGACAGTCCAAAGACGACGAAAATCTCTCTTTCTTTGTTTACGATGCTTATAATTAAAGGCCATTGCTGACATTACAGCATCCGAAGTAAGCCGCAAGTGGTTTTTGCGATCTCCAACGAACCCTTTTGCCAATTTTAGCAACCGCTTTTTCCTGCGGTGCGTGGCCACGGCGTTAGTGACTCTTGCCATGTTGAAATCTCCAGAACTTAATTAACGCCCATTAAGAGCGCGTAGGTTTTTAAATGCCCTTTGTCGACGAGCTTGTCTTTTTGCAAACTACGTTTACGTTTAGAGCTTTTGTGTGCGAGCAAGTGGCGTCGCCCAGGACTCTTGCGAATGAGCTTGCCTGTGCCCGTCACTTTAAATTTTTTGACAACCGATTTACGGGTTTTCATCTTTGTCACTTGAACTCTCCTGATTCGATTTCTTTTCGGAAGCAACAGTAACTTGCTTTTCTGGCTTCTCAGGTTTCTCATGCTTCTCTGGCTTTTTCTTGGTTCCACCCGGAGCGATGACCACCGAAAGCGCTTTACCAAGCATTCTTGGCGGTGATTCAGGCGTACCAACGTCAGTCAGATTTTCGCACATCCTGTGCACCGAGCGCATTCCAAATTCAGTATGAAGCATCTCACGACCACGGAAAACGCACGTGATACGAACTTTGTTTCCCTTCATAAGGAATTCCCGAGCATGCTTAAGCTTAGTCATGAGGTCATGCTCATCCGTGTTGGGTTTGAGCTTGATCTCCTTAACTTTAACCTGATGCTGCGCTTTCTTGTTTTCCTTCTCTTTTTTGACTAGTTGATAACGAAATTTGCCATAGTCGACGATCTTGCATACGGGCGGCTCGGCATTTGGCGCAATTTCAACTAGATCCAAACCTACTTGTTCTGCTCTGGACATCGCCTCTATAAGAGGAAGGATGCCAAGCAGTTCACCATCTTTATCAAGTACTCTAACTCTGGGTGCGCGAATTTCTCTATTAATTCTCAATGTTTCACCATGTTCACAAACTCGTCCACACTCATCGTCTCTTCTTTTTCGCTATTCGAGGTTCTCCAGGAGATCTTTTTCCATTCCTTCTCCTTAGGACCTATGACGACGAGATAGGGAATACCTTCCTTTACCGCACCATGAACTCGCTCTTTTAGCGAGACAGATTGTGCATCGATATGGACACGTAGTCCCTCTTTTTCAAGCTGATCACGTACCTCATCGGCATAGGCTCGAAGATCAGCATGAAGGAGAAAAATCCTTACCTGCTCTTCGATGAGCTCAAAAGGAAGGGCTTTATTCTTCTGGACGACTAACGCCAAGAACCGCTCCCAAGAGCCAACTAGCGAACCAATGATGATCCACGATCCAGGCAATGATTTTGCTCTCATGATTTCAAGGGTTGGCCCAGACCACGAATATCCCTCTCCATCCATCAACCGTAATTCGAAACTCACCTGCGATGAAGCACTAGGCTCAATCGCATACTGCTCATCTACAAGAGCTTTTTGCAAAAGCGAGCTTTCAAACGACGACTGCGAGGCATACAAAACTGCCTGCATTTCAAAGCAAAAGATTTTAGGGATTTGGCGCATCAATTGCAAGGAAGAAATAATTGTTTCGAAAAGCCTAGCTTCAGGAACTACTCTGCAGAAAAGATCTTGGAATCCACACAGAGGCGTAAGAACGCCATAATCAAAAATCTCTTGCCCATGCTCAAGATAGCATAGCTGAGCCAACTTGTCCCCACTCTTTTCCCCTTTTAAACTCTCGGCAAGTAGTAAAAAGTGCGAACGGGCGTCGTTCTTGGATACTCCTTGCGGGGTCGAAACAAAAGAAAATTTTTCTTGGAGCATGAGAGTTTCCCACAATCCCAGAAGAGCTTTCCTGGCACACTCCCCTTTCGGCCAATAGCACCATCCTTCATCGACTTGCTTTAAAAGCTTTAACTGCATAGCAAGTTGTGTTGGATCATCCATTGCATAGGGATTCAAATCTTTCTTTTTGATCTTATCTGCAGAAAGGACTCCTTTGATTCGATAGATGGCTTCTTCTTTGAATGAGCCCACCTCAATTGCCCCTACTAAGGCAAAAAATTCTCCACCAGATGTGGTGTCTAGAAAAGAAGACAAGGGAATGGCCTGATCCGCATAGCGGAGAATCTGGACAAGGGCATTTTTTTGAGCAGGCAGTTGGCAAACTAAAAGATCTTGGCCGTGTGCTGCGAAAAGAGCCGCCGCTCCTGCTACACTCATCTCCAATTCTTCAAAGGGCTTTCTTCGCTCGATCGCCTTCTTCATCAGTTCTTCGACAAAGGGCAAAAAGCTCTCTTCCCAATCGGTATCAAGTACGACATCGACGAAAAAAAAGGCTTCATGCGTCCAAACTTTTACAAGCCTAGCTTGAGAGAATTGGTCGCAAAGAACCGAAGCTAAGACTATCGATAGCTGCTGAACTGAATATTGGGAATCGGTTTTCAAACGAAACTTAAGTTAAACAATGTTGGGATATAGCTGACTCGAACAGCTGACCTCCACGATGTCAACGTGGCGCTCTAACCAACTGAGCTAATACCCCATACGGTTGAGAGCAGAGATTCTACCTTAGCATAGCAATTTTGACAAGAACTTGGTTTCTCTTTAGAGTTCTTATCGATAAACTTCTTTTCTCGGCGACACTCAAATTAGGACTATGCAGTATTCTTTTTTTCCTCTTTTTTCTTCGCATATCGATCTTGCCCACCACTACTGGATGCAACTCGCAAAAAAAGGAGATACGGTCATCGATGCCACCTGCGGTAATGGCAAGGACGCTTTAGTACTGGCCCGGCTTGTTATAGACGAAGCGCAAGGACATTTGATAGCTCTTGATATTCAACCAGAAGCACTTCTACATACACGTCAATACCTTGGAGAGCATCTCTCTGAGCCCATGATGACAAAAATTTCTTTAATCGAGTGCTCTCATTCTGAATTCCCCAAAGAGATCGCGCACGGCAGCGTAAAATTAATTGTTTACAACCTTGGCTACCTTCCCACTGGCACCAAAGCGATTACGACCATGACGATGACGACTTTGGTTAGCGTAGAAAAGGCTCTAGGACTGCTTTCCCCTGGCGGCCTGCTCTCCATCACCTGTTATCCAGGCCATGATGAAGGGAAAAAAGAAGAAGCAGCGCTCGAATCCTGGCTGAAAGCCCTTAGTCCCAAATCGTATAGTGTTTGCCAGCATCGCTGGCTCAATCGCTCCCACTCTCCATCGCTACTTTTAGTACAAAAGAAAATTTGAATTTTTCTTTTTTTCCCTGACATTCGCTTCCTGTACAGTTGCTTATGAACTAAGTGAAAGTTCAATGAATTTTTACCCGTTGACCTGGCCAAGAAAACAGGTTAAAATTAGAGTGCACTCGAGTGATCGTTCAACGAATGGAGGTCCTCTTGATGCAAAGAAGTTTCTGTCCAAAAAATCATAATTAAAATAGTAATAAAAAATTATGGGCAGTGAAAAAATAAATTCTAGACCTTGGTCGCCAGCAGACTTGCGCCAGCAAGTACTGTACATCGAAGAACAGGTGAGTTTCGATACACCGATCTCACCGCTTCAGCGCAACAAGCTGTTTCGTCAGCTTGACAGAACAAGACGTTCTATGGAAGCCATCTGCGATTCATCGAAGCCAACAAATGAGTTTTCGCGGCTTCAAATTGAACGCGATCTCGACGATCTCCCAGAAAAGATCACAAAGCTCTATGGACAAATTCACAATCGTAGTGTGGATACCCAGGTGCGGCAAGTTGTCGATAAAGCCAAAAGCCTTCAAGATCGATTAGATCATGGCGATTGTGACAATATTGTAAAAGAGGTCTCTGGACTAAAGAAACGGCTGCAACAAATCCGCCGCCGTCATGCTCTAGGGTCAGAAAACCTCAAAATTGCACGGTATGTTTCGACCAGAGCTGAGCAATTTTTGCGTGCTCACGCGCTCGGCCAACCCATTCCTCCACTTGTCAATCAACTCAACTTACTCGAGATCCAACGCCTACACTATAGGGACGCAGGAAACGAAGATGAGGTGATCATTGAATTATTTGAACTTGCAGAGAGCTTCTACTTTGGTCATAACCGTGATACACTCAAACGGTTTAATTTATTGCCTGAAGCTGTGCGACGGCGGATTCAAGCCCACTTTGCCATTCTTGGGGTCTCCTCCCCCCAAGAAGATCGTGTAAAAACGGCTCAAACTCTTGTTGCAACGGCTTACGATCTGGCACATGGAGAAGGCAGCGAAACTTACTTCTCCTTGCAAGAACTCGAAAAACTGTTTAGTGAAGCAAGAGCTTCGGCAACTACGTAAAAGCTGCCGCAGACGACGATGATTTCATCGTCTTCCTTTCTCACAAGAGCCTTCTGTAATCCCTTGATGACAGAAGGCTCTTGGTTAAAACGATGATCCTCCTCTCCTTTAAAGAAATCACTTATATCCGTGGCCCTCTCATGCTGCGCTCGGACGAAATGGATGTACGAAGCTTCTTTTTCTACGATGCGCATAATTGCACGAAGATCCTTATCTTTTGAAAGTCCCATTACAAGCCGCGCTCTTTTCTGTGGAAAAGAATGTTTTAGCATCGAAAACAAATGGATGAATCCATCTTCATTATGAGCAACATCAAAGAGCATTTCCCCCACTCTCATAAATCGACAAGGTGGTACGGCTTTGAGCCCATAGGCAATGCTCTCTTTAGATATAGAGAGCACATTCAATGCCTCACGTGCAACTATTTGATTTTCTTCTTCGAACAGAGATGACACTGCCGCTACTTGATGAAGCGGGGCGTGCAAAGCATCTGCTCGTTCAATGCAAGCTCTAAAGTTGGCCCTGGGGCCTAAAACAATCGGTACAAGCGGCTTGATTATTCCCGCTTTTTCAGTCGCGATCGCTTCTAAAGTTGTTCCAAGACGCTCCATATGGTCAAAACTGATCGAGGTGATCACACAAAGAATGGGCAGTAACACATTAGTGGCATCTAATTTTCCGCCAATACCTGCTTCGAAAACGGCGACATCTATTTTTCTTTCGGAAAAATAGAGCATGGCCATCAAGGTCGTTAATTCAAAGAAATGCAATGGCAATGCAGAATCCGCTGAAGCTGCAAGAACCCTATCTCCAAACTCTAAGATCTCAGCATCTGCTATTTCTTGCTGATCGATGCGTATCCGTTCGTGAAAACGCAAGAGGTGAGGCGAAGTATAAAGGCCGACCCTCCTGCCGGAATGGGAAAGAGCTGCTGCTATCTTCGTTGCAACAGACCCCTTGCCATTGGTTCCTGCGATGTGGATCGATGAAAAGGACCGATGGGGATCTCCCAGAGTTTTTAGAATCGGAGTGAGGTGTGAAAGGTCCTTAGTGCTAGACCACTGTCGTTTCTTAGAGAATAATCCAGCCAAGAAAGCTTCGAGCATCAGTCGTTCTAACCACCAAAAATCTTACGAAAGGCCTGCTCGTCGACCCAACTTGAACCAAGAGGAATGTGGGGCTTGAACTTCCCATGAAAATCAGAACCTCCGCTCACTAAAAGCCCTCTTTCTTGCGCCAGTTTTACCCAACGCGCTTCTTCGTACGGAGGACATTTCGCATAGTAGCACTCCAATCCATCAAAGGGCAGATCGAGGATTTTTCTAACAGAAGAGGCTTTTTTGAAGAGATGAGGATGTGCAATGAATGCTTTGGCATGGGATCGATGGATGATCTCTAATGTCTCTTCCACAGAAAATAAGGTGCCTCGTTCATAGCAAGGCTTTCCTTCTCCGATGTAGCGACGGAAAGCCTCTTGAAGTGTCGGGACAAACCCCTTGTCGACGAGCAACTTGGCAATATGGGGACGTCCGATGGTACCAACATGAGGAAGTTCCTCCTCAGCAAGGGGCATGCCCAATCTCTCCAGTTTTTTTAAAATAGCCCAATTGCGTTCTTTACGACGCTTTTGATGCATCTCACAAAGAGTTGCAATCTCCTTGGAATCAGCCGGAAATCCATAAGCCAGCACATGAATACTCTCTTCTCGATGGATGCAGGAGAATTCAACACCAGTGCCTAAGAGGATGCCTTTTTTCTTGGCATAAGGGATCGCTTCGGCATAGGCAGCAATGGTATCATGATCGGTAATCGAGAGTCCTTGCAACTGAGATGCCACTGCAAGATCAATAAGCGCCTCGACACTTTCTGATCCATCTGAATAAATCGTGTGGCAATGGAGATCAGCGCGGAATGTCATCTTGAGCAATCCGCTTGAACACAAATTTCCATCTCCAATTCGATACCCGCAAGTTCACGTACTTTTTCTTTTACACTTTGAGCAAGATCGAGCACATCTTTGGCAGTCGCTCCTCCTTTATTGACGATAAAATTGGCATGAAGCAGGGAAACTTCCGCACCTCCGCATTTCATTCCTTTTAAACCACATTGCTCGATCAATGCTCCAGCTGAACTTCCTTTTGGATTGCGGAAAACACATCCGGCCGATTTTTCGCCATAGGGCTGTGTACGCATGCGATAATCGATGATCCCTAACTGATCTTTTCTCGCTTCTTCGTTCTTTTCTAAAGCAAATCTAGCGGCCACAATCACACCCTTCATCGCTTGGAAAGAAGAGTATCGATAAGAAAAAACAAGCTCTTCTTTAGGATACAAGATGATTTTAGCCTCAGGCGTTACATAGGTCACATCTAAGAGATGATCGCTTGTCTCTTTGCCATTTGCTCCGGCATTCATATAGACAGCGCCGCCGACCGACGCTGGAATGCCCGATGCGAATTCGAGTCCCGACCAACCAGCCCTTGCAGTCTGCACACCCAGCAACGAAAAGTTGTAACCCGCGCCGACATGAAAAACATGTTTGTTCTGTTCGAAAAAGGAGATCTTATTGAGAATGACAAGCCCATCGAACCCTTGGTCATCAAAGAGCACATTCGAGCCTTTACCAACGACGAGATAGGGAATATTCTCTTTCTGGACAGTGAGGAGGGTCTCTTGTAGATCTTCGATGGTTTTGATCTCGCAAAACCATTTGGCAGGGCCGCCAATGCCAAACGTAGAAACTTCGCTAAGAAATTTTCCCTGGCTGCACCAATTCTTCAGCCACATGCTTTTCCCCCTTGTAGATCGCATCGAGCACGGCGTTAACGAACGTGGCCCCTTCTGGGCTTGCAAACTTACGCGTTAGTCTTATGGACTCTGAAAGAGCGACTTTGCCAGGAATTTCAGGAGAACACAAGATCTCATAAACACCAAGACGTAAAATACTACGCTCGATACGGGGGATGCGACTAAAATCATAGGAAATAGCAGCATTAGCGATGGCTTCATCGATGAACGTAAGCTTTTCTTCTATCGCACGCCGTATCCCATGTGCTAGATGGACATATTTTTTGGACACAGCGAGTTCTTGTACGATCATCGATATAGAATCCTCTTCATCGCCTTGAACAAAATCATAGCTATAAAGGAGGAGCAGGACTATTTCTCTAAATTTTCTTTGAGGGAGCGCCATACGTGGGGAGCATCTTATCACAGCCTAGCTATTTTATACACATCGTGTTTAAAAAATTGGAATTTTGGCATAGCCACCGCCCTGAATTTAAGCCAGCAACGAAGCTGCGCCGGTGTATGCACAGGTAAAATAGAGTCGGGTTCAAAAGCAGGTATGGTATTGTACAAATAAAATTAAACTATCAAGTAAATTAAAAAAATCGTAAACAGACCTTAAAAAGGAGTAGCAGAATGTTTTACAGGCGTCTGTTGATCGGCATCATTCTGATTATTCTAGGAATCATATTCATCATCTCCGGCACCCCTAGCAGCCATGTCATTGAAGGATCAGAAACGTGGCTGCAGAAGATGAGTCTCTTCTTTCATAGTACATGGAATAAAATATCCGGTCATAAGGAAGCATCCAAATACACTGCGAAATCCATCGGCTTTCTGATCGGTGGGATCGTGCTTGTGCTTCTCGGCGGACTTTTGATCTTTCGCAGACTTCGCAGTAAGAAATAGCTCAAAAGCTCTATCTGATTCTCCTGAGTTTAAGAAAAGTATTTGCAAACATCTTATTATAACAACATGTAGGGTCGGAGCGTTTTTATAAACAATAAACAGATTATAATAATTTTTAATTGTATTATTGATTGAGTGCAAATGCGCTATTTGTTAATATATTTCGCAAATATATCATTATTAACAATGAGGCAAAAAAATGAGTTCACCAACTTCTTCTTCAGCCGCAAGAGTAGCTCAACTCAACAACTTCCTACGTGCGCTCGAAATCGGAGTAGGTCGTAGCGATTCCTTCAAAGCACTCAATACATCCGATCGCGGCCGTCTACTAAAAGTCCTTACAACGAACAAAAGCCTAAAGATCCAGCCAAAAAATATTGCTTCTATCGACTGGAATAAGGCCAGGAACGTCGTGATAGGGCCGGTGCAAAAATTGTTGCAAGATGCAAATAAAAGTAAACCTGTGCTCTCTACGCAATCTGTAGCAAAAAAGCATTTACACCAGATGGTTAGATCTAAACAATCGGCGAAAAATAACGAACGGTCTTCTTTTCCTTCATCACAAGACTTAAGATCGCTTCAAGGTCCTGGTAAGGAAACTGAAAAATCCATTGCGATGCATGCACTGCACGCTGAACAAACCATCCAAAAGTACAACTTAAGACCTCTCATAGCAAGATACTGCCCTACTGAAATCCATACTAAGACTGATGCCATCCAAGCTTTGAAAGAGCTGGTGTCCCTGGCTCGCAAGCTGAACGAGGCTGAACAGATAGAGTGTCCGACCATTGGTACACTTAATGAGTTTTTTGAATTAGTGGAGGCCGTGAATTTCTTGCGGATGAAAGATGCCATAACAAATTACGATGAAGATCGTGTCGAGGATAGCGAGCTTAGAAAGCCCAATAAAGATACTATTCGTGATTATCTAAGCTCTGGAAGATCTGCTGCAGCCCTCATTCAAGAAGCAGAAGCTTTTCGAGTTGAGTTTAGTAATAATCCTATACGGGCTAGCTATGACTCTTTCAATTTAGAACACCGTGGAATGACTCTAGTCCCCAGGGAGATCTCGCAACTAACATTTTTGACAGTCCTTCGCTTAGGTAATAATCGCCTGATTTGTTTGCCGAAAGAGATCTGGAGCCTAGCAAAATTGGAAATGCTCTCTTTAGATGGCAATCAACTGACGACCATCCCCAAAGAGATCGGCCAGCTCAAGACTTTGACCGGACTTGATTTAAGCTCTAATCGACTGACCTCGTTGCCCGATGAGATTTGCCAGCTAAAAGCTTTGAAAAAGTTTTATTTGAGAAACAATCAAATTACGAATATCTCTGAAGAGATGGTCAATCACTTTATCGCTTCTTTGACATCCCTCCTTGATATGGATGATAATCTTTGGCCTGCTGATAACTGGACGGCCCCTCTAAAGGTAAAACTCGCTTGTGATGAGAAGACTAAACCGCTTTTGAACAAAATGGATAGAGTCGCTAGCAAAGAGAGTCTCTCTGACGCTCTTCGCAAATCTGTACAAAGTCGTGACTCTCAAAAACTGACGATTCTGGAACAATTGAAAACCTCTCTAAAGAGTAAACACGAATGTAATAAGATTGCAGCTCTTTTAGAGAAAATGGAGAAGATCGTCGGCAACGAGAGTCGTTCCGCTCTCCATCGTGAACTTGCCCAGGTATGTAAGCAAGATCCGAGATGGCGTAAGGAAACGCAAAAATTAGGTTTTGGCAGACAAGCGTTCCTCAATCCTAAAGTCGATCCGAAACTCAAACTGAAGGCGATTGAGCAAGTTCTCTCTCAAGCGACACGGAGATCCAAGAATATCACCAAATCCGCCTAATGATGGCGATAGCCAATAAGAGCCGGCCGCATCCCAAGAAAGGATTTGCAAAAACTTTCTAAGGCTTCACCGATTTTGGATTAGGATAGCCAACGACTGCTTCATAACAGAGCAGAAGATGATCAACTCCATTCATAGCACGATGAGGTTGAGCTTCAGAGGCGAGATGATAGGCATGGGCAATTTTGTCTTTTGAATAGCCAAATGTCCATGGGTATTTTCCTTCGATGATGCATACAGCCCAAAACATAGAAGCTAGATCGAGCCAATGATAGGGAAGCCTTAACGCTTCCTGTTCTTCTGTAGTAAGAATATGACTGAAGAAGGCACGGTCGAAGGAGGGGTTTTGACAAATAAACACCGCTTCCCCTCGGATGATATGATGTTTAACAAATAGGCCCTCGATTGCCTCGGAAACAGTGGCAAGTGATTTGCCGACTAATACATCATTCCAAGAAAAGCCATTGACTTTAAGGCTTTCGGGATCGCTAGACCTCCATTCTGCTTCTGATATAGCGATAATCGCTTCAAAGGAGTCTTTACACTCGCCAGTTTTTACATCGACGATCTTGAAAGCGATTTCAAGAATTTGGTGTCTATAGGGGTTGAGTCCATTTGTTTCAGTATCTAAAAAGACGCCTAGCACAGTAATCCTCTCAGTAGCGAACTGGCAAACCTATCGAATTCTTTTTAAACTATCAATCAAAATTAGCTATAGATAATACGAACAACTCTGCTGTTCTCTCTAGGACAAAAACGTGAATCGAGTTATTTAGAAAAGAAACACTTTAGGAGCTTAGTTATGGACACTGGTATGCCATCAGATGCACGGCAAGGTATTGGAGAAGCATTACACGGTTTATTAGCGAACCTCTACGGAACCTATGTGATGACGCAAAATTTGCATTGGAATCTTACCAACAAAGAATTTTACAGTTTGCATATTATGCTCGAGAAACAATACGAAGCACTAGCCGAAGTCATCGATGAGGTCGCCGAACGTATTCGCGCTTTAACTCTTTATGTCGACGCTTCTTTAAGCGGTTTTCAAAAACACTGCACCATCAAAGAATGCAAGCAAGTGATGACCGTTCACGATGGCCTTCAACATTTGCTTCATGCATTAGAAGCAGACACCAAACAATCTAGAATCATCGGTACGATGGCCGATGAGATCCATGACCATGCCACAGTGGATTTGATTGGACGCCTGATGAATGTTCTAGAAAAATCTGCCTGGATGGTGCGCTCTAGCATTTAGGCCTGGTCTAAAATCCCCCCGAAAAACCCTTTAATTTTCATAGGGGGAAAAAGAATTATAAATATCCATTTTTTGAGGGAGATTTCATGATGCTACGCCGTCAAAAGCAACAGGAAGGAAAAGAAATGATCGAACAGGCGCAATCAAAATTAGAAACCTTAGGAGAAGATGCGCAGTTCTGGTTTACCACCGTCTCGATTTTGGGGATTTTAGTGATCATTGGACTTATCATTCTATTCTTCCTCCAGCGAAAAGTCCTCAAAGAACTCCGCAAACTCACAAAAAAGCAAGGCCTCTAAAAATTCCCATAACAAAGTGTTTTATGGGTATTTCCAAATACTTTCTCTATGAAAATGGGAAGATCTCAAAAAGGTTTCCTTTCTCGAGGAAAATAAACTTCTTTCGAAGCTCAGCGATAATGAAAATGAACGCAAAGACGCGTAAGCCGCAAAGACGCAGAGAAAATTGAAAATGTATTAAATGATTTATAAAACTCTCTGCGGCTTATGCGTCTTTGCGTTCATTTTCATTATCGCTGAGTTTCGAAAGAAGTCTAATGAACTTGCAAATACTCTCTAATAGCCGGTTGGGCCGACGCGCACTTTGCCGCGGAAAATGCGATATACACAGGTACCGTAGGCTAAGACGAGTGGAACGCCTATCGCTACGATGATCAAAAGCACGATCAGTGTCAATTCCGAGCTGGCGGAATTCAAGATCGTCAAGCTATTCGTGGCAGGGTTCACTGAAGAATGAATGATCTCAGGATAGGTTCCGATCCCAAAAATAGCGACCAGCAAGGCGATCCCCGCTGTAGAGGAAAGGAACGCGTAAAACGATTTTCGCTTTTTCATCTGCCTTGGCACATTGGCAATAGCAAGCATAGCAAGAAGCGCTACGACAAATAGATAGGGCATCGTCTGCATTCTTGCATGCATATGAGGCATATAGATGAGCGTTGCCCAAGTGGTCAGCATGTAAAAGAAAATAAAAATCATAATCGCTCGATTGGTCCAGCGACGCAAGGTTGTTTGCAAGTCACCTTCCGTTTTCATGACGAGATAGATAGCGCCATGCATCGCAAAAAGAGCGACAGTCACAAGACCCACAAGAATAGGATAAGGCTGCCAAGGATGGAATTGCTGGTGTATTAAGTCATGATGCTCATCTAGCGGGATGCCCGCTACGAGGTTGCCAAGAGTCAGTCCTATCCCAAAAGCAATACCAAAACTCGCTATGGAAAACACGATATCCCATAGGGAGCGCCATTTGGGCGAAGCGCGCTGGCTTCTAAATTCAATTGCGCAAGCTCGAAAAATCAGAGCCGTTAGCAACAGCATGCAAATGTTGTAAAATCCAGAGAAGAGGGTCGCATAAGCAGAAGGAAATCCAGCAAAGAGAGCGCCGACGACGATGACAAGCCACACCTCGTTGCCATCCCATACTGGACCGATGGCATTGAGGAAGATTCTGCGGTTCTCATCCCCTTTTATGAAAGGGTGCAAAATGCCGACCCCTAAGTCAAACCCATCGAGGACGGTGTAGGCAATGACGCAAAAGCCGATGATGAAGTACCAAAGATTGGCCAAGACTGCATATTCCATAAAGATACCTACTTAGATTCTAAAGCAAAGGGATCGCGATAAACTACTTCTTGGACTTTTGCTTCTTCGGGACCATGTTTTATCTTCCGGTCCAACAAAAATATGAAAAGTATAAAAAGCAGAGTATAGATCATGATGAACATGATCAAGGACCAAACCACTTGTTGTGGATCAATCGATCTTGAGACTCCGTGGACTGTGCGCAATTGGCCCCATACTATCCAAGGCTGGCGCCCTATTTCTGCAGTCATCCAGCCCACTTGATTAGCGACTTGTGGAAAAATCACTGAGATCATAAGCCCTTTTAAAGCCCACTTCGCCTTGGCTAATTTCTTTTTCTTCCATAGAATAAGTCCGATGAATGTCACCACTGCCATAGCCACCCACATATAGATCATGAGATGGTAAGCTTGAAAAACAGGATTTACTGGCGGCCACTCAGACTCAGGGATCTGGTCCAGCCCGATAACTGGAGTGGTAAAATCGCGGTGGACGAGAAAACTCAAAAACCCAGGAATCTGTATCCCTTTTACAGTGCGTTCTTTGGCATTAGCCCAGCCGATGAGTCCCATAGGCGTGCTCTCTTGCGTCGTAAAGACACCTTCCATAGCTGCCAGTTTAGCGGGTTGATGTTTAGCAACGATGTTAGCAGAACTGTCTGCAGAGATCAGCTGAAGCACTAAAATAATCGCCGCTAGACTAAGTCCTAGCTTAAGGCCCTTACTAGCAAACTCATTGAAGCGTTTTTTGTGCATATAGTAGGCACAAATGCTGATGAACAAGAAAATTCCTGCTAACCAACATCCAAGAATGACGTGTACAAGACGATCGACTGCAGAAGGATTGAACATCATTTGCCAAAAGTCCGTGACGACAGCTCGTGCTTCTAATCCCTCTCCGACTACTTTAAACCCAGCTGGTGTCTGCATCCACGAATTAGCAATGACAATCCAAATCGCGCTGAAATGCGCTCCTACAGCCACCAGGATCGTAGCGAGATAGTGGACTTTTTCGCTTACGCGTTCCCAGCCAAAGAGCATGATACCAAGAAACCCTGCCTCGAGAAAGAAGGCAAAAACACCTTCTGCAGCAAGTGCACTACCAAATACATCCCCTATGAAGCGAGAATAAGTAGCCCAATTGGTCCCAAAGCCGAACACCTGCACAACCCCTGTAGCAACGCCAAGTGCAAAGGTCAAAGCAAACACCTTGGTCCAATACTTTGTCATCTGGAGGTAAATTGGCTTTTTCGTTCTTAAATAGGCTCCCTCGATAATGACGAGCAAAAGCCCAAGGCCGATGCTAAGTGGCGGGTAGATATAGTGGAATCCGCTTGTCAAAGCGAATTGCACTCGTGATAAGAAGACAGCATCCATTAACACTCTCACTAAAAAAAGATGACACAGACAAAGTATGTCGATCTCTTTTTTGAAGCAAGCAACTTTAGTGTTCCGGGGATTGTCTCTTAGAGAGTATTTGTAAATTCATTAGACTTCTTTCGAAACTCAGCGATTATGAAAATGAACGCAAAGACGCGCAAGACGCAAAGAGTTTTATAAATCATTAACGACTCTTTCTATGCCATTGCGGAAAAGTTTCTGCCCAAAATTGAGAAGTAATCCTAGTTTGATACAAGGCCTCTTGATACAAGCTCTCCAACAAGCCTGGGCCGCCTAATATCCGATGTACTTTGATTGCAGCGTCTATTATCAGCACGGCTAATACACCATCAATTTTCTCTGCGTCTTTGCGGCTTGCGCGTCTTTGCGTTCATTTTCATAATCGCTGAGTTTCGAAAGAAGTCTAATGGAAACGCTTAAATAGCTTTTATCCTAAAAATTCTCTTGAGGATTTTTTAATTCGCATAGGGAAAAGAATTTACAAATACTTTCAAAAAGACAATTGATAGTCTCTGCCATGGGTTTCCTATGAAGAAGGATAGAATGGCTATTTATCGTTTCATTGTATATAAAGCCAAAAAGGGGCTAAACTCAGTAGGTGTTTTGCGAATTTGATCGGCGTGACCTTTCACGTCTTTTTCTCGAAGCTTTCAATCTCTAAGGGGCGTAAGTTCAACTAGTCCAAGGAACGAGCAAAGCCGAGAGAAGAGCTCTAGCAAAGATCATCAACCAATCACTTCCGCAAATGAACCTATCTCACTATTCGAAAATTGGTGATTTTTGAAGGATTTTTTCACAGGTTTTAGCGGCGCTTCGCTGGACATACTCGAATATGCAGCCCAAAAAGCAGTGCTAAAAAATATGGGAAAGACTCGAAAAGCAAGCTTTTCGAATAGTGGGATCAGTTCATAAACTCTCATGTGAGTTGTTTTTTCTTTTTGACAATTTTTGGTTTTTCTTCAGAATGTCCAGAAATTTTTATATTTGGGGATCGTTAAGGTGTTAGAGGCGCTCAGACCGTTTGTCGAGATGGCAATCATTGCGGTGATGCTCAACTACCTGCTGTCATTTTTCTGGAACACTCGTTCCATGGATTTGATGCTGGGCGTTGTGGCGTTTCTTGCCATTTTTGCGCTTTCTTCATGGTTGAATCTGCCAATCCTACACAAGATATTACTCCTGGTTTCAAACGTAGCTGTTATCGCCATCCTCATCATCTTTCAGCCAGAACTACGGGTAGCTTTATCCAAGCTGAGCTGGAAAGGAAGGCGCCATAAAGAAATGACTGAATTCGATAAGCTGCTCGATGCACTTGGAAATTCCACCTTTCGTTTAGCCGATCGTCGCATTGGCGCGCTCATTGCCTTAGAACACGAAGATAACCTAGAGGAATTTGCTAGCAAAGGGGTGCGGCTCGACGCGATTTTTTCCTCTGAGCTGCTCGAAACGATCTTTGCAACGACGACCCCCCTTCACGATGGGGCTGTCATCATCCGAGAAAAAACCCTCATCGCTGCGGCCGTAATCCTACCTTTAGCTGAAGAAAGCTCTCAACTCACAAAATCAATGGGAACACGCCATAGAGCGGCTTTAGGCTTAAGCCAGCTGACCGATGCCATCGTCATCGTCGTTTCAGAAGAGACAGGCAAGGTGTCGATTGCACGCGATGGAGTGATGACGCGAGGAATTAAGATCGATCGCTTTAAAGGGATCATCCGCAGCATTTACTCGCAAACCGCGAAACCTGAATTTGGCAGTTCTTATAATTTCTTGGAGTGGATTAAGAAGTGAAATCACTACTACAATCTCTTTTCATCAATAATTGGCCTAGAAAAGCGATTTCTGTCTGCTTGGCGATCGTCATTTGGTTGGTCGTCAATCATTCCTTGACAGCCACACGTATCATCAGCAATGTGACCGTCCGGATCGTCAATATGCCGCCGGGAAAGACTGTCGAAGGATTTCAGCCAGGTGGCACGCTTGCAAAAAGAGTTAGTATTACTTTAAGCGGTAATAAGACGATGCTCGATTCGCTCACATCCAATGATCTGGAAATCATAGCTGATGCTGCAAACGCTGGCAATGAGTTCACCGTGATAATCGATAAAAAACATCTCGTTTCTCTCAACCCCGAGCTAGATGTCTCAACCGCTATTTCCCGTGTTTCAGGATCGAGTTTTGTTCTTCGACCCATGCGTCTTGTAACAGAAAAAATCCCTATCGTGGTCACAAGCCCTATTGGCGAAGCGCCGCGCGGCTACCAATTTCTCGATGTTTTCCCCTATCGATTGTTCATCTCTGTCAGCGGGCCAGAAAAAGTCGTAAAACGATTAAAAGACCGTGAAATTCGCCTCACATTCAATCTCAATGAAATCTCACGCGCGCAATTAGACAACCTCATCTCTAAACCAGAGCAAGGAACAAAAGATGAAGTGAGCTTTCTCGTGCCCGACGCTTGGAAGCAGATATCGATCCCTGCGCTTTCGGATACTCCCCTCACTATCGATGATCCCGATTCTAAATTCTTGCGGATTGATTTTATCAGGCGCAATCTGCTTCCTCTTGACACTCCCCTTCCCATCGCCCTGTTCTACCCCACCGAATATTTGAATACGATCAACCCTTCGACACTGAACCTCGCCCCTGGTGGGATCATCGAAGAATCGCACGGCATCTTTCTGATCAATCGCTCGCTCGCGGTAAAAGGGGTCAGCCGTCTTTTCCTCGACGTAGTAAGAGAACATCTACAAATTACCATCGTCGCTGAACCAACTCGAGAACTTGGGACGCTCTCTTCGAGCCTTCAGTTCATCGATTCACGCTCCCTGGAAGATTATTATATAGAACAACTTCGCGCCAATCCCGCCGAAGACGATGCTAACGATCTGCAAACGGATCTAAGGGAAGAGTACCTGCGCAATCGATTCCGCAGCTATATGGCAAGGATGCAGCTCTTCAATCCAGATGATAGCCGTTTTGATGTCCAAGCAATCTTGCAAGGAAACCTCGTGCTGGTGAAAGAACAAACGTCTACCAATTACTAACCATGAAACACGTCCTCTTCTTAAAGCAAACGATCCTTCCCAAAGGAGGCTTAGAAAAATATGCTAAACGCATCGTCCAAGCCTTTTTAGATTATGGATGCGAAGTTTCGATCGTTAGTTCCACCCCAAATATCAAAGAATTTTCTGGGGCAAAAGTTCATTATCTCCCTTCCAATGGCCTGCTCCATTTCCAGAAATTAAAATCTTGGGATCTCGAAACACAAGCATTTGTCCAGCGGCATCCTCATGATATTGTCTTTACCCTCGATCGCATCACCTCGGCAACGCATATCCGTGCAGGCAATGGCGTACACGCCGCTTACCTCAAACAACGGCAAGAGGGGATTTTGCGTCGCTTGAGTTTTTCGGTAAACCCTCTTCACCGCACCTTGCTTCGCTTCGAGAAAGAAGGTTTCCAATCTCCAAATCTTCGCAAGATCATCGTGAATTCACACATGGTTAAAGAAGAATTGCGATCTATCTACGATGTCGCCTCTGAGCGGATCTCTGTGCACCATAATGGCATGGAATGGAACGAGATGGCCTACGATTTTTCGCACTGGAAGCAAACGCGAAGAGCCTTACAAAATGAACTTGGCATAGAGACCGGCGTTCCCATTTTCCTCTTTGCCGGCCACCATTATCGAAGAAAAGGGCTGGACTATCTTTTAGAAGGTTTCGCGCGTCTTAGAGAAGGGCATCTCGTCGTCATTGGCAAGGAGAATCAGCTTCATCGCTACCAATCCTTCACGAAACAGTTAGGGCTCGAAAAACGAGTGTCCTATCTGGGACCACAAAGCGATATGCGCCGTTTCTATGCGCTTGCGGATGTCGTCGTCGTTCCTTCGCTTTATGATCCTTTTGCGAATGTCACCGTAGAGGCGCTTGCAATGGGATTATATGTTGTCTCATCGAATTTCAATGGGGGCAAAGAAATCCTCGATAAAGAGAGTGGATGTGTGATCGAAGATTTGTTTGACAGCGAAAGCGTGCTCAAAGCTCTAGAGCAGTCCCTATATTTCCCTAAAACTCAACAAAGCGCCGAGCAGATTCGCTCCAATATCTCTTTTATGGACTTCTCCCAAGCTTTGCCACGGCTCGTAGAAGAATGTCTCGAATAACCTATTTCCTCATCCGCTGTTTTACCTTTCCTTTTCGCTTTCTCTCGTATCCCATGCTGCATCGGCTAGGGATCCTGCTTGGCGATATTGCGTTCCATTGCCTTCCTAAATTCCGCAAACGGGTTTTGAGCAACCTTTCTCTTGCTTCATCGCTCAAACTCCCCCCAGAACAGATTGAGTCCGTTGCTAAGCAATCTTTCCACAATTTGATGATCACCTGCCTGGAATATCCTAAACTCGCTAAGGAAACGACCATCGCTCATCTGGCCACTTGTGAAACACCAGACCCTGCGGCAACCCTCATTCAGCAAGGACAAGGCGTCATTTTCTTTTGCGGACACCAAGCGAATTGGGAGATCCTCTTTCTAGAAGGAACTTCGAGAATGCCGGGCGTTGCGATCGGACGCCCTGTTGCCAACCCCTATCTCTATCGCTGGGTCCTTGGCATTAGAGAAAAGTTCGGCGGAAAAATCATCGAACAGAAAAACGCCTTCAAGGAGGGACTGCGAGCATTAAAAAGAGGGGCTTTTCTTGGTATCGTAGGCGATCAAGGGATGCCTGATAGCGGCTTTGCGACCGAGTTCTTGGGAAGAAAAGCCTATACTTCTACTCTCCCCGCTCTTCTGGCCTATAGAAGCGGCGCGCCGATCTTTGTCGCCAGCATTTTTCGTAAAGAAGGGCATTATCACATCCGCTACTCCGAACCACTCTATGCCGATCCCAGCCAGGAAATGAGTGAAGAGGTTCCAAGACTGATGCGTTCTGTGCTTACCCTCTTCGAAAAGAGCATCGAAGAATATCCCAGTCAGTGGCTTTGGCAGCATAATCGGTGGAAATTGCAAAGAACAGGTATTGTTCGGCGTATCTACCGCTATGATGCCCTGTGTGTTGCTATGCCTCGCGATCCTGATCTTTTCGATCAACTATGGCCCCAAGTACTGACACTTAAAGAGATCTTCGCTGATGAGCACTTCACGCTGCTTCTGCCTAGCCATGCATGTCAAAGGAACATTCCCTTCCAGGTCAGTTGCCGCTATTACGACACCGTTTCCGATCTTCTGATCAAAGATTATGCACCTAAATTACTTTTGAACTTCACAGGCGATAAAAAGCTCAGCGACCATTATCGAGGACTCTCTGTTTTAAAGACGTTGACACTGGAAGATTTCCTGCCGCATGGCAATTTTCGTAAAGTTCTTTGCAAAGGATAGAGATGCCAGCCGAACGATTCTTTTATGACAAAATATTTAAGAAAAACGAAACCCTGACAATCGAAGGGGAGGAAGCGCAACATCTCCGGGTAATGCGCGTACACACAGGCGATGTCGTCGAACTGATCAACGGGCGAGGACAATTGGCACAAGCCTCTCTTACCGCCTCATATAAAGGAAAAACCGATCTTTGCATCAGCCAAATCATCGAATCTCCCATGCCAACAGACTTTCTCATCCTCTGCTTGGCTATGCCCCACTTCAACCGTTTAGAGTGGATCGTCGAAAAAGGGACAGAACTTGGGGTAAGCGCATTTTGGATTTTCCCAGGTGATTTAAGCGAAAAAAAAGGTTTAAGCAAGCAACAATCTGTGCGCCTTCGCCACCTCATGATCGCTGCCATCAAACAATGCGGAAGACTCGATTTGCCGCCAGTACTTATGAAAGAGCCCCTTGATAAATGGACGCCGCCCAAAGGCACATTGCTCTTTGGCGATACCGACCCTAAAGCACCGGGTTTAGCGCCTCCCTACTCTTCTCCAATCTACTTTTTCTCAGGGCCAGAAAGGGGATTCGGCCAAAAAGAGATCGATCTCTTCCATCGCTGGAAAGCTCTTGGTGTTTCCCTGCATAGCAATATCTTGCGAACTGATACCGCACCCATTGCTGCTGCTGCCATCCTCACGCGATAGGTCTTTTAGATAGGATTTTCCTCTTCCTCTTCCATCTTGGAAAATTCAGCCTTTAATTTGTTCAGGTCTTCCAAGATACCGCTTAAATAACCTTCCACCCTAATCAATTTGCTTTTTAAGTATTCCTGCTCTTGGAACGTAGAAAAGGATTGCCCTTCTAATTTTTCTAATTGGGCTTGCAGCTCATCTTTTAGATTTGCAAGTTCATCACGTTTTTGAATACCTCTACTCAAATCTTTTTCCATCTGTTGCTTTTGTACTAGTCGTTTGGCGTATCTGCCATTTTGATTGAGATAGGTTTGTTTAGCTGTTGGCTCTATAAGAGCACAACGAATACCAGTTCCTTTAAAGGCATCTAACACACAATAGTTTTTTTCTTTGTTGTACAGATGAAAAGTGCCTGCAATCACGAAGATTTTCTTACCCGTCTCGTGCAACTTCGTAACGGTTCTTATTAATGAGTTGTTTCGTAAATCACGCAACCGATCCCGTTCAGCTTTTAGTTTTTTAGATTGGCTGGGCTGAAAGAGCCAAAAGCGCGATGATCCAGATGTCTTTCCAAGCAGATTGCGCATTTCATTGTATGTATCGAGATCATCCCATCCATACACCTGCAGTTTTTTCTTTAACGACCATTCATTCAAATTTGTTTCTTCGACTTGTTTCAAACTCTGGACTTCTTCGACAACAACGATATCGCCATCATTAGCCGAATGCTCGATGATCGCACTGCGGAATGCACGTAATGATTTATCAGTATGGTCATCTCCAATGAATAGTATTTGCGCTTCATTGGGATTTCCCAGGATATAGGCACTATTTCTAGCCAGATAACCCTCCCACGTAAATGCCGATGGGTTTGTTTCGATTTTACCACATCCTTCTAAGTTCAGGTCATTTAATGGGAGCCTATCGAGATAGCTCAAACCCTTACTTGTGATCTTAGGGCAATATTGCAGATCGAGCGATGTTAAAGTCATTCCTCTAAGAGGATACAGATCCGCATCGGTCAGAGAATACCGATATCCCAACTTCAACGATTGGAGGGGTAAAGCTTGCAAGTGACGTAAGCCTAAACCTGTAATTTTAGGACAAACACTTAGATCGAGTTCTTTCAAAGGCATTTTTCTTAGCCAATTTATCCCCTTGTTCGTCACTCGAATACATCCTTTTAGACTAAGAAATTCTAGAGGTAGTTCACCAAAGTAACTTAGATAGCTAAGCCCAAGGTCGCTTATATTGACACACATCGACAAATTCAGATGGGTTAACCGGGGCTTGCGAAGAGCATAAAGACCTTCATTGGTGATCTTTTTGCAACCAGACAAATCGAGGTGCTTCAGATGGCGGAGCTTTCCCAGGTATTTAAGTCCCTTGTCTGTGATCCTTTCGGCTCCTGATAGATTGATCGCAGTGATCTTGTTTTTGATGTTTTTTGGCAGCTTTCTAATGATCTCACGAAGGTCTCTATCCTTTATTGTTTTATAGCCTAGGTCTAGTGTGCCAGCGGGCATCGAGGTTGTATAACCATTCGCGCTTTTCAGCAGACTAACCCCCCCCCTTTGGGAATGGGCACAAACGGTTCAGAGAATTGCTTATGATCCCCCTCTTCATCCCAAAAGAGTGTTGCTTTTTCAACCTTGTTAGAAACGAACTTCGAGGTGAATGAACCATAATCAGTTCTACCCACACTTGTTAAAGTGAACGACATTATTAATTAAAACCATTTCTATATAAATATCACATAATTATACCATTTTTATGGATTTGTTATTAAAAATAAAAAAATTAGTTAATTTATTAAATAAATTATTTATTGCACAGATAGTAAAATTATATTTATAAATTGAGCTGTTCGCTTGTTTCAATAGATCAAGGCTTTATCGATGTGCGCCCGCAATGACGCCCCATCTTGAGGAGTTCCAAACGCCAATTGATAGAGCTTTTCTTGCTGCTCTTTATGGACATTTGAAATCTCCAATTGATCATAGAGGTCTTTATCGAGATCGATGATCTTGCCGCAAGAATGGAGTCTCCCAGGATGGGAGGTGGGGAAAAAATAAAGGGGCCTTTGGAAAAAGAGAAAATCATACCCTATAGAAGAAGCATCGCCAAGATAGACATCCACTTGCGAGAGCAATGGATAGACCGGAGGAAAATGATGGACGAGGAACACATTGGGTTTCTTCTCTGCAAGGGCAGCGATAGAATAGAAATCCCCAGGATTGCGCTGTTCTAATAAGGGATGCAGCTTGATGATGAGATTCCAATCGCTTGGAAGCTCAGAAATGACCCTAGCCCCATGCTGAAAAAAAGAGGTTGCTGCATCAGCATCTTGCCAAGTAGGCGCATAGAGAAGCGTCCGTTTTTTTTTATCCAGCCGAATCTCTTTTTCCACGAGTTCATCGTAAAAAGAGCGATACTTCTGGTAAAATTGCAACCGATAGTTGCCTACGATGGCATGGTTCGCAATCGATGGCCAGATCGTCAGATCTTTCAACATCTCTATCAACAACTCTCCATAAAGAAGAACTGTATCTTGCCATGCATACGGAGCTAAGAGCGGAGTTTTATATCCTTTGTCAGATTGTCCATGAGGACAAAAGACAAGATGGATCTCTTTCTTATACACATCCCGAAAAAGTGTTTTGAGATAGGGCGTCCAATACTTACATTCGAACAAAACATCGAATCGTTCAGCAATAGAAGACAATTGAAAATCCAAATCGGGCATATGCTGAACATCGACTTGTGGATAATAAGTGCGAGCAAGTTGATCGTTTAATTCTTCCGTTGTGATCAGGGGCATTTGCAAAAGCGCAGCAAGAGGAGCTATATGATCGAGCAAATGAAAATCAGATCCGGTATTCAAGGCTGCGTAGCGCATCCATTCGTTCCTATGTATGAGATCGTTCGAGCTCTGCTATGGGATCGTAATGAAATTTTTCTTTACCACAAAACTTTTCTTCATCTATCACTACTATAGTTATGAAAATCGTCTTTTTAGTGGCCGGATCCAATCGGGAAACAAAGTGGGGCGGCGATCTGGCCGTTATCCATCAATTGGTGAATGGGTTGCGCACCTTAGGCCATGAAAGCCTCCTTGCGACATCTCCCTTTGAAGCGCCCGATGCAGATTTTGTTTTTGTTTCTATTACACTCTTCGATCATCGACAGCAACTCGACGAGATCGCTGTATTAGATATCCCCTTTGGGGTTTTAGGTTTTCACGAAGATTTGCAACAATCTTACTACCCTGCGATGGGCTTCCACGATTACATCTGGCATTGCCTTGAAGGAACTGAATCTATCGAGGAACTCTATGTTAGGCCTCACATCATTTACTATTTCGGTCAAACAACCAATCGAGCGTTTGTCTATAATTTCAAACAGATACGGCAAGCTAAACTATGGATTGCTAATTCGGCTACAGAAGCCTCCATCATCGAGCGCGATTTTCCTGGGGCCAAGACAGCAATCATTCCTGTAGCTCCTGGCATCGTCACCAGATTTTTAGGTGAGGCCGATGACAGCTTTCTCTCTTTCTCAGGTCTTACTTCCGGCAGCTATCTGCTTCAAATAGGAAGACTAGAAGAACGCAAAAATCAGTTGGCGACGATTATTGCAACGCGCGATCTCGATCTTCCTCTGGTTTTTATTGCTACGCGCGGAACAACTTTTTATGCTACGGCCTGTTTCCAAGCAGCGGCAAAATGGCGCAAAGCACCAACGATATTCATCAGCCAAATGCTCAATGAGGCACAGAGCGGCTCTGCCAGAGTGGTTGCCATGCCCAATAACAGTAAACTTCCATCCGAGATGCTGATCAGTGCCTATGCCCATGCAGGCTTGTATATTCATCCAGCCTTTAATGAGCTGCCTGGCGCCATCTTTCTCGAGGCAGCCCGTTTTGGAACCCCAGCGATTGCCTCGCATTGGTGTACGATCAAAGATTACTTTTTCAATCCTTCCTTGGGGCACTCTGAGCTTGATGGGAGGATTGCCTACTGCAATCCCTGGGATATAAAAGAAATCCAAAGGCTGACCGAGCAAAATTTCGGTAAGCGATTCCCCCCCCTCATCGACCATCCCGCCATGCAACGCTCTGAAATCGATGCAGCTCGTGAATTACTCACTCACTTAAATGAGGTTCTATCGTGAAGATTGGTTTTGTCATCCGCTCAGATGCTCAACGAAAATGGGGCGGCGATCTCGCTGTCGTCCAAAGTTACATACAGGGTCTTACCGAATTAGGCCACTCTGCCACTACAGTGTTCTCCCCTTTCGAATTAGCCGACGCCGATTTTCTTCTCTTCACCAACTATTTCTTGGATCAAAGAACTACTCTGAACGAAGTGGACATGCTAGAAATACCTTATGGAATAGTCGCCTTTCAGGAGAACCTTCTTCATTATTATCCTCCGGCAACAGGTTTTTGCGTCTATGTGATGTGCTGCTTAGGACATAGTTTTGAAACAGATAATGGGATGGACTTCGACATCGAATTGCTTTTTGAAATGCCCCATCTGGTTCACTACTATGGAAACATGCCGAGTCGCTCCATTCTCTACAATCTCAGTTTTGCAAGAAAACCAGCAATATGGATCGCCAATTCACCAACAGAAGAAAAGACAGTACAGCGCGACTGTCCAGGTTGTAAAACAACCGTCATCCCCGTTGCTCCAGGCTTCGTGACCGCTTGGAATGCTGATCCCGATACGAGCTTTCTTCAATTGTCAGGCCTCTCCTCTGGCAGCTATCTTTTGCAAGTCGGCCGATTGGAAATGCGCAAGAATCAACTGGGAACGATCCTTGCCACGCGCAACCTCGATGTACCGCTGGTTTTCATTTCGACAACCTCCCCCAGTTATGAGGAATTCTGTTTTGAAGCAGCTGCCAAATGGCGAAAAGCCCCGACCCTGTTTATTAGCCAGTCGTTAAAAGCACGAGAAGAGGGATCTGCTAAGGTCATCCCCATGCCCAAAAATGAAAAGCTTTCTGCTGCTACCTTAGCTAGCGCCTATTATCATGCAGGACTTCATATCCACCCTGCCTTCCAAGAATTACCAGGGTTCACTTATCTCGAAGCCGCCCGTTTTGGAACTCCAACTGTCGCTTCGAATTGGTGTACCATCAAAGACTATTTTTATGATCCAGCCCTTGGCCATTCCGAACTCGATGGCCGCATCGTCTATGCTGACCCGCATCATCTCAACGATATCACCCAAAAGATCGAGCAGAATTTTGGCAAAAAATTCTCTCCCTTAATCGACCATCCCTCCATCAAAAGGACGCATGTCGATGTCGCTCAAGACCTTCTCAAACATCTGAATTTTGGCACAGCTGCCACATAGTTCGTTTTCCGAAGTTCGCGTTAAAAAAGAGTTGATATGCTAAGATGCATCGTCGTAGATTTTTAACCGAACTTTAGGAGTTTTTATGAGCGCTTCCGTACCAGGTTCAGGAAATCAAGCACAAGTAAGAGATAGTTCGTCTTCATCCGACCCATCTAATAATTCATCTTTACCCACCCAATCACCAGGATCCATAAACGGCCGAGAATATACCGATATTGGTTCCATGGTGAAAAATAGGTTAAAGCATTGTGATAAGCGTTATGAAAAGTACATCTCGAGTGATGCTTTCTATGATTTAGCGCTTGTTGCAGCAGGTATTGCAGTAGGTGGAGCGTTCGTATATTTTAGCACCTATAACTCATCGCATACTTAAAAACCGATTGTCTACCTATGTAGATTAGCACCTGAGGTGGAGCCTTGTGCAGCTGGCTGCAACGAGCAAGCTATTTCGCTTTTCTCCTTGCCATGGTCGCGTTGTGTACAGCAACACTATTCTGCACTAGCTGAGTAGAATATTCTTGAGATTAGGAAGCAAGACTGCCCTATGCAGAGCAGTCTTAAGTCCGTTATTTGTTTAAACTTTACTTAGCATCTTTTCGAATCGCTTAAGAGCAGCTAATTTGAATTTCGGATCGATTGCTGGATCGATGAAGGCTTTTCTACCAAATTGTGGGCTCTTCAACTTTTTGTGCAAAGACTTCTCGTTTTTACATACTTCATAGATGCAAGCATGGAGTTTGGAGCGCGTTTCTTTTCCTTGAAGTTTTTCCATGGTATCAAGAAGAGCTAAGATAGCTCTGCAATCGTGCTTTCCCTTCAAATATCCCTTTAATTGAGTAAGGATCGTCTTCATTTGCAATGTTCGATTCTGTTTTTTAAGCTGATGGCTAAAGCGTTTGAATTTAGCCGGTAGATCGAAGAGGCCGTTTCCTTCAATCTCGAGGTGGTTTCCAAGAGCTTGTAACAGCACAACCTCTTTCGGCAGGTTGGTCAGGAGATTATTTTCCAACCGAAGCGCCATCAAAGCCCCTAGCTGTCCGATCTCTTTCGGCAGGCTGGTCAGGTGATTATTGTTTAAATAAAGGTTAATCAAAGTCCCTAGCTGCCCGATCTCTTTCAACAAGTTGGTCAGGTGATTATTGCTTAAATAAAGGTCAGTCAAAGCCCCGAGCTGTCCAATCTCTTTCGGCAGGCTGGTCAGGCGATTATTTTCTAACCGAAGCATCATCAAAGCCCCAAGCTGTCCAATCTCTTTCGGCAGGCTGGTCAGGCAATTATTTTCTAACCGAAGCACCATCAAAGCCCCGAGCTGCCCGATCTCTTTCAGCAAGTTAGTCAGGTGATTATTGCTTAAATAAAGGTCAGTCAAAGCCCCGAGCTGTCCAATCTCTTTCGGCAGGCTGGTCAGGCGATTATTTTCTAATCGAAGCACCATCAAAGCCCCAAGCTGTCCAATCTCTTTCGGCAGGCTGGTCAAGTGATTATTTTCTAACCGAAGCACCAACAAAGCCTCTAGCTGTCCGATCTCTGGAGGCAAAAGGGTTAAGTTACTATTGCTGAAATCCAATTCGTAAAAAGCTTGTAGATCTGCTTGGTGTTCTCCAAACCATACCCTCACTTTTTCAGCTCTTTGCAAAGTAACTGTGGAATCTTCGGCAATTTGTAGCTGTTCATTTTCTAAACCTGCAAGCGGATCTACCTGATGCATTAGGGCTGCCATTCTCAAGAGGTTCCTCGCTTCGACGAGTTCGAAGAATTGTCCAACCGATCGGTAGCTTGGTACTGCGATTTGTTCGAACTGGCTCAACTCTTGCACCATCGAGATTAGCTGATGCAAGGCTTTGATTTTTCCGCCTTCGCTTAAGATTTCGCAATCTTGATGGCAATATCTTCCAATGAGAGGAGCAAGACCGTACTTCTTGATGATTGAACTAGCATTGCTTAGTTCAGGAGCAGCTTTATGCGTACTCTGTAGATTCGCTAAATCCTTTAATGTAAGAAATGGTGTTATATGGGCTTTGGTCATCTCCTGGGGAGGCAATTGCAAGAGATTGGATAATTGTGGCCCATGAAGTAATTGTTGAACGGCATTTTGTAGTGTTGGATTGCCGATCTTACTCCAATGGACTATTGAGCCTTTGATCTTGCATAGAGCCAGGAATGTGATGCGATCTTTTTTATCTAATGATTGGAAAGCAAGGCTTCTTCCCTGCTGCTTTTCGATGGCGTATGCAAGATAATTCAAACTCTCTTGTCTAGATGTTCGTGTTGAATAAATAGATGTTAAACTCATTATTTAAACCATTTTTGTTTTTATATACAATTATATATACAATTAATCATATAGTTCAAATTGAATAAACTAAAGCGATTTTAATCAAAATTCAGTTAACATTTTTTTAATATTGATAAAATATTTTGATTTTCCGCTGAATAGAATATTTTTGAGATTAGGAAGCAAGACTGCCCTGAGTAGAGCAGTCTTAAGTGCGTTATTTGTTTAAACTTCACTTAGCATCTTTTCGAATTGCTTAAGCGCAGCTAATTTGAATTTCGGATCGATCGCTGGATCAACAAAGGCTTTTCTACCAAATTGCGGACTGTTCAACTTTTTGTGCAAAGACTTCTCGTTTTTACATACTTCATAGATGCAAGCATGGAGTTTGGAGCGCATTTCCTTGCCCTGAAGTTTTTCCATCGTATCAAGAAGCGCTAAGATAGCTCTGCAATCGTGCTTTCTGTTCAAACATCCCTTTAATTTAGTAAGGATTGTCTTCATTTGGAGTGTTTGATTTTGTTTTTTGAGCTGATCACTAAAGCGCTTAAATTTAGCAGGTAGGTAGAGGAGTCCATTTCCATTAATCCTAAAGTTTTTAACTGCTTGTAGCTTTCCCATCTCTTTTGGCAGGCTTGTCAGGCGGTTATTCTCTAATGCAAGCCAAGTCAAAGCTCCTAGCTGCCCGATCTCCTTCGGCAGGCTGGAAAGGCGACTATAGTCTAAAAAAAGACAATGCAAAGCCCTTAGCTGCCCGAACTCTTTCGGCAGGCTAGAAAGGCGATTATGGGTTAAGTAAAACCTAGTCAAAGCCCTGAGCTGTCCAATCTCTTTCGGCAGGGTTGTCAGGCGATTATTGCGTAACTGAAGGCGATTCAAAACCCTTAACTGCCCGATCTCTTTAGGCAGGGTTGTCAGGCGATTACAATTTAAATTAAGTCCAGTCAAAGCCCGTAGCTGGCCGATTTCTTTCGGCAAGCTCATCAGGGAATTAAAATCTAATTCAAGCTGCTTCAAAGTCTTGAGCTGTCCAATCTCTGGTGGCAGGCTGGTCAGGCGATTATTGTTTAACCTAAGCCATGTCAAAGCCCCTAGCTGCCGGATCTCTTTTGGCAGGCTTGTCAGGCGATTATTGTCTAACCAAAGACAAGTCAAAGCCCCAAGCTGTCCAATCTCTGGAGGCAAAAGGGTTAAGTTACTATTGGTGAAATCCAATTCGACAGAAGCTTGTAGATCCGCTTGATGTTGTCCAAACCATGTTCTCACTTCTTGAGCTCTTTGTAGGGTACCTGCTGAATCTTCCGCAATTTGCAATTGTCCATCTTCTAAACCTGCAAGCGGCTCTTCCTGATGCATTTCAGCTGCCATCCTCAAAAGATTTCTAGCTTCGACGAGTTCGAAGAATTGGCCAACCGACTGGTAGCTTGGCAATTCGAGTTGTTCGAGCTCGCTCAGCTCCTGTACCATCGACATTAGCTGATGCAAGGCTTGGATTTTTCCGCCTTCGCTTAAAGTCTCGCAATCTTGGTGGCAATATCTTGCAATGAGAGGAGCAAGACCGTAATTCTTGATGATTGAACTAGCATTGACCAATTCAGGAGCAGCTTTATGTGTGCTCTGTAGATTCGCTAAATCCTTTCCTGTAAGAAATGGCGTTATATGTGCTTTGGTCATCTCCTGCGGAGGCAATTGCAATAGATTGGATAATTGTGGCCCATGAAGTAATTGTTGAACGGCATTTTGTAGTGTTGGATTGCCGATCTTGTTCCAATTGAGTTTTGAGCTTGTGATCTTGCATAGAACAAGGAATGTGATACGATCTTTTTTATCTAATGATTGAAAAGCAACACTTCTTCCCTGCCGCTTTTCGATGGCGTATGCAAGATAATTCAAACGCTCTTGCCTGGATGTTTGTGTTGAATAAATAGATGTTAAATTCATTATTTAAACCGTTTTTGTTTTTACATACAATTAATTATACAGTTAAAACTGAATAAACTATAGTGATTTTAATAAAAATTCAGTTAGCATTTTTAAATATTAATATAATATTTTTATTTTTTCTATTTAATAAAATATTTTTGAGATTAGGAAGCAAGACTGCCCTGAGCAGAGCAGTCTTAAGTGCGTTATTTGTTTAAACTTCGCTTAGCATCTTTTCGAATCGCTTAAGAGCAGCTAATTTGAACTTAGGGTCAATCTTTGGATCGATGAAGCCTTTTCTACCAAATTGCGGACTCTTCAACTTTTTGTGCAAAGACTTCTCATTTTTACATACTTCATAGATACAAATATGAAGTTTGGAGCGTATTTCTTTTCCTTGAAGTTTTTCTATTGTATCTAGAAGTACTGCAATGGCTTTACAATTATGCTTTTCGTGCAAATATTTCCTTAATTGATTTAGAAGTCGAATCAGGATTGTCCTTCTTTGGCGTGTTGGATTTTGTTCTTTAAGCTGATCGCTATAGCGACTTAATGTGGCATTTAGATAGAGGAGACCATTTCCTTTAATATTGAGTTCTTCGAGAACTTGTAAATTGCAAATCTCTTTCGGCAAACTGATCAGGCTATTACAGGTTAAATTAAGATTTGTCAAAACCCCAAGCTGCCTGGTTTCTTTCGGCAATCTGGTCAGGCGATTATAGGCTAAATTAAGATTAGTCAAAGCCTCAAGCTGTCCTATCTCTTTCGGCAATCTAGTTAGCCAATTATAGCTTAAATTAAGCACAGTCAAAGCCCTAAGCTGCCCAATTTCTTCCGGCAATCTGGTCAGGTAATTATTACCTAATCCAAGACTAGTCAAAGTCTTGAGCTGCCTGATCTCTTTCGGTAGGCTTGTCAATTCATTAGCATCTAAACCAAGATTTCTCAAAGCCTCAAGTTGTCCGATCTCTTTTGGTGGCTTGGTCAGGAGATTATCGTATAAGTCAAGATGAGTCAAATTCTTGAGCTGACCGATCTCTTTCGGTAGGCTAACCAGGTGATTATTGGCTAAATCAAGCGTTGTCAAAGCCTCGAGTTGCCCGATCTCTGGGGGTAGAAGGGTTAAATTACGGTCGATCAAGTTCAATTCATTAAAGGTTTGTAGATTTGCTTGGGATTCGCTAAACATTTTTCTTATGCTTTCTGCTATTTGCAGAGTAGTTACAGCAGTTTCATCTTCTAAACCTACAAACGGACCTGGCCCACGCATTTTAGCTGCCATCCTCAAGAGATTCCTTGCTTCGACGAGTTCAAAAAATTGACCAATCGATCGATAGCTTGGTAATCCAAGTTTTTCGAATTTGCTCAGCTTTTGCACCATCGACATTAGCTGATGCAAGGCTTGGATTTTTTCATTTTTGCTTAAGAGTTCGCAATCTTGGTGGCAATATCTTGCGATAAGGGGAGCTAGACCATGGCTCTTAATAATGGAACTAGCGTTGCCCAATTCAGGAGCTGCTTTATACGTGCTCTGCAGGTTCGCTAAATCCCTTAATGTAAGAAATGGTATTAGATGAGTTGTGGTTACCTCTTGTGGTGGCATACGAAGTTTGATATTACCCCCAAAATATGAATTGAAAATCGGCTCAAAAGAACGCGAAAATCGACAGAAGCTTAGTTTGTGGACGGTCTCTAATTGCTGAACGGCATTTCTTAGTGTTTGGCGGTCAATCTTGTTCCAATTGATTGTTGAGCCTGAGATCTTGCATATAGCAAGGAATGTGATGCGGTCTTTTTTATCCAACGATTGGAAAGCAATGGTTCTACCCCGTCCTTTTTCGACTGTATATGCAAGATAGTTCAAACGCTCTTGTCTGGATGTTTGTGTTGAATGAACAGATGTTAAATTCACTATTAAAAAATTCTTTAGACGATTTTAGAATTTGCAGTTGGCGGAGATCATTTCTTCATCGCTGAGCACTTCGCCTTTAAAGACGAGGCCTCTTTGCGGCTCGATCGTGACCACCATATCATCGTGAAGGTTATTGAAAGCACCAGCTGCTCTAAGGATCACAGCCAATCCCAATTGTTTAGCAAGCTCAAGCGCACATTTCTCAGAGTCGGGATCCTGCGTATGATTTTGCAAGATGATACCGCTCACTCCTTGAAGAAGTGGGGCCATGGACATATCGCAACTCGTCAAGACAACGATGCCTCCCTTATGGACAGCGAAATGCTTTTCAGCTGAAGATAAGATCAAAAACACCTTTCCAACGACACGCTCGCCATATCCAGGGTAGCCACGTACGAGAACATCGCCTATATTCTCGAGCATCATCATGTTCGTCGTACCGCTCACTCCAAATGGCGAACCGGCCGTCAATACGATGAGATCACCCCAGCGCAACAACCCTAGCTTCAATCCAAAACAACCACAGGCTTGGATCGCTTCGCGCGTATTGGCTGCTGCTATGGGCGGGATAGGATAAACCCCCCAGTGGATTGCAAGTTGATGATAAATCCGTTCGTTCGAGGTCTGTGCAAAAATCGGCATTGCAGGACGAAACCGTGAGATCAGACGAACGGTGAACCCGCTATTGCTCGAGGCAAAAATGGCCTTTGCACCAGCATTATAAGCAATTTGTACGCTGGACATAGCCACAGATAAGGAAATGTTATGGCAGTCAAAGCAAGTTTCTTGATGGAAATAGGCGCGATAATCGCAATCTTTCTCGGCTTCTTCCACGATGCGCCGCATCATTGCTACAGTTTCGACCGGATATAGGCCAACAGCGGTTTCTCCAGATAACATAACTGCCGAAGTACTATCATAGATGGCATTGGCCACATCTGAAACTTCAGCTCGTGTCGGCCGAGGGTTTTTTGTCATCGACTCGAGCATTTGCGTAGCCGTGATGACAGGCTTGCACGCCTCATTGCAGTGGCGGATCATCATCTTTTGCAAGATAGGCACCTGTTCCAACGGCAGTTCAACTCCAAGATCACCGCGCGCGACCATGATCCCATCAGCCACTTGAACGATGCTATTGAAGTTGGCAACTCCAAGACGGTTTTCGATCTTAGCAAGAACCATGATGTGAGGCTTACCGAGTTTGATAAGCAGTTTTTTGATCTCGAGCACATGCTCAGCTGAACGAATGAAGGATGCGGCAATCATATCGACATCTTGCTCGCAGCCAAAGGTGAGATCTCTTATATCTTTTTCTGTCATCGCAGGCAGATCGACATCCACTCCAGGGATATTGACCCCCTTATGCGTTTTCAAAACGCCCCCGTTTTTACAAGTGACGATGACCTCCTCGCCTCTTCGTTCGACGACTTGGCTCGCAATGTACCCATCATCGAAAAGAACTCTCATGCCTGGTTGGAGCACAGTCAAAGCATGCGCAGGATGGATAGTCACTCCTTCAGCTGTTCCTATTAACTCTTGGGGGGTTAGAATGAAATTCTGGCCTGCCTTCAAAGGAAGCTCATCGCCTTGGATTGTACCCACGCGGATCTCAGGGCCTTTGGTATCGAGCATGATCGCCAACGGCACCCGTTTTTCCCGACGTGCTTCTTTCAATAGATCGATGACTCTGCAATGCTCTTCATGGGTGCCATGGCTGAAATTCAAACGGGCGACGTTCATACCAGCATCGATCAGCTGCAGGATCTTCTCCTTGCTGATCACAGCTGGGCCCATTGTGCAAACGATCTTAGTTCTGATCACACAGCACCTCTCCTTCAAGCTGGCCCTGTCATATTTTCGGGACGGACGATGTCATCGAATTCTTTCTCTGTCAAATAGCCAAGTTTAAGGCAGGCCTCTTTTAATGTGCTATTTTCATGAAAGGCTTTTTTGGCAATCTCTGCTGCTTTATCATAACCGATCTTAGGATTCAGACAAGTAACAAGCATGAGGGAATTTTTGAGATGCTCAGCAATTCTTATCTTGTTTGGAGTCAATCCTTCCAGAAGATGTTCTGTGAAATCGCGGCAGCTATCGCCGAGCAGAAGGATTGATTGGAGATAATTAAAAATGATGAGAGGTTTAAACACATTGAGCTCAAAGTTTCCTTGAGATCCTGCGAAGCCGATGGCATTATCATATCCCATGACTTGAATGCACACCATCGTCATCGATTCACATTGCGTGGGGTTGACTTTACCTGGCATGATCGATGAACCCGGTTCATTCTCTGGAAGAAACAATTCATTCAGACCACAGCGCGGGCCCGATCCCATCCAGCGGATATCGTTAGCTATCTTCATCAAAGAACAGGCCAAAGATCTCAAAGCACTACTGGCAAAGACCAGTGCTCCATGACTCGCCAAGGCTGCAAATTTATTGGGTGCTGATACGAATGGCAAGTGGGTATATTCAGCGATTTTGGCCGAGACCTTTTTTCCAAAGTCGGGATGAGTGTTGAGTCCAGTTCCAACCGCTGTTCCACCGATCGCCAGCTCATAAAGATGTTTTAGGCTGAATACGATCCGCTCGATGTCCTCATCGAGCATCGCCACATAGCCCGAAAATTCTTGGCCAAGGGTAAGCGGAACGGCATCCATGAGATGCGTGCGACCGATTTTGATGATTCCCTGGAATTCTTGCATCTTTTTGGCCAGCTCTTCGCGCATCCGCTTGACCCGCGGTAAAAGGTAATGGTGAACTTGTTCTACGGCAGCGATGTGCATGGCTGTTGGGAAAGCATCATTCGAGGATTGTCCCATATTGACATGGTCATTGGGATGGATGGGCTTCTTGCTGCCAAGCTCCCCTCCGGCTATTTCAATAGCGCGATTAGAAATCACTTCGTTGGCATTCATATTGCTCTGCGTACCGCTGCCGGTCTGCCAGACGCTTAAAGGAAATTGTTTATCGAGTTTGCCGCTGATGACCTCATCTGCCGCTTCGACAATCAATTTACCCTTGTCTGCAGGCAGTTTGCCAAGTGCGACATTGACCTCTGCCGCCGCCTTTTTTAGAAGTCCAAGCCCACGGATCACAGGATGGGGCATTTGGGTATGGCCAATGCGAAAATGACGCAGTGACCTGGCCGTCTGTGCCCCATAGTAAACATCACTGGGCACCTCGATCGACCCCATGCTATCTTTTTCAATACGTGACGGTTCTTTCATCAACGAGCTCTAAATAGATATATATCTCTTCTTTGTCACATAGCAGGGGAGATTCGTTGTTGAAAAGCCTTTTTAGCGATATGATTCCCCATTATGAGCCACCTTCTTCTCAAAAACGTCCGCGTCCACAATCTCAAAGGAGTGACCCTCTCTCTTGAGACCAACCAACTGATCGTCTTTACGGGAGTTTCCGGCTCGGGCAAGTCCTCTTTGGCTTTCGACACGATCTACAATGAAGGGCAAAGACGCTATATCGATTCATTATCGACCTTCGCCCGCCGCCACCTTGGCGATTTTCCAAAACCCGAGGCCGATCTCATCAGCGGCATTTCCCCTACGATTGCTATCGAACAAAAAACTACAGGAAAAAATCCTCGTTCAACCGTAGGTACTTTAACAGCGATCTACGATTTTTTACGCGTCCTTTATGCGCGCGTAGCAACACCGCACTGTCCAGAAAGCGGCGAGGTCGTAGAGCCCCAAAGCGCCGAAGAGATCTTAGAGACGATAAAAGGCTTTAAGGCTTCGAGCAAGCTCATCTTACTAGCTCCCTATGCTAGGCAAAAAAAGGCTGAATTCAAAGAGGATTTTGCTGAACTTCTCCGCCGTGGTTTTACAAGGATCCGCCTCGATGGCAAGGTTGTCGAACTCACAGAAGACCTCTCTCTCGATGGCAATGTTGCCCACGATGTCGATCTCGTCATCGATCGCCTTTCCCTCGAAAAAGAAAACTATTCACGGCTCTCAGAAGATGTGAAACAAGCTCTCGACCTTGGCAAAGGCGTCATGAGCGTCATCCAGGGCGATCACGAGGAAGAGACTCTTTTCTCCATGCACGCTTTTGCTAAGCGATCGGGCAAATCGTATCCTCCCCTTGAACCACAAGATTTTTCGTTCAATCACCCAACCGGAATGTGCCCAACCTGCCAGGGACTTGGCATCCTTCAAGAATTTGACCTCGCACTCATTATCGATCCAGAAAAAAGCATAGCGGAAGATTGTTGCCTGATTGCCGGCGCTTACGAAACCGTGCGCTGGGGCAATATCTATCGCAATCTTGCCCAACTTTATAAGTTCAGCGTGGACACTCCATGGAAAAACCTCTCCGAGAATGCCAAGAAAATCTTTCTTTATGGAAATGAGCGCAAATGGACAGCCATGCATTTCAAGCATCCCACCAAGCGGGCCTCTTGGACTGAGTACATACACTGGCGTGGCGTCCTTCACGACGCAAGGCAGCGCTTTCAAGAAGCGACAAGCGAGCTCTATCGCGCAAAGATGGAAGAACTGATGCGCGAATCGATCTGTCCTTCTTGCCAAGGAGGACGCATCCGCCCCTACCCTGCCGCCGCCAAATTGCACGGCAAGACGATCGTCGAAGTCACCCGCTTTTCGATCAAAGAAGCACGCAACTTTTTTTCCAACCTCAAGCTTCCTGCGAAAAAACAATTCATTGCCGACGAATTGCTGAAAGAGATCTGCGAGCGGCTCCATTTCTTGGACAATGTCGGCCTACATTACCTCTCTTTAGATAGGACATCGCCCACTTTATCTGGCGGCGAAGCACAGCGCGTAAGGTTGGCTTCACAAGTTGGCGCCGGTCTTGTTGGTACGATCTATGTCCTCGACGAACCATCGATCGGCTTGCATCCCCGCGATAACATCCGCCTCATCGAAACCCTAAAAGCCTTGTGTCAACAAGGAAATACTGTCATTGTCGTCGAACACGACGAGGAGACAATTCGCGCTGCCGATCATATCGTCGACATAGGCCCTGGTGCAGGCGCTGAAGGCGGCGAAATCGTTGCGGAAGGAACTGCCCGCCAAATCGCTGCTGCGCCGCGCTCGATCACGGGCGCTTATCTCAGCGGCAAACTCCAGATTGCCGTTCCAAAAAAACGGCGCACAGCGAGCTCTTTCCTCACCATCCAAAAAGCCGCGCATCACAACCTGAAGGGCATCGATGTAAAAATCCCCTTGGGGATCTTTGTTGCCGTCACTGGCGTCTCTGGTTCCGGCAAGTCTTCGTTGATCAGCGACATCCTCTATCCAGCCCTGGCTAATCGTCTGCATCATGCCAAACTGCCAGTTGGAAAATACAAGGGACTGTTAAACGCTGAAGAAATCGACAAAGTGATCGCCATCGATCAATCTCCCATTGGACGAACGCCGCGCTCTAATCCAGCTACCTACGTAAAAGTCTTCGATGAAATCCGCGATCTCTTCAGTGCAACACCTGAAGCAAAGGCCGCCGGGTTCTCTAGCAGCCGCTTTAGCTTCAACCTTAAACAAGGCTCCTGCCCTCATTGCAGCGGTATGGGCATGGTGATGATCGATATGGATTTTCTCGAAGATGAATGGGTGCCCTGTCTGTATTGCAAAGGGCAACGTTTCGATGAGAAAACGCTCTCGATCCTTTACAAAGGTAAAAATATCCACGATGTGTTGGAAATGACCATCGCCGAAGCAGCTGAATTCTTCTCGGCCATTCCAACTCTTCAGAGAAAAATGGATGCTATTCTCAAAGTAGGCCTAGGTTATATGCGTCTAGGACAGCCCTCGCCCACCGTTTCGGGAGGAGAGGCGCAACGCATGAAACTGGCTAAAGAACTCGCGCGCCCTTCCTCTGGAAAAACTCTCTACATTCTCGATGAACCAACGACAGGCTTGCATATTCACGATGTAAAAAAACTGCTCGAAACACTCCATTCCCTGGTCGATAAAGGCAACACCATCCTCGTCATCGAACACAACATGGACCTCGTCAAAACAGCAGACTGGATCATCGACCTGGGGCCTGAAGGGGGGCAAGAAGGAGGAAAAATCGTTGCTGAAGGAACGCCAGAGAAAGTTGCCAAAGGGAAAACCGACACGGGTGAAGCATTGAAGCGTGTGCTTAAACCCGATTTTTCTTTGTCCAAAAGCATAAAAAGACCCCCCATCGAGAAATTTGACATCGTCGTCGAAGGGGCAGAGCAAAACAATCTCAAAAAAGTCTCGGCCAAAATCCCGTACGGCAAGATCACGCTATGTACTGGACCTTCTGGATCAGGCAAAAGTTCTTTTGCTTTTGAGACTGTCTATGCCGAAGGGCAAAGGCGTTACGTCGAATCGATGTCGACCTATGCTAGGCAATTCGTCAAAGTTTCTCCCAAGCCTAAAGTAGAAAAAATCGAAGGGTTAGCTCCGGCGATTGCCATCGAACAAAAAAGTCATGCAGGCAATCCCCGCAGTACCGTTGGAACGATTACAGAGATCTACGACTATCTTCGGATTCTTTACGCGCACATCGGCATTGCGCATTGTCCCGAAACAGGAGAACGGCTTGAAACGATCAGTATCGCCTATGTCGTGCAAAAGATCCTCGAACTGCCTGAAGGAGCGAAAATCCATGTCTTAAGTCCCCTTTCACTAAAAAAAACCGAATCTTTTACCGAACTCAAGGAGAGGTTGGAAAGGCAGGGCTTTTTACGCATACGCCTCAATGGTCAATATTTTACGCTGGAAGAAGAAATCCCTTTCGACAAGCAAAGAAAAAACGAACTTCTTCTCGTCATCGATCGTATCGTGACCTCTGAAAGGGCACGGTCTAGGCTACTCGAAGCTGTTGAACAAGCAACCAGGCTTTCTGGAGGCCAGCTCGTCGTCGATGTTGGGGCCGATGGCAAAGACCTTTTCTTTAATTTGAGCTTCGCCGCGCCATCAACGGGCAAATCCTATCCGCCAATCACTCCTCATACTTTTTCCTTCAATACGGCACAGGGCATGTGTCAAGAATGCCAAGGGCTAGGCATCCAACTTGGTGCCGATTGGGGGGAGCGCCCTGAACTGCTGAAACTCTCCCCTCTTCAAATCCTAAGGTGGCTTTGGGATGAAAATACGACACGCGAAGCACTGAAGATCGCAGCTAAGACCCTTGAAAAAGCCCATATCGATCCTCATGCCCCCTTAAATGAACAAGAGTTAAGCGCTTTGACGATCTTTTTAAAAGGTGCTAAAGAACCTTGCTTGTTCGACGCTCTTTCTCTTCGTTGGCGCGGCCTGAATCGTGCTCTCGAAATCGCTGCCAAGACGCTCAATAAAGAGGCCAGAGCCTTGCTCGAACCTCTTCTCAAGGAAACGACTTGCCCAGTCTGTCAAGGAACCCGCATCAACGCTCTTGCCCGCTTTGTAAAAATCAACGACATCACTTTGCCAGGCCTTTGTGCAAAACCATTAGAAGAGGCGTACGCTTTTTTACGATCGCTGGCGCTTACCGAACAGCAAAAAAAGACCCTCGACGAACCTCTAAAACAGCTTTTGCACCGCCTCGATCTCATCATCGACATCGGCGTCGGCTATATTTCTCTCGATCGAAAAGCACCCACTTTGAGTGGCGGTGAAGCACAAAGAATCCGCCTTGCAAGACAGTTAGGAAGCGGACTGACGGGCTGCCTTTACGTTCTCGATGAACCAACGGTCGGCCTTCATCCTTACAATAATGAGCGCTTAAATCTGGCTCTTAAGGAACTCAAGGACCTCGGCAATACCCTGCTCCTCGTCGAACACGATCCTTTGACGATAGGATTGGCCGATTACATGCTCGACTTTGGCCCACAGGCCGGTAAACAAGGCGGCGAGATCATTGCACGAGGAACGCCCGAAGAGATCAAAAACAATCCCCTTTCGCTCACTGGCGCCTACCTTAGCGGAAGAAAAACGATTCCCATACCCTCCAAACGAAGAACCGGCGATGGATCCATCGCTATCGTCAATGCTTCCTTGCACAATCTACAAAACATAACTCTTGCGATCCCCATCAAAACCTTCACTTGCATCACTGGCGTATCTGGTTCTGGCAAATCAACACTCATGAGCGATTTGCTCAAACCAGCAGCCCAACAAGCCATTGCACAGCGTCTTGATGAGATCGATTACTTAGGAGCTCATTTCAAGGGATTTTCTGCATTTGATAAAATCCTCTCGCTCGAACAAGATCCCATAGGGCATACAAATCGCGCTGACATCAGCACCTATACCGATCTTTTTACCCCGTTAAGACAACTTTTTGCCAGCTTGCCGTTAGCACGAGCCAAGGGCCTCGAGCCTAAACATTTTAGTTCCAATCACAAAAAAGGAATGTGCACGAGCTGCCAGGGACATGGATCAAAACTCATCCCTTTGCAATTTCTTCCACCTGTCAAAGTCCTATGTGAAGCTTGTCATGGCTATCGACTCAACCCATTGAGCCTCGAAGTGCATTTCAAAGGCAAACACCTTGGCCAAATTCTACAGCTCAACCCCCACGAAGCTCTCGAATTTCTGCCCCCACACAGAAAAATGGTGCGCATCCTTCAAACACTCATCGATGTGGGACTTGGCTATGTTGAACTTGGACAGGAGATAGCTACCCTCTCGGGCGGCGAAGCGCAGCGCCTTAGGCTTACACGCGAACTATCGAAACGATCGACTGGCAGCACTCTTTATCTCATCGACGAACCAACGATTGGCCTGCATGCCCAGGATGTCGCTGTACTGCTCAATGTCTTTCAAACCCTCGTCGATCTGGGCAACACACTCATCGTGATCGAACACAATATCGATCTCATTGCTACGGCCGATTATCTCATCGATCTTGGCCCCGATGCCGGCAGCGCTGGCGGCAAGCTGATGGCAGCTGGCACCCCAGAACAAGTGGCCAAAGTAAAAACCTCCCGCACGGCGCCCTATCTCAAGGATCGATTGGCCTAAGAAGGGTATTTGCAGATTCTTTTCTCTATGAAAATCAGAAGATTCTCAATGGAATTTCCAGTTAGGATAGGTCTGTTCAAGCGCTTATGCAGACTTTAGCTTATAAGATTGAATATTTATACTAATCCTTTTACAAGAAGCTCAACTGAAAAATAGGAACCGTATACATGTTATGTACAAAACTCCTAAGAGTTACGTTTGTTTTGATGCCCATAATCGGTTTTTCTTCAACTTTCACTTGGAACGGAACGATAAGCAGTGATTTAAATACCGCCTCTAACTGGTCTCCTACAAGTGTCCCGGGCACAGCAGATGACGTCATCTTCGATAGTACGATCCCCAGCATCAATCTCTCTCCGTCCTCCTCAGCAGGTTTTTCCATTTCAACGTTTAATTTCAATAACAGCGCTCAGGCTTTCTCATTCTTGTTCGACCAATGTACTTTGACATTTAACGGCGCGGGAATCACTGGCAACCCGACAAATACAACGATTGTATCGAATAATACGAACAATGGTTTATCTCTATCTCAACAATTTTTTTTCAGTAATGGTACAGCGAACTCATCGGGCAGCGCCAATCTCACTGCAAATAACAGCGGAACTGCTTCGGGGATGAACTCAGGAGTTTCAAGTAGCCTCTTGAACGGTCGACAAATTTATTCTGCAAATCCTTTTTCAATGCTCGATGGCGGACAATTAACAAGCACGAATACAGGAAATGACAGCACCACAGGGACGGGTGGAAATAATATTGGCTCTACAAGCTATTATTCGCAAATAGAATTCGATTCATCATTCACAGTAGGAAACAACGCTGGGGTGACAACGACAAACATGGGTACCTATTCTGGGTCTAACATGGATCTTCCAATAATGTCGGTTATGTTGGAAATCCGCAATTTAGTGTGAGCAGTGCAATGCTCGTCGGTAATTCTTTTAACCTCGTTGTAAGCAATACAGGAACCGATTCTAGTTCGGGTTCAGGCAGCAACCAAGTGGGTTTTGTCGGCGATAACCAAATTGAACTGGATAATACTCTGACAGCTGGTAACAATCTGAGTATCAATGTGTCTAATACTGGGAACAATAGTGGTACAAGCCCGAACGGTTCGACTGCCATGGTAGATGGGTCCATGCTGGCTGTGAGCAATATCTTTCACTGCGTCGATTCTCTTACTATCAATGCAACCAATACAGGAACCAATAATTGCACAAGTATGTCAGGCGGAGGAGGCAACCAAGTAGCATTCATAGCTAATGACCTCATCGAATTTGATAACAACTTCATCGCGAACAACAATGCATCCATCGCTACGACAAACATTGGTACGTGTGGAGGATCTTATACCAACTCTGGAAACAGTGTGGGTTATGTGACTTCGTTTCATATCGGAGCCGGAAACATTCAGGCAGGAGATCATTTCACTTTAACCATGGAGAATAGTGGCAGTGACACTAGCAGCGGTGTAGGAGGAAATAATGTCGGTTATTGCAGCAACTCACAATTTCAGTTATCGGGAATGAATCTTGGCAATGATGCATCGATGACCATAACAAATAGTGGTGTTTATAGCGGCAGTAACTCCATGAGCGGAAATTTTGTGGGTTATATAGGAAACCCGCAGATTAGCGCGGGCGATTTTTTAGCCCTAGATTCTTTTACTCTTGTTATTAGCAATGAAGGAAATGACAGCAGCTCTGGAATGGCAGGAAGTAACAATGTTGGACATATCGATGACCCACAATCAGAGTTCAACTCCTTCTCCGTCGGCAACAATGCAAACATCCAAATCACGAACAGCGGTATAAATACTTCAAGCGCCTCGAGTGGCACGACCGGCTTTGTTTATGGCGAGCAATTTATTGTATATGGATCGTTTACAGCTGGGCAAAATCTAACATTAACTGCCAGTAATTCGGCCACTAATACGAGCAGTTCAACCAATGTTGGCTCGGTCCAGGGTTCCCAGATCTCCTTTCAAGACACCTGTACTCTAGGGGATGGCGCGCAAATCACCGCTTCAAATACCGGCTCCGGTAATATCCAAGGCAATCAAATCTACTTTGCACAAGGATTTACTTTAACTGGAAAAGCTACGATGACCGCCATCAATGCAGGAACGGTCTCACCACCTAGCATTCATTTTTCAGGTAATTCAAGCGGTGGGAATGCCACAATCGTTTTGCAAAATGCGAGTCTTCTTGTCGATGCATCAGTGCCTAGCTTTACTATTGGAGCACTTAACGGAGATAGCACATCCATCGCACAGAGCATTCCTCAGCTTGAGATCAACTTAGACTCGGGTACCAGCGCCAGCTTTGCAGGAAGCATCCAAGACGTCATGGGACCATCGACACTCATGATCAATGGGAATGGCACGCAAATTTTATCAGGTGCAAACACCTTTACGGGGTTGACAACTGTTCAGGGGGGAACCTTGATCCTCACAAGCACGGGATCTCTTACTGGGAATGTCCAGGTCAATCCACTTGGGACCTTCGGTGGGAATGGAACCGCACCCAATGTGACCAATACTGGAACCATTGCGCCAGGTGCTAGCATCGGCACGCTTCATTTTACAACCTTTACCAATAATGGCGGAACTTATGACGTCGAAGTCAACGGAGCCCATCAAAGCGATCTCATCGATGTCACAGGCACAGCCATGCTCACTGGGGGAGTCGTAGAAGTCAGCTCTGTTGACGGAACATACAATTTCCAGACACCGTACACAATCATTGAGGCCGGAACCTTAAATGGGCAGTTTTCCAATGTGACAGCCATCTCCCCTTCCATTAATCCGGTCTTGAGCTATGACTCTCAGCATGTTTATCTGACACTTCTAACAAATTTTGGAAATGTGGCGAACACGCATAACCAAAGGAATGTATCTGCTGGATTGGATAGCATTATGAATCCCAATCCCTTGCAGCAAACCTTGATGAGTGAAATCGCCAGCCTTTCTGCTGACGAAGCTGCCAGTGCTTTGGACAGCCTTTCTGGATGGCAATATACGACAAGCTTATGGCTTGCCCAAACTGTGAATGGAGAATTCACTAAGCGCTTATATGACGCACTTCGCTTCACATTAACACCCAATGAGCAATGCAAATGTTTTGATGGTCTGATGGTTTGGATGGAAGGTGGCGGGACGTTTAAAGCTCTTGATGGCAACCAAAATGCTCACGGCCTTAAAGCAACTGGTGGCGAAGTAACGCTTGGTTTTCAAAAGAGCTTTGGGTGCGATTGGACTATTGGCTTGAGTGGTTCATACGAACATGACCATATTCACTACAAACATCATGGCGGATCAGGCTATAGCAACACTTGGCTTGGGGGTCTTTACGGACTTTATAGTCCGCAATATTTTTATCTCCTGGGTGATTTTGTCTACGGTTATAGTTCAAACCAAATGAAGCGCACCTTGAATGTCGGCTCCTTGAAGTTCTATGCTCATAGCCGGCCCAAAATTTCCGAGTTCTCTTTTTATGGCGAGGTAGGAGGCAATTGGACTGTGAATGTTTGTTCGTTCCAACCTTTTCTTGGAGTGACCGCAGGAGGCAATTGGTGCCATAGAGTTACGGAAAAAAATGGAGGAGGATGGGCGCTTAAGATCGATAAAAAAGATTGTAGTCTCGTAAATACTCGTTTAGGTCTACATTTTACAGCCCAACCAAGTTCAGTTTATATTTCTGCCGATATCGCTTGGGATAAACGCTTCACTGGCACGAATACCCCGATTGGCGGGCAATTCATCGAATTTGGAAATGACTTTGTGATCGATGGAGTGAATTTGAATAGCAATAGTTTCGATTATGCATTGACAATCGGAAAAACGATGGATTGTACGAGATTTTACGTGCAAGTCTCTGGCGAGTATTGGAACCATGCCAACGTAGTCGATCTTTTAGGTGGCTTCCAATATAGTTGGTGATATTCCAAACGATATAATGGCAGCACCGATTATCTCATCGACCCTCCCCCCCCAACCTGCAAATACTTGAGTTTGGGGACAACTTTTAGTCCTTAGCTTAGCTAAACAGTAATCTTAATACTTAGATTAAGTCTTTTCCCATGTCATTACATACCAATGAATTACGAATAAAATTATTCGTTGTTATTTAATTTCAGTAACTTAGCGCGCTGTTGTTAATACAACATTTTATACAACACAACCAACTGGTTATTAGAATAATGCGCGGATTTAAAAAAATATATTACATATGTTAAAAAATTTAATTTAAATTAAAAAAATATTTTGATATTATTAATGTATATTTAATAAAAAATTAAAATAACAAAAAGGATTTTATATGACATTAGGCGCTATTGGTAGTGGGATTTATACTGTTGGAAAGATTGCAATTGTTGGAGCTTTTGGGGCAAAAGCAGGCGAGATAGTCTCTAAAAAGATAGAAGCAATTAATCCATTTAAAATAATAAGCAAACTAACTCCGCAATGCGTAAAAGACAGTTTGAAAAGCGGGCTTTTACACCAAACATTAGGTCTATGTAATGAAAAAGTAGCCCTATTCTTTAAAAGCCAGCAATTGGGTTCAGTAATAGGAGCGCCAATTATAGAGGAAGCTGTATTTCGAGCAGGAATCCAAACATTAATAACCTCTTCTTTGAGCTATACAATGGACGCAGGTAGCGCTGAATTGATGAGCATTTTACTAACGAATATTATGTTTTCAATGGCCCATGGTAAGGATATAGACTCGTTGGCCGGCACAGATTTATGGTTCAAGGGAGCAGCTTTTAGCGCAGCCTACAGCAGTGGTGGATATTTGGCGGCAGTTGCAGCTCATATGATAAATAATATACGGCAAAACTATATGCCGACTTTATCCAATCTGTTTTCTGATTCGTCAGGCCTCGACGACTTAGCAGCAATCGCAAGTCGACATAGAGAAGAAATGACAAAAGGCAAATAAAGATCGGCCTTTCTAGTCGTATGATCCAACAGCAACACCACCAGCACAAACTGGTGGTGTTGCTTTTTATCCACAAATACTTTCTAAAAAGGCTATACTCCGAAGACTGCTATGCGTGATGTGACAGCAGCATTAACGTGTGCGTGCAAGGCCGTATTCGTCCAAAGATTGCTAGGAGCAGGCTTCTTATCAAACCCTTCTTTAATTCTTCCAAGCTTACTTCCAATGTAGGTAGCTATTGGGACGACCAAATAATTGAAAAACCCGTCTAACGGATCGTAATGCGCAGCACCAAATGCAAGAGCTTGTAGGGCTATTCGATTAGTCCGATGCCATGCCCAGTCTTGTGTATGATCTTTCCCATTTACACTGTTTTCTCCCCAAATAAGCATCTGGACATCGCGTAGTTTTTCCTGTAGAAATCCTCGAAAAACCACCTCTTCTATAAGGGGAGCTAGAACTACAACATGAAAAATCGTATAAATAGCAGCAAGAGGATTGGCCAGGCAAGGCTGCAACCAAGATGCTGGAGATCTAACCCCTCCAAGCAGTCTAAAAACAAGTCCACCAATCATAGAAATCTTAAACAAATGACCGGTGTGTTGCCAATAATCTTTAACTTGTGTGAACGCTTTTCCATTCAAAGGAAACCAAGTTTCCTGCTTTTGTGAATTCATCTGAGAAAAGGCGACATGAGCCACAGCTGAGCAAGCGCCTACGACAGGGCCAAAAAGATATCCCACAGAAAGGGCAACAGCCATTGTATTTGCCACTAAAGGCGAATATTCATTTCGTTTGATAGATTGAATTAATGACATAAGTAATCATCGCCATCTTTTTTAATTAACAAGCAATATAGCATGTAGTCATATATACATCTAAAAAAATAAAGAATTGAAAATCTGTTCTCTGCCAAGGGCTGTTTACTTTTTTTTCAAAAAGGCAGATGGTAAAAAAAAGTAGAGAAACTGCTTTATTCAAGGGAACTAATGGAGCAACTTACCTCGCGCAAACGAGCTTCGGCTATCTGCACTGCGCTTTTTTTAGTTGGCCTGGCCATCCTCTTTTTTATGGATAGCTGGTGGCCGGGAATCATGCTCGTCATCGGCATTCCTATTGCCCTCCGTCAGTTTCTACTAGGACGCCATTTTGACATGTGCATCAGCTTATTTGTCTTTGGGGGCGTCTTTGTCACCGAACAGTTCGATCTGCGCTGGGAAATCTTGCTGCCTATTCTCTTTGTCTTAGCAGCTATCTACATTCTCATGCGAGAATTTCAAGAAGGTAAAGAACACCCTGAAGATATCGAAGATGAAGATATTAATCATGAAATAGAGGAATCTGTAGAAGATCAACATTCCAAGAAGAATCCACATGACCGATGAACCTGTAGCAACAAAGCATCATCTTGCCTGGAAAGCACGCTTCATCATTGGAATCACGATGCTCGTGCTTGCATTATTTGGCATGGTACTGACCGATATGAAAATCGGAGGCGGCTGGCTATATTGGCGCTTCGTAACACCGATTTTCGCTTTGCTCAGTATCGGGCTTAGCCTTCACTTGCGTCACCTGAAATTACGCAATACCGTAGCAAAGCTCTGGCACGAACTTCTTCATTGGGCCGGTTTTCTTCTTTCTGTTTATCTCATATCAGCGCTTGTCAAAATGGGATTTATCAGTCAATTTCAAGCTGGTGTGGAGGTGCTCATTCTTGTGGCATTAGCAACCTTCTTAGCTGGGGTCTACATCGAACCAACATTTCTCGTCATCGGCATCGCCCTTGGACTTCTCGTAGCAGGCGTTGCCTTCTTAGATCAATATATCTACGGCCTTCTAGTACCAGTCGTTGCCATTGCCATACTCGTTCTTTTCTGGCTGTCACGCCGTAAAAAATCGCACCACACAGAGTCTCCTTAGAAAGGATTTGCAAATTCTTTTCCCTATGAGAATTTTTCAATTTTCATAGGGAAAAGAATTTGCAAATACTTAAAAATGACAACCTTGGGATTTTCTTAGAGAAGGTTGTCACTATGGTCTTTTTATTCATCAGCATATTTGCAGCATCCTCGATCCTTGCCATCGAAGAAAGAGATGACACAGTTATCAATCAATCCGAAGCTTCTATTTGCAATGAACACCCCATTGCCAAATGGGATTCTACACAGCAAGGTTCCCTGAGGAATCTTTTTGCCCCCTTGCTTGAAAGCATGCAAGCTTCCATCGATACCTATGTAACCAAATTAACTGAATCTCAAAAAATAAAAGAACCTTTCGCAAATGTCGTGCCTATCGAAGATGATTTACGGCATCTTCGAAACATGTGGCTTGGATTACCTTCTAATTCCAATGGCAAACACGTCGCCCTCTATTGCGAGAAAATTTTCAACACGACAAAAAAGGAGCTTAAAGCCACTTCGACGGAGGATTTAAAACGATCTGTTTTAAAAGATGGTCTTGAACGTATCGGACAGGCCGTCTTCTTAGCCGAGCGCTGTTTGAATGAAATGCCTATGCTCATCAACCCCGCCTCTTTCACTCAATCCAATATGCAAATCCGACTGCGTTGCATGAAAGAGATCACAAAAACGCTCTCTGAATGCGCGGCATTTGTAGAAGTTCAAAAGGAAGCGGGGTTACAAGATCCATGTCAATGCGAACGAATCCATAAAGCACATGTCATGGCAAGAATCTTGCTAACAAACCATGGACAGCTCAATCTTGGCATGATCCCCTTTGTTCGGTCAGCGTTTATTCCTAAACACTCCCCTCAAAACGACCAACTTGGATTAGCTTGTATTCTTTCTACGATGAATAGTTCATGGCAACCTACTATCGATGCAATAACTAAGCCATCTAATGGTAATTCTGCTTCTCATGAAATCATTCGAGCTGATCTGGGATTGAGTCGAAAGGTGAAATTGAATGATTTTCATAGCAAGTGGACCGCTTTGAAAGCGTTATTTAGTCAATTTGGACAAGGAACAGCAAAAGACTGTTTTACTAAGGCCTGGTCGCTCAAGAAACACGAGGAATATTTTGTCCAATCTTTGAAAGAGTATGGCGAATTGCTTAAATATGGCTATCTAATGAGAATCGTAGATGGCTATCCAGATCGGTTTTATTTCAATAACATTCTATCGGACGAAGACCTGCGACGTTCTTTTTCATTAGATCCTTCAGGGATGCTTAATGAAAAGATCATGGTCTGGCAAGTCCCCAACCTGATCGCTGCCGCTAGGCAGATGGGGATCGATAATATTCAAGAAGTTGCTCGCACGGCCATCGACCGCCTTTTCCAAAGTGGCTACGACCCCATACAAACTAACCCAGCGGAAATGATTCGCTGCTTTGCAGATCTGATGAACAGCAAAAATACTGCCACAGATTACGAGAAGCGTTCCATCCAGGGAAACTACGGGTTCAGTCTCACACAAAATCACTTGTTGCAAGCATGGGAAACCACTTTGGCAAGCATAGCCGAAGCCAATAACACCGATTCTATCCACCATCGACTGCATGCAGCGGTCGCCCATGCTTTACAGAATCAATGGAATACATTGAAAACGACCCCGTCTCGCGAAGAACGCTCTCTTGTCATCCCAATGCAGAAAACATTCGAAGAACAACTGCATCAACAGAGCCGATGTGTCTATAATGCAGGTATACCCCTGAACCCTATTTCGGCCGATGGCAGATCGACAATTGGCGGTTTTGAGCTCTACAAACGTTTATTGAATCAACCTTACGCAATAGGACAAAGGATTGCTACTCCAGATGAATTTAGAGAGTATCTCATCGAGATAGCACACCTCTCCTCGACCATTTTAAGACAAACCTTCTACGTAGATACGGAAAAGGCATTCATCGAACAAATCACGTCGAGGATTATCCATAGCATGCAACAAGACAACTTTTTGCAAGAGGTATTCCTAGCCTACGATTACACCAATGCTCAATGGCCAGACCCCGTTGCTAATTATCGTCAACTCCCAAGAACGCCGATGACTACCTTGAACGATAATACTCCTTATGCATTGGAAACCATCGAAGACGTCGTTTCTTTTTTACCCCATAGGAAAATGATCGCCCCGAGCAATCCCTATTCCCTGATAAAGTGGATGCTCGATCTGGCCAAATGGAAAGAACAAACGGAAAGGTATCTGCAGGACTTTGATCTAGATAAGCTCGAACCATCGACAAACTGGCATGAACCATTGATGATAACCTTTGAAAATCAAGATATTAAAGCGTTTGTACACTCTAATGAAACAAGCGACCAATGGTTGCACGATAAAATCATCCAACCTAACCTCTCGATCATCCAAGCCCCTGTCGATGATTCTTTCAAAAAGATCTTCTCGAAGTATTTTATCGAATGGGTACAACAGAACACAGAATCGAGCGCTTCAGCCTTGAATGAATTAGACGCAATGATCGCACAAATCAATCGCAAAGAAATGACCTTGCAAGTCTATGCTTCGAATTTTTTTCATCTGCTCGACGATCTTCTTCAAGCCGATGGCTATGCTAAACAACAGCTGGCAGTTGCATTCGACGCCCTCTTCCTTCAAACAATACCCCCTTGTTTGCTCGAACAATTAGCGGAATATTCCGTACGTTTTGCAAAGGTTCAGACGAGCCTTGAGAGGAATAACCCTCTTTACTTCTGTGTGTTCCTAAACCCACGTACGGCAGTGCTTTCCTTCGGCACCCTGGCCGAAGATAGAACCCATCTGAGCATCCTGGACGAATACGAATGGATGGATCAACTGTAAGAAAGTATTTGCAAATACTTTCTAAGAACAAAAACCCTTTACTCGATCTCTTGAAGCACGATTGTCGATAGAGGTGGAACAGTGATTTGAACAGTTTGTGCCCCGTTTTTATGCGTGGGTACAAAGTCTGATTGCTGGGGTTTTGACTGGCCTCCCACATAGCTATCCGCATTCGAATTGAAAACTTGTTTTAGCTTTTTCACCTTACTCCCCGATGAAAGAGTGAGGTCGTAGTTCTCTTGGCCTTTGCTAGAAAAATTATGGACAACGATTAATTTGGGGGTCTTTTTAGAAGAGTCCGTATTCTCACCTCGCTCGTAGGCCACGACACCCTTTTTCCGATCGGCCGCCAGCATCTGAAAGCCCTGCTCTCCTGATTTCCAAAGAGAAGGCTGCGTCCGATAGAGACGTTCCAAGTCCTCGATACATTTTTGCAAACCTTGGTGCAGAGGCATGCCTTCGATAAGCTCCCATTCCACAGCTGATTGATCTTTAAGGAGCCTTTTAAACCACGATTGCTGCTGCCCTACTTCATCGCCCATGTGGATCAAATGACCGCGGCTTGGCCCCAAAATCTGAAAGGCAAAAAAGGTCCTGAGATCGGAAAATTTTTGTCTGTCGTCGATACTAGGATGGGACACCATATGCATGAGGGTATTTTTAACTTTTTCGCTATCATCATGCGAGTGGGAAAGAATGATCTTTTCGCCACGTTTGATGTTCTTCAGAAAGCTCATGAATTTATTGAAATGCCCCACTTCAAGACGCTGATCGTGGAATTTTCGGAAGAATCGTTTGGTATCAAAACTCCATCCAATGCCCCATTTCAAATCAAATCCAACCCCTCCCTTTTTCACCGATGTAGTGAGTTTGGGAAAGCCATTTGTTTCTTCGGCAATCATTAGGGAGCCAGGGTAAGCTCGATGAATTTCCTGATTCAATTTTTGAAAAAATGAAACTCCATGGGGATTCTTCTTATCCCTTCTACCTAGAATATGAGCTACGGCATCGACGCGAATGCCATCGAGATGCAACTCGTTGAACCAATAATGGGCGCTAGCCGCCATAAGGCGTCTTGTTTCTTCTTTCGAATAATCGAACTCAAGCGTCCCCCAATTCGAATGTTGACTGCCGAAGTGGTCTGTTCCATCGAAGTTATACATCGTCTCAAAATGTCTATGATGATAATGGGCTGGAATCCAATCGAGTATGACCCCAATCCCACTTTGGTGCATTTGATCGACCAGATATTTCAAATCTTCTACTGAGCCCATCATTCGATAAGGAGCAAAAAAGTTGGTCACCTGATAGCCTCTTGCCGTCTTATGGATGTGCTCCATCAATCCATAAAATTCAACATGGGTAAATCCCATTTTTTTACAGTAGGTAATTAAGGGTTTGGCAAGCTCTCGATAAGAAAGCATTTTGCCATTCTTACCCTTAAGCCATGACTTAATCTGCATTTCGTAAATAGAAAGCGGGCGTTTGAGGGGATTTTTTTTAGCCCTGTCATGGATCCATTGCGCGTCATTCCATTGATACGCATCATGATCGACAACAACAGAGCGAACTTTAGAAGAATTGGCAGCGGGCTTAAGGGAATAGCTAAAAGGATCGATCCGTAGTTTTTCTTTGCTGTTGCAATCAACGACACGATAAAGGTAGGTCGTTCCTGGAGGAGCTTCTTTAGTAACAGCCTTCCATACGCCATCCTCTTTCTTGGACATCTCGAGGGATTTCTCTTTTTTCCCGTGCTTTATCAAAACCAAAGAAACTTTTTGTGCATTTGGTGCATAGACAGAGAACGTGGTCCTTCCATTTTTGTAAAAGGCGCCGCGCGTTTTATAAAGATAGCCATCGGCCGGAGGACGTGGAACTTCTGCAGAGTTTAAGTCTATTTTTTCTTCGTGATTTGAAGGATTTGGCGATGATCTGCTTATCGGCCGATCGGGATCTTGTTTCGACTCTTGCTGAACCAATCGATAATCAACAGAATGGAGGAGCTGCCGCAACGGCGAACCTCCACATATATCAATCGTGCAAGATGCCGCTTTTCCTAAGATGGACGGCTCTTGGAAGATCCTTTCCTTACCATAATGAGCATTAGAGACATGTCCTTTCTTCATCAATTCATTTAGCCAAACTGTTCGCGCTAAGACACGTCTGAATTCATTAGGAAGCTGCATAAATTCGTGCTTGAATTGCCCATCACTCAAGCTTGGGAGGATTCTTATCATTCTCTCCAAACGCTTTCGCCCTGTCTCTAAATTAGAATAACCCGATAAAATCTCTTGACACTTGGCACGAGCTGCTTGCTCGAAACGTGCTTTATTGTTTGGACTTAGAGCGTGTTGTTTATGCAGTACATTGTTTGAATGAGCAGATCGAATGACCTCAACAATCATAATAATTTCTCAATTATTTATTTTTTACTTTGCATCAATTCTATCATCTTCACTCACAACCCTTCAATTAAAAAAACTAATTTATCATTTCTGCTTTGATGCCTGTTGCGAAAAACCATCAATTACCATATAATTCAAACGTGTTTATAAAAAACACACAAGGTTTAAAACCATGAACGAAATTAAATTACACAGCGGTGCTAATGATTTATTGCGCATTATGCATTTAAACAAACAAGATCAATTATTCGTAAAAAAATGTATTTATAACTACTCCAAACCCTCCGCTATTGAATTTGATATCAGAATCCCAGTCCAAATCAGGGTCATTGTAGCTACATCTACATGGGTATGGTATCGTACAGGCAATGCCATCAAAAGTATTTTTGGAAGATCTGATTGGCAAATCGCAAAACAATCCCTCATAGATCAAGCCCATCGCATCATAAGGAAAAAATGCCCCATATGGGATGATCCTGTTAAAAAAATGCCCACATTTAAACTCCTCACCCCTCAACAAAGGGCTAATTGGAAAAAGCTTAACCAATCGATCACCATGGTTGCTGAGGAACTTCTACAAATATGCCTTCTGGCGCAAGAAAACAGGACTGAGACTACACCTTCGCTGAGACACAAATTGAAAAACGTGGATTTGGAAAATCACGCAGTTAAAGTTGCAAAAATCTTCAAAAAAGCCCATCCAAGGCCACTTCATTTTCACTCTATTTAAATTGTCAATTAAAGTTATCTAATAAGAGCTGTTCTATAGTGAACAGCTCTTTTTTTAATCTTTGAACTAAATCAAAAAGCTCTCTAAAGTCCAGCGAAGACAACTCCCAAATTGAGATTGTCGCTTAGAGCCCATGTTGAATAGTTCCCATTCATTTCTACGGATCATCGAGATTGTCCCCCCAAAGGAATCGAGGCTGTCGCCTTCGTTTTTTGAAATCATTTCCTCGCTGCAGCAAGAAGCCGACTACTTTAGCGTGCCAAGCAATCCTATGGGAAATATCCATATGGCCAACGATGAAGTGTGCCGAGAACTTACACTGTTTTCTAAACGACCAACCATTCTTCATCTGCCGACAAAAGGACGAGATCTCTTACAGCATCAAAGCCATCTGCTTGGACTCCACAAAATGGGGATTCGCAATCTCTTTGTAGTGATGGGCGATCCATCGAAAACACCTGAAGACAACACGTTTTTTCAGCAATCACCCTTAGATTCCGTGGATTTGGTACGCCTTATCAAAGAGAAGTTCAACCAAGGATTCAACGACTTAGATGAACCGATCGGCGAACCAACCAATTTCGTCGTCGGATGCGCCGTGAATTTAACCCCGCGCAATTCTGGACAAAGCAAACCTGAACCAGCCTTTCAAATGGAACGCTTACATCATAAACTTCGAGCTGGAGCCGATTTCTTAATTACCCAACCAATCTTCGATGTAGAAAAAGCGGCCTCTTTTTTGAGAGAGTATGAACAACTCTACGGACCAATTCCCATTCCTATCTTTCCTGGAATCGTGCCTTTCGGAAATGTTAAGCAATTACATGCTTTTTCAAAGATCCCTGGCATTACCATTCCTTCCTCGCTCATGCACAAACTTAGCAACCTCGATCCCGCCTCTTTTCTTCAAGAATGTCTCAAATTCACTCGAGATTCTATAGCGCATCTCAAATTGGCACATCCCAAAATCCAAGGGATCTATTTCGTCTCCTCATTCTCTTCCCTCCCCTCCTTAAGAAGCTTGTTGTCCATATAACTCGGAATCTAATTATATTATTAGTGAAAAAAGAGCATAAAAATTGGGCTTGATGCGTAAAATGTCTGGCATGATGAACGCAGCAACGGATGACATCCACGCAAAGACGCCACGCCGCGAAGACGCAGAGAAAATTGAAAATGTATTAGCCGCGCTGATAATCGACGCTGCAATCGAAGTGCATCGGACATTAGGTGGCCCAGGCTTATTGGAGAGCTTGTATGAAGATGCCTGGTATCAAGAGTTAAAACTAAGAAATGTTTCAGTACAAGCGCAAGTTCAAATTCCGGTGATTTACAAAGGGTATACCCTTAGGAATCCTATGCGCCTTGATCTAGTTGTGGACGGTAAGGTGATTATCGAGGTAAAGGCCACAGAGCAAGAGCAATCAGTTCATAAAGCACAAGTTTTGACGTATCTACGTTTGACAAAACTCAAACTAGGATTACTTCTCAATTTTGGGCAGAAACTTCTCTGCAATGGCATAGAAAGAGTCGTTAATGATTTATAAAACTCTTTGCGTCTTTGCGTTCATTTTCATATCGCTGAGTTTCGAAAGAAATCTAAAGTGTCCTCTCTCTTTATTTTTGCTTTTTTTGTGTTTGATTATGTTGTGATGCGCTACAACAAAATAACACGTTTTACAATGGGATCAAAACAATGAAATACATCTTGTTATTGGGAAGGCTCCTATTTTCAGCTATTTTTATTCTAGCTTCAGTCGGTCACTTCTCTCAGCCAGCGATTCAGTATGCAGCAAGCTATGGAGTGCCCATGGCTTCGTTTCTTGTGCCAGCGTCTGGACTTATCGGGTTAGTAGGCGGATTAAGTATTCTAATAGGTTGCAAAGCTCGCATCGGCGCTTGGCTCATCGTGATTTTCTTGGTGCCGATCACCTTGACGATGCACCGCTTTTGGGGAGTTGCAGACCCCTTACAGGCCAGTTTGCAGCAGGCGATGTTCATGAAAAACATTTCGATGCTAGGGGCTGCTTTGATTATCGCTTACTTCGGTTCTGGTCCCATGAGCGTCGATAAGAAACGCTAAGTTGTAAATTCCTGCGATTAGGCTGAATCGCAATGGATGATATCCACGCAAAGACGCAGAGAAAATTGAAAATGTATTATTTGCGTCTTTGTGGTTTGCACGTCTTTGCGTTCATTTTCATAATCGCTGAGTTTCGAAAGAAATCTATTTAACGGTAGTCGAGGCACATAGCCTTGCGGACATCTCGCAGAGTGGCATCTGCCGCTTCGGCAGCCTTATCTGAACCTTGTAGCAAGATGGCCATAACAGCCTCAGGATCTTTCGCAAACTCCTGCCTTCGCAATCGGATAGGCTCCAGTTCTGCCTGCAACACCTCATTCAAGCGTTTTTTGACCACCGAATCCCCTAAGCCGCCTCTTGCGTAATGCGCCTTCATTTCTGCCAGCTTCTCTTGATCGGGATCGAATGCATCGAGATAGACAAAGACGGGATTGCCTTCGACTTGTCCGGGATCTTCTACACGTAAATGATTGGGATCGGTGTACATGCCCTTGACTTTTTTTGCGATGGCATCGGGCGAATCAGAGAGATAGATCGCATTGCCGAGCGATTTGCTCATCTTCGCTTTACCATCGATGCCGGGAAGTCTTGGCACGCTGGAAATCATGGCTTCAGCTTCGACCAGAGCGTCTGTATTGTACGTACGATTGAACTGACGGACGATTTCATTGCATTGCTCGATCATCGGCAGTTGATCATCGCCAACAGGAACGATATCAGCGCGAAAAGCGGTAATATCTGCCGTTTGGCTTACGGGATAGACCATAAACCCAGCCGATACACTTTCGCCAAAGCCCTTTTGGACGATTTCCTGTTTTACAGTAGGGTTATGCTTCAGCCGATTCCAGGTGACAAAGTTCAAATAATAAATAGTAAGTTCGGACAGTGCTCGAATCAAAGACTGGATAAAGATCGTCGTTTTCGTGGGATCGAGGCCAACAGCGAGATAATCGAGCGCAACTTCTAAGATATTCTCCCGCACCTTTTGAGGCTGCTGAAAATTATCCGTCAGGGCTTGCACATCTGCCAACATGACAAACTGTTGGCATGTCTCTTGCAGTAATACACGATTTTTTAAAGAGCCAACATAGTGGCCAAGATGCAGACAGCCGGTAGGCCGATCGCCTGTGAGAACAACTTTTTTACGCATAGAACCACAATAATACGGGTTTTTCTTGATTATTTTCGAGAGCTGTGTGATCACTTTTGCACGTATGGCAGAAGAATCACTCGGAAAGCTTGGTCGTTACACACTCCTTCACAGCCTCGGACGAGGCGGGATGGGCGAGGTTTTTCTCGCACATGATGAACTTTGCGATCGCGATGTGGCCCTTAAAAAAATTCGTTCCGATCTCAAAAACAATGTGACGATGCAGACCCGCTTCTTAAAAGAAGCGCGGATCGCCGCTAAGCTATCCCACCCTTCGATCATTCCTATCCACGCTATTGAACAAGGTGAAGGAGGAACTCCTTATTATACTATGCCCTATATTCAGGGTGAAACGTTGAGAGCTATCCTTCATCAATCACGTATAGAAGAAAAAAATGGAAAGATTCTTCATCCTCTTGGAAGTTCGATTCCTACCCTGCTGAGAATTTTTCTCAATGCCTGCCAAGCCATAGCCTATTGCCATAGCCGAGGAATCCTTCATCGAGATCTCAAACCCGATAACATTCTCGTCGGAAAATTTGGCGAGACCATGATCGTCGATTGGGGATTGGCTGATTATATCGACGATATCCGCGTCGAAGAATTCGATGAAGAGTCGCAAGAAGAGGATATCAGCCTCACTAAGCCTGGCAAAGTGGTGGGAACGATAGCCTATCTTGCCCCAGAACGCGCTCTCCATGAACCTGCCTCCATACAAAGTGACCTCTATTCTCTTGGTGTCATCCTATACCAGATCTTATCCTTGAGAGTTCCCTTCCGGCGATACAATATAAAGACATTTCGCCGGTTGATGAAGCATGAGAAGCTCATACCTCCGCAAGAAATTGCCCCCTATAGAGACATCGCAACCGAATTATCGGAGATTGCTTGCAAATGCCTTTCCTTCTCCAAAAACGATCGTTTTTCCGATGTACCAGCCCTCATTGAAAAAATTGAAGGCTACCTGAAAGGTGTTCCCGAATGGATGCCAGCAGCCACGTTGAACATCGATGAAAAAAAAGACTGGGAATTTCAAGAACACGTCCTCTTGACAAAACGGCAAGCTCTTTCGGAAATCCCAGAATCGATGGAGTGGGTATCGATGATGGTCTCGAGCAGTTCATTTTGGGGAAACATTAAAATCGAGCTCGAGTTTTCCATAGAGCCTGGCAGCTTAGGGATAGAGCTGCTTTTTGGAGTGCCCGACACCAAATTTAGAAAAAGACCTGTAGAAGGATGGGCCATCAAGATGGGTTCGAGCGTCAATCCAGGTTGTATCCTGATGCGCGACCAAATCGAAGTCACTAGCCGGCAGGATGTTTCTTTACAACCTACTAAGACCTATCGATTGCGCGTTGAAATGGTACAGCCTGCTATTCGGATTTACCTAGATGACCAAAAACTCATCGACTACGTTAGTCCTCTTCCTATGACTGGAAATCGAGTTGGCCTGCTTCTTCGCGACGAGGGCTGCATCTTAAAAACGTTCTCTCTTTTTGTAGGAAGCCATAATGCATTGGTCAACTGCTTGGCCATTCCTGATGCTTTCCTTGCAAAACATCATGAACAAGATGCCCTTGATGAATATCGACGCATCGCATTCGGATTCCGCGGCAGGACAGAAGGCTGGCAAGCGCTCTTTCGTGCCGGTGCCACCTTGCTAGGGCTAGCCCAAAGAGCAAAATCTTCAAGGCATCCAGCAAAGATCCACAAGAATCTTTTGGAAGAAGCATTAAAGCAATTTGGCGCTCTTTCGGGCGGTCCTGCCTTTCCGTTAGAATATCTAGGCAAGTCGCTTGTGTATCTGGCAAGTGGCGATTCTATCGAGGAAATTAAATGCTTAGAACTCTCCTTGCGAAAGGCCCACCATCATCCTTTACGCCCTCTGATTGCATCGCAGATCTTATTTCGGCTGCACGAGGCGGCCCATATCAGCCGTTCGGTCTCTTATGCCATTGCTTTGCTAGCGCTACGACTCATGCCCGAGCTCATCGATGCACCTGTTCATGCTGAGTTCTTTGCTAGTTTGTATCGCCACCTCGAGCCTCTGGCTTTTTTTCGCCCTGTAGCAGAAGAAGAAGAGAGAAACGATCTTGCTATCCAACTAGCCTTTTGGCTCGGAAAAACAGCTATCCTCCGCGAGTTTTCTAACACGCATGCTCAGGCCGCTATTGCCTTGTCTGCACTCGATCCTCCTCATACTAGAGATCTCAAAACTATTTGGGAAAACACTCTCTCATCTCCACCAGAAGAAAAAAGCCTCTTGCTGCTGATGAGGGCCTCTGTCGACGAAGCATTGATCCATCCCGATCTTCCATGGTTCGAAAAAATCCCTCGTTCACTTTCGACTACAATCGAATTCCAGAGTCTCATGGTACAGATGTATCTAGCCCGTGGCCAATTTGCTCTAGCTAAGGAACTCTTCGAGCAACATCCCTTGGAGGATTTAGAAAAAGAAAAACACCCGCTTTTCGTGCCTTACGGCTGCTATTTGAGACATGAGAAAGGAAGCGAGGCAGCGATCCGTCATTTTTCCGATATTTCTATTACTCCCTATCCCCCTATCTCTTCCTTGCTTGCGCATTACCTTTTAGATCGCCCGAAAACAAAAATTGCGATATTTCCTTGGCAGCGGATCGAACTTATGCGCCAACACGCTCTCTACGCCTGCTGTTCGGATGAACCCAAAAAAGCCGTTGCCCTGATCGAAAATATTAGAAAAGAGTTGAAACAGTGCCAAAACCCCTGATCCTTAAAAGTGAAACAGTCTATAAAGGGTTTTTCGACCTAAAAGTCGACACTCTTTCTCTGCCAGGAAAAGATCCTCTCGACTATACGTCCCTCATCATCGCTAAAGATGCTGCTGTTGTTCTTGCGTTGACAACGGAGGGTCAATTTCTTATCAACCGCGAATACCGCCATCCTGCCGGCTGCCACCTCCTAGGTTTGCCTGGAGGTCGAGTCGATCCTGGAGAACAGCCTATCGATGCCGCTAAACGCGAACTCGAGGAAGAGACAGGATATTCCGCTAACGAATTTTTGCTTCTTGGCTCTGTCTACCCTTTCCCCGCCGTGTGCGATCAGAAGATTCACTATTATTTTGCAAAAGATGCCGTGCTGAACGGCCCTCCTAAAAAAGAACCTTATGAGCTCATCGAAACCCTCCCAATGAGCCTAGTTGAGATTTTTACTCGAATCGAGCAAGGAGAGGCTGTAGACGGAGTCCTATTCCCTGCTCTTGCTTTCTACTGCAAAAACCGATAAACTTTACGAGCTATGGAAAACGAACTTCCTAAAACTTACGATCCTAAGCTCGTAGAAGAAACCTATTCGGTCTTTTGGGATAAACACGAATTATTCAAAGCTAATCCTCATTCCAAGAAACCTCCGTATTGCATTGTCATTCCCCCGCCTAATATAACCGGTGTGCTCCACATGGGCCATGCTCTTGTGAATACATTGCAAGACATCCTCATCCGCTGGAAACGAATGAGCGGCTTTGAAGCGCTCTGGGTGCCAGGCACCGACCACGCTGGTATTTCTACGCAGACAGTCGTCGAACGTCAATTGATGGCAAAAACTGGGAAGCGACGCAAAGAATTTACCCGTGAAGAATTTTTAGCGCATGTTTGGGCTTGGAAAGAAGAGAGCGGAGGAAAAATCCTCACACAGCTCAAGCGACTCGGTTGTTCCTGCGATTTTAGCCGCCTCGCATTCACTATGGACGAACCGCGTAATCGCGCTGTGCGGACAATCTTCAAAAAAATGTTCGATGACCAGCTTATCTACCGTGGTGATTACCTCGTCAATTGGGATCCTGTCACACAAACTGCGCTAGCCGATGATGAAGTTGAATACGAAGATCGCGAGACATTCCTATGGCATCTTCGCTATCCAGTGGAAGGAGAGCCTGGTCTTGCGATTGAAATTGCTACGACACGGCCTGAAACCATGCTTGCCGATACGGCTGTGGCTGTGAATCCAAAAGATCCACGCTATCAAGCGCTGATCGGAAAGCATGTCATTCTACCTTTTTCCAACCGTAGAATCCCTATCATTGCCGATCACTTTGTCGATCCTGAATTTGGTTCCGGTGCGGTGAAAATCACTCCTGCGCATGATCCCAACGACTATGCGATGGCACAGAGGCATAACTTGCCCCTCATCAATATGATGACACCCGATGGTAAAGTGAATGAAATCGGTGGAAAATTCGAAGGGATGACGATGGAGGAAGCCCGCCACCAAATCGTCCATGCCATGCAAGCACTGCATCTTTTAGTCAAAGTCGAACCGCATCGCCACCGTGTTGGGCTCTCTTACCGTTCGAAAGCAGTGATCGAGCCATTCCTTTCTACACAGTGGTTTGTCCGTGTAAGCAGTTTCAAAAAGATTTTGCGCGAACTCGTCGAATCAAAACAGGTCAAACTCATCCCCCCTCATTGGGAAGCGACCTATTTTCATTGGATCGATAACTTGCGCGATTGGTGCATCTCGAGACAACTGTGGTGGGGGCATCGAATCCCCATCTGGTATAAAAAAAGCAACCCCGAGACGATGATCTGCTACGATGGCGAAAACGTCCCGCCCTTGGTCGCTGCTGAACCCGATAAATGGGTCCAGGATGAAGATGTGCTCGATACTTGGTTCTCTGCTGCATTATGGCCTTTCAGCGCCCTTGGATGGCCTGAAAAAACACCCGATCTTGCGCGCTTTTATCCCAATGCAACCCTCATCACTGGTCACGATATTCTCTTTTTCTGGGTTGCCCGTATGATCTTGATGGGCTGGTATGTATTCGATAAACCACCTTTTCCTGAGACGTTTTTACATGGGCTAATCTACGGAAGATCCTATTGGCGCTTTAATAAGGAAGGAGGCGTCCAGTATGTAGACGCTAAAGAACGCCTAGACTTCGATCTTGGCAAGCCGATCCCGTCTGAAGTTCATGCGAAATGGGAAAAGATGTCGAAAACAAAAGGGAATGTCATCGACCCCATCGAGATCATCGATACTTATGGCACAGACGCCATGCGGATGGCGCTTGCCGCCAGTGCAACGCAAGCAAGACAGATCGACCTCGACCGCAGACGTTTTGAGGAATTCAAAAACTTCACGAATAAGATTTGGAACGGTGCGCGCTTCATCTTCATGAATATCGAATCGCTGACTTCTAAAGAATTCTCTGAAGGATTGAATCGAGACCTTCTCTCCCTCGAGGACCATTGGATCCTGTCTTTGCTCAATCGCACAATCCAAGAAGTACTCGGTTATCTTGAAACCTATGCCTTCGATAAAGCAGCCACTCTGGCTTACAACTTTTTCTGGAAAGAATTTTGCGCCTATTACCTGGAACTGACAAAACCGATTCTATTTGGCAAGAGCGGCTCGGAAGAAGAACGGATAAACAAGCAGAAAATCTTGGTCATCACCCTATGCACTGTGATCCGTCTGCTGCATCCTATGGCGCCTTTCATCACCGAAGAGCTATTCCAACGTCTAAAGCAGCATCTAGGCAGCTTAACCGTTTTGCAGAAGGCCGATCCCTACACGAAAGAGACCATCGAATCCCTCACGCAAATCTCCTGTGCGATTGCACCTTATCCTAAAGTCCTCGTTGCAGAAGATATCGATCCAGCCATTGAAGAGACATTTTCCTTCATGGATCAGATCGTCCATGCGGTGCGCAATATCCGGGCTGAAATGCAAATTCCTCCTGGCATCAATGTCGATCTTTTCATCATCGGCGACCTTGAGGAAGCACACCTTCACTTAGCACAGTCGAATGAAGGAATCTTGCGCGCATTGGTTCGCGTTGGAGATATTCGCTACCAACGCCAGGAACCACCTCTTGCGCTCGCTGCCACCTCTGTCGTAGGAACTTTAAAGCTGCTCGTTCCCCTTCCGCAAGAATTACAAGAGAAAGAGAAAATCCGCCTCATGAAAGAGCGCGACCGGTTGATCGCTCAAGACAATCAACTGCGCACGCAGCTATCCAATGAAGAATTCATAGCCAAGGCACCTCCTCATCTCATCGACAAGCTTAAAGTCAACCTGGCCGCCATCGAAGAACAGCTTGCCGCCATGACCAAAAAGCTCGCCACCCTTAACGCAAGCGTTTGAAATCTTTCCAAGAAAGTTTTTGCAAATTCTTTCTAAGAGCAGATTTGGTGGAGGAACTGTTCGATGGCTTGAATGCGTGATGCATGAGCCGTCGGGGAATGCAATTTCCCTAAAAAGGCATTTTTGCCAAATTCTTGTTCATCTACAGCTTGCCCCTTTTCTTTCTCGATGGTTTTGAAATTCTCGTAGATAGCCTCCTGAAATACGCCATCTAAACCTAAAAATAGGTCTAAGAAATCCAAACTATTTTCTTCGCCTCCCTTTTTTTTAAGGATATTAGCGCATACTATTTCGAGAAGAGTGAGCTGTAAAGCTTGAGAACGGATATTGGGATCAGAAAGTTTTTTCCCTTCATTACGAAATGCCATCCGACCAAACTGCTTATCCCGTATGTGCCGTCCCTTTCTCTTCTCTAGAAAATAGGTAAATGCATAAATCCGATACCGAAGCTCCTTAGGCAGTCGTTGTGAAACTAGGATCATTCTCTTAGCAGTGGGGGCTTTCCAAGCTTTTTGCAGATCTTCCAAGCTCTTGTAGAAAAGCATTTTTTGTAGGAAGCGATGAAATTTATTCTCTTGAACTTGTTTAACTAAAGTACTGAATTGATCCTGAACGGGCTGCTTTTGTTTTAGATTTGAAGATTTAGAAAAGAGTTTTCTAAGTAGTTGAATTCCCTTAGCTCCAAAAGAACTATGGTGATCGGAAAAATAATCTAAATAGTAAGCAAGGATTTCGTCAGAAGTAAAAAGAGGATTATCTGTGATGCAGAATGATTTTAGTTTCTTGAGTTGATGAATGCTACTAGGCCATCCTTTTAATTGATTGCCTCGAAGATATAGATGTTCTAAGTTGGTTAACTGCCCCCACTCCCTAGGCAATTTCTTGAGTTGATTCCAACTAAATCCAAGAGAAACTAGCTGGCGCATTTCGCAAACTTCCTTGGGCATTTTTTTTATCTGATTCTTAGCTAAATTCAATTCTTTGAGATTATTTAGGTTTTTTATCCAACTCGGCACAACCTCGATGGCATTTTCATATAAGACAAGAGTTTTCAAATGAGGAAGCAGCTGAATTTCTGGCGGAATCGTTCTAAAATTCGATGTAGCAAGCCTTAATTCTTTCACGTTCGACAATACAATGGGATTAGTTTTCATCCATTGGCCTATTTGGGCCGCATAGACAGATTCATCATACGATGAATAATCGGGCAGATATTGGCCAAAGAGCTGTCCGTGCTCTTCCATTGCTTCTAGTTCTAAATATGTATAAATCCGCTGAAGATCGCGTTCCTTGATCCTCTGCCTGACCTCCATTATCTTTTGACAACATTGCTCAGGGGACATTTTTTTAATCGCTCCCAAAGTAAGGTTAAGCTTTGAAGTCACAATGACTAAAGAAGGGTCTTGGATGTATGCCTTCAAAAAAAGATCGTACGAGTTTTTTTGGGTGTCATTGAAGGCTTTGCAGATAAGTGCCGTCGTGCCAGGTGATTTCCAAGCATAGTGCAGGATCGACTTGAGTAGCACTCGAGGGAGCCTGTCTATTGTTTTACCGCAGATCTCCTTTGTAATCAGCTGCACTTCTTTTTTTATTAGATTTAGTGCAGTTGTATTTTCTACCCCATTCCGATCTAATGCTACGGATTCTAGACAATGGAGAATTTTCTTTTGATCTTCCCTAGCAAGAGCCTTAAAAGCTTGTTTGCACCCTTTGCGTTGTTCAAGTGCCTGAGAGAATTGCTCTAAATGTACAAGACGTACGGAAAATTGTGATGATAAAGCCATGACGATCCCCCTTTTAACCAATCTACTGTTAGAACTGGGGAAAATGTTATAGCAATTTTTTTATTAAAAACCAATCCGTGAACTCGCTTGGTTTGTCGAATGAACAATCAAGGCACATATCAGGACATTGAATCACTAGAAAATTCAGCTTGAAACCGGAAAGCCCAAGAGACTGCCTTGTGCAGAGCAGTCCCAAGAATGTTGTTTAAACTTTACCTAACATCTTTTTGAATCGCTTCAGAGCGAATCGTTTGAACTTCGGGTCGATCGCCGGATCGATAAAGGCTATTCTGCCAAATTGCGAACCCTGCAACTTTTTGTGCAAAGACTTCTTTTTTTTACATACTTCATACATACAAGCATGGAGTTTTGAGCACATTCCTTCTCCATGAGTTTTTTTCATGATATCTAGAAGCCCTAAGATAGTGTCGCAGTCATGCTTTCCTTTCAAACATCTCCTTAATTGATTAAGCATTGTCTTCATTTGGACTGTTTGATTTTGTTCTTTGAGCTGATCGCTAAAACGTTCCAATCTAGCAGGTAGATAGAGAAGGCCATTTCCTTTAGCCTGGAGATCTTTAAGACCTTTTAGCTCACCGATCTCTTTTGGGAGGCTTCTCAGGCGATTATTGTTTAACCAAAGCAGAATCAAAGCCCCTAGCAGCCTGATCTCTTTTGGTAGGCTTTTCAGGCGATTATTGTCTAACCTAAGCTCAGACAAAGTCCTGAGCAGCCCGATCTCTTTCGGTAGGCTTGCCAGAAGATTATAGTGTAAGCCAAGATGAGTCAAAGCTCCGAGCTGCCCGATCTCTTTCGGTAGGCTTGTTAGAAGATTATAGTGTAACCCAAGCATTATCAAAGCCCCGAGCTGCCCGATCTCCTTCGGCAGGCTTATTAGGCGATTATTTTGTAAGAAAAGATGAGTCAAAGCCCCGAACTGCCCGATCTCTTTTGGCAGCGTGGCCAGGAGATTATTCTGTAACCAAAGCCCCTTCAAAGCCCCGAGCTGCCCAATCTCTTTTGGCAAGCTGGTCAGACAATTATGGTCTAAGTCAAGATGAGTCAAGGCCCCGAGCTGCCCAATCTCTGGAGGCAGAAGGGTTAAGTTAAGATGGCCCAATTTCAATGTGATAAAGCCTTGTAGAACTCCTTGATGTTGTCCAAACCATGCTCTCACTGCCTCAGCTCTTTGCAAAGTGCTTGTACACTCTTCAGCAATTTGCAGTTCTATCTCTTCTAAACCTACAAGAGGACGTTCCATACGCATTTGAGCTGCCATCCTCAAAAGGTTCCTCGCTTCGACGAGTTCGAAGAATTGTCCAACCGATCCGTAACTTGGTAATTCGAGTTGTTCGAGCTTGCTCAACCCTTGCATCATCGACATTAGCTGATGCAAGGCTCTACTTTTTCCGCCTTCGCTTAAGGTTTCGCAATCTTGAAGGCAGTATCTTGCGATAAGGGTAGCAAGGCCGTATTTCTTGATGATTAAACTAGCATTGCCTAATTCAGGAGCTGCTTTATGCATACTCTGCAGATTCGCTAGATCCTTCCCTGTAAGAAATGGCGTTAGATGCTCTTTGATCATCTCCTTTGGAGGCCATTGCATTAGATTAGGCAATTTTGGCCCATGGAGCAAGTACTGAACAGCTTTCCTTAGTGTTTGATTTCCGATCTTGTTCCAATTGACGATTGAGCCTTTGATCTTGCATTGAGCAAGCAATGTGATGCGGTCTTTCTTGTCTAATGATTGGAAAGCAAGGCTTCTTCCGTGTCCATTTTCAATGGTGTAGGCAAAGTAGTTCAAACGCTCTTGTCTAGATGCGTGTGTTGAATAAATAGATGTTAAAATCATTATTTAAGCCATTATTTTTTTGAATTCAATAATGCTGTTATAATATATAAATAAAAATAAAAAAACAATTTTTCTAAAAGCTATTATGGTTATATTCAAGCTGTCAAGAAAACACTTTGATTTTTTGGATATGAGACACTTGAGATGTCACCCGAGTCTAAACCTCTGAAAAAGGTGATCCTATGAAAGAATTTGCAAATACTTTCTATAGGCGAAGGGCGTTAGTAAAAAACTCAGATTGAAGTATGAAAGGCCAAGAGACTGCTCTATGCAGAGCAGTTCTAAGTGCTTTATTTATTTAAACTTTACTTATCATCTTTTCAAATCGCTTCAGAGCGGCTAGTTTGAACTTAGGGTCGATCGCTGGATCGACAAAGGCCTTTCTGCCAAATTGCGAGCTCTTCAACTTTTTGCGCAAAGACTTCTCGTTTTTACATACTTCGTAGATGCAGCCATGGAGTTTGGAGCGCATTTCTTTCCCTTGGAGTTTTTCCATGGTATCTAGAAGCGCTAAGATAGCTCTGCAATCGTGCTTTCCTTTCAAACATCCCTTTAATTGACTAAGGATCGTCTTCGTTTGGAGTGCTTGATTCTGCTTTTTGAGCTGATCGCTAAAGCGGTTTAATTTAGCAGGTAGATAGATGAGGCCATTTCCATCAGTGATAAGTTGTTCAAGAGATTGTAACTCGCTAATCTCTTTCGGCAGGCTGGTCAGGCGATTATTGTCTAACCGAAGGCCTTCCAAAGCCCCGAGCTGCCCGATCTCCGATGGCAGACTGCCCAGACGATTATCTTGTAATAAAAATGAAGTCAAAGCTCCGAGCTGACCGATCTCTGGAGGTAGGCTGTCCAGGCGATTATATTCTAACCAAAGACGAGTCAAAGCCCCAAGCTGTCCAATCTCTTTAGGTAGGCTGGTTAAGTGATTATAGCGTAACCGAAGCCAAAACAAAGCTCTGAGCTGGCCGATCTCTCTCGGCAGACTGGTCAGACGATTATTCTCTAACCAAAACTGAGTCAAAGCTTTGAGCTGTCCGATCTCTTTAGGCAAACTTCTTAGGTGATTATTGTCTAAAAAAAGATGAGTCAAAGCTTTGAGCTGTCCGATCTCTTTAGGCAAACTCGTCAAGCGATTATTGTCTAACGCAAGATAAGTCAAAGCTCTGAGCTGTCCGATCTCTGGAGGCAGAAGTGTTAAATTACAAAATCTCAAATCCAACGAGCCAAAAACCTGTAGATCCGCTTGATGTTCTTCAAACCGTGCTCTTACTTTTTCAGCTTTTTGCAGGGTGCCTGCTGAATCGTCGCTAATTTGCAGCTGTTCATCTTCTAAACCTGTAAGCGGCCGTGTCTGATGTATTTTAGCTGCCAGCCTCAAGAAGTTTCTAGCTTCGATGAGTTCGAAGAATTGTCCAATTGATTGACAGCTTGATAATTCGAGTTGTTCGAGCTCGCTCAACTCTTGAATCATCGATATTAGCTGATGCAAAGCTTGGATTTTTCCGCTTTCGCTTAAAGTCTCGCAATCTTGATGGCAATATCTAGCAATAAGTGGGGCAAAACCATAGTTCTTGATGATTGAACTAGCGTTGCTTAATTCAGAAGCGGCTTTATGTGTGTTCTGTAGATTTGCTAAATCATTTAATGTAAGAAATGGCGTTATATGTGCTTTGGTCATCTCCTGTGGAGGCACTTGCAATAGATTGGGCAATTGTGGCCCGTGGATTAATTGCTGAGCGGCGCTTTGTAGTGTTTGATTGCCGATTTTGTTCCAACTGATTGTTGAGCCTTTGATCTTGCATAGAGCAAGGAATGTGATCCGATCTTTCTTATCTAATGATTGGAAAGCAAGGCTTCTTCCCTGTTCTTTTTCAATGGCGTAGGCCAAGTAGTTCAAACGCTCTTGCCTTGATGTTTGTGCTGAATAAATAGACGTTAAACCCATTTTTAATTCTCGTTATTTTTAATTTAATGATTTTTATTAAAAACCAACGCCGTGGCGGCATTGGGTTTCCTCTTATTTACCCTGCGCATCTTTATGCATATCTTCGAATCGCTTCAGAGCGGCTAGTTTGAACTTAGGGTCGATCGTTGGATCGACGAAGGCTTTTCTGCCAAATTGCGAACTTTTCAACTTTTTGCGCAAAGACTTCTCGTTTTTACATAATTCATAGATGCAGCCATGGAGTTTGGAGCGCGTTTCTTTCCCTTGGAGTTTTTCCATGGTATCTAGAAGCGCTAAGATAGCTCTGCAATCGTGCTTTCCTTTCAAACATCCCTTTAATTGACTAAGAATTGTCTTCATTTGGAGAGTTTGATTCTGTATTTCGAGCTGATTGCTAAAGCGCTTTAATTTAGAAGGTAAATAGATGAGGCCATTTCCTTTAGCTTTGAGCTCCCTAAGAGCTTTTAATTCACCAATCTCTTTGGATAGGCTTCTCAGATGATTATCGCTTAAATCAAACACAATCAAAGCTCCGAGCTGCTCGATCTCTTTCGGCAGGCTTCTCAGGCGATTATTTCGTAACCCAAGATAATTCAAAGCTCTGAGCTGTCCGACCTCTTTTGGCAGGCTTGTTAGACGATTATTGTCTAGAACAAGTTCGGTCAAAGCCCCGAGCTGCCCGATCTCTTTCGGCAAGCTGGAAAGGCAATTATCGTCTAACCAAAGTGCACTCAAAGCCCCTAGCTCCCCGATCTCTTTCGGCAAGCTTGTCAGATGATTATTTTCCAACCGAAGATCAATCAATGCACCGAGCTGTCCGATTTCTTTGGGCACGCTTGTCAGGCGATTACCATCTAACCAAAGCTTAGTCAAAGCCCCGAGCTGCCCGATCTCTTTCGGCAAGCTTGTCAGGCGATTAAAGGCTAACCGAAGGTTAGTCAAAGCTCCGAGCTGCCCGATCTCCTTCGGCAAGCTTGTAAGGCGATTAATTGATAAATCGAGTCTAGTCAAAGCCCCTAGCTGCCCGATCTCTGGAGGCAGAAGGGTTAAATTGTTCGTCAATCCCAACTCGACAAAAGCTTGTAGATCCGCTTGATGTTGTCCAAACCATGCTCTCACTTTTTCAGCTCTTTGCAGGGTACCTGCTGAATCTTCGGCAATTTGCAGCTGTTTATCTTCTAAACCTGCAAGCGGGTGCTCTCGATGCATTCCATTTGCCATCCTCAAGAGGTTCCTTGCTTCGACGAGTTCGAAGAATTGTCCAATTGATTGGTAGCTTGGTAATTCGAGCTGTTCGAGCTTGCTCAACTCTTGTACCATCGACATTAACTGATGCAAGGCTTGGATTTTTCCACTTTCGCTTAAGATTTCGTAATCTTGGTGGCAATATCTTGCAATGAGAGGAGCAAGACCGTAGTTCTTGATGATTGAACTAGCGTTGCTTAGTTCAGGAGCAGCTTTATGCGTATTCTGCAGGTTCGCTAAATCCTTTAATGTAAGAAATGGCGTTATATGTGCTTTGGTCATCTCCTGTGGAGGCACTTGCAATAGATTGGGCAATTTTGGACCATGGAGCAAGAGCTGAACGGCGCTTTGTAGTGTTTGATTACTGATTTTGTTCCAACTGATTGTTGAGCTTTGGATCTTGCATAGACCAAGGAATGTGATGCGGTCTTTCTTATCTAATGATTGGAAAGCAAGGCTTCTTCCCTGTCCTTTTTCAATGGCATAGGCAAAATAGTTCAAACGCTCTTGTCTTGATGTTTGTGCTGAATAAATAGATGTAGATGTTAAACTCATTTTTAATTCTCGTTATTTTTTAATTTAATAATTGATGCATTACAAACTATAACCAAAACAAGCGCACTGTTAAATAATTTATATTTTTGCGATTGGAATTACTATATATATCATGATTCAAAAATGAGAATTTTGGACGGTTACCGCCCTGAATTTTAGTCAGGATGGGCACCTATCTTTTCCTTTAGAACAATCGTGCTTAAGGCTGGAACAGGAACGGTAAAGGATTTAGGGGGTTTTTTTACGACTGCCTTCACTCCATCACGCTTTCCTCTTCTACTCGATGAACGTCCGTTAATCTTAGCTTTTTTCACACCATCAAACTTCCCGCTACCACCAAATTGTCGATTGTCTGTATTCAAAACAATCTGCATGCTCTTCAAATGTTTCACACTTTCAGGGTTCGGGAATTTGAAAGAATATTTCTTGAATGATTTTCTAGAAAAATTATGGATGATCGCGATTTGATTTCCTTTTCCATCACGACGATGAAAGGCTATGATATAGTTCGCTGAATCAATTGCAATCCATTCGAAACGATCCAAATTGGTTCCGGCACTCCATAGGGGACTATTCTCAAGATATACGGCGTTGATAGCTATCGATGCCCTGAATGCTTGCGCATGTTCCTTTTTACCAAGTGATTCCCAATCAAGTTCGCGTTCAAATGACCATTCCTTTTTTTGACCAAATTCAGTTCCCATGAAGGTCAGGACGCCATTGCTTGGGAATAGGGCTTTAAATGATTGTGTTAATCGCACTTGTGCAAATTTCTCTGTTGGATTTCCTCTTGGTTTGTCATATATCGAACCTTTGGAATGAACAACTTCATCGTGAGAAATAGCAGAAACATTTTTCATTTGACTATGGTGCTTAAAAGTATCGACCATTTTATTAAAGGGGTGCGACCTTTTACTCAAGCCTGTCTGTAAGAGTCTGAGTGTCTTGTGCATCCATTCGAAGTTCCACCGCAGATCGAATCCAAGACCATCTTCCTCAATAGGAGCAGTATCGTCCTTGGTATACGGTAAAGTGCGGCTATCTTCAGCAATAGTGATGGCTCCTTTAAATTGAGAATGAGTCATATTGTTCAGATCGCGTATGAATCGAATTCCGTCTAAGTTCCAATGAGAGCCTTCTTTATTGGGCATCCAACGCAGCTGAGTTCCTTGTGGCACATAGGAAACAAGTCGACTAACAGCATCGACGCGCAAACCATCGACATGATTGCTTAAGAAGAAATGTGCACTCGATAATAAGAAATTTCTCACATCTTCCCTTCCCAAGTCAAAAACGCGCGTACCCCATTTGGGCGATTCCCCATTGTATAGATCGCTGTTCTCAAAGAATTTTACGCCGCCAAACTCTCGCAAGCCCCAGTCATCTGGTGCAAAGTGATAAGGAACGAAGTCAATAATCACTGCGATCCCCTTGTTATGGAGATAGTTGACCAAATACTGAAAATCTTCGAAGGTACCGCAACGTGATGTCGGAGTAAAATAACCGCTGGCCTGATAGCCCCACGAAGAATCAGATGGGTGCTCAAAAAGTCCCAAGAGCTCGACATGGGTATAGTTCGTCAACTTGCAATATGTAGCAAGCTCCTCACCCATTTCTCGATAATTCATAAAGTCGCCATTGCTTTTACGACGCCATGAACCTACATGGACTTCATAAATATTGACTGGCTTTTCTACATCCGCTAATTTTTCGCGTTGCTCCATCCATACGTCATCGCTCCACTCAAATGATGCTGTATCTGCGACAACCGAAGCATGCAAAGGCCTTAGCTGCGATCCAAAAGCAAACGGATCGGCCTTGCGCACGATTTTGCCTGTCTTATCTGCGATTTCATATTCATAAATAGTACCTTTTGTCGATCGATTGTCAAAAACTTCCCATGATCCATCTTTTGACGGTTTCATTGGGATGCGCCTTTCATCGAAAATATGTTCTGTGAGCGGCTCTTTGACGATGAGATCGACCTGTCTAGCTTCTGGCGCCATCACGCGATAGCGAACACCCGTTATTTTCTCGCCCATTTCCCAAGTGATCTGCGCTCCAAAAGTGCCATAGAGCTGCTTTTGGCTGCCCTCCCCAAAATAATGGTCTTGCCCAACGGCTTTGGGTTCATCGATGCCTAATAAGTCGATAGTACCCTTAATCCCACGTTTGTGCTTAGAAACATCGATCGCTTTTTCAGCGACTCTTTCATATTGCTGGATAGACGATAATCCATGCGGGGCTGAGGTCCAGCTGGAAAGCTGGGCGTCTTTCATCACTTTTTGCATATGCGCATTCTTATCTTTATCTGACATAGAATGCCAAACATCGATAGCGCGAAGGGTCGTTTCGTAAACAAGCTTGCTTTGTTCTTCAGAATGCCAATCCGCTAATCGTTCAAACGTAAAACCATTGAAATTCTCTTCCTCCGGACCTCGTGAAACCGTATCGGCCAGTCCTCCTGTTGCCGTAGCGATAAACAATGTACCAAATAACCACGACTCGAACTGGACCAAACCACATGGTTCAAAACTCGAAGGGGTAAAGCCATAAATAGCAGCAGCTCTGAATAACGGTCCAAGCCCGGGAATTCCTTTCTCTTTATCTCCCATCTGCATTTTGACGCTGAATCCATCCGACTTGCCGCGTGTGATCCAAACATTCCCGAGTTTTTGCCCCGATTCCTCTAATTCATCGAGGATCTTAGAAGCCTCAGGATCTTCACCTATTCCCATCGTGACAAAGGCCGCATCTTTTTCATGGGCGGCATTCATGACATCTTTGAATTTATCGAGCCCTTTCTGCGATGAGTCATATCGGCCGACATAAAGTATCAGATCTTTATCGCGAACATTGAGCTTATTATTCTTCACTGCTTCTGGATAGTAGACTTCCAACGCCTTTTGCAGTTGCTCTTTGATCAGGGCCTTTTTAGCAAGGATGTCCTCATCATCTGCACTGTAGCTAAGAGGAAGCGACTCTTTCGTGACAGGATCGACCCAGTTTTTCAACACTTCATTGTCAGCTGGGTTCCAAATATCGGGATTGCTACCATTCAGAATTCCTGAGAGCTTATCTTGATGAGCAATCCTCCGCATCCACGGATCGATCCCAGCACCTAGATTCGGTTGTTGGATTTCTCTTGCAAAGGAAGGAGATACAGTAACTACTTGATCAGAAAGCTCCATAGCATCGAGCATGACGTTCATCCCCGGCCTTTTATCGCCAAACATCTCTAAAAGTTTACCGGTTTTTCCCGAATAAATGCCTTGGCAGCCATAATTGTTATTGTGAATGACAAAGACAAATGCAGGCATTTTGCCTTGGCTCCATGCATTGAAATAGCGATAAGCAATGCGATTGACTGCATAGGCCGAATGCCAATCATGGCAAAGTGTGACGTCGAGATCGTCCTTATGCTGGGCAATATATTCTGCTACGCTGCTTGAAAAATAGGCCATCCGTCTTTTGAGGCCATACCATGGCTCATCTGGCTTGACCAACACTCCATCGACATAAATTTGCTTAGGATCTGGAACCGAATAATGATCAACTGCCTGATCATCCGTCCTCGTATCTTCAAGATAGCGGATTGAAAGTCCTTCTTGTTCAAATCCAAGTACGCGATCTTTTTTTGTACTGCTTAAGTAGGGATGCTCCACCGTTTCTATTTCTGTCATTTGCTGCTTGATCGCATCTGGCAGTTTGTCAAATTTCGGAGTGAGGATCGTCACACGATGCCCCTCATGGGCAAAACCCTTGGCCATACCATAGACAGCTTCGCTGAGCCCTCCAAACTTAAGACCAAACTTTGCACACTCATAAGCAACCATCAAAATGCCAAGTTTTTTTCCTGCTTGATCATGAGGAAACCGCTCTGCCAAAACGCCCTCTTTAGGGACAGGCTGAGCTGGAGTTGGATCTGATAGAGCACCAAAACGAGGATCATAAGCGCGGGTGAATCTCCACCGCATGATTTCAAAGCTAAAGTCTCTCTTTGTGAAACGAAGCATTCCGATCATGTCATCGATGAGACACTGGCTTGATCCAGGGGTCTTTGTATGAAGCAGCTCTACCGAAAGCTCTTTCAAAAGTGCCTTATCAGAGATTCCCTGGTTTTTTTGTTTAATAGATTCAACTAATGAGAAAATCTTCGTTTCGAGAACGATTTTTCCAACTGGATTTTTCCTTAACCTCTCATAACATTCTCTAGCTTTTCGTAGAGAAGGGTTCTCTTGCATCAGTATGCTTTTCAAAGCCTCAAGTGCTTCGATAGCATCTTGAAATTGGTAGCGCGTATCGATTTGTTGAAGGAGATTTATGCCAGAACGAGTCGATAAAAACGTCAAGATCTCTGGTTGCTCTAGAATCCTTGCAATGCCCAACTTTTGTCGTTGTTTCTCGCTTAATTTTTCTCGTTCTTTTTCGTTAACCATTTGGAGGCTTTGATCAACCATCAAACCTAAAAATTTCTGCAAGAGTGGATCGAGTTTGCGAAATTGCTGGATCCTCGCTTCCGTCGTTGCTTGCGCATTCTGCAAGATTGCAATGAAGTCATGGAAAATGTGCCTGTGCGTAGGCGTATCGACCCATTTTTCCCGTAATTCTATCAATGCATTCTCGGCTGCAACACGGAAAATAGGGAGTTGCTGACCAACTTCGTCGATCACTCTTTGTAGGCCGATCGCAGCACATTCATCTAAGGTTCGATTATAAGCTGGAGTTGTGTCGCGTTGATCGATCAAAAGCCCCATTGGCTCTTCATCAAAAATGTAAAATTTGCCATTGTGCAATGTCATATTGCCAAGATGCGCGTCAGCATAGCCGGTCTTGGCAATGAGACGGCACATATGCTCAGCATAACGCTGCTGCTGCTCGTAAGGCATTTTTTGAAAGAGAGCGATCAATTCCTGACTATTGAGGATGGGGATCTTTTCCTGGATAAGAATATAGCGTTTTTCAGGATCATCTGACTCTATTTGGGTATCGATGAGATAGGTTTCAGGAAATCCAAAGAGCAATCCTTCTTCTTCGGCGGCTTCTCTTAGAATTTGCGCCATTCTGACTCGATTTAAGTGATCAAAACGATTGTTGCCAGTCAGGCCCTGCGCGTTTTTTATACGGCTGACCTGGGATGAGTTTCCTTTAATAATCCAACCGGGCAGTTCTGGGTGCTCCAGCGCTTTATAATTCAGTGCATGGAAATTCTTTTCGGCGACAACCTTCTTGGCCGCCTCATTCATTTCTCTTTCCTTAATGTTTGTCCCTTGGCCAGGAAAACACTTTTTCGCTAAGTAACTCCAAGGATTGCTGAAATACTCGATCATATCGCGATCGAGCAGTTTCCGCACGCGCTGACCAAGCGGTTCGTTGGTGAACTTGGCGACATCGAGTTCAATATTTGTTACTCGAGAAAAAAAGGTTTTTTTCGAAGGTAAACCAGGTGATTTAAAAGAAATATTTCGTTTGCTGATCCGCTTAACATTTCTAGATGTTGAAGATTGATGGCCAGAAGCTGATGCGCCGTCATCGACCGGTAAAAGCTTGTCCTGATCTTTTTGCAAATCAAAATCGGAAATTAAATCCTTATTGGCAACATTAGTTAATAAGCTGGTAAGCATTTTTACAACCATTTTTTTAATATAATATGTATATTATAAACAAAAGTTTCTTAACGATCAACAAAGAGTTTAATAACATATTATTAAAAAATATTATTCGTTATAAAATAAAATTATATTTATTTAAAATAATGGCTACTAAAAACAATAATTGTTATAAATAAAATTATATTTACTTAAAATTCGATATTTAACCAATCGATTGAAAAAAAAATTACTCATTGGATCGTTCAATATTTGCTGCTTTGGAATTTTTTTTTGTCATATTCGGTGGTATTACCACGCCAATCTATTCATAAGTTATTTACAATCAAATGATTAGATAAAATACGCCGATCGTAGATGATTTGATCCTTTATTCTTTGGCTATGTTTTACTATAGTCCTGCCAAAGAATCTGTTGTCGAGGCTTCAGTTTTTGACAGATTCACAGGATCACGGGTTTGAACAACTTTTGATGACTATGACAGTTCCCATTCTAACGCCTTCGTTTCTAAAAAAAAGATTACCAGCACCTCATGCATTTATTGCTGAGCAGCGCCATCGTGTAAAAGCGATTGCCGAGGGAAGAGATCCGCGTCTTCTGATTTTAGTAGGACCTTGTTCGATCCATGATGAAAAAAGTGCCATCGAATACGCCACGTCTCTCAAGCAATTAGCAGAAGAAGTGCAAGAAACCTGCTTTCTCGTATTGCGAGCATTTTTTGAAAAACCAAGAACCTCCCGCGGCTGGACTGGACTGCTTCACGACCCCGATCTCGATGGCTCTGGAAATATCAACAAGGGCCTCTATCTTTCGAGAACCCTGCTCAAGCATTTTGCAGATCTGCAAATGCCTACGGCTTGTGAATTTTTAGATCCTTGTGCAGCACCCTATCTTTCCGATCTCATCACTTGGGGAATCATTGGTGCGAGGACGAGTTCTTCACCCTTGCATCGTGGATTAGTTTCCAGCCTATCCATGCCCTGTGGTTTTAAAAATAGCTTAGATGGGAATTGGGGACAGGCGATCAATGGCATTTTGACAGCCAGAGAACCTATAGGAAGATTGACAATCGATGAAGAAGGAAGACTAGCGCAAGAAGTCACCAAAGGCAATCGCGATGTCTATCTCATATTAAGAGGTTCTCATCACCAGCCCAATTGCGATGAAGCCTCGATCGAAGCTGCTCTTAGCGATCTAGAAGAGTTCGGCCTACCAGGCCGACTCATGATCGATTGCGCTCATGGCAATTCAGGTAAATGCACTCAAAAACAAATCGAAAATTTCCGCTCAATCATCGAGGTGCGAAACCGTGGCATGGAAGGAATCTTCGGCGTTCTTTTGGAGAGTTTTCTCAAAGGAGGCAGACAATCCATCGAACAGGATAAACAAGATTTGCGTTATGGGGTTTCGATCACTGATCCATGTCTGGATTGGGCCTCGACCCGTCTTTTGATCGAGGAGGCGGCGGCGATGGTTCATTGTCGATCGTGATGAGATTGACCCAAAGTTGATGACGCCATTCTCGGAATATTTGGCCTTCTTCTGTTAGAACTTTAGCCCTATAAGCAATTACACCGCCTGTTTTTTCAAATTGACCATCGACGATAGGCAGGGTAGCAAATCCTTTTCGCCGCTGTATTGGCCATGCATAATGCCTTTCTACATTGTCCCAAAAAATGACATCAAGTAAGACAAGAGGGTTTTCTAAAAGTAGTTTTTGCGGCAATTGCCATTCTATCGTCAACAATTGTCCATAAGGAGGATGCTCTAATCTAGGATCGGGGCTTTCAATACCGCTGCTAGCAAGATCGGAACTATCAATTTTTCTTTGATGCACCTCAACATAATAGCGACCGCAACCAGACAAAATCAGAGAGGTAGCAAAACTAATTTTTATAATACCTGCTACCATCCAGCTTCTGAGGGTCTTTTTCATTCGCGCTTATCCGAAACTCGAGTTTGTCGTACAATCAATGCAGTCTTTAAAACTCATCATCATATGCAAGATTCAGTCGCCGGCATCGTCTTCAACGCCGACTCCACAGAGGTGCTTCTCATCAAAAGGCGGGATGTACCTGTCTGGGTACTCCCAGGCGGAGGAATCGATCCTGGAGAAGCTCCTGAAACCGCTATCCAACGTGAACTTCTCGAAGAAAGCGGTTTTCGGGTCGATATCATCCGTAAAATTGCCCTTTATGAACCTCGCAATCGTTTGGCAAAGCGAACCCATTTTTTCGAATGTGGAATTGTTTCCGGCCAAGCCACCACAAGCACTGAATCGAGCGCTGTTCGTTTTTTTCCTTTGGATTCATTGCCAGCCATGCCTCCTCCTTATGCCTTTTGGATCGAAGATGCGTTAAAGCGGCACCCCATGCTTCTCTCCAAAGAGATCGAAGGAGTGAACTATTGGGTCTTTTTTAAGCTTCTCATTACTCATCCCCTGCTTGTTGCCCGCTTTATCCTTTCTCGTCTTGGCTGGCACTACAATTCAAGAAATTAGCAGCAATGCAAAGACGAAGGCAAAGAGCGAAAAAGACTCTACAATGCCAAGTGCAGCAAAGCATTTACCGATGATCGCAGGTTGCTTTGCAGCCGCTTGAATCCCCGTTGCAGCGCACTTTCCCTGATAGATCGAAGAGATCATAAGCGCTAAACCGATGAAAATCCCTATCCCTACCCCGCTCAAAGCTGTCAAAGTACCTGCAACAATGCTGTTTTTCATGAGGAGCATCAATACGAAGGCGTAAATTGACTGTGATGCAGCAACGCACGACATCCCTATGAATGTACCATGGTTTTCTTCAACTCGGCTCATCACTGCATGGGATGCCATCCCTGCAATGCCGCATCCAATGGAACTTCCTACACATCCCAATCCTAAAACAATGGCTGGACCAACCATGTTATAATCCATACAGTCTTTCTCCTTATTTTATTTTAGAGATAATCAACGAAATATTCATTCGGAGATTATCTTTTAATCTTGTGCAATGGGGCAAATAATCTCCCTCCACCATCAAATGAGTAGTGATACCATTCGATGAAATTAAGACGCAGTCCGTGGATCACCCCACCCATCGTAGCAAGCGATATGTTGACAATATGCCCAGCTAGAATCACCAAACAACCTAAAGCTAGCCCAACCGCTATACCAATCTCGTTGAAGGTATCAGCCATGATGGTCGAGGCCAATGCTAGTGCATAGAGTCGCAAATAAGAGAGCACATCGCCAAAAATCGTGATGACGTTCATCACTTCCATAAGACCGCCAAGGCGTTTTTGGATGAGGGCAAGCACCACAGCTAAGCCAATCCCAATGTAGATCATTTCAAGGCCCACGGCTGTCGCCATGGCAGGACTGATCCATCCCATGTAATTGACGAGTGAGATAGTATGCAAATAGCTGGGAAAATAGAGATAGCCGCCAATCATAAAGATGAACCATCCCAAACCTGCCCATCGCCTCCCCACATAGCGCAATAGCGAGCACCCAATATGGATTACCCCTATGAGCAAAGAGAGTTCGAGCAAAATACTGCCGCGAAATTCATCTAAAACAGGATAGGCAACCCCCTTCTGTCCGTGAGGGACTGCCACGGCTAGCATCTCTTTACCGGTCTTAGCATTTTTTAGTTCCGGATAACCTTTTATCAGTTCTTGATAAACAGCGTCGTTTTGCACTAAATGATAATCAACCTTCTTTTGAGCAAGATAGCTCACGATCGACACCTTACTAAGAGGGTTCTCAGGCAAAATGCTTATTCCGAAATAGGCGGTCGTAACAACTCCCCACGCAATGCATGATAGGGATAGAAGTGTGAGTAGTTTAAGGAATCGACGCCCATATCCTTTGAGGTGAGGTAATTTGTATTTTAGATAAAGTGCCAGTGCAAGAAAGAGTAACCCATATCCGGCGTCTGCAATGATCATAGCAAAGAAAAGACAGAACGACCAGAGCACCCAATACGATGGGTCCTTATCCTTGGCTGCCGGTGTATCGTAAATTAGGACGAGATCTTCACCGACTTTGCCCAAACCTTTATTTTCCATATAGGTAGGAACGCGATCTTCAGCTTCGATGAGGATTGGCTCTGCATGAACCGCCATTCCTTGCAACATGCCGAATAAAAGAGGCAGTTTATTCTTAGGCACCCATGCTTCGATGACAAAAAGACTACCTTCTATGGGATAGCTGACTTCATTTTTCGCAACTTCAAGATGGTATTCATTCAGATCATCGACCAGGGCCTCATTCAAAAAGTCCATGGACTTGGTCCAATTCTTCATCTTGGATTCTACTTCATGCCGCTCTACGTCCAACTGTGCCGCTTTCTCTTTCAGCAAAGAAGCGGGCATTTCCACCTTCATCTCGACCATATGGGCCGGATGAATCGCACGAGGAGCGATGCTCATGTAATAATCGAGATCGTACTCAGTACTGAGGTAAATCAATTCATCGAGGTCCTCTAACGTCTCACGTTTAGAACTCTTCATGCAAAAAAATTGAACCACCCTTCCATGCTGTTTGAGGAACTCGAGATCCTCTAACGAAAAATCCCCTAGGGGAGCAACGCGCACAATCTCAGCATGTATGATGCGGATCTCTTCGTGGAGCTTTTCTGCTCTTGCTTTGAGATGGACGATCTCATCCGCAATCGCTAAAGCCTCCTCCCTGCTTCCGCGTCGTTCATCCTGTTTAAGCCTTGGCAGTCTGCGCAAAATTTTGAGGGCTGCCGTGAAACGCTCGATTGCAGGTGTAGGTTGATACGCTTTTTTTCTCGAACCAGGAATGAATTCAATGAACCCTTTTTGTTGTGCGTGCTCAAAAAACTCTTCCAAGTCTTCGCGAACACCGATAAAGAGGTATTTTTGGACATCGATGATCACGACTTTGCCTCTTTCTTTTGTAGAATCTTGCGCTTGGCTACCTTGGCTTGGCAAACAGCTGTTAATTGCTGGTCACCAAGGAAGATCCTAATCTTGCGGATATTCGCAAGCGCACGCGGTATCATGATTTTCTCAAATAAATTCACGCGAATAGAGACTTCTCTCAGCTCTTTTTCTAAGGCTCGTTTCTTCTCATTGCTCAACGCCAGACGCTCTCGAACGATGATGAGTCCTTGCACACCGCTAATCGCAGCATCGAGCCAAACAGGCGTATCGAAAAAAGAATATTCTGGGTCGACAAACCGCACCTTTTCAAAAATGGGCAGCTCGACACCTGCGATGTTCTCATAGGACTTCTGCACTGCTTGAATAGAGACCGCCGCCATAAGCTCAGACGCTGCCTGATCGGAAAAAAGCGCGGCATACTTCTCGACTTTTTCACGCGCAAAGCCGAGTTCTTTTCTAAGCTTGGCGATCTCCTCAGAGATGATATTTACCTCGAGCTGTAAAAGCGCTTTTTTAAGCTGTAAAGTAGGGAGATACTTTTGCAGCTGCGCTAATTTGAGCTGTTGGACTCGCAGTTCTGTCTTGGTTAGTTTGAGTTCAGCCACTTATGCTTTTTAAACCCCTTCTTAGAGTCTATTGTCAAAGGATGGATGCCGATTCAATCATGCTTAGATTTCGGCCAATATTTATCCAAAATCGATCGTTTGATACCCACTTCAGTCGACGCAAAACATTCTGCTAATGTCTGCCAACCGAGATCGAGTGCTTCTTCCAATGTGTAATTGACTTGAAGGTTCATCATCCGGCGTTCGAAGAGTTCTGAAAACACGAGCAGTTTCTCATCCCAGCGAGAGAGTTTAAAACCCATACTCTGTCTTTCACGGGCTTTTTTCGACTCAGCGTAGAGTCGGATCTGGGCATTAGCGACATCTCCATGATCTTCACGAGTGACTTTGCCGATTACCTGTTGCTTCAGGCGTGAAAGCGATCCAAAGGGATCGATCCTGCCATCGTGAAGGTAAAATTGTCCTTCGGTAATATACCCCGTATTGTCGGGAATGGGATGGGTTACATCTCCGCCAGGCATCGTCGTAACTGCAATGATCGTGATGGAACCGCTGCCATCGATATCGACTGCCTTTTCATAACGTGCAGCTAAATCAGAATAAAGCGATCCCGGGTATCCCCGATTGGAGGGCACCTGATCCATGGTGATTGCGATCTCTTTGATCGAGTCAGCAAATGCTGTCATATCGGTGAGAAGGACAAGCACATTAAGATCTTGAACGGCAAACTGTTCAGCGCAGGCCAGCGCCATGTCTGGAACTAGCAAGCACTCTACAGCCGGATCTGTGGCGCGATGGATGAACATCACTGTCTTATCGAGAGAACCAGATTGCTCTGCATTATCGATGAACGCTTGGTAGTCATCAAACCGAAGCCCCATGCCGCCGATCACAACTACATCGGCATTGGTTTGATTGGCAATGCGCATGAGCAGCTGATTGTATGGCTCTCCAGCAACAGAAAAAATGGGAATCTTTTGCGATTTAACCAAACAATTAAAGACATCGATCATTGGAATATTCGTGCGCACGAGATCCCTTGGAATGATCCTTCGGACAGGATTGAAAGAAGGAGACCCAATCGCCACCTCTTCGCCCAGAATAGCAGGACCTTGATCGATAGGCTCAGCAGCGCCATTGAGCCGCCGTCCAAGGAGATTCTTGCCGCATTTTACACGCATCTGCTGTCCTAGAAATACAATGCGGTCATTGGTCGCCAGCCCACGTGTGTTCTCAAAACATTGTAGCGTGATTTTCTCGCCTTCGATGCGCAATACCGAGCCGTAGGTCGATCTTCCATCGTGCTTATAAATCCTCGCCACTTCACCAAGGCATACTCCCTTGGCAAATACGGTCAAAAGATTGCCACGCATGTCGACGATTCTATCGTATACCTTTTTCATGAATTTACTAGCTCTTCTTTAAGACGGGTTCGCTCGACTGTCTCTTTTGTTTTTCTAAACACAGTCAAATATTGTTGTGAATCGAAAGGTAAGAAGTTCATATTCTTGATATCATTCTGCAATTCATTGAAGAAATCGCGTGCTTGATCGTGCGATGCGAAATCAAACTCAGCCTTGAAGACCATATTAATGAGATCAAAGAGCGGCACTTGGCGCTTTAGAGGACAATAAGCATCTTCTTTATCAAAAGCATTTTGTTGCAGATAAGAGAATTCATATAATTCAGATTTCAGATAAAGGATAAAATCATCTAGGGAAATTCCCTCCTCGCCGACGACTTCCATCCGCTTGCCGATATCGTCGCCTTCTTTGAGGATCTTCTGCGCATTATGGACCATATCAGCCCATCCCGCAAGTTCGTGATTCATCTGCTCGCCGACTTTATCGATGTACTTGCTCCAAGAGATCAGCGGATCGATCGCAGGATATTTTCGCGCGTCCGAACGTGCTCTTGAAAGACCTAGGAATGCCCCAACGACTGATAAAGTGGCTTGCGTTACGGGCTCCTCGAAATTTCCACCAGCAGGAGAAACACTGCCCCCGATGGTCAAAGATCCAGTACGGCCATCTTTCAGCAAAATATTGCCCGACCGTTCATAAAATGCCGCAATGCGCGAAGCTAGGTAGGCAGGAAAGGCCTCGTCGCCTGGAATTTCTTCTAATCGGCCAGACATTTCACGCATGGCCTGCGCCCAGCGCGATGTGGAATCGGCGATGAGAAGAATGTCAAGCCCCATCTGACGGTAGTATTCAGCGATCGTCGCCCCCATATAGATAGAGGCCTCGCGCGCTGCAACTGGCATGGACGAAGTATTGCAAATGATGACAGTCCTCATCATCAGCGACTCTCCGGTATGCGGATCGATTAGCTGAGGGAATGTGCGCAGCACTTCGACGACCTCTCCAGCCCTTTCTCCACAAGCCACGACCACGACGATATCGACATCTGCATATTTAGAAAGGTGATGCTGAAGAACAGTCTTTCCAGCTCCAAATGGACCCGGCGAACAAAACGCCCCCCCTTTTAAGATGGGCAGCTGGGTGTCGATAATGCGCATTCCCGTGTCCAGCATCGTGGTCGATCTGATCTTTTGTCCCTCCATCAAAGCTGTTTTTACAGGCCATTTCTGCATCATCGTAAAGGCATGTTCATGTCCTTTTTCATCAGTTCCTCGTGCGACAACTGTGTCGATCGTATAAGACCCCGGCTTGATCACCCAAGTCAGAGTGATCTGCCCAAGCAAACGAAAGGGAATCATGATGTTATGATGAAAACGACCTTCCATGACATAGCCAAGACTGTCGCCCCGGCTAAGGACGCTGTCAACTGCACTTGATGGATGATAATCCCAATGTTTAGCACGATCGAGCGACGGCATATAGACGCCCCGTGTCAAAAAGAGTCCCGTGGCATCAGCCACTTTTTCTAGAGGATTTTGCAGGCCATCGACGATGGAAGCCAAAAGACCAGGTCCAAGTTCTGCTTCTAGCAAATAACCGCAAAAGTCAACGCGTGTATCGAGTTGGACACCTCTTGTGTCTTCGAAGACTTGAATTTTAGCGATATTACCTGAAATCTCGATGACCTCGGCTTTTAAGGCAACACCATCGACCTGTACTTCTGCAATTTCGCCCTGTTGAATGTTTCCTTCGAATTCCACATGCAGAAGGTTGCCAAACGCATTCACTACCTTGCCGTGTGCTTTATTCTTTTGCATGAACCGATCCATAAAATAGAGTTTTTGTGAGTCTTAATCGGCGCACGCTTTCAGCGCCTCTCGTCCTTGCTGCTCATCGAGGGCTTGCCAATCTTCGACGAGAAGCAGGCGCACCATATACGAAAGAATGCTGTCTATCGAAAAGGAGACACCCTCACCCATTTCTTCAATCTGCGCATACTTCCATTCTGTAAATGCCTTATGCAGTTCCCAAGGATCAGCTCCACTGGATACGAATAGCTCTTTGAGTTCCTCATATTCTGCCGGCGGCTCATAACGCTCGGCATCTTTCTGTACCAAGATCTGAGCTACAAACGGATCGTTTAAGTCCTCGAACTGCAACACCTCATTGAAATCTCGCCCTTGCATTTTGGCTCGTATTGCTGCTAGTACCAGGCGGCTCTCCCTTTCAAAGGCAAAGTATTTTCTAAGAAATCCTTCAGCAAGCTGCGTCTCTTCGTGAAAATACTGGGCTAATAATCCAGAAAAATGGCGGAGTTTGGCTGCATTCGTTTCAAATTGCCCTAGAAAATCAAAAACGTATTGAGGAAATCCCTCTTTGATCAGAAGCATTTCATCGAGCTCTTTTTCTGAATAATTCCCGCGGTGATCCAACTTTTGGCCACTGAACAAGGCCCGGATGTTCAGAAGATCGATGAGCTGCCGTAATTTTATAACCTTTTCCCAATCGCTTTTATCTAGATTGATCTGCAAACGATTGATGAATTCTTCAAAGGTAATCTCTGGCTTGACTCCAATTTTCAAAGGAGGCAAAGAAGCCCCTAAAAAATAATACTTGGCCATCCGTTCCCTTCTTTACTCACCTTACGCACACAGGAAGGTGCGTTCTTTAGAAACCTTCTCCGAAGAGCAACGTCCGAAAGTCTTTTCGGGTATAGTTAGCTACGAGTTCCTTCAATGCCTCTTCCGATAAATCCAATGTGATATTATCCTTATCGAGCTTGATTTGAATGCCGCCAGTAAATGTTCCGACGAGCACGCCTTTTTCTCTTAAGCGTTGCAAAATCTTAGGGGCAATCAGCGCATTGACTTCGTTTGGGGGCACAGAAGCTGCAATATAGGCGGTCAAATCGCTTTCAACACCCTCTTTTTCCAAAGCGGCGATCAATGCTTCGATAAGCCTCGCGACGGTTTTAGCCTCTTGTAATGGTTGACTCAACAAACGACCTATTTCCGGGTTGAAGAGCTTTTCGATGATCGTTTGACGCAACGCCTCGAGAGTCTGTTGGCATGCCTGCTTTAGTGAAGCTTCAAAAACTGCTTTTTTCCGTTCGATGTCTTTTCTAGCCTCGGCCCGAAGCTCTTCAGCTTCCTGGCGTGCCTTTTGGATCATAGCCTCAGCTTCATGCCGGGTCCTCCCCAAAAGTTCTGCTGATTCGCGTTCCGCAGGCTCGATCGTCTCTTTACGCAAGACCTCGCAGATTTTTTTGACTTTATCTTTGCCGGTATCTGTTGCTTTCATGCTTTGCGACGAATGTATAATTAGGTTGACCGAAGGATAGCTTAATAAAATCAAGATCTCAACTGAAAATTCATGGGCACCGCTAAAAAACTGCAGTCCGCAAAAAATTACTGTTCAAAATGGCGTCTTTTCCAATTGGAACTCATTCTGCAAATCAAATTTATTCAAACAAAAAATTGCACGAAATCGGCGGCTATGACATAACGGGAAATGAAGAGTTTGGAGTTTATGAAGAAACTTTTCGTCTCACTTTTAGTGTCATCGTTAATCTTCTCTCCTGCAAAAGCGATTTATGCAGATGATCTCGATCGCCTTGGCAAAGAGACCGATCGACTTTGGCGGCGAGGCAAGGGGGCAGAAGATGGCGCTTTTACTTCGATGGCCACTTCGATGCTCGCTTGGGGAGTTGGTATCGGCCTCGTGGCTGCACTTCTTGCGATTCTCATTGAAACAAGCACGACCTCTGCGCATAATCACTGCCATTAGTTTACGGCAGATTACGACGTGTTTCATGGAAATCTATTTAACCCTTACCAAAAAGATGCTTCAGCGTGTTTTGAAGCTGGCTTTTACCATTTCGTTTTTCTCCTTCTGCTCTTTAGGAGCGCAAGAAGTCTGTTACTTCCATCCTCCAGAAGGCTGGGTTCCTGCTCCACCTGATGTCTTAGCTCCTCTTGTCAAAATCGGCTTTCTAGAGCCCAAGCATTTCGGATTTCGTTCATCTCTCAATCTCGCAGAGGAAGAGATCGATTGTACCCTCGATGAGTATCTCGAAGCGGTAAAAGCCATCCATACAGCTAGCCGCCAAAATCGTTGGACCTATCTTGGTAAATTCCCCACCAAAGCAGGACCTGCGGCCCTCTCTCAATTCGACACTAAAACTTCTTGGGGCGCGGTGAGAATGCTGCAGCTCATTTTCGTGCGCGATAGTAAAGCCTATATTTTGACTGCCGCCTCCAGTCAAAGCCAGTTTCCAAAAATGATGAAGACGTTTAAAGAATGTTTCGGCTCTTTTTGCATCACGGACAATCTGCTATCTGCTATAGAAGATGGAGAAAAAAGACGCCAACTACAGGAATTACAGGCTCTTTCTCTCAAAGAATCTACTGAAGAGAACTTAGAAGAAACCTTCAAAAAGAAAGTGCTCCAAGACTGCAAAGATCTTGGCGCTTATTGGCAAGCTCTTGTCATTGCTGAAACAATCCAAAAAAAGAAATCCCTCGCTTTGGAATGATATAGCGACGATGTGAAGTATGGACAGTATTTTTTTTTGCATGTACAATTAGTAACAACTTCGTAACAACCACATTCTAACTCTCCATGAAAAAGATCATCGTTCCTTTATTGATGACTTCCATATCTCTCTATGGAACTGCGGCTACTGTCGAGATACAACCTGTTACAGCAACGGATGAAGCACCCAAAGCGGAACTTCCATCGAATATACCAGCTAATGATATCCTCTCTAAGGAACCATCCATAGAAACTGTTCAGGCTGCTTCTGAAACTCCTTTAAATCCGGCTGCTGATCCAGCTCAGCCAGTTGAGACCCTTGAAGCAAATGCTCTCGTCCATGACACATCGCCTGAATCTGCCGCAGAAGTCACCCAAAGGAATGAGCCAAGTCCAAGTCTTGTAGAAACATCTGCCGGAACAGCAGCTTCATCTGTCGAAACTTCACAAGAGACTGCGGTAGAAATCACGAACCCAGCCCAAACAGCCGCCGTTCCTGCTGAACCATCCTCTGCGCCTGTAGCAACACCTGCCCAAGTAACTAAAGCTGCGGAAAACACCGACCAGTCCGATCAGACCACCGGTCAGTCGCAACAAATTCCTTCTATGGTGGGCAAAGCATCGAACCAATCCTCTCAGGCCGCTAGAAACCGGACTTGGCAAAATATTGCCATTGCAGCAGGCGCTGTAGCGATTGCTGTCACTGCGCTTATCCTAGTTCATAATAATAATGGCCACCGCTAATCTCCTCAAAACGTGTGTGCTAGAAAAAAAGAGAAGATCTATTCGAACATTTCTTCTCTTTGCTCTGAATGCTGTCCTATTTGGTTGCGGATCGCAACAAGCTTGGATTGTACAAAGAAACCAAGCGACTAAAGAAGAATTTATCTCATCTAAGCTCATCCTTCCCGCCAAGATCCCGTCCGATGACATCGAATTGGAGTTTATGCGGACACAAACAAGCATAGAATTATTCCTCATCATTCGCGGACAGCCCATTGGCAATAGCCAACAACACGCAAAAGAGATTCCTTTAAAAGTAGAAGCTGGCTCGGAGGTCTTTACCACCATTGTTTATCGCCATGATGGGGGTCAAAAATTCACCGTTCCTATTGAAATGCAAACATTCATCTCCGATTGCCTTAAAAACGACCAACCCGTCACTTTGACACTGCCAGGCTATAGGCAAAAGATCGATCCTAAGGGCTTTGCTAGCTCGTATGACCGCTTCATCCATACCCCCTATTTGCAAAACCCATTTGTGCTTCCTTTCTAAAGGATTATTGCATACACTTGAGGTTGTACCATTTAATTTTGTTTTTGAGGGTGGGATGAATAAGCTAGAACAGCTAAGAAAATTCACTGTCATTGTTTCTGATACTGGTGAGATCGATGAAATCAAGAAATACAAGCCAACCGACGCTACGACCAATCCCTCGCTCATTTTTGCTGCTGCCGGAAAACCAGAATATCAACATCTCGTCGACAAAGCACTCCATGCTGGGAAATCAGCTTCGTCTGCTGTGCAGCTCGATCAGATCATGGAAAATATCTTTGTCAATTTCGGCCTTGAAATCCTGAAAATTGTTCCAGGAAGAGTTTCTACGGAGGTCGATGCTCGCCTTTCCTTTGACATCGAAGCAAGTATTGCTAAAGCTCGACACTTCATTGAACTTTATGAGAAAGCCGGCATCCCTCGCGAGCGCATACTTATCAAACTCGCATCGACTTGGGAAGGGATAAAAGCCGCAGAAGTCCTCGAAAAAGAGGGCATCCACTGCAATATGACATTGATGTTCTCGCTTGCGCAGGCCATAGGCTGTGCCCAAGTAAAAGCTACTCTCATCTCTCCTTTTGTCGGACGAATTCTCGACTGGTATAAAAAAAATGAAGGAAGGGACTTCACACCACAAGAAGATCCTGGCGTAAAATCCGTCATAGAAATCTACAATTATTACAAAAAATTTGGCTATAAAACGCAAATCATGGGAGCAAGTTTCCGCAATTCTGGAGAAATCCTCGAGTTAGCGGGCTGCGATCTCATTACGATACAGCCAAAATTTTTGGGCGAGCTGCAAGAAGCTATGGGGACGGTTGAACGCAAACTCGATCCAGAGGCT